>FR892639.1 GCA_000433535.1 Dorea sp. CAG:317
GACCTTACAAAAGATGCTAACTTGTATGGAACCAAGCGGGTAAAGAAGAACGCTATGCGCTAGATCTGGAAGCGGTGCTGATTAATATTAATCCCGGACATAATGAGGAACTTATGGGGATGTGTAAAACTTTAAGAGACTATTCGGAGTATACAGAAAGAGTGCGAAAATATGCGGAAGAAGAATCGATAGATAAAGCAGTTGAGCGTGCAATTACAGAATGTATAAAAGAAGGGATTTTGTCGGAGTTCTTGAGTAAAAACAGGGCGGAGGCGAAGAAAATGAGTATTTATGAATATGATGAAGAAAAACATATGAGGCAGGAGAGAGAAGCTTCTCTGGAAGTTGGTATGGAACGTGGAAGACAGATTGGAATCAAAGCTTTGATTCGGGATAATCAAGAAGGCGGAAAGACGAAAGAAGAGATTATCAAAAAGCTTGTAAAATATTTTGAACTTACAGAGGAAGAAGCTGAGGTGTACTGTGAAAAGTATGAGGAATGCAGTTAGGATAATATGGGAAATATAAACGATTTTATTATATTGGTGGTGATTAGACAGAGAGTGCAAGAGCGCGCTCTCTTTTTGTGTGAAAATCTGAATAATATCTATGGGGAGTTTCCCACTTCCGTGGATATGAAAGAACCAAAGGAAACTGAGAATGCAAGAAGAGAGTGTTTGTGGATTTGTTTTATG
>FR892640.1 GCA_000433535.1 Dorea sp. CAG:317
TTAGGCTTGGTAATTTACTGGTATAGAAATAAGATGTTATCTCAGTATAATAGTTTTTTGAATAAAGCGGATGAAATACTCGGCGGAAAACAAATTGATATGATATATGATGAGTCCTTAGATTCGGCTATTTCTGAAAGACTAAACCGTATTGTTGAAATTTCAAATATGCAAAAAGAAGTTGCAGAGCAGGAACGTAATACTATAAAATCATTACTCTCTAACATCAGTCATCAGATACGAACTCCTCTTGCAAATATTACTTTATATGCAGGATTGTTAAAAGAGGAAGTGAATGAATCAACATCATTTCGATTAGCAGATAAAATCGAAAAAAATGCTGAGAAACTAGAATTTTTTATGAAAGAATTGCTGAAATCTTCGTATGCGGAACAGGAAATTATTTCTGTCAATCCTAAGATAATTGAATTAGACAAGATAATTAAAAAAAGTTGTCAATCGGTAGAATTGGACGCAATGAGGAAAAATATTCATATTCGTTCAGAAAATAATGATTATAAAGTCTTTGCTGACTTGAAATGGACGGAGGAAGTTTTTGCAAATATTATTGAAAACGCAATAAAATATTCGCCAGATGATACAGAAGTAACGATTAAGTCTATTTTATATGAATCATTTGTATGTGTAAAAATTATAGATAATGGTATAGGCATACCAGAGCAAGAGCAAGGAAAAGTATTTCAAAGATTTTACAGAGGAACAAATGTAACAGATAAGCAGGGCTTTGGAATTGGGTTATATTTGGCTAGAGAAGTTTTAAGAAAACAACAAGGATATATAAAAATAAAATCCAAATTAAATAAAGGAACTACCGTTGAAGTTTTCTTATCCCGTAGTGATTTTTAATCAAGACTTTTTTCTCAATCTTTAATTGTGTCAAAGTTGTCACTTT
>FR892641.1 GCA_000433535.1 Dorea sp. CAG:317
CTGGATGAATATCTGCATGACTATCCGGAAATCCCTATTCTACTTCGTGGTGATAGCGGTTTTTCTACGCCTGATCTTTATAAGCAGTGTGAGGAAAACGGCACAAGCTATGTGATCCGGCTGAAGGAGAATGGCATCCTACGTGGAAAAGCATCCGATCTTGTGGATGAGCTTGATGAAATCACCAGGAATAACAAAGTTGATTATGCGGTAGTTTATGGTGATTTCATGTACAAAGCAGGTCCATGGCCTTATGAAAGGCGTGTGGTTTGCAAGGTTGAAAAGCCGGAAAACCAGATGGTTTACATGTACACCTTTGTTGTCACAAACATGGATTCCTCACCAGGGTATCTTATCAAGTTTTACTGCAAGCGAGGGCTGATGGAAAACTTCATCAAAGAAAGTAAATCCGGTTTTGATTTTGCTTCCGTAAGCAGTCATACCAGAATCGTAAATGCAAACAGGCTTCAGGTACACGCTCTTGCTTATAACATATTTAATTGGTTTAGACGATTGGCGTTATCAGCAAACATGCGCAAACAACGCATTGATACCGTCCGTTTAAAACTGCTGAAGATTGCTGCAAAAATAATTCGTTCAGCAAGATATATCACATTCAAGCTGTGCAGTAGCTGCCCTTATAAGAATGAATTCTATGAGACACTTTCAAATATCGGTAAGCTGAATGTACAGCTGGAATAGTAACTATTAACGAACCTTGACAGCTTAATAACCGCTCAGAACTCTGCCACAGGGATTTTATACCCTTTTTGGAGATTGGTTGAGCGATGTTTAGGCTACATGGGTCAATTTT
>FR892642.1 GCA_000433535.1 Dorea sp. CAG:317
AAAAAAACCGTGAATTTGATTCACGGTTTTTTCTTGCTATTTAAGTATGAAATTAATTAAAAGTTATCTTGCGCCTTTTAATGCACTGTCTTTTCCGGTTCCAAAATGATCTGCTTTTAAGATTTCAAAAGCTTTTTCGTAGTTATTTTTTCGCATATATTGAACCATTTTTTTTAGATTTTCGTTTGTGCGAGGTATACGCATTCCGTTTTTGATAGAATATTGCCCAATTCGTATAAGTTCAGACAAGTTATTTTCGTAGATTCGATTAATTCTTTCATTTTCAAAGATACTGATGATTTCCATATGCATAGCAGTATCAGCAACTTCCCAGTCATATAGATCACCGGAGGCAGCACACATACGGACTACCTTCTCTTCAATTCGATAGGAGTATTCTTCCTGTCTGCCGGAGGTAAAGATTTCTTTAAATGCAGCGCCTTCCAATAATTCACGGAGTTGATAAAGTTCCTGAATATCCTTATCTGTTATTTCCCTGACCATCATAGATTTGTAATAGTCGGAGACAATCAGTCCTTCTGTCTGAAGCATATGAATTGCGGTACGGACAGGGCTTCGGCTCATGTCCAGCTCTTTTGTAAGCATTGCTTCCGTTAATGTCATGCCCGGAGGATAGGTCAGATTTAAAATGTTTTCTTTGATTCTGGCATATGCCTGGTCGGCAAGTGATATCGTCTTTTCTGCCATAGTTTTTCTCCCTTATAAGTATACGTTTCGTTAGGTTGTATACAAATTATAACGGTTTTATAGGAAAAACTCAAGATAAAGATAAAATTTTTGTTGACTTTTTTTTTTAGACATGCTATAGTCACTATAGAAAGTAAATTGTATACAAATTAAAAGAATGTATACATAATAATTCGAAGAGAAAAGGAAGGTATGTAAGATGAAATTAGGTTTTATTGGAACAGGTAACATGGCATCTGCAATTATGGGTGGTATTATTGGTAAGAACATCATTCCGGCAGAGGAGATTATCGGCGCAGACCTTTTTGCTCCGGGAAGAGAGAGAGTAAAAGCACAGTTTGGAATTAATGTAACAGATAGCAATAAAGAAGTTGTAGATAATGCAGAAGTAATCATTCTTTCTGTAAAACCTCAGTTCTATGAGGATGTAATCAACCAGATCAAAGGCGATATCAAAGAAAACCAGATCGTAATTACAATTGCACCAGGTAAGACACTCGCTTGGCTTGCAGAAAAATTCGGTAAAGATGTAAAGATCGTTCGTACAATGCCAAATACACCGGCTATGGTTGGAGAAGGTATGACAGCTATGTGTCCAAACGCTCACCTTACACAGGAAGAAATTGCTTATGTGAAATCCCTTCTTGAGGCTTTCAGCCGTGTAGAAATCGTTCCAGAGAAATTAATGGATGTTGTAACAGCTGTAAGCGGAAGCTCACCGGCATATGTATTTATGATGATTGAGGCAATGGCAGATGCAGCAGTATCAGGCGGTATGCCAAGACCACAGGCTTACCAGTTTGCAGCACAGGCTGTTCTTGGAAGCGCTAAAATGGTTCTTGATACAGGCAAACACCCAGGTGAGTTAAAAGATATGGTATGTTCACCGGCAGGAACAACAATCGAAGCTGTTCGTACATTAGAAGAGCTTGGCTTCAGAAGCGCTATCATTGAAGCTATGAAAGTATGTGAGGAAATTTCTAAGAGCTTATAATATCTGATCGGATTAAGCCATTAACATTAAATCGTATAAAATATTAAATTGTGGAACAAGCGTAAAGCAGGCGTTATCATCGGGGATGGCGCCTGCTTTGCTATATGCAAATATTTTATGCCCTAAAAATAAAAGATTCATGGTCTGCATAATACAAATCATCATTGATATGTTACAATGAAAAAAACGGGAAAATATTGTTACGAAATAAGAGAAGGACAGTAATATATATGAGCCGAAAGAATGAGGTGAAAGAATGAGCAGACAGTTATTAAAAGAAATAGAAATCACAGAAATGAAAGGACTTCGCATTGGAAATGTGCAGAATGATGAGGCGCAAACCGGTGTGACAGTTCTGTTATTCGACCAAGGGGCGAAAGCGGGAGTGGATATTAGTGGCGGCGGTCCGGCATCCAGAGAAACACCACTGGCGTCACCTGTGACCGCAGATAACCCGGTAAATGCGATTGTGTTGTCAGGTGGTTCTGCTTTTGGTTTGGCAGCAGCTGACGGAGTGATGAAGTATCTGGAAGAGCGTGGACAAGGTTATCCGACAGGTTTTGCCAATGTTCCATTGGTTTGCCAGTCCTGTATTTATGATCTTGGACTGGGAGATGCGGCAGTAAGACCGGATGCCCGGATGGGTTATGAAGCATGCAGAGATGCAGAACAATGGAAAGGAGAGGGGCATAGATATACGAAAGAGTTTTGCGGTAGTATTGGAGCTGGAAGCGGAGCAACTGTAGGGAAGATCTGTGGCATGGAGCGGGCAGCTAAGACGGGAATCGGTGTCTATGCAGTGTCACTGGGAGAGCTTCAGATGGCAGCAGTCGTTGTTCTCAATGCGTTGGGAGATATTTTTGATCCGAGAACTGGAGAGAAGATTGCCGGAGTTAAGGCAGAAGATGGAAAAGGGTTCGGGGATACAAGAGAAATGATGTATCGTTTATTCACGCCGACCGATTTATTTACCGGAGAGCAGAAGCTTCCAAATAGTAACACGACTATAGGAGCAGTAATTACAAATGGGAAATTTTCAAAAGCAGAATTGACGAAACTTGCGTCTATGACAAGATGTGCATATTCCAGATGTATAAACCCAGTGGCGACTATGGCAGATGGCGATTCCATTTATGCGGTGTCTGCGGGTGAAGTTCCGGCAGATATTAATATGGCAGGAACACTGGCGGCAGAGGTGATGGAAGAAGCCATCCGCAGGGCAGTAGAATTTGCATAAATATTTTTGAAGCACGCGTTCTTTATAATATTGATGGAGTTCGGACAGAAAGGGAAGAGAAGGAAGGTTAAAAATAAAGAGAAAATTAAGAGAAAATAAAGAAGATTTAAAGGATATAGCAAGATTATATTGATATGATAGAAAGAACAATTTACGGAAAGCGTTATAAAAGAGGAGGGACTGGTGATGGGAAAAGAAACTAGAAAATATTGTTATATTGTAGGAATTATATTGGCGCATGTTGTAATGATGCTGGCAGCGGTTGCTCCTTTGGATTACAGCGAAGCCGAGGTGTTTGAGTTCTTATTCCGAGTAAATTATCTTATGCTTGCGATTACAGTCGCATGTATTCTATTTGAAAAGATGTCAGATCGATTCGTATTTTTTACTTTGATCTGTCAGTTGGTCATGATGGTGGCGTATGTTAGTGCCGATCATAGTGTAGCTGGAAAAATTGAGTTTTTCGGATATGTGAGTAATTTTGTCTTTACTGCCGCAATGATTCAGCTTGTAATGGAATTTATGACATATCGAAAAGAGAGGCTCAAGAAACAATAGCTGTGGTGTTAGAAAGTGAAGAGGTGGTCAGATGTTAGGTGAGAAAAAAAGCAAAGTGACAGTAAGCACGCTCTTTATTATCGCAATGTGGGGGACATTGTCTACAACCGCATATGCAAATTCTTCATGGATATGGCTTACGAGGAGACAACCTTACGAACTTTTACCACTTGCTGTTTTGGTGACGTTCGTTATTGAAACTGGCGTTATCTTATTTTCTCTAAGGGAGAAGAAGCTATGGAAAACGCTTATGCTTGTTACAGCAGCGAATTTAATGTCTTTTCTTCTTCCATATTTATTTTTGTATCAGGATCAAAAGTTCATTTATGGTGGAAGAGAAATTAGGGAGATGCTTGATAGGGGTCCCTTCTATATTGTCGGCGCATTTTATTTAATCATTACACTTGTGGTTGAGGTTCCGTTGGTGTATGCAGGACTTAAGAATGAAATGAAAGATAAAAAGCGAGGGTTTCTGACAATCATTGCTTCGAATGTTGTGACGACAGTGCTTGTATGTGTGGCAGAGAGAATGATATGTAGGGGACATTGGTAGAAAGAGGGGCTGTCGGTTAATGACAGTTCTAAATAG
>FR892643.1 GCA_000433535.1 Dorea sp. CAG:317
ATTGGTAGAAATCGGCATTAGCCGATTTCCCCATTACTCACGTTTATGAACCACCTAAACATACCATCATATGTCTTCCCTGTAACGGGGGAATGCCGACAGGACCTACTTGGATGTTCCTGTGCTTAACACTTGTTATGCACCGGTTTCTTTTCAGCGGCTGCAACTCTGGAGTGATATTCAGACATCTGTTTTTTACCTTTTCTATTATAGTAAAAGAACCGTTCTTTCGTCAAGGGGTATTTTACTTCTTTCGCCTGCGCGGATTCTGCCCTGCTCTGTTCTGCTGGCTCGATCTTCTCCGGTGTCTTCTGCGACGTCTCTCCAGTCTTCTTCGATATTGTCTGATCTTCGCGATAAATAACAGTATTAAGACCAAAAATAAAACTGCCAGTCCCACAACGATCAGCCTCTGTTGAAGATTTTTCCCATCCGATGCATCTGCTTTCTTTGTCTTCTTTTCTTGCTTCTTAATCTCAGCTCTATGCTCCTTGAGATATTTCTCACTGAGTTTTGCTCTGGCACTTCCAACAAGATTTCCTTCATAGGTATAAGTAAGCACTGCTTCTCCGGTATGTCCCTCATCAACCGTTATTTCCATCTTAAGATCTGAAAACTTCACACCCTTCGGAACAACTACATATCCACTGTGTTCTCCGCTCTCGTCTTCCAGAATATCTCCTACATCTTCCGAAGTCTCCTGCCCATTCACGTCAATCCGTTCAAAATTATCGAACGCATAATTAAAAAGATTGGTAGTATCCGGGTAATTATTTCCCCCATGTGTTCGAAGCACGACACAGACAAGCTTCATGCTTCCATTATCTGCCATGGTAATAAGTGTCGCCAGTGCATCCGATGTATAGCCGGTCTTTCCGCCTACCGCATACTCATAATATTTCGAACTTGAAGGCTGCAGCATCTTATGCTTTTGTTGAAATACATGCTGCTGACATGTACCTGATGACGGGATCTCATACTGCAATGTCTGTACAATCTTGAAAAACTCCGGATGCTTAAAAAGCTCCTTCCCGATCAATGCCATATCCCTTGCACTGGTGTAATGGTTTTCATCGTGAAGTCCGTTTGCATTTACAAAATTGGAATTGGTTCCGCCAAGCTCTTTACAACGGGCATTCATCTGGTCAATAAACCATTGATAATCGTGACCGGCGTTTGTTCCCACATTTTCCGCCACAGCATAAGCCGCCTCATTTGCCGATGCCAGAAGCGTTGCATACAATGCCTGTTCCAGCGTGATCTCGTCATTTTCCTTCATTCCGATACTGGAGTCTCCGGGCTGAAGGAATGAGACACAGTCATGCGTAAATGTCACTTTATCATCCATCTTGCCGTTTTCCAACGCCACCAGCGCCGTCAGCACTTTCGTGATGCTTGCCGGATAATGCTGATCATCAATATTTTTCCCGTATAAGATGGCACCGGTTCCTGCCTCCATAATGATTGCCGCTTCTCCGTAAGTTCCCGGTCCCTGTGGCCACCCTTTGATCTCATTCGTTGCCACCGGCATATCATAATATTTCTTTAACTGTGCCGCCTTAAATGCCTGCGCTTCTTCTTCCGTTGCTTCAGCCGGTGGCTGCTCCTCCGGCGTTATCTGCGGGACCGCATAAGCTGTCATGCTCATCCCCATACATAGCAGCATGATCAACAACGCCGCTATCAACCGTTTCCTCATCTTCTTTCCCTCAATCCTTATTTCTATCATTATTCACGAAGCAGCTCTTCTACTTCCTCTTTGGACGGCATAACCGCCAGTGCGCCTTTTCGTGTTGTGATGACCGATGCTGCTGCATTGGCAAATGTGAGAAGTTCTCTTAAATTCTCCTCGGTCAGATCTTCTAATCCATGTTGGATAATGTAATGTAACATACATCCGCAAAATGTATCGCCGGCTCCGGTTGTTTCAATGGTATTCTTCTGAACAAATCCCGGAACATCTACGCGCATTCCCTTATAATATGCGCGGCTTCCATCCTTTCCAAGTGTCACACATACGAATGGGATGTTGTATTTTTCAATCAACATCTTCGCACCTTCGTCATAATCTGAAGTTCCACAGAGGAATTCCACCTCATTGTCAGATATCTTCAAAATATCAGTCTTGGAAAGTCCATATTCAATTTCTTTTCTTGCATCTTCCAATGTTTTCCAAAGCGGTGGTCTTAAGTTTGGATCAAAACTTACAAGACATCCAGCCTCTTTTGCTACATCAATCGCATATCTGGTTGCCTCTCTTACCCCTTCGTGTGTAGACGATAATGTTCCAAAATGAAACACTTTTGAATTTCTGATTAAATCTTCCTGTATCTCTTCTTTCGTAAGCATCATATCTGCTCCCGGATTCCGGTAAAATGAGAAATCACGGTCTCCATCCGGGAAGGTATGTACAAACGCAAGTGTTGTATGAATCTCTTCGTCTTCCATCAGATTTCTTGTATCTATACTCACTGATTCTACTGCCTCTCTAAGCTGTCTTCCGAACATATCTTTTCCGACTTTTCCGATAAATGCAGTTGTACCGCCCAGTTTCTGGATCATAGACAGCATATTACATGGTGCTCCTCCAGGATTTGCTTCCATAAGAGGATTCCCCTGTTCACTATTTCCATTTTCTGTAAAGTCAATCAATAATTCTCCAAGTGCAGTCACATCATATTTTCTCTCTGCCATAAGTATTTCCTCCCATTCTGTCTTTTATTTTTCGAATATACTTAACTTTTATTATACCACACCTGTCTGAATATTTGCATGCTATTTTGATTCTTGTCATTAAAAGTTAAGCTCAGATTCCGTCCAAAAAAGGTCAGCTAAGCTTTGATTGCTTTCTCTGACCTCTTCTTCTAATCATTATATTGACTCTTTAATCTCTCAATCTCCCGCTTCATTTCTTCTACCACTTCATCCGGAGAAATAATCTTCACCTGCTCTCCAAGAGAAAATACCCATCCAAGAAACTGCTTGCTCACATGAACATCTACATTGATCGTAAAATGTCCTTCATCCGTAGGAATCAAACTGATACCCTTACCAAAGCGGTCGATCATCACACCTGCCAGTTGGTTATCGACCAGTAGCTTTACCGTCTTTTCTTTTCCACGGAACATTCCGAAGCTCTTCTTCGTATAGTCTGCCATGTCCAATTTCTTAAAGTGCTCTTTTCCTTCTCTTTCTTCCTCCGTCATCTGGATATGAAGCATCTTGTCTACACGATAGTGCTTGATCTTCTCCGCCTCAGAGTCATAGCCGACCAGATAATAGTTCTCATCATCCCATGACAGCCCCCACGGACTGATGAAATACCATGCCCCATCATGGCGAAGCTCCATTTCTTTTTTCACATTCCATTGAAAATACTGAAATTGAATCTTTTTATTTTCAGAGATGGCATTATGGATTGCATCTACAGTATAATAAATACTCTCATTCATCGTCTTAATCCGACCGGATACATAAACCTGCCGCTGCAGCTTCTGCGCCTCATATTTGCTGACCAGTTTTTCCAGTTTTTTTATAAGAATATTCGATTTTCTCTCTGTAATAAACTTCGAAGACTGGATGGCATCCACCAGAAGCTTTAATTCCGGAAGTTCAAAAGGTCGGTTAATCACATGATAGTGATATCCTTTTCCGACTTTCTCTCCTTCCACTTCTATTCCCATAATTTCCAAATCCCGTAAATCCGCATAAAGACTTTTCCGATCTGCTGTAATTCCGTATTTTTCTAATTCACCGATAAGCTGCGGCATTGTAATAAAATGCTCTTCATCTGTATGCTCCATCATAATCTGCGCAACTCTATACAGCTTATATTTTTGCTTCGCTCCCTTTGGCATAAGAACTTCTCCTTTTTCTTCTCACTCATCCACCTCCTCCTATTTGGGGGTAAATATTTCTTAACTTTAATAATAAATTATAGCCTTCTTTTTCCCTGTAACATTTTTAGTATACCATAGATAAGACGAAGATATGGTATTTTTCCGTGTAAAATGTCCCGAAAAAATACCATACTATTTCTTGGAATTCTATTCGCTCTCTAAAAGGCTCTTCTTGCACAACCGGCAAATAATTCCATAATCCGTGACCAGCACGACTTTTGCTTTTGCAGTATCTCCTATCTTGTCGTAGATTCTTCCGGCACTCATAGAATCACCGATTACCGTGTAAGAACTATTTGCTATATATCCAATTTTCCCCAGTCCTTCATAAGTTACCTTGATTGCTTCCTTATCGTATTCATTATCCTGTTCCTTCTCTAAATGAATCTTCGCACCTTTCTTCAAAAAGTCCTTTCCATAATAATGTTTTGTTCCTGTCAACGTGAAATAAATCTTACTCATGACCTCTCCTCCTCTTATTCTTCCATAAACTCAAAATATTCTCTGTCACTGGCAAATAAAATATATTTCCCATCTACATATCCCATATATCCTTCTCCTGTATGAAATCCTTTCATCATCAATTCCTCCGTTTCTTCGAACACCTATCTTTTTGATGACTTTATTTTAATTCCACAGGTGGGTTATAAAAATACCAGCTAAAAACAAATCAGGAATGCAGTTTTTCAAAAAACCACATCCCTGACGGATTATTCACTATTCTCTATTCATTATTTATTATTCTTCTTTTCCCCGATTTTTCGCCTTACATATGAGCTGTGTCATAGTACCCATCGGACAATATACGCACCAGCTCCGAGGTTTGAACAATACCATTGTGACAAGTCCCAGAACCGTTGACGTCAGCATCACACTATAGAAACCGAAAGCAAATTGTGCAACCCCTTGATGAAATGCGGTTCCATGATATGCCCAGTGCCATGGAAGTTTAAATGTCCACAGAAGTGTTACCACCTGCCTGAGATCTTTCGTGCCCGCAAACACGAGTCCTGTACTCCAAAGCATTTGAAAAAACATAAGGAAGAAGAAAATCAGGAATCCATACCGAAACCATTTACTCTTCATCCATTTCGGAATATCTGCTTTGCGGGAGAGCCCGAAGCGTCCCCCCAATATCCCGAACAACTGCCCGCGCCCGCAATAACGATTACAATAGCCTTTCGTTCCTTTGACAATGGAAATTATCAATGGAATGAAGAAGCAAAGAAGCCCAAGCCATGCAAATAATATGTTAAAAAATCCAAGTATCAGATAGGTCAGAGACACAATCCAGAGATAGTCATACCAGTGTTTTTTCATTACACTACCTCCCGAATTGCAATCACTGATGCAGGACATTCCTTTACACATTTTGCACATCCCACACATGCGTCCAAATTAATTTTGGCTGCAATTCCTTTCCATATCTCAATCGCATTACGCGGACATACCTTCACGCAACACCCACAGGCAACACAATCATCCTCATTTACAAAAGCTCTGCGCTTCTTTTTCATTTTCGTTTCCATGACTATCCTCCAAAAATCATTTTTTAGAATATATCACGGAGAAGGTATTAAGTTCTGTGATGAAATCACTTTTCATGTTTCCTCTTTAAACAGCCCTTTATAATGAATAACGCACTTGCAATACTGCCAATAATCAAAACTATCATGTAAATATTTGCATTAACACAAGTCACATTTTCCCAATTCGTAAAATCCGTAAAGCCAATCGTCAGCTGCTTTTTTTGTTCTGTGAAAAAGACGCATACATCATTTGCGAACGCAAACCATATACCGGTAACTGCTGTCACGATTCCCGCCTTGATCCATCCATTTGTTTTCAGATACCGGATTATAAGGAATACAATCCACACACCGCTCATCATAACGGCGGAAACGATAAAACCTGCGCGCATCCCTCCTACATCTCCTGACCGATTGCAAATGATATAAATGGTGAGATAAAGCCACATGGTATCCCAGATCATTGTAATCAGCGCCTTTTTATCGGATAAAGCCACCGGAAGCTTTATCTTTCTTATAATGATTGGAAGAAATACAACGGACAATCCGAAAATCGTCGGTACCGACCAGAAAATAAATTCTCCGCCGCCATTCATGCGATCTACAAAATACATGATAAGTAACAAAGCGAAAATTCCAATCAAAATACTTCTCAAAAATTTATTTTTACTAGATGTCAACGGAACAACCGTCAATGCTCCTGTCAGAAGCATCGATGCCGTCAACACCCAGAATACGCCAAAGCCTCCGCCGCTGCTTACCGACACCCAGAAAGTAATCACAATGGGAATTACAAGCAATAACGCAATCACAACTCCGGCTTTGTACGCGGCATTTTTTTCTTTTTTCGCATGACGCTCTAACACGCCTTCCGATTCCTTTTGTATCATTGTGTCAATCGTAGTATCTTGCAGCTCTTTATATGTTCGCTGACATTTTTGACATGTTTTCATATGATCCTCAACCAGCTGTCTGCTGACAGCACTGCATGCGTCATCATAATACAGCGGGAGAAGATCTTGAACAATCTCACATTTATCATAACTATGCTGATTCATTTTTCTCCATCCTTTCCTGAATTTTAATTCTCGCCCTATGATAAGTAACTCTTGCCCAGTTTTCGGTTTTTCCAAAGATAAGTCCGATCTGTGAAAACGACAATTCCCCAAAAACTCTCAATTGAAATACTTCTTTGTAGGGTTCTTGCAGTTCATGAAGTATCAGATGAATTTGAAGCGCCGTATCTTTATCTTCCACTTCCGACTCCGGGTCAACGGACTTTTCTTCTATACGCTCTGCCGATTCATCAAATTCATAAATTTTCGCATTTTTTCGGTGTTCATCCATTGCCAGATGCTTCGCGATTCCACACAGCCACGACAACTCATTAGATCTTCCTTCGAACTTTTTCTTTGCTGTCATCGCTTTAAAAAAAGTATTCTGCGTAATTTCTTCAGCCATTGACTGATTTCTCATAATCGTCATCACATACGAATACACCTGCATGTAATAGGAATGATATAATTTCTCGTAATCCAGAACTGCTCACCTCCTTCTTCATAGGTTAGTCGGAGAAAATTCACTTTCGTTACAAATTTTCTCTAAAAAATTTATTTTAGATTTTCACGGAAAATAATAGGCAGGTTGTCATTCACCTGCCTATTAAAAACACCTCTTTTATAACTCCTCTTTCATATTTTGAAGTATATATTCTCCTTCCCGCAAAAATACTCCCGCATTTTTCGTCATAGCGAATCTTTTTACGAACCAATCACATTTGCATAGAAAGAGATAATATACATTTAGCCCGCAACCGTACATACTTTCAAAATTTCCCTGTCCTTTTGCAAGGATTATATCTGCTTCATTCAACGTTTCTTTTGCTTCTTTACTGATTTTTTCCAGTACAGTACCTGCAATGCCTGTCCCATTTTCAATCACCGGAACCATTTTTGTTAGCCCTGTCTGTATGGCATCCTCCATTGTTACGTCATTTAGCACTTCTTTGCCTCGGACAAGTACAGAAATCTGAAGTTTCGGATATTGCCGTTTTATTTCTTTTATCAACAATTTATCCAATACAATTTCTCCGCAATTATCAAGTACATAGGTAAGCTTTTTTGCCTGTTTTAAATCCAGTTTAAAACATTCATAATTTTTGTTATCTAATTTTTCTGCCGCTGCCTTTTGGAGCAGTTCGCCAAGAATCCCTTCATCAACGACTTTCATTGCACCGTAATCTATGTAATTCCCCGTACGCGCATAGAGAATTGCCTGCTCTAGCGGGTCTTCTGACTGCTCAATACTGTGTTGAATTTCCTCTTCTATATGCAGCATTTTCTCATTATGTTCGTATTTAATCTTTCCATATTCTTTTTCTTTTCCGAAAAAAGCTTCATATACTTTTGATATTTCCTCAACGAGTTCCGGCGCTGAAGCGGTCTTATTACTTTCTCCGATTACGCGAAGAACTTGTTTTAGATATTCTGCTTTTTTTATTTCTGATACCCCTGTCTTTTTCTGCATCCGTTCTTCTTGGCGATCCACCATACATCGAATACATGCTGCACTCACCTGCATATTTTCAACTCTCCTTTTGCCCCATAACCATTTTTAGTTAACTAAACCGGAGCTCTACTTTCAACTATTTTTTTCAACTTCGGTAAATGTTCTTCCGTCTAATTCTCCCCCCAAAATCCATCCCACCTCACTTTTTATTATCTTGATTTTCCTCGAAAAATCAAGCCTTTTTCAAAAGTTCAACTTCTTTTAGACATCCTTCAAATGCGTTATCAGGTAAACTCAATTCAAAAAATTTATAAAAAAATTAGGGACATTGTGGTTCCTATGAACCACAACATCCCTGTATAATTTTTTCGATTTCTTCTTTTTCCGGCATTACCTTCAATGCCCCTCTTCTTGTTGTGATCAGGGATGCTCCCGCATTCGCAAATATCAGCATTTCTGCCAGATCACTTTCTGTCAGATCATCCAATCCTTTCTCAAGAACAAAATTCAACATACACCCTGTAAATGTATCTCCTGCTCCTGTTGTTTCAATGGTTGTATCTTGGAGAAATGGTTTTGCAGCTACTCTCTTTCCCTTATAATATGCGCAGCTTCCGTCTTTGCCAAGTGTCACACAGATCAGAGGAATCTTATAGTTCTCCTGAAGAATATCTACAGCACGATCAAACTCTTCTTCTCCGGTAAAAAACTGTAATTCATTATCTGCAATTTTCAATATATCACAATTTTGAAAACCATAAGCCATTGCTTTCTTGGCATCCTCCAGATTTTTCCACAGCGGTTCCCGTAAGTTTGGATCAAAGGAAATGTATATTCCTGCTTCTTTCGCACATTTTACTGCAAATTTTGTTGCCTCTTTTACTTCTTCATGTGTAAAAGATAAGGTCCCAAAATGAAAAATCTTTGATGACTCAATAACAGAAGGTTGAATCTCACATTTCTTAAGCATCATATCCGCTCCGGGGTTGCGATAAAAAGAGAAATCTCTATCACCATCTTTATCTGTGTGAACAAAGGCAAGTGTTGTATTTACTTCTTCGTCCATTTCCAGATTTCTCGAATCTATCCCTGCCGATTCAATCGTTTCCTTTAACAATCTGCCAAATTGATCTTTCCCCACTTTACCAATAAAAGCGGTACGTTTTCCCAATTTCTGTAACATCGCGAGTACATTACAGGGCGCGCCACCGGGATTCGCTTCCAAAAATGCATTCCCCTGCTCACTCACTCCATTTTCTGTAAAATCAATTAACAATTCTCCCAACGCTGTCACATCATAATGCTTCTGCATAACTCTTCTCCTTATCGGTAACATTCTCCTAATCCATATGTTTCCATATCTTTGAGAACTACTTTTCCACCGAGCGCACATACATAAGTCTTGTTTTGTTCGTTACCTGCATATATATTCAATGAATGATTATTGCGATATTGATCGGAGAAAATCTCTACGGAGCTCTGATCGGAAAAGATATGTATATCTAATTCTTTTTTGTCCTGAAGATATAAAATACTTTCAGATATCCCCTTACTCCAGCCATCCGACTGATTGCGGTCTACAAACATTTTACTTTCTGTAAAATCAAGCGTACACACGGTCTCTTTTCCTTCACCGCTTCGCAAGATAATTTTTAACGCATCTGCATCTGTCTGTTGAAGATCAACTTTAAATTTCCATTCATAAGAAATTCCATCTCCAGCTTTCACAGCCTGTCTGTCTTCACCTACAAGCATCTGCTCCTGTTTCCACACTTCCTGTCGGATAGACTCCATTTCTTTCACCGGTATAAACTGTAACGTATTATCTTCCATTAAGCGGACTTCTCTTGGTATATTATAAAAGCCACACCAGCCTTCCTGATAAGTCGGACCCCAGTCCTTCCAAAACGGCATCCAATCCCACGCATTTGCCCATCCTACGATAATTCTGCGTCCGTCCGGTGCCTCAAAGGACTGTGGTGCATAATAATCAAAGCCCCAGTCAATTTCGCCGTTCACATGGTAATCAAATTTTCCGGTTTGATAGTCAAAATCACCTACCATATACACAACCGTACGGTCGCCTACCCCCATCGGAGAGAACATCAAAACATATTTATCACCGAGCGGATAGAAATCCGGACATTCCCACATATAGCCCCACTCTCCGCGGCTCTCTGCAAGAACATTAAAGAATTCCCAATGAAACATATCTTTAGAGCGATACAGAAGAGCCTGCGCTTTATGATTTCTGCTTGCACCACATACCATATAATAAGTATCTTCATGCTTCCATATCTTAGGATCTCTGAAGAAATCTGTCGGGATTCCTTCCGGCGCTGTCAAAACCGGATTTCCTTCATATTTTTCAAAATGAATCCCATCTTCACTGTAGGCAATGCACTGAGTCTGTTCAAATCCCTCTCCATTATTGGCAGTTCCTGTAAACATTAAAAATAATTTTCCATCATGTTCAATGGCACTTCCTGAAAAACATCCTCCTCGCGGATGATTATCATAATTTTCAGAAGGAGCCAGTGCAAGAGGAAGATATTCCCAATGAATCATATCATCACTTACCGCATGTCCCCAGTGCATACAATCCCAAAAGCCATAGTATGGATTGTACTGAAAGAAAAAATGATACTTCCCTTTATAATAAATCAGTCCATTGGGATCATTGATCCACCCCGTCTGTGCCATAAAGTGATAGTGCTGACGCATCTTCCCATTTTTAACAATATCTTTTTTAGCGTCAATTTCTAACTGCGCTTTCTGGATATTTTGCTGCATTAATTCTCTAGACATAAAAAACCCTCCAGATTATCTGTATTCATCACGAAGCTTTTTCGCAAATTCTGTGTTTAACTTTGATTCACGTCTTGCTTTTTCTTCTTTAATTCTAAATTGTTCCTGTCTTGCAGGGCTGTATTCTTCCCATCTCTTCTCCCAAGATTCTCTTGCCGCCTTCATCTCCTCTGTTAACTCTGGAAGTTTCAGTTCTCTTTCAGGCAGTTTTGGAACATTCGGCAATCTTTCCTCTACAGGAAGAATTGTAATTTCTTTGCTTGTTGGAAGTGTCTGATACCAGTAAGCTGTCGAGCTCCAGTCATCGGATAAATGATTTGCATGTCCATGCTCAATAGTAACTCTTAAGCTCTTCTCAAAACGGACCGGATCTGTGATATGGAAACGATAAGAAACCTGAAAACCATCCGTATCACCCTCATGCACGATCGTTCCGAAGAACGGATAAGCATTTCTCTGCATTCCCCAAGCATGGTTAAAATAATCTTCCGTTCCGGTACCGTTAAGACTTGGATATTCTTCTCCGTCAATGAAGAACATATCATTACCTTCACCCCACCAACTGCCTTGATAATGCTTAACCGTCAGGTTGCATCCAACATAGTGACCGGTTCCTTCTACATCAAGAACGGTATAATTTCCTTCTCCTTTGAAGTTTGTCACATTATTTACTTCCGGTGAGTTTGTCTGAACATCCGGTCCCCAGCCGTCACATGGATTTTCACGTCTCCAGCAAGAATGGAAATATGCCGTATTTTCATCCAATGGTTCTTTATACATTTCGTAATCGATATTAAAATATAAAATAAACGGAAGTTCATTTTCATTTACAATTTCAATTTTAGCCTTTTTATTAAATGGCATCGGGAAATAACAGGATACTGAGCATGGCGCACCATAACGTCCCGCCTCTTCCGGTTTTAAGGACACATTAAATGGAAGAGATGAAAAATTCCCCGGATAACAATTTCCGATACAGAAAAAGTCACCTAAAGGAGCAAGTACACTCGGTGTATCCTGATCATCCCACGTAATTTTAATTAATGCTTTTCTATAATAAAATGGATCATAATCATCCCAGATTACACCTAATGCCGGATGAATCTCCATAACAGGAGCCGCAGACGCATTCATAACCGGATCTAAAATACTTGGCGCTTTCACTTTTCTACAAGAAGATGTCATCCAGATATGTGTAATACATCCCGGTCCTTCTACTTCTCCAAGTACAATGCTTTCTTTTGCCGGAATTTCCCAGTAATCCTGATTCTTTCCTCTCTGATCCCAGCTTGCAAGTCTTCCGTTTCTCGCTTTTTTAATTGTTGTTAAATCCTGAAATAATCCTGATACTTTACTCATGTCTTTTCTCTCCTTTTCGTTTTAACCTTTTACCGCACCAGCTGTCATTCCTTCTACAATATTCTTCTGGAAGAAACCATAGAATATTAGCTCCGGAATAATAATCATGACACTAGACGCCACAATTCCGCCATAATCTACGGTATACGTTCCTTTAAAGAAGGATGCTCCCATAGATAATGTATAATCAGACGCATCTCTTAACATAACGGATGCGAACGGGAATTCATTCCAAATATAAAGCACATTAAAGATGACAATTGTTGCAATTACAGGTTTCGTCATCGGTAAGATAATCTTAACCATCAGATCCCATAAATTACATCCATCTATAATCGCAGCTTCATCAATCTCTGTAGGCAAAGCTTTCAAATACCCGACTAATAGTAACGTATTAAATGAAATAGACGTTGCTACATAAGGCAATATCAATGCCATCTTGCCTCTCAACCCGAAAAATACATTGATCTTGTACACCGGGAACAAGAGAATAAACGGAGAAATTGACAACCCCATAATCAAAAAGCCATAGATCAATTTTCTCATTTTTTCATTTTTGAATTCCATTCTTGAAATTGCAAAAGAGCTGAAAAATGTAATTACTAATTCTATAACCAAAGATATGACACATACAAAAATAGTGTTTCCATATAATTTCGGAAAATCTAACACATCCATCGCATGCTTATAGTTGTCAAAGTTAATTGCCTTCGGCAAAGATAGCGGTGTTGATAATATTTCTGAATTCGACTTAAATGAAAGAACGAGCATCCAGATAAAAGGAAATACAACCAACACTGTAATAAGTGCCATTAAAATATACATACCTGTTTTTTTCTTTTTATTTATCATAATTTATTCCGCCCTTTCCCTCGTTACTGTTGTATAAATAGCTGTAATAATAAGAGAAATCAAAAATGTTACTGTCGCCAGTGACATACCGTATCCATAATCACTGCTGGAAAATGTCTGTGCATAACTATATGTAACCAAAGTCTCCGATAAATGATTCGGTCCTCCTCCGGTTGTCTGCTGAACAATTTCGAAGATTTTAAATACTCCGGTAATGATCAAAACTGCAACTGTGGAAATCGTTGTTCTCATCATCGGAATCGTTACATAACGAATTTCCTGTATGGTATTTGCACCATCAATCTTAACTGCTTCCAATACATCTGTCGGAATCATCTTGAGACCGGCTATAAAAATCGTCACCAGATATCCTAACTGCTGCCAGAAATAAATGATTGCGATACTATATGGTGATAATTTTTCCCCACCGATCCATGTCTGTTTTAATGAATCTGCTCCTATCGCATCCAACACATTATTAATAATACCGATATTAGGATCTAAGATATATACCCAGATAACACCTACAATAATCGGTGCGATAATTGCCGGAGAAAAAATCATTGCTTTCGAAAAATCAACTGCTTTAAGTTTATTATTTAATAAAAGGGCTATCAAAAATGATAAGGTAAGTAGCAATACAAATGCGAGGATAAACATTACCATCGTATTTTTAAACGAACTCCAGAATAACTGATCTTGAAATAATCTTATGTAATTTTTTAATCCCGTAAATTTCGGTTTTCCAATTCCTGAATATTTTGTAAAACTATAATATATTGCAATTGCGATCGGAAGTATAATATATACGCTATATACAAGTAATGTTGGTATTAATAAACCGATCTTATATCTTTTTTTACTTAACCAATGCATACTGTCACTCCATTCCCTTCAGGAACTCCTGCCGGATATATTTCTTCCCTATATCCGACAGGTCCCTGTTTTTTATTGACTGTTTGCAAGTGCTGCATCAATCTTATCTAATGCCTCTTCTGGTTCATATGTTCCCTGAAGTACTCCGAAGATCGCATCATACAATGCTTCCTGTACTGCTGAAGAAACTGTAAGATCTGGTGCTGATGCCGGACTTTCCCATCCGCTTGCAAGTGACTCGAGCATTGCATTCATTGCAAACTGTGTATCAGCTGCTGCCACACTATCGTAATTTGTTGCAGGGAAGATAGATCCCTCGTAAGATAATTTTGCCGCCTCTTCTCCATAATAGAATTTCAAGAACTCATACACACCTTCTTTCAGCTTTTCATCATCAGCAACTGCCGCACTGACTCCGATTGGTGCAGATGGAACCTTCATTGCCACATTCTGTTCAGATTTTGTATCTGTGAATTTTGGTCCCCACCAGAAACCAATCTTATCGCCGATATTTTCATCAAACTCTGCACAATCCCACTGGCCTGTTCCGAACATTGCCGCACTACCTTCATCAAAAAGCTGTTTTGCATCAAAATATTCTATCGTTGCCATATTCTCTGGGAATGCACCTGCATCTTTCAATCCCTGTAATTTTTCAAAGCAGGATACTAATTCTTTATTATTAAACTTATCTTTTCCAGAGAGGATGTTGTCGATATTTTCTTCCCATCCGTATCTTGCAAGGAATTCGTTAAACTCCCACATTGCATAAGCACTATTTTTGCTTCCGATTGCAAGAGGTGTAACTCCGCTGGCTTTCAATTGTTTGATCATTTCAACAAACTCTTCATAAGTTGTATCGTCTGTCGGATATGCAACCTGTGCCTGATCAAAGATTTCTTTGTTATAAAAAATTCCCTGAACATTACACTGATAAGGTAATCCATACTGTCCGTTATCATCTTTAAAGGCTTCTTCCATTCCACCTAAAGCTTCTTTTACCTCTGCATTTTCATCTAAGAATTCTGTCAGATCCATTAAAACACCAGCTTCACTATATTCAGCTGCCTCAGAACCTTCAATCCAGAAAATCTGTGGTAATGTTCCATCTTCTGCTTTTAACTTCATATTTTTAGAGTGTGTTTCTGTATCAGCCGCCTCAAATTCAACTTTATATTTTCCCTCATTTGCTTTATTGAAAGCCTCTACAATTTTATAGGTAACCGGCTCCTGCTCTTCTGGATTCGCGACATGAATACCAAATTTAATAATTGTTGCACCATTTTCATCTGTTGCAGCTTCCTCACTCTTTCCTCCGCATCCGGCTAAAAGGCTCATAGACAATGCACTTACAAGCACTGCTGAAAAAAATCTTTTTAGTTTCTTTGCTTTCATAATGATCCTCCTTATTTTTGTGGAACCCGTTCCACATTGATTAAAAAAATAATTCCACTTAGATTCTCCGCGTTATGGAACGGGTTCCATAACGCGTATAAAACGAATGTGCACTATTCTGTTTCTTTACCTTTATTATAATCTATCATTATACTATGTCAACATCCTTTTCTAATTTCTTCACTATTTCGTATAATTCTAACGAAATTACACTATGCATTTTGTGAATTTTAACTAAATAATAGTTGTTTTCCTCTTTTGCAGCTTTACCTTTAGTATGACATTCTTATCTTTGTACACTTTCCCATTTACCAATTTGCAAACTAAGCGTGCAGATTCTCTTGCAAGTCCTTCAATTGGCTGAACAACCGCAGTCATTTCCGGTTCTACCATTTCTGTAATATAAGTACCATCATATGCCACAAACTTTATATCTCCCGGAACTTTCTTATGCCTTCGAATCACTTCATTCATACATTCGATTGCTATTCTGTCTACCCCTAAAACTCCATCAAAATCTGTCGTTTTTGATAATACTTCTTTTACTGCTTCTTTATAATATCCCGCATCCATTCTGTTCCATTTCAATTCATATCGAATCGTTTCTATCCCATGATTTCTCATAATCCGTTCAAATTCATAATGTCTTTCGTGATAAGGTGATTCTACTTTCGTGTCACCTGTAAAATGTAAAACCTTCTTACATCCATTTGCTATCAGGGTTTCTGCTGCAAGTCTTCCTCCTTCTTTGTGATCTACTGCAACAACCGGTATATCTTCACCAAGATAACGGTCTAATGCAACAATCGGTTTATGTATTTTTCGATATTCCTCTACATCTAATGAATGTACGCCGGTAATAATTCCATCCACAATATGTCTATTCAACATATCTAAATATTCTAGTTCTGCATTACTTTCTTTTTCTGTATTGCAGAGCATCATTTTAAATCCTGCATCATATAATCCCTGTTCCACATAATCTACAAATTCTGCGAAAAATGGATTGGACACATTCGGTACAAGCACGGCAATGATTCCGGATTTTTTATGATATAAATTTCTTGCCAGTTCATTTGGTGTATAGTCTAACTTTTTCATGGCTTCTTCGATTTTTACACTTGTATCTTCAGATACATAGCCACTATCGTTTAAAAATCTGGACACAGTCCCTACTCCGACGCCAGCCTCTTTTGCAACATCTCTGATACTTGCCATCTCTCCCTCTCCTTCCTTCTATTTTCGTTATCCTCATATTCAAGTATTCCACATTTGCCACTATATGTTGTTTCTTCTCATTCATTTATAATCATAAGATATATGCCCTTTATCTGCAAGGATAAAATTATATATTCCTTTGTTCATTCTCTTGTCTTCCTTTCATTCCTGTGCTACTATATTTTACAATTCAAATATTCTATTAATCTATAATTTCAAGATGTTTTCATCGAAGATTCCAATGTTTGAATCATTGAATGTACAGGAGTGATGCCTATGACTGTATTTTCCTAATTTTATCTATGCACTAAAAAAACTTTATGATAAAATCAAAGGAGAAACATATGAAACAAAATTTTTAAGTCCAACGAAGAAATTGGAGTGAAATATATGCAGGCATGGGAAGAAAAATATTATGAACGGGAAGAAGGCCGAGAAGAAGGCAGCAAATTCAAATTATTAGAACAACTCACCAAAAAACTCCGCAAAGATAAAACTCCCGAAACTATCGCTGAAGAGCTGGAGGAAGATGAGGATACTATCCGACACCTCTGTGCTGTAGCAAAAAACTTCGCTCCCGACTATAATCTTGAACAAATTTACAACGCAATATATAAAAAAGACAATTAATAGATAAAAAGTGGACACTTTCTTAAGAATGCGTCCACTTTTTATCTATTTTCCTTTTATTATTACATATTTTCCAATTCCTTCGGATCGATCTGATTCTTCTTCAACTTCAAATATACAATCTCCCGAAACAGTGCATATACTACAGACACAATTGGGATGAAGATCAACATTCCCACAACGCCCATCAGACTTCCACCGATACTGACTGCTGCCAGTACCCAGATGGATGGGAGTCCCACCGAATTGCCAACTACGTGCGGATAAATAAGATTTCCTTCAATCTGCTGCAACACAAGAAACAGTACAACAAATATCAGTGCTTTCATCGGGTCCACCATAAAAATCAGAAATGCTCCCACTCCACACCCTATGAAGGCTCCGAAGATTGGAATCAACGCCGTAAATGCAATCAGCATTCCCACAAGAAGCGCATACGGGAGCTTCAAAATTGTCATAGACACTGCAAACATACTTCCTAAAATGACAGCTTCTACACACTGTCCGGTGAGAAAACTGGAAAATGTATTATAAGTAAGAGACAGTACTTCCACCGTCGCCTCTGCTCTTCCACGCCGCACAAAGGCAAACAATACTTTCTTAGCCTGAACTCCCAACTTCTCTTTCTGCAATAAAATATAAATTGCAAATACAAATGCAATGAAAAACGTCGTAAGTCCGCTTACAATACTTTTTGCAGCTGTGATCGTAGAATCCACAACACTTCCTGCACCGCTCTTAAAGAAATTAATTCCGGTATCCATAATCTTATTCCAGTCAAATTCCAGATTATTAACCGTGTCCATAATTTCTTTATTGTCATTAAAGAGACGAGCTGCCCACTCTTGAAGCTGCGGAATAAAAGCCTGAATACTTCTTCCCAGATTTGCAAAGGTCTCTCCAAGCTGAGGAATCAAAATAAACATAACAATTGCGACAATACCAAATACTGCAATAAGTACGAGGACCATACTCACCGGTCTTGCCAGCTTCTGCGAAACTTTACGATTTCTGATTCTCTCTTCCTTAAAGAGGTGCCGCTGTACAAAATTCATAGGAACATTCAGCACAAAGGCAATGGCACCTCCCAAAATAAACGGCGTCAATATATTCAGCAGAAAAAACAATATGTCAAGCACCGTCTCGTATTTCCAAAGACAGACTATGATCACCGCTGTAAACAATATAATTTCTTTGATTTTCCTGATATTTTCCTGATTTAGCTCCATGCGCACCTCGCTTTCAGATTCATCTTACTTTCAATTCCATTTATTTATGATTCACTTTATTTCTGATCCATTTTAAAAGCTGTATTACCGGAAGGTTCAAAAGTGCCAATCCATACACCGTTAACAACTGACTCATATTCAGTGTAACAACTTTAAACATTCCCTGCAATGCAGGAATTGTCATCACCGCTGTAATCAATGCGAAACCAATCAAAAATGCTCCAATCAGATAAATATTATTAAAGAATCTCTTTGTAAAAATAACCGGCTTTGCTGCCTTACAGTTAAATCCATGCACCAGTCTGCTCATGCAAAGTGTTCCGAATGCCATCGTACTTGCAAGCAAACTTCCGCTCTGTCCATATCCGATCATAAATGCAGCCATTGTCATAATTCCGATTACAAGACCTTCGGTTCCAATACTCATTAAAAATGGTTTTGTCAAAATCGACTCATTCATCGGGCGAGGCTTTTCATTCATCACATCTTTCGTATGCGGTTCCAGACCAAGTGCAATTGCCGGCAGACTGTCTGTCAACAAGTTAATGAATAACAGGTGTACCGGGGCAAACGGAACCGGCAAACCGGCAATTGACGCATATAATACCGCCAGGATCGCACCAAAGTTTCCGGATAGCAGGAACTGAATGGAATTCTTAATATTCTGGTAAATATTACGTCCATTTTCCACAGCTTTAATAATGGTAGCAAAGTTATCATCTGTAAGAACCATAGCTGCCGCATCCTTAGACACTTCACTTCCTGTAATTCCCATGGCAACTCCGATATCTGCCTGCTTAAGAGCCGGAGCATCATTGACACCGTCTCCTGTCATCGATACAATATTTCCCTTATCCTGCCATGCACGGACAATACGGATCTTATGTTCCGGTGAAACTCTGGCGTAAACAGAGATTCCTTCTACAAAATCTCTCAATTCTTCATCAGACATATTTTCAATCACTGCGCCTTCACAAGCTTCAGATTCATCTTTCAAAATACCAATTCTCTTTGCAATTGCTGCTGCCGTGATCTTGTGATCTCCGGTAATCATGATTGGCTTTACGCCGGCACGGATACAATCTGCGACTGCCGCCTTGGATTCTTCTCTCGGCGGGTCCATCATTGCGATCAGCCCTAAGAAGGTAAGATCCTCTTCATCTTCCAGTGTCAGCTCTCTTTCTTCATCCATTTCCTTATATGCAAATGCAAGCACGCGAAGCCCGTCTCGTGAAAATTCCAGATTCTGTTTTTCGATTGTCTGTCGATCTTCATCCGTAATCTTGCGAATCTCGGAACCGATACAAATGTGACTCATCCGTGTAAGCAGCACATCTACAGCACCTTTTACTACCATCGTATATTTTTGATTCATCGTATGTGCAGTGGACATCAATTTTCTGTCACTGTCAAATGGAATCTCTGATTCTCTGCGATAGCGGTTTCTTATATCAATGGCATCAAAGCCCAGCTTACTTCCTAGATTGATAAGTGCCGTCTCTGTTGGGTCACCGATTTCTTTTCCGTCTGTGTTTGTAGAGTCATTACATAAAATACTGAATCTTAGAAGCTTTCTCTGATTTTCCTGCTCCGGATCGATCTTGTCTGCCGGAATTCTGCTGCCATCTACGTAATAATCTTCCACTGTCATCTTATTTTGAGTCAACGTTCCCGTTTTATCGGAACAAATGATAGATACACTTCCAAGTCCCTCTACTGCCTGCAATTTCCGGATGATTGCATGCTCTTTTGCCATTTTCTGTGTACCGAAAGATAAAACAATCGTGACAATCGAACTCAACGCCTCCGGAATTGCAGCAACTGCAAGAGCAACTGCAAATAAAAATGCATTTACAATAGAATCTCCACGAAATACATTAATTCCAAAGAGAATGCCACAAAATACTAAGATAATGATCGACAACTTTCTTCCGAAATCATCCAGATTGATCTGAAGCGGTGTCCGTTTCTCTGAGGTTGTCTTCAGAAGCTTCGCAATCTTGCCGACTTCCGTCTCCATTCCAATCTCTGTAACTTCACAGGTTGCTCTTCCGTAAGTAGCAAAGCTTCCTGAAAATACGCGGTTTGTCTGATCACCGAGCGCTGCGCCCTCCGGCACCTCATCCAGAGATTTTTCTACAGATAAGCTCTCTCCGGTCAGTGCACTTTCATCCACCTTAAGACTTGCTACCGTCAGAAGTTTTCCATCTGCCGGAATACAATCTCCTGCTTCAATGATCACTTCATCACCGATCGTAACCTCTCTGGACGGAATCTGGATGACAACTCCGTCCCGGCGCACCTTCGCCTCCGGGGCAGATAACTGTTTCAAACTCTTCAGTGACTGTTCCGCCTTCACAGTCTGAACTGTACCAAGAATCGCATTGATCGTAATGACAACGAAAATGACGATTGCACTTTCTGCATCACCTAAGAATCCTGAAATCACTGCTGCGAAAATTAAAATAATTACAAGGAAATCTTTAAATTGCTCCAAAAATATTTGTGGAATGCTTTTCTTCTTTCCCTCTACCAGTTCATTAAAACCATATTTTTCTTGATTTTGTTTTGCCTGTTCACTTGTTAACATGATTTACCTCACTTTCCTGCAATAAGGTTCTCTCTTAGTGTACCCATTTTCCGCGGTTATCAACATGCTTTCACATCGTAGGAAATGGAATCAAAAAAAGAGACTCCTATTGCACACTTACTATGCAATAAAAGTCTCACCATTTCATTACGATACGGATGAATGTTCATCGTATTGACGACATCGTAAACGCCGGATAATTGTTACATCTGGCGCAAGTTACTCCCTTTTATATTTCAAAAGAATAACGTGATTTTATCTTCGTGTCAAGGTTTTCCCTGTGATTTTATAAAAGTTTTTGATTTTACACTTATTTTGCAAAAAAATGACCTTCTACATTAAAGCTGTCTTCCGGAAGCCCTTCGATATCCATAAAATACCTCACGGAGTCCATATAATGATTTCTAAGTTCTTCGCAAATGATATCTGCATCCCTTGTCTTACACGCTTCTACTAACTTCTTGTGAAATTCATACTGGCGTTCCAACGTTTTCTGCTCATCAAATCCGGTAATATAACAACTGACTATACTTCCGTAATCCAGATCAGACCATACTTTTTTCAGACGTTGAAAATCTGCTTTCTCCACAAATAGTGCGTGAAGCATATTGTCACATGCAACAACCTCTTCATAATTTTTAAGAGTCTTCATCTGCTCCAGAATCTGTTCCATCTTCTCGATATCTTCCGCCTCATACTGTCCGCCGCAAAGTTTCACAGCCAATATCTCATACGTCGATCTGAGAAGATATATCTCATACAAATCTTTTATTGTAATCTCTTTCACAGAGCAGCCTACATTTCTTGTGTATTCCACAACGCCTTCCTGTTCCAGTTGGCGAAGCGCTTCTCTGATCGGTCCACGGCTTACTTCCAGTTCTTCGGACAGATTCTGCTCTATAATCCTCATCCCCGGCTGCAGCTCTCTATTTAAGATCTTCTCGCGAATAACCTTTGTCACATTTTCTCTTAATGTTTGATACCTTAACTTACTCATTTCACTGTCCTTTTTCTCTATCCATTTCCCGGCAGAAACATTTTATCACATCGAAACAGGGAAAAGAACATTTAGGACCAAATTATTTGTCCTTTTTCCATAGAAATATGGCTTCCAAAGAACGTAGTCATCGCCTGTACCATATATTCCGTATCTTTGATTCCCGCTGTCTCATATGCGGAATGCATGGCAAGCTGTGGAAGCCCTACATCAACCGCATTCAGCGACACCTGTGCAGAGGAAATATTTCCTAATGTGCTTCCGCCTGCTTCATCCGACCGGTTTGCAAAAAACTGTACCGGCACGCCTGCCTGTTTACAGATATTTCTGAAAATCGCAATGCTCACTGCATCACTGGTATATTTCTGTCCGGCATGAGATTTAATCACAATCCCTTCATTCATATAAACACAATTTTCTGCATCTGTCTTCTGAGGATGGTTCGGATGCACTGCGTGAGCATTGTCCGCACTTACCATAAAGCTTCCCGAAACTGCACGATAGTAATCCTCTTCTGTCTTGCCAAGTGCTCCATTGATCCGGCGAAGCACATCATATAAGAAGGTGGAGCCGGCACCCTGCTTTGTCACAGAGCCCACTTCCTCGTTATCAAAACAAGCATAGACATTGACCGATTTCTCATGATAGCCACTTAAAAAACCTTTTAATGTTGCAAAAGCACACTGCATATCATCCAGATGAGGAGAGGAGATAAACTCCTCCTTTGCTCCCCATACAGTTCCTTCTGCCCGGTTATAAAGATAGAGATCTTTTCCGTAAATATCTTCTTTTGATACGCCAAGCTCGTCAGCGATCAGTTGATCAAAGTCTTCCTTTGATACGTCATTCGTACCAAAAAGCGGAAGCATATCCACCTGTTTATTATAGGCATATCCATCATTTACCTGACGGTTCATATGAATCGCCAGACTTGGAATCATAATTAGATCTCTATCCACATTCAGAAGACGTGTTTCCAGATGTTCTCCTACTTTTACCATCACTCTTCCGGCTACGGAAAGAGGTCTGTCGAACCATGTCGAACAAAGCATTCCTCCATAACCTTCCGTATTTAACTGAATATATTTTCCTTTTACATCAAGACCGGCTTTCTCTTTAATCTTGAATGTTGGGAAGTCACTGTGAGATGCTGCAATATGAAAACTATAATCTGTAAGCTCTCTTCCTATATGAAATGCAATAATACTGGTATCATTGCGTTTCACGAAATACTTTCCTTCCGGTTTGATATCCCATATGTCTTTCTCGAAAAGTTCCGTATATCCATCTTCCTCCAGCATCTGTCCAAGATTATAGACTGCATGAAAAGAGGATGGGCTTTTGTGTAAAAATGTCAGTAATTCCCTGGATAATTCTCTGCTCATAACTTAAGCTCCTTTTTTTGCTCGCTCTCTCTTTGCAAGGAATGGCATGATCACGCCAAGTGCTGTTAACACGATCGGAGTAATGATATTTAATGCCATTGTAAAGATATCATCCGAATACATACCAAACAGGCAACATGCTGCTGTCAAAATAAAGCACCATGCACCGAAAATCTTCGCAACTGCCTGATTCTTAGTAAAACGATATTCTGCCGGAATCTTATCATAAGCTTTACGAAGTGCAAGATATGCTACGAATACCCACAAATAACGAAGAGGCATACATACAGAATTCAGTTTTGTAAGCTGTGCAAGAACAGCTGCTGCCCCCGGTACAAATGACTGGATAAGAATAATACTTCCTGATAATACAATAACCAGTTTAATACCATTTGTGTAAGCGCCGTATTTGTTCTGTTTTAATAATGCACTTGGAACAAATTCTTTAGACTGCTCGTTGTCTAACAGCATACGAAGCGGAGCATCAATGCTGACAACAAGTACTGCAAACTGACCGATCATGTTACAGAGCGCATATAATACTAATAATGTATCTCCGATACCATAATAATTTCCAAGCTTCTGGAATGCCCAATAAGCACCATTTGCTACATAAGAGTTAAATGTATCAGGATCTGCATTAATCACAGCCGGATCAAACATCATACCCATTGCAACAGTTCCGAGGATTGCACATACAACAACCATGATAGCCATTGCAATAACACCCTTCGGAAATCCTTTAGAAGGATCTTTCACTTTATTAACGTATGGAGATATTTTCTCCACACCACCTACTGCAAATACTAAAATTGACAAAGAAGTTAAATAATTAAAGTTAAACTGTGGAACTACATTTTTGATGCTGAAATCAAGCGCCACATAGCCGCCATCCGGATTGATAGCCGGAGCAGCGATCATCATAACAATATACAGAATTGACATAATAAACATACTTGTTCCTGCAATAGATGCCAATTTCTTTAACGGATTCATACCACGGCTTGCGACCCAGCAGAAAAATAAAAATACTGCCAATGTTGCAAGTTGTACATAATGTGTCGGGAAAGTATCATAAGTCTCTGCATTACGGAATACTGCCCAGCTAAGTGCCTTTAATCCGCCGCTTCCCTTACTTGCAATATATGTAATATGACATGCCCAGTAAGTCCATCCTGCATAATAAGCAAGCTTTGGACCGATTGTATTATTGATCCATGAACTAACACCACCACCGGATGTCTTAAATGCAGAACCAAGTTCTCCTACCATCAATGCATACGGCACAAAATACAGCGCAAACATCAGTACCCAACTGAAGATTACCTGTGTACCATTAAAGTACATAAACCCATTTGCCACATTTCCGAATCCCCATACGCCTGAAAATGCGATAAATGCAAGGCTATACCAGGTCATCTTTTTTGAATTGTCCATTCTCTTTTCCTCCTAAATGACTGTTTTTATGATTGTAGATTGTCAACAATCTACTTTCTTTGTCAGAATAATAACATAGTTATTGATAGATTTCAACAAAAAAAAATGTCAACCACCTGAAATAGTCAACATTTTTACATATTATGGGAAATCAGGGAGAATATTTTCTTAAAAACTCTCCCTGATTGAAATATTTCTGTCACAGATTTCTACTCAACGGTAACAGATTTTGCAAGATTTCTCGGTTTATCCACATCGCAGCCTCTTCCGACCGCAATATAATATCCAAACAATTGGAGCGGAATAATTGCCAGGGAATTCGTGAAATATTTGTTTGTCTCCGGTATATATACAACGTAATCCGCAGCTTTTTCCACTTCCGTATTATCCTCACATGTAACCGCAAGAACGAAGGCTCCTCTTGTTCCTACCTCCACCATATTGCTGATCATCTTCTTATACAGATCTTTCTGCGTTAAAACAGATGCAACCAATGTTCCCTCTTCAATCAGCGAGATTGTTCCATGCTTTAATTCTCCGGCTGCGTATGCTTCTGAATGTATGTAAGAGATCTCTTTTAATTTCAATGATCCTTCCATAGAAATTGCATAATCAATTCCTCTTCCGATAAAAAATACATCCTTCGCGGCAAGATAACGATTGGCAAATCTTTGAATCTTTTCCTTATTGTTCAAAAGCATTTCCACTTGTGCCGGAAGCGCTTTCAAATCCTCGATCATGTCCTGTAGCTGCATATCATTTACAGTTCCTCTCACATTTCCGAACTTCATTGCAAGAAGATAAAGGGCAATCAGCTGTGCAGAATATGCTTTCGTTGTAGCTACTGCAATCTCCGGTCCTGCCCATGTATACATCACATTATCTGCTTCTCTTGCAATGGAACTTCCAACTACATTTACAATACCGAGAACCTTCGCACCTCTTTTCTTAGACTCACGAAGTGCTGCAAGTGTATCTGCCGTCTCACCGGATTGACTGATTACAACGACAAGTGTTCCTTCCTCCAAAATCGGATCTCTGTAACGAAATTCTGACGCCACATCAACCTCTACCGGAATTCTCGCCAGTCCTTCAAAAACGTATTTGCTTGTAACCCCTGTATGATAAGCAGAACCACACGCCACGATCATAATTTTCTTAATAGCCTTAATCTCTTCGTCTGTCATCCCCAGTTCTTCAATCACTATTTTCCCGTCTCGTATTCTTGGCGCAAATGTATCGGTGATTGCTTTTGGCTGCTCATACATTTCTTTTAGCATGAAATGTTCAAATCCACCTTTTTCAGCCGCATTTACATCCCAGTCAATGTGTACCGCTTCTTTCTCTAAAGCTTCTTCGTCAACATTGAAAAACTCCATAGAATCTTCGGTCATACGTACAATCTCTTCATTTTCAATAAAAATAACATCTCTTGTATATTTTAATACTGCTGGTACGTCAGAAGCGATAATATTTCCGTCTTTTGTTTCTCCTACAATGAGCGGACTGTCTTTGCGGACTGCATACAATTCTTCCGGATGTTCTTTGAAAATAATTCCGAGCGCATAAGAACCCTCCATTCTATGCATTACTTTCGTGATTGCCTGTAACGGATTTCCATGATAATAATAATCTAATAAATGAGCAATAACCTCTGTGTCCGTTTCCGACACAAATTCGTAACCGTGCTTTTCCAATTTTTTTCTTAATTTCAAGTAATTCTCGATAATACCATTATGTACAACAACAATACTTTTATCTTTATTAAAATGCGGATGCGCATTCACATCTGAAGGTGATCCATGGGTTGCCCATCTTGTATGTCCGATACCTATCGTTCCTTTTATTGTTTCACCGTCATGCGTCAATTCATTTAATACTTTGAGTCTTCCTTTGGATTTGACCATATCAATGGATGTTCCATTATAAATAGCAATTCCGGCTGAATCATAGCCTCTATATTCCAACTTAGACAAACCATCTAATAAGATTGGAGCTGCCTGCTGCGTTCCGATATATCCTACAATTCCACACATCTTCTAAATACCTCCTTCATGTTTGTACAAAAGTGGATAATTTTTGCACTATAGTTTCGTATTATAGCAGAATGACTGAAATTTGTCAAAGTGTATATTTAATTAATTAAATTTCTATACGCAAAAAAATGGTACAAATCATATTGATTTATACCATTCATTTTCATGAGCGTGCGGGGATTCGAACCCCGGA
>FR892644.1 GCA_000433535.1 Dorea sp. CAG:317
CTATTTAGAACTGTCATTAACCGACAGCCCCTTGTTAGTATTATGAAAAATTAAACATACTAATTACTTGCCAGATATTTGCGAGCTCTTTCTGTGCAAGTTTGAAACATTTCAATATGTCCGGTGAGAACTGTCCGCATTTGCCAGTCAAGATCATTTCAAACGCTTCTTTACAATTGTAGGAAGTTTTATTTTTCCCCGGACGTATCAAAGTATCATAAGCATCCGCGATTCCTACGATCTGCGCGCTGAGAGGAATTTCGTCTCCGCTCAGATGGTCCGGATAGCCGCTGCCGTCCCAGCGTTCGTGGTGATAATGACAGATTTCACAGCAATAATGTTTAAACGCGCTCTCTCTATTTTTGTAAGCTTGCTCTAATATGTCGCATCCAATCGTCGTATGCGTCTTCATGAGTTGAAGTTCTTTATTTGTAAGCTTTCCGGGCTTTTGCAGAATCGCTTCCGGAATCCCGATATTTCCGATGTCGTGCAGTACGGATGCCTGGGCGATCAAGTCAATCTGCTGTGGCGTCAGTCCATATTCCGGGAAGTGCTCTGCCATGTGCTTCAGCAGAAGTCCGGTGTAATACTGGATGTGTTTTGTGTGCGATCCCGGCTGTGGGCTTTTGGATTCTATGATGGAACACAGGGCGTTGAGTGTAATTTCGTTATTTTCATTGACCTCTTTCTGCTGCTCTAAAAGCGCCTGTTCCTGTTCTGCTAAACGCTTCTCCATATTATTTCTATTCTGATACAACTCGATAATATCTCTGCTTCTTCTCTTTACGATCTGATCATACAAAGGCCTTTTAATAATATCTGCGACTTCGTAGGCATATGCCCGCTCTACGTTGCTGTCATCAATTGTTTTACTTGTAGTCAGGATGACAGGAATCTTTTTTAACAGATTGTGCTCGCTCATATAGTCCAGTACACCAAATGTATCCGTTGTGGGCATATCAGTATTCAGAAAAATCAACACGATGTCGGGATTACTCTTAATCTGAGAAATTGCGTCTTGTCCGTCCAGCGCTTGAAGTGTGTCAAAGTCTTCATTGAACATGTAGTAAAGTATCATCCCGCTCATTTCGTTGTTGTCAATTATTAATATCTGCTGCGTATTCATTACAAACCACCTCTCATATTCCCTATGTATTTAAGTCAGTATTTTCTAACACGACGTTAACATGTTTGGGTGTAAATGTCAAATTGGGGACAGGGATATTTGCAATTGGGGACGGAGTTTTTTTCAAAAAACCCCGTCCCCAATTGCAAAAAAAAGGTTTTTGTTATAATTAAGTATACACAGAAGACGGTAAGAGGATGAATATTATGGAAAAACAAAAAATTCTAATTGTTGATGATTCCGAGATGAATCGTGAGATTCTCACCGATATCTTGGAGGATCAATATGATATTATTGAGGCCGAGAATGGGCGCCGTGCAATTGAGATTCTTACGGAGCGAAGGGAAGAGATTTCGCTGATGCTTTTGGACATTATGATGCCGGAGATGGACGGTTTTGAAACACTTGCTTATATCAATAAGAACCAGTGGAATGAGTCATTTGCAGTTATGATGATTTCTGCCGATGATTCGCCTGAAAATATTAAGCGGGCTTATGATCTTGGAGCATTTGATTATATCAGCCGCCCTTTCGATTCTGCAATTATCCAGCGCCGGATCTTGAATACGATGTGTTTATATGTACGCCAGAGACATCTTGAAGATATGGTTGCAGAGCAGTTCCTTGAAAATGAGAGGAACAACAAGCTGATGATCGCTATCCTGTCTCATATTGTGGAGTTCCGTAATGGAGAAAGTGGCGCTCATGTACTGCATGTAAATACGCTCACAAAGTTGTTGTTAAAACAGCTTGTTCTGCATACGGACAAATATCAATTGTCCCAATCAGATATTGCTTTAATCAGTGTGGCTTCTTCTCTGCACGACATAGGGAAAATGGCGATCTCTGAAGAAATATTGAATAAACCGGGGCGGCTGACAGAAGAGGAATTTGAAACTATAAAAACTCACGCGGCAATTGGTGGAGATATGATATTAGCCTTACCGGAGAGCTATCAGTCAGCGCCGATTGTAAAAATGTCGTTTGAAATCTGCAGATGGCATCATGAGAGATATGATGGACAGGGATATCCGGATGGACTCAAAGGGGATGAGATTCCGATTGCTGCTCAGGTGGTGGCCATCGCTGATGTATATGATGCTTTGACCAGTGAGCGATGTTATAAGAAGGCTTATTCGGATGACCAGGCATTAGAGATGATTATGAATGGAAAATGCGGTTCTTTTAATCCGCTTCTTTTACAATGTTTCATGGAAGTTGCAGATGTGATGCGAAGCAGAAGAGAGGGAACGTCTTCCGCAGAAGAGAATAAAAACGATGGCCGGAGAATGGAAGAAAGAATAGATTATAATATGATGTTCTCTAATAAAAAATACAATTTTCAGTCTCAGCGCGAGAAAACATGGGAGCTGTTGTATACAGATTCATTAACCGGCATCTATAACCGTCGTTATTATGATGATTATATTCAAAATGCGGAAAATGTTCAGGGAATCGCCATGATAGATGTAGATAATTTTAAATCTATTAATGATAATTACGGACACAGTGTGGGAGATATTGTGCTGCAAAAAATTGCAAAGAAGATCGTATCATGTGTGCGAGGTACTGACGCAGTAGTCCGTTATGGCGGAGATGAATTCGCGGTTATATTTTATGACATGCCGTCAAGCGTATTTGAAAGGAAGCTGGAGATCATAAGGAATCACGTTAACACTCTTGTTCTGGAAGATCATCCGAAGATACAGATATCGATCAGTGTAGGCGGAGCATATGGAAGGGGACAGGTAAAGGAAATTTTTAAAATTGCAGATAAAATGATGTATCAGTCCAAAAGCAAGAAGAATCAGGTAACGGTTTGCTTTTTAAATGAAAATAAGGAGGAAAACTAATATGGAACTGAGAGAGTGTTATACCAGCTTTGGTGGTGATTTTGATGAGGTATTAGGCAGACTTCGCCGGGAGCAGCTTGTGGAGAAATTTGTTTTAAAATTTCTGGCGGATAAAAGTTTTCAGTTGTTTGAGGAGTCCATGGAGAAGAAAGATTATGAAGAAGCGCTTCGGGGTGTTCATACAATGAAAGGAATCTGTCAGAACCTTTCATTTACAAGATTGTATGAAAGCAGTAATCAGGTGACGCAGGCATTGAAAAAAGGGGATTACGAGAAAGCGGTCGCTCTGACGCCACAGTTATCGGAAGATTATTACTGTGTGATTCATTCTATTGAAGAATATAAGAGAGGCAGGGAGGAATAATTTCTATGCAGGAGAACAAAAGAAAAGATCCTACAATATGGTTTTTAAAGAGGAGCTTTGTGGGACTGCTCCTCTTTAGTATCACCACTTTCATGATACTGGGGATCTATATGAACCGGAAAAGTGAAAAAGCTGTTTATGACGTGGGAGAGATCTACATGTCCGGAATGAACCGGCAGATGGCGAAGCACTTTGAGACTGTAATTAATCTGCGCTTCAGTCAGCTGGAAGGCATTGTATCTGTTGTGTCGCCGGAAGATGAGAATTTATATGAAGAGCTTAATTACAGGGCGAAGGTCAGAGATTTTAGTTATCTGGCGTTTTGCTCAACAGAAGGAGAATTCGAGACTCATTATGGAGCGGAGATCGCGCCTTTGAATCCCGGGCCGTTTGTAGAGGCATTGGTGCAGGGAGAGAACAGGGTTGCCGTTGGTATGGATTCAGAAGGAAAAGAAGTACTGTTATTTGGCGTTGATGCTTCATATCCTATGGAAAATGGAGAGTTGTCCACAGGTCTGGTCGTAGGAGTGCCACTGGAATATATTACAGATTTTCTATTTTCCCAGGACGAATATGAGTTGACTTATTATCATATTTTACGCACAGACGGAAGCTTCGTCATACAGAATCAGAATACCGAGTTGTTAGACTTCTTTAAACAGATCCAGACAAGCATTGCATCCGGTAAGGAGGATTCTTCTGAAGAGGATGCCGTTCGTGAATTTAGCGATGCACTGCAGCAGAACCAAGAGTGTACGACGACATTGCAGATAGATGGTGAAGAAACACAGATCTGCGGTATACCACTGCCTTGCTCGGAATGGTATCTTGTGGCAGTTATGCCATATGGTGTGATAGATGTTACAATTGAAGACCTTGGTAATCAACGGTTTTTCATAACATTATTGTCCTGTTTAGCCATATTGCTGCTGTTGACATGGATCTTTGCGCGATATTTTTCTATGACACGTCAACAGCTTCGTGAACTGGAGGAGTCACAGAAGCTGGCTTTTGAGTCAAGTAAAGCCAAGAGTGAATTTTTGGCTAACATGAGCCATGATATCCGTACACCGATGAATGCAATTGTGGGAATGACTGCGATCGCAATGACTCACGCGGATGACAGAGAACAGGTACAGAATTGTCTGAAAAAGATTATGCTGTCAAGCAAGCATCTTCTTGGGCTGATCAATGACGTTCTGGATATGTCCAAAATTGAAAGCGGTAAATTGACATTAACAACAGAAATAGTTTCTCTGAGGAGAACCATGGAAGAAATCGTCAGTATCATGCAGCCGCAGGTAAATACCAAGAAGCAGAACTTTGATATACATGTTGATAATATTTTTGTAGAAGATATCTGGTGCGATGGCGTACGTTTAAATCAGGTGCTGCTGAATCTCCTGTCTAATGCGACAAAGTATACACCGGAGGATGGCTCTATATGCTTATCATTGGTTGAGAAGGAATCTCCGAAGGGAGAAGATTATGTCCGGATCTATATCAGTGTTAAGGACACCGGAATCGGAATGTCACAGGAGTTCCTTGGTAAAATATTTGAATCTTACAGCCGTGCAGACGGGAAGAGAATACAGAAAACAGAAGGTTCCGGTCTTGGAATGGCGATCACAAAGTATATTGTAGACGCGATGGAAGGAACGATCGATATACATAGTGAGCTTAATAAAGGAACAGAAGTTGATGTGGTGTTTGATGTTGAAAAAGCGGATACCGTGGAAATGGATATGGTTCTCCCTTCATGGAATATGCTGATTGTGGATGATGATGAAATGTTGTGTAAAACAGCTGTGAATACATTAAGCTCTATTGGAATAGAGGCAGAATGGACGCTTAGCGGAGAACAGGCGATCGACATGGTAATTGAGCATCATAGAAAGCATGAGGACTATCAGATCATTTTGCTGGATTGGAAATTGCCTGACATAAATGGTATTCAGGTTGCAAGAGAGATTCGCCGCAGTTTGGGAGAGGAGATACCGATTCTTCTGATCTCTGCATATGATTGGAGTGATTTTGAGGCAGAAGCTCGTGAGGCAGGTATCAATGGCTTTATTGCAAAACCGTTATTCAAATCCACACTGTTCCATTCTCTGCGGCAATATATGAACGGTGAATTGGTGGAAGAAGAGGAAGAGGAGCAGCAGATGGATCTGTCCGGACTTCGGATTCTTCTTGCGGAAGATAATGAACTGAATTGGGAAGTTGCAAATGAATTATTATCTGATCTGGGTGTAGAGCTGGAGTGGGCAGAAGATGGTAAGATTTGTCTTGATAAGTTCCGGGAATCTCCAGAGGGATATTACGATGCAATTCTTATGGATATCAGAATGCCGCATATGACAGGTTATGAGGCTACGAAAGCAATTCGTGGACTGGATCATCCGGATGCGATGTTGATTCCGATCATTGCTATGAGTGCAGATGCATTTTCCGATGATGTACACCGTTGTCTGGAGTGCGGTATGAATGCACATATTGCAAAACCGATCGATATTGCCGAATTGTCACGTTTATTAAAACGGTATGTGTTAAACAAGGAATTATGTTAAAGAAGAGAAGAACTTTATTTTCATATGCAACATAGGCTTATATTATGATAGAATGAATATAGTTAATATTATTTTTAAAAGGAGTAAGTGCAGACATGATTTATAAGGATATATTAGAAGCAGTAGGAAATCTCCGCTGATCCGCCTGAATCATATGACGGATGAAGACAGCCAGAGATCTTGCAAGATTAGAAGGCATGATGTGCGGAATTTCAAGCGGCACAAATGTAGCGGCGGCGAAAAGGCTGGCAAAGAAGCTGGGAAAAGGAAAGACAGTGGTTACACTGATTCCGGATACCGCAGAGAGATATTTTTCAACAGCATTATTCAAGGATGGGGAAAATTAAGATTTCCCCATCCTTGAATAATGTGTGCAGATACACAAAAGGGAGCAATATAGAAGGTGACATAATTGAAGAAAGACAGAAGATTTAGAAAATATGATGGGTTGAAATATGGGTGGCTGAAAGACGGAGAGAAATTCATTTTACTTCTTGTGATCGTTTTTCTTATCTTTCGTTTTGTAATCGGATTTTCCATTGTGAAAGGACAGTCCATGATGCCAACTTTGCAAAATAACGAACTGGTACTGTATGTGAGATTACATTCAGAATATCAACCGGGAGACGTGGTTTCCGTAAAAATACCTTCCGGCGAATATTATGTGAAACGCGTCATTGCCACGGGCGGAGATACGATCGACCTTCATGACGGAAATGTATATATAAATGGAGAACTATTAGAAGAAGATTATATTCAAGGCTATACAAATGAACAGAGCGGAAGCATAAAGTATCCCCTGACATTAAAAGAAGGACAAGTATTCATTATGGGGGATAACCGCGAAGGCTCCGTGGATTCCCGAACCTTCGGAGTGGTAGGAGAAAGGCAGATCAAGGGAGAACTCCTGCTCCACGCAGGAAAATTCTATATAGAGAAAGTAAAATAATTTCAATTGGGGACGGGGTTTTTTTGAAAAACCCCCGTCCCCAATTAAAGTTTCCGGATCAGCATTTCTGGATTTGTTGCGTATTTTAATGCGGTATCTTTGGTGATTCTGCCGTCTTTGAACAGCTTCAAAAGGCTGCTGTCCATGGAAATCATATCTTCTTTTGTGGAAGAATAGATCAGACCGTCGATCTGATGAACTTTGCCGTCGCGGATCATATTGCGGATGGCAGGAGTTACGGTCATGATTTCGAGAGCGGGTACTACTTTTCCGTCTACGGTCGGTACGAGCTGCTGGGAAACAACTGCATTCAATACCATCGAAAGCTGAACGGCAATCTGACGCTGCTGATTAGCCGGAAAGACATCGATGATTCGGTCGATCGTGTTGGCAGCTCCGATGGTGTGCAGAGTGGACAAAAGAAGGTGTCCGGTCTCTGCTGCGGTCATTGCTACATTAATGGTCTCGTAGTCGCGCATTTCCCCGAGAAGGATGACATCCGGACTCTGGCGGAGGGCAGCGCGAAGTGCGGTTACGTAATTCTGTGTATCGACATTAATTTCACGCTGGCTTACAATGCTTTGGTCATGGCGATGCAGGAATTCCAGAGGATCTTCCAGCGTAATAATATGTTTTTGCTGGGTTTTGTTAATTTCATCAATAATACAGGCAAGGGTAGTAGATTTTCCGCTTCCGGCAGAGCCGGTTACAAGAACCATACCTTTTCCGCTGTCGCCCAGATGAATGACATGTTCAGGAATACCAAGCTCTTTCGTGTCCGGCAGATGGAAGGTAATGATTCGGATCACTGCTGATAAAGCTCCTCTTTGCTTATAGGCGCTGACACGGAATCTGGAGAGCCCCGGAATGGCAAATGAGAAATCATCATCGCCTATCTGATGCAGCGGCGCCAGATCGCGGTTACCTGCCTGAGAATAAATCTCTGTCAATAGTGCTTCTGTGTCGTTTGGAAGTAATTTTGTATCGTTTAAACGGGTAATGACTCCTTGTTTTCGGAAGGAGACCGGAAGTCCGGCAACGAGAAATACGTCAGAAGCCTCCTGTTCAATTGCCTGTTCTAAAATTTCCTTTAAATACATCTTCTATTCCCCCATTGGTATAAGTTTGATAGACTGGTCGCCGTCCCATGCTGCCGCGGAAACAACCTGCCATGCTTTTATGATATAGTAAGTGTCCGACTGTGCAGGGTCTGTGACCTCTAATTTCACATGCAATTCCTGATCATCGGACATCGGAACAGCATAAGAAATACAGCCGGATTCAAAGCTAAGAGAGATTCCTTTGATCTCTTTTTCGTTCAAAGCCTGTTCTACAGCCGCAAAATAGGAAGCAGAATCGGTTCCGGCACATGCAGCAAGGGTTTCATCAATTTCTTTAAGAATCTTCTCTGCCTTGTTGGAAGCCTTGTAATACTCTGTCTTATGGGAAGCAAGCTTTTCGCTGAATGTATAGTCGCTTTTTGCACCGGACAAAGACAGTACGGCAAAGGTAACAAGACTCAGGATAAGAAATATGATCAGCAGGGAAGAGGAGCCGATATTTACAAAAGAAGATTGTGGTTTATCTTTCTTCATTGCTGATCCTCCTTGGTATGTAGTGTGTAGTGTTCAACTCATAAATGAGCTCGCCTGCGGTATCTGTCATTGCAATGTGAGTATTCAGAAAGGAGTCTTCGTTCTTTGTATCAACCGTAAGAATATAGGCGCTGTCCTTTTCATCGCAGACAGAAAAATCTGCGTCATAATATGTAATTGTTTCGCCCTCTTCTGTCTGAAGCGCTGAAGCGCTGATGGTTTCCGCCTCACTTGTACATAGAGTCACGGCATGATTCAAAGCACTGGATTTGCGGCTTAGCAGGTGTGACTGTACAAAAACCTGCACGCAGACAGTGCTTGCAATTGAGAAAAATAAAATTGCAAGTATTAGTTCCATTAAAAATAAGCTGGAAGACCGCGGTCTATTTTTTTGCATCATAAGAAACTATTTCCTTTCTATTAACTGCTTTTTGTGGCAACAAGAATAGAATCTGTCTGTCCGCCCTCTGTGGTGCAGGAAAATTTAAACAGATGGTCGTCTATCTGCTCTATAGAGAAATCCTCCACATCCAGAATCCTTGTTCCGGCGGAAAGATCTGCTGATCCGTCTGCCTTTATATAAAGCTCACGTAAAGCTCCTTCGTAAGAATAAATATAAGTATAATATACGGAATCTTTGTACGTCTGCTCCATGATCAGGGCAGTTTCCCCGCAAAGCTCTCCGACACGAATATTCCCGTCTGCATCATTTTGATGGATTTTCTCACTGATGTAAGATAATCCGCTTCTTGCGCTGTAATTCAAGGAAGAATTTTCTGTGGTGGAACGGTATATCCGCGCTGCGAAAAGAAGCACCGTCAAAGCACAGAGAGCAAACATGAAAAACAAAGAGATCGGAAAGATAAAATCAATCATATGCTTTTGCTTTGTTCGAAATTTCATTATTTCGCCTTCCTTTCTATGATCGTAACATCCGGAAGGATGTTGGAGCCGGATACGCGGTAATCCACAAAGAAGAGATCTTCGTTATAAGTCAGCCCATAATGCTCTTTCAGATAATCAAGGCTCTCTGGATACTTACCTTCCACGGAATAGCAATAAGTAATATTCCGCATGAGTGCATTCTCAAGACTTTCCTTCTGCCGCTTCTTCGTGCCTGTTGAAAGAGAAGAGATCCCTTGAATAAACAGGAAGAAAATGAACAGAAATACGCAGACGGAGAGGACAAACCTTGACGTCCGATGCGATTGTCTTCCATATCCAAAACGATTCATATCCTCAAATCCTTTCTTTTAAATATTGGACATAATTCCCATAAGCGGCAACATAACCGAAAGAAGAATTACGCCGACGATCAATGACAACATAACGACCAGTGTTGGTTCCAGAACCGCCAGAAGATTATTCATTCTTGTATCAATGTCCTCCTGGTAAAGCTCTGCGATCTGCTCCATGACCTGATCCATGGAACCGACTTTAGAGCCGATGGAGGCCATGCGCGCATACACACCGCCGAAAATACCTGCCGTTAGGAAAGCATCTGTCAGATCCTTTCCTTCCGACAGCTCCTTTTCGCATAATTCAAGCTTCTTCTGAAACAAAGGATCATCATTTAGAGAAGCAACAAGCTCCATGCTCCGTTCCGGATTCAGCCCGCTTCGAAGCGCCAGCGCCATGCCGCTTGCAAAACGGCAGGTAGATAATTCATCACGAATCGTTCTTGTAAAGCGGAATTTACCGCCAAGTGCGCGAAGTATATTTCTGCCGGAAGCAGTGCGGGTGCCATAAAGAGCAAAGGCTGCGATCAGCAGAAGGATCACTACAAATACAACGGAATAGCGGCCGATCGTTGTTCCGACATTCATCAGCACCCGTGAAAAACCAGTCATTTCCGTTCCCAACTGGATAAATACCTGATTGAAGATCGGCATAACCTTTACAAGCAGAACGATAACGACAACCGCCATCATTCCGGTCATGATCATAGGATATGTGATGGAATTGCGGATACTTCTGCTAATGGCTTCTTCACGCTCATAATGATTTTGCAGAGACTCCATGACTTCGTCCAGAGTTCCGGTCTCTTCGCCGATCTCCACCATGTGAAGCATATAAGACGGAAACATTCCGGCGTGCTCCAAAGCAAGGAAGAGACTGCCGGTTTCCTGCATATTGGAGCTTAAATCCTCCAGTACCGTTCTTTCATCTCCGGGAGCCGCGTCCTCCAGCATAATCGTAAGCCCTTCCGTGGAAGAAATGCCTGATTTCAGGATCAGAGCCATCTGTCCGCAGAAAGAAGATAATTCCATATTGGAAAAAGGTCTCATAATTGTCCTCCTGTTAGTAAGAATATTTTACTGTATAGTTGCTTCCGTCGCCGATATACTCTTTGACAGACGAGTTACTGTTGTTCGCAGCAAGTGTGGGATCCATCAAAGCCCAGCTCTTGCCATCAAATTTGATGATATCGTTCACCCAACCGGTTTCCTTGAGATATACACTGATCCACGCATGATAAGCATCACCGGAATATCCGACCACCAGCTTGGTAGGGATATTCTGGGAACGGAACATGGCGGCCATGAGGGAAGCATAATCAAAGCAGATTCCCTTTCCCTCTTTCAGTGTATTGTCAATGACAGGGAGATAGTCTGCCTGCACATTAGCTGCAAGCGCATCATCGTATGTAATATTTTCGATGACATAACGATATACCTGTTCTACATAGTCTAAGTCATTGGAAGATTTGTCAGAAATCTCCGCGCCAAAGGCAACCGCTTCGCTGTCCGGAGTATACCAGACATATTGATTCGGATATAGAAAAGGTTTGAATTCATCACTTATCGTCACTTCGATATCTTGTGAAAATGCAATGGCGTACAGGTCGTCACAGGCATGTTCCAGTACTGCGATCTGATAGTTTCCGTCTCCGGCAGAAAGGGGAAATGTCTCAAAATCTCCGGGCCTTAAATTGTAGCTGTACACGGTAGAATCCGGCACAGTAATCTGCAGCTTTACCTTGTCGGCAGAGCCGGTGTATTTCACCATTACGTACCCCTCAGAAGTGTTGGACGCATCTATGATAATGCCGTTTCCCTCATAAGCTACGGTGCCGGAAGCAGAAGGAACAAGATATTCCGTAGCTGTTACGCGCTGTTCATCACTATGATTTTTCCCGCCTGCTTCACTCTTACAGCCGGACAAAAAAGAGACTGCAAAGAATAACATAAACAATGCACAGCAAATGCGCGTGTTTTTATACATTTTTACAGCCTCCTTTATCATTTTATTATTACTTCTTATTTTAAACTAAGAACAAGCTGCAGCTTGTTTTCTGCAAAGTCTGAAATATAAACGTTCAACGAGTTTTCCGGGTATGAAAATACGATGCAGCCACTTTCCTCATCATAGGATAATGGTTTCACGACTCGACCGTTTGCATCAATGCCCGCAACATGTTCGTAATCAACTCCGGTTCCTGCGTCAGATACATATAGATAAATATTTTCTTCATCTATGTCATTGGAAACAACAACCGGCGCTTCTAAGTCTACATTCTTTACATCCACGTACCTTGTAGACTGCTGACGGTTCATCAAAGTTACAGTGACTTCCATTCGTCCATTCATTGTAGGTTCGATAGAGTAAATACGGGAATCTGTCTCATATACAGGAACATTGTGTCCGTCAATCGAAGCATTCACACGTTCCACCAACATCGGAGAGGTTACCCTCAGGGTGTAGGTTGGATTCGTCACAGAATCCTCTCCGTTAAGCGCAATATCAAAGTTTGACGGAATGAACAGGAAGGGAAGCATGAGAAATAATACAAGGATGATCACAAGGATCAGTCTTTGCAGGGAAAAACGTTCCTTCCGGTAATTGCTGTAAGCGGTTAATACTTCCAGAGGAATGGAGTTCGGTTCTATATTATTGGTTTTAAATACCTGTTCAAGAATCTTACATGCCTGATCAAGGTCAAGCTCCGGTTTTGGTTCTTTTGATTTTTTAAAAAAAGTCATAGTAAAATGCACCTCCTAATCCTGCTGTAAAACTTTTGCCAGATGTTCACGCCCGGAAGCAAGATACCGCTTCACAGAACTTCGGCTGATGTCCATAAGCTGTGCAATTTCATTGAGTTTCAAGTCCTGATAGTATTTCATGATAATGACCTGGGATTCTGTAAAAGGAAGCTTCAGAATCTGGTTCATCAGATATTCGTTAGAAGCTATCTTAATTACGGCGTCTTCTGTCGAAGAGCCAAATTCAGTACCTTCCGTATCTGCATCCACGTTCAGAAGTACATTCTCATCTATATTCATCTCATGATTATAACGCTGCTGCTTTTTGTGAAGGTTGTAGCACACACGGAAATTAATCTGGTTCAGCCATGAGATGACCAGAGTGGGATCTTTTAGCTTTATTAAGTTTTTAAGCGCCAGAATATAGGTTTCCTGAAGTGCGTCCTGAGCCAGAAATTCGTCTTTCAGATAGCGGTAGGCGTAAAGATACTGTCTCTGATAGGTGGCGGCGTACAATTCTGCGAAAGCGTTGCTGTCACCAGACTGGGCGCGGGACACCAGATTGGCGATATGCTTATAATCGAGAGCTTCCATGGCACAATTCTCCCCTTTTTAAGAAATACGTTCGTTAGAGAGAGCGATCAATTGAGTTACAGAGTTAATATCAGGGCCTTCGTTAAATGCAATCCCGTATTTGATGAAAATCGGAGGCTGTTCTGCATTCTGATTATGTATTTCCAAACGATCGTCTACACGTTTTAAGAAATCATTAAGTTTCTCCTGATCACATTTCTCTATAATAGCAAGAAATTTATTTCCTCCATTGCGCCCTACGAAAGCATAGCCTGTAGAAGCGCGCTGAAGAATACCTGAAAATTCGCGAATCAGGTTATTTCCTTCAAGATGTCCGTATGTTTTATTAATATCATAAATGTTGGACAGTTCAAACATAACGCTTCCAAGGTCTGAAGGAAGCGGTTTGTCCAGATATTTCTCAATCACAGCATCACAGCTGAAGCGGTTGGCGATTCCTGCAACCGGGTCGGAGGATACCGCATAGTCCAGTTCCTTGTAATCTTTCTTGAGCGTAGAATATAAAGTAAAGTCAAGGAAAATAAAGAGGAAAGAGATGCCGCACGCTGCCCATAATAAGATACACAGCACCCGGATATGCGGATTTGAGGCAATGAGCCGGTAAAGCTCGTGATCTGTAAATATGATGTACAGGGCAATACCTGTCAGCAAAACAAAAATAATTAACTGTATTGTTTTAAAGATATCAAATTTTTTCATGATCAGTTTCCTCCTCATGTATGCAATAAACTATTCTTAATTATAACATATGAAACAAAGAAAAACACTGTTTTTTCAAAGAATAGTTATACGTGCAGGTCATATATACTATTTTTTAAAAAAATTGTAAAAAAAGTGAACCTTTTTTGTGCGTCAGGCACACTTATATTATATGAGAAGGATTTCTATGCCTTTTTATAGGGCATCTTTCTTGGTTAATAAACAATGAAATAGAATTGAATAGTAGTCAGAAAAAGAAATTTGACGAAAGTCTATGAAAGGAGAGGGCAAACATGAAAAAGAATGTGAAGCGATGGCTGGCTTTAATACTTGCAGTAGCAATGGTATCAGGAACATGCCTGGCACATGCTGACGGTTTCCTTGCGGCAACCGACGGAGAAGAGACTCAAGTAACACAGGAAAGTGCACAGGCTGTCGCAGATGAAGCAGGGGGAGAGGATGAAGCAGGTGGAGAGGATGAACAGCTGCAACAAGAACCTGTGGAAGAGAAGCAGGAGATTGTGATTCCGAAGAAGGAAGAGGCTTCAGAAGAAGCAGCGCCGGAGACACCGAAAGAGAAAGCAGGAGAGGTATCTCTTGGTCAGAAGGTGGATGTTGTTCCGTCTGAGAATAAAGAGAATGTCTACCAGGCAGTATTCCACAGACCGGCAGTAGAAGGCGGCACACTTCGTGTATGGACAGAAGGTTCCGACAAGAAGGACGTTACATACACAAATGGAAAGTATGTGGAAGAGGTACCAGAAGGAACTACTCTCTATTTTGAGATAGAAATCAAAGGAAACTATTTAGTTGACAGCGTAAAAGATCAGAATGGTGCTGAAATCGCTCCGACAAATGTAAGCGGAAATGTTACTTCCTATAAAATGGTAATCAAGGAGAATAAAGAACTCACGATTATGTATAAGGAAGCGCCGGTGAAGTCTGAAGAGAAAGATGCAGTAACAGAAGAGCCGACAGCAGAGGAAACAAAAGAAGATACGGTAGTTAAAGCACCGATGACTCGTGCGGCTGCTGAAGCAGCTTATACAGTTAATGTTGGGGAGGAATTAGAGGATCTTAAAGATGTTGCAAAAAAGAGTGGTACATGTGATTACTCGGAGTGGTCATCTAATGATAAGGAAGTAGCCACTGTAGATTCGAACGGAATTGTTACAGGAGTGAAAGCAGGAACTGTTACCATTACTCATAAATATTGTACAAAGACGAGGTCGCATTGGATACATACAAAGGCTACAGAAGAGTTTACGGTTGTGGTAAATGCTGTTCCATTGGAAGGCTTAACGCTTTCCGGAGAAGACAGCGTTAAAGTATTTGAAAATATTACATTAAGGGCTACAAAAACACCTGCAAATGCAAGCGGAACTTTGAGATGGGTATCTTCTGATGAAAATATCCTTACTGTAAATAGTAGAGGGGTAGTTACAGGTGTAAATCCGGGTACAGCGAAAGTTACAGTATATGGAAAGAAAGCTGATGGAACTAACATAAGCGCAGAGAAAGAAATTACGGTAAATGCAGCAACAACATCAACGAACAGTGCACAGTTTTATTATCTGAAAACTCCTACATCAGATCCTGCATCAAATGCAACGGATCAATGGGGTAAAACTTTAGGTAATGGTAGAATTTACACTACTGATGCTGTTTGGAATGGTAATAATACTTATGATAATGTAGCAAATCGTGTTATTTCATGGCCAGATGGATCTACAGGAACTAGTTTTACGGTACCAAACAATAAAGATTATGCAACCCATTGGAAAGCTATTTATAATGCTTTTAAAGAATCTGTAGAAAAGGAACTGGGAGCCCAAATTACAGAAGGTGATGTAGAAGCAATCATCTTACATCCATATAAAATTTCAGATAATGACGGTGACAATCACGTTGACTGTACAGTAGAAATCAAGGTAAAGGATATTTATACAGCAACTTACTATTTACAGGATGCAGGTGAGAGCGGATATCAGTGGAAAGAAGCAGATAATTATAGAACTGGTGCAAAGACAAATCCAAGTAAAGAGTATCCTGCAACGAAGATAGTTAACGGAGTGACTTATACATTTGTTGGCTGGTATGATAATCAGAGTTTAAGTGGTGCTCAGGTAGAATTCCCATATACTATTCAGGATAGCAATGTGAACTTCTATGCAAAATACATTGCGGGCTACAATGTGACATATGATTTGACAGGTGGATCTTGGAATATTGAGGATACCTATTTCAAAAACGTAAATGATGAAGTATCTGTTGTAAGTACAATTCCTACAAAAGAAGGATATGAATTTGTTGGATGGACATATTCTGAGGATAGTGGCAAGGACTATAAAGCTGGTGATACTTTCACCATGCCGGCAAAGAATGTAACATTGACAGCAAAGTGGAGTCCGGCAGTGACAGCTTTAAAGGTTGAAGCAAATAGTGATGAAAAAACTTATAATGGTAAAGAACAGTCAGTAACAGGCTTTACAGCTACGATTACGATTGACGGAAATGACTATAAGATAGCCAACGGAGAAAAGGTTACAGTTGATGGTGTTGAGTATACTGTAGAGGCAACAACTTCTGGTGGTACAGGTATAAATGCAAGCGAACAACCGTATCCGTTCACTATTAATAAAGCTTCCGTGGTTTTAAAAGCGAATGGAGAGGCTGTTGAAGTAAAAGATGTTCAAACTGTTAATGGAACCCTCAAGATTACCAAAGCACCATTGACAGTAAAGACACTTGGTGCAAGTAA
>FR892645.1 GCA_000433535.1 Dorea sp. CAG:317
GTTTTCTTTGCAATAAAATACAGAAATTCGAGGGTAAAAAAGAAGAACACGCAGCTTAAATAAAAGTCTGTTTGATTTCACATATCCCTTTGATTTTTTGCGCCCCAAAATAATAATCCATCTTAGAAATAGAGATACCCCGCGGAATATGCCAGTACTGAGAAGCACGCGTTTCCGCAGGGTATCTCTATTTCTCTTTAAAATTGGTAGAAATCGGCATTAGCCGATTTCCCCTTTTTTGCACTTTACGAAACCTGTGATATCCGTTACAATAAGTAACAGAGTTTTAAATATTTAGTAAAGTGAGGAAGATATGATGACAAATCCAGTTGTTACAATTAAGATGGCGAACGGCGATGTGATGAAAGCGGAGTTATATCCGGATATCGCACCAAATACAGTAAATAATTTTATCTCTCTTGTGAAGAAGGGTTTTTATAACGGCCTTATTTTTCACCGTGTGATCCGTGGGTTCATGATTCAGGGTGGATGTCCGGATGGAATCGGTACAGGCGGACCGGGATATACAATTAAGGGTGAATTTAATCAGAATGGCTTTGTTAATGAGCTGGCGCACACGGAAGGTGTTCTGTCAATGGCAAGAGCAATGCACCCGGATTCAGCAGGTTCTCAGTTCTTTATTATGCACAAGAATTCTCCGCATCTTGACGGAGCTTATGCAGCATTCGGTAAAGTTGTAGAAGGTATGGATGTGGTAAATAAAATTGCAGAGACTGCAACAGACTACAGTGACAGACCGTTGGAAGAGCAGAGAATGGAAGAAGTTACAGTAGAAACTTTTGGTGAGGAATATCCGGAACCAGAGAAAATGTAATGGAAATCGGTGCAGATCGAAGGAACAGACGGAGGCTTTTTAGTCCTATGGATATGGTAAAGACAGACAAGCTTGTATTTGAATATGAGAAGCGGGATGAAGAGGGAAATGTAATCGGAATGCACCGCGCAGTTGATGAAGTGGATCTTGATGTGAAGGAAGGACAGTTTATTGCGATTCTTGGGCATAATGGGTCTGGAAAATCAACGCTGGCAAAACACATCAATGCAATTTTAGTTCCTACAGGCGGAACCATGTGGGTGGATGGTAAGGATACGAAGAAGCCGGAAGAATTATGGAATGTAAGACAGTCGGCAGGAATGGTATTTCAGAATCCGGACAACCAGATCATTGGTACAGTGGTAGAAGAGGATGTCGGATTCGGACCGGAGAATTTGGGCGTACCTACAGATGAGATCTGGGAGAGAGTGGAAGACAGCCTGAAGGCGGTAGGAATGATCGAGTATCGGCATCACTCACCGAACAAATTGTCGGGCGGACAGAAGCAGCGGGTAGCGATCGCAGGTGTGGTCGCTATGGAACCGAAATGTATTGTGCTTGATGAACCGACAGCCATGTTAGATCCGGTGGGAAGAAAAGAAGTGCTAAAGACGGTACAGAAGCTTCGGAAGAAGAAAAATGTGACGGTAATCCTGATTACACATTACATGGAGGAAGTGATCGATGCAGATAAGATCTATGTGATGGATCATGGGCATGTAGTGATGGAAGGAACGCCAAGAGAAATCTTTGCGCAGGTCGATCGTCTGAAGGAGTATCGGCTGGACGTGCCGCAGGTGACGATTTTGGCAGATAAACTGAGAAAAATGGGACTTGATATCCCAGAGGGGATCTTGAGGAAGGAAGAACTGGTGGAAGCAGTATGTCGATTAAAATAGAGCATCTTAATTATGTATACAGCGCCGGAACTGCATATGAGAAACATGCCTTGAAGGATATTTGTCTTGAAATCCCGCATGGTGAATTTGTGGGAATCATCGGACATACAGGTTCCGGGAAGTCTACGCTGATTCAGCATTTGAACGGGCTGATCAAGGGCTCGGACGGAGCCATTTATTATAATGGAGAAAATATTTATGAACCGGGATATGATATGCGTAAGCTGCGTAACCAAGTGGGGCTTGTCTTTCAATACCCGGAGCATCAATTATTTGAAGTAGATGTCATGAGTGACGTTTGTTTTGGCCCGAAGAATCAGGGGCTTACGAAAGAAGAGTGCAGACAGCGCGCATTGGAGGCGCTGCATTTAGTCGGCCTTAAGGAGAAATACTATGAGGCTTCTCCATTTGAACTGTCAGGAGGACAAAAGAGGCGGGTGGCGATTGCCGGAGTGCTTGCTATGCATCCGAAAGTGCTTGTTCTTGATGAGCCAACCGCAGGGCTGGACCCGAAGGGCAGAGATGACATTTTAGACCAGATTGCGTATCTTCACAAGAAGCAGGATCTGACGGTCATTCTGGTATCTCACAGTATGGAGGATATTGCCAGATATGCTGACCGCATTATTGTGATGAACAGAGGTCAGGTTATGTTCAATGACCGTCCGGAGAAGGTATTTGAACATTATAAGGAACTGGAAGAGGTAGGACTTGCAGCGCCTCAGGTCACATACATTATGCATGATCTGAAAGAAAAGGGACTTCCGGTGAGTGCAAATGTGACCACCGTAGAAGAGGCTGCTCGTGAGATATCAACTGCATTGGAGAAGAAAGCATGATTCGAGATATAACAATAGGGCAATATTATCCGGCGAAAAGTGTGGTGCACAGGCTTGACCCGCGTGTAAAGCTTGTGGGGACAATGCTTTATCTTATTTCGCTGTTTTTATTTAAAAGTATATCGGGGTATCTGGTGGCAACATTATTTCTTGTCGGTATTATCAAGGCATCAAAGGTGCCGTTTCGTTTTATTGTGAAAGGATTGAAGCCGGTGATTATGTTACTTATGATTACCGTGCTTTTTAATCTGTTTTTGACAAGAGAGGGAGATGTACTGTTTCATGCGTGGATCATTACGATTACAGAAGGCGGGCTTCGGACAGCAGTATATATGGCAATCCGTTTGATCTATCTTATTATAGGTTCTTCGCTAATGACATTTACCACAACGCCAAATGAATTGACGGATGGTATTGAGGAGCTGCTTCGACCGTTGAATAAGATTCATGTGCCGGTGCATGAGATTGCTATGATCATGTCAATCGCACTGCGGTTTATTCCGATTCTTTTGGAAGAGACAGATAAGATTATGAAGGCGCAGCTTGCCAGAGGGGCAGATTTCGAGAGTGGAAATATCATACAGAGAGCGAAGAGTATGATTCCGATACTGGTGCCGTTGTTTGTGTCTGCTTTCCGGCGTGCCAATGATCTGGCAATGGCAATGGAGGCGCGGTGTTACCGGGGCGGTGACGGTCGTACAAAAATGAAGCCGCTTCGCTACTGCAGCAGAGACTACATGGCATATGTTGTTGTGATCGTGTATTTAATCTTAGTTGTAGCAGTCGGCAGATTTATAAAAATAAAGTTTTGGATATTTTAATGAGAAGAGTCAGGTTATTGATTGCCTATGATGGCACAGATTATTGCGGCTGGCAGGTTCAGCCGAATGGAATTACAATTGAAGAAGTGTTAAATAAGAAGCTGAGTCTGATCACAGGCGAGGACATCCATGTGATCGGAGCCAGCAGGACCGATTCCGGTGTACATGCACTTGGGCAGATTGCGGTGTTCGACACAGAATCGTCGATTCCGCCGGAACGCATGTCTTATGCGTTGAATCAGAAGCTCCCGGAGGATATTGTGATCGTAAGGTCAGATGAAGTGCCGCCGGACTGGCATCCGAGGTATCAGGATGAAGTGATCAAAACGTATGAGTATCATATATGTAATTCTCCGGTGCCGAATCCGTTAAAAAGAAGATACAGCACCCATGTATCTTTCCCGATGGATGTAGAGAAAATGCGGGAGGGTGCCAAATATCTGATAGGAGAACATGATTTTGTCAGTTTCTGCAATATCAGGACGAATGTGGAAGACACGGTGCGGACAGTGACGGATCTTACAATTATGCAAAACGGAGAAGATATTACCATACACATTACTGGAAACGGTTTTTTATATAATATGGTGCGCATTATCGCCGGAACATTGATCCGGGTAGGACGCGGATTTTACACGCCGGATAAGGTAAAGGCGATACTGGAAGAAAAGGAACGGACGGCAGCAGGAGTTACTGCACCGGCCAATGGTCTTGTGTTGGTGGAGGTAAAGTATGGAGAGGAAAATCTACTTTGACAATGGAAGTACGTCTTGGCCAAAAGCGCCGGGTGTTGCGGAGGCAATGTCAGAGCTCTTAACCAGAGGGGCATTTAACATTAACAGGGGGAATTATGAAGGTGCCTATGAGGTAGAAGGACTCGTACTGGAAACGAGAGAAAAATTAGCGAAAATGTTTCACTGTAAGGATTCTAAGCGAGTGCTTTTCTCACCGGGCATTACGCATTCTCTGAACTATTTTATCAAAGGTTTCTTAAAAGCCGGAGATCATGTGATCGTCAGTGGAATCGAACACAATGCGGTGATGCGACCACTTCATCAGATGGAGCACTGCGGGATTATTTACGATATTGCGCAAACAGCAGAAGACGGAAGTGTGACTGAAGAAGCAGTGGAAGCACTTGTGAGACCGGAGACAAAGGCAGTGATCATCTCGCATGCGTCTAATGTATGTGGGACCGTTCTTCCGATTGAAGCAATCGGGCAGGTGTGCAAAAAACATGATTTGTTTTTTGTTGTGGATTCTGCTCAGAGCGCCGGAACCATTCCGATTGATATGGAGAAATGTGGAATTGATTTTCTTGCATTTACCGGACATAAAGGTCTGCTTGGGCCACAGGGGATCGGCGGCTTTTTGATTTCAGAGAAACTGGATGCGCAGATGGCTCCTTATCTCGCGGGGGGAACCGGAAGTCAGTCGGACTCCCTTGATATGCCGGTGAACCTGCCAGATAAATACGAAAGCGGAACGATGAATCTTCCGGGAATCATCGGATTGCACGCAGCACTGTCTTATATAGAAGAAACGGGAATCGAAGATATTCATGATAAGAAGATGGAACTTACTGCATATTTCTTAGAGAAGCTAAGAGAGTTTCCGAATATCCGTGTAGTAGGAAAGCAGGATGTGCAGGATCGTGTAGCGGTTGTATCTCTTGATTTTCAGGGAGAGGATAATGCAATCATAGCTTTTGAACTGGAACAAAATTATGGAATCATGACACGGGTAGGGCTTCACTGTGCACCGATTGCCCATCAGTCTTTACATACTTACCCACAGGGAACGGTGCGATTTGCGTTCAGTGCAAGTAATACCAAGGAAGAAATTGATCGGTGTATAGATGGATTTCGAGAATTGTTTTCAGTATAGATTTTCTGAATAACAGAGCTTAATTATCAGAAAAAACAATAGCCATTCCGGTTCCTTGTATTGTTTCTAAGTGGAAAAATTGATACCATAAATACAGTGATATGTACGAAATGATAAGAGAATCAAGGAGGAAATGAATTATGGCTGATTATCGTAAAATGTGGGAAGATCTGGGGATGGATGTGGAAATGCATGACCAGTTATGTGCAGTATTGCCACAGGCGTTCGGGGATGTCTTTTTATCTCAGGAAAACCGTCCGGAGGGAATGGATTACTATAATATGGTAGTTGCAGATATTCACGGAATTCGTCCGGCTGAGTTGATCGAGCATCAGAAAAAAGGCGGAAAAGTATTTGGAACGTTCTGTGTATATGTTCCGGACGAGATTGTATTTGCGGCAGATGCAATTGCAACCGGACTTTGCGGAGGGTCTCAGTTCTGGGTTCCGGGCGGAGAGAAAGTGCTTCCGACTAATACCTGTCCGCTGATCAAAGCTTCCGTAGGTGCAAGAATTGACCGTACCTGCCCATTCTTCAGAATCGCAGATATGTATGTCGGAGAAACCACATGTGATGGTAAGAAGAAGGCATGGGAGATACTGGCTGAAGATGTTCCGGTTCATGTGATGAATCTTCCGCAGATGAAACGCGCAAAAGATGTTCAGGCATGGGCGGAGGAGATTGAGACATTTAAAAATATCGTAGAGGAATTTACGGGAAATAAAGTAACTGCAGATAAACTTGCAGAGAGTATTAAATTAATCAATAATAAGAGAAAAGCGTTAGAGAGATTATACGATCTTCGCAAAAATGAGACATTGCCGATCAGTGGCTGTGATGCACTTCTTATTTCTCAGATTGCATTCTATGATGATCCTGCAAGATTTACTCAGATGACGAACAAGCTCTGTGACGAATTGGAGAAACGTGTGGCAGATGGTGTCAGCGTTGTGCCGGCGGGAACAAAACGTATTATGCTGACAGGAACACCTCTGGCAATTCCAAACTGGAAGCTTCACAATATCGTAGAGACAAGCGGAGCAGCTGTTGTCTGTGAAGAAATGTGTACAGGAACCCGTTATTTTGAGAAGCTGGTAGACGAATCCGGAACTACTTTAGAAGAGCAGTATCAGGCACTTGCAAATCGATATATGAATATCAACTGTGCATGCTTCACACCAAACAGCGGAAGAATTGATGATATCTTACGTCTGGCAAAAGAATATAAAGTAGACGGAATCATTGATGTAAATCTGAAGTTCTGTAATCTCTATGATACAGAAGGATATTTTGTAGAACGTGCAATGAAAGAAGCCGGTATCCCGGTACTTGGTATTGAAACAGATTATACAGATAGTGACGCACAGCAGCTTCGAACAAGAGTCAGCGCGTTTATTGAAATGCTGAACAATTAAGCAGTGTCAGACTGCCGGAGAGGCAGCAGTGTGAAAATAAAGTAGGAAGGGACAAGATCTGTATGCAGAAAATACAGCATTATGTGTTGTTCCCTAATCACGACAATGGCATGAGACTTTATAAAGAATTAAAAAATCTGGGGGTTCGGGCAACCATTGCCCCTACCCCCAGAGCTGCGAGTAAATGCTGTGGCATTTCTCTTCTCGTGGAAGAAAAAGATCTCGATGTGATTCGTGAGTGTATAGCGGAACATGAGATTGAGATTCTCGAAATTGTAGAGATTGAGAGAGATATCAATCCAAATAGAGATAAATATTGTTAATGGGAGTAGAAAGTTATGAATTATGTAGGCATTGATATTGGCTCAACAGCTTCTAAAGTAGCTGTGATAGGAGAGAAAGAGTTCTTTTTTGTGCTGCCGACAGGGTGGAGCAGTAAAGAAACTTGCCAGACAATTGAAGAAAAATTAAAAGAAAAAGGCGTTGATGTCCGGTCAGAAAATACGAAAGTAGTTGCGACAGGATATGGGAGAATCGCAGTAGAATTTGCGGATTATGTGATCACCGAGATCACTTGTCATGCAAGAGGCGGACGGGAAATGGCAGGAGACAACTGTACGATCATTGATGTGGGAGGTCAGGACACGAAGGTCATTATCGTAAAAGACGGAATGGTACAGGATTTCCTTATGAATGACAAATGTTCGGCAGGAACCGGAAAGTTTTTAGAGATCATGGCAAACCGACTGGGTGTGACATTGCAGGAATTATTTGATATGGCAGAAGCCGGAACGGTGCTTCCTATCAGCTCTCTGTGCACGGTGTTCGCAGAGTCTGAGGTGATCAATTACATCGGGGAAGGAAGAAAACGAGGCGATATCGCTGCCGGAGTTGTAGATTCAGTGGCGACAAAGGTGGCGCAGCTTAGTCAGCGCAAGACATTTTCAGAGAAGGCAATTTTAACCGGCGGGTTAAGCGATAGTAATTATTTCTGTAAGATTTTGTCTGAGAAAGTAAATCACAAGGTAGAGACAACAGAGAATGGAAGATATGCAGGAGCGCTTGGAGCGGCACTGCTTGCAAGAGAGAAGTCAAGATAATTTTGACTTCTTTTTTGATTTTAGGGACATGTCAATTTCTCCATAATGTTAAAAATTCGACGAAAAAAATAGAAAATTCTACAAAAAAAACTTTATTTATTACACAGGTCTGTGTTACTATTGGTTTACAGAAAAATCTGTGGGAGGATTGAATATGGAAAAAATTTTAATGATTGTTCCGTTTCTTGGAGTGATAGCACTGGCATTTGCAGCAATGCTTACAGCTAAAGTCAACAAACAGGAACCAGGAACAGACAGAATGAAGGAGATTGCAGCAGCTATCAGTGAAGGTGCACAGGCGTTTTTGACAGCAGAGTATAAGATTCTGCTGATTTTTGTAGTTGTACTTTTCATATTGATCGGAGTTGGAATTGGAAACTGGATTACCGCGATCTGTTTTGTAGTGGGTGCATTGTTTTCTACACTTGCCGGATATTTTGGAATGAGTGTAGCAACAAGAGCAAATGTAAGGACTGCAAATGCGGCGAAGCAAAGTGGAATGAATAAGGCGTTATCTATCGCATTTTCCGGTGGTGCAGTTATGGGAATGTGCGTGGCAGGACTTGGAGTTCTCGGTGTGAGCGCGATTTACCTGATTACCGGAAATGTAGATGTGTTGTCGGGCTTCAGTCTCGGTGCTTCTTCCATTGCTCTGTTTGCACGTGTCGGCGGAGGTATTTACACGAAAGCAGCTGACGTGGGCGCAGACTTAGTAGGTAAGGTAGAAGCCGGAATTCCGGAAGACGATCCGCGAAACCCGGCAGTTATCGCAGATAATGTAGGTGACAACGTAGGAGACGTTGCCGGAATGGGCGCAGACTTATTTGAGTCTTATGTCGGAGCGTTGATTTCCGCATTGACTCTTGGAATCGTATACTATCAGGTGGAAGGTGCAGTTTACCCGCTGATCATAGCAGGACTTGGACTCATTGCTTCTATCCTTGGAACCTTCTTTGTAAAAGGTGATGAAAATTCGAACCCACATAAAGCATTGAAAATGGGTTCTTATGTAGCAAGTGTGATTGTACTTATCGCAGCATTTGTATTCAGTAAAGTATGTTTTGGTAATTTTAGTGCAGCCATTGCAGTAGTAGCAGGTCTGGTTGTAGGATTGATCATAGGATTTATTACCGAAGTGTATACATCCGGTGATTATAAATCGGTGAAAGAAATTGCGGAGCAGTCGGAGACAGGAGCTGCAACTACAATCATCAGCGGTATTGCAGTAGGTATGAGATCTACAGCAGTTCCGGTACTCTTGATCTGTGTGGGAATCTTTGCAGCATTTCAGGTGTGTGGTCTCTACGGAATCGCACTGGCAGCAGTAGGAATGCTTTCCACAACTGCAATTACTGTTGCGGTAGACGCGTATGGACCGATCGCTGATAATGCCGGTGGTATTGCAGAGATGTCTGGATTGGAACCGGAAGTTCGTAAGATTACGGACAAACTGGATGCAGTAGGAAATACAACAGCAGCTATGGGAAAAGGATTTGCCATTGGTTCTGCGGCACTTACAGCGCTTGCACTGTTTGTATCTTATGCAGAGGCAGTACAACTTAAGAGTATTGATATTTTAGACAGCCGTGTTATTATCGGTCTGTTTGTAGGAGGCATGCTTCCATTCTTATTCTCTGCAATGACAATGTCTTCCGTATCAAGAGCGGCTTATCAGATGATTGAAGAAGTAAGACGTCAGTTTAGAACAATGCCGGGAATCATGGAAGGAAAAGAAAAACCAGATTACAAATCCTGTGTGGCAATTTCCACAACAGCGGCATTAAAAGAAATGTTAGTGCCGGGTATCATGGCAGTACTATCCCCATTAGCAGTAGGTATCCTGTTAGGACCTGCAGCACTTGGAGGACTGCTTGCCGGAGCACTTGTCACAGGTGTCATGATGGCAATCTTTATGTCTAACGCCGGAGGCGCGTGGGACAATGCGAAAAAATACATAGAAGATGGAACACATGGAGGAAAAGGCAGCGAGGCACACAAAGCCGCAGTTGTAGGAGACACCGTGGGAGATCCATTTAAAGACACATCAGGACCATCCATAAATATTCTGATCAAATTAATGACAATCGTATCATTGGTGTTCGCACCATTGTTCCTGTCAATTGGTGGAGTGCTGTAGTTGATTTGGGACGTAGCCTTTTTGCAAAAGGCTACGTCCCAAATTGCATTTCGGGGTGTCCTTTTTTAAAATATGACCTGTTCCAAATTGTAAAATGGCTGGTAGCTTCCAGCCATTTGTGCTAAGATAAGTAGTGGATTTTAGGATGAAAAGAGGTTGATGACTATGACAAAAGTAGATATTATCTCAGGTTTTCTCGGAGCCGGAAAGACTACGTTTATTAAACTGTTGATCGAGAATGTATTTGCCGGAGAGAAGCTGGTACTGATTGAAAATGAGTTCGGTGAAATTGGTATTGATGGCGGTTTTTTGAAGGATGCCGGGATTGAGATTACGGAGATGAATTCCGGCTGTATCTGCTGTACATTAGTGGGAGATTTTAGTAAAGCGCTTCGAAAGGTAATTGAGGAATATCATCCGGACCGTGTGTTGATTGAGCCGTCTGGTGTTGGAAAATTATCAGATGTGTCCAAAGCGATTGAACATGTGAAAAAAGAGGCGGACATAGAGATTGAAGGTCGTATTACAATTGTAGATGGAAAGAAAGCGAAGATGTATCTCAAAAACTTTGGGGAGTTTTTCAAGGATCAGGTAGCGTATGCCAATACAATTGTTGTCAGCCGAACGCAAATGATGGAAGATCATAGTATAGAGGAATGTGTGAAAATGCTGAGAGAAGAGAATAAAGAGGCATCGATTATTTCTACTTCATGGGATAAACTTAGCAAGGAAGCGATTGAACATGCACTTTCTCCAGATACACAATTAGAAGATATTTTTGAAGAAGAAAAGTGTCCGGTATGTAGTCATGAACATCACCATGAAGGAGCGTGTGGCTGTGGTCATGAACATCACCACCATCACCATCATCATGCGGATGAAATATTTACAAGCTGGGGACAGGAGACCCCTCATAAATACACAGAAGAAGAGCTGGATTTTCTGCTGAAAGCGCTGTCAGAGACAGAAGGATATGGAACAATTCTTCGTGCCAAAGGAATTGTTGAGATGGAAAATGGCGCATGGAAACAGTTTGATCTGGTGCCGCAGGAATATGAAGTAAGGGAAAGCGCAGCGGATTATACAGGACGTCTCTGCGTTATCGGAACAGATCTGAAAGAGGACGAGTTAACAAAATTGTTCCATCTCTAAAAAGGAAGAACATCTCTAAGAAAATGAAAAGAGGTTAAAGTTATGAAAATTCCAGTATTTATTTGTACAGGTTTTTTGGACAGTGGAAAAACGACGCTTGTAAAGGACACCTTGATGGAGCAGGATTGGATCGAACCCGGTCCCACACTTCTGTTGCTTTGTGAAGAAGGGGAAGAGGAATACCCGGAAGAATATTTAAACAAGAAGGAAATGATCGTGCTGAAGGTTGATGAGTTTGAACAGCTAAATACAGCATTTTTCAAAAAGTGCGAAAAAACCTATCGCCCGGCGCAGGTGGTCATTGAATATAATGGCATGTGGAAGCTTCAGGATCTGCTGATGATCCGTTATCCACGTAATTGGGAATTGCAAGGTGTGTATTCTACCGTAAATGGAACAACGCTTGATATGTATCTCACAAATATGAGAAATCTGCTTATGGAGCAGCTTACGGAATCTGAACTGATTGTTGTCAATCGATGCGATCGTAAGATGGACCGGTCAGGTTTTCGAAGAGCCTTGAAAGTACAAAATCCGATGGCGCAGTTAATATTTGAAGATCTTGAAGGGAAGATTATTGAGCCGTCAGAGGATGATCTGCCTTATGATGTTAAGGGAGAAAAAATTATAATTGGAGATTCTGATTTCGGAGTCTGGTATGTAGATGCTTATGATCACCCGGAGTTATATCTTCATAAAGAATTGGAATTTAAGGCTCAGGCATTTCGCCCGAAGAGCATGGAAGAAGATATGTTTGTTCCGGTTCGGAAGATTATGACCTGTTGTGCAGATGATATGAGGTATTATGGATATCCTTGCAAAATGGAAGAGAAAATAGAAATCCAGAAAAACCAGTGGGTAAAAGTACGTGCCAGGTTTGAATTTGAGCCGTTGGTCTATGAAGACAGCAGACAGCCGGTGCTGCATCTGATCAGTCTGGAACCGACGGAAAAACCGGAGGAAGAGATTGTTTATCTTGGGTAAACAAGAATTGTGATCAATAAAAATACTTCCGAGGGAAGATATTTGTTTCAAAAGAAAGAGGAGAGAAAGTTATGACAAGAGGTGAAGGAGCCTGCTTAGTATGCGGGAAACCGATTATATATTTTGATAAAGCAAAAAAAATGAAATGTATCATGTGTCATAAGACATTTGAAAGTTACGCAAGCTGTGAAGACGGGCATTTTGTCTGTGATGAGTGTCATGCGAAAAAGGGAATTGATATGGTGATGGAGGAATGTAAGAACAGTACGTCTAAAAATCCAATCGTTCTTTTGCAGAAATTAATGGAAGATCCGTATATTTATATGCATGGACCGGAGCACCATGTCATGGTTGGTGCAGTGCTTCTTACCGCGTATCACAACTGCGGAGGTGAGATTGATCTTGATGAGGCGCTGGAAGAGATCAAGCAGAGAGGCGGTCAGTATCCGGGAGGCTCATGTGGGTTATGGGGAGCTTGCGGAGCCGCAGTGAGTACGGGAATGTTTATGAGTATTCTTACGAAAGCCACTCCGCTGACAGGAAAATCATGGAGAATGTCCAATGAAATGACGGCAAAGGCATTGGAAGAAATCGCAAAGCTGGGAGGACCAAGATGCTGTAAGAGAAATTCCTTTACGGCGGTGAAAGTGGCAGCAGAGTATGTCAGGGAGAACATGGGAATTGTAATGGAACTTCCAGAGAAAATCTTGTGTGATTTTTCTGCGGAAAATAAACAATGTCTGAAAAAGCACTGCCCGTACAATCCGGGAAAATAAAAGGTGATAAGCCCGCAAAAAAACAAGAAAAATAAAATGAGGCATGACTTGACAAATAGTTATAAATAAGTTAGCATAGCTATCAAATAGACAAAGGCTTTGAAAAGAAGAAGTAGTGACCAGCATCACCCAGACAGAAAGCTGCCGGAAGATGAGAGGCGCATGAAGGAGCAGGTTATGAATACATCTTGGAGCTTCACACCGAACGCGCGGAAGAACTATGCAAGTAGGCTGTGACGAGTGGCGCACGTTATCGTGCCGGACTGTGAAGAGGCAGTTGTCGAGACTGTAAGTGCGAGCTTACAGTGAATTAAGGTGGTACCACGTAAGATATTTCGTCCTTATATCGTTGAGATATAAGGACTTTTTTGATGTAAAAGAAACTTATTTCGTAAGCTTCCTATTACATCAAAAGCGATCCGCATAGGGAGCATTATTTGTTGATAGAATGGAAAGGAGAAAGATTATGGGAATTTACGAAGAATTACAGGCGAGAGGACTCATCGCCCAGGTAACAGATGAGGAGAGGATCAGAGATCTGGTAAATGCAGGAAAGGCTACTTTTTACATTGGATTTGATCCAACAGCAGACAGTCTTCATGTAGGGCATTTTATGGCGCTTTGTCTGATGAAGCGACTTCAGGAAGCGGGTAATAAACCGATTGCACTGATCGGAGGAGGAACCGGTTACATTGGTGATCCATCAGGAAGAACGGATATGCGTTCTATGATGACACCGGAAACAATCTGTCACAACTGTGATCGTTTTAAAGAGCAGATGAGCAAATTTATTGATTTTTCAGATGATAAAGCACTCATGGTAAACAACGCTGACTGGCTGCTGGATTTAAACTACGTGGAACTTTTGCGTGAAGTGGGAGCGCATTTCTCCGTAAATCGTATGCTGACTGCAGAATGTTACAAACAGAGAATGGAAAAAGGGTTAAGCTTCCTTGAGTTTAACTACATGATCATGCAGGCTTATGATTTCTATGCATTGTACCAGAAATACGGATGTAATTTACAGTTTGGCGGAGATGATCAGTGGAGCAATATGCTGGCAGGTACAGAACTGATCCGCCGTAAACTGGGTGAAGATGCAAGCGCCATGACGATTACCCTTCTTCTCAACTCCGAAGGAAAGAAGATGGGAAAAACTCAGAGCGGTGCAGTGTGGCTTGATCCGAACAAAACATCTCCATTTGAATTCTATCAGTACTGGAGAAATGTAGCGGACGCAGATGTTTTAAAATGTATTCGTATGCTGACCTTCCTTCCATTGGAAGAAATTGATAAAATGGATGCGTGGGAAGGCGCTCAGCTTAACCAGGCAAAAGAAATCCTTGCTTACGAGTTGACAAAGCTGGTTCACGGTGAAGAAGAGGCGAAGAAATCGCAGGAAGCTGCAAGAGCATTGTTTAGTCAGGGTGCGGCGGCAGATATGCCGACTACAGAGCTTACTGAGGAAGATCTGCCAGATGGAAAAATTGATATTCTCACGATGCTTGTAAAAACAGGACTTGTTCCGTCAAAATCTGAGGCTCGCCGTGCAGTTCAGCAAGGCGGTGTATCTGTAGATGGTGAAAAGGTGACAGACATTTATGCAGAATTTGCCGGAGAACAGATGGATGGCGAAGGACTTGTAGTGAAAAAAGGAAAGAAGAACTTCCGCAAAGTCGTGATGAAATAATATGAGGTAGAAAAATGTGGTGTCCAAACTGTGGTACGAAATTAGATGATGGTGCAAAATTTTGTCCGAACTGTGGCACAAAAGTGCAAAATGATATAATAAAACCGGTATCTGAGAATCGCATGGAACCGGAATCCGAGTGGGACGGACAGATAGAAGATGAAAATGATTACAGCGGGTATGCGGATCTGGATCTGGAAGATGATGAAAAGAAAGTCTCTAAAATGCCTCTTATTATGATTCTTGTGATTGTGATTGTCGGGATTCTTGTGGGAGTCGGAGCCTATATGCTGGTGCATCATAACACAAGGAAGGATGCAGTTCAAAAGACAGAGGAAATGGTAGAAGATTCTGCAGAAAAAGAGGACAAAAAGTCAGAAGATAAGGATGAGACTAAAGCAGCAGAAGAAGAGGAAGAAGCAGACAAGGCAGATCCGGCAAATATTACTGCCAAGCTGACAACAACTCCTTCCGGGCTTTCGTCCTACGGAAAGCTCAGTGTGCAAAATGCGACTGCAACGTCTGTGGTTGATCAGGAAGGGCATGACAACAGCGCCAATATGGTCTTAGACGGAAAAGATGAAACTTCATGGCAGGAAGGCGTTGATGGCACGGGTACAGGAGAACGTCTGACGTTCCAATTCGGCGGCGAATGTAAAGTGAAATATATGTCTCTGAAATTAGGAAACTGGAGGTCTTCGGACTATTATTGGAAAAATAACCGGCCGAAGACTCTGGAGATTACAACAGACAAAGGAACGACAGCGACGATTACATTTCCAGATGAGCAAAAAGAATGCTGGATTGAATTTTCCGAAGATTGTCCGGTATCTGACATTAATATTACTATTCAGGATGTCTATCGAGGAACCAGCACGACATGGAATGATACTTGTATTGCCGGAATAGAGTTTTATGGAGCAGCAAACTAAACGATGGAGAGAAGAAATTGTATTGCCGGGCTGCTTGTTTGCGTGCTTGTGGGAACTGCGTTAATTTTTACCGGGTGCGTTCGGCGGTCAAAAGCGGAAATAAGAGAAACCGAGACAGAAAAAAATGTGACGGAAAAAAATGTGACAGAAGAGCTTCCGGAATCAGAAGCGGAGCAGGAATATCTTTCGGATGTTCAGGGACTTTTTGCCGGAACGATCGTGGAGAAAGAGAAGCTTGATCCGAACCGATGGTCAGACTATTTTATGATAGAGGAGATCAGAGAAGAGATTTTCGGGAAGATTAACGGTAAAACCTATGTGGAAAATGAGCACATTGGAATCGAAGAGCTTCGCTATTTGAAAGTCCTTCATTACAATTATGATCATCAGATACAAGTGGGAGAATTGATCGTTAATGCAGAGATTGCGGAAGACTGCAAACATATTTTTACTGAGCTTTTTATGCAGGAGTATGAGATTGCATCCATGTATCTTCTGGAAAAATATTGGACGGGAGATGGTGTGACGACGGATACGGCATCTATAGAAGAAAATAACAGTTCTGCATTTAATTATCGTGTTGTGCCGGGAACCAATCATCTGTCAAATCATGCCAGAGGGTATGCGATCGATCTGAATCCGCTGCAAAATCCATATGTTGCTTATCAAAGTGACGGAAGCTTCAGAACATATTATAAAGATATGGAAAAATATTTGGATCGAAATTCAGGAGCTGCGCATATGATCACACATGAAGATGCGGCGTATCAGATTTTTACAAAATATGGGTTTACATGGGGCGGAGACTGGAAAAATTCGAAAGATTACCAACATTTTGAAAAGGTAGTCAATTTATAAACAAATCAAGGTTTCACAGGACAGGAGGAATAAAACATGGCATTTAAAGAAATTTCAATCGAATCATTAAATTTCAATCCATTTGAGAAGATTTCCAAAGAATGGATGCTGATTACAGCAGGAGACGAAGAAAAAAGTAATACAATGACCGCAAGCTGGGGCGGCGTCGGAATCATGTGGAGAAAAAATGTAGTGACAGCCTATATTCGCCCACAGCGTTATACAAAAGAATTCGTGGATAGTAATGAGATGTTTACGATCTCGTTTCTTCCGGAAGAATATCGAAAGGCGTTGAATCTGTGTGGTTCTTTCTCAGGAAGAGAAGTGGGAGATAAATGGGAACTGTCAGGACTTCATCCGCATTATGTAGATAAAACTACAGCGGTAGAAGAGGCAGATCTCGTATTTGTCTGCAGAAAATTATATGCACAGGAAATGAAATCAGAATGTTTTATCGATACAACTTGCGATGCAGTATGTTATCCGGATAAAGATTATCATATTATGTATATAGCTGAAATTGTGAAAGTGTTGAAAAAAGAAGATTAGATCTATAGAATTTGGGACGGAGGTTTTTAAAGCCTTCGTCCCAAATTCGTTATAGTTTTACATATTGAACACTATACGGCGGAAGTTCCAATTTCCCATCCAGCGTAAGCTTTGTTTCATTTAAAAGCTCGATGGCTGTGCCGCTCAGATCTCCGTGATAAGCGGTATAAGGTGAATCGGATGCGTTGATTGCCACGAAAATGCATTCTGTCTCTGTTTTTCGTTCAAACACAAGCTGATGGTTTTGAATGACTACATTCCGGTAACTTCCATTTCCTAATGCTTCATGTGTCTGGCGCAGACGTATAAGCCTGCGGATAAAATCCGTCAGTTCATTTGGCTGCGGCTTGTCAAAACAAGGGCGCAGTGCATAGTCGTTATCCGGCGCTTTTTCGCCTTCTGTACCCCATTCGCTTCCGTAATAGAGGCAAGGGATTCCGGGCATACCAAAGAGAAGGCCATAGGCGGGGCGGATATGATTCTTGTTAGTCAGAATACTGGCAAGCCTTGTCACGTCATGATTATCTGCAAATGTCATCAAATGCTTGCCGCGATAAATACACCAGGGGTCTGCACCAAACTGTCGGTGCAGTGAATGAGCAATCTCAAAGAGGTTCATAGAATTAAAGCTGGAATACAAGCCCTTATAACACTCATAGTTTGTGCAGGAGTGAAGCATTTCATCATTTACAATTAAGTTGTAATCGCCAAACAGCACTTCACCGATCAGAACAAAATCAGGATTCAAGTCATGGGTGAATTGGCGGAGTCTTCGCATAAAATTATGGTCAAGGCTGTATGCGACATCCAGTCTCAGCCCGTCAATGTGAAAGGTGTCGATCCAGAATTTTACACATTCCAGTAAATAGTCAACAACAGCAGGGTTTTGTAAATTTAATTTCACAAGTTCAAAATGTCCTTCCCAGCCTTCATACCAGAAACCGTCATTGTAACAACTATTTCCGTCAAAACTCAGATGAAACCAGTCCTTGTATGGAGAATCCCATTTTTTCTCCTGAACATCCTGAAAAGCCCAGAACCCACGACCAACATGGTTAAACACGCCATCCAGTACAATTTTCACATGGTGTTCATGAAGTACATGGCATACTTCGGAGAAATCATCGTTAGTTCCAAGGCGGCAGTCTATCTTTTTGAAATCCCGTGTATCATATCCGTGATTGTCGGATTCGAAGACTGGATTTAAAAGAATCGAAGTTACACCCAGATTTGCTAAATAAGGAGCCCAGTCTATGAATTTCCGGATGCGGGATACACAGATGCCATCGTTATGTGTCGGTGCATCGCAGAAACCGATGGGGTAAATTTGATAAAATACACTATTATTTGTCCACATAAGTAATCCTCTCTTTCCTAAGAAAAATAAAAAATAAAGTAAATATTACAATGCCTTTTACAATACTGGAAATGGTTATACTCCACCAGATCCCGTTGAGCCCTAAATCTGTACGGATCAATAATAAAGCCAGCGGAATACGAAGCGCCGTGAAAACAATGCTGTTTACAGAAGGTGTCAGTGTTTTTCCATACCCGGAAAAGGCTCCGGCAGTTGTGATTTCTACACTCATAAATAGTTGCGAAACACCGAGAATCACAAGATAATCAATTCCCATAGGCAGGATTTCCGGTTCAGTGATAAATATGCGGAAAATCGGGGCAGGGCACAGCATGAGAAGCAATGTGCAGATCACGCCCCAAATAAGGACCACCCCCATAGCGCAGGTATATCCTTTGCGAATACGGACTTTATTGCCGGCACCGTGATTCTGTGCGATAAAAGAATTAACGGCAGCAGCAAATCCATCGGCTGTCATCCAGGAGATGGACTCAATCTGAGAGCCGACTTTCTGCACAGCGATGGCTGCATCTCCATAGCTTGCTACGAATCTGGCGAGAATCATGGAAATCCCGGTAAACAACATATTCTGTATAGATGTGGGAAGTCCGATATGAATGATGGAGCGGATATAGTCTGCCTTTGGTTTCTTAAATATATGTATATCTTGAAAAATCAGCGAATCTTTCATGGCGAAACAAACAAACATCAGTGTAACAATTGCCTGAGCGAGAACCGTAGCAATGGCTGCACCTGTTACATTCAGTTCCGGGAAAGGACCGATGCCGAAAATCAATATTGGGTCAAGGATAATATTTACCAACAGCCCGGCTGTCGTTGCAAGAAAAGCAGCCCGGCTATTGCCGATGGCTGTAAAGATTCCCGTAAATGTCTGGTTTAAAAAAGAAAAAATTACAAAACCGCAAGTGATGACGAGGTACATTCTGGCACCTGAAATAACATGCGGACTGTTTAATTTGAAAAAACCAATGAGAGGGGAGTTGAAGCTGGCACAAATCAGTCCGTAAATCAAACCTAAAATAACAGAAAGCTGAAGTGCATTGGCAGCATACAAGGATGCCTCTTTCTTTCGTTCGCTTCCAAGCGCATAACCGACATTTACTTGACCACCCATTTTGGCAAGGGATGCAAGCCCATTGGAAAGCCACATATACATTCCGGCAGCTCCGACTGCTGCAACTGCATCACTTCCGATTCGTCCGATCCAGATCATGTCTGTTAAATTGTATGCCATCTGTATAAGAGATGTCGCCATAATGGGGATGGCTAGTCTGGTTAATGAAGAAAGGACAGGACCTTTCAATAAATCCACATGTTTTTTCACAAAATATTCCTCCGGTGTAAAAAGTTGATGTTTAAGATGAACGGTTTCGCATGTTCATGCTCACCAACGATCATTATAGCATAACCGCATGAGAAAAACAGCTGTCTCGTATTTAAAAATCATTTCAAAATAAGGAGAAAAGAGCAGGAGTACAAAGAGCATTTTCATTTTGAAACCAAGAAAAAGTATTGGAAAAAGTATTGGAAAAAAGTAAGAAAAAGTATCGGAAAAGAGTTGACACACACGGGACAGTATAATATAATAAAGCAGTATGACAAAAGGAGAAACAGCAGGAAGCCAAAGCCCCGGAGTCTTGTTGATTTCGATATATCTACTATGAAAAAGTTAATGATTCACAGGAGGGAAACCAATGAAAACTTATATGGCTAATCCAGATAAGATTGAAAGAAAATGGTATGTAGTGGATGCAGAAGGATGTACACTTGGACGTCTTGCATCAGAAGTGGCTAAAGTTTTAAGAGGAAAAAATAAACCGGAATTCACACCACACGTAGACACAGGTGATTATGTGATCGTTGTAAATGCTGAGAAAGTAAAAGTAACAGGTAAGAAGATGGATCAGAAGATCTACTACAATCACTCTGATTATGTAGGAGGAATGAGAGAGACTACATTAAAAGAGATGATGAACAAGAAACCTGAGAAAGTTATCGAACTTGCTGTAAAAGGAATGCTTCCAAAAGGACCTTTAGGAAGAGCAATGATTAAGAAACTTCATGTATATGCTGGACCAGAGCACAAGCAGGAAGCTCAGAAGCCAGTTGAATTGAAATTCTAAGGAAAGGTTGAAAGGAGGATATTACAGTGGCTAAAGCAAAATTCTACGGAACAGGAAGAAGAAAAAAATCTATCGCAAGAGTATATTTAGTACCTGGAACAGGTAATATTACAATCAATAAAAGAGATATCGACGAGTATTTCGGACTTGAGACATTAAAGGTTGTTGTACGTCAGCCATTGGTTGCTACAGAGACAGAAGGAAAATTTGACGTAATCGTTAATGTTAAGGGTGGTGGATACACAGGACAGGCTGGAGCAATCCGTCACGGTATTTCAAGAGCACTTCTTGAGGCTGACAATGATTACAGACCAGTTCTTAAGAAAGCTGGATTCTTAACACGTGATCCAAGAATGAAAGAGCGTAAGAAATACGGTCTCAAAGCAGCTCGTAGAGCACCACAGTTCTCTAAACGTTAATCATACGTTTTCGGAACGTACAATTTCAAAAAGATTTACAAACCTCTCAGGATTTTGGTCTTGGGAGGTTTTTTGTATGTATTTTAAACAAAGATAATGGTATAATCTATATAGGTCTAGCTTGTTATTTATTATTGCAACAGATTTTCTTGGGCGCAGGAAAATCATTAAATGAACAATATGAATTTGTATCCGCATTGCTGACACAAATTAGTTGGACGAATCATTTATAATAAGTGATTGGAGGGAAAGATATGGGCACTCAAACAAAAGGCTTTTGCAAATATTGTGGAAAAGAATATACAAGAAGTGGAATGCTTCGTCATTTGGAAGCGTGTAAAGAACGAAAAAGTAAATTAGCAATGGAAACAGGTAAGAGAAAATGTAAATATTTTCAAATTGTCATTTCTGGTAAATATGCGAAAGCGTATTGGTTAATTGTCGAAACAAGTGAGAATACTACATTAAAAGAACTAGATCGGTTTATCCGTGATATTTGGGTGGAATGCTGTGGACATCTCAGCGCTTTTACGATTCATGGGACGCAATATGAGAGTTGCCCGGTTACAGACGGATTTTGGGGAAAGCCATCAAAAAATATGAATTTCCGATTAAAAGATGTTGTGGATGTTGGAGATTCTATTTCTTACGAATATGATTTTGGTTCAACAACGGAATTGATGCTGAGCATACATAGCCGTCGTGAAGGAGAAAAAAAGAATAACGAAATTATAATTTTATCACGAAATAATCCACCGAAAATTCTTTGCAGCAATTGTGAACAAAATGAGGCAAAGTGGGTTGATCCTGAAGGATATTATGAAGATCTGCCTTTTTGGTGTGATAAATGTTTAGATGAAAAAAATAGGGATGAAGAGGAAGAAGGTTACGAGCTGCAATTTTTATTGCCGATTTGTAATTCACCTAGAATGGGTATATGCGGATATGAAGGAAGTGATAGTTATCCGGAGCGGTTTGAGCCGGATAAACGGTAAATGAGCAGAAATGAGGTGGTATCATGAGAGATATTATTTGCGAATTACAAGATATGAGACATCTGGATTGGGCGGCAAGAAAAATGTCACCGGGAACTCCTGGGTGTTTCCTGAAAGCATATGAAGAAGTGAATGGTAAAAGGTTATACTATAAGCTCTCTAATTATGATAGTTATCGTGGTGTCTTTGGCCATGAATGTGTAAATGAATTGATTGTGAGTCGTGTAATGAATATTTTGGGGATTCCACATGTGATGTACCAATTGATACATGCACAGATTATTTTAGATGGTAAGGAAGAGGAAACATGGATTTCTGTCTCTGAAAATTTTCGCAAAAACAATGAAGAAAAACTGGCATATGATTTATATTATGACTTGCAAAAAGAAGAAAATGAATCTCCGCTAGAGTTTGCAATTAGGAATGGTTGGGAATTATCTATGTACCAGATGTTCTGTATCGATTATTTGATTGCTAATAGAGACCGTCATGGAAGCAATTTGGAAGTGTTGCGAAATGATGAAGAAGACAGTGTGAGAATAGCTCCTTTGTTTGATCAGGGCGTATCGTTGTTGTTTTCAACATATGGTGATGAAAAACTACTTGAAAATGTAGATGTGATGAGAGATTTTCCGGTTAATAACTACATTGGGGCAAAATCTTTGGAGTATAATTTATCATTGATACCAAGAGGATATAATCTGCAGATTCATACGTTAAAAAAAGAAGATAGGGATTACATTTTCAAAGATATAAATAATATTTTGTCAGAGAAGCATATAAACAAAATTTGGGAGATGATTTGGAAAAGGTGGTGTTATTTTGAAAAAGTATGCAATCAAGAGAAATAACAGAAATAAAATTGTCGGAATTTTAAAGTATGATGAGAGAACCAAGAAATATACAATCGATATTCCGGAAGATGTTTCATATAAGGATGCCCCATTTATGATATCGTTATTTTTAAAAAAAGGTATTCGCTCCATGAATTCTGAGTGGAGTATGCGTTGGGTGCAAAGCAGAATTATTCCGAGTAGTAGACAGAACATTGGAGAAATACTTCGTGTGAATGGAATGCGTTCATATGACGAACACAAATTGCTGCTAAAAAATGAGGGAAGAAGTTGTCAGGATGAATTCTATATTGAACAGATGTAGTCGGTGAGGTGTTCTAAGAAGTAATGAGAAGCCCTGCGTTTGTAACGTGTATGCAACACCACATTTCAAGAACCCAGTAAAATCAAGCGTTCCTGGTTACCTAAACGTTAATCATACGTTTTGGAACGTACAATTTCAAAAAAGAATTTTACAAACCTCTCAGGGAATGTTCCTTGGGAGGTTTTTAACTTATTCAAAGCTTAAAATTCCAGTTTTTTAGTTAATTGTTTTGCTTGGCTTTTAGTTTGTACTGTAGTATGGTACAATATTTTATAATTATTGAGATTTGAAAAGCTGTAATATTATTTGAGATGAGTTAAAATAACAATTGGAGGTAGTTGTATGTCAAGTGCAGCGCAAAGAACAGAATTACAAGCACAGATATGGAAAATCGCAAATGAAGTTCGTGGATCTGTAGATGGATGGGATTTTAAACAATATGTATTAGGAATTCTTTTTTATCGTTTTATTAGTGAGAATTTTTCTAACTATATGGAAGGTGGAGATGACAGCATTCGTTATGCAGAACTAGACGATACAATTATAACAAAAGAAATCAAAGAAGATGCTGTTAAAACAAAAGGATATTTTATTTATCCGAGTCAGCTGTTTTGTAGAATTGCAGAAAATGCAAATACAAATGAGAGTTTAAATACGGATTTAAAAACAATATTTGATGAGATTGAAAATTCCGCAAGTGGATATCCGTCTGAACAAGACATTAAAGGCCTATTTGCAGACTTTGATACGACAAGTAATAGACTAGGAAATACAGTAAAAGACAAAAATACACGCTTAGCAGCTGTTATAAAAGGGGTTGAAGGCCTCAATTTCGGAAATTTTGAAGACAATCAAATTGATTTGTTTGGTGATGCATATGAGTTTTTAATTTCAAATTATGCAGCTAATGCAGGGAAATCCGGTGGTGAATTTTTTACACCACAGTGTGTTTCAAAACTGATCGCAAAACTTGCAATACATGGTCAAACCAGCATTAACAAGATTTATGATCCAGCGGCAGGATCTGGGTCGCTGCTGTTACAAGCAAAGAAACAATTTGATGAACATGTGATCGAGGATGGATTTTTTGGTCAGGAAATAAATCATACAACGTATAATCTTGCGCGTATGAATATGTTTTTACATAATGTAAATTATGATAAGTTTAACATTGCATTAGGTAATACACTTACAGAGCCGCATTTTGGAAATGATAAACCGTTTGATGCGATTGTGTCCAATCCACCTTATTCAATCAATTGGATTGGGAGTGATGATCCGACATTGATTAATGACGAACGTTTTGCACCGGCAGGTGTACTTGCGCCCAAGTCAAAAGCGGATTTTGCTTTTATCCTTCATTCATTGAGTTATCTTTCTAGTAAGGGGAGAGCAGCTATTGTGTGCTTTCCGGGGATATTTTATCGTGGTGGAGCAGAGCAAAAAATCAGAAAGTATCTGGTAGACAATAATTTTGTAGAAACAGTTATTGCACTTGCACCAAATCTTTTCTATGGGACATCAATAGCTGTTAATATAATGGTGCTTTCAAAGAATAAATCGGATACGAAAGTCCAATTTATAGATGCGAGTGACGAAGAATTCTATAAAAAGGAAACGAATAATAATATTTTAACAGAAGAACACATTGAAAAAATAATGCAATTATTTGGTAGTAAAGAAGATAAAATATATATTTCTAAATCTGTAGATAAAGATATAATTGCACATGAAAATTATAACTTATCCGTAAGTTATTATGTTGAAGCGAAAGATACAAGAGAAGTAATAGATATTAAGGCTTTGAATGCTGAAATAAAAAAAACAGTAAAAAATATTGATAAACTTCGTGCTGAAATTGCTAAGATTATTGCTGAAATTGAGGGATAGAGATGGAAAAAGAACTAAATTTTTTGATATATAATACACCGGATGAAGATGTGAGTATCCAAGCAGTAGTAAAAGATGAATCTATCTGGCTAACTCAAAAAGCAATGGCAGAGTTGTTTGGGTGCTCTACAGATAATATTTCCTTGCATTTGAAAAATATTTTTTCAGAAGGAGAATTGGATAAAAATTCAGTTACCGAGAAAATCTCGGCAACTGCTTCAGATGGGAAAAAATACTTGATGCAGTTTTATAATCTTGATGCAATTATTTCAGTTGGATATCGTGTTAATTCACGAAAAGCTACTAATTTTAGAATATGGGCAACAGGTGTTTTAAAGGAATATATGATTAAAGGCTTTGCAATAGATGATGAACGGCTAAAACAGGGAAAAACCGCATTTGGTAAAGATTATTTTAAAGAACTGTTAGAGAGGGTTCGCTCTATTCGCGCAAGTGAGCGAAGAATATGGCAACAAATTACGGATATATTTGCGGAATGCAGTATTGATTATGATAAAGATTCACAAACAACACATGACTTTTATGCGATGGTGCAAAATAAATTTCATTATGCAATTACAGGGCAAACAGCAGCTGAGATTATTGATGCAAAGGCAGACCATACAAAAGAGCACATGGGATTGGTTACATGGAAAAATTCGCCGGAGGGAAGGATTTTGAAATCAGATGTGACAATTGCAAAAAACTATCTTAATGAAAAACAGATTCGTCAGTTGGAGCGTACAGTGACAGGTTATTTTGATTATATTGAAGATTTGATCGAACGAGAAAATACATTTACGATGATTGAATTTGCAGATAGTATCAATGAATTTCTATCATTTAGAAAGTATGAAGTATTAAAAGGAAAAGGTAAAATATCAAAGAAGGATGCTGATAAAAAGGCAACTAAGGAATACGATGAATTTAATAAGACACAGAATATTATATCAGATTTTGATAAAGAAGTGGAGAGAGTGCTGCAAGGAAGTGAGGACAAGAAATGAGTAAATTGGACGAATTGATTTCAGAATTGTGTCCTGACGGAGTGGAATATAAACCTGTTAAGGAGGTTTACCAAAGGCTGAAAGGAACGCCGATTACAGCGGCTAAGATGAAGGAAATCGAAAAAGCTGATGGAGAAGTCCGAATATTTGCAGGTGGAAGAACTGTTATAGAGGCTTATGAGGAAGATATTCCAAAAGCGAATATAATAAGAGTTCCAGCGGTATTAGTCCAGTCCCGTGGAGTGATTGATGCTGTATACTATGAGAAACCTTTTACATTCAAAAATGAAATGTGGGCATATACACATACTAATAAAATAGCTGTCAAGTTTCTCTATTATGTGCTGAAGAATAATATGGAAAAATTTAGGAAAGCAGCATCGGGGATGGGGGCACTACCGCAGATTTCTTTAAAAGTAACAGAAGACTTTGAAATACCATTACTTCCTTTAGAGATACAGAGTGAAATTGTCCGAATTTTGGACAATTTCACAGAGCTTACAGCAGAGCTTACAGCAGAGCTTACAGCAGAGCTTACAGCAAGGAAAAAACAGTATGAATATTATAGAGACAGTCTCTTGTCTTTTGACAGTACAAATGTTCCTTTATTAGAACTTCGCAGTGTTGTAAGGAAAAGCTGTGCTGGAGCCACTCCAACAAAAGGAAATTCTGAATACTATGCCAACGGAACGATTCCTTGGATTAGAACACAGGATGTCCGTTTTAATGAAATTACCGAAGTAGAAAGTTACATTACTGAAAAAGCCGTTGCGGAAACAGCAGTAAAATGGATACCTGAAAACTGTGTTATAGTTGCAATTTCTGGTGCAACTGCCGGTCGATGTGCAGTCAACAAAATTAAGGCAACGACAAATCAGCATTGCTTGAATTTAGAAATTGACGAAACAAAGGCATTATATAAGTACATCTATTACTGTATTTACAGCAAATATGATAAACTTATTAGCCGAAAGCAAGGTGCAAGAGGAGACTTGAATTCTTCTCTTATATTGTCGTTAAAGATTCCTGTTCCGTCTCTAGATATTCAAAAACGCCTTGTTCATGTTCTTGACAATTTTGAATCCATTTGTTCGGACTTCAACATTGGATTGCCTGCCGAGATAAAGTTACGAAAAAAACAATATGAATTTTATCGGGATGCGCTCTTGACATTTGCTGAGACTGGCAATATGTTGACAGACAGACAGACAGACAGACAGACAGACAGACAGACAGACAGACAGACAGACAGACAGACAGACAGACAGACAGACAGACAGACAGACAGACAGACAGACAGACAGACAGACAGACAGACAGAGCTAAGTGTAATTAAGCTTATTCAATATGTGTTTGGATATGCTATTCTTCCGATGGGGGATTTGTTTGATTTTCGTAATGGCTTGAGTAAAGGTAAGGAGTTTTTTGGAAATGGAATCCCTTTTATAAAATATACAGATGTATATAATAACAGGTTTCTCAGAGAAGGTGATATTACTGCATTGGTAGAGTGTACAGCTACGGAGATCACAAAACTGGGCGTACACCGCGGAGATGTATTTTTTACCAGAACATCGGAGACAGCAGAAGATGTTGGATGGTCATCGGTAATGCTTGATGATATGGAAGCCTGTGTCTTTAATGGGTTTACCATAAAAGCGACTCCGAAAACAAATTATTTATTGCCGGAATATTGTGCGTTTTGTTTCGCAACAAGAGATTTTCGAAAGTATGTTGCAAATCATTGTGCATTTACAACCAGAGCCTCTTTAACGGGCAAAACTATTGCAGAGTATCAACTTGCTTTTCCGAGTATAGAAAAACAGCAGGAAATTGTTGATGTGTTGAATAAGTTTCATGTTTTATGTAAGGATATTTCTTCTGGACTCCCAGCAGAGATTGAAGCACGACAGAAACAATATGAGTATTACAGAGATAAATTATTATTATTTTAAAGAAGAACCAGAGGTGTGGTATGGGGAAAAACTTAGATGAAATTGCGAAGCAGCTCAAAGACTGTGGTAAAAAAGTACAGTTGATATATGCATTTAATGGTACTGGTAAAACACGTCTTTCCAGAGCGTTTAAAGAGTTAGTTGCCCCTAAAAACGAGTCGGAGGATGAAGAGACAGATTTGGCGGGAAAGAAAATTCTTTATTACAATGCTTTTACAGAGGATTTGTTTTATTGGGACAATGATTTGGAGAATGATATTAATCTGAAGCTGAAAATTCATCCGAATGTGTTTACAAACTGGGTATTTCTCGAACAGGGGCAAGAACGAAATGTTATCAGTAATTTTCAGACATATATTAACAATACAGTATTAACCCCGAAGTTTAATGAGGAATTTTCAGAGGTTACATTTTCTTTGCAAAGAGGAAATGACCAAGATACTGAAAATATCAAGATATCCAAAGGGGAAGAGAGCAATTTTGTCTGGAGCGTTTTCTATAGTTTGCTGGAACAAGTCGTAGAGGTGCTAAATATACCAGAAGAAAGTGATAGAGAAACAGATAAACTGAATAAATTGGAATATATTTTTATTGATGATCCGGTGACATCTCTTGATGATAATCATTTAATACAGATGGCAGTAAATCTTTCAGGAGTGATCCGAAAGAGTGAATCTGATTTAAAGTTTATTATTACGACACACAGTCCGTTGTTTTATAATGTGCTTTACAATGAATTGAATATCAGGAAGAATGGCTATATGTTGGAAAAGAATGAAGACGGAAGTTATGCTTTGAATACAAAGTTTGGTGATTCAAATAAGAGTTTTTCTTATCACCATCATTTGATAGGTATTATAAAACAGGCGATTGAAGAAAATAAAATTGAAAAATATCATTTTACCTTGTTGCGTAATTTATATGAAAAGGCAGCGAATTTCCTTGGCTATGATAAATGGTCGGATTTGCTGCCGGATGATAAGGAAGTATATGCACAGCGTGTTATGAATTTTTATAGTCATAGAACTTTATTAAATGAAGAAGTGAAAGAACCAACAGAAGCGGAAAAACAGACAGTGAAATTATTGTTTAATCATCTGATTGACAACGCAAAATTTTGGAAGGAGTCAGACTGATGTATGAATACAATTCGATAGCAGAATCAAACAATTTTATTGTTTTAGATAAATATGAAAAGTATGCATCCTGTATGCGTGAAACAAGTACATATCAGACGGAAGCAGATCTTGAACACGAATTTATACAAGATCTAAGAAATCAGGGATATGAATATTTACCAGATTTGACAACGCCGGAGGCAATGCTTGAGAATGCAAGAGTACAGATTCAGGCACTTAACGGTGTCCAATTTACTGATTCAGAATGGAAAAGATTCTGCGAGGAATATTTGAATAAAGCAGGAGATAGTCATATAGATAAAACTCGTAAAATTCATAATGATTATATTTATGATTTTGTGTTTGATGATGGGCATATTAAGAATATATATTTGGTTAAGAAAGAAGAGGAAAATATAGTAAAAAATAAAGTACAGGTTATTTCTCAGTTTGCACAGACGGGGACGCAGGCTAACCGATACGATGTTACAATTCTAGTTAATGGATTACCACTTATCCAGATTGAGCTTAAGAAACGGGGAATAGCCATACGTGAAGCATTTAATCAGATAAACAGATACAGTAAGGAAAGTTTCAATTCGGAAAATTCTTTATATAAATACTTGCAGATATTTGTGATTTCCAATGGTACTGATACCCGTTATTTTGCAAATACAACGAAAAGAGACAAGAATAGTTTTGATTTTACAATGAATTGGGCCAAAGCAGATAATACATTGATTAAAGACTTAAAAGATTTTACTGCAACCTTTTTTCAAAAAAATACAATACTAAGAGTGTTGTTAATTTATTCTGTTTTAGATGTAAACGATAATTTATTAATTATGCGTCCTTATCAAATTGCGGCAACTGAGAGAATTCTATGGAAAATCAAGAGTTCTTATGGTGCCAGAAAATGGGGGACAACAGAAAGTGGTGGATATGTTTGGCATACAACAGGTTCTGGAAAAACATTGACTAGTTTTAAAGCTGCCAGATTAGCTACAGAACTTGAGTATATAGATAAAGTTTTTTTTGTGGTAGATCGAAAAGATTTAGACTATCAGACCATAAAAGAATATCAACGTTTTTCTCCGGACAGTGTAAACGGTTCGGAAAGTACTGCCGGATTAAAGCGTAATATTCAAAAAGAGGATAATAAAATTATTGTTACTACGATTCAAAAATTGAATAATCTCATAAAAGCAGAAGCAGATTTAGCAATCTATAATAAACAAGTTGTTTTTATCTTTGATGAAGCACATCGTTCACAATTTGGAGAAGCACAAAAGAATATCAATAGAAAATTCAAGAAATACTATCAATTTGGTTTTACGGGTACCCCAATATTCCCAGAAAATGCTTTGGGAGCTGAAACAACTGCATCTGTATTTGGAAGAGAGTTACATTCCTATGTAATTACGGATGCAATTAGAGATGAGAAAGTCTTGAAATTCAAAGTTGACTATAATGATGTTCGTCCAAAATTCAAATCAATTGAAATGGAGCAGGACGAGAAAAAATTAACGTCAGCAGAAGCAAAAGAAGCGTTATTGCATCCAGAGAGAATAAAAGAAATTTCGCAATACATCATGAATAATTTTAAAGTGAAAACTCACCGTTATATTGGTAATAAAGGATTTAATGCGATGTTTGCTGTAAGTTGTGTTGATGCAGCAAAACTTTTTTACGAATCACTTAATAATCTGCAAAAAGACTGTGAAGAACCTCTGAAAATTGCAACTATTTTTTCTTTTGCGGCTAATGAAGAGCAGAATGCAATAGGAGAAATTCCGGATGAAAACTTTGAACCAACAGCAATGGATAGCAGTGCCAAAGAGTTTTTAACGTTAGCTATTAATGATTATAATAAGATGTTTAAAACGAATTTTGGGGTTGAAAGTAAAGAATTTCAGAATTATTATAGAGATCTTTCTAATCGTGTGAAGAACAGGGAGGTAGATCTGTTGATTGTTGTCGGTATGTTCTTGACCGGCTTTGACGCACCGACATTGAATACACTGTTTGTAGATAAAAATCTTCGTTATCATGGACTTATGCAGGCATTTTCTAGAACGAACCGTATTTATGATTCAACGAAAACATTTGGAAATATAGTTACATTTAGAAACTTGGAACAGGCTACTATTGACGCTATAAAATGTTTTGGAGATGATAATACCAGAAACATAGTTCTGGAAAAAAGCTATAAAGAATACATGGAAGGTTTTAAGGATAATGTTACTGGAAAAGTGTGTCGGGGTTATGTGGATGTAGTTGGAGAATTGAAATCGAGGTTTACAGATGTTGAAGAAATTGCTACCGAAAAAGACAAAAAAGAGTTTGTGCAATTGTTTGGTGAATATCTAAAAATAGAAAATATTTTGCAAAACTATGATGAATTTATTAGTTTAAAAGAATTGCAGAAAGTTGATTTGGGGGACTCTGAAGCAGTAGAAAACTTTAAGGTGACGTATTATGTTAGTGATGAAGATATGAAAGCCATGCAGTTGATCGATATATTGGATGAGAGAACTATTCAGGATTACCGCTCGACATATAATGATATCCGTGAATGGCTTCGCCGCGAAAAGGAAGAAAAGGACAAAGAAAACTTAAAAATTGACTGGGATGACGTTGTTTTTGAGGTGGATCTATTAAAATCTCAAGAGATTAATTTGGATTATATTATAGAGCTGATTTTTGAGAAAAATCAAAATATAACAAATAAGAATGTTTTGATTGAAGAGATACGGCGCATCACACGTTCCAGTGCTGAAAATCGAGCTAAAGAAAGTTTGATAGTTAATTTTATTAACCGGACAGATTTAGGTGAAATACAGGATAAAGCAAGTATTATTGACGCATTTTACCGGTTTGCACAAAAGGAACAAAAGAAGGAAGCCGAAGAGTTGATAAAAGAGGAACAACTTAATGAGCAAGCCGCGAAACGATATATTCTTGCATCATTAAAAAAAGAATATGCAAGTGAAAATGGGACGGGGTTAAATGAGATGCTTCCTAAAATGAGTCCTCTCAATCCGAAATATCATACAAAGAAACAGAGTGTGTTTGAAAAAATCTCAGATTTTGTAGAAAAGTTTAAGAGAATAGGTGGATCAATTTAAATAATAAAGTGTAAACTGCGTGCTGAGTACAAACTACTATTAAAAAATGAAGGACGAAGTTGTTAGAATGAATTCTATATTGAGTGTATATGTTTTGGTGGTGTTCTGCGGAGCAATGAGAAGCCCTGCGTTTGTAACGTATTGCAGCACCACATTCCAAGAATCCAGTAAAATCGAGCATTCTTGGTTACGCAAACGTTAATCATACGTTTTCAGAACGTACAATTTCAAAAAAGATTTTTCGACTCCTCAGAATTTCAATTCTGGGGAGTTATTATGTATATTTTACAAAAATGTTTTAAATAGAAAGAGGGGAATCGCATAACACGATTCCCCTTTATGTATCATAGGAAACTTCCTAGTCGTATTTGTTCATCCATTCAATGATTTCTTTGCAGTAATCATCGTGTCTGTCTACGAAGCAAGTATGTCTTGAACGCTCCCAAAGAATCCATTTGGAGTTTGGAATTCCATCAGCCATTGTCTTAGCGATCAATGGAGAACAGAGATCAGAGATACCGCTGCAAATCAGTGAAGGAACTTCAATCTCACCAAGTCTGTCAACATATTCGAAGTCCTTTAATGTTCCGGTAGGTGCGAACTCATTTGGTCCCCATCCTTCAACGTAAGATTCAGAACCTGATTTTTTAGGTCTCTTACAACACTCAGGAGCATCTTCTCCAAGCCAGTAGTTACAATATCTATCCATGTATTCAGCAACTGCTGCATCGTAAGCTTCACCAGTGAAGTCTCCTGTTGAAAGTGCGTGGTTGATTGCATCCTGCATATCCTGAGGCATCATCTTGATACGACGAAGACCTTCGCTCTCCCACATGGAGCTGCTTGGATGTCCACTTGAAATAATGAAACTCTTTACGCCTTGTGGTTTGTAATCGATAGCATAAGCGATCTGCATCATACCTCCCCAAGACTGTCCAATGATATGACACACATCTAATCCAAGATGTTCTCTTAAAGCATCCAGCTCATCTAACCAAACTTTCTGATTCCAAAGCTCTGGATGTCCATCTAAGTAAGAGTTACCACAACCAATCTGGTCATACATAACGATCATACGATCGTCATCGTCTGCAAGGTTATCTAATACCTCGTAGTAGTTGTGTGTAGAACCCGGTCCGCCATGAAGACAGATCAAAGGTGCCTTTCCATTATCTTTTCTCTCGCCGACTATTCTATAATATGTTTGATAGCCAAGGTATGGCATATAGCCTTCTGTAATTTTTGCCATGATTTGCATTCCCCTTTCTGATAAGTTTTTAACTAACTTTCAGTATAAAACATATTGAGAGAAAAATGAACCCATTTTTGAAAAAATTGTCTAGAATTTATCAATATCGTCATTATTACTAAAAAAATGAGAGTTGAGAGTAGTTTATAAAAGAGTTATAGTGTATAATTATTAGGGAAAGAAAGGAATGAATAAATATGGCAATGAATTGTGACTATTGTTCAAACTATATTTACGATGAAGAAGAGGACAGCTATTATTGTGATGTTAATTTAGATGAAGATGAATACTATCGCCTTGTACACAGTGATTATAAGAATTGTCCCTATTATCATTCGAATGACGATTATAAGATTGTACGCCATCAAATGTAAAAAAGGAGAATGAAAAAAATGTACGATTTAGAGGAAAGATTTGAGTTTCGAAATATTACTCAAGAGGAGGCAGATCAGGCAGTAAAAATAGAAGAAATCTGTTTTCCGCCGCAGGAAGCATGTTCGGAACAAATGATGCTGGAAAGAGTAAAGACGGCGCCGGAATTGTTTTTAGTGGCTATTGATCGGGAGACAGGAAAGATTGCCGGATTTTTAAATGGGTTATCAACGGATGAGGAAGTTTTCCGAGATGATTTTTTTACCGGTACAAGTTTGTACGTTCCAGAAGGGGAAAATATAATGCTTCTTGGTTTGGATGTATTGCCGCAGTATCGAAGGCAGGGACTTGCCAGTGAGATTATGCGGCGATATGTAGAAACAGAGAAAGCAAAAGGAAGGAAAAAATTGATTTTGACCTGTCTGGATGCCAAGGTGGCTATGTATCAGAAGATGGGCTATGAAGATCTTGGATTGGCACAATCATCATGGGGCGGAGAAGAGTGGCACGAGATGTGCATACAACTTTAAACTTTATTTATAAGAAAGAATTATGAAAGCTTATGCAAAAATGTAATGAGCCAGATGATTCTTTTTTTTATGCCTATATGCTATGATAAAACTAACGAGATAGTACAACTGAATATTTCAAAATTCTTCAAGATACATTTGCAGGACGGGAAACCTGTTTAGCTTTTAGCCGATGTATCTTTTTTGTTGCAAGAGAGACAATGTTAAGGAGGATTACGAAAATGGAAAGAACATCAGTAGAAAACTTAAAAGAAATGATCCGTGCAGGCCGCGGTAAAATTCCGGCTGACAAGGTGATTAAGGGCGGACAGCTTGTAAACGTTATGTCCAGCGAGATTTATCCGGCGGATATTGCGATTTACAAGGATATGATCGCAGCAGTTGGTGATGTGGAGGATTATGTTGGACCAGAGACAGAGATCATTGATGCAAAAGGAAAATATTTAACTCCTGGTATGATTGACGGACATATCCACAGTGAGTGTAGTAAGCTGAGTATTACGAGCTATGCAAAAGCGGTTGTTCCAAGAGGAACGACAAGTATGATCTCAGGGTTAGACGAATATATTTCTGTATCCGGTCTGGAAGGCTTGAAAGAAGTGCAGGAAGAAGTGAAGAAGAGTCCATTGAAAGTGTTCTGGGGAGCGCCTTACAAGACTCCATATACAATTCCGCAGTCAACCGTTGCATTTAACTTTACGAAGGAAGTTCATGCAGAAGTTCAGCAGTGGCCGGAATGCTATGGTGTATGGGAGACGGTAAGAGAGTTCCTGCAGGAAGAGGATGAAGATACACTGGGAGCAATTGCAGAGGCTTATAAGAATCGCCTTCCGGTATTTGGATGTGCGCCGATGGCAAGAGGAAATGATTTGAACGGTTACTTGTGCGGCGGAGTGCGTCTGGATCATGAGAGTTATGATCACGAGGAAGTGGTAGAGAAGATGAGAAAAGGAATGCATATGTTGATCCGTGAATCTTCTGTGACACATTTCCTTGAGGAAAATATCAAAGCAGTGACAGAGGTAAATCCAGCATTTGCACGTCGTGTCAGCTTCTGTACGGATGATGTGACAGCGACAGATGTGTTGGAAAAAGGACATCTTGACAATGTGGTGCGTCTGGCAATCAAAGCCGGTGTTGAGCCAATGACAGCAATCCAGATGGCAACCATCAATAGTGCAGAAGCATACCGCATTGATGATAAAGTCGGCTCCATCTGTCCGGGAAGAATTGCAGACATCCTTTTTGTAGAGGATCTTGAGAACTTTGAAGTAAAAGAAGTTATGACAAATGGTAAGATGGTGGCAAAAGATCACAAGCTTACTTATGATCTTCAGGCTCCGGAGAGAAGTTCTGTATTAAAAGGGGAGCTGAAGTGTAAGAAAACAACAAAAGAAGATTTTGAATATAAGACTTCTATCCAGAATGGAGAAGCCAAGGTTCTTGCTATGGATGTAAAAGGACCATTCGTTCGTAAGAGAAGAGATGTCGTTCTGAAAGTGGAAAATGGCATTGTTCTTCCAGATACCGAGCAGGATGTGGCAATGGTATCCGTATTAGAAAGATTTGGAAGAAACGGAAATAAATCTCTTGCTTTCTGTTCCGGATGGAAATTGAAAAAAGGTGCAATGGCATCTTCTGCAGCACCGGATGATAACAACTTGGTTGTAATGGGAGTAAATGCAGAAGATATGTCTATCGCAGTAAACTATTTGATTGAGCAGGGTGGTGGACAGGTTGTCGTTGCGGATGGAGAAATTCTTGAATTTCTTCCGCTTCCAGTTGGTGGAATTGTAAGTGACCGCGAGCCGGAAGAGATTGCAGCACATGAAAAGCTCATTGATCAGGCGGCAAGATCTCTTGGCTCTGATCTGCCGGACCCAATGATGTACATGTTCTTCCTGCCAATCACAGCGATTCCGGATTACGCGATCACAGATGCAGGTCCGGTAGACTATGTAGCACTTACAACCTTTGATCCGATTCTTGAAGTAGTAGAGAAATAGAGGGACAGTCATATGAAAAAAGAAGAATTAAAAAAATTAATTGATACAGCAGCCGGAAGAATTCCGGCTGACCTGGTCATCAAAAATTGTAAAGTAGTCAATGTGTTTTCTGGTAAAATCGTGGAAGGCGATATTGCAGTAAGTGGCGGACAGATTGCCGGAATCGGTAACTATGAAGGAAAAGAAGTTGTGGATGCACAAGGACGCTATGCGGCGCCTGGATTTATTGACAGCCATATCCATATTGAATCTTCTTATGTAAGTCCGGAAGAAATCGGACGCCTCTTAGTACCTCATGGCGGAACAACGATCATTGCCGATCCGCATGAAATTGTAAATGTATGTGGGATTACAGGACTTGATTATATGATGGAAGCTGCCAAAGGAACAGCGCTTGATATTCAGTACGTGCTTCCATCCTGTGTACCGGCAACACCATTTGAACATGCCGGAGCAGTGATCGGTGCGCCGGAGATGGAAGAGCCGATTAAGAGAGAGGGAATCTTAGGACTTGGTGAATTTATGAATTTTCCGGGCGTAATCGGGGCGGATGACAGTGTGCTGGATAAGCTGATGGTTGCGAAAGAAGAAGGAAAGATCATTGATGGACATGGCCCTGGAATCGTAGGAAATGATCTGAATGCTTACGCAGCAGCAAGAATTTTAGCAGACCATGAATGTTCTACTGTGGAAGAGATGGAAGATCGTCTTGAGAGAGGCATGTACATTCTTCTCAGACAGGGTTCTGCGTGTCACAATTTAAGACCATTGTTGAAAGGTGTAACACCGGAAAACAGCAGAAGATGTCTTCTGTGTTCCGATGATCGCCAGCCAAAGACCATTCTCCATGAGGGACACCTTGATAATCATTTGAGAATCTGTGTAGAAGAAGGTCTGGACGCAGTGACAGCTATCCGCATGGCAACGTTAAATGCTGCAGAATGCTTTGGATTAAAGGATCGTGGAGCGATTGCACCGGGATACCGTGCAGACATTGTACTGCTTGATGACCTGAAAGACTTCCATGTAGATAAAGTATGGATCAACGGTGAATTTGTGGCAGAAAATGGAAAGTATCTTCCGGAAATTCAGGTGCATGATATTTCATCTGTAAAAGGAAGTGTAATCGTAAAAGATTTCTCCAAAGAGAAGTTTAAAATGCATTTAAAATCAAATAAAGTAAATGTAATCCAGATTCTTCCGGGTGGAGTTGTGACCGGAAAGGCGACGGCAGAAATTACACTGGATGAAAATGGTGAATTTGTACGTAATCCAGAAGAAGACATTGTAAAAGTAGCAGTAGTGGAAAGACATCAGGGAACAGGAAATGTTGCCTGCGGCTTCCTGAAAGGATACGGCATCAAATCCGGAGCAGTGGCATTATCGATTGCACATGATTCCCACAATATTATCGTGGTCGGTGTCAGTGATGAGGAGATGGAATTTGCAGTGCAGAGCCTGATCGCGCAGGAAGGCGGTATTGTTCTTGTAAAAGAAGGAAAAGTGATTGAGAGCATGCCAATGCCGATCGGTGGTCTGATGAGTGACCAGAGCGGAGAATGGGTAGATCAGAAATTGACGGATATCCATGAGAAGGCATATGAGGAGCTTGGAATCTGTGGAGATGTAGAGCCTGTCATGACACTGTGCTTTATGTCGTTGGCAGTGATTCCGGAAGTTAAGCTTACGGATATGGGATTATTTGATGTTACAACATTTTCATTTATTCCTGTAGAAGCAGAGTAACGCAGATAAGAGTAAAAAATGAGAGTAAAGTAAGAGTGAGGAAGGCGAGATGGAAAAACAAAAGACAATCGTCCCATGGTTTAGACGTGGGGACATCGGTGGAATGAGCTATTCCATTACAAATAATATTGTAAACTATTTAATTGTTATCGCAACTTTATCAGGTGTTCTTGGGTGGCCGGACAAGATCGTGTACGGTTATGTGATTCCGGGAATGTCCATTGGTTTGCTGTGCAGTGGTGTTTATTACGCATATATGGGACGCAGACTTTCTAAGAAAGAAGGAAGAGCGGACGTAACAGCGCTTCCATCCGGTGTATCCACTCCGGCGATGTTCGTAATTTTGTACGGAGTGATCATGCCGCTTCATTATGCGTTAGAAGATCCAATGCTTGCATGGTCAGCAGCAGTGGCAGCCTGCTTTATCGGCGGTGCAGTAGAATTTATCGGTGGTTTTATCGGACCATGGATGAAAGAGAAGCTTCCAAGAGCAGCGCTTCTTGGTACAGTTGCAGGAATTGGTTTTATCTGGATGGCAACACAGGGTGTGTTTGATGTGTTTGGAGATCCATTGGTAGGTCTTCCGATTTTGTTCGTTGCGATGGTTGGTATATTCGGAGGATATTTATTCCCGAAGAAGATTCCGCCGCTTGTTGTTGCGATCGTTGGTGGAATTATCTATGCTTTTTGTCTGGGACGTACAACGGTGGATTTCAGTGGAATCGGCTTTTATATTCCGAACCCGGTTAACAGTATCCAGCATTTGATAGATGGTTTTGCGATTGTTGCTCCTTATTTGACGATTGTAATTCCTGTTGAGATTTATAACTTTATTGAAACGATGGATAATGTAGAAGCAGCGAATGCGGCAGGTGATAATTATAATGTCCGTGAGACTCAGTTTGCGGATGGAATCTGTACTATGATTTCTGCACTTTGCGGAGGTGTCGTGCCAAATACCGTATGGCTTGGACATGCCGGACTTAAAAAATCCAATGCCGGAATCGGCTATTCTCTTGTATCTGGAATCGTGCTTGGTGCAGCCGGATTGTTCGGACTGTTTACTTTCTTAAGTAATATGGTTCCGCCGGCAGTCTGTGCGGTAACATTCTTGTGGTGTGCGATCGTTATGGTGGCGCAGGCGTTTAAAGACTGTGAAGTGAAGCATTACGCAGCAGTTGGAATTGCGATGATTCCGCCGGTTGCAGACTATCTTTATACACAGATTACAGGTGCCGTAGGACTGGCTGGATATTATACAGAGGTTACATCTTCTGGATTATCTGAATACAATGCAGAGATCACACAGATGATCAAGGATGCAGGCGTGATGTGGAATGGTGTTCCGGGAGTGAAGAGCGGAGCAATCATTATCGGTATTTTGCTTGGAACAATGACAGTATTTATTATCGATAAGAAGCTTGATAAGGTGGCAATTACTGCGGTAGCAGGATATGTACTTGCCTGCTTTGGGTTCATTCACAGCGCACAGCTTGGGTTTAATCCGACATCACCGTTTGCTGTTGGTTATCTTGTAATCGCAGTTTTAGCGCTGATCTTCCATATGGGACGAAGCAGCTGGTTTAAAGGACCGGATCATTTTGATTATGTATAGTTAGATTTGAATATAGTGAAACCGCAGAGGCATATGGGGATGCATCTGCGGTTTTCTTTTTGTTAAAAAAGAATTAATAATATAGAAAAATCGAGCATAAAACAGAAATAATACAAAAATATTGTTAATTATTAGATAATTAACAGAAAATATTGAAAGAATTAGTGAGATGTGGTATTTTATTTTTGTAAAATATTATTCTTATAAATGAGTTTTGAAGAGAATGTTATTTTGACCAATATATAGAACATGAAAGAGAGGAGACATGTGTATGGGACATTTAAAAGGGAAAACGGCAATTGTTACAGGCGGAGGCAAGTCTGTTTTAAGTGATGGAAGATGTGGTTCGATCGGATATGGAATCGCAACAGCGTACGCAAAAGAGGGCGCAAATCTTGTGATCACAGGGCGTAATGTAAAGAAATTAGAAGAAGCAAAGGAAGAACTGGAACGCCTCTACGGAATCAAAGTTTTACCGGTGCAGGCAGATGTGTCGGCAGGAGGAGACAATGAGGCAGTCGTAAATCATGTCGTAGAGGAGACAATGAAAGAATTCGGACGAATTGATGTGTTGATCAATAATGCACAGGCGTCCGCATCAGGAGTGACGCTTGCTGATCATACGACAGAACAGTTCGATCTTTCTATCTATTCGGGGTTATATGCAGTATTCTATTATATGAAAGCATGCTATCCATATTTGAAAGAAACAAAGGGAACGGTAATCAATTTTGCGTCAGGTGCAGGTCTGTTTGGAAATTATGGTCAATGTGCATATGCGGCTGCAAAAGAAGGAATTCGGGGCTTGTCAAGAGTTGCTGCCAACGAATGGGGAGCAGATGGAATTAATGTAAATATTATCTGTCCGCTTGCATGGACAGCGCAGCTTGAAAATTTTGAAAAAGCATATCCGGAAGCTTTTAAAGAAAACGTAAAAATGCCGCCGGCAGGACATTTTGGTGATACAGAAAAAGAGATTGGCCGTGTATGTGTACAACTGGCATCTCCAGATTTCAAATATATGAGCGGCGAGACATTGACGTTGGAAGGCGGAATGGGATTACGCCCATAGTTATCTAGGTGGATTTCAATTATTGCTATCTGTGTAGAATCTTAGTATAATGTATGTGTGAGTGGAAAGTCTCAAAAAATCAGGGAGAGATGGGAGAAAAGATGGCAAAAAATGAAGCCAAAGGTGAAGAATTAAAACAACAGATCATAGAGACTGCGTGGGGATTGTTTTGGGAAAAAGGATATGAGAAAACGACAGTAAATGATATTATTGAAGCTGTTGGTACATCAAAAGGAGGATTTTATTATCATTTCTCGGCTAAAGAGGATTTGTTAAATGCGTTGTATTCTGTATTTGATAGAGAGTATAAAAAGTTCTATGAAAATATGGATAAAGCCCTTCCTAGTTTGGTACAACTAAAACTATTGAGCCAGTACGTTTCTTATTTTATTGAAGGGAATGTTTCGTCAGATCTTTTAGCGGCATTATATCAGTCGCAGCTTGTAAAAAAGTGTCAGGAATGTTTTTTGAGTCCCGATAGGTATTATATTAGGCTTGTGAAAAAGATTATTGCTGAAGGGCAGGAAAAGGAAGAAATTCGAAGAGATATATCAGTGGAAGATTTGTCGCATCATGTGTTAGTTTTAGAACGGGGAATTATCATGGACTGGTGTGTACAAAATGGCAACTTTTCATTGGGGTATTATGGAACCAAGAGTTTTGACTTATATATTGAATTTATGAAAGCGGAAAATGTAAGATAGAAAATGAGGATCGTAAAGATCCTTATTTTTTTTGTGTTTGCGCGCCATGGGCGCGCTCT
>FR892646.1 GCA_000433535.1 Dorea sp. CAG:317
TTTAACTTGTACTAAATCTTGACATAGGACCATAGTAAGTAGGAAACGCATCAAGTATGCGTTTCTCATAGAGAAGTTTATCACAAGCAATAATTTGTTACAATACCATTTTGGAACATGGGGCAAGAAAAAAATCGAATATTATCCAAACATAACACATAAGGTTGAGAATAACTGCCTATTTATGAGATTCCGTCTGGATGGAAGTAATATAGGACAACGTTTATATGATTTAGAACAGCCTTTAGCAGATTTTCTAAAAACTATATGTACGGATATTATTGAGGAACGGGGCTATATCACATATATATTTGAACTTAAAAAGCCTGAGCAACAAGTGATACATAGTTTAGAGGAACTGCCTAAATCGGAGAAAGGACAAATACAGATTGGGAATATGGAGATTCCATGGAGAGATAAATTGTATCATTTTTTGATTGTTGGACGGACAGGCACGGGCAAGACCGAACTTGTGAAACAATTGATGTATTTATTAAGAGTGACGCAAAATGTCCGTGTGGTTTACTGTGATCCAAAGAATGACAAGGATATGTATTGGTTCTGTAAACAACATGACATACGTTATTTTAGTACAGAAAATGACATTGCTAAGGCAGTGCGTGAATTTGAGGAAAGTATGTTGCATAGAAAACAAGACTTAAAAAATATGGCTTTAGAAAATGCTCCTTTTAATGAAGAATTTTTGTTTTTTGACGAATTATTGGCGTATGGGAAAATTGCTAGTAAAAGGAATTTTGAAGAGGTATCTAGGCGTATTGGTTCTCTTGTTTTGCAAGGAAGAGGAAAGCAATGTTATGTTTGTCTCATTACCCAGAGAGCAGATATAAACGACAAGACTATCTTAGATGGTGCAATTAGAGATAATTTATTTGTTCGTATTCAAATGGGAAATGGTACAGAAACATCTAATAAAATGATTTTTGGTTCTGATTTTGCACATGTGAAAAATTATAGAACAGAAAAAGGAAGTGGATTGATTTATCGAGAAGGTATTGATTCAAAGCCTAGAGAGTTACTTGTGCCATACTTAAAAACTGAATAATGTATTTTGCGGTGGCAGACTTTCGGCAGAAAAGGAGCGGAGCGACTGCCATCGCTGAAAGAATATTATATGTAGTGGGCTAGGGTGTGCCACTACGACCACACCCTAGTGTTCAATGTTCAATGAACAGGAGAAAATATGGAGAAACAAAAGCGTACAAGAAATTTTGCAACGGTTGTTTATCCTACTTCTGAAAAGACACCAGAAAATTGGCAAGATATATTAAGAGAACAGATTATACCGGCATTTATTTCTCCGTTACATGATAAAGACAAAAACACAACAGGAGAAGTAAAGAAGGCTCACTATCACATTATAATTATGTTTGAGGGAGTCAAAACGATAGAACAGGCAAGAGAAGTTTTTGATTTGATTGGTGGTGTCGGGATAGAACCTATTAAATCAATTCGTGCATACGTGAGGTATCTATGCCATTTAGACAATCCCGAAAAGGCTCAATACAGTATAGAAGATGTTATATGTTGTTCGGGAGCAGATTATCAATCTATGATTGAGTCACCGCAAGATAAATACATTTTGCTTGGTGAGATAATGGATTACTGTGAGCAAAAAGATATTGTGAGTTATGCCGAACTGTTAAAATATGCTCGTGAAAATAATCGGGCATGGTTTATTGTATTGTGTGATAATACATTACCAGTTGTTCAATATTTGAAGTCTAGATATTGGACTATAAGCAATCACAGATTATATGAGTAAATATCAGAATTTCAGAGGGAAGTATATAGGATATGCAGAATGAGAATATAAAAGATAATCTTCCCTATTGCTTGACAATTTCTCAAGCGTCAAAAGTATTTGGAATTGGAGAAAAAACATTAAGAAGATTTATAAAAGAACATATTAGAGATGAGTATATTATAAGAATTGGGAATAATACACGGATTAAAAGAGATTTATTTAAGAAATATTTAGATGAGAATATAACAGCGCTTTAGAATAAAAATGCGATAGGGATATAGCCAAAGAACTCTGATAATGGTAAAATACATTTATCTTATCAGAGTTCTTTTTGATTGAAAGGAGCAAAAAGAATGAGCGGACAGAAACGTAGAGATAATAGAAATAGAGTGTTATTAGTTGGCGAAAGTCAAAAGCCGAACGGAATGTATACATATAAATATCAAGAAAACGGAAAATCCAAATATGTATATAGTTGGCGTTTGGTTATGTCGGATGTGACACCGACAGGCAAAAAAGATAAGATGTGCTTGAGGGAACAAGAAAAAATTATAAAAGCCAATTTAGAATGTGGCATTGTATCACAAGGCGGTGGCTATACTGTTCTTGAATTGGTGAAGAAATACACCGCTTTACGAACTGATGTAAAGGAAAATACAAGAGTACATTATGCTTATGTTAGAAATATTCTTGTTAAAGATGGAAGATTCGCTAATAGACGAATTGATACTATAAAAATATCAGATGCGAAAGAGTGGTTGATACAACTTGGAAAAGATGGAAAAAGTAGAAATACAATCCGTAATGTACGAGGGGTATTAAAGCCAGCGTTTGAAATGGCAGTAAGAGACGATTTGATTAGAAAAAATCCATTTTCTTTTCCTTTAGCGGAAGTGGTAAAAAATGAGTATGAACACAGAGACGCATTGACAAAGCAACAGGAAAAGTCGTTTTTGAAATTTATAAAACATGACGATTACTTTTCAGAATTTTATGAGGGTTTTTACATTCTGTTTCATACAGGGCTACGCATATCAGAATTTTGTGCATTGACGATAGATGATGTGGATTTGAAAGAACGCTCGGTTAGTGTAGATAAACAGTTGCAGTATAGAGGAAAACATAAGTATTGGATTGACGAAGTAAAAACATATAGTGGAAAGCGTACTATTCCAATTCCTTTGAATGATGAAGAATTATATAATTGTTTTCAAAAATTACTTGACGAGAGAAAGACACCTATAAAAAATGAGCCAGTTGTAGATGGCGTGAAAGGATTTCTTTATTTAAGCAACACACATAAACCGTTAGTAGGGTATCAATGGGCGAAGAAATTCAAATATGCAGTGGAGAAGTATAATAGTATATATAAAGAGCCACTACCAAAGATTACACCTCATGTATGTAGACATACTTATTGTACTCGGCAATGGCAAAGAGGATTGACATTAAAAACGATACAGGCGTTAATGGGACATGCTAGTGTTGAGATTACAATGGATACATATACTCATGCAACTTATCAAGATATTGTAAGAGAGGTAAATCAAACGGTAAGTTGAGTTGTTGCAAACTTGAAAAATAACCATAATTTTGCAACAAATTTTACAACAAATGGGTGGAAAAGTGTGCTGAATTATACCAATGTATGCCACTTTATCAATTTATGGAATATACCAAAGAATCCTTATAAACAAAGGAAATTATGATAAATAAAGGAGTTTTGCAACTATGATAAACATACTTTTTGTATGCCACGGCAATATCTGCCGTTCCACCATGGCTCAATTCATCTTCCAGCACATGGTGAACACCCGCGGCCTTGCCGCAAAGTTTCATATTGATTCTGCAGCCACCAGCCGCGAGGAAATCGGCAATGGTCCGCACTACGGTACTGTCAATAAGATGCGCGAGGTGGGAATTCCAATCTTGCCACACCGCGCACGCCAGATGACGAAGAGTGATTATAAAGAATATGATTACCTTATCGGTATGGACGAGTGGAATATCCGAAATATGAAGTGTATTGCAGGCGAAGATTCAGAAGGGAAGATCCATATGCTTCTGGAATTTTCAGACGAACCAAGAGCGATTGCAGACCCGTGGTATACAGGAAATTTTGACGTGACGTATGCAGATGTTGTAGAGGGATGCGAAGCGTTCTTTGAATATTTAAAAGAACAGGGCAAGATATAGAGGATAAAAGGAGAACCAGCAATGATCATTGACATTCCGGGATATAAAAAGTTACAGATTACTACGTTATTATTGGACTATAACGGAACGATTGCGGAGGATGGAATCATCCGCCCGGCGGTAAAAGAGAGACTTCAGAAGCTTTCTAAGGAGCTTTCCATCTATGTATTGACGGCGGATACTCATGGGACAGCAAGGGCGCAGTGTGAAGGTCTTGATCTTAAGGTACACACATTTCCGGTAGGAAGCGCTATGGATGCGAAGCGTGCGGTGCTTGATGAAATTGGCGGTGAAAGATGTGCATGTATGGGAAATGGACGCAATGATGTGCGCATGTTCGAAAATGCGGCACTGTCTATCGGGATTATAGATCGGGAAGGTGCGTACAGCGGACTGTTAAAAACAGCAGATTTATGTGTCAACAGTACGGAAGACGGACTGGATCTTTTGTTATATCCGAAGCGGTTGATTGCAGGCTTACGAGGATAAAATAGGCGATTAACCATGGGCTTATGAAGATAGAAGTGTTGGGGTGAATACGGATTATATAAGAAATGAGATAGAAAAAAAGAAACTTCGAAAGGAAATAGTTTCGAAGTTTCTTTTTGCTCTTAATATTATCCGCAATATTTCACAAGATCTTCTTCAAAGAATGCAACCTGTTCTTGAAGTTTTGTGAGATCTTCGGCAGAGAGACCATTTACCAGTGCGGTAAGGTCTTCTTTTGTTTTAGCCGGATTACATGGAACCTCCAGTGCAAAATCACTGAATGCACGGAGTTTCTGGAAATACATATTGGTGTCAGGCTCTTCGTGGTTATTTCTGCACATGTGATACATCATCACACAGTCTGTAGCGTCAGATTCGGTACATTCTTTGCAGATCCATTTGCCGAGATAGTAATGTTTCTGCCCGATTTTGTACAGGAACCCGGGCTGCTTTAATAATGTTTCTGTCAGCATAGGTATCCCTCCCGTTTTTCATTTTCCTATGTATACAGTAACAAATTAAACGGGAAAAAGCAAGAAATGTAAATGACATTTGGGATACACTTTCCATGGAAAGTATGATACAATTATTCACTGTAGTGTCTATATACTTTGCCACTGCGAAGGAATAAAAAAGAAGACTTGGAGGAAATGGAATGAGACCAAAGAATGCAATGCTGTTGATTTTGACAGCTTTTATATGGGGGACAGCGTTTGTGGCGCAGAGCAGCGGGATGGATTTTATGGAACCTTTTACCTTTAACGGTATCCGGAATCTGATCGGAGCAGCATCTTTATTGCCGTGCATTGTGCTATTTAAGAAAATGAATGAGAAAAATGGAAATGTGGCAGCAGTTCCGGGGACAAAGAAAGACCTTATTATAGGAGGCGTTGCATGTGGAATTTTGTTGTTCACTGCAAGCAGCCTGCAGCAGATTGGATTGGTATATACGACAGCAGGAAAAGCAGGATTTATTACAGCTTGCTATATTGTGATCGTACCACTTCTTGGTGTTTTCTTACATAAGAAGATTGGCTGGAAGGTTTGGCTGGCAGTAGGAATTGCATTGGTAGGACTTTATTTCTTATGTATTACAGAGAGTCTTTCCATTGGGAAAGGAGATCTGTATGTATTGTTTGGAGCACTTGTGTTTTCTCTTCACATTTTGGTGATCGATCATTTTTCGCCGAAAGTAGATGGCGTGAAAATGTCCTGCATTCAGTTCTTAGTATGTGGAGTGGTATCAATGGTTCCTATGTTTTTGTTGGAGACACCAAGTCTGGAGAGTATATTTGCCGGTTGGTTTCCACTTCTCTATGCCGGCGTATTTTCCAGTGGAGTTGCCTATACTTTGCAGATTGTCGCACAGAAAAATATGAATCCTGCCATCGCTTCTCTTATATTAAGTATGGAATCCTGTTTTGCAGTGCTTGCAGGCTGGCTGATACTCGGAGAACAGTTGTCCACAAGAGAGAGTGCAGGGTGTGTTTTAATGTTTGCAGCTGTAATTCTGGCGCAGCTTCCCGAGAAAAAGTCAGAAGCAACTAAAGTAGTAAAAGAAAATGTAAGTGAAGCTTAGAGAAACAATTATATGATCAAAGCAAGTTATAAGGAGACAAGAATATGAGATTTGTAATTCAAAGAGTAACAAAGAGTGAAGTGAAGGTAGATGGAGAGACACTGGGAAAGATTGGCAAAGGATTTATGGTGCTGATTGGTGTCAGTGATTCGGATACGAAAGAAATTGCCGATAAGATGGTAAAGAAAATGTTAGGGCTTCGCATTTTTGAAGATGAGCAGGGAAAGACAAACCTGTCTTTAGACAGTGTGGGCGGTGAACTCCTTTTGATTTCTCAGTTTACGTTATATGCGAATTGTAAAAAAGGAAATCGTCCAAGCTTCATAGAAGCAGGTGCGCCGGATATGGCAAATGATATGTATGAATACATTATTGCCAAGTGTAAGGAACAGGTGGAAGTTGTTGAGCGAGGTCAGTTTGGAGCAGATATGAAAGTAAGTCTTGTAAATGATGGACCATTTACCATTATTTTAGACTCAGACACTTTATAAAATATAGAACGATACAAGGAAGGATGTCAGAAAACGCATCCTTCTTTTTTTGTCGAAATATAGTTAAAAGATTAATTATTTATATGCTAATATGCCCATATAAAATGTTAAAAAAGTATAAAAATGTTGACACTATTAGTAAATACAACTAGTATATTTGTTAGATATCTAATTAATTGGAGGAGGTGTATTATGAAGAATGATAATGATGTGCCGGTTTTTATGCTTATGCATCAAATCGTACATCTTGGAAGATACCGGGCAATGAAGGAAATGACTTCCTTTGAACTGAAGCCAAATCAAGTTGGCATTTTATTTATATTGGAATGTAAAGGCAAGCTGTCGCAGAAGGAGCTTGCAGCGAAGATCGGAGTGACGCCTCCGTCTATGACCGTAGCTCTTAGAAAGCTGGAGGAGCAGGGATTTATTGTAAGAGAACCGGATGAAGAAGATCAGAGAGTGGTTCGTATTTGTCTTTCTGAAAAAGGGAAAGATTGTATTGAAGAGATTCACAGGTCGATGGATGGAATGGAAGAGCTTGTTTATAGAGGAATGTCACATGAAGAAAGGCTTTTATTTCGCAGATTGTTGTTAGAAGCAAGAAACAATTTAATGATCTAGAAAGGAATGACAGAACATGACAAAATTATTGAAATTTTTGAAGCCGTATGCCGGAGCGGTGGCAGCGATTATCTGTGTGTTAATCGTTCAGGCTTACTGTGACCTGTCTCTGCCGGCATATACTTCGGATATTGTAAATGTAGGAATTCAGCAAAGTGGAATTGATGAAAAGGTTCCGGAACAGATTTCCGAAGAGGATTTAGGGAAGCTTTTGATGCTTGTGCCTTCTGACCAACAGGAAGAGGTACAAAATGCCTATGAGGAAAGCAAAGCAGATCATAGTTATGACGGGAAGGTATTTTCGTTAAAAGAGTCTGTGAAAGAAGACAAAGAGAAATTGGAAAGTCTGGAAGAAGTGCTTGCAAAACCAATGCTTCTGGCGGCAGGCTCTGCTTTTGACAGTGACATGGCAGGGCAGCTTCAGGCAAATATGCAGCAGCCGATGCAGCCTGAGCAGAGAGAGGAGATGCTGAAAGAATTATATAAACAGATGGAGAAAGTTCCCGATATGATGTTGGAACAGTCTGCACCGGTTTACATCAAAGGACTTTACGAAAATATTGGAATTGATACAGATAAAATAGAGACACATTATATTCTGAACACAGGCGGGAAGATGCTCGCACTTGCAGGTCTTGGCATGGCTGCCAGTGTCCTTGTCGGACTTCTTGCATCCAGAGTCGGCGCCAGTGTGGGAAGAGGGCTTAGAAGAGATGTCTTTCGCAAAGTGGTAGGATTTTCCAACGGAGAATTTGACAAGTTCTCTACAGCGTCACTGATCACAAGGAGCACCAACGACATCCAACAGATTCAGCTTCTTACGGTAATGATTCTGCGAATGGTGCTGTATGCTCCGATTCTTGCGATCGGCGGTATTTATCAAGTGTTCCATACCAATGTGGATATGTCTTGGATTATTGCGCTTGCAGTCGGAATTATTGTCGCCATTGTATTAGTATTGTTTTTGATCGTAATGCCGAAGTTTAAAGTCGTGCAGAATCAGGTGGACCGTCTGAATCTTGTGAGCAGAGAGATTTTAACCGGACTTCCGGTCATTCGGGCATTTAGCACGCAGAAGCATGAGGAACAGAGATTTGATGAAGCAAACAAAGCGCTGACCAGGACGAATTTATTTGTCAACAGAGCGATGACGTTCATGATGCCTCTTATGATGCTTGTGATGAATGCGATTTCCATTCTTATAATCTGGGTTGGCGGACACAGCATCAATGATGGAGCAATGCAGGTTGGAGATATGATGGCGTTTATTCAATATACAATGCAGATCATCATGTCCTTCCTTATGATCTGTATGATTTCCGTAATGCTTCCGAGAGCGGCAGTATCAGCGACTCGTGTGGATGAAGTCCTGACCAGTGATACACTGATCCATGATCCGAAAGAACCGGATAGATTTGATGAACAAGGAAATGGAGAAGTTTCTTTTGACCATGTATCGTTTCGATATCCGGGCGCGGAAGAAGATGTACTCCATGATATTACCTTTACGGCAAAGCCGGGGCAGACAACTGCATTTATCGGAAGTACGGGAAGCGGAAAATCAACGCTTGTGAATTTGATCCCACGGTTTTATGACGTGACAGAGGGTAAGATTACCATCGACGGAAAAGATATCAGAGAAGTGTCTCAGCATGATCTCAGAGATCGTCTTGGTTATGTACCGCAGAAAGGGGTACTTTTCTCCGGTGATATTGCATCAAATATTTTATATGGAAATCCAGATGGAAGCGAAGCGGAAATGGAGGAAGCAGCTCAGATCGCGCAGGCGGAAGAATTTATTTCTCATAAGCAAAAGAAATACCACAGCCCGATCGCGCAGGGCGGTTCCAATGTGTCCGGTGGACAGAAGCAGAGACTTTCCATTGCGAGAGCGATTGCAAAGCATCCGGATGTATATATTTTCGATGACAGCTTTTCTGCGCTTGACTATAAGACCGATGTAACTCTTCGACAGGCATTGAAGAAAAAGACGAAGGACAGCACAGTGCTCATTGTGGCGCAGAGAATCAGTACGATTCTTCATGCGGAACAGATCATTGTTCTGGATGACGGCAAAGTTGCGGGTATCGGTACGCATAAGGAATTGTTGAAAAATTGTGAAACATATTACCAGATTGCCGCTTCTCAGTTGTCTGAGAAGGAATTAGAAGCAGACATGAAGGAGGTGGGCTAAGATGGCAGGAAGAGGACATGGAGGACATGGGCATGGTCCAATGTCCACAGAGCGGGCAAAAGATTTCAAAGGAACGATGAAAAAGCTGATGGCATATCTTGGAAATTATAAGATTGCAATCGCATTTGTTATGATCTTTGCCATTGGAAGTACCATTTTTAATATTGTAGGACCGAAGATTTTAGGAAAAGCAACAACCGAGATTTTTAACGGTCTGGTAGGTAAGATTTCCGGTGGAGCGGGAATTGATTTTACAGCTATCGGAAAAATCCTTACGATGCTCCTTGGTCTGTATTTACTAAGTGCGGCATTTTCCTTTATTCAAGGGTATATTATGACAGGGATATCACAGAAATTAACTTATCGGATGCGAAAAGAGATTTCGGAGAAGATCAACCGCATGCCGATGAATTACTTTGATAAAATGACGCATGGTGAAGTGCTTTCTCGTATTACCAACGATGTGGATACACTGAGTATGAGCCTGAATCAGAGCGTGACGCAGCTGATTACTTCTGTGACCATGCTGATCGGTGTACTTGTCATGATGTTGAGTATCAGTCCCATGATGACGCTTGTAACCTTGCTGATTCTTCCGCTTTCCGTCGGCTTGATTTCAGCAATTGTAAAGCGGTCCCAGAAATATTTCAAAAGTCAGCAGGAATATCTCGGTCATGTAAATGGACAGGTGGAAGAGGTGTATGGCGGACACAATATCGTTAAAGCATTCAATAAAGAAGAGGATGTGATCCGCACGTTTGAGCGCGACAATGAGATCCTGTATCAGTCCGCATGGAAATCACAGTTCCTGTCAGGGATGATGATGCCGATCATGCAGTTTGTTGGAAATCTTGGTTATGTAGCAGTTGTAATCATGGGTGGATATCTGGCGATGAAGCAATCCATTGAAGTCGGTGATATCCAGTCTTTTATCCAATATGTGAGAAACTTTACACAGCCGATCCAGCAGGTGGCTCAGGTTGCAAATATGCTTCAGTCCACGGCAGCGGCATCAGAGCGTGTCTTTGAATTCCTCGAGGAAGAAGAGGAAGATCAGACCGTGGAAAATCCGGTTCATATCAACGGGTTAAAGGGAAGCGTTGAGTTTGACCATGTACACTTTGGCTATAACCCGGAGCATATTATCATCAATGATTTTAGTGCGAAGATCAAACCGGGACAGAAGATTGCCATTGTAGGTCCGACCGGTGCGGGAAAAACAACGATGGTGAAGCTGTTGATGCGTTTCTATGATGTGAATAGTGGAAGCATTAAAATTGACGGTCATGATATTCGCGAGTTTAACCGAAGCGAACTTCGTGAAATGTTCGGAATGGTATTGCAGGATACATGGCTCTTTAAGGGGAGTATTGAAGATAATATACGTTACGGCAAGCTTGATGCCACACATGAAGAGGTGGTTGCTGCGGCAAATGCGGCTTATGTGCATCGATTTGTACAGACATTGCCGGGCGGCTACAATATGGAATTAAATGAAGAGGCAAGCAATGTATCGCAAGGGCAGAAACAGCTTCTTACAATTGCAAGAGCAATCTTAGCCGATCCGCCGATCATGATCTTAGACGAGGCGACAAGTTCTGTAGATACACGTACCGAAGTGCGGATTCAAAAGGCAATGGATAACCTGATGAAGGGACGAACAAGTTTTATTATTGCTCATCGGTTGTCAACGATCCGTGACGCAGACCTGATTCTTGTTATGAAAGACGGTGATATCGTAGAACAGGGAAATCACGAAGAATTGCTTCAGAAAAATGGATTTTATGCAGAACTCTATAACTCTCAATTTGAAAGGAGCGCATAATGAAACAGAGAACACAGGAAGAAATTCAACGGTTAGATCGCCAGTTTGACTTTATCCGCGAGATAGATAAAGAGAAATTCATCGGGCGCCAGACGTATTTATCAGATGGTGTCCGCAAAGAAAATGATGCAGAACATGCATGGCATATGGCGATTATGACAATCCTTCTAAGTGAATATGCCGGGGAAGAGATAGATGTATTAAAAACAGTGACGATGCTTCTCCTTCACGATATCGTAGAAATCGACGCGGGAGATACTTACGCCTATGACGAAGAGGCGAAGAAGACACAGCGGGAGAGAGAAGTAAAAGCGGCAGACCGTATCTTCGGCATGCTTCCGGATGATCAGGGAAAAAGATTCCGGGAACTCTGGGAAGAATTCGAGGCAAGAGAAACAAAAGAAGCCAAATTCGCCCGCACGATGGATAATTTACAACCCATGATGCTCAATGCTGCCACAGACGGGAAGGCATGGGTAGAGCATGCAGTACACTTAAGTCAGATCATGAAGCGCAACGAGCGCACAGCAGAAGGTTCAGAAGTGCTGTGGGAATATGCCCGGGAAAGATTTATCCAACCGAATATAGAAAATGGGAAAATTAAGACAAAGTAACTGTAAAACGGGGATGGAAGTTAGAAAACTTCCGTCCCCGCTTTTTGATTATTTCATTGCCAATCCGGTTAATACAGATTTTACGTGATTGATTTCCTGCGGGGATGCTTTGGCAGCCGGAACATAATAGCTTTTTTCTCTGGCAACCTGATAGAGCTTTTCCTGAGACATTTCACACTGGTTACGAATCTGCTTCAGGCACTGCTTCAATTCTTTGTTTTCTGTCTGGGAAATCATTTCACCATAACGTACAAGTTCACCGTTGACGCCGGCTAAAGCGTCTGATACCATTGTTTTTTCATCTAACATGTGTTCATCCTCCTATAAGAATCTCATTAAATCCTGTTTGTTCTTCATTGCACTGTCAGCGGCATCCTGAAAGAGTTTTTTGACTTCAGGATCTTTTGCCTGACTTGCGTAATCAGTCATTTTACAGTGCTCTGTGTCGTATCCTCCAATTAAATGGCGTAAATTTTGCAGATCTAATACGGATATTTCAGACATATCAATTTCCTCCTTTTGTTTTTATCGGCATTAGTATGTGTGGAAAAAGGGAAAACTATGTCATGAAATTAATGTTTTGTGCGAGCAGATTGTTCAATAAAACAGTAAAAAATTTCCAACATTGCTTTGTCGTCCAGCATACATTCTGGATGCCATTGTACGCCGACAGTAAAAGGGCGATTTGGATATTCGATTGCTTCTGTTACCTTGTCGGAAGATGTGTAAGATGCGATCAGATTCTTGCCAAGTTTTTTGATGCATTGGTGGTGAAAACTATTTACAACATGGGTTTCTCCAAGAATATTATATAGCAAGCTATTATTTAAAGATGAAATTTTGTGACAGGGATCACTGCGGTTTTCTGATAATTGCATATGGTTTAACGTAGGCTGCTGCCGAAGGTAGAGGTCTTGATAAATGGTTCCTCCAAGTGCCAGATTTAGTACCTGCATACCGCGGCAGATACCAAGGATAGGGAGACGTGAACGGAGCGCCTCCTTCATAAATGTAAAATGGAAGGTATCTGTTTTGTAATCGGTGTGTCCCCGATTCGTGCCAAGTTCTTCATGGTATAAAAGCGGTGTGACATCGTCTCCTCCGCAAAAAAGGATTCCATCAAATAATTTTATATAGTTTGCTATGCAGTTTAAATCGGAAAAATATGGAATGACGACAGGAAGACCGCCGGAGACTTCTACAGCGGACAGATAAGAAGAAGTTACATAGATGCTTTGGCGTTCGAAACCTTGAGTGAGAAAACCACAATATAAAATACCGATAACTGGCTTCATAAGAATTCCTTTCTTTCACATAGATGAACGTGTATACTAAAATACAAAAGTATATGTATGAAATTGTCTGTACGAAAATAGATAGTAGTAATAGAGTTTATGAGAGAAGGAGAGAAAATATGAAACTGATAGACTTGCACTGTGATACCTTGTGGAAATTAATGGATCTTGATAAAACCGGAGATTTCTATAGAAGCAGATGTGCCGTAACCATTCCGGGCATGAAGGAAGCCGGAACGATCGCGCAGTTTTTTGCCTGCTTTACATACCTTGAAGATTATCGAACCGGAAATGGATATGAAGACGCGTATCTTCATGTGCAGGAGATGATTGACTATTTTAAGCGTCAGATGGAGCTTGGGAAGGAAGATATTGCCTACGCGGGTTCCTTTCAGGAGCTGGAAGAGAATGAAAAAAGAGGGGTGATTTCCGCATTCCTCACCGTGGAAGAAGGCGGTGTGCTTAATGGGCGCATAGACCGGTTGGATACCCTGTATCAGAAGGGCGTAAGATTGCTCACTCCGGTGTGGAATTATGAAAATTGTATCGGTTATCCGAACAGCAAAGACCCGGCGATTATGGAGAAGGGACTGAAGCCTTTTGGCGTGGAAGTGATTGAGAGAATGGGAGAACTTGGCATGATTGCAGACGTTTCGCATGCTTCAGACAAAACCTTTTGGGATATTTTGAAATATGCCAAGGGTCCGGTAGTGGCTACCCATTCGAATTGTCGTTCACTGTGTAACCATCCGAGAAACCTAAGTGATGAAATGATGCGTGCACTGGCGGAAAAGGGCGGCATTATGGGCTTGAACTTTTATGGACCTTTTTTGCATGCCGACGGAGAAACAAGAATCTCTTATATGGCGGAGCATCTTGCCTGTATGGTAAATGCAGGCGGTAGTGAATTTGCAGCTATCGGCACTGATTTCGATGGATTTGATGGTGTGGAGATTCTTGAGATTGAAAAAGCAGAAGAGATGGAGCGCCTGTGGGAGGCGTTAAAGGCAAAGGGATTTACAGAGGCTCAGATAGAGCGTATTGCATATGGAAATGTAAAAAGAGTTCTTCAGGCTTTATAGCCCGAAGAACTCTTTGATCTGTCCTGCAATAATATTCATTAATTTTGTCCGTGCTTCAATGCTTGCCCATGCAATATGGGGAGTAATAAGAAGACGGTTACTGTCGGTAAAACCACGGAGAGGATTGTCTGTACGCATCGGTTCTTCAGACAGAACATCAAGACCTGCAGCAAGGATTTCATTTGTTTCCAGTGAGCTGCGCAAATCTTTCTCAACTACAATCGGTCCGCGTCCAAGATTCAGGAAAATGGCGCTTTTCTTCATTTTTCGGAAAGAAGAAAGATCGATCAGATTTTCGGTATGTTCATTTAACGGCGCATGTACAGATACAATGTCGGAAGTCTCAAGCAGTGTGTCAAGAGAAACCTGGTGGAAGCCTTCCTGCGGAGCCGCTCCTGACGGTGAACTGTAAATGACTCTGGCACCGAAAGCTTCTGCAATGGAAGCGACTCTTCGGCCGATGTTGCCAAGACCGATGATTCCCCATGTCTTCCCATTTAACTCGTAAAAGGTCTTCTCGAAATGTGTAAAAACAGTATCATTTGTGTAGTGATCCTTTTTTACATAATCGTCATAATATTTTAAATGTTCCAGAAGATAGAACAGCATGGCAAAGGTGTGCTGCGCAACAGATTCTGTAGAATATCCGGCGACATTTCGCCATGCAATGCCCCGTTTATCCAGATAGTCTTTGTCCAGATTGTTCGTTCCGGTGGCGGTCACACAGACTAATTTAAGATTTTTTGCAGAGCCTATCGTAGTCTCATTGATCTGGATTTTATTTACAATAATTACATCGGCATCCTGAATACGCCCGGGTACTTCCGAAGGAGCGGAGAAGGAGTATTTTACAACTTCACCGAATTGATCAAAGGGGGAGAGGTCAAGGTCATCTCCGATTGTTTTTACATCTAAAAATACTAGCTTCATATGATAGTATCCTTTCTGCCAGTTGAATCGTAGACTGGCAAATAACATGATGATTAAGTTACAGCTTATATAATTTTACCATTAATGGGGAGAGAATTCAATTTCGGCAGAACTCTGGAGATGGTATTTTTTCTATTTCCATTCTCAAATTGTTTAAGTCTCTGTGTCCGTATGCGTCGTTCGTGATATCCCCTACCCTGTGTGGAGCAGGGGGATAGTGATTAGTGACACCGTTTACAAAAAAATGCCTGCAAAGCCCATAAAAACGTTATAAAAATTTAAGACAAAGTTAAGTTGTCGGTTTCTGTCATATTATAGTATAATTACATCTTGAATAAGGAGAGGACGCTTATGGACAAAAAGAGGAAGATCAGGAAATCAAAGCGTAAGCAGCAAGTGAAGCGTCAGCTGTATTTTATAACGGCGGCAGTCATTTGTGTGGGAATTATATCTACTGCTTTGATCCTTAGGACAAGGAAAGAGGAAGCGAAAGAAGCGGCAGCAAAAATAGAACAACAGAATAGGGAAAAGAGTGCAAAAGAAAATATAGAACAGGAAGAGAAAAACGAGACGCCAGAAGAACGTTTGGCTCGTGTGAAAGAGGACGCCGGAAGAAAAGGATATCCAAAAGGGGTGATAGAGCTTCTGGATAAAAATGAAGAGACGATAGATTTTGTGGAGGATTATGAGGAGAAAAAAGATCTTCCGGCGGCAGAGACGTTGGATGCAGTGACGCAGGGAGAGATTCCGCTTCTGATTCAATGGGATGAACGCTGGGGATATGCCCCTTACGGAAATAGCATTGTTGCAGTGAGTGGATGCGGGCCAACCTGTATGGCTATGGTGGCAGCCGGACTTACCGGAGATGTGACGGCGACACCGGCGAAGCTTGCAGCCTATGGGACAGAGAATGGATATCTGGACGAGGAGAATAATACGTATTGGAAATTTATGAGCGAAGCAGGAAAAAACTGGGGCTTATCCTGCTATGAAAGTGATATGACCCAAGCTCAGATTATGTCGGAACTGCAGGCAGGACACCCGGTCATCTGTAGTGTAGGACCGGGAGATTTTACACAAAATGGTCACTTTATCGTTCTTGTAGGATGTGAAGAAGGAAAGATAAAAGTAAACGACCCGTTTAGCAGAACAACAAGCAGCCAGCTGTGGGATTTTGAGAGAATTAAGCAGCAGTCAAAAGCAATGTGGGTGTATTCTATATAGGATAGAAGGAAGACTATAGCGGAAGAAGTTAATAATGATGTATGGATGTTACCATCGGTGGACGATAGGAGTGAGCTTTGTCCGCCGGTGGTAAATTTTTTTGAAAAAATTAGCACTCACCTCTTGGCTCGTTTGGGGTGGTTTTGTCCTGTGGTATCAGAGCCCGTAAAGCCTTATTTTACAAGGTTTTTGCGGGTTCTTACTTTTTGTCTGGGAGCGTCAAAAATCGTCATTTTTTGCGAAAATGGTGTAGTAAATGGTGTAGTAAAAGAGCCGTGAGTGATGTGACAAGAGAGTGGAAATAAGAGATAGAAAAAGGGATAAAGATTTGATAAAATTAAAATTGTTGAAGATAGATTTGAAAATTTTTAAAAATACCAAGGAGAAAAGAGACAGAAGAAGGCTTTATAATAAAGAGCAAGTTATAGGGCATATATAGATTTGAGATCAAGGATGGGAAAAACAATAACCAAAATAACTGTACTAGAGGGAGTGGCGTATGGCAAAAGATGACTATCATTTTGAACGATTAACACCAATTAATGATATTGAGCTGAAAGTATATGAAGATGCAATCAATTATGTATTTGAGAACCAGGATATAAAGAATGTAGCTATTTCGGGTGCATATAGTGCGGGTAAAAGCAGCGTTTTGGAGTCATACAAGAAGAAACATAGTGGGTTACAGTTTTTACATATTTCTCTTGCACATTTTCAATCTCCAGATTTAGAAGAAGAAACAAAGGATGCTAACAAAAATGATCATGAGGAAAATGAAGGAGTTAAAGAATCTGTATTAGAGGGAAAAATATTGAATCAACTGATACACCAAATACCTTCTGATAAAATTCCTCAAACTAATTTTAGAGTTAAGAGAAAAATAAATCGATCGGATATTTCGAAAAGCACAGTAATAATATTTATGTTAATGCTTATGATACTATATTTCATTTTTTTTAAATTCTGGAAAAAATATGTGTTATCACTGCCGGACAATATATTGAAATCGATTTTATCGTGGTCCATTAGTCAATATAGCCTGCTGATCAGTGGGATAATCTTGACCATACTATTAGGGACCGTGATTTATGGAGTGGTAAAAATACAGAAGAATAAAAATGTATTCCGGAAATTGAATCTTCAAGGGAATGAGATTGAGATATTTGAAGAGAGCAATGATTCATATTTTGACAAATATCTTAATGAAGTGTTGTATTTGTTTGAGAATGCAGAGGTTGATGCGATTGTTTTTGAAGATATGGACCGTTTCAATGTAAATAGCATATTTGAGCGACTGCGAGAGGTAAATACTCTTGTGAATATCCGGTTACAAAAGGATGATAAAAAAATTATACGTTTTTTCTATTTGCTGCGTGATGACATTTTTGTATCAAAAGATAGAACAAAGTTTTTCGACTATATCATTCCTGTTGTACCTGTTTTAGACAGTTCCAATTCCTATGATCAATTTCTTGATCTCTTAAAAATCGGCGGGATTTTAGAACTCTTTGATATGAATTTTTTACAGGGATTATCATTATATATTGATGATATGCGTCTGTTAAAAAATATTTATAATGAATTCGTGATTTATTATAACCGTATAAATACGACCGAATTGGATTGTAATAAAATGCTTGCCATGATTACATATAAAAATTTATTTCCACGTGATTTCAGCGAATTACAGTTGAATCAGGGATTTGTGTACTCTTTGTTTGATAAGAAAGATGAATTTATAAAAAATGAATTAGAAGAAATAGAAAATCAACAGGAAGATGCACAGAAGTCTATAGATGAATTAAAAACAGAATCCCTTGTTGAAATCCGAGAGTTGGGTGCTGCTATTGCATATAAGTATTTAAGGAATTACAATTGGTATTCATACAGTGATGATGATTTAGATGACTTTATAATGCGAAATTTAAATGGAGATCGTTTAAAAGAATATGTGCATCGTAAAAAAATCATAGAGGATAGATCATCGGGGCGTATTTCTCAATTAGAAGAGCAGATATGGAATTTAGAAAAGCAAAAAAGTATTATAAAAAATAAACAGCTTTGCAAAATAATTAACCGCAAAAATTTAAATACAATTTTTAGTATTACAAGCACAAATGAAATTGGGATTGTTAGAGAATTTAAGGAAATAAAAAGCAGCGAGTATTTTGATCTCTTAAAATATCTTATCCGTAATGGGTATATTGATGAAACCTATAGCGATTATATGACATATTTTTATGAAAATAGCCTGAGTCGTGTGGATAAAATTTTCTTGCGTAGTATTTCAGACAGCAGGGCAAAAGAGTATACATACCGTTTGAAAAATCCTAAATTAGTGGTTTCAAGGCTCAAAATTGTGGATTTTGATCAAGAAGAGACTTTAAACTTTGACTTGTTTGCTTATCTGTTAAAGACACCGGATGAAGTGGAATACTTAAATAGATTTATAGATCAGCTTAAAAACACAAATAATTATAAATTTGTCGGGACTTTTTTTGACACTCGAACAGCGTTACCTGAGTTTGTTCGAAATCTTAATATCAGATGGCCAGAGATGCTAGCAGAGGCTATTTATGAAAAAAAGTTATCAGAGAAACAGGTATGGAAATATTCTATTTACACATTGTGTTATTCGGAAAGAGATACAATCTGCTTGATGAATCAGGATAATGCCATTAGTGATTATATATCAAATGAGCGGAATTATCTTTCGATTAATGATGATGTGTATATTGATAAACTTATTGCTGGATTTAAACTCTTGGAAGTGAAATTTAAAGGTATTGACTATGATAAGTCTAATAAGGTTTTATTTCAAAGAATCTATGAAGAGTCGCTATATATGATAAATAGTGAAAATATTCAGCTTATGCTGCGCAAAATATGTGGAATCGAAGATCAGGAGGAAATTCTGCATAAAAATTATTCAATTTTATGTTCCATATCAGACTCTGAAATCACTCAATATATTGAAAAGAACATAACACAATACATTGAAGTGATGTTGCAAATGTGTAAAGGCTACATTATAGATGATGAGCCGGCTGCATTATCTATATTAAATAATTTTAATATTACAAAAGAACAAAACGAGAAGTATATTCAGTTCTTAGAAACTGCTATTTCTCAGATCGAACAGGTTGAAGATTCGTCTTTATGGGGAATATTATTAGATAATGATTTAGTGGACTATTCGGAGGAAAACATTATTGCTTACTTTGAAAAGTTGCAAGGTGCAGAGATAGACCATACTTTGGTTTCTTTTATCAATCGTCACGATACGATTCTTGATTTTTCAGGTTATGATTGTATAGAGGGATCTAAAGAACAGATGTTTATAAGTTTTATATCATGTAATGATATTGAGAATACTAGATATGAAAAACTTCTATCATCTTTTAAATTAGAACTTAAAGAGTTTTCTACCTCACGAATTTCAGACGAAAAGATTGATATTCTGATAAAGATATCTATCATTCCAATGACAAAAGTAAATTTGGTGTTTATGCGTAATGAATACTCGGATCATGTACTAAGTTTTATTAATGTAAATATCAATCAGTATGTGAATATTATGGATGATGAGATTTTTTCTCTTCAAGAATTACTGGAAGTGCTAAAATGGGAGGTTAGTGATGAGATAAAAATTCAGCTTATGTCTTTTACAAAACAGAAAATTTCTATAATGAACGACTGCTATTCAACCAAAGTATGTACATACATTCTTGATAATAATTATTTGAAATCCGATTTGCCGGAATTGCTACAGTCATATGATAATTGGGATAAAGAAATGCGGGATAAGATATATGCTTTAGCATTAACATATCTCTCTGATATAATAGCAGATCCTCAAAATGTCTCTTCTCAATTGAAAAACAGATTGCTGTACTCTAGGGAACTGAATAATGAGAGTAGAATTGACTTGCTGATAGCAATGCTATCTGACTTGGACATGGAATATGTAAAGACCCTATTAGCAGAATGGGGATTATTTGATTATATTAAAATTTTCGATAACCGTAGCCGTCCAAGATTTATAATTAACTCTACTAATAAGAAAATATTAGATGCGTTTAGAGAAAAAGGATGGATTGAACGTTATGAAGAAGATGCGAATAAAGCTGGTTTTTATAAAATAAAAAAAAGAAAAGGTTTAAGACAATTGCCTAAAGAGTTATTGTAATTCAAATTATAAATCAAAAGAAGTATTAGTAATGGGTTTAGAGTTGTCAAGCATTTCAATAGCATGAGAAGGTTAGATATGTAATAAAAATGTTTATTTAGTTAAAATCCTTTTAAAGAATAAGGAATGATCTATAGTTACTATTAGGAGGAGCTGTTATTTAGAGGAAAAATGAAATTTAAGTATTATTATGCTGTAACAATCGAAAGATTAGTAATTTAGGAGGTACATAATGGCACAATTTGATTGGGTAAATTTTTATAAGGCTTTCGCTATAGCCTTACTTAATTACAAAGACAAACGTTCTGATTTGATTGAAATCATTAAAAAGGTTTACGAAGAGATTGATATTAATCTGCCCACACTGGAGCGAGACAATCAGATTGTGGACATAGATCCCTTTACCGTATTTGGTTTGTTTAATAAGAGCAAATTAAAGGAATCAAATAGGGTAAAAATTATTACGGCGTTTGCAAAGGAATTTTCTGTTGATGCGGCAATTCCTACCTCTTTTGATGCTGTCCCCGTGTTAAATAACCAGAACGCTACATTTTATTACTGGACAGGAGATAGAGGCCCAGACGATATTGATCATCTCTGGGATCTCTTTGAGAGTGCATTGGAATATGCGAAGACTCCATCAGATGATAAGAGACAGGTGGTTTCAAAATACTTTGATCTTGCTATTAATTTGAAGGGTAATGGAAATAGTAAAATCACTATGGGGTTATACTGGATTGCTCCAGATGTATTTCTAAATCTTGACAGTCGAAATACTTGGTATATCTATGAGTCTGGAAAGATCCCGTCTGATGTTGTCGATTCTCTCCCTCGGATTGAACAAAAGATCTCGGCAGATAAATATTTTGAAATTGCAGAAAAACTTCAAAGTTATTTACAGAGTGATCGAACAACTCTAAAGGATTTTAAGGAACTTTCATTTGAGGCATGGAAGTATTCTGAACAGGTAAATCAGGAGGAAAGAGCAGCAAAAGTTCAAAGCCAGCGTGACGACAAAGGAAGTGCGCTTGCGGATGAAGATGTGGATACCGTTCATTACTGGATTTATTCTCCTGGTGACAGTGCATGTAAGTGGGACGAGTTTTATAAGACTGGTATTATGGCAATTGGTTGGGGAGAGATTGGAGACCTGAAAGTATTTGCCAGTAAAGAAGATATGAAAAAGAAAATGAAGGAGACATATGATCCTTCACGTCATTATAAAAATGTGGCCCTTGCTACCTGGCAGTTTACAAATGAAATGAAACCAGGAGATGTCGTTTTTGCAAAAAAAGGTATGCACCAAATCATTGGCAGAGGTGTTGTGAAATCAGATTATATTTTTGATGACAGTGTGGAAGATGAATTCAAAAATATACGAAGGATCGATTGGACGGATAAAGGAGAATGGCCACATCCTGGTCAAGCTGTCATGAAGACATTGACAGATATTACGGCATATACGGATTATGTTGAGCAGCTGAATGCGCTATTTGAGACAGAGGATGATGGTGACGAGACGGAAGAAGATGATTCTAAATTTCCAATATATACGAAAGAAGATTTCCTGCATGGAAAGGAAGACGGCAAGGATCGAGTCTTTATGAGTGAGGATGATTATAATACACTGGTAGGGCTTGTTAAAAATAAGAAAAATGTAATTCTTCAGGGGGCTCCGGGAGTCGGAAAGACATTTGTTGCAAAGCGACTTGCATATTCTATGATGGGAAAGAAGAATCCGAATCGAGTGATGCTGATTCAGTTTCATCAGAGTTATTCTTATGAGGATTTTATAGAAGGATTTCGTCCGGTTTCGTCCGGAGGATTTGAGATCAAAAAGGGATCATTCTATAACTTTTGTAAAAAGGCCCAGTATGATCCGGAGCATGAGTATTTCTTTATTATTGATGAGATTAACCGTGGAAATTTGAGTAAGATTTTCGGAGAATTATTCATGCTCATTGAGAATGATAAGCGTGGAAATGAATTGCAGCTGCTTTACTCTGATGAGAAATTTTTTGTACCAAAGAATGTATATATCATTGGAATGATGAATACTGCAGATCGGAGTTTGGCAATGCTGGATTATGCTCTGCGCAGAAGGTTTGCGTTCTTTGATATGAAACCAGGATTTGATACAGAGGGATTCTTTGAGTATAGAAAGAAGTTGGCCAATAAAAAGTTTGACAAACTCATTACTACAGTTGAAAACCTTAATAAAGTGATTTCAACAGATGATTCTCTTGGGGAAGGATTTTGTATTGGACACAGCTATTTTTGTAATCTGGATCAAGTATCAGATAAGACGTTGTCTGATATTGTTGAGTACGAGCTGATTCCAATGCTAAAAGAATACTGGTTTGACGAACTGCTGAAAGTACAAGAATGGACAAATAATCTCAGGAGTGCTGTGAAGTGATACCTATACAGAATATTTATTATATGCTTTCTTATGCCTTTCAGGTGCTAAATGAACAGGGATATAGGAAGATTTCTACAGAACAATTTCATAATGTGGCTGATCTGTGTGCGGCGATTTTGATTAAAGGGATTTCATCACAGCTAAAACGAGGACTTGGACAGGAATATGTTTCAAAGACAGAAACCTTATCTGCATTAAGAGGAAGAATTGATGTGTCAGAATCAATTAAAACGATGACCATGCTCAAAAACCAGATGGTTTGTACCTATGATGAGTTTTCTGTGAATTCAAGGATGAACCAGATAATCAAGGCTACGGTTAAGCTGTTGATGTATGCCAATATCTCCAAAGAGCGGAAAAAAGAATTAAAGAACCAGATGCTTTTTTTCAGTGAAGTTACGGAGATAGATCTAAATACCATTGACTGGAATATTCGATATAACAGAAACAATCAGACATACAGAATGCTGATATCTATTTGTTATCTGGTGGTAAAAGGTCTGCTGCAGACAAAGAGTGATGGAACTGTCCGCCTTATGGATTTCCTGGATGAGCAGAGGATGTGTCGTTTATATGAGAAGTTCATATTGGAATATTATCGAAAGGAACATCCTGGAATTACGGCAAATGCGTCTCAGATCTCCTGGCAGTTGGATAATGATATGAGCGATATGCTGCCGATTATGCAGACGGATATTATGTTGAGTCGAGGTGACAGTATTCTGATAATTGATGCAAAGTATTATTCTCATATAATGCAGTCACAGTTTGATACATATAGCATACATTCCGGGAATTTGTATCAGATTTTTACTTATGTGAAAAATAAGGAAGTAGAATTTGCTGATAAGCCCCATGTGGTTTCAGGCATGTTATTATATGCAAAGACAGATGAAACACTACCTCCAAATCAAACCTATCAGATGAGTGGAAATAAGATCAGTGTGAAAACGTTGGATCTTGACTGTGATTTTGAGAAGATTGCGGAACAATTGGATGCAATAGTGGAAGAATTTTTTGGATAGAGAAAAGCTGTCAGTATTTGTTTTGGAGAAAAAATATGATAGATACAAGTAAATCAAAATCTGATGAACAACAAAAAGCTGAAATTATCATAGGGGATTGTGTTGAGGAATATCTGGCTTGTCCTTTGAAAAGAAATGAGAGAATAGTTCTTACTGAGGGAGTACATATTGTGCCGGACTTATATTCAGAACAGGATAGAATTGTGGGCGAAATATTTGCTCATATCGGTTCTCTTAAGATCGGTCAGCAACACAAGATATCGCAGGATATTTTGAAAATGTTATTATTGGAAAAGACAAAAGGTATCAAATATAGAAAGATGCTTGTTATTGTTGATGACAAAATGGAAGAATATCTTAAAGGAAAATCGTTTATTGCTGAGAGTATCAGACAATTTGGCATAGAGATAAAGAAAATTGATCTTTTGGATGAAACATATGAAGCTGTTTTGAATGCACAAAGACGACAAGTGATGGTAAATGAATTTGATATGCGAAAATACAGTGAAAAATAGTTCCATTCATTTAGTTGAAATTAACAAAAAGTTGTAAAATCGTAATTTCTGCAATATAATATAATAGGTTTATTTTAAGCATTATATTTTTATTTTGTTCAAAAAGTAAGTTTACGAAACAGTGAAAAGAGATGCCTTGTGGTTGAGATTGTGGGTACTAACAAATTGCTGAATATAAATGAAGAAAGAAAAGCGGGGGAGAATATGAATAAAAAAGGAATGTCTGAGCAAGATATAAGAACAAAATATATAACGCCCGCAATTCTGGCGGCTGGTTGGAATCGAAACTTGCAAATTAGAGAGGAAGTTTCTTTTACAAAAGGTAAGATCACAGTACGCAGAAAAATTGTGAAGCGTGGAGAGCGAAAACGCGCAGATTATATTTTGTATTGGAAGCCGAACATTCCACTTGCAATCGTGGAAGCAAAAGACAATAACCACAATATTGCGGATGGTATGGAGCAGGCTTTAAATTATGCCGAGATTTTGGACATCCCCTTTGTGTTCACATCTAACGGCGATGGATTTTCTTTTTATGATAAGACAGCTGAACATGATGTTCAGATAGAATTGACTTTGGATCAGTTCCCTTCTCCGGAAAAATTGTGGGATCGTTATAAGAAATTTAAGGGCATCACAGAGGCAAGTGAAAAAGTCGTAGCACAGGATTATTACTATAATCCCAATGACGATAGAAAGCCCCGATACTATCAATGTAATGCGATTAACCGGGCTGTTGAAGCAGTTGCTAATGGACAAAATCGATTGTTGTTAACGATGGCAACTGGTACAGGTAAGACCTATACAGCATTTCAGATTATTTATAGGCTTTGGAAATCTCGCATGAAAAAAAGAATTTTATTTTTGGCGGATCGGAATGTACTTGTAGATGACCCCATGCGTAAAGATTTTAAGTTCTTTAACGCTGATAGCAACAATCGGAAAATGACCAAGATTCGCGACAAGAAAGTGGACAAAGCTTACGAGGTCTATTTTGCAATTTATCAGGGAGTGACGGGGCAAGTAGGGTTTGCAGATACATATAAAAAGTTTTCTCCAGACTTTTTTGATCTGATTATCGTAGACGAATGTCATCGTGGCAGTGCAAAAGACGATTCTGCTTGGAGAAAAATTCTGGAATACTTTAAGAACGCTACGCAGATTGGTATGACGGCCACGCCCAAGGAAACAAAGGACACCTCCAATATAGAGTATTTTGGAGAACCAATTTATACCTATACTCTGCGTCAGGGTATTGAAGATGGTTTTCTTGCACCATATAAAGTTGTACGTGTGGGAATTGACAAGGACTTAGAAGGTTACCGTCCCACAAAAGGTAAAAGGGATAAGTATGGGATTGAAATTGAAGATCGAGAATACAATATCAAGGATTATGACAAAAATCTGGTTCTCGAAAAGCGCACAGAGCTTGTGGCAAAACGAGTATCGGATTTCTTGAAGAGAAATAATTCTCGTTTCGCTAAGACAATCTTTTTTTGTGTTGATATTGACCATGCTGCCCGAATGGCTCAGGCGCTCAGAAACGAGAACGGAGATCTGGTAAAGCAGAATTCCAAGTATGTGGTACAGATGACCAGCGGTAGTGAGGGCGTCAAAGAGTTGGAAAACTTTATGACCGCAGATGAGCAGTATCCTGTTTTGGTGACTACAAGCAAATTGCTGACAACAGGTGTAGATGCAGATACTGTGAAGTTCATCGTTTTGGACAGTAATATTAACAGCATGACGGAATTCAAACAGATTATAGGTCGGGGAACAAGAATCAATGAAGAATATGACAAGCTTTATTTTACTATTATTGATTTCCGAAATGTAACCAAGTTATTTGCTGATAAGGATTTTGACGGTGATCCGGTGAAAGTCAAAGAAACTGACGGAGACATTCCTACGGAAGAAACCGAAGCACTTTTAACCGAAGATATTCCACAAGATGAGGTGCCTAAAGAAGAAGGACAGGAGGTTCAGTCGGATGTTACTTTCGATCCGGATGATGATGCCAAAAAACGGGTGAAATATTATGTCAATGACGTGCCGGTGTCCATTATCAACGAGCGGGTGCAGTATTTGGACGCGGATGGCAAGTTAATTACAGAGAGCCTTGTGGATTACACCAGAAAGAATATTCGCAAGGAGTATGCTACTCTGGATGATTTTTTGCAGCGGTGGAATGGCACACAGAAGAAAACGGCTATTGTTGAAGAACTGGAGCAAAAGGGGATTTTCTTTGAAGAACTGCGGGAAGAAATCTCTAAGGATTTGGATCCCTTTGACCTTATTTGCCACATAGCCTTTGATATGCCACCGCTGACACGAAAAGAGCGGGCTAACAATGTGAAAAAGCGTGGCTATTTTGGAAAGTACAACGAGGTTGCGAAACAGGTTTTAGAAGCGTTGCTGGACAAATATGCAGACGAAGGGCTGGCCAATCTTGAAAGTATGGAAGTTTTGAAAGTACCTGATGTCGCCCGATTTGGCACGCCTGTAGAAATACTGAAATGCTTTGGCAACAAGAAAAAATTTATGGAAGCTATTGTAGAACTGGAAAACGAATTATATGTAGCGTAAGGGAGAACGGTGTGGAAGTAAAAGATACTATCAATATTGTGGCGATTATTTTGTCACCTATAATTGCTGTTTTAGTTACGATTTATTTGCAAAACAGATCAGATAAAAAGAAAGAAAAAATAGCTATAATTAAGTCTTTATTGAGTACAGGACATTATCTATATAGTGATGAAATAATCCGATCTTATAACTTGATTGATATAGTTTTTAAAGATGACAAAAATGTTCGTGCAAAGTGGAAATTGTATTATGAGGCACTTTGCAACGATTCTTTACAATACCAAGTAAGACTGGATAAGAAGCTTGACTTAATTTTGGCAATGTGTAAGTCGGTAAATTATAAAAATATTACTGCACAGGATTTGCAGAGAGTATATGTGCCAAAGGGATTCGCTGAGGATGGTGAGAAGCAACGGAAATATACAGAGATGCAATATCAAGGCATGGAGCTGTTAATGCAGATGCTTCAAAAGCAGGCAGTAGAAATGGAGAATAAATAATGAGTATTTCAACTACAATCAAATCAGTACAGGATATCATGCGACAGGATGCCGGTGTAGATGGCGACGCACAGAGAATATCACAGCTTGTATGGATGTTGTTCCTAAAGGTGTTTGACTCCAAGGAAAAGGAGTGGGATGCATTATCGGATGACTATACATATATTATCCCTGACGGCTTGCGTTGGTCTGATTGGGCTGAAGATGACGAAGGTATCACCGGCGACGAACTGATTGACTTTATAAACAATACGCTGTTCAAGACTTTTAAGGATTGGCAGTTGACAGAAGCCAGTGATCCGAAAGCAGTTTTAGTGAAGTCTCTGTTTGAGGATAGCTATAACTACATGAAGTCCGGAACACTGATGCGCAGCGTTATCAATAAACTCAATGAGATTGACTTTGATAAGGCATCTGACCGCCATTTATTCAACGACATTTACGAGAATATCCTGAAGGACTTACAGAGTGCTGGAAACTCTGGCGAATATTATACCCCTCGTCCCGTTACGCAGTTTATGGTGGACATGGTTAATCCGCAGCTTGGCGAGCAAGTACTGGATTTTGCCTGTGGCACTGGCGGGTTCCTTGTCTGTGCGCTGGAACATTTGCGTAAGCAGGTTCGTAACATTGATGACGAAGCACAGCTGCAGAAATCTATTTTAGGCGTAGAGAAAAAACCGCTTCCTCATATGCTCTGTACTACAAATTTAATTCTTCACAACATTGATAATCCACAAATTAAGCATGATAACTCATTGGCTTATCCGGTCAAAGATATTAAGCCCAAAGACAGAGTTGACATTGTCCTGACCAATCCACCTTTTGGCGGCATTGAAGAGGACGGAATAGAGGACAATTTTCCTGTAAACTATAAGACAAAGGAAACGGCAGACTTGTTCTTGGTGCTACTGATGTACAAACTGAATCAGACCGGCAGAGCGGCAATTGTTCTTCCGGACGGATTTTTGTTTGGTGAAGGCGTCAAAACCGCGATTAAGGAAAAATTGCTGAGTGAGTTTAATCTCCATACGATTGTTCGGCTTCCCAATGGAGTTTTTGCTCCCTATACCGGCATTAACACAAACTTGCTTTTTCTGGAGCGTGGAACAACACAGGAAATCTGGTTTTACGAACATCAGCTTCCGAAAGGGTATAAGAACTACACAAAGACAAAGCCAATTAAGTTAGAAGAGTTTGAAGCGGAAAAGGCGTGGTGGAATGCCCGGAAAGAAACAGACTGTGCATGGAAAGTTAGTATCGATGAGGTTAAAGCTCGAGGATATAATCTTGACTTCAAAAATCCTTCTACGGAGTTAGAGCAAAGCATCCCTTCTCCGGAAGAGGTAATCAGAAAAACTTCCGATTGTCTCACAAGGAGCAGACAAATTCTGCTGGAAATAGAGGAATTGTTAAAATGAAAAATTTATCTTTTCCAACAGTGAAATTAGGAAACTTTATTCGTGAAGTAAAAGAAAAAGTAAAAAACTTAGACCTATCTCAAGATAATTTTACTGTTTATGGAGTGACAAATACAGACGGTATTACTGTTACAAATAACAGAGCAAGTGATGATTTGGGTAACTATACCGTTTTAAGAGAAAATCAGTTCGCGTATAATCCGTATCGAGTTAATGTCGGATCCATTGGTTTATCTTCACCAGGTACTTTTGGGGCTGTAAGTCCTGCCTATGTTGTGTTTGAAACGAACGGGCAGATCAGCAATGAGTTTTTACTGTATTACCTAAAAAGTACGTTGGGAATCAATTTAATCAAATGGTATGGAAATCGTGGTGGCGTGCGTTCCGCATTGCGGTTTTCTGATCTAAAAAAGATTGATTTTCCCGATATTTCCTTGGAGCAGCAAAATAAGCTTTTGATAAAAATTAAAAAGCTTGATGAATTGCTCTGTGAACTGTATAAGAACTTGTCTGCTGATAAGATTGAAATCCTTCGTCAATCTATCTTGCAGCAAGCGGTAGAAGGTAAACTCTGTGAGCAGGACCCCAATGATGAACCAGCCAGTGTGCTTTTGGAAAAAATCAAAGACGAAAAAGAGCGTTTAGTTGCCAAGAAAAAAATCAAAAAGCAGAAGCTACTGCCTCCTATCAGCGAAAAGGAAAAACCTTTTGATCTGCCGAAAGGCTGGATATGGTGTAGATTAGGGGAACTTTTAACTGATTTGAAATATGGTACTTCAGTGCCGTGTAGTTACGAAGTAAATGGAGTACCTGTTCTTCGAATTCCAAACATCAATACAGAGAGAAATTGTATTGACTTAAACGATTTAAAATTTGCAGCTCTTTCTGAAAAAGAGACTTCGGATTTGTCCTTAAAAAACAATGATATTTTGCTTATTCGGTCAAATGGAAGTGCAACTTTGGTAGGACGATTCGCATTGGTAGAGGATGATTATGAAACGTTGTGCTATGCCGGTTACTTGATGCGTATAAGGACACTGTATGTTAATAATAAGTATTTGAACATTATTTCGAATGCAAGATATTTTAGACAACTGATTGAAGTGCCAATAAGAACTACTACTGGGGTAAAGAACATAAATGCTTCAGAAGTATCTCGCTTGCTGATCGCTTTACCGCCATTACAAGAGCAAGAGCGAATAGTTGCAAAATTTGAATTACTAAACACTTTATGCAATGAGCTTGAGGGAACAGTTTCTAATGCCAATAAGTATGCTTCTCAACTTATGGAAGCGGTCTTGCAGGAAGCGATTAGTTTGCAGGAAGCTGCGAAATCTGCACAGGTTATCGAATCCTATCCGGAGCAAATAACGTCTGAAACGGAGTTGATAGCAGCCGCTCGTGGTAAAATTCGAGTGGATACTTGGGAGCATCTCTGCAAACGAGCCCTGGAGATTGCCGGTGAGGAAAGCTGATGGACTGGAGACGCAAACGACAAATTAGGAATTTGGTCGATGGAATTTTGGAGTTAAATGTCCTGCATCGTCCACCAATAGAACTGATTCCTGCTATAATGAAACAGCGGGGGATCGTATTCGAGGAACGAGATGAGGATGATGAAGAGTTCTGCGGCGTATATATGGTGGTGAAGCAGGCAAAAATCATCTTTGTCAATGCCAATCTTCGAACATCCCGCAAACACTTTACCATTGCCCACGAGTTGGGTCATTATTACTTAGGTCATCCGTTACAAAACGGCGCTATTATCTGTGATAGCGATAGTGTTTTTGGGAAAAATAAGCCGGAAGAGGAAAAAGAAGCAGACTACTTTGCCGCTTGCTTTCTGATGCCAGAAAATCTGGTCAAGCAAAAGCGGACAGATTTTTTGCGTCATTGCCAACAGAAAACATTACCGTTTCCGGCCGACCAGCAGATGAAACAGCAACATCAATTACAGCGATATCTTAGTTGCTACTTTCAAGTCTCAATGGAGGCCATGGGATATCGTTTAGACGAATTAAAGTTGAGATAGAAAAGGAGGGAAAAGAGTGCTATTACGGTATATTGTAAGTAATTTTAAATCTATTGGACATCCAGTAGAATTCAGCATGTTTCCAACGGAAAAAAGCACGGAGGATCGCTTTTTGAAGACAATTACAACAAAAGCTGGTGAATGGAAAGTGCTGAGACGGGGAGGATTTTTTGGACCTAATGCATCAGGAAAATCGTCATTTATTGAATCTATTGATTTTGCTCGTGATTATATTGTTGACGGACAGAAAAGTGGAAAGGGCACAGGCGTCAATCAGTTTAGAGGTGATTTTGAAGAGCTCGGGGGAATTTCTTTATTTCAGTTCATGTTTTACTTGGATGGAGAAGTTTATGAGTACGGTTTTTCCTTAGATCGACGTCAAGTACATGAAGAATGGTTGATGCAGTTGACTGAAAAAGCCCTTGAGCCGTTATTCACTCGTGTTACAGATGAGAATGGTAAAACCGAGATCGAAATTGAATCAAGATTTGCTCGTAACAAATCTAAGGACAGAATACTGGCCGATGTGCTCAAAGATAGCATTCAGGAAAGCCAAAAAAATCAGCTTTTCCTATATAAGTTGTATGATAATGGAATAAAAAAGGCAGAGAAAATCGTTCAATGGTTTAAAAATCTACAAGTTATATTCCCAGAAACCACCGTCCAAGCACTTCCAATTCGTATGAAAGAGGATGAAGATTTACGCAATTATATTGCAAGGATGCTTGATAAGATGGATACTGGTGTTTTTGGGATTTCTGTGGCAAGTGATGAGATTGATTTCCATGAATTTGCACAGAAATTAGATTTACCACAACAAATTGTTGATGACATCGAAGAAATAAAAAATGGAATTGTAAACTTAGCAGGAAGATATTTTATTTTTGCTGAAAATAAAAAGAAAAGAACTATTTTGGTTCAGCTTAAATTCAATCATCGACTAAATAGTAAAAATGTTCAATTTAACATTGATGAAGAATCAGATGGTACGAAACGCTTGGTTGATTTACTACCCATGTTATTTACAATTGGAAAAAATTCATCAATTTATTTTGTGGATGAAATTGATAGAAGTTTGCATACCAAACTTTCCCTGTTTTTACTAGATGAATTTGTTTGTAAATCCGAAGATGGAAATAATCAAATTATTTTTACTGCGCATGATATAAATTTAATAAATTTGGATTGTTTTCGACAAGATGAAATTTGGTTTATAGAAAAAACTGGAAAGGGTGAATCTACCTTAAAGCCATTTTCTGATTTTGAGGTTGAAAAAGGACAAGATACTTTGAAGGCTTATTTGAATGGTAGATTTGGTGCTGTTCCAATGATAAGAGGGGGATATTGATGCCGATTCTTAAAAGTCGAGTGCCTTTTACACCTCAAAATCCTTATCGTGTAGTTAGGCCTAAAACTAATAAAATAATTTTTTTATCCTGTGAAGGTAGCGTGACGGAAGAAGAGTATTTTGACTTAGTTTCTAATATTTTTAGTGAAATTAAGAGTAAGATTCAATTTATTTCGGTTGCTGAAGATGCTGTTTTTACTGCTCCAAAATGTAGAACTAAAGAACAAGAAAAGATGCTTAGTAAAGTTCGTCCAAAGCATTTAGTGGAACGGATTGACCAATTTAAAGCTATAAAAGATGACATTTATCAGTTTGAAAAATACCCCGAAGATGAATTTTGGATTATAACAGATGTAGATCAGAATTGGTCAAATGAGATTATTGATCCACAAAATCAAAAATCTTATAAAGATGAATGGAATGAAGCAATAGCTACATGCCAAGAAAAAGGGTATGGTTATGCAGTGAGTAATCCTTTTTTTGAGATTTGGTTGTTGATGCATCATGATGAACCTTCAGAAGAAGATAAAGGTTTTGCTGTATCTGATTCTCATTCTTACGAAAAGACAAGCCATTTTCGTGAGAGACTTTCAGATATAGGGGTACCTTTAAAAGATAAAAAACACATTAATCCGTCACATTATAACAAGGAAAAAATTAAAATGGCGATTCACCGGGCCGATAAGTTACATATTGATAAGACAGATTTGTGTCCAAGATATTTTTCTTCAACCGTGTATTTACTTTTGAATAAAATTATGGAAATGTTGCCAGACACTAATCAGTATAATGGTACTGCTATTAAATGAGATTGATCACTAGAATTAATTAAAACTGAAAGTGATGAATGAGTAATTCTTATAAGGTAAATGAAGTCTCTCTACTCTAATGGGTAGGGAGATTTTTGATTTTTGCTATTCTCTTTTTTGATTTATTGTATACAAACGCTAAGAATATGTAACAGACGTTCCAACCGTTGTAATGCAATAAAAAGTTTAAAGTTTGAATGCTATATGTGAATGTATCCCTTTTAATCTTTCACAAATTTGATAACATCATTCGGTTTGCAATTCAAAATTTCACATAGCCTTTCCAATGTAAACATGGTAATAGACTTATTATGTTTTAAATTGTTGATCGTCCGGGGATTGATACCATACTTATGAATCAGTGTATAGGTGGGGATGTCTCGTTTGTTCATAGTCTCCCATAATGGAGAATAGCTTATCATTTCTTTTCACTTCCCAGTTTGTAATATAATCATTATCATGGGAAAAATAATGGTTTAATATACTGAAAAATGTATCTATAATAGAGGTATATGGAGGGAGAGCTGGGATGAAAAAATATGATGAGCTGGTAGCAATCGACAAACAAGAGCCGATGACACTGGAACTTTTTTCTTCATGCTTGGCTAAGTGTACGGAGTGGGGACTTTATAAACTGTTCGAAAGGTTGTTGGATGAGTATCCGGAATTAACGGATAAATACGTAAAAGCCATTGAGGATGATATAAAGGATGTGATATTGCCGGAAAAAACTCCAGAGGAGGAAGAAGAAAACTGGAATCGATTGTGCGAAAGAATAAAAAATGAATATGGTGATGATTTAATAAGCGAATAGCTGCCGGAAAATCTGGTGGCTATTTTTTATAACAGAAATCTATGAATTAAAATCTGGCATCCGGTCAAAAAAGACGGGATGTTTTTTTGTGTACTTTATTAAAAACTTAGTTTCCAAACACTGTATAATCCTCGGATTTCCTTTCTATTTATGAGGGGGAATATTTTTCCAAATAAGAAATTAGAATGATTTTTCGAATCCCCTTGTATTATTCCCTCTGGCGCTTGGGTTAAGTGAGGGGATCTTTAAAGAATAAAAAAGATAAGAGCGGATCTGGTTGATAAGAATAAAATTTATTTCTTTTTGACCCTGTATAATAGCCGCTCCCGGTTACGTTAAGTGAGGGGGGAAATATTATAGAGCAAGATCCACCCGTGTTAAGCGGTTATGCCATTCCTGGCAGTCCTCTAACTTACAGGTTGAGCTCTTGATGGGGATTTTTCCAGAGCAAGATCCACCCCGTAATACACTATCGTGTTTTCCTGTGTAGGGCTCTTGCTTGGGATTTCGATTCCCCATACCCTCGATAATCTGCCAATCTGGCAGATATTGGCGTCCACTGGAAAGTGGGACGCAGCACAAAAAGAAGATTCCGGCAGGACTGCCGGTTCTCCTGTTTGTGGTGTTACTGAAGTAACTGAAAGAAGAAAGGAGATGAAGTCATGAGAAAAAGAAGAATGGAACAGGAACTGAACCATCCGCATTTTGTGGGAGTCCGGCTTTCGGATATTGAGCTGGAACTTCTGGACAAGAAGGCAGAAATCCTTGGGGTATCCAGATCCGAATGCCTGCGGAAACTTTTGGTGGAAAAGGAGATTGTGCATCGGGTAGAAGTGGTCGCCGATATGGAAGAACTGCGAAGTCTGGTGGGTGCGTATGGAAAGATCGGTGTGAACCTGAATCAGATCGCACGGTACTTCAATACGGGTGGGGAACGTTCACTGGCTATGGAGGATGAAATCCGTCACTGCATTGCGGAATTGTTTGCACTCAGGGAAGAAGTGTTGAAGATGGCAGGGGATTTTGAACGGGATTACCGGGGCAGTTAAAGTAGTCCAGATGAATTGTTCCAAAACGATACCGAAACATGACCAAACAGCGTTTTCTGCCGTCAGACAGGATAAACCCCAGGCAAATATATTTGAGGTCAAAAAAGCCTGTCGTAAAGGGCAAAAAATGCAAAAAATGATACCGAAACGTGACCATATTTCGCTGTCCTGTACCAGGTACTGGCAGGATGGCAGGAAGGAGGAATGTCTGTGCCGAGAATGAGCAAGAAAAGGAAACAGGAATTGGCCTTTTTTCTCAATGAAAGAGGGCGCATCGCCCACAATGACACCTGCAGGAAATGTGTCGGGGACTGCAAGCAGAGTTTCCGGACTGTGATTGTCTGTTGCCCCTGTTATGAATCCAAGCGAAGCCGCCGGCGGAAAATCAGACAGAAACAAAAGGATGGATGTGAAGAATAGAGACCAGATGGAATATTTGACAGAGCGGACCCTGATCAGAGATTTCATCCCTTACCCAAGGTTTCTGCTGGATATGAAACTGACTCAGACAGCCAGGATTCTGTATGCCCTGTTGCTGGATCGGTCTAAGATTTCAAGGAATAACGGATGGAAGAATGAAAAAGGGTATATTTACGTGATTTACCCAATCATGGATTTGGCGCAAGTGTTGGAAAAGAGTCATATGACCATTAAGAAAGCTTTGAATGAACTGGAAGATGCCGGACTTTTAGAAAGACAAAAGCAGGGTTTTTCAAAGCCGAATCTGCTGTATGTCAGAATCCCGGCAGAGGAAAAGAAAAGTGTCCCTGTGAAGGAAAGAAAACTATCCCCCATAGGGAAAGAAAAAGATACTTATGAGGGAAAGAAAACTGTCCCTGTGAGGGATAGAAAAGTATCCCCTAATAAAATGAGTAATAATCAAATGATATATAGTCAAATAAATAAAGAGAGAGAAGCGCGCTCTGCCTATGGGAAATATCACAATGTGTTTCTCTCCGAAACAGAATATGGAGAATTGAAACAGGAGATCCGAGAAATAGACAGGCTGATCGAGGAGCTGTCCAGTTATATGCGTTCCAGTGGAAAGCAATATGCTGATCATGCCGTTACCTTGAGAAGATGGGCAGAACGGTCAGCCCCGGTAAAAAACATTCCGGATTATACCTGCAGTGAGGAGGAAAGTCTATGAACAAGGTGGTAGAAGAAACAGTAAAGAACATGATGCAGCTGGAAGAAAGAACCAGGGAGGATTACATCGGAGAAGACGGGCTTCTGTATTGTGGACAATGCCATGAACCGAAGGAGGCTTATTTCGATCAGGAAAAAGTCGGAGTTTTGGGAATAAAAAAACATCCACGTGAATGTGAGTGCCGGAGACAAAAGAGAAAACAGGAGGAACAGTACCGGGAACAGCAGCGCCATGAAGCTGTAGTCAGAGAATTGAAGGAACATTGTTTCTCGGATAGATCCATGAAGGAATGGACATTTAAGAATGATACGGGACTTTCCGAAAATATAGTGCTTGCAAAGCTTTATGTGAAAGACTGGGAAACAATGAAGGCGGAAAATACAGGCTACGTCTTCTGGGGAGCAGTGGGAACCGGGAAAAGTTTTCTGGCGGGCTGTATTGCCAATGCACTGTTGGAACAGGAGATAGAAGTACGTATGAATAATTTTGCAGAAGTGCTGAATGATCTGTCTGCTAATTTTTCAGAGAAGAACACATACATAAAAAATCTGTGTAGAGTACCACTTTTGATTCTGGATGATTTTGGAATGGAACGGGGAACAGAGTACGGACTGGAACAGATCTATGCGGTGATCGACGGCAGATATCGGAGCGGGAAACCCCTGATCGCGACGACCAATCTGACACTGCAGGAGTTAAAGAATCCGCAGGATATAGCACATGCCAGGATTTATGATCGGTTGCTGGAGATGTGCGTGCCGGTTCAGTTTAAAGGGGAGAGTTTTCGAAAACGCACGGCTCAGGAAAAGCTGGGGCGGATGCAGAAAAGAATAAAGGAGGAGATGAGGTAAATGAGACAGACAAAAGAAAGAGAGAGCAACTGCCGTCTAGCAGTGGATATTGAAGGTCTGGCCGCTATGCTTTCCTGCGGACAGATGACTGCAAGGAAGATTGCGGAAGATGCGGGAGCCCGGATCACCATCGGCCGCCGGGTATTGTATTCCGTACAGAAAGTGGAAAAATACCTGGAAGCAATAGCGGAATAGAGGAACACGGATGTGCGTGGGGTTGGTTTTGTGCTATACTTTTCATAGACAGGACAAGACCATTCCCCACAACAGGGAGGTGTGATTATTACAGAAGCAACAGTTCAGTACGCGCCATTCGCAAAACCGCAATACGTGCTAATGATGGCTGCCGCCATTGTTTTGCTCATTCACGGGCGCTCACCACATCTGGATGTCAGTCACCGGATTTTTATGCAAGCATAAATCCGTCTCCTGACACCAGATGGCTGAACTGTTTCAGAAAGGAATGGTTTTGTGGCAAGAAAAGACAATAGAGGAAGAAATCTGAGGACAGGGGAATCCCAGCGCAAGGATGGACTCTATATGTACCGGTACAAAGATGAACGGACTGGCAGACGCCTGGCCGTTTATTCTCCGGATCTGGCTGAACTCAGGAAAAAAGAAAAAGAGATTGAGAAAGACCAGAGCGAAGGAATTCTGACCGATACTCAATGCAAGAACATGACTCTCAATGACCTGTTTGAGATCCACATGGATACCAGAAAGCTGGCAGAGAGTACACAGGCCAATTACAGAAGGATGTGGAACAGTCTTGTGAGGAATGAACTCGGACAGATGAAAGTGGTACAGGTAAGACCATCTCATGTACGCCTGTTTTATTCCCGGCTGAGCAAACAGAAATATTCCCACAGTACCATCAAGTTTCTCCATAATATGATCTTACCGAGCTTTGAGGTGGCTGTAGATGACGATATCATCCGGAAAAATCCGGCCAAGAGAACGCTGGGAGATTATGGAGAACCGGAAAAGAAACGCACCGCCTTGTCCTTTGACCAGCAGAAAAATCTGTTGAACTATGTTAAGAACAGCGAGGTATTCCATATCTATCTGCCTCTTTTGCAAGTGATGATCGGAACCGGGCTCCGCTGTGGAGAACTGATCGGACTCACCTGGAAGGACGTAGATCTGAAGACCCGGACCGTATACGTGAATCATCAGCTGATCTACAAGAACTATGGAGACGGGTGTGATTTTCATGTGACCATGCCTAAGACAGAAGCCGGGATTCGGGAGATACCCATGAGCAAAATGGTTGCAAAAGCCTTTGAGACTCAGAGACGGCTGAATTTTCAGATGGGAATTCCCAGGGATGTGAAAATCGAAGGGCTTTCGAATTTCGTATTCATGAGCAGGAGCGGACGTCCTATGATGCCGACTACTGTGAACTTTATTCTCCGGGATATTGTGAAGGCGTATAACGAGGAAGAAAATGAGCGGGCAAAGCGGGAGAGGAGAAAGCCGGAAGAGCTACCTCATATTTCCGCCCACATTCTCCGACATACAGCCTGTACCCGAATGGCAGAGACGGATCTGGATATGAAGGTCGTTCAGTATGTGATGGGACATGCCAACATCAGTGTCACGATGGAAGTTTATAACCACATCACAGACCGATCCAGGATCGAAAGAGAGATCGCAAAGATGGATTTGGTTCAGATTATGTGATGGAAACTTCTGTCCCGGCAATGGAGTTTTTAGGGGCATGATGGTGAAAAACATGAAAAAAATCGGATTTTTCTGCTTTTGATGGTGTAGTAAATTAACTCAGATTTCCTTGAATTTACAGGGGATTTTGGAGGTCCCCGATTCTGAAATTGGTGTAGAAATGGTGTAAAAATGGTGTAGTAAGCCATTTTTTGAAAAAATCAAAAAATTGGAAAGCCCGAAAAAGCCCGTAAAATCAAGCTTTTTTGAGGTTTTCCCAAAAAATTATTTAAAAAATTAGCACTCACCTATTGACAGTGCTAATAATGCGTGCTATAGTACAGATAGAACAAAGGAAGGGGAACGAAAAGAAAGGTTCGCCAGAGAGTGTTCCGAACGTATTATGAGTGTTTGAAAGGAGACAGGACTTATGTTAATGCCTAGTATTTTTAATAATAATTTATTTGATGATGATTGGTTTGGATTTCCATTTTACGGATATGCAGATAAAGCAGAGAACAGAGCAGAAAAGAAGCTCTATGGACATCATGCGAATAATCTGATGAAGACAGATATCAAGGAAATGAAAGATGGATATGAACTTGAGATTGATCTTCCGGGGTTCAAGAAAGATGAAGTTACTGCAGAATTGAAAGATGGTTATCTGACAGTCAGTGGAGCAAAAGGTCTTGATCAGGATGAACAGGAGAAAGAAACCGGCAGGTATATCCGCCGTGAACGTTACGCAGGAGCATGTCAGAGAAGTTACTATGTTGGTGAAGATATCACAGAAGAAGATATCAAAGCAGAATTTAAACATGGTATTCTGAAACTCTTTGTTCCGAAAAAAGAAGCAAAACCAGCGGTAGAAGAGAAGAAATATATCACAATTGAAGGTTAATATAGAAGATAAATTTTCCCCGGAGAGCAATCTCCGGGGTGTTTTACAGGCAGGAGGTGACAGAACATGGCAGCAAAGCGGGATTACTACGAGGTGCTCGGAGTAGCAAAGAATGCAGATGAGAAGACAATCAAAAAAGCTTACCGGAAGATGGCAAAGAAGTATCATCCGGATACCAATGCCGGAAATCCGGATGCAGAAAAGAAATTCAAAGAAGTAACAGAAGCCTATTCAGTACTGAGTGATTCGGAAAAGAAGAAGATGTATGACCAGTTTGGACACGCCGCATTTGACCAGTCTGCAGGAGGCAGCTATCAGGGCAGTGGATTTGGAAATGGTTTCCAGGGATTCAAAAGTGGTCCTGGAGGATATCAGGAGTATCATTTTACAGGAAATGCAGATGATATTTTCGGAGATATGTTTAAAGATATCTTCCATGGAAGCAGCAGTAAAAGCACAGATGGTTTCGGAGGTCATGGTTTTCACAGAAGCAGTTTCTATGACGATGGATCCGGATTTGGTGGCTTCGGAGGATTTGGCGGTCACGGGTCAGCAGGCTTTGATCAGAAAGGACAGGATCTGAATGCCAGTGTATCTGTTACATTTGATGAGGCAGCATTTGGATGTGATAAAAGAATTACTCTGCAGGATCAGAGCGGAAAGGCGCAGACACTTGAGGTGCATATTCCGGCAGGAATTGACAGTGGAAAGAGTATAAGACTTCGTGGAAAAGGGATGCCTGGAACCGGAAAAGGCGGTGCAGGAGATCTGCTTCTGAAAGTAACTGTTCAGCCAAAAGCCGGATATGAACGAAAAGGTATGGATGTTTATACAACGGTCAGCATTCCTTATACAACGGCTGTGTTTGGTGGAGAAGCAAGGGTGCATACCCTGTATGGTGATGCGATGTGCAAGATTAAAGAAGGAACACAGTCAGGAAGCAGGATTCGTTTAAGAGGAAAAGGAATCGTTTCCATGAAGGATGCAAATGTCCATGGTGATCAGTATGTAACGGTACAAATTCAGGTTCCGAGACATTTAAATGCAGAAGCAAGACAGAAACTGATGGAATATAAGAAAGCCGCTGCCGGAGGAAGATAAAGGATCCGGGGCGTTTCATATAGATGGGACTCAGAAAATGAGTCCGATGATTTAACAGGGAAGTAAAAATTTATTGAAAAAAGAATAAAATGTTTAGAGAAGGCGTGAGTGATAGAGATATTACTTACGCTTTTTCTTTTGAACTGGAAAGGAGGATGGGAGCATGGCACAGA
>FR892647.1 GCA_000433535.1 Dorea sp. CAG:317
TCGTATATTCAAAGTTATTTTCCACCCGAACGAAGTAAAAAAATTTTAGGGCGATTTCATGGTATCGGTGCAAATATCATATCCGCATTGTTAGGAACAGTTACACCATTTTGCTCATGTTCTTCTATCCCGTTGTTTATAGGCTTTACAAGTGCAGGATTACCGTTAGGGGTAACTTTTTCCTTTTTGATTTCTTCGCCTATGGTTGATCTGGGAAGTCTTGTATTGCTAATGAGTATTTTCGGGGCTAAAGTTGCCTTTGCTTATGTGATTGTAGGCTTGATAATCGCTGTAATTGGCGGTACTTTAATTGAAAAAATGCACATGGAAGAATATGTGGAAGATTTCGTGAAAAATGCAGGTGATGTTGATATTAGTTCTCCTGCTTTAACCAAAAAGGACAGAGTTCAATATGCAAAAGAACAAGTTGTGGGGACATTCAAGAAAGTATTTCCATACATTTTGATTGGTGTGGGGATCGGAGCAATGATCCATAACTGGATACCTGAAACATGGATTGAAAGTATT
>FR892648.1:0-5918 GCA_000433535.1 Dorea sp. CAG:317
GCTGTCCCTCACGAGTCAGCTTAAACATAATATCATTTCTTTTCTCTTAAGTCAATACCTTTTTTCATCTTTTTTTATTTTTTCTTTTTAGTTTTTACAACCACAAGAACTTGTCCTTTTATCTGATTTAAATCACCAGATATATGATTAAAAAAGATTAGGTATCTTCTATTATTTATTCACCACACGGGTGACATATAAAAACTACCTGAAATACCTTTCAGGTAGTTAGCGGAGAAAGAGGGATTTGAACCCTCGCGCCGGTTGCCCGACCTACACCCTTAGCAGGGGCGCCTCTTCAGCCTCTTGAGTATTTCTCCAGCAAGGGTTATTATACTAAAGGTTCTACCTATTGTCAATCCCTTATTTCACAATGTTTTCATTAATCTTATTTTGTATTCTTTCTTTTACGGTTTCTGCAATTTCATTTGTCTTCATATCTTTATACTCTTCATATAGAAGCGGTTCTAAAAAATGGACCTGAACTGTAACCGGAGTGATAGAATTTGTGTCAAATGGTTTAAATGAATCAATCAATGCCACCGGAACAATGGGACATCTTGCTTTTGTCGCAGATTTGAAACTTCCTCCTTTAAAGTCCTGAATCTGGTTTCCTTTTTTAGATCGTGTACCTTCTGCAAAAATCAAATAGTTTCTTCCTTTTTTAACTTCCTTGGTTACATTAACAATAACTTCCATTGCCTGTCGCACATCTTCTCGATCCAGCATATATGCTTTCATACACGCAAATACCTGCTTTAAAAACGGTACATTAGCAACTTCTTTCTTTGCAACAACAGAAAATGGCTTTGGACACGCATCAATAATTGCCAGAACATCATACATTCCTTGATGATTTGGAAAAAACATAAATCCATTTTCTTTCGGAATGTTTTCCTGCCCGTGTACATCTATAATTACGTTTCCACCTTTATTTGCACGATATGTAATATATCGAAGCATTTTGTAATGTTCTTCTTCTGTATATTTATCCACATGACTGGCATGATAACATAATTTAATCCACATGTATGGAACAAGAAGAATATTTCGAAATACCATCATTAAAATCCGCTTCATATTCGTAATAACTCCTTTTTATCTGTAAACTTCTCTGTTTCCTAGTATAAGGGCAGTACCTTTGAAAGTAAAGATAAAAGATTTGATTTATATATTGACATTTCTTCTTTTCTCACTTATACTTCCATTATAGTTAATTACTCAACTAACTAACCAGATAAGTAACCTATCAAGAAAGGAGGACAACGTGAAAATAGATATGAACAGCGAGAAGCCAATCTTTATACAAATAGCCGAAGGCGTTGAAGATGGCATTTTGACCGGAATATTTCCAGAAGAAGAACAAATCCCTTCTATTACAGAGTTTTCTGTAAACTACAAAATCAATCCAGCTACTGCGTTGAAAGGAATCAATCTTCTCGTGGACGAAAACATTATTTTTAAGAAAAGGGGCGTTGGTATGTTTGTAACAAAAGGAGCTGTTAAAAAGTTGAAACAAAAACGTCAAAATCAATTTTACGACAACTATATCAGTAAATTAATAGACGAAGCTAAACGACTGGGCATTACAGGCGATGAGATTATTGCCATGGTAGAAAGGGGATTTTCAAAATGAGAGGAATTGAAGTAAAGAATGTTTCCAAAACATACAAAGATACAAAAGCACTTAGTAATGTAAATATTTATTTGGAAGAAAATAAGATTTACGGTCTACTCGGAAGAAACGGAGCAGGAAAAACTACTTTATTAAATGTTATTAATAATCGAGTGTATGCAGATGAAGGCACGGTTACGCTAAATGGTGATATTCTTACCGAAAACGATGAAGCACTTAATCACTTATACTTTACAAGTGAAAAATTATTATTTCCCGAAGGCATGAAAGTTAAAAAGATTTTCCGTTGGACAAAAGAATTTCATCCCGAATTCGATATGGACTATGCGCTTCGTATTGCAGAACTTTTCGGACTGCCTTTAAACAAGAAATCATCCGCTCTTTCCACAGGATATAAATCCATTTTAAAAAATGTGATTGCATTGTCCGTGAATGCACCTTATGTGTTTTTGGATGAACCCGTACTTGGACTGGACGCAAACCACAGAGAATTATTTTACAGATTATTAATTGAAAAATACAGTGAATCTCCCTTTACCATTGTAATATCTACACATTTAATAGAGGAAGTTTCTAATATTATTGAAGATGTTATTATTATTAAAAATGGTAACGTCATTGAAAAAGGTTCTTGCGAGGACTTATTAAAACGAGGTTATGCTATTTCAGGAGCTGCTGATTCTGTAGATAATTATATAAGAAACTATATCGTTGATGGTAAAGTCATTGGCGAAGATTCCATTGGTAATTCAAAAAGTGTTTACATTCTTGGAAAACCAGAGGAAACACTGCCTGAAAACTTAGAAGTTTCTTCCCTAGATCTTCAGAAATTATTTATTCAATTAACAAACGCATAGGAGAATGAAATTATGAAAAAGAGCTTAAAATATCAGTTACACGACTTTAAAACATCCTTATTAGTTTATCTTAGTATCTATTTGACAGTTGCCATTGTCATAGGAGCTTTTTTCATCTGGACCGGAAGCAAGCCCGAAAGTGCAAATCTAAATGGCTCTAACAGTATGGACTTTTCATCAACAATTTTCACTTTTATCATGGGGCTTGCTATTTTTAAGGAACATTTCTGGATGGTTGCGCAAAATGGAATTTCAAGAAAAACATTTTTCAAAAGTTGTATGTATTGCATGTTGATTATTAATTTTATTCTTGCTATAGCAACTGTTGTTTTTACACTATTTTTCACTCAAATGTCTGGACTTGATTGGTCAACTATGTTTGGTGTTTTATATTCCAAATTTGACCAGAACATAATTATTACATTCATAGTACATACAATTTTTATATTTTCCGCGTACAACCTGTGCTTTTTAAGCGGATATTTCGTTACCATCCTTTTTTATAAGGCATCTAAAATCGGAAAAGTGATTATTGCTGCAGGGCTTCCTGTTCTTTTCTTCTTCATACTGCCATTATCTTATGGGTTTATTCCTAAGTTTTGGAATGCTGTTTTTAACTTTCTATTTCATATTACCGGCATGGAAAGCGGAAACCCTCTCTATGGAATTATAACTATTTCAGTAATTGCTGTAGTATTGGGAATTGGCAGTTATCCGCTAGCAAAAAGAGTGGAGATATAATTGAAATATTAACAACTAAGATGTACAATAACATTAATAAATACATTTTAATAGTTAGGGGGCTTTACCTATGAATACAAATGTTGACATGAATAAGTTACAGGATAATGCTGTTAAAATATTTACTTCCGGGTTTGCTTGCTCAGAATCTGTAATTGCAGCAATCAGAGATGCTTTAGAACTTGACATTCCAGATAGTGCCATTGCAATGAGTTCCGGTTTCCCTTGGGGAATGGGAGGTGCAGGTTGTCTCTGCGGTGCTGTAGCCGGAGGAGCTATGTGTATCGGTTTCTTATATGGAAGAAGCACGCCGGGGGATCCAAAAATCAACAGATGTTTTGAACTTACGAAAGAATTTCACGATAAATTCAAAAAAGAATTTGGTGCCACCTGCTGCCGTATCTTAATTAAAGATTACCCGGACAGAAATTCTCCGGAGAGAAAATGCCACTGTATTGAGATGGTGAAATTTACAGTAGTTGCTGTAGCTGAGATTTTGATTCGTGAATATGAGAAAGATAATGCCTAAGGATAATTCAGAAGATAAAAACTAAGAGCCGAGAGATTCTAACTCTCGGCTCTTTTCCAATATTTCTCCATAAATTCCTCTATTTCTTTTTCTGACAATGAAAATTTCTGTGCCAGCTTGTCTTGTATTTTTTCTTCAGATATTCCCATTTCCTGTAATATTTCTATACACTCTTGTATTCTACCTTCCGCATGTCCTTCCGCAAGTCCTTCCGCATGTCCTTCCGCATGTCCTTCCGCGTGTCCTTCTGCAAGTCCTTCCGCATGTCCTTCTGCATATCCCCTTGCATGTCCTGTACGCCATCCACTATTAATCATATGATTGTAATCTCGGATTGCCTTTTGTCTTTCTTCATACTCCAGACGTTTTTCATCATCAGCACTCAAATTTACCAAACGATTGTATGCTTTTTCCATGTATTTATCTCCCTGAACGGCCATTTGCATTTCCTCCTTATTCTCTGCATTAAAGAAACGCGCCCATCTGAGTAACTCTGTTTCCGGATACTGATATTTTTTAAGTTTCGGAAGTTCTACAATATGAATTTCCATCTTATCCGTATACAATAGTTTCCTGCTGTCTTCCCATATATGGAATTTAGAGTAATATTCTTCATCATCAAATAATATGAAATTTAAAATTCCCACATGGATACATTTCTTTAACTCTTGATAATCCTCACCTTCATGGATTTGTTCTGAGAACATCTTACAAAGATAAAACAAAGAGCGTTCTGCCCAATAATCATAAGCAATAACCTGCATTTCTATATCTATCTGCGTACCATTTTCCAACACTACCCGTATATCCAAAATTCCAAGCTTATCTTTTTGATGTTGTTTTCTTAAATATGTAGGAAGCAGCTCTGTTCTTTGAATCATATCTGCTTTGACGCCCAATATCGCCGCTATAAACCCCCGTCTGACATCTTCGTCATTCAAAAGCTCCTTGAAACAAAAATCCACCTTGGGTGACATAATAAATGTGTTGTCGTTACTTTTCATCTTTGTACTCCTTTCCTTGCAGAAAAGACAAATCATTTGTACAAAGATAAACTTATAACTTTATTATAAAGATTCTTCTACAAATATACAACCGCTTTCCTGCTATCTGTTATTTGTGCTTAATAAGTTTTTCTGGAATCCTCTGACCGAATGGTCAAAATGATATTAGAATAATCAAAATAGAATTCTCTGATAAATCAAGTATATGATAGACTTAGAAAAATCTCAAGAGAAAATTTATTCACATACTCGAAGCAAATATATTTGAAATAATCTGCAAAAAAAGTCGCCTGCCAATCATTTGAGAGAAAACGATTGGCAGACACCCTCTTTTTCTTATATCTCTTTACTTTAAATTTTCATCAATCCATGCAGCTGCATCTTCCACACATTGCACACAACAGATCAATGGCTGAGGACCATCCATATTTTTCAGATCGCGACAGTAAATAGAACGGTTTTTCTTTTCAAAAGCCGCAGCCGCCTCCCGGAATTTTTTGTAAGTGTCCATTTTAGTCTTCTTAGGATCATTCATATCACCGGCACTGTTATACAAACTGATAATAAGAAACATACCTGTCACTGCACCGCAAGTATCTTTTAATCCTCCCATACCACTTCCAAACCCTTCGGTTATGCGGAACATGTCTTCTTCTTTGACACCAAGCTCCTCGCAATATGCACACGCTACAGCTTGACAGCAGTTATATCCTTTTTTGAATTTTTCGACTGCGATTTCTTTTGTTGCTTTCATATTTTATCACCTTTTTCCCTTTTTAAGTACCCTCTTTGCCTTTGCTCTTTCCGTGTGAAAATTCAAATTACTTATATAATAAATACTCTTATAGTTTTATTATAAACCTTCTGCATTCTTAAGCAACAATTCTTTTCCTGATATTCCCGGTTCTGTCATCTGTGTTGGCTCTAAAATAATATCTAATTCTTCTTCGTCGAGAAGTTTTTCTTGTAAAATTAAACTTCTGACAGACTCTCCTGTTTTCATTGCTTTTTTAGCTATATCTGCTGCCTTCTGATATCCTACATGCGGACAGATTGCAGTAATAATCCCAACGCTGTTCTCCACAAGATAACGACATCTTGTCTCATTGGCAGTAATCCCTTTCACACAATTTTCTACAAACGTCTGAACT
>FR892648.1:5945-13551 GCA_000433535.1 Dorea sp. CAG:317
ACGTCTGAACTGCATATGCTAATGTATCTATAGACTGGAACATACAATAGAATATAATCGGTTCAAATGCATTTAATTCAAGCTGTCCTGCCTCTGCAGCCATCGTAATTGTAAGGTCGTTTCCGATAATATTAAATGCAACCTGATTAACTACTTCTGGAATTACAGGATTTACTTTTCCAGGCATAATGGAAGAACCGTTTTGTCTCTCCGGAAGATTAATTTCATGGAAGCCGGCTCTTGGTCCTGATGACATAAGACGAAGATCATTTGCAATCTTAGATAGTGTCACTGCACATGCTTTGATTGCTCCGGAAACAGCCACAAATGAATCCAGATTCTGTGTAGAATCAATCAAGTCAAATGCCTGAATAAAATCTATTCCCGATATTTCTGCAATATTTGGAACAATCCTCTTCAGATAATTTTTATCCGCATTAATTCCGGTTCCTACAGCTGTACCTCCCATATTTAAAGCACGCATTTCATCCATTGCTTTATCCATGCGACGAATATCTCTCTGGATGGCTACAGAATAAGCCCCAAATTCCTGTCCGAGTCGAATCGGCACAGCATCCTGCATCTGTGTACGCCCCATTTTGATCACATGATCAAACTCTTCTGATTTTCTGCAGAGTGCCTCATATAAAAGTTCTAACTCATATTTCAAATTTTTCAACAGACGAAGCGAAGTCATTTTTCCTGCTGTCGGAATTACATCGTTTGTAGATTGTCCACAGTTTACGTGGTCATTCGGATTAACAATAGAATAATCTCCCTTTTTTCCGCCAAGTATTTCAATCGCGCGATTCGCAATTACTTCATTGGCGTTCATATTTAAAGATGTTCCTGCTCCTCCTTGAATCGGATCCACAATGAAATTATCATGCAATTTTCCTTTTAAAATTTCGTCACAGGCTTTTACGATTGCATCTGCGATTGTTTTGTCTAAAATACCGACCTCACAGTTTGTAATTGCAGCTGCCTTTTTAATGTATGCAAGACTATTGATAATTTCCGGATGCATATTTAATCCTGTAATATGAAAATTTTCAGCCGCACGAAGTGACTGAACACCATAATACACCGATTTAGGAACATCTTTCGTTCCAATTGAATCCTGTTCCACACGATAATCTTTTTTTTGCTCATCCATTTTTTCATTTCCTCCAACGATATATTTTCTTGTTACCTTTCTTATTGATTTCATTGTATCTATCTATTAAAATATAATCAAATACATATATTTTTATTATAATTATAGCTTTAAAGTTATGTTAGGAGTTAAAATCATGTTTCAAGGAATGGAATACATCTATACCGTTTATAAAGAAAAAAGTTTTTCCAAAGCTGCAAAGAAATTATTTATTTCTCAACCTTCTTTGAGCGCTACCGTAAAACGAATCGAAAAGAAGATAGGCGCTCCTATCTTTGATAGAAGCACAAAGCCATTAACTCTTACAGAATGCGGAGAAAAATATATCCAGTATATAGAGCATATTTACTCTCTGGAACACGAATTTTCTAATTTTGTCAACGATTGGGATGGCTTAAAAACCGGCAATCTTATCCTCGGCGGAAGTACGCTTTTTTCTTCTTGGGTACTTCCACCTCTAATGAGCGAATTTTCCAAGCGTTTTCCGCTTGTGAAAATAAAATTGATTGAAGAAAACACTTCCAAACTTTCTGAGCTTTTAAGAAACGGAAAGATTGACTTTATGATTGATAATTGTATCTTGGATGAAGAAATATTTTCTCACAGCCACTACCATACAGAGCATCTTCTTCTTGCTGTTCCTAAATATTTAGATTCTGCAAAAAAAACCACCTCTTATCAAATCTCTACAGATATGATAAGAGACGGTTCCTTTTTAGATGAATCCGTTGAATCTGTTCCTCTGAATTTTTTTAAACAAGATTCTTTTATTATGTTAAAACCGAACAACGATACAAGAAAACGTGCTATAGATATTTTACAAAAACAAAGTATCACACCACACATATTATTTGAACTTGACCAGCAAATGACTTCTTATAATATTACCTGTTCAGGAATGGGAATTTCTTTCATCAGCGATACCTTAATCCGTCAAGTTCCTTCCCATCCCAATGTAGTTTACTATAAGCTGGATTCTAAACTCAGTTGTAGAAATCTGTTTTTTTATTGGAAATCCGGAAAATATTTCAGTCGGGCTATGAAAGAATTTCTCAAACTTACCTCAGAAAAATTTAATTAATTTTCCGAAATTCATCAATAAAACCACGAACATACTCTACAGAAAGGTCAAGTGCTCCCTGCCCCAATTCCACAGTGGCTTCTTTTGGATCAAACGGTCCAAACCAGCCACTTGGTGCAATTTCTTTTGTATCTCTTACAAGGCGTACGATTCCTCCCTTATAGTCTACTGCCTGAATATAAGCAGCCTTTACATTTTCTGTCGGATGCTGTGCATTCATTGGCTGACTAAGCTCCATATGTACAGATTCCGGATCAATTGCCATCATAACTGCTGTTTCCAGTATATCACCATGTCCCCCGTTGTATTTACTGTCAAGTTGCGCTACGAGACTCCACCAGTCAATTTGTGCACAGATACCGCCTTTGTGATAAACCTCTAACGCTGCTCTGTCGATAGATGGAGTATTTCCACCATGCCCGTTTAATACGAGAAATCTCTTTGCACCGTGCTGCATTAAGGAATCCATGATTCCATGAAGAACCATGTATAGTCCCTCATATCCAATATTGACACTTCCCTCAAAACTCAAGTGATACGGGCATACTCCGTAATTTACACTTGGAGCTACAATTACATTCTCCATATCCGCAATATGATCCGCAATATAAGACGGAACCATATAGTCTGTTCCAAGAGCACTCTGTGTTCCATGCTGTTCTGTACTTCCTACCGGAATTACGATAATCGGATCTTTTTCAAAGGCTTCCTTTGCCTGTAAGGTTGTCATTTTTCCCAAATACATAACTATTCCTCCTTAAAATCCCTATTTATTAAAAACAAGGAAATGACGGTCAATTGTTTCCTGAGGTGGTTTCTGCGTCAATAAGCTAATGATGATCATTGTAACAGAACCTAAAATTGTTGCCGGGAACAATGCGTGGAATCCAAATGCCAACGCTTTTACTTCCGGAACTAGTGTAAATGCAAGAAGTGCAATAACACCTACTACGATTGAAGCAATTGCTCCTGCCGCTGTTGATTTTTTCCAGTACATTCCGAACAAAACAGGTACTACAAAAATTGCCATTCCTGAAAATGCAAAAAGATTAATTTCAAAAATACTTCCAGGCTGGAATACACCAAAACAAATAACAACAACACCGATTAACACTGTTACTACTTTAGATAACTTCATAACACTGTTATCATCCGCTTTTTTATTAATAATTTTCTGATAAATATCTCTTGTAACCGCTCCGGTTGTTGTAACAAGAATTCCATCAATGGTAGACATTCCTGCCGCTACAATACCCGCAATAAAGATAGAAGCTAAGAACGGATTTAAACCTCTCTGAAGAATAAGCGGTACAATCTGGTCTGCCTTTTCAATTCCTTGAATAGATGCAATACCATTTACACCTGCCCATTCGATCAAAGTTGCAGATACTAACATTCCGCCCGTTCCAAGGAAGATTGCCTTGAACATAGTCTTATGATCTTTCATAGTAAAGAACTTTGTAAATAAATGAGGCTGTCCCATTGTAAAGAATGCCCAAAGTACAATATTAGACACATAATATGCCCACGGCATATATCCATTTGCCCCTGGGAATGTAAGATATGCTTCATTCATTCCCTGTAATGTATGGTTAATATTTTCAAATCCTCCACCCATTACGACAGATACGACAAATGTAATAACTGCAGTTGCAATCATAAGTGAACCTTGAATTACATCTGTCATCATAGCACCTTTCATACCGCCGGTCATACAGTAGAGAATTACTACGATTCCCATTCCTATAACTCCTACCCACTCCGGAAGACCTGTAAATACATGAACGATGACACCTGCTCCAATAATCTGTGCTCCCATCATAGGAATTAAGAAGAACAACATCATAACTCCGAGAATACCACCCATTTTTTTAGAATGATAACGATCAGACAAGTAGTCAGCCATTGTAAGAAAACCATATTCATGTCCCAATGTAACTAACTTTCTTCCCATTAAAATTGCCGGAAGAATCATACAGAATACTGCGCCCGGTATAGAGATTGCCATACCGGCATATCCGACTCCATAGATTGTTCCCGGTGTTCCAAGAAATGTTCCCATAGAAAATTGTGTGGAAAAATATGCAATACCACTAACGATTGCTCCTGCTTTTCCGCTGAGGACGAAAAAGTCTCCTAAACTGGAAGTTTTACGACTTGCATACCAGCCGATAAATGCCATAACTCCAAGATAAATAATCAGGACAGTATAAAATGGTCCTGGTGATGGTTGTACTGCTGCTCCCATTATTTCTGCTCCTCCTTCTTATCGTCTGCATTTTCTTCATCATACACATGATACTCTTTTCTCTTCATACACATTTTGTAATATACACCGATCAGAGCAAATACAACTGCTGCATTAATCAGCCACCCATACACATAAGATGGAACACCACCAAGGGATGGGATGTATGTCTCACTGTAGAAAAAAGGAAAAGGAATCATGATAAAAAAGAAACAGATTAAAAATATAACCGTCCATGTTCCCTCAAAATGTTTTTCAAATAATTTTTTCATAGGTACTTCATTCCTCCTTTTGTTGAATTTTCTGTCACTTTAATACATTTCTGCCCTCAGTACAAATTTTTGTAAATAAAGTGCATACTTTACTTTATATTTTAAACTATACATGATATAATACAAAAAGTAAAGTATTTACTTTATATTTTGTAAGATAAATATTTCTTTACTTAAAGGAGATTTCTATGAATATTTTAGATCGAATTAAAGAACTATATCCGCAGTTTACAAGAAAACAAAAAAGTATTGCAGATTACATGACATCAAATCCGGGAGATATTTGTTATATAACGCTCGCACAGTTAAGCCACAACACTTCATCTTCAGAACTTACCCTTCTTCGTTTCTGTCAGAAAGTAGGCTGTAACAGTTTTTTAGAATTGAAAGATGAATTTCGTAATTATACACAACATATGATTCAAAAAGTTTCAGCATCTGACTATAATATACCGACAAACACATGTCCGAATGAATCAGAAAAAGCGGCACTTCTTTTAAATATATGTAATACGGAGATAAAAGCAGCTTCCGATTTTTTCTCAACTCTCAATCCGAATGATATTGCAAACATATGTAAAACAATAAAAGAAAAAAAACGAATCTTCATATTTGCTCACGATATTTCCAAAATTCCCGGTGAATTTCTTGCATTTCGAATGAGGCTTTTATTTTTGAATGTATCTCTTGTAGATCTTGAAGATATTGCCGATACTCAAAAGCAACTGGAATCATTGAATGAAGATGACATGGTAATTTTCTTTTCTTTTCCAAAATATTATTTTCCTATGGAAAGTATTGCAAAAAAAGCAGAAAAAAGTTGTGCTTCTATACTCACTATCACAGATGACCATTCTTCTCCAGCTGTACCTTTTAGTCAATATATATTGATCTGCCAAACCAAAACTGAGATTTTTTATAATTCATTAACTCTTCCGATAGCAATGGTTAACTTAATTTCTTCTTACCTTGCTATGGATCTTCTGCCACCAGCAAAAAGGCAGGATTTTATGGATACTCTTTCTTCATAAAGAATATATAAATACAAAGGAGGTAATATTTATGGAAATTGGAGGATTTTTTCCGTATGAAGAAACATCAGGAGCAGAAACAAATTATGCAATCAGAATGTGTCCATCAGCCACAGACATGAAACATTTAATGTCAGGACGATGTGCCATTTATTACTGTTTGCAAGACTCTATGCTAACTGATCAGAGACGGGTAGCCTATCTGCCATCTTACACCTGTGAAACAGTAACCGGTTGTTTCGTCAAAGCAAACTATGAAATCTACTATTATGATGTAGACGAACATCTTGTACCGCAATTTGATGAAACTTTGATCGATAAAATCAGTTTTCTTCTCATTACCGGTTATTATGGATTTTCTACTTTTGATTCTGAATTTGTCAGGAAATGCAGACATCACGGTGTAACTGTCATGCAGGATACTACTCACACTGCTCTTTCACCATCCGGATGCTTTGCTGATGTTGATTATGTTGCAGTAAGTCTTCGTAAATGGATGGGAGTGATTTCCGGAGGTCTTGCTTTCAAATGCGGGGGCACTTTTCAGGTTACTCCTCTTCCTGCCGATGAACATCATCTCAGTGTACGTGATTATGCACTGTCTACCCGTCATGAATATGAGCATACGAATAATGAAGAATTAAATAAAAAAAGTCAGGATGCATTCTGGAAAGCAGAGTGGGAACTTCGCAAAATTTATGATATTCAAGAAGGAGACCCTAAATCACTGGAAACAATTCTTCATTATCCTATTGACAATGCCATTGAAAAACGACGTAAAAATTTCGCTTACCTTCTGAAGCATCTTCCAAAGAACCCAGAAGTAAGACCTATATTCACAGAGCTTCCGGATGATGTATGCCCGATGTTCTTCCCATTTCTTGTGGATAATCGTAATGCTCTTATGGAACATCTCGCTGCCAATGAGGTCCCTCCAAAGATTTACTGGCCGGTACCGCCATTTATTGACATTACCGGTTATCCGAAAGCAGAATATGTTTATGGACACATCATGTCTATCTGCTGTGACCAGCGTTTCTCCGAAGAAGAAATGAAAAAGGTTGTAGCAGTATTTGAAGATTATAAAAAATAAATTCATAACATGATCTGTACATAAAAAAGAGGGTGTCACCCAATCATCTCTTTAGATCATTGAGTGGCACTCTCTTTTCTTTCGCCTGTCTTTTACTTATTTCTACTCATAAGTTCCTTTTTTTAAGAGTTTTCCACATTGTATCATAACCTGTCCACGCGCTATCACCGAACTTAATTCCATATTCTTATCCAAAATGAGAATATCTGCATCCGCTTGCTCTATAAGCTTTCCTTTTTTATTATTAAGTCCAATTGCATCGGCTACATTGGATGTCACATATGGAAGAGCCTCTTCCAAACTCAGTTGATTTTCCTTTACCATGTACTGCATCTCTTTTAAAAGGCTTCTGACACCGGAAACACCTATTTCTAAGAGTGTTCCATCTTCAGCGTAATTCGACCAGCTTCCATGTCCGTCAGAACTGATTGTAATATGTTCCGTCGGAAGTCCTCTTTTTAAACATTCTTTCACACAATCGGCAGGTCTGTCTTCACCCGTCATTCCACAAGTCAGATCAATATAACCTCCCATTTCAAGAAATCTGTATGATTGTTTCATAAGAGCCGGATTGCGGTTTACATGAGTAGGACGGAAGATTCCTTCCGGAATTGCAGTTTTCTTTAATGCTTCAAATACAGGTTCCAATCCTGCTTCTGCGTCTCCCATATGAAGTACAACTATTCCCGGTTTTCCACTTAACATACCAGCCACTCTTGTTTTAC
>FR892648.1:13559-35456 GCA_000433535.1 Dorea sp. CAG:317
CCAGCCACTCTTGTTTTACTGGCTAGTCCGATCAATTCATCTAGTGTAACGTTTGGAGCTCTATGATCTGAAATTGCCAATTTCACACCGAGAACTTTTTCAATAAATACAATGTCCTTATCTGCTTCTCCGGTAATCGTCGGACTAGGATATCCATAAGCTCCCGTTATCATATAAGCGCTGACACCTTCTTCATTCAGTGCCATTACTTTTGCGTATAAATTTTCTATGCTTCTTGTAATCCCATCTGTTCCAAGGAGCCCTACAACGGTTGTAATTCCTCCTTCGATCATCTCAGATAATTGAAGCTCCGGAGTACGAGTATGGAAACTTCCTTCTCCTCCGCCTCCCGTTACATGCACATGCTGATCAATCAGCCCAGGTATCACATATTTTCCCTGAGCATCGATCACTTCACAATACTCCGGTACTTCTGTTATTTGATCTGCAATATATTCAATCTTCTCATTGCATATCAATAAATCTTTTTTTCCAAGATACTTCGGCGCATATATCTCTCCATTTTTAATCAGTTTCATTTTGGTCTTCCTCTTCATCGCCTTTTCTTACTTTTGCGATGCTGGCTACAATATCGCCTTCTTTTAAATTAATCAGTTTCACACCGGAAGTAATTCTTCCAAGAACAGAGATTCCTTCACATTTCATACGAATGATAATTCCCTCTGTATTGATGATCATAATCTCATCATCTTCATTGACTGCTTTAACACCTACAACATTACCGGTCTTTTCAGTGATCTTATAACATTTCACACCTTTACCGCCACGGTTCTGTCGAGTAAATTCAATCATATCCGTACGTTTTCCCATACCCTTCTCAGATACGATGAGAAGTTCACTTCCCTGTGAGTCAAGCTGCATTCCGATTACTTCGTCCCGATCAGAGAGATTCATTCCACGCACTCCCATAGAAGTTCTTCCTGTAGAACGTACATCTTTTTCGCTAAACCGGATACACTGACCATATTTTGTCACCATAAGGATATCCTGTTCATTATTTGTATATTTTACCTCGATCAATTCGTCTTCTTCCCGAAGTGTGATAGCTGCCAATCCTGTTTTTCTTACATTTGCATACTCTTTGATCGGAGTTTTCTTTACAAGACCTTTCTTGGTTGCCATGAAGAGATATTCACCATCACGATATTCATCAATCGGAATTACTGCACTGATCTTCTCACCCGGCATTAATTGAAGAAGATTGATAATCGCTGTTCCTCTGGAAGTACGACTTGCCTCCGGAATTTCATAACCTTTCAACCTATATACACGTCCTGTATTTGTAAAGAACATAATATAGTGATGGCTGTGAGTCATAAACAACTCTTCTACATAGTCTTCTTCCAGAGTCTGCATACCTTTGATTCCTTTACCTCCACGGTTCTGCGCCTTGAAAGTATCATTTGACATACGCTTGATATAGCCAAGCTTCGTCATTGTAATTACAACTTCTTCCTTCGGGATCAGATCTTCCATAGAAATATCAAATTCATCAAATCCGATAGAGGTTCTTCTCTCATCTCCGTATTTATCGCGAATCACAATAATTTCTTCTCTGATCACTTCAAGAAGTAATTTTCTGTCTGCAAGAATAGCTTTCAATCTGCTGATCTGCTCCATCAGTTCTTTATATTCTGCTTCCAGCTTTTCTCTTTCCAGACCGGTAAGAGCACGCAGACGCATATCCACAATTGCCTGTGCCTGCACTTCAGATAATCCAAATCTTTCGATTAATTCTGCTTTTGCTATCTGAACAGTCTGAGATCCTCTTATAATCTTAATTACTTCGTCAATGTTATCAAGAGCAATTAATAATCCTTCTAAAATATGAGCACGCTCTTCTGCTTTATTTAATTCATACTGGGTACGGCGTGTCACAACTTCTTCCTGATGCTTCAAGTAATGATGCAACATCTCAAGAAGATTCATGACTTTAGGCTCATTATTTACAAGCGCTAACATAATAACACCGAATGTATCCTGAAGCTGTGTATGCTTAAATAACTGATTCAGGATTACATTTGCATTGACATCTCTTCGAAGTTCAATAACAACTCTCATTCCTTCACGGCTTGACTGATCACTTAGATCTGTGATTCCATCAATTCGTTTATCTCTTACCATCTCAGCAATTTTCTCGATCAGACGGGCTTTATTTACCATATAAGGAAGTTCAGTAACAATGATTCTGCTCTTTCCGTTAGGCATTGTCTCAATATTTGTCACTGCACGAACACGGATTTTTCCTCTTCCTGTACGATAAGCTTCCTCAATTCCTCTTGTTCCGAGAATTGTGCCGCCTGTTGGAAAATCAGGACCTTTTACGATTTCTAATATCTCTTCTATCGTTGTCTCTTCTTTATCTGCAATCTGATCATCAATAATCTTGACAACTGCATTGATAATTTCCTTCAAATTGTGAGGCGGTATATTCGTTGCCATACCAACAGCGATACCGGAAGTTCCATTTACGAGAAGATTCGGAAATCTCGCCGGAAGTACAACCGGCTCTTTTTCAGTCTCATCAAAGTTAGGTGCAAAATCAACTGTATTTTTGTTGATATCTGCAGTTAATTCCATAGAAATCTTACTTAATCTTGCCTCTGTATAACGCATGGCGGCAGCGCCGTCACCATCCACAGAACCAAAGTTTCCATGGCCGTCTACAAGCGGGTATCTGGTAGACCACTCTTGGGCCATATTTACCAACGCGCCATAGATTGAACTGTCACTGTGAGGATGATATTTACCCATTGTATCACCGACAATACGGGCGCATTTTCTGTGCGGCTTATCCGGTCCATTATTTAATTCAATCATGGAATAAAGGATTCTTCTCTGAACCGGTTTTAATCCATCTCTTACATCCGGAAGTGCACGAGAAGCAATAACACTCATCGCATAATCAATGTAGGAGGTTTCCATCGTTTTTTTCAGATCCACTTCGTGGACTTTATCGAAAATATTATCTTCCATTATGTTTTACCTCCTATACGTCTAAGTTCTTTACATATTTTGCATTTTCTTCAATGAATTCTCGTCTTGGCTCTACTTTATCCCCCATTAAGGTCGTAAATGTAAGATCTAATTCACTTGTTGTCTCTTCATCCATCGTAACTCTTAATAAAATTCTGTGTTCCGGGTCCATTGTTGTCTCCCAGAGCTGTTCTGCATCCATCTCTCCAAGACCTTTATAACGCTGAATCTTATTATTTCCGTCACGTCCGACTTCCTGCAAAATGCTGTCCAGTTCTTCATCACTGTATGCATACCATACTTTTTTGTTCTTTTCCAGCTTGTACAGAGGCGGCTGTGCCAAATAAACATACCCTTCTTTAATAAGATCCGGCATAAACCTATATAAAAATGTAAGAAGAAGCGTACTGATATGAGCACCGTCCACATCCGCATCTGTCATAATGATAATCTTATGATAACGAAGTTTGGAGATGTCAAAATCATCATGGATTCCCGTTCCGAATGCCGTGATCATTGCTTTGATCTCTGCATTGCTGTAAATCTTATCAAGCCTTGCTTTTTCTACATTTAAGATTTTACCACGAAGTGGAAGAATTGCCTGTGTGGCTCTGTCTCTTGCTGTCTTTGCAGAACCTCCGGCAGAATCCCCCTCTACGATATAGATTTCACAGTTTTTCGGATCTTTGTCAGAACAATCTGCAAGTTTACCTGGAAGAGACATGCCCTCAAGAGCAGATTTTCTTCTTGTAAGATCTCTTGCCTTTCTTGCGGCTTCTCTTGCACGCTGAGCCATCACAGATTTTTCCACTGTCATTTTCGCAATAGTCGGATTCTGTTCCAGATAAATCTCAAGCTGCTTACTTACAACATTGTCAACAGCTCCTCTTGCTTCACTGTTTCCAAGCTTTTGTTTTGTCTGACCTTCAAACTGAGGATCTTCAATTTTTACACTGATAATCGCAGTAAGACCTTCTCTGATATCTTCACCTGATAGATTCGGCTCACTGTCTTTTAATAGTTTATTCTTTCTTGCGTAATCATTAAATGTCTTTGTCAACGCATTACGAAATCCTACAATATGGGTTCCGCCTTCCGGAGTTGTAATATTATTTACAAATCCATACGTATTATCACTGTAAGAATCATTGTGCTGCATCGCTACTTCTACTTCCACGTTATTTACATTACCTTCACAGTAGATAATATCTTCATACAGCGGAGTTTTGCTTTTATTTAAATATGCTACAAACTCTTTGATACCGCCTTCATAGTGGAATGTCTTTTCTACAGCTTCTTCTTCTCTTTCGTCTCGAAGAACAATCTTTAATCCAGCTGTCAAAAATGCCATTTCTCTAAAGCGCTGTTTTAAAATATCATACTCAAAAACAGTTTCTTCAAAAATTGTATCATCCGGCAAGAATGTTACTTTTGTTCCTGTCTTCTCAGGATCACATTCTCCGACAACTTTTAATTTGTAAATTGTTTTTCCACGCTCATAACGCTGTCTGTATATTTTTCCCTCATTATAGATTTCAACCTCAAGCCAGTTAGAAAGAGCATTTACTACCGATGCTCCAACTCCATGAAGACCGCCGGACACCTTATAGCCCCCGCCGCCAAATTTTCCGCCGGCATGAAGAATGGTAAATACAACTTCAACTGCCGGAAGACCAGCTTTATGATTGATACCTACCGGTATTCCACGTCCATTATCTACAACCGTAATGGAATTGTCTTTATTAATACTTACGAAGATTGTATCACAGAATCCTGCCAGTGCTTCATCCACCGCATTATCCACAATCTCATATACCAGATGGTGAAGTCCGCGTGAGGACGTACTACCTATATACATACCCGGGCGCTTTCTAACAGCTTCAAGCCCTTCCAGTATTTGGATTTCGTCTGCACCATACTCGTGCTGTACTTTTTCTGTACTCATTCTAATCCTCCTAATTTTCTTTCGTTACCTGCCCATTCTGGACATGGAACACTTTATTTATAGAAAAACGATGATTTACAAACTCGTCCACACCTGTACAGGTAATGAGTGTCTGTATATCATGTATACTATCTAATAGATAGTTTTGCCTGTGTTTATCAAGTTCAGACAACACATCGTCAAGCAATAAAACGGGTGTGTCGTGAATCGATTGTTTCACAAGCTCTATTTCAGATAATTTCAAAGACAGAGCTGCTGTACGCTGCTGTCCCTGCGATCCGTATTTTCTGATATCTATATCACTGACAAGAAAAGCAATATCATCTCTGTGAGGACCTACAGATGTACTCTTAATCCTCAGATCCTTTTCTTTATTTTTCAACAAAGCCTGTTCAAATGATAATGCTCCATTGCTTGGTTCATAGACGATTTTTATATCTTCTCTGTTTCCAGTTAACTTTTTATGTATATTAGAAATTATTTTATTTATTTTTTCTATGAACTTTTGTCTGCGCTCTATAATCTTATTTCCATACTGAATCAACTGTATATCCCAGATATCCAGAGTTTCTAAAGCACCTTTATTATAATCAATTTCTTTTAACAAGTGATTTCTTTGATTTACAATACGATTATAGTTAGACAAGTTATTCAAATATACTTTATCAAGCTGTGACAGCTCAAGATCTATGAACCTTCTTCTCTCTCCGGGACCATTTTTGATAATGTTAAGATCCTCCGGAGAGAAAAAGACAATATTTATAATACCAAATAACTCACTGGCTTTCCGAATAGGAATCTTGTTGATCGCAATTCCCTTGGGACTGTTCTTTTTAAGATGCATATCAATCTGATACTTGATACCGTTTTTTTCAACGATTGTTTCGATATGAGATTCATTTGCTCCAAACTGAATCATATCTTTATCTTTCGTTCCCCGGTGAGACTTCGTTGTACCAGACAGATACACAGCTTCTAAAATATTTGTCTTTCCCTGAGCATTATCACCATAGAAAATATTTGTAGATTTGTCAAACCCAAGAGACAATAATTCGTAATTCCTAAAATTCTTTAATTTCAAAGATTCAATCTTCAATTTTTATCTCTTCTCCATCAAATACTACCTGATCGCCGGCATATAATTTTCTTCCGCGGCGTGTGTCAACTTCTCCGTTGACCATGACAAGCCCTTCCTGAATGACCTCTTTTGCTTCCACACCTGACTCTACAAGTCCTGCCGCTTTTAAAGCCTGTCCAAGTTTAATAAATTCTTCTCTTAATTTGATGATCTCCATAAATGATTTTCTCCTTAAATTGCAGCATTAAAATTAACCGGAAGAATGAGATAAATATAGCTTTCCTTATCATCTTTGATAAAACACGGTGCTTTTGCATTCATAAGATACAAAGTTACCTCTTCTTCATCAATCACACGAAGTGCATCGATCAAAAACTTAGGATTAAATCCAATCAACAGATCTTTTCCTTCTTTGTTGATCACAATTTCTTCGTTCATAGAACCAATCTGTGATTTAATCTTTAACTCCATCACTTCATCACCAATGTTGATGATAATTGGTTTTTTATCTCCTTCCTTCACAAGAAGTGTTGCACGATCAATACAGCTTAACAATTCTTTTTTGTTAATTTTCACTTTTGTGTCATAATCGCTGGACAGCATCTGATCAATCTTGAAATATTCTCCTTCGATCAGTCTTGATACGACAATGGTATTGTCAAATTCAAATACAATATGATTATTTGTATAAGATATATAAACCTGACTTTCCAATTCACCGGATAAAATCTTACTTACTTCAATCAATGTCTTACCGGGAACGACTAATTTTTTATCATTTACCTGATCTTTTAATTCAATCTTACGGATTGAAATACGGTGTCCGTCAAGAGAAACAACTCTTAACATATTATCTTTGATTTCAAATAACTCACCGGTCATTAATTTATTGCTTTCTGTATCAGCAATAGAGAAAATAGTCTGTCTGATAACTTCTTTCAACGTAAACTGAGAAATTTCAATGGAATCTTCTTTCTCGATCACTGGAAGATAAGAAAATTCTTCTCCCGGTTTTCCGGAAATATCGAATTTTGCTTTCTCACATACAATCGTTGTCTGCAGATTTTCATTTGTTTCAATTATAACATCATTGTCAGGAAGCTTTCTTACGATTTCTGAGAATATCTTCGCATCGATCGCGATCATACCTCTTTCAAGAATCTCTCCTTCAATATCTGTCTGAATACCAAGTTCCATATCGTTTGCTGTCAAACGGATAATATCTGTTGTAGCATCAATAAGAATACATTCAAGAATAGGCATTGTTGTCTTAGATGGAACTGCTTTAGATACAATGCTGACTCCCTTTACAAGATTACTTTTCTTACATACGATTTTCATTGTGTAAAACTCCTTTCAGGCCAAGGCTATGTATATTATATATAAATAATTTCCGTCTTCTTCTTATTAGGGGCTGTGGAAAAGAGGAAAACCCGTTCAAGCCCTTTATTTATCACGGTTTGCGACTTTGAAAAACATGTGGAATCTAAAAAAAATCACTGTGGATGATGTTGGGAAAACTTTGGATTGTCCAAGAGTCGAAAAAAATCGAATTCAGTTATCAACAGCTTATCCCAAATTTATCCACATATTATCCCACAAATTATTCACATTATGCCGGATTGATTTTTTTCTTTATAATATTGATTGTATTGGCAAGAGTCTCGTCTTTCTTCATTTCGGACTCTATTTTCTCAATACCGTATTTTACAGTGGAATGATCTTTGCCTCCAAGGATAATGCCGATTGTTTTAAGAGAATTCTCTTTTTCAATCATATTTCTCATAAGATACATAGCTACCTGTCTTGGATTGGCTATATCGGCATTCCGTTTATTACTCTTTAAATCGGCAACTGTAATATTATAATGGTCTGCTACAATGTCAAGAATCAGCTCCGGTGTTACCTCTCTGTTATTTTTAGAGGAAATAAGATCTTTCAGAGCCTCAGCTGCAAGTGCAATATCAATCGTTCCTTCATTATTATTTAATTTATAGAGAGCGATCAATTTATTTAAAGAACTTTCAAGCTCTCGAATATTTGTCTTTATATTAGTAGCAATATATTGAAGCACTTCGTCCGGAATATTATATTTTTCCAGATGATCAAGTTCAATCTTCTTTTTTAAGATTGCCATTCTTGTCTCATAATCAGGAGAAGAAATATCAGCAATCAGACCCCATTCGAATCTTGTGCGAAGTCTTGCTTCTAATGTCTCAATGTCCTTTGGTGGTTTATCACTGGAAATAATGATCTGTTTTCCTAAAGTATGAAGATGATTAAAGGTATGGAAGAATTCTTCCTGTGTACTTTCTTTACCTATAATAAACTGAATATCATCAATAAGAAGTACATCATTATTTCTATATTTATCCCGGAATTTTGACATAGCAGATTCATTACCGCTTGTCTTACCATTTTTTAAAGACTCAATCAATTCATTTGTAAATGTTTCACTTGTTACATAGAGAACTTTCTTCTTCGGATTATTCTGTAATGTAAAATGTGCAATAGAATGCATCAAGTGTGTTTTACCAAGTCCTACTCCACCATATAAGAACAGAGGATTGTAAGCCTGTCCCGGTGATTCTGCAACTGCCAGTGATGCGGCATGAGCAAATTTATTATTTCCGCCAACAACAAAAGTGTCAAAAGTATATTTTGGATTCAATCCTGCCTTTTCAGCTGCAGATTTCGTCCGTTTCTTTTGACTTGCTTCGATTGACATATTCTGAATTTCATTTAATTTTTCATCATCCTCTGAAATAAATACTACTTCGAATTCTGTGCCGGTAATTTCTGCGATACATACTTTCAATGGAAGAAGATACTTTTTCTCGATATATTCTACGCTTGCATTCATATTTACTAATATAAATACAGTATTCTGTATCACTTCATATACTTTTAATGGCTGTATCCATGTAGTAAATGATACATTGGATAATTCATGTTCTACTCGCAGGTGTTCGATAATTTCAGGCCATTTTTCCTCTACAATGTTCATTTTCATAAGCTCCTAATCCTATATATACTCTTTTCTATTTTACATCAAATTGTAAATTTAAGCAATGTTTAATCAATGTGGATAACTTTATCACAACTAAAAATATGCTTGTTTCTAGAGAAAAATATAGAAAATAATTTTATTTCCACATGTTATCCACGTTAATTTTTGTAATTTTCCACATTTTGTGGAAAATTATTTTGTAGTAAAATGTGAAAATTATTGATAAAATCGTAGGTTTTGCTTGACGGACGAGTATTTTTTGCATATAATCAAAAATGATGTCTTTTAGAAAAATAAGGGTATAACCCTTGCAAAATATAAGGAGGTGGATATCAATGAAGATGACATTCCAGCCAAAAAAGAGACAAAGAGCAAAAGTTCATGGTTTTAGATCAAGAATGAGCACAGCAGGTGGAAGAAAAGTACTTGCTGCAAGAAGAGCAAAAGGAAGAAAGAAATTATCAGCGTAGGCCGCATATATGTGGCCTTTTCTTCTCTAAAAATTAGGAGAATTAAGGATGAAAAACAAAGATTTTCAAATCATTTATAAAGAAGGAAAATCTTATGCTAACAAGTATCTGGTCATGTATATAAGAGAAAATAATACGGATCATAATCGATTAGGAATATCGGTAAGCAAAAAAGTAGGTAATAGTATCGTACGTCACAGATTGACAAGATTGATAAGAGAAAGTTATCGACTACAAGAAGAACATTTCAAGCGTGGATTAGATATAGTAGTAATTGCAAAAAACAGCGCAAAAGGAAAAAGTTACCATGATATAGAAAGTGCGCTCCTCCACCTTGGAAGTCTTCATGAAATAATAGAATGAGGTAACGAAGTATGAAAAGGATTCTGTTAAGATTTATCAGATTCTATCGAAAATATATATCGGGCCTCAAGGGATCACCCACTTGTAAATTCTATCCCACCTGCTCTCAGTATGCTATGGAAGCAATTGAAAAGTACGGAGCTTTTAAGGGGGGATTTATGGCGTTATGGAGAATTCTAAGATGTAATCCATTTTCCAAAGGGGGATACGATCCTGTTCCATAAAAAAGAAATATCATTACAATTGGAGGAAAAGTCATGATCGTAACGGTGGCAAGCGCAGCAAATTGGCCAATCGTAGGACAGATTTGCTGGTTACTTGGTAAAGTGATGAACTTTATCTATACAATATTAGATAATATGTTATCTACAGATACTGGACTTGTAGGATTATCTATTATTTTATACACAATTTTCGTGTATACTCTTATGCTTCCTATGACAATTAATCAGCAGAAATCAAGCAGAATGATGGCTGTAATTAACCCGGAAGTACAGAAAATCCAGAAAAAATACAAAAATAAAAGAGACCAGGCTTCTATGATGAAGCAGCAGGAAGAAATCCAGCAGGTATATGATAAATACGGAACATCTATGATGGGTGGATGTCTTCCAATGTTGATCCAGATGCCGTTGTTGTTTGCACTGTATCCGGTCATTTACGATATCGAAAGATATGTACCGGCAATTTCTAAAGCATCTTCGGATGTGAATACATTCCTCACAATCCCGGATCTTACAATTGCACCAATTCAGATGATCAAAGACAGCGGTTCTTTCGAAGTTCCGGCAGCTGTGATCATTATTACTGCAATTGCACTTCCGGTAATTTCCGGAGCAACACAGTTCCTGAACATTAAACTGTCTCAGGCTGTCTCAGGTACTCAGATGGATGAAAATAATCCTATGGCAGGAACAATGAAGACAATGAACATGACAATGCCGTTAATGTCTGTGTTCTTCGTTGCTACACTTCCTACAGGTATCGGTCTTTACTGGATTTTCAGTGCGTTAGTCAGAAGTTTGCAGCAGGTTCTTATTAATAAACATCTGAAACAAATATCTGTGGAAGATTTGATTGAGAAAAATAAGGACAAAGCAGAGAAAAAGGCTAAAAAGAGAAGTGAAAAAGCTGAGCGTATTAATGAAATGGCTCAGATGAACGCAAGAAGCTTAAAAGATTCTGCAAATCGTCAGGTATCAGCTATGAGCCAAAAAGAAAGAGATGAAAAGCTTGAAAATGCCAGAAAAAATGCAGAACATGCAAAACCTGGAAGTCTCGCTTCAAAAGCAAATATGGTAAAACATTTTAATGAGAATAATTAGGGGGCGTAATGATGGAATACATTACCGTATCGGCAAAAACAGTGGATGATGCCATTACAGAAGCATTGATCCAGCTCGGAGTAACAAGTGATAAATTAGATTATGAAGTAATCGAAAAAGGAAGCGCCGGATTCCTCGGAATCGGTATGAAACAGGCAGTTATCAAGGCAAGAAAAAAAGAAGAACCAAAGGAAGAGCCTGTTGCTGAAGAAGTAAAAGAAGAGCCAAAGAAAGAAATCGTAAAAGAGCATAAAGAATCAAAGAAAGAACACAAAAAAGAGTTCAAAAAGGAAAAAGCAGAAGAAATTAAAGAAGAAAAAGCTGAAGTAAAAGAACCGGAGCAGAAAAAAGAATCAGAGCTTGCAAAGGTTAATGATGAAACTGTTGCAGCATGTGTAAAATTCGTATCTGATGTATTAAATGCAATGGGTATGAAAGATGCCAAGGTTACTTCTAAGATCGATGAAGAAGGTGCTCTTGGTATTGATGTAGAAGGAAGCAATATGGGAATTCTCATCGGAAAACGTGGACAGACATTAGATTCTCTTCAGTATCTTACAAACAGAGTTGCAAACAAGATGCAGGAAGGATATGTAAGAGTAAAACTTGACACAGAGGATTACAGAAGAAGAAGAAAAGAAACTCTTGAAAATCTTGCTAAGAATATCGCAAGTAAAGTAAAAAGAACAAGAAGAGCTGTATCACTTGAGCCAATGAACCCATATGAGAGAAGAATTATCCATTCTGCTCTTCAGGCAGATCCGGCAGTATCTACTCACAGTGAAGGAGAAGAACCTTACAGAAGAGTTGTCGTTACATTGGTAAGAAGATAGAGGAATATAAAATAGGGGCTGGATACAGACCCCTATTTTTTGTATAATTAATAGAAGTATTTTATGATGTAAGGTGGAACAGTATGAATAATCAATATAATAAAGTAATAGCCGCCATATCTACTGCAATGAGCAATTCAGGGATAGGAATTGTAAGAATGAGCGGAGAAGGTTCATTTGAAATTGCAGATAAAATATATCGCGGGAAAAAAGAAAAAAAACTAAGTGATCAGTCATCACATACCATCCATTATGGTTATATTTATGATGAAAATGAAATGGTCGATGAGGTCCTTGTAATGCTTATGAAAGGTCCGCACAGTTATACCGGAGAAGATACTGTGGAAATAAATTGTCATGGCGGCGTCTATGTGGTGAAAAGAATTTTAGAGACTTTGATCAAATACGGGGCAAGACCTGCAGAGCCGGGAGAATTTACAAAACGGGCATTTTTGAACGGGAGATTAGATTTATCCCAGGCAGAAGCTGTCGGAGATATTATTACTTCTCAAAATGAATATGCATTAAAAAGTTCTATCAGTCAACTTAATGGAAATATAAAGACAAAAATCAGTGAAATTAGAAATAAAATAATTTACCATACTGCATTCATAGAGACTGCGTTGGATGATCCGGAACATATAAGTGTGGATGGATACGGAGAAGAGTTACAGGTTACAGTTAACGAACTTTTAGAAGAAATCTCTCATTTATTATCAACATGTAATGACGGACGTATTATAAAAGAAGGAATCAAAACGGTAATTGTCGGAAAGCCAAATGCAGGAAAGTCATCACTTCTTAATGTGCTGATCGGAGAAGATCGTGCAATTGTGACAGATATTGCAGGAACTACAAGAGACGTGTTAGAGGAACATATTAATCTTCAGGGAATTTCACTTAATATTATGGATACTGCAGGAATTCGCGAAACAGAAGATATCGTAGAACAGATTGGTGTCGATAGAGCAAAGGAATATGCAGAAAAAGCAGATCTTATTTTGTTTGTTGTGGACGCTTCATCCCCTCTGGATGATAATGATTATGAAATTCTCAAGATCATACGTGGAAAACAGGCAATTGTATTGCTAAATAAATCAGATTTAGATATGATAGTATCGAAAAACATGATTCAAACCTTATATAATGAATCAAATCTTGCAAAAAAAGAAAATAAAGAAATGCAGGAAATACCTATAATAGAAGTATCTGCAAAGAAAAATCACGGAATCGATGAATTTGAAACAGTGTTAAAAGATATGTTTTTTGCAGGAAAACTTTCATTTAATGATGAAATCTATATAACAAATATTCGTCACAAGACAGCGCTTCAGGATGCATATCATGCTCTGTCAAGGGTAAATGACAGTATAGATGCCGGAATGCCGGAAGATTTCTACTCTATCGATTTATTAGATGCTTATGAATCACTTGGAAGTATTACCGGAGAAACAATAGGAGAAGATTTAGTCAATGAAATATTCAGCAAATTCTGTATGGGAAAATAAAGATCATTATGATGTAGCAGTTATCGGGGCAGGTCACGCCGGATGTGAAGCGGCTCTTGCCTGCGCAAGGCTGGGATTTAAGACATTAGTATTTACTGTCAGTATTGACAGTATAGCTTTGATGCCATGTAATCCGAATATCGGTGGAAGTTCGAAGGGGCATCTTGTAAAAGAAATTGATGCTCTTGGCGGCGAGATGGGGAAGGTTATTGATCAGACATTTATCCAATCGAAAATGTTAAATAAATCAAAAGGTCCCGCGGTTCATTCGCTTCGCGCACAGGCAGATAAAAACAGATATAGCCGCACGATGAGACAAGTATTAGAGGCAGAACCTAATATAGAAATCAAACAGACAGAGATTACGAATATTTTGACGGAAGAAAATAAAGTAACAGGCGTGCAAGTGTATTCAGGTATAATTTATCGATGTAACGCGGTAATACTTTGCACTGGTACTTATCTAAAGTCAAAGTGTATTTATGGTGACGTAAGCATGAATACGGGTCCAAATGGATTACAGGCTGCCAATTATCTTACAGATTGTCTGAAAGAGCTTGGAATAAAGATGTATCGATTCAAGACGGGAACCCCGGCAAGAGTCGATCGTAATTCTGTCGATTTTTCTAAAATGGAAGAACAGTTTGGTGATGAGAGAGTAGTACCATTTTCATTTACGACAAATCCGGAAGACGTGCAGATTGATCAAGTATCCTGTTGGCTTACTTATACAAATGAAAAAACACATGAAATCATAAGAAATAATCTGGATCGTTCTCCTTTATTTTCCGGTATGATTGAGGGAACAGGTCCAAGATATTGTCCATCTATAGAAGATAAAGTGGTGAAATTTGCCGACAAGAACAGACATCAAGTGTTTATTGAGCCGGAAGGGCTTGAAACAAATGAAATGTATATTGGCGGAATGTCCAGTTCTCTTCCGGAAGACGTGCAGTATGCCATGTACCGGACGGTACCAGGACTTGAAAATGTAAAAATTGTTCGTAATGCTTATGCGATCGAGTATGATTGTATTGACGGAAGACAATTAAAACCATCTCTGGAATTCAAAGATATACATGGGCTTTTCAGCGCAGGTCAGTTTAATGGAAGTTCCGGTTACGAAGAAGCAGCAGCTCAGGGAATTATTGCAGGGATTAATGCTGCAAGAATGCTTCAAGGAAAAGAAGCATTTACGCTTGATCGTTCGGAAGCTTATATTGGTGTACTGATTGATGATATTGTGACAAAAGAAAGCCATGAGCCATATCGAATGATGACATCAAGAGCAGAGTATCGCTTACTTCTAAGACAAGATAATGCGGATCAGAGACTGACGGAGAAAGGATACGAAGTAGGACTGATTTCTAAAGAACGATATAAGAGACTATTAGAAAAGAAACGCTTGATTGCCGGTGAGATAGAAAGACTGAAGCATGTACACGTCGGAGCCAACGAAAAAGTGCAAAGTTTATTAGAAGAGCATGAAAGTACACCGCTTACATCAGGAATTACACTTACAGAATTGATTCGAAGACCTGAACTATCCTACGATATTGTAGAACCTCTGGATAATGACAGACCTAACTTTCCGGAGACATTAAAAGAAGAGGTGGCTGAACAGGTCAATATAGCTATCAAATACGAAGGATATATATCAAGACAGGAAAAACAAGTAGAACAATTTAAAAAACTTGAAAAGAAAAAAATCCCGGATGATATTCATTATGACGATGTTAAGAGCTTAAGATTAGAAGCTGTACAGAAATTAAAAGAATACAGACCGTCTTCTATCGGTCAGGCTTCCAGAATATCAGGAGTATCTCCGGCAGATATATCTGTACTGCTCGTATATTTAAGCAGTGGATATAAAAATAGAGAAGAGGCACGGGAGAATAACCATGAATAATGTGTTAACAGAAAAAGTAAAAGAACTGTCGATTGTCTTAAATGATAAGCAGATACAGCAATTTGAACAGTATTACAATATTCTTGTTGAGTGGAATAAGGTAATGAACTTAACTGCAATTACAGAATATGAGGAAGTGGTTGAAAAGCATTTTCTTGACAGTTTAACAATTGTAAATGCTATTCATGTGGAAAAAATTGAAACATTGATTGATGTGGGAACCGGAGCAGGATTTCCCGGAATTCCACTAAAAATAGCATTTCCGCATTTAAAAGTAACGCTCCTTGATTCATTAAATAAAAGAATTAAGTTCTTAAATGAGGTGATTGACCTATTAGAACTCAATGATATAAAGGCAATCCATGGAAGAGCAGAAGATTATGCAAAACAGGCAGAATATAGAGAACAGTATGATATTTGTGTGTCGAGAGCTGTTGCAAATTTAGCAACTCTTTCAGAATATTGTCTCCCTTATGTAAAGGTGGATGGTTTGTTTGTACCTTATAAATCAGGAGAAATTGATGAAGAATTGAAAAGTTCAGAAAAGGCGGTTTCAATACTAGGAGGAAAGGTAGAAGAAGTAGTTAAATTTCAACTTCCGGGGACCGACATAGGAAGATCCTTTGTGAAAATCCATAAAATAAAAGAAACAAAGAAAAAGTATCCTCGAAAAGCAGGGATGCCAACGAAAGAACCACTTAAATAATTATAACTGTAGAAAGAATCTATTATAAAAACCTATTAGAAGTAAACATACAATATTGTTTTTTTCTAATAGGTTTTTTATAATGTTTCACGTGAAACATTTATGAAATATATTTCATATAGATAAAACAAAAAAATGTGCGGAATACGAAATAAACTTGAAAACTATATCACATTAAAACGATTACAAGATAAAAAATGTCATAACTTTTTCAATAAGTTATATATATAATCACTTCAAGAAGAAATACTGACAAATATTAAATGTTTCACGTGAAACATTTATGAAAAATATAAAATTTATGTTTCACGTGAAACATTTAGTGGATATATACTTTTAAAAATGTTATACTATTTCTAAGCGAAAAAGAAAGGTGATTTAAATATGGGAAGAACTATAGCTATAGCCAATCAGAAAGGCGGAGTTGGAAAAACAACTACAGCTATTAACTTGTCTGCATGTCTTGCTGAAAAAGGAAAAAAAGTTCTTGCAGTTGATATGGACCCGCAAGGTAACATGACCAGTGGTTTGGGTGTGGATAAGGACAGTGTGGAAAACACAATTTACAATTTGATTATCGGTGAATCAAAAATGGAAGAAGTCTTGATTAAGGATGTGTTAGAAAATCTTGATATTATTCCTACAAATATTGATTTGTCCGGAGCAGAAATAGAACTTCTTGATGTAGAAGAAAAAGAATACATTGTTAGAAATGAGATTGATAAAATTAAGGATAATTATGATTTTATAATTATTGATTGTCCGCCGTCATTAAGTATGTTGACAATTAATGCAATGACTACTGCAGATTCTGTTCTTGTGCCAATTCAATGTGAATATTATGCGCTGGAAGGATTAAGTCAGTTGATTCATACTGTGGAATTAGTAAGAGACAGACTAAATCCAAAGCTTACAATCGAAGGCGTTGTTTTCACGATGTATGACGCAAGGACAAATTTGTCGCTGCAGGTAGTAGAAAATGTAAAGGATAATCTGGAACAGACGATTTATAAGACAATTATACCGAGAAATATTCGTCTAGCTGAAGCTCCAAGTTACGGAATACCTATTAATAAGTATGATCCAAAGTCAGCAGGAGCTGAGAGCTATTTAAGATTAGCTGATGAAGTAATAGATAAAGAGAATGAGGAATAAGTGATAAAAAACGGGAGGTAATTAATATGGCGGTAAAGAAGAGCGGATTAGGTAAAGGATTAGATAGTCTGATCAAAGACAATAGTTCAGCAAAAAAGACAGCCGCAGCAAATACATCATCCGAAAATAAAGCAGAGGAAATGAAATCCGGAGAACAGATGATGAAAATTAATATGGTTGAGCCAAACCGAGATCAGCCAAGAAAAAAATTCGAAGAAGATGCATTGTTGGAACTGGCAGACTCCATTAAGCAATTTGGTGTACTTCAGCCGCTGTTAGTCAGAAAGAGAAAAGATTATTATGAAATAATTGCCGGTGAAAGAAGATGGCGCGCTGCTAAAATGGCAGGAGTGAAAGAGGTTCCGGTTATAATCAAAGATTATACAGAGCAGGAAATCGTTGAAATCGGATTAATCGAAAATATTCAGCGTGAGAACTTGAATCCAATTGAAGAAGCAATGGCATTTAAGAAACTGTTAGAGGAATTTAATCTGAAACAGGATGAGGTGGCTGAAAGAGTATCTAAGAGCAGAACTGCTGTTACAAATTCAATGCGGCTCCTTAAATTAGATGAACGAGTTCAGGAAATGATCGTTGATGATATGATTTCTACCGGACATGCAAGAGCACTTCTGGCTATCGATGATAAAGAACAGCAATACGACCTTGCTAATAAAATATTTGATGAAAAGCTAAGTGTGCGTGAGACAGAAAAACTGGTAAAGGAAATCAAAAATCCGAAGAAACCTAAGATGAAAAAAAAGGTTGAGAATGAATTTGTTTATACAGATTTGGAAAATCGTATGAAAGAAGTGATGGGAACAAAGGTTAACATCTCTTCAAAAGGTAACGGGAAAGGTAAAATAGAGATTGAATACTATTCAGATGATGAACTCGAACGAATGTTCGAAATGATTATGAGCATTAGAAAGGATGATTAATAGAATATGGAAAGTAAAATTTTGAGTGCGATAGGAATAGATCCAGCATTTATCCTGTTGTTTCTGTTTCTTTTGATTATTGTATTGTTTGTGTTAAATGTAAGTGTTACAATGAAGTACAATAGATTGAAAAGCAGCTATAACACGTTTATGAAGGGCAAAGATGGAAAGACTTTAGAAGAAAGCATGAAAGAAAAATATGCAGAAGTTGATACCGTCTTAAAGGTAGTAAAACAGAACCGCCTTGATATTCGCGAGATTAATCGTCGAATGGAGAAGAGTTATCAGAAGCTTGGTATCGTAAAGTATGACGCTTTCAATGAAATGGGCGGAAAACTCAGTTTTGCAATTGCTATGCTTGACAACCGGGATAATGGATGGATCATCAATGCGATGCACAGCAGAGAAGGTTGCTACACATATGTAAAGGAAATCGTAAAAGGTGAAAGCTATGTAGAACTTTCCGAGGAGGAAGCTGAGGCACTGGACAAGGCAATCTTCCAGGAATATACTTCGGAAGCTCAAAATTAATGATAATACAAACATAGGAAATGAGGAGGAAGCAAGATGTTAGACATTAAATTTGTGAGAATGAACCCAGATGTAGTAAAGGAAAATATTAAGAAGAAGTTTCAGGATGAGAAGCTTCCATTGGTAGACGAAGTCTTAGAACTGGATCAGAAAAACAGAGAAATCAAACAGGAAGTAGAAGCGCTCCGTGCGGACAGAAATAAAATTTCCAAAGAAATCGGTGCATGCATGGCACAGGGCAAAAAAGAAGAAGCAGAAGAATTAAAGAAAAAAGTTCAGGTAAATGCAGATAGAGTAGAATCATTATCAGCAGAAGAAAAAGAAGTAGAAGCGAATATTAAAAAAATCATGATGACAATTCCAAACATCATTGATCCTTCTGTGCCAATCGGAAAAGATGATAGTGAAAACGTAGAGATTGAAAAATTCGGTGAGCCGGTAGTTCCGGAGTATGAGATCCCTTATCACACAGAAATCATGGAATCCTTTAACGGAATTGATCTTGAAAGTGCAGGAAAAGTAGCAGGAAATGGTTTCTATTATCTCATGGGAGATATTGCAAGAATTCATTCTTCTGTAATTTCTTATGCAAGAGACTTTATGATCGATCGTGGATTTACTTACTGCATTCCACCATTTATGATCAGAAGTAATGTTGTAACAGGAGTTATGAGCTTTGCAGAGATGGACTCTATGATGTACAAGATTGAAGGAGAAGATCTGTATCTTATCGGTACAAGTGAGCACTCTATGATCGGTAAATTTATCGACAGTCTGACACCGGAAGAAAATCTTCCGCAGACATTAACAAGCTATTCCCCATGTTTCCGTAAGGAAAAAGGAGCACATGGTATCGAAGAGCGTGGAGTATACCGTATTCACCAGTTTGAGAAACAGGAAATGATCGTTGTATGTAAACCGGAAGACAGCAAATACTGGTACGATCAGTTGTGGAAAAATACAGTAGATTTGTTCCGTTCTCTTGATATTCCGGTTCGTACCTTAGAATGTTGCTCCGGTGACCTTGCAGATCTGAAGGTAAAATCTTGTGACGTTGAGGCATGGTCTCCAAGACAGAAGAAATACTTTGAAGTAGGAAGCTGCTCAAACTTAGGAGATGCACAGGCAAGACGTCTTGGAATCCGTGTAAAAGGAGCAGACGGAAATAAATACTTTGCGCACACACTGAATAATACAGTTGTTGCACCACCTAGAATGTTGATCGCATTTTTGGAAAATAATCTTCAGGCAGATGGTTCTGTTAGAATTCCGGAAGTGTTAAGACCATATATGGGTGGAATTTCAGAAATCAAACCAAAATAGTAATGAGGAAATCAATATGCACCAATATCTGACAGCCATTGGATTTGGAAATATAAGGTCAAAAAAAGAATGGAATGAGATTCTGTCGCAGGTAGAACACGATTTTAATCAATATGTGGTAGTGTCTGAAAAAGATGATGTGGCTTACTGCGAATTTCGAAAGGAATTCGCAGAAGGAATCGGAATTTCATTGGCGGGAACGATAGATGATGACGATCAATTTGAACGAGAATTTTACTATCCGTATTTTGCCGGAAGCGGAATCACAACATATGCGGAAATTGCAGCGGAGAAACGAATAGACAGAGAAGCATATATCGGAGTATGTGAAGATGCAAAAGTAGGCATCAATATTATTTTTCATGTCCAAAATGCAGATGATTACATTAAAAATATAGACAAAGTGGATTATCTGGAAAAGGTTCCGTCTATTACTTTGTCGGGATTGTGTAACGAAGGAACCATTCTTCTTCCTGTAAGAAAAGATGAAAAACAGGAGCAGAAGCAAAAAGAGCAGAGCAATAACCGAATGGAACTGTTGATCGCCGCAAAAAACGGTGACCCGGCAGCGATTCAGGGACTGACGCTTGATGATATTGATACATATTCTAAAGTTTCCAGACGTTTGATCACAGAAGACGTGTTCAGTATTGTAGATACTTATATGATGCCCTATGGAGCAGAATGTGATCTGTATTCCATTTTAGGCACAATCATAGAAGTGCGAAAAACGTGTAATGAATACACAAAAGAGGCAATATATATTATGAGTCTGGAAGTAAATGATCTGTTATTTGATGTCTGTGTTCCGGTCAACAATACTATGGGAGAGCCGGAAGAAGGGCGTAGATTCAAGGGAAATATATGGCTTCAGGGCTATATTAATTTCTAAAATGGCTTTGACAATAAAGAATGATTAAAGTATAATGGAGAAGACATCAATCGATGTCTTCTTTATTTCTTATGTATTGAATAAATGAAAATAACTTCCCATAGTTAAATGGATATAACACACCCCTCCTAAGGAAGGGGCTTGCCTGACGCCTTTGAACTATGGGAAAAAGAACTCGATAGTTCGAATCTGTCAAAGTAAGCGTTATATAGCTTGCCACCAAAGGCGAATGTATCGAGGAAAGTTGGATGTTACAATTCATCCAGAAAGCATGAATAATTGAATAACCGGTTACCGATCCGGAAGCTTTGAAAAGTGCCAGAAAGCCTTATTTTAAGCCAAAAATCGGACATGTCTTCGTAGCTCAGCTGGATAGAGCACTCGCCTCCTAAGGGGGGACCTGTACTGAGAACTTTTGAAAAGTACTCAGGTGTCGATGGAAATTCGGTACTGAGAATTTTGATTAGAAAAGCCAAGTGCTACAGAGGACGCAAATAGCATTTTCGCCGAAAAAAATATCGGCTGAAAATAGAAAAAAATCGGTTAACGAGTCCGAGGCAAAAAGGCCCGAAAAGCCTTATTTTAAGCCAAAAATCGTATGTCGGCATAGCTCAGCTGGATAGAGCATTCGCCTCCTAAGAGAAAGCCGAGGCATTCCCCAAAGGGAAAAAATGAAAAACAACTTTCAGTTCGAATCTATTCTGAAAAATGCTAATGGTGACAACAAAGCATTCCCCAAATTGGGAAATGTTCTAATGTTACCAAATCAAAAAAATCTGTAGATTGACAACTCGAAAAAGAGTTGATAATCTTATATATGGCCGAAGGGAAAAATCCCAGAAACCCAGTAAAATCAAGGGGTTGCGGCATGTGTCGTCATAGCTCAGCTGGATAGAGCACTCGCCTCCTAA
>FR892649.1 GCA_000433535.1 Dorea sp. CAG:317
TCCAATCTTGTCCGGAATAAAAGAATACTGATTTGTATAAGTATATTTCAAATAATTTTCTCCGCTTGGAAGCTCATCTGTATCTTCACTCTCCAGCAAAGTCGTTCCAGGTATCATTTGAGGCGTCATAGTTTGAGCAATCAATTCTTCTACCTCTGAATCATATACAGCTGCCTCCTGTAATGAATCCAGCGTTCCCTCATATACTTCCATACGCAAAATCTCTTCATCACCGCTGCACCACGAGCCATTTGCCAGTTCATTAAATCTATCACAATATTCTTGTACTGTCATCTTGTATGCTTTTCCATCTTCTGTTAAGACCGATTTTATGGGCTTTCCATTTCCAGTTTCCTCATAACCTTTTTTGAAACCGGAAAAGAATCCTGTCACACTGCCAATAATACAAAGAGTCAACAAGAGAACACCCATTCCTATTAAAAATATCTTTTTCTTACTTTTATTTTCCTTCGATCGTTCTTTCACTTCAACATTTTCACTATGGCATTTCGTTCCGCACTCCGGACAAAACATTGCATTATCTTCTAATTCTGTTCCGCACTGTTCACAGTATTTACTCATCATTCTGCCCTCCCCTAATATCATTTTCATCTGTATTGTATGCCATATTTGGGAAGGAGTCTCTTATATTTTTTCTCGCTTTATCTGCAATTAACGAAACCTGTCTCAGTCCTGAACTAAGTAAAATTAAAACAACAGTAATCACAATAATACACAATAATATCTGTATCAAATGTATAGAACTTCCGAACGTAATTGGCATATCCCAAATGGCATGCATAACAATTACAAGTATTAAAAATTTCAAAAACTGGGGCTTATAATAATCATTATTATCAAACTCATTCTCTCCTTTCGCCAAAACAAGTCCTACTGCCGCTATCGCTGTCCACACTGTATGTGCTCCTATCGAGAGAACTGCACGCAGGAACAGTATATCAATCATATAGGAAATATCCTGAGAAGACAGCAGACCATTAAAAGCGTACCCCGCAGTCTCAAATACTGCAAATCCTGCCCCGACACAGGCTCCCAACAATAATCCATTCAAGATATATTTTGTGTTTTGCTTTTTGATATAATGTCCAACAACTATGATTTTTCCTATCTCTTCCACTATTCCAACTAGAATTGCACCAATATAATCTAATTCGCCAACACCTACTACCTCATACAACAATAGTGTTGAAATCAATGATAAAACACCACCCACAAAAAATGTAGATACAACATCAAAAATACTGATGTTTCTTGGCACATTCGTTTCCCAAAAGAAAACAACAAGCGAAAACGGTACTGCCAACGCACCAACAAACATAGCTCCCGGAATACCATTCATATTTCCAAATTCCATTATTACGATAAGAAGACCTATAAATACAATTGAAAAGAGCAGAAAAACTCTTGAAAACAACCAAGGTTTCGGCCAGTCAGCAACCATTTCACTTTCTTTCGGAGTTGTTTTTTTCGTTCCACAAATGAAAAGTTCTTCTCGTTCCGCCAGGGAGTGTTTCTTTAATACTCCACTAACTAATTCCTTTAAACGAATTTCAACATTTCCCTCCTGACCTGTCATCTCATTAATTGTATTAACGAATCCTCCTACACCTTTTTTTACTTTCTTCAGCACATCCTCTTTTTGCATTTCCATCTGGTCTTGATTGCTATTATTAAGTATCAAACTATTTCCGCATATAGAGCAAAATTTCGCATTATCATTTAATTCATTGCCACACTTTAAACATATTTTCCCCATTCTTACTTCTCCTTAGTTACTTCTATCTATTGTTGTATCTGTGTTCCACAATTCCCACAAAATTTTGTATTCGTCAAAATTTCATTCCCACAATTACTACAAAATTTTACTGACACATTATCATTTAATTCTACCGTCTTCTTTTGTTTTACTTCTAACGCATACTGCATAATCAATTTTTTCCATGTTTCTTTTTCTTTACCTTTTACAACAAATTTATACATTTCTCCATTATTACATTCAATTTTTATCATATTGGGAGTCGGTGTTAAAATGTGAAAACCATTTTGTGCATATTTAATCTCACTCAATGGAATATAATATTCTTTTTGACCTATATTCATAGCATGCGCTATAAAAATCAGCCTTTGATTCGTCAGTGTCAAATGTCCTCCTTTGTTATATCCCAATACACTTGCCGGACCTTTTTGATACTGCATATTTGCAGCGCCCTTGAAAATTTCTCTTTCTTCTTTCATTAAGTTATCCATAAAACCTTCCTCCTTCGTATCTCTCTCATCCTCATTACATTTCAGGTCAATTACACCCTAATAGTCAATAGGTCATCGTGACATAACTTAATTATATTTCAACACTCCACAAAAAGGAGGTGCAATACCTATTGTCACGCTTAAAAGACTTACGCAAAGAACGTGGCTACACGCAAATCAAGATGCAACATTTAACTGGTATAGACCAAAGCGATTACTCCAAGATAGAAAATGGCAAACGTTACTATACCTTTGAACAATGCCGGAAAATAGCCCTCGCCCTTGACACAAGCATGGACTATCTTTCCGGACTGACGGATGAAAAGAAACCTTACCCCCGTTCCCATTCATCCAACTAGCAGAAAAACTGCCTATCATCATTATAATGACAGGCAGTTCTTTTGTACTATGCACGCAGCTTAGTAACGAAGTTTATTTAGTTTTTCTTTCACTTCCATTACATCCCTATAACGTTTACTTGGATTTACCATGATACATTTTTCTATGATATTTCCGATTTTTCCTGCTGCCATTTCATTCACAGGGTGTTTTCCGGTCAGCATGACATTCATCATAATTCCAAGTCCGTAAATATCCGTTCTTGCATCCGATTGAGCCTCTCCGTACTGTTCCGGTGCAGCATAACCGATTGTCCCCACCGTTCTCGTATCTTTTTGTGAATACATTTTATAAATTTTCGCAGCATCAAAATCAATAATCTTCACTTCTCTGTTTTTCATGACTATAATATTTTCCGGTTTAATATCTCTGTGAATAATTTGATTCAAGTGCATCGCATACAATCCGTCACATACCTGACTTATGATTTCCTTTACATAACTTTCTGATAATGTTTCCTGTTCCAATCGTTCTGCAATCGTAATCCCCGGTATAAATTCTTCCAGAATCATCGTTTCTTCTTCAATATGGCACGCTTCATAAATTAACGGCAGGTGTTCTTGCTTCACACCTACCAATCTTTCATAAGCAGGATAAATCCCTCTTAGTTTCTTAACTACCACATAATTCCCCAATTGCTTATGCCTATACAAAAGCACTTCCCTGCTCTCTTTTTTCTTTAATACTTTCACAAAAATATAATACTTTTTCAAGTTCTCTAGCAGCCACTGATACATAACTTTCTCCCATTGCCAACCTGATTTTCCCATGATATACTCTCTACGAGGTGATAAAGATGATTAAAAAACCAACTGATGAACTGATGGACGCACTAAATCAATGTTCGTCTGTCAAAGAATACATAAACAACGAACAGGATTATTTGATTGATTCTGCTGTTTGTGACTATCTGAACCAACTGTTAGAAGAGAAATCTCTGAAAAAATCAACGGTCATTAAAAATTCTGAACTCAATGAAATTTATGGATATCAGATTTTTTCTGGAAAACGTATCCCTTCCCGCGACAAGCTGATTTCCATTTCCTTTGGAATGAACCTTTCTCTCGACGAAACACAGGCACTTTTAAAATATGCAGGATTTGCTCCTTTATATCCAAAACAGAAGCGTGACAGCCTGCTTATTTGGGGCAAAAATCATCAGTTTTCCATTTATCAGATTAATGAGCTTCTATATGCTGAAAATGAAGATACCCTGTAATTATTGCACATAATAATACTCCAGCGTTTCCACAATACCTTCATCAGAAAACGTAATATTTAATCCCGGACTGAACTCTCTGTCGAATCGATAGCAGAGTTCATTTTCATACTCTTGATCCGGTGTCCCCAACATTTCCTTTACGTTTCCGATATCCGTTGTTCCATCAATCCCGTAAATTCCATATTCCTTTTTATTTTCTTCCACTGTATAATCAATTAGGACATCCTGTATAGCTGCTTCTTGATTTACTGCAACAGTCAACATTCCAAATGTATAGATATCCATTCCATTTTCACGATACATTTCATCCGTTTCTTCGCCTAATGTTGACTTCATGTCAATAAGCTCACTTCCAAGCACATCCCTTAAATCATATTCCACTTCAGAATCATAAATAATATTCTCACCTGTTCTGAAATTTTCATTAATGATATTTTGAATCTCTGATTTATCTAAGTGATTCTTATTTACACGACTTTGTATTGCAAGCTTTACCAGCGGAATCGTAATCAACATTCCAATAATCAAAACACTTCCAATTACCCACAATAAAATATATTTTTTATGAGTGTCTTTTATCTGTATTTCCTGTTTCTCATATTGAAACATACACCTTGGACAATAATGTGCTTCATCCGGCAACTCCATGTTACAATTCGGACATATTTTCATCTTACTACCTCTTTGCCATCATGAAAACAACTTTGTATACTCTGTCTGTGTGTCTGCAATATGATACACATAAACGGTGTTTCCTCTCTGCCGATATATAGAAACATACCTTTCAGATATGAGCATTCGATACCCCTGTTTATTCAACCATCTATCCGGTGTCAGAGAACCGGAGTCCGGAAAACTCTCTAATCGCTCAATACTGTCCAAAATCTGTTCTGTAACTTTCATAGCAGATTCCACGCCAAATTGAAGCAGATAATAATCTTCAATTTTTTTCAAATCTTCCCATGCTGTAGGAAGAAGCTCTACTTTATATTGTCCCTGCACGTTCTCTTAATTCCTTCCTTGCTTCGGAAATACTTCTTGTCTTTGCTCCGCTTAACCGTTCCTCTTCTGCCTGCATGATTTTTGCACGAAGTTCTAATGCCTGCTCTCTTTTCTCAAAAGCATCGATACTCATAAATACTCCGTCGCCCTCCCCATTTTTTGTTATATAAATCGGTTCACTTGTTTTTTTCGCAAGATTAGAAATAGAAGCATAATCATTCCGAAGTGTTGCTGAAGCCTTAATAATCATTTTCTTCATCCTTTCCTGTCGTCTTATGGATATATCATTTCATTGATATAATTATATCTTTTTTCTTATATATCATCAATGTCTTTCATAAAATTCTTTATGCAATTTATATATCTTTACTTTTTATTTCATTATTTCACGAACCCTATCTTTAATTAAAGCCCACAATCCTTCTTGCCACGCTGTATGCAAGAGAAGAAATCTTGCGTCCGGATTTTCCCGGAATATTCATAGTCTGTCCAAGGATACCATATCGTATCTTAAGAAACGTACGCATATCTTTTTTCTTTAAATACTTCCACAACTCTTTTTTCTTTTCCAGATTTTCCTCTTTTTTCGAACGAATACATATGATGGAAGACACTGTCATCATAATTGCCAGATAATTGATCATATAATTTCTAAGTTTCTTGCTGGAAATATCCTTCATCTGATACATTTTAATCATAGATTTTGTCACAAAGATCTGTTGATCTACTCTGGCAATCATATTTTTTTCATTGACCGACTGGTCGTCACGTCCAATAAAATAGCGATAAAAATCTACATCCAGATAATAAATCTTCCGGACATACGGCAGCGGATAATACACATAAATATTATCCACATAGAAAGTATGCTTTGGCAGCACCATCTGACTTAACTTTAACATTTCTGTCCGATAGATTACAGAATGCATCAGTATATATTGATCTAAATGGAAACGTCCGATATCGTCCCATCGAAAAACTTCTCCCTGCGGGAGCACATTTCGGTAATGAATACATTTCTTACGAGAAGCGCCTGTTTTTTCATATACATAGTTGGAAATCAACATGTCAATCTGTGTTCCTTCTTCTTCAAATTGATGCAAAAGATCTAAGATGGCGCGAAGAGCTTCTTCGTCCACCCAGTCATCACTATCTACCACTTTGAAATAACGTCCGGACGCATGATTCAATCCGGCATTCACCGCATCTCCATGTCCGCCATTCTCTTTATCTACCACTTTTATAATCTCAGGATATTTTTCTCTATATTCATGGGCAATCTCTGATGTATGATCCTTGGAGCCATCATTTACGATAATAATTTCTACATCTTCGCCGCCAACAAGAATACTCTCGATTGCTTTTGCCATATATTCCTGCGAATTATAACAAGGAATAGCAAAGGATATATATTTCATATAAATTTCCTCCTCGTTCAAAACTTTCTAAAAAACTCTTATAAGTATAAATCATTCTCTTCCATTTTCCAACCACTTTCTTTGTAAATACTTTGCAAATCCCTGCCGGAACGTTGTAAAATTGTCGGTTTTCCGATATAGTATTAAGTATCACAAGATTGGAGGAATCATACATGAAAAATATCATTGTTGGACAATCCGGCGGACCTACCGCCGTTATCAACGGAAGTTTATATGGAGTAACATCAGAAGGACTGAAACATCAGGACAAAATTGACCATGTCTACGGCATGATCAATGGAATTGAAGGATTCTTAAACGATCAGATTATGGATATGGGCACCCTTTCTGACAACGGAGAGCTTGAATTCGTTAGAACAACGCCGGGAGCCTATCTTGGCTCATGCCGTTACAAACTGCCGGAAGATCTGTCAGATCCGGTATACCCTCTTTTATTTCAGAAAATGGAGGAAAAAAATATTGGATACTTCTTCTATATCGGCGGAAATGATTCTATGGATACTGTAAGCAAATTATCCCGCTATGCCGCTGGAATTGACAGCGATATCCGCTTTATCGGCATTCCAAAAACCATCGATAACGACCTTGTAGAAACAGATCATACACCAGGATACGGAAGTGCTGCCAAATATGTGGCTTCTACTGTACGGGAAATTGCGCTTGACGCTTCTGTCTACGACAATAAGAAATCTGTAACTATTGTTGAGATCATGGGACGCCATGCCGGATGGCTCACTGCTGCCAGCGTTCTCGCCCGCAAATTCGAAGGAGACAATCCGGTGCTGATCTATCTCCCGGAAGTTGCTTTTGATCAGGATGATTTTATTGCCAAAGTGCAAAAAAGTCTTGAGACAACACCAAACCTTGTAGTATGTATCTCCGAGGGAATCAATGACGGAAAAGGAACCTTTATCTGTGAATACGCAAGCGACGTTGGAGTGGATACTTTCGGTCACAAGATGCTCACCGGTTCCGGAAAATATCTGGAAAATCTTGTCAAAGAAAAAGTCGGTGTAAAAGTACGTTCTATTGAGCTTAATGTCTGCCAGCGTTGTTCCAGTGCTATGCTGTCCGACACTGACCTGACAGAAGCTGTTAACGCCGGTGCATATGGTGTACAGGCTGCCCTCAAAGGCGAAACCGGTAAAATGATCACATTTAACAGACATTACAACCACCCATATGAATTATCTTACGGAACTGCAGATGTCAACAACATTTGCAACAAAGAAAAACCGGTTCCTGCTCAGTGGATCACCGAAAATGGTTCTGACATCAGTGATGACTTTATTGCCTATGCAGCACCATTGATTCAGGGAAATGTTACTGTGCCAATGAAGGATGGACTCCCGGCATTTGCCTATCGGAAATAAGAAAGTGGATGTTCACAATTTGTTCATTTATCTTTCAAAATTCTTTCATTTATAGCACATCATTTCTTCATAGATGTCACGTATACTAAAATCATCAAAAAGAAGAAATGATGACGCATAGTAAATACTATTTTGAATAAACTTTTTCATAATATATGCCGGGAACCGCACTAGGCGGTTACCCGGCATCCTCCCTTTTATAGGGCTTTTATTTTTTTAATTTATCTTCAAAAATCTTTACGATAGTCCCTTCTGTCTCTACCATTCCAGGCGAAGCGATCAGTCCCATATTTCTCATTGTCTCTTCGGCTGTATTTCCATTGATTCCATGAACATCCTGAATATAAATTCCATGCATGGCAAAGTCAACAGACTGATATGCTGCATCTACCGCTGCAATTCCTTTCATGGTACATCCTTGATTTCCGCCATCACAGATCATTCCGGTAATACTGCTTGCCATATTATTGATCGTATGCTTCATCATTTCTGTTGTTCCGCCTCTCAAATACACAAGTGCACACGCCATCCCTGTCCCCGCTGCAATCGCGCATCCGCAGAACGCTGATAATTTCCCGGAATACTCCTTAATATACATACACACAAGATAACTAAGCGCCGTAGCTCGCAGGAGCTTCTCCTCACAATAACCATTTACCTTGTAAGCCGCATATAACGGCATTGTTGCAATAATTCCATGGGCGCCGGAACCGGTAATACTCATGGCCGGTTTATCAAGACCAATCACTCTCGCCTCAATTGCCGCATTACACAATAACGAAGCTGTTGCCTGCTCATTTGAAGAAATAACATCGCCCCCGTTTTTTTCCAACAAATATCTGGCAAATGTGGTTTTTGGATTTTTCAGACCTTCTTCAAACAATTCTAAATTTGTTTTATATGCTTCTCGTATAAACAAAAGGTCTTCTATCTCTTCTGTCTCAACATATTCCACCAATTGTTCCAACGTATATTTATGTATAGCATGCGTTTTATTTTTTTCTTGTTTTTCTTCTGTTTTCTCCTCTTTAACCTCTTTATCAAAAAGAAGCTCTCCATTTACCACAATCTTGACAATATTAGTATGCGAATCTCGAATCGTTACTGTCGCTTCCCCGTTCGTTGTTTTTACAAATGCTTCAATGAAGATCCGACTGGTAATTCCGCTTAATTCTACCCGGACTTTTCCCTCTTCTATCAATCTCTTCGCCGTATCGTTATCTTCCGGGCATACATCTGCCAAGGCCTCCAGACCTTTCTTATCATTTCCTGCTACAACGCCTAACGCTGCCGCAAAGACATTCCCTACTTCCCTACTATTTGGTATTCCGCAGGTAAATGCATTTTTGTACATTCCGCTATTCAGCGCTACACGAACCTGCTCCACTTCACCTTCCACGTAGCTTTTCGCCTTTGCTGTCGCATATGCAATCGCTCCTGGCTCTGTTACCCCCAACGCCGGCTTCATATCATCTGCAATTAGCTTCGTAAGCTCTTTCATTTTTTACCTCCTCCCTGATCTTTCAGAAATACATACCGGTCTTCTGTAGACTCTTTTTCTGAATACCGAAATCCCAATCGGCAAAATCTCTTCATTTCTTCCGGTTTTTCTGCTTTATGTTCCGCCAGAAAACGAACCATTTCGCCTCGCGCCATCTTAGCATAAGTCCCCTTTTCAATCACTTTATCCCCTTTGTACTCTCCGAACACACACGTAATATAATTGATATCCGGCGTCAAATATTTCTCGATACATTTACTATATTCCTTAGATGCCAGATTTACAATCACTTCTGTATCTTCAGACACCTCTCTGTATATTTTATCTCCCCAATATTCATACAGATTCTTCACATTCGGAAGGCTTACTTTGGTCTGCATTTCCAATCGATAGGGAGTCACTCCGTCAAGTGGACGAACAACACCATAAAACCCTGACAAAATACACACGTGCTCCTGTACATATCCCCACTGACCGTCTTCCAGCACCGCCGGAGCCATATATTGATATTGAATCCCTTCGTATGACAGCAGTGCAGGAGTAAGCTTCATCCGAAGATTCATCTTCTGCAATCTCTCATAATTAATCTGGGCAATCTGGTCGTTGCACTTCCACAAACTTTTCAATTCCTCATAAGATAGTTCTGACAGATGCTTCTGCAAATATTCTGCTTCATGCAAATACACCGGAAGCGCACGCACTTCCAGTGTATCTGTATTTACCTTCATTTTTTTAGCTGGTGAAATAATAATCTTCATTGGCACTTCTCATTTCTATTTTTTATGTTTCTATTATATAAAATGCCCTTGGAGATAGCAAGCACCTACTCTTCTTCCATATCCTCACATTTTTCTGTCTCGTAAATAATTCCTTCCTTCATAACAAATGCACAATCTAACAGAGCATACGGATCTGTCATAAGATCTCTCTTCCATGCTGAAATATCCGCTAATTTACCCGGTTCTAAAGTACCGATTTTATCATCAAGCTGTAAAATCTCAGAATTTACTTTTGTTGCTGCATGTAAAGTCCGGAACGTTCCCATTCCACTTTCCATCCACGCTTTAAATTCATATCCACTTTCAAAGTTCTGATGTGTAGCAACAAAATCTGTTCCATAACCCAGTTTACATTTACAATTTTTAATCACTTCACGCCCCGCCTGAAGCGCATCTTTATAATATTCAAGTTTTTCTCTATACTCTTTTTGTTTTGTCTGAATCTTCACCGGATCATAATGAACTGCTTCTTCATATGGACAGAATGTTGGCACAATATATACATTGTTATCAATAATCATTTGTGCAGTTTCTTCATCCAACAGCGAACAATGTTCCATTCCATCAATACCGTATTTTACGAGCTTTTGCATATGGTCTGGACTATATACATGTGCTGTTACTGTCTTTCCCCATTCATGTGCAGTATCCATGATTGCTTTCATTTCATCATCATTTAACTGTTGCTGTGAAGGATTATCATATGGTGTAAAAAAACCTCCCGTCGCCATGATTTTTATAAAATCTGCCCCATATTTAATTTCTTCACGGACAGCATTTACAAAGAAATCTTTTCCTGATCCAAGAGACAATCTAATATTTTGTGTGATATTAGATAGTTCTGGATTTCTGGCAAATCCTTGCGATAAATCTCCATGACTTCCAGCAGTACATAAAAATCTCGGCGCAGCCACAATTCTACATCCTGTAATATACCCCTTTTCTATTGCTCTTTTTACATCCAATACCCCAAAACCATTGGAATTGATTCCTCCGGTATGTCGTACAGTTGTAAAACCTCTGGAAAGAGCTTTTTTAGCAGTCCTAACAATTGCCAATGTTTTAGCTTCTTCCGACGTTGTATAAACTTCCTCACGGATTGTATGCCAGTCAAAATAATCCATGTGCATATGTGCATCAATCATTCCCGGTGTAACAGTTGCATCAGAAAGATCAATAACTTCTGCATATTCTGGTTGAGGAATATCTCGCCCTACCGCTTCTATTTTATCATTTTTTACAAGAATCTTATATCCTTCTTTAAATTCTGCATCAATTCCATTATATAACTTACCACAAATAATGTATTTAAATTTATCCATAAGCTTCTCCTTTCCATTTGTTACTATGCAGATTCTTTTTTCTTTGTATTCTTATAATCAATTAAATAAACGACTACAGATACTATAATTGCAATTAGCATATAATATGCTCCATCCACGGATGTAAAATAGCAAAAATATAAACATACTGCCAGTGGAATTAAGTAATACAAAAATTGCTTTTTACCTTTTAAGATTGTTTGCGCAACAAGTCCTCCAAACAATGCCGGAACCACATAATCAAAGGCTGGTTTTAAAGCCGGTGATTCTAAGACCGGCGCAAGTGGCGCAGCAATCACAACACCCAGAGCAACGATCACAACCGTAGTAATAATAGACGCACCACATGCAATAATCGCCATCGTGTGACATTCATCTGTATTAGGTTTTATTCCTAACGAATTGATGGTTCCCACCGTTGCCGGCATTCTAAGATTCGTAACATTTCCCGTAATATAGGACATATAAAGCGCTCCCGGTCCCATAACTGACATATATCCAATGGTTTCTCCCGGCCAATACGGAGCCATAAATAATATTACTGCTACAAATCCCGGCCATAACTGTTTAAAATCCGGCCACACATCATAAATTATACTTGCTACAATTGGAAACGCCGTCATAGCAACAAATAAAAAAAGACTCGAGAGGATTCCGAATTTATGTATCCAACTGTGATATCCCTTTGACTTCATAAGCAACACCCTCTCTTTCTAAAAAATAAAACATGCAGCAACCATCGCAACTACCATGCTGATCGTCATTACATAGTCAGACAGTTTCTTGAACTTTGGCTTCTTATTATACAAGTATACCAATAATGCACCTACCGCAAAACTAATACAAAAAACAACTCCCTTGGTAGACATGGCACTAAAACCATAAGATACCGATACATATGCCATAATTCCTGCCATACACCCACTTCCGATAGAAAGCACTAATTTCATATCTATTTTTTCAGCTTTTTCATAAATCATCGAAATCGGTTTTATTGCTAAAGAAGACCAAAGCACACACGCACTTCCACCGATTGTCATTACCCATGCAGCTGCTATCCAACCGTCTACACTGTATCCACCTACTTGGAATGTTTCGCCCACACATTCCAAGGCAGTAGTCGCTGCATAAGTTTCATAATATGCTGAACCTATAATCGAAAGACGTAACCACGGCAGCGGAATCCCAAGTAATGGCATCAAGGATAACAATACCAGTAAAACAGGTAACGTTGGCATGATACTAATAGAAATTCCGGTTGTAAGACCTTTCTTAATCTGAGCTGGAGATAATCCTAATTCCACGGCATGCTTCCACGCACGTTTCATAAAAATAAGGCATTGAAGAATCACAGCCAAAAGTAATACACCTACCCAGAGAAACATCCAAACAGCATTACATATCTCTGTATATTTCATAAGCTTCCCTCCTTGTGCATGAAATAAATCCAATTAGAAACCGCGGTCTGTTTATGGATATAATAATAGCAGTCTCTTTATTATTTGTCTACTTATTTTTTATAAATTTTATATTTTTTTATTTATTATCTGTTTATTCTTTTTCATTTTTCTATTTTCCCTTCTATTATTTTCCGTTATGCTTCCATTAAACTTCTTTATCTTTAACAAACCCCAGTCTTTTTTATATCGAGTAGGAGGGAAATTTAATTAAAATTTC
>FR892650.1 GCA_000433535.1 Dorea sp. CAG:317
AGAGCGCGCCCATGGCGCGCAAACACAAAAAAGAGCAACGGCAAATTATAAAAATATAATTCGCAATTGCTCTTTTACGTGAAATATTATAGACTTCTTCCGCAAAAATGTCAATCCACATTTTTATCTTTTTAGGTTCTTTTTAGGTTCTTTTTTTCTTCGTTTTTTCTTCGCTTTTTTCTTCTTTTCCCTCTCCTTGATTTCTCAAAAGCGAAGACTGCAAAGAAGATAACGAGCTTCCCCGCACCACTGATGATTCACCGTAGCGCTTACGGATCTGATCCAGCGCCTTATCAAGCTGCTCCTGCTTTCTTGTCGGAAGTTTCTTTTTCTTCTTTTGAATCTGAATATCAAAAATACTAAGCTGCTGCGGTTCTCCTTCATCGGATAGCTTCGAGCTTCGGATTCCGAGAAGTCTGATCGGTTCTCCATTCCACAGTTCACGGAACAATTCCATCGCTGTACTGTGAATCACACGGTCGCTGTTCGTATCTTGAAATAACTGTTTTTGATGGGAACAAGTCTCAAAGTTGTAGTATTTGATCTCCACGCTCAACATCCCGGCACGCTGCCCTGCTTTTCTAAGTCTCGCCCCGACACTTTCCGCCAGACGATACAGCACATTCGACGCCTCTTCTTCTGTCACCACATCCTGTGCAAGAGTTGTGGAATTACCGATTCCTTTTGCCTCCGCGCGTTCCGCTTCCACCTGGGAGCCATCAATCCCGTTAGCGAATTCCCATAATTTCCGTCCGTGGCTTTTTAAATGAAGCTCGACCAGTCTTACATCCATCTGCGCCAGATCTCCGATCGTGCGAATCTCCATTTTTTCAAGTGTCGCCACGCTGGAACGCCCTGCCATATACAGTTCCCCAATAGGAAGCGGCCACATTTTCACTTGTATTTCCTCCGGAAACAGTGTGTGGACTTTATTCGGTTTCTCAAAGTCCGAAGCCATCTTCGCCAACAGCTTATTGCTGGATATTCCTACATTTACCGTAAATCCAAACCGCCGGTACACCTCGTTCTTAATCTCCATTGCTCCTTCCACCGGAGAAACAAACTGATTCACAATCCCTGTAAAATCCATGTAACACTCATCCACACTTACCTGTTCAATATCCGGCGTATACGTTTTCAAAAAATCCATAAGCGCATGACTATATCTGGAATACATCTTATGATCCGGCGGTACAGATACAAGATTCGGACATTTACGAAAGGCATTCGCCACCGGTTCTCCTGTGCGAATGCCATATTTTTTCGCAGGGACAGACTTGGCAAGCACGACCCCATGGCGGGACTTCTGGTCTCCGCCAATGATCGCAGGTATCTCTCGAAGGTCTGTCTCTGCGCCGTTTTTCAGTTGTTCCACTGCGCTCCAGCTAAGATACGCAGAATTGACATCGATATGAAAAATGATGGACACTATGCCTGACTCCTTGCCCTTAAAATTCCGTCTTCACTGTCAATAATAATCTTCTCGCCTGCACCGATATCTCCTTGAAGCATTAACTTCGCAGCCAGCGTCTCCACATGTTTCTGCAGATAACGCTTCAGCGGTCTTGCTCCGTAATTCGGATCATATCCGCCTTCCACGATCTGATTTTTTGCCGCTTCGGTAAGCTCAATGGAAAGCTCCTTGTCCGCAAGACGTTTATTGACATCCGCTACTAACAAGTCAATAATGTCATAAATATTTTCTTTCGTCAATGGACGGAACATAATCATTTCATCCAGACGGTTCAAAAATTCCGGTCTGAAATGTGCACGAAGATCATTCATCACCGCCTGTTGGCTCTCTTCGCTGATATTTCCATTTTCGTCCATACCGTCCAGAAGACAGGCAGAGCCAATGTTGGATGTCATGATCAAGATCGTATTCTTAAAGTCTACAGTACGCCCCTGTGAATCGGTGATACGTCCATCATCCAGAACCTGCAATAATACGTTAAATACATCTGGATGCGCTTTCTCGATCTCATCAAAAAGCACCACGGAATACGGTTTTCTTCTCACTGCTTCGGTAAGCTGACCTCCTTCATCATAACCTACATATCCCGGAGGCGCTCCAATAAGACGGGACACGGAATATTTCTCCATATACTCACTCATGTCGATACGAATCATATTATTTTCATCATCAAACAGGCTTTCCGCCAACGCTTTGGCAAGCTCTGTCTTACCGACACCGGTAGGTCCAAGGAACAGGAAGGAACCGATTGGTTTTGTCGGATCTTTGATTCCTGCTTTGGAACGGATAATTGCCTCTGTCACAAGCTCTACACCTTCATCCTGCCCGATTACACGCTTGTGCAATTCATCTGCAAGATGCAGCGTCTTGCTTCTCTCACTCTCATTTAACTTGGCAACCGGAATTCCGGTCCAGCGGGACACGATTCTTGCAATTTCTTCATCTGTCACGCTTTCATGCACAAGAGAACGGTCTTCATCCTTTCCCTTTGCCTCTTCGTTTTCCAATTGTTTCTGCAACTGCGGAAGCTTACCATACTGAAGCTCTGCGGCTCTTTCAAGATCATATGAATGCTGCGCTCTCTCAATCTCTTTATTTACCTGTTCAATCTCTTCACGCAGCTTCTGGACTTTCTCAACACCGACCTTCTCATTATCCCACTGTGCTTTCTTGCCGGCAAAGTCTTCTCTCAGTTCGGCAAGCTCCTGCTGCAAATGCACGAGACGATCCTGACTTAGACGGTCATTTTCCTTCTTAAGCGCAGCTTCTTCGATCTCAAGCTGCATGATCTTCCGGCGAAGCTCATCCAACTCTGCCGGCATAGAATCCAATTCTGTTTTAATCAATGCACACGCCTCATCCACGAGGTCAATCGCTTTATCCGGAAGAAAACGATCGGAAATATAACGGTCAGATAATGTTGCCGCTGCCACAAGTGCTCCGTCGGTAATCTTCACGCCGTGGAAGACTTCATAGCGTTCCTTTAATCCACGAAGAATAGAAATGGCATCTTCTACGGTAGGCTCATCTACGAGAACCGGCTGGAAACGCCGTTCCAGCGCCGCATCTTTCTCAATATACTGGCGGTACTCGTCAAGCGTAGTTGCACCGATACAGTGAAGTTCCCCACGGGCAAGCATTGGCTTTAACATATTTCCGGCATCCATTGCGCCGTCACTCTTGCCTGCACCTACAATTGTATGCAGCTCATCGATAAAGAGAATAATCTTACCGTCACTGTTTTTCACTTCTTCCAGCACTGCTTTCAATCGCTCTTCAAACTCGCCGCGATATTTCGCTCCGGCTACCAGTGCGCCCATATCAAGGGAAAATACTGTCTTATCTTTCAACCCTTCCGGCACATCACCGCGGACGATCCGCTGCGCCAGACCTTCTACTACTGCTGTTTTACCAACTCCCGGCTCACCAATGAGCACCGGGTTGTTCTTCGTCTTTCTGGACAAAATGCGAACCAGATTACGAATCTCTGCGTCTCTTCCGATAACCGGGTCAAGCTTCTGGTCTCTTGCACGTTCTACAAGATCAGAACCGTATTTATTTAATGTGTCATAAGTGGCTTCCGGGTTATCACTGGTCACTCTCTGATTGCCTCTTACTGTAGACAATGCCTGAAGAAATCCATCCCGTGTAATTCCAAGTTCCCGGAACAACGCTTTCATTTCTTTGCTTGCGTACTTCATCATTGACAGGAAGAGATGTTCCACAGAGACATATTCATCTCCCATCTGTGCCGCCTCATCCTCTGCGTGAATCAAAGCATTATTAAGATCCTGCCCTACGTATTGCTGTCCGCCCTGCACCTTCGGGCGTTTGCTGATTGCTTCCTCCACACGGTTCACGACCAGATTCTTGTCAAATCCCATCTTCTCCATTAATTTCAAGATCAGACTGTCATCCTGTGTTAACAAGGCATAAAGCAAATGCTCCTGCTCAATCTGCTGGTTTCCATATTCCATTGCTGTTTTTTCACAGTCCTGCACTGCCTGCAATGATTTCTGTGTAAATTTATTAATATTCATTCTAACGCCTCCTTTTGACATCAGAGTCTATTTGTTTTCATTGTTCTACCAGAAATATAACACTTGTTGTTAGCACTGTCAAGCGTTGAGTGCTAATTTTTTTGTATTCATTTACATCTGCTTTTTAATATGTTATACTTTAGCGTAGTAAATCAGAAAAGAGAGGAATCATTATGCACAAAGAATTTTTGATGGGAAATGAAGCAATCGCTCTTGGCGCCATCGCCGCCGGAGTAAATCTGATAGCCGGTTACCCCGGCACACCTTCCTCAGAAGTGCTTGAAACCGCAGCTAAACATCGTTCGGAAGACATCTACGTGGAATGGTCTGTCAATGAGAAGGCTGCCCTTGAGGTCGCCGCCGGAGCCTCTTATACCGGAGCAAGAAGTCTGGTTACAATGAAACAGGTTGGCTTAAATGTTGCATCCGATCCGCTGATGAGCCTTGAGTATGTAGGAATCAAGGGCGGCATGGTTGTTCTCGTTGCCGACGATCCGGGACCGATCTCCTCACAGACAGAGCAAGATACGAGACACTTCGCTGCATTTTCCAAGCTTCCTTGTTTTGATCCAACATCTGCACAGGAAGCTTATGAAATGATTCAAGAAGCTTTTGAATATTCAGAAGAATATGGAACTCCGGTATTTTTCCGCCCAACCACCAGAGTTTGTCACGGGTACGCTTCTATTGAAATTAAGGATGAGGAGGAATACACCTCTCATACAGCGGAAGGATTTGTCAAAGATTCCAGCCGCTGGGTCATCTTCCCACGCCTTTCTTATCAGAATCATAAGAAAATTGAAGCACGTAACGCAGCACTATCAGAGGTATTTTCGAACTACTCAAGGAATAAAATTTACCCTGCAGGAGAAAAAAACAGAACCTCTCGAAAAGGTATCGCGGCTTCGGGAATCAGTTTTACTTATGCTTTAGAGACTTTGGAAACTCTGGGGATGACTCGGCTTCTCAAAGTTGCCACCCCACATCCTTTTCCAGAGAAGCTGGCAGTAGAATTTTTAGAGGGGCTGGATGAGGTGCTCTGCATAGAAGAGCTTGATCCTGTTCTGGAACGTGAACTTACTTACCTCTGTGGAAAATATCATCTTCCGGTGAAAATATACGGTAAACTGACCGGACATACAGCCAACGCCGGAGAGAATACCCGAGACAGTGTATACCAGAACATTTCCGATTATCTTGGTATCAGTGCCTGCCGGGCCGAAGCGGTATCAGCTTGCGAAGACACGAGCTTTGTTGCGCCTCCCACACTTCCTATCCGCCCTCCGGTTCTCTGTGCCGGATGCCCGCACCGCGCTTCTTTCTACGCGGTAAAGGCTGCCATGAAGGGGAGAAAAACTATTTTCTGCGGTGATATCGGATGCTATACCCTTGGCAACGCAATGCCCCTTGATATGGTAGATACCTGCCTGTGTATGGGTGCCGGACTTGGTATTGCCCAGGGAATCGGACATATCGAACCGGATACTTCTTGTTTTGCATTTGTCGGAGATTCTACGTTCTTTGCCTCGGCAATCACCGGAGTCATCAACGCCGTCTACAATCAGGCAAATATGACTTTGATTATCTTAGACAATTCTACAACTGCTATGACCGGACATCAGCCACACCCCGGCACCGGACGTACTATGATGGGAGAACTTGTCCAAAAGATTAATATAGAAGCAGTTCTTCGCGGTATTGGGATAACAACTGTAGAAACCGTCAATCCTCTCGACCACAAAGCAGCTGTTTCCTGTGTAAAGTGTACCGCAGATCTTCCGGGTGTAAAGGCAATCATATTCAAATCTCCCTGTATCGCCATCGACAAACCGGAGGCTCCTCTATTCGTAGAGGAAGAATCCTGCATTTCCTGTAAGAAATGTATCCGCGAATTAGGCTGTCCCGCACTGGTGATCCAAAACAATAAAGTTACCATAGATGCTTCTTTGTGTACCGGCTGTACTTTATGCGCACAGCTATGTCCTACGGGAGCTATACAAACTACGGGAGGTGACCGGCATGAATAAAAATATCGTATTATGCGGCGTCGGAGGTCAGGGAACGGTTCTTGCTTCTAAGTTAATTGCCGCTGCCGCTATGAAAAAAGGGATCTCTGTTATGAGTGCGGAAACCATCGGCATGGCACAACGAGGCGGAAGTGTCTTCAGCCACATCCGGCTTGGAGAACATCTCCACTCTCCCATGATCGCAAAAGGAACCGCAGACATCATCATAGGATTTGAGCCTGCCGAGGCAGTGCGAATGCTTCCCTATCTGAAAGAACATGGGCAGGTCATTGTCAGCAGTCACGCAATTATGCCTGTAACTTCTACTCTTTCCGGAGCCGATTACAACGGAAAAGAAATGATTTTATATCTAAAGAAAGTTGTCAGCAACCTTCTTGTTGTAGATAGCGAAAAAGCGTGTCACGAACTAGGATCTTCAAAAGTGTTGAATATCCTCCTGCTCGGCGCAGCAATCTCCGGCGGAGCACTGGGGCTTACAGAGGAAGAACTCCGGGAGGCGATCAAAGACCGGCTGCCCGAAAAGTTCCATGATCTTAATTATCGGGCTTTGCACTATTTTCAGTCACAGCAGAGCGACCCGCTTTCATCCAACATATGTCAATAATGTAACATATATCAATAAAATAATAAGACCAGACAAAACAGAAAGGACGAAAACGTATGCAGATTACAGCGACACAATTGGAACAAGTTAACAAACAAATACAGGCACTGGTGTCTGCAGAAAGTTTCTATGGAAAGAAATTAGAAGATGCCGGTATCTCTGGCGTGTCTTCCCCGGAAGATTTTACAAAGCTGCCTTTTTCAGAGAAAAATGATCTCCGGGAGGCCTATCCACTTGGACTTATGACCGCGCCGGAAGAAAAAATCGTCCGGATTCATTCTTCCTCCGGAACAACCGGTCTTCCGGTCATCATCCCGTATACTGCCAAGGATGTAGAAGACTGGGCTGTCATGTTTAAGCGTTGTTATGAAATGGCAGGGATTACGAATCTGGACCGCATTCAGATCACCCCCGGGTATGGACTTTGGACTGCCGGAATCGGCTTTCAAAATGGTGCCGAGAAGCTCGGAGCTATGGTCATCCCCATGGGACCGGGTAATACTGACAAACAGCTGCAAATGATGCTGGACATGAAATCTACCGTTCTTTGCTCTACCTCTTCTTATGCACTTCTTCTGGCAGAAGAGATTGAAAAGCGGGGAATTCAGGATCAGATCCATCTTAAAAAAGGTGTAATTGGTTCTGAGCGCTGGGGCGAAAAAATGAGAAAGCGTATTTCCGAAGAGCTGGGAATAGAGCTCTACGACATTTACGGTCTGACAGAAATCTATGGTCCGGGTATCGGAATCAGTTGCAAAGAAGATAACGGTATGCACTACTGGGACGATTACATCTATATCGAGATTATCGATCCTGTCACCTTAAAGCCATTGCCGGACGGTGAACTTGGTGAAGTAGTTATCACCACCCTTGTGAAAGAAGGCGCTCCTCTGATCAGATACCGTACACATGACCTTTCCCGCATTCTTCCGGGCGAATGTGCATGTGGAAGCAAATATCCCCGTCTGGATGTCATAATGGGACGAACCGACGATATGATGAAGATCAAGGGTGTCAACGTATTCCCAAGCCAGATTGAGGAAATACTCAAAGACTTCCCGGAAGTATCCAGCGAATACCAGATCCGAATCTCCCATCTGGACGGAAAGGATACGATGCGTATTTATGTAGAGACAAATGGAAGTGTCGATTTCTTAGATTTAGCAAAGAGAATTGCTGTAACCGTCAAGCGCCGCATTGGTTTTACTCCGCTTGTCAAAGTTGTTGAGCTGGGACTCCTTCCGAGAAGCGAAAAGAAATCAAAACGTGTAATTGATGAAAGATACGAATAGTCAGAAATATTTTTCTTTCTAATGTTCTTTTAAAATTAACAAACCGGCGCTATAGTTGTATGCTATGCTTCATGCAACTATAGTGCCGGTTTTACTCTTATTTGAATCTTACCTTTAATTTTCTATTTCTCCGGTACAATCTCCAACCAATATCCATCAGGATCGTTAATAAAATAAATTCCCATTTGCGGATTTTCATAGCAGATACATCCCATTTCTTCATGCTTTTGATGTGATGCTTCCATATTGTCCGTTGTAAATGCAAGGTGAATCTCATTGTCTCCCAGATCATAATGATCCTTTTCCCAATCACGCAGCCATGTAAGCTCTAACTGAAATCCGGTTTTCCCATCTCCCAGATAGACAAGTATAAAGCTTCCGTCTTCTGCTTCTTTTCGACGCACCTCTTTTAATCCGAGTGCTTCTTCATAAAACTTCATTGATTGTTCCAGATTTTTTACATTGTAATTGTAATGTGCAAATTGAAAATTCATAGCTTTTCTCTCCATCCTTTCCCTGTCGTTGTCTATTGTTCGAACATTTCTCCCTCTTCCGTAATCCGAACAATCCGGTCACGATCCTTCGACTGCGGGTGTTCTTCCAACCAACGCTCTATAATCTCCGGCTTTCTCCAAAAATGCATCGGATAGACTTTTTCCGGCTTTGCAAGCTCCAGAAAATAATCCATGCCTAAAGTATAATATTCCTCCTGTCTTGGGTCAAGCGGAATGAATGCCGCATCAATCTTCCGGTCCCGAAGAGGCTCTATATATTTTTGAAACTTTTCAGACATCTCCTGATTCCAGTCTTCTGACTCTTCTTTCCAATACCAGTCATTTAAATCCCCTGCATGATAAATTGTCTTTCCCTCCGCCAAAACAAGAAATGCGACACCTTCATCTGTAGAACGCAATGTGTGGATGCAAATATCATCCACAGAACGTTCTTCCTCCGGCTTCATCAGCAACGTTTGTTCTTTCGACTCTTCCGGTATACGCTTCTTCCATATATCATCCGAAAGTATAAATGTGATATTATTCTGTTTCTTTAAGAAGTTAAAGATTTCTTTATTAAAATGATCAATATGCCGATGGCTGACAAAGACATAACCCTTCTTTCCTTTTGGAAATGCCGGGATCTCTCCTCTATAATAGTCAAACAACAGCCACACCTGTGTCATTTCCACGAGAAATCCACTATGCCTAAGATACGTAATTTTCATTTACTTCTCCCTCTTTTTACAATTATATTTTGTAGTTTCGTTGCCCGGATTCCTTATCTGGGCTTGTATTCTGATCTTAATTTCCTGAACACTTTCTTTCTTACAAACCAGAAGCAGGCAAGCTGCATGAGAATTGTAAGAATCCACGATGCCGGATAGGAAATGAACAATACATCCAGCGAACGGTTCTTCGGGAACACCCAGAAGATCCATACAATTCGAAGCCCTACCGTTCCAATGATCGATATAATCATCGGAACAAGAGAATAGCCCATCCCTCGCATAGCTCCGGGGAAGAGATCCATAAGTCCGCACAGAAAATAAGTGACGGTTGTATAGAGAAGGATTTCCATTCCACATGCGATTACTTCCGCGTCAGAGGTGTAGATACCCAAAAGCTGGTGACCAAATACATAAGCGCCGCCACCCAACGCAAGCATAATCACAACGGTCAACGCCATACAATCGACTACCACCCGGTCGATCCGCTTCCATTTTCCCGCTCCATAATTCTGACTGGTGAAGCTCATACATGCCTGTGTGATAGAATTTGCGGACGCATACAAAAATCCGAAAATATTATTTGCCGCCGTATATCCTGCCATTGCTGTAGAACCAAACGAGTTTACCGATGACTGAAGCAGTACATTCGAGAAATTAATAACCGTACTCTGAATACCTGCCGGAATTCCGACTTTGAAAATCTGCTTCATATATACACCCTTAATGGACAATTTGGAAAAGTGAAGCCGATAGCTTGCCTCTGCCTTACACAAGCATCGGAGCACCAAAATACTGGAAATCATCTGAGAAATAATGGTTCCGATCGCAACTCCTGCCACACCGAGATGAAATACAATGACTAAGAGAAGATTCAGCGCCACGTTAGCAACTCCTGCTATAACAAGAAACAAAAGCGGTCTCTTCGTATCACCGATCGCACGCAAAATTGCCGCTCCATAGTTATAAAGCATAAAGAATGGCATACCGCAAAAATAAAGTCTCATATATAAAGCTGACAACTGTATCACATCGTCCGGCGTACCCATAAGTTCCAGCGCTGTCCTTGCAAATGCGACACCTATAAACGCCATGCCGATACCGCTGACTAACGCAAATGCAATCGCTGTATGCACAGTTTCCGACATCTCCCGCTCTTTCTTTGCCGCAAAAAAGCGAGCTGCCAGTACATTTGCCCCGAGGGAGATACCAATAAACAAATTAACAAACGTATTAATCAGCGCTGTGGTGGAGCCAACCGCCGCCAACGCCTGACGTCCGGTAAAACGCCCCACTACAATAATATCTACTGCATTAAACAACAACTGAAGAATCCCCGATAACATAAGCGGAAGGGAAAAAGAAATCAGCTTATCCATCAGCGAACCATTACACATATCAATTTCATATTTATTTTTCTTTGTTACGGATTTCAATCTTATCACCTTTTACTATTTCATTTATTCCGCAACTATTATATCACAAAATTATGCCACATGACCATTTGTATTGTGGCGAAGTGCCGCTTCGTATTCTTTTAATTTTTCTTTTGCCTGTGCATTCAGATTCTTTGGCACCTCAATCTGCACAGTCACATATTGATCCCCGTACATATTCTTATGATTCATCGATACGATTCCTTTGCCCCGCAGCCGGATCTTTGTCCCCGACTGTGTTCCGGGACGGATGGTACACAGAACTTTTCCATAAAGCGTCGGGACAATCACCTCTCCTCCGAATACGGCTGTCGTAAACGGAATCATTGCTTTTGTATATACATCCATTTCTTTTCTTTCAAATCCCGACTGTGTTCCAACTTGAACTTTCAGGAGCAGATCTCCGTCATATCCACCTGCGCTTCCCGGCATTCCTTTTCCACGCAGTCGGATTATTTTACCGGTATCAATCCCCGCCGGAATCTTAACTTTTAAAGACTTTCTGCTTCCGTTTGCTTCCGTAAGATGCACCAACTTCTCGCAGCCGGATACTGCCTCATCAAAACTGATAGAAAGATCCGCGTGAAGATCGGCGCCATTTTCCCGCATCGGATGCCTGCCAAAAGCTCCTCCAAAAATACTTCTCAGTATTTCATCCAGATCTTCTTCCTCAAAATGATACTCCCGATAGCTTCCGTCCGAATTCTCATGTCCGAATTGGTCATATTCTTTTCTCTTTTCCGGATCACTTAAAACCGCATACGCCTCTGTTGCCTCCTTAAATTTTTCTTCTGCCATAGCATTCCCCTTATTGGTGTCAGGATGATATTTCTTCGCAAGCTTCCGATAAGCCCTTTTAATAGTCTGCTCATCTGCCGAGCGGTCTACACCGAGAATCTCATAATAATCTCTCACAACGCCCATATGTCCACCTCCTATTATTCACATAATTTCAAAATACCCCGCAGGATCTACCTGCGGGGTATACGTCATTCCCTGAAAGATTATCCTTCAATGGAGATATAATGTTTCTTCTCTTCAATTGGTTTCTTCTCTTCCTTCGGAACAGAGAATCTTAAAATTCCGTTCTCATACTTCGGATGGATATCTTTCTCCGTTACATGATCACCGACATAGAAGCTTCTGCTCATACTTCCGGCATAGCGCTCACGTCTTACATATCTGCCCTTCTTATCCTGTTCATCTTTGTCAAGCCCTTTGGCAGCATTGACGGTGAGGTATCCATTCTCAAGCTGTAACCGGATCTCATCTTTCTTGAAGCCCGGAAGATCAATGTCTACTTCAAATCCATTGTCCAGCTCCTTGACATCCGTCTTCATCATGTTCTTACCGTGTTTTCCGTACAAAACCTTATCTACGTCTGCAAATTCCGGGAATTCCGGGAAACGGAAACCATCCATGAAATCATCAAATAAGTTCTCTCCAAAAATACTAGGTCTTAACATAAGTCATATCTCCTTTCATAAATATGAAAACTATATTTTAGCACTATCGAAGCAATCCGAAGTGTTGTGTTTGGAACCTCAGGATTCGGAATTCTTTTCCTCTTCCTTTGTTCTATTTGTACTATAGCACCTATAATTAGCACTGTCAAGAGTAGAGTGCTAATTTTTTGCAAAAAATTTGCGAACGCTACGAGCCATGCATATTTACGTGAAAAGCCCTCTTTATCAAGCTTACTTGATAAAGAGGGCTTTTTCATGGAAATGTATAGGACGACAGCCCTACAGCGAGGGAATTCTTTCCCGAGCTGTGCATGGCGTAACATTCTCTTTCGCACTCGATTTTCTTGATTTGACCACATTTTTACGACAAATCTTTGGAAAATATATCCGTCTGATTTTCTTACCACATTTTACGACAACGGCTTCTGTTTTATACCACAAATTGACATAATCAGCTTAATCTTCGAATCAGTTTCAGGATTCTGTTTGCACAAAGACGGATTTCTTTTTCTGTAAGTTTTCCTTCTTTATACGCATCACGAATGTTTTTATCATCATCCGGATTCCCCGGCATAATAATATCATTTCCTGCTGCCACACAAACCCACGGAATACTTCCATCCTCCGGTACTGTTGTATTCCAGTCAGACATGATAACTCCGTCAAATCCCCACTCTTCACGTGCAATCCTTGTACAAAGGTCCTTGCT
>FR892651.1 GCA_000433535.1 Dorea sp. CAG:317
AAAATAGCGAGTACCTTGACATTTTTAGGCGGCTGCTTTGCAGCCACCGATATTTAAGCTTTGCGAATCCCTGCCGGAAGTTTTTCTGACCAGGGCAGAAGATCTTCCAGAAAAGAACAGTCCTTATCATTCATGTGTTTCGGAATCTCTTCCAAGAGATGCTGCACATAATCAAAAGGTTTCAGATTATTGGCTTTTGCAGTTTCTACAATACTGTAAATAATTGCGGAAGATTTGGCTCCATGAATCGTATCGATCATCTGCCAATTCTTCTTTCCAATACAAAAACCTCGGATTGCCCTTTCGGATGCATTATTATCAATCGGAACATCTCCGTCTGTAAGAAATACCCGGAGATATTTTTCCTGATTTCGTGCATATCTAACGGCATCACCAAATTTGTCCTTTTTGGACACATTTATGGTTTTCAGGTACGCAAAAAAAGCATCCACAAGAGGTTTGATAACCGCCTGTCGCTGTTTCAGTCGTTCATCAGAAGAAAGGTCATTCAATTTCCCTTCTTCCCGATAGATTGCCTGAATCTGTTTCATCAGCAGAAATGCATTGGATTCCTTTTGGGATGGTTTGGGAATCAGCTTCAAAGCTTCATCAAATCTGCGGCGACAGTGCACCCAGCATCCAGCAATGGTCAGTTCTTCCAATTCTTTTTCTAAAGTATGGTAGACCTGATAACCATCTGTTACACAGATGCCATCGTATCCTTTCAGGAATTCCCGTGGATGGGATGCATTTCTTGTCTGCTGGTATTCATACAGGACAATCTGCCGGTCTTGATACAGATGACCAGAACGGTATACCCACATCCAGCTTTTGCTTCCGGCTTTGCGTCCGTCATGGTTTACAAGCACCGGCGTCTCGTCTGCCTGGATCACATGATAGAAATACAATTCTTCATGAAGATGATCATAAAGGATCGATAGATATTCCTCTGCCAAACGTATGCACCAGTTTGCCATGTTCTGCCTTGTGATCTGCAGGCCATAACGCTGGAATTCCTGCTCTAACCGATAGAGAGGAACTGCATTCACATACTTTCCATTGATGATCGCAGCTCCAAGAGATGGTGATACCAAACTTCCATGCAGTAATGCTTTTGGATGGTCTGCTTTGACCATGTGCTCATCTGTTTTGCTGGCATACACACCGATGTG
>FR892652.1 GCA_000433535.1 Dorea sp. CAG:317
ACCAATGTTTATTCCCACTAAATAATTCCTCCAGTAAATCTATATTTGCATATGATTTTAGCACTAATATAGATGATATACAATCTTTTGTTTTTCACCTTAGGACTATCGGAGCATTACGCCCCGATAATCTTATTGAATAACTGCAACAGTACGTCTTTCACGCCGGAAGCATTGAACACCAAGCCGACAGCGATTAAGGCAATCACCAAGAATCCAATCAGTTTGGAAAACTCACGCTTGAATCCGAGATACACGCCGATAACAGCGATTGCCATGAGTACCAAGCTCTGTGCGTTAGATAAAAACCAGTTGTATAAGTTCTGTCCGAAATTCATTATTTCCTGCTCCTTTCCATCATTCCAATTTCTTTGTCTGCGGCTGCTCCTGCCTGTATAAGACACATGGTAATCACACCGAATCCTGCCCCAAGTGAGAACAGGAATAAATCAAATAAGATATGCTTCATGTTGTCATTCCTCCGTTTCTGTAATCATTTCCTCCGTAGAGGTTGTCTGCTGTTCAATCAGCTTTTTGTGACGCTCCGTGAGCTTCGCATTGTCTAAAATGTCTTTGAGATAAGTCGTGCCATTTTTACTGTCAATCTTCTCTAAGACTTTCCAAGTGGGAGCCACCTGCCTGCTTATCCAGTTGAGCGTCCTTGTAAGCGTATAAGGCTCTGGTTTGGTCGTCAGTTTCAAACGCCCACGATCAGAGCCGATAAAGTACGCCCATTTCTCATTGGTCTGCCATTCGCTGCGTCTTTTCTCCACCTCCCTGTCAGCGAACCGCATATAACGGTTGATAATGTCAAAAGCGGTACGCTCTGCGTCATGGTAAGTCAGCAGGTCACGCACCGCATAATAGGCTCGCTCATTTTTCAGCCGGATTTCAAAACGGTTCTTGATTTTCGTATCTTCAATGGCTATGTCATACTTTGCGTACTGTTCATAATCCTTTTCATAGATACAGAAATAAACCTCCGATTTGAGCGAACCGATATAAAGCGTATTTCCCATTCCGTATCTGTCCTGTTCATTGCTTCTCACCAGCTCACCGCTGCGGTAGCTCTTGAAGCTGCGGAATACGGAAATACATTCTTCATGGTTGCATTTCTCTGTCAGCTCTGGAATATCCAAGATTCCTGTCATATCGTTGATGGCAAGGTCAAGACGTTTCATCACACCTCCCTCCACCAGAGCGTCCATGAGAAAGTCATACCAGCTCCTATGCTGTGCCAGCAGGTAGCTTTCCATCTGCCGACAGCCTTTGCCTTTCAGCTCTAGCAATGTGCCTTTTTCTTTATCGGGCGAAGTCAGCACGAACACATCACCCAAGACATAATGTTTCGCATAGGAGTAGAACCCGAAATCCTCATGTATCATCACATCAAGCCTTAATTTGAGAATATCCTCAACCACGTGCTTAACGTCCTGTGTGGGAAATCGGATTCTGACGTAATCGAAGACCATTTCCAGCGGATTGTCTGGATTCAGCTTTTCCAGAGCGTCCGTGAATTTCCCCTTGATTTCTTCTGTCAAGGCTACTTTTCCAGATTCAATCCTGCTGACATACTCACGACTGACACCAGCCATGACCGCAAGACGATTCTGGGAAACGCCGTACTGCGTCCGTTTTTCCTTAAAATCATTTATCCAGTCGGTATCATTCAGTTTCAATCCCTCCAATCGAAAAAGGAATGTGACAGTTACCGATTTTGTCACACTCCCTTGAATGTTTGAAAAGTCCTCTGTTTTCAAGGATTTTTCGATATGTAATTGACTGTTTCCAGATAATTTGTGCCCCCCTGTTAGATAACGGGGGCAGATGGTTGGGGCGGCTCACGCCACCCCAACACAGGCTAGTCCGTACCTGCGGCTTTCGCGCTGCACGCCGCCTGTCCGTCCTGCCTGTTTTGTGATAATCTCCCTATCTCTTTTAGGAAGTCGTGTCCTTTTGGTACAAGGGGAGTGTAAAACTCAGATATGACACTGTTTCCTGTATCAACATAGCCACGCCCCTTAATCTGCTTCAAGAAAAAGTCCTTGTCTACTTCACCGAACATCATACTGTATCCAAGCTCCGACATACGCCCAAGAGCCACACGGAAATTGAACTGGTCACGGATTCCATCACCGAGATACTTTGCGTCTGGACGCTGACAGGCGAGAATGAGAAAATATCCTGCCTGTCGTCCGAGCATGACTATCTGTTTCAGCTTGTTAAGGACAGCAGCATTTTCCTTTGTGGTGAGCATTTCCATGAACGCCACATATTCATCAAAGATAAGGAAGTGGGGCGATAGTCCTAAATAGGCATAGTTTTCACCTGTCCTGTAATTCTCCATGAGCTTCATTGCTTCACTTCTTGCCATCATACCGTCATAGAACCTGTCAATACAGGCGGTTATATCGTCTTTCTTGTACCAGACTTCCGACATGACAACGGACAAATCCGCAAGGTCGGCGTTCTTTGGGTCTAAAATATACATGACCGCATTGCTGCGGAGCAGAGCTTCAATGATAGTAAGGATAAAGTAGGTTTTACCACCACCAGTGCCGCCAGCAATTAGCATATGGGGGAGCTTGTCATACTCCCACCAGACATTTTTCATTAGACGCAAGCTGCCATGTTCAGCCTGTACCTCATTGATAGTGATTCTGTTCGCAATCGTATCATAGAGCAGCACATATTCCACATAGCTGTCTTTCAGCTCTTTGGAAACCAGCTCACAGTACAAGCCTGTTTCCAGTTTCTTTTCCAAGTGTAAAAGCTGCTCTTGATATTTCCCCAATGTGATTTCTGTACGGATATATAAAAGTCCATGCTCCATACGGTAATACACTTTAGGAAAATAGGTGATTTTCTCTTTTTTGGTAGTGGCTGGCAAATCCTTGAAAAAGCCGCTGTCCTGTGTGGATTCTGATTCATACCAGCCATTTTCCAGCAGCATACGAGCCAGCTTTTGACGGTGAAAGAGCTGCTTCACTCTGTCATACTGGAATCTGCGATAGAAAAGGGCAGCCAGCACACAGACCAGAGCCGCCACAACAATAGTCACTATCCTATATGGTGTGACTACTAAATGGACGTTGCCATCTTGTAGAAAACTGACCGATTTCCAGTCCGTAGTGAGGATTGACTTTAGGTTCAGCAGCATAATCACCGCAAGGAACAGCAGGAACAGTGAACCAGCCGAGAAACGAAAAACCAATGATTTGTCACTGACTCGAATATGTTTTCCTTTATATTTCAGTAAATTCATAAACATTCCTTTGGATATAGAAAAAGCAGTAAATTCTGTAGAATCTACTGCTCTATAACTATGCTTCACGATATTTGATAGCGTTTTTATTTGCTAATTTGATTGTAAATGGCTTAAATTGAAAATCCAAGTGTCCAATCATTACAATATTATACATTACTTCTTCATTTACTAAATCTCGCATATTACCTCGATATAAACTTGTTCTGAATTTCCATTCGCCTTTTTTATTTTGGGTATATATTTGTAGTAGGTAATATTTATAAGTCTTTTTTGGGTCATCGCTATTTTTTTCTTTTTCTATAACTTTTAATTTTACTTTGCCATAGAATACGCAAAAATCTTCACCATCTGATTCGTCAATCCAGCCATTAAGTCTTTTTCGTTGCAATGCTCTTAAAACAGTTTCGCAATCTTTTCGTTCTGGGATAAGCATAGGATTCTTTCTTTTTTTCGTTAAATCCTCATTATCATTACTGGTTGTCTTTTTTGTATTATGTTTTCGGCATAACATATTCATAATTGAATTTAACTTATCTTGTATTTCCTCATAATTTAAAGAATCTACATATTTTTTGACTGTCTTTTTGGAAGCATATTCATAGTTATATGAACAGCCATCTTTATGATTTGAGCTTTTAATTCTTCTTAAATGAGCACGACGTTTAGAAGTTTTATGAACAAAACTCAATTCTGCTTGTTTACATTCTGGACAAAACATATCTTTATCAAATGGTGTAGTATCCCCATCATGGGACTCTGCATAATCAGCTACAATATCAATATCCAAAATATCATCTTTATTTTTAGAATAAAATTCTTCAAAACTTTTTGCTTTTTTACTCATATAATCACCCACTTTCTATAAATGATTATATCAGATAATTTTTATCTATACTATTTATTTTTTGGTAGTATATTATTAGTTGCCATTTGATTTATTTTACCCTTTAACACAATATCATCTGCCTTGATATACCAGTCAACGTCTGCGCCTTGAAATGTAGCGGTTGCCACCGTATCAGCCACAGGATTGATGATTTCCACCTCTGCGTTGTAGTCAAATTCCTTTAACGGAACAGAAGCTGGAATACTTACCTGTATCATGCGCCCCTGTTCTTTACATTTCAAATCGTAAGTACGTTCCTTGATTTCTTCAGAAACCGTACCGTCCTCATTCTGCATATGTATCTCGCGACGCAACGCCGAGAATTTCAATACTCCGAATGTTTTTTCCTTATCAATAATGATTCCGTTTGCTAATCTCATAATGTTTCTACCTCCTTACGCTTTCACCATATCGTCTGCTGACAGGATATAGTTTGTGAATCCTCTAGTGCCGATTTTGTAACCCTCTGCGGTGATTTTGGGATTGATAAGTTTTACTTTTTCCTCTGATTCAAAATTCTTCTCACCAGCAGAAGCAGGCAGCACCACGATAATATCATCTGCCCTCTGTACGTCCGAATAAAGGTTGAAGCTGCGGGAAACAACCGTCATACGTCCGTTGATCCTACGCTGTTCCACCTTATTCTCACCTGCAAACTCTAAGTTCCCGAATGTCTTTTCCATGTTTGGGATAACGTGTTTTAATTCCATAAATTGTTTACCTCTTTTCTTTTTGATTTTGATTGATTTGCTATATAGTGTCATTCTGCTATCGGGATAATATCTGTCTGCCTGTGAATTATCAAGGGCAAGCGTTGTGCTGAAAGCGCCCTTGACAATCCCCATTCAAAAAGATAAATCGTAATCAAGCAGAAGTTAGATATAATGTCAGCCACAGACTGACGTTTCCATCATAGGCGGTGAACGGGTTGTTGCTTTCATAAGCTGTTACCTCCCGTATCAGTCAGATTTCTTTACTCTGCGGAATCTCTTATATCCGGCAAAGATAAGACCAGCAGCAGAAATTCCCATCATAGCGAATAATGCGACAAATGGCGTATTATCACCTGTTTTTGGTGAATCGCTTGTCTTTGTTGGTGTGCTAGGTTTTTCTGGTGTCGTAGGGGATTCTGGCTTCTCTTTGATAGTTACCGTCTGCCCCTCGTCCTTGATGTCCTTATGTTCAGCTACTTTGATAGGATTGTCTGGATTGGTTACGTCATATAATTCTTCAAAGGTCACAAGCTCTTTGCCGCCAAGCTCCGAAGCATTGAATATAAATTCAATCTGAACCTCCATTTTAGAATCCTCGGCAGTAAAGGTAAGGTCATTTTCTACACGCTTACCTTTCACTAGAAGTTCTGCATTTTCAGACTTCACCATTTCCCAACCTTTAAGAGTATATTTCACGCCTTTTTCCAAACCGTCTAAAGTAACCGTATCGACAATCGTTACTTTGTTGTCTGCTTTAATCGTCTTTTCACCTGTTACCTTGTCTGTGGCGGTTGTGTGCATAGTGATAATACGTTCCGTAATCGTCACCGTTTGCCCTTCGTCCTCAATGTCCTTGTGTTTTGCCACCTTTGTAGGCTCATCTGGATTGGATAAATCGTATAATTCCTCGAATGTTACTAGGTCTTTTCCTGCAAGCTCACTGGCATTGAATGTAAAAGCAATCTGGACTTCCATGCTAGAATCTTTTGCAGTAAAGGTATAGTCACTTTCTACAGGTTTACCGTCAATCAAAAGCTGTGCGTTTTCAGACTTCACCATCTGCCAGCCTTTGAGTTGATAGGTTGTACCTTTTTCCAAACCATCTAAAGTGACTGTATCAATGACAGTTACCTCTTTACCAGCAACAATCATTTTTTCACCTGTCACTTTGTCGGTAGCATTGGTATGAATTTCAATCACACGTTCTTCAATCGTCACGGTTTGCCCCTCGTCCTCAATGTCCTTGTGTTCAGCCACCTTGATAGGCTCGTCTGGATTGGATAAATCGTACAATTCCTCAAATGTCACAAGGTCTTTGCCTCCAAGAGCAGAAGCATTGAACGTATAGGAAACCTCAACTTCCATTTCTGATTTTTTCGCAGTGAATGTGTAATTACTTTCCACAGGTTTACCGTCAATCAAAAGCTGTGCGTTTTCAGATTTCACCATTTGCCAGCCTTTCAACTGATATTTTGTACCTTTTGTCAAACCATCTAAAGTCACAGTATCAACGATAGTCACGTTCTTTCCAGCAACGATTGATTTTTCACCTGTCACCTTATCTGTGGCAGTCGTATGGATAGTGATTTCTGGCTCGTATTCATCTGTAAGCGTACCTAAATCCACGACTACTTTATTTCTTGACACCACTACATCAAATGCCGGAATTAGCGTCATTCCCTTGTTGGAATCGCAGCGTAATTCTTCGATTGTGTAAGTATCATAGAGCAATGCACCTTTGCTGTCGTCTGGTGTGGAAGTACCGAACCAGATACCGTCCTCACTGGTCTTTCCGGCGTTGGTATTCTGCTTATGAGATACCCAATCAGAGGAAGTGGAAAACTGACCGTTTGCGTCTGTCACAATGATATGGCTCTCACCAGTCGTCTTGCTTGTGATCCTAAAGGGAACATTCGCAAGTCGCTTGTGAGTGCCAGCACCGATTTTTACACCCTCAATATCTCCACGCTTAATCTGGTTGTAGATGGAATGTGCTTCATCTGTTAAATCCACGATTTTTCCATCTTCTGTGATTTCAAATTCAATCGGTTTTGCACCGTCCGTCAAATATCCCTCTGGGGCGTTGCTTTCCTCAATACGGTATTTTCCGTATGGTAATGTATCGGCGGCAGTTGTAGCGATACCGTCAACGCCAGTATGGATTGTTTTGACAACTTCATTCTTGTTGTATAACTTGCCATCTACCAAGACAGCGTTATCATTTAAGGAAATGATTTCAAAGGCAGTATCTTTCAAAGTCGCACCGCCTTGTGCTTTTGTATCTTTGGTTTCAAGGTCACGTTTCTGGATTTTGACACCGCCACGGATAACCTTGTCTAATACGGAATACTGGTTGCTGCCGCTTAACGCTGCAAGCTCACCATCTTCTGTAATCTGTGCCACATAGACACCTTTTATCTGTTCAGAACTTCCGGCAGCCTGCATATAAGCACCCTCCAATAAGTAACCGTTTGGAGCTGTCTTTTCTTCTACAGTGATAGTACCAAGCGGCAAGCAGATAGTACCATTCTGTGTATAGAAGCTGTCACCCAATACCTTGTAGGAATCGGCTAATCTTGTGATGTAATGGACTTCATTGTTGCTGTCTTTTTCAGCGATTGTCTTTGTCGTCCATGTGCGTGTTGGTTCTGATGGAAGATTGTCTTTTGTATAGTAACCGTCATAATACTTCCAGACGAACTCCGCACCCTCTAAAGAAGCGTTACCCTGTGGCGTAGCTTTGGAAATTTCCATATCAATCTTGAAAAGCTCAACCAAAGTGTCAGTGACTTTTGGTTTGTCGCTGACTTTTAAAGTCGTAGTTTCATTAACCTTGACCGTCATAGTATAGACGTTCTTATCTAACTGGAATCCCTTTGGAGCTTTCGTTTCTTTCACATAGTATGTCGCAGCTCTTAATTCCACAGTGTCCGTATTACCATTGGCATTTGTCGTAAGTGTGGCAACAGATTTCGTGCAGCCTTTATCAGAATAGACACCATAAGTCGCACCAGAGAGAGAATAGCAGTCATTCCCGTTTGTGACTGTGGTATTACTGGAAGATTTCTGAATCTTGCCATTGCCGACAGCCAGCTCTGCGAAAAACTGTCCTAAATCCTGCCCCTCACCAGTGTAGATATAACCGTAACAGTCATAGCGTCCTTTATTTTCTCTTACAAAGGCTTTCGCTCCGGCGAATACTTCATCTTGCACGGATTTTGAGATTTCATCATAGGAAGCTCGTACATTGTCACAGCTCCACCCAAGATGGACGCTCAATCTCTGCCAGACTACAAGCTGTCTTAAAAGGTAGGCGTGCTGGCTGCTCAATCCTGTATGGCTTTTCGTATACTGTTTGACGTATTCAAGAGATAAAGCAACGTCCTCTATCTGGTAGGCAGTCATGCGTGTACTTGCGTCACTTCTGGTCTTATATCCATTCTTAAAGCCTGTGTTGATGTCGATACAATAAGCGTCCTCGCCCTCAACGGTCATATGCCCCTCATTAAATGTAGAGCCGATAGAACCATCATTCATTACTTTCTCAACAATGCCGACACGTTCCTCCGATTCTGTCCAGTATTGTGTTTCCGCAGCATGGACAGCAGTTGTGGGTAGAGCAGTAAAGACGGTTGCGAGAGTAAGAACACCTGTAAGCAATCGTTTCAATATCTTATTCATTTTTTGATTCTCCTTTCATTTGGGTAAAAAAATAGACGCTCATTTCTGAACGTCTGGAAATAAAAAAGGAATACCGTTTTTCAAGTATTCCTAATTCTATATGTTATTTAACTGTATTTATGTGATATGAAGTTGTTTGCTGCTGTTATGCCGCTATTTGTTGTTGGTATCTCAATGGTACATTTCCATCCTGGAACGGATGGATTCGCTCAAATTTTACATGGAAGTCCAGAATATCTTCAAAAGTCTTTTCTTCTTTTCCGTTGTACTCTGTCAGCAATGCTTTCATTTTATCGGCAACTTCTTCCGGAAGTGCGGTATCCATACCACCAACTTCATTTGGCATCTTTTTATAATCGCCAACAGCAAACCAATCTTTTCTGGAATCACTTGTTCCGTTCTTCAAAATCAGGTGAAGTTCTTTGATGAACCTCTCTGTCAGTACTGACTTTGCATTATCAATAATCATATCAATACAACGGAAGTGATTTGCTGTTTCAATCACATCATCTACATTCAGCACTTCTTTTTCTACACCGATGGTGTTGGTTTCAAAGATGTATCTGGTCTGATCATGAGTCAGACGGCTGCCTTCGATATGATTGGAGTTGTATGTTAAATCAATCTGTGTCTTATGGTAAATCCCACCTGAATACTTACTTGCTTTCTGTTCCTGCAGAATATCAAGCAAAGTAATAGGCTGTTCTTTCTTCTTGTTGGAACGCTCCGGTTTTTCTGCATTTTCAGGAATATTCCAAGTCTTGCCGGTAAGAAAGGCACCATTTACACGCCCATGTGCACAGTAGTTTCTAACACTGCGTTCCGACACATCCCATTTTTTTGCTATTTCAGCAACTGAAAGGTATCGCATCTGCTCTCCTCCGTTATAAATCAAATCTATATTTACATTTTACTACAATATAGCATATCACATTATCGGCAAAATATCAAATTTTTACTATATCATCATTTCTATTTTTTGCCGTTTTTGGTATTTATATATTTATAGTATCAGCGTTATAATTAAAAACTTCTGACCAACAACATGTGTCAATCAGAAGTTTGCTTATTTTATACGATACTTATTCTCTCTCTTGGAATGCTATTTATTTCTTACGCTCATTTGAGTTATCACACTCAATCATATCAAAACACAGGCCCAAATTCGTATGCCTCTCTAATGAATGTAAATTTTCTGTAATATATTCCCAAGACTCTTTATAATCCGGTCCCACCGCAAAATCTGATTCTTTTATATACTTCAAAAAATCCGGTATATCATTTCGATACTTTTTCGCAAACTGATAAGCATCCTCTTCCTTTTCTTCATCGGTACTATTCAGCTTACCATATAGCGCATGATCCAAATTACATGACATATAGTAAATTCCATATGATAGTTTCCATATCTGTCCTGTGGATTTCAATCGATCAATATTCTCTCGCTTTCTTACATTTCTACTAATAATACCCTCTGGATTTGCAGTTCGAATCTCTGTGACACTGTAAACCGGCTTTACTGCTTCTGCATCCTCGACAACTGCAGAATCCGGAGCATATGCACCATCCATATCAACGATATGAATAATTTCTTTAAAGTCAGCCTGTTTGTAATGATTCTGTGCTGCATACTGCCTTACACAGTTTCCAACCTTCGAAACGATATTTGAGGAATTCACCCCTGCCTGTGTAGTAATGTCCCCATGCATAATATGGACATACACAGAATCCTTATCATATATTTTTGAAAGAAGAACACCGAGTGCTTCATCATCCGATGGTCCTTCTACAATTACAAAGACAATTTTTCTTTTTGCCACTACATCTCCCCAGCCTCTCTAAATGCCAGTGCGATTTCATAGTTGTTTGTTGGCTCATAAACAACTTCGTTCTGCTCTCCCAGAACAATATCTCTGTAATAGAAATCTCTCAGGTTATTATTCTCTTTTACATTTACCATTCTCAGATATCGATTCTCTGGGTTGGTAGTAGTAAACGCAATAAATCCTCTGTCCAAAGTCTCTAATGGACGCAAATTATGTGATGTAAAGATTAACTGGCCTTTACCCTTTTCTGAAATAATTCTAAGAAGCTCGCCTAACAGATATTCAAACACACCGGAATCAAGCTCATCAATTGCCACTGTAATAGACGGCTTATTATATACGACAATCAAAAGCTGCAATATTGATACGATTTTCTTGATACCTTCTGACTCATAACGCAAAGGAATTTCTTTACTATTCTTCCTGGACATAAGCTGAACACGACATCCGATATTTCCGTTCTTCAGAACCTGTGGTCCGAAGTTATACATACTGATGGTCAATCCGGGAACAATCTGAGAAAGAACCATGTTCATGTTTGGAATAATTTTCTCAATCACCTCTGCCGCTTCTTTCGGAATCGTCTCCGCCTCATCGAGCGGCATCATGATATTTCCTACAGCTCCTGCATTTTCACTTTCATACTTAAATGCTAATGGAAGGGCATTCATTGTAATCAAACCATTATTCTGAGTATTGATTACAAACAGTTCAAAGTTGCCATACTGTACAAGCATCTCGAGGAGTTCTGTATAAATTGGCTGTTTGCAATTCTCATGGATAACTGTCAAAAGCTCTCTTGAAAAAACAAATGATCTGGATGTTGCAGAAGCCAGACGTTTCGCCACCTCAAGATCCGTTGCAACATCCTTATCTTTACCAACCAATTCCTGATATTTATTTCTGGGAGTAAATACTTCCTTCGAACAGGTATTGATCAGGTTTGCCATTCTACACTTATCTTCTCCACGCACATAGGAACAGCTAAGAATTTCATCAAAAATAACCACTTTCGTGTTTTCAGATTCAGATACGTTCTGAGTATTATCATTCTGCTCTTTTTTTATCTCGAATTCGTACACAACTCCATAGGAAATTCCACTTTCCGGAATATCAACAGAAAAATCGAATCTCAATTTTGCACTGTCTGATTCTACATGAATGTAATCAGCATACTGTGGTGGGACCACCTGTCCGCAAAGGGCATGTTTTAACAACATGATTGCATCAATCAACGCAGTCTTCCCGGATCCATTCTGACCGTATATCCCAAGAATACTTGATTTGTAATTCTTTCTATTGTTCTTAAGAGTAACCTGACCCTTCTTAACATTTTTGAAATTCTCGATTTCGATTTTTTCTATTCTTACGCTTCCCTTTTTCATGTTCCACCTCTCGATTTACGCACTAATATCACAGGTTCATTTTATCATTATGCCCTCGTTTTGTCAATTTTAATCTTCTATTCGATACATTTTGTATCGTTTTATTTATTTACTATAATTTTGTGTATTATTTTAAAACAATACTCGTTTTTATTTATCCTTCACATTAATTATTTTACAATTTAGTCAACTACACTTTGGTAATTCGTACTTAACTAAATTGCAAAACAGATTCCTTACTGTATTGTATCCAGAAAAAACTTTCCTAATATAAACAACGATATTTTACCAACTACTGTATGGAAAATGTCCGGATATTTATTTGGTATTACGAAAATCTGAACCCGGTCATTTCTGACCGCCTTCAACTTCTAACTGAAAAATCCCACCTACACAAAGTAAGTGGGAAATCATTCGTGCTATGCCAAAGGCTCATTATTGTGGGAAAAGTGTGGGAAATTCATCTGCTCAGATGGCTGAAACCATTGTAAATACTACTTCTCTGCCTCATCGGCGACATTTTGCCGTGGCAGATGAATAATACTTTTATCATAATATGGTTTGCTCCTTTTTGCCTGGAAAAGCCCTGTTTTGCGAGATATTCCGAGGTTATGGTTAAATTGTTGTTTTCTTGTCAACCAGGCAAATTATAGTATAATTTAGCAAGTTGTGGCTACCTGTTAGTAGTAGAAATGGTAGTAAAACAGAAAAGCTTACTACTAAAAAATATATATTTTACACTTTACCACTTCTGGATTATATTTAGATGTAATCTCATAAGCTAACTTTTCTGGAATATCCGAAAACAGTAAGTGCTGTTTGGGATTCTATTCCAAAATATTGCGATGGTCACGGGGCATTGCGAGTCTCTTTTCTTTTAAATATGCCTTTTATTGGACAAATAATTCCCTTTCATTTGTTTTGCTATTACTCCACTTCTGCGCACACTTGTATGTACTTGGTGGTAATTCATCACCTATTATTTTTTATCTCTTCTAAGCTTAAGACTACTTGCTGTGGTGTTTTCTGCAACAGATAATCTGCTTACAAATCGCATATTCAGTCCCCGTTGATTTCTTTTTCAATTAGTTCATTTGCAATCGTTAACGCCTCTACACGCCTTTTTGCTAATGTAATCTGAGACTTATACCTGGAAGGATTTTCTTTCCCTTCTAGAGTCTTTACGGTCTCTTTCAGTTTATATAAAAGTGAATCAATCTGTCGTTTAGCTTCAACAACTTCTTCATTTGTACGTTCATCACTCATAGTCACATGCCTCCTGAACTTTTCGAATCAACTTCACAAAAGATGCTTCAAATCTTTCATCATCTTCTGGTGTTCTCTTCGAGGGTCCTTTGATATGTTTCTTCCCTTTTTTGCTCATGCGTGCCTTCTTATTCATGTGGCGTTCCATCAACATCAAATCTATATTTTCATTGGTGTACCACTTGCCACTTTGATGAATACCATAGGCTCCTTTACCGAGCGCCATCGCAGCAACACCATAATCCTGCGTCACTACAACATCATCTTTATTGCATAAATTGATAAGAGCAAAATCAACAGCATCTGCTCCTGCACCAATGATTTTGATATCTGAGTAATCCGATGAAAGCACATGATTTGTATCACACAGTAACATACATGGAATCTCATATTCTTTTGCTATTCGTTCTACGATACCTACTACTGGACATGCATCCGCATCTACTAGAATTCTCATTTTCGCTTGTTCCATTCTATATCTATTTTAGAAAAGCAGCCCATTTCCCATCATATTCTGTTTGATGATTCTCCCAATACAGCAACTTTTCAACATACTCATATGCCCTGGTTTCAACAGCTACTCTGCAATTTTCAATTCCATATCTTCGGACAATAGCTGTAAGCTCATAAATCGGATATCCTAATGCATGTCCTACAGTATGAACCACACCACAAGCCTGTCCTATCGCATGGCAAAGAGCAATATCTTCTGGAATTGTTATTTCTTTTGCCATCGCATGACAATCAAGAATTGCTCTTTTAGCTTGAGTCATTTTAATTTCACCTGCCGCCCAAAATCTGGTCAGTTCCAATGCGGTTCTAGGGCGATGCTCATTAGGATACTTTTCTTCCAAGACACAAACAGATTCCTCTGCCAAATTCAACGCCCATAAAACCATCGTACGACGATTCTGGTGCTTAATTATATAAGAAAGATCCTGAAACAGTTCACATTCCTTAGAAAATAAGATTTGATTTTTTCTTTTATATTTTAAACTAACCTCTTCAAACCATTCCATATTACTAGGCCCCATTATTTTCTTAAGATCTTCTCCATCGCCTTACCTTTGGTCAGTTCATCTACCAGCTTATCCAAATAACGAATCTCTCTCATCATTGGATCCTCAACATTTTCCACACGTACACCACAAACAACACCTTTGATTAGTTCACGATTTGGATTCATCGCTGGTGCTTGTTCAAAAAACTCTGCATATGTAATTTCAGAATCAAGCATACTATCTAACTCTTCAGAAGAATATCCTGTCATCCAGGTTGTCACCATATGCACTTCCTCTTTGCTTCGGCCTTTTCTCTCAGCCTTTGCAATTATTAGCGGATATACTTTTGAATACTTCATTGAAAATATTTTGTCATTTTCCATATTATACCTACTTCCCACAGTATATTTTGATCGCCTCTGCTGAAAACACTGCTGTTCCTTCTCCACCAACAGCATCAATATTAGTAGTGAAGTCTCCACCTGCGGCATACATCTGTCCCAAACCAAATAAAATCTCATTAGTACAAATATAGCATGTATCAGTAATAAGCTGTTGCAATTTAGCTACCTGTTTCTGCACTTCTTCTGACGCCGGATCCATCTCCTTCATTGCACCAAATTCTACAAACAGCTGCATAATATCATTACCTAACTGTTTTTCATCTTCCTTGGTTCTGCCTTTGGACTTTTCTTCATATTCCTTCCACGCAGGCGTCTGCCCCCACTGTTCTTTGGCCTGTTTCCTATATTCATCAATTTTTCTTGTATCAAATGCTTTAAAATCCATCTATTTCACTCCTAACATCTTTAATTCCCGTGCCATTAGAATCAAATTATATAGATGCTCCCTTTTTAGAATCAGCAACTCAATCTGTTGTTCCAATGCCTCACTTTTATCAAAATCGGGACCAGTAATGATTTCCTTGATATCCTTTAACGGAGATTCCAATTCCCTGAAAAATGAGCAGTTCATGATCCAATAATATATCCATAATTGCATTTTCAGCAGAGCCTTCGCATATTATATATATTTTAACACTTTCTATTAAGATAAACAGAATACCTCTTTCATAATAAATAGATGCTGTGACATCATTCCCACATCAAATTTCCCTGACACCGTCTCTCCCGGCCAGTCTTTAATCCCACCAAACTCTACTATATTGCTGTACCCTATCTTTACAAGCTTCTCCGAAGCCTGTTTGCTTCGATTTCCGCTTCGACAATATACCATGATCAGCTGTTCCTTATCCGGTAATTCAGGAATCTCCTTTGTTCCTATTGTTTCATTTGGTACATTGATGGCATTCGGAATATGCTGTTCCTCAAATTCCTGTTCCGTACGCACATCCAAAATGATATAATCCTTTTCATTTTCCATCATTTCAACTGCCTCATTCATATCCAGCTGACGATACTCTTCTCCGCCAGATGAAGCACATCCTGACAAGCAAATCGCGCTTACCACTGCTGTCACCATTATTTTCCCTATCCTGTTTACAACTTTATTTTTCAACATGATAAATTTTCCTCTCTACCTACAAACCTTTCCTATATCTGTATCAATATAAATACGATCAAGCTTAACATAATTGTCACAATCCCTTCTGTCTGTTTGGTGCACAGCTTATTTGTTCTCCGAGCAACAATATGGACCATCATTCCGGATAAAGTCAATGTGACACCCAATCCACCAACCAATATGAATTCTAACCACGCTATCTGTACCTGTGACATCTTTTACTTCCCTCTCCAACTTCATTTTTTATTGACTGACTATACCTGTTCCTATTTCAGGAAATTTCAAAAATCACAACCCTTTCTCTTGAATCATTTCCCGGGAATAAATCCCTGCAGTCAATTTCATCGAAAAACATCATCTCATCAACCATCATTAAATAAGAAAGATATTCGTCTGATGGATAATAAAAAAATAATCGGAGCCTTCTCGGATTTTCATAATAAGAATCTAAAAGCCTGCGGATCACTTGTCGCAGAATCTCTAACGAAAATGGGTTAAAGAAGTAAACACAATCTACTTCTTCTGGTATCAAAAAATGTTCTGCATTGGCATGCTCTATTTTTACCCTTGCTCCCGAAACAGCGCAGGCTTTATTTTCAACCGCTTTCTTATATATTCTCTCATCATATTCAATTCCTATAGAACAACACCTCGTCTGGTAGGATAAAAAACAGTCTACACGTCCTTTTCCGCATCCATAGTCCAACAAAGTATTGCCTTTGCGAATCAGTCCTGTATTTGCCACACGCTCCAGCACTGAATATGGTGTAGGTTCATATGGATAATAATATTGATCCGCCTGCGAATCATCTCTTCCTGTCGTTTTGATTTTTAAAGCTTTATCCCAACGGTCTTCCTTTTCATCCATTCTTCTGCTCATTTTTCTTTTCCCTTTTGTCTTTGATTCGAATCACAATCGTTCGGATTCCTACTGTCACAAAGGATATGAGCCCACAAAACATACATAAAAATCCTGTTGGTATTAAAAAGAAATTCTCATGTAATATTCCCTCTGCGTCAATGTACTCTACCGACATTCCTTTGATTACAAGTAGCATTACTCCGATCAGTAGGAAACTTCCACCTATCAATGTAGTAATCATGTTGAATCTTGCTCTTCTTGTTTCGCTTCCATCTCTAATTACTTTTTCCGTCATGTTATTCATATGATCTTCTCCTTTGACTAATTGATCAAGAGATATCTGAAATACATCGGACATTAAAAATTTGATTGCAAATTGTTCTTGTGTTAAATTTTCTTTTTTTCGAATATTTCTGATCTGATCTCCAAACTCCATGTATTTCTTACCTCCTCGCCAATAGTCTATACTGTGGCCGCACTTTTTCAAGAAAGTGCTTCTTGCCCCATCGGAAAGCCGGCGCAAGCAGCTCTTGCACACGCCCTAAACACAGGTATCCAGCTTCTTTCTTATTCTCCGGAAATCCTCCTGCATCAGCGGAAGCTTCGTCTCATCTCTAAGTGCTGCCGAAGGATGAAATACTCCCGTCAGCCACACTCCTTTCCGCTCCAGAAAAGTTCCGTGTTCTCTTGTAATGCGATAATCCGAACGTATAATTCGCTGCGCAGCAATTCTCCCAAGGCAGACGATCATCTTAGGGCGCAACAGCAGTGTTTCGTATTTTAAATAAGGGATACAAGATTCCTGCTCTTCCTGTCTGGGGTCCCGATTGTTCGGCGGATGACATTTCACAATATTTGTAAGATAAATTTCTTCTCGCCTCATACCGATCTCACTTAATAACCGGTCAAATAATTCACCGGATCTTCCCGTAAATGGTATCCCATCACGGTCTTCATTCTTTCCCGGCGCTTCTGCAATAAAGAGAATAGGCGAGTTCAGATTCCCCTTCCCCATAACCGGGTGATTTCTTGTTTTACATAATTCACATCTCGTACAATGATCGACAAACTCTTTTAATTCTTCATATGTATACATACAACTCTCCTCTTTCTCCGTTGCTTACGCTCTGACTCATTATTATGAATGATTGAATTATGCCAAAATTAAATCATGGAATTCCTTCTAAGGCTCCAATGCTTCGGCCTTAAATTTTTCCCGCATTTGTGGCGTGATTCCAAGCTGCCTCTCCAGATAAGCGTCCAGACTTCCAAACTTCTGCGTAATTTCATCCAGCGCAGCCTCAAGATAAGACTGATCTGCAATAAAAGCTGCTCTGGCCTTTTCTGCCAGCTTCCGGTCTCTCTTGAAGATTCGGATCATCCAATAGAAGCGTGATGCTTTCCTTGTAACCGCCTGATTAGTAAACAAATAATCTTCATAAATTGTTTTCATATCTACATCCAATAAATATAAAAATAGCGCCGATGTCATTCCACAGCGGTCTTTTCCTTCGGTGCAGTGCCATAGAATCGACTGCTCCTCCGGTGCATTTAAAATATGAGAAAATACTTCTTTTAACTGGGCAGTCGCAAAAGAATCTCCGACAATTTTTCGATATAAATCTCTCATATCCGGAATCAACTTATATGTTTCTTCGTCATCTTTTTCGTGACTGATGCCCGGTAATCTTATATTCAAAAGTGACAAATGATAGTTGGTAACACCATCTATCTTCACATCCGGGCGTCCCTTGACTTCTTCGTCCGTCCGAAGATCAATAATCTCTCCCAACCGATAATCTTCTGTCAAGATCTGGCGGTCTTTTTTTGTCAAACCATCCAATGCGCTGGATCTGAGAAACCGTTTCTCCTTGATCCTACGTCCTTCTCGATTCACAATCCCGCCAAAATCCCGTATATTTTTTGCACCTTGAAGTTTTATATTTTTCATGCATTGTGCCTCCGTCTCGTTTCCATATATTATAGCTCGTTTTCCCATTTATTTCATCACATAGTTTCTAGTTTTCTGCGCATATCTGATGACTTTTCTCCGGTCTTGTTTTACAATAAAGCAAGAACATCTTCAACAAAGGAGGCTACTTATGAAACCAACATTGACTTTTGAAAAAATGGCAATTTTATGCGGGGAAGCCGGTTCTGCTTCTTCCCTTCCGGATCTTGGCGGAATGAAGATTCTTCAGAATCAGCTTACGTTCCATCTCGGCGAAGCGGAAGAGATCTACGAAGGATACGGCACTCTTCCTTCCGCTTATCCCTATCGGCAATACAATACCTATAGCCGTACATTAAAATCAACGGATGTCCATACTGCGGTTCTTGAAAATGATTATATAAAGGCTGTATTTTTACCGGATTTTGGTGGACGTCTCTGGTCTTTGACAGATAAAACAACCGGGAAAAATCTCCTCTATACAAATGATGTGATTCGCTTTAGCAATCTGTCTACAAGAAACGCCTGGTTCAGCGGCGGTGTAGAATGGAATATGGGTATCATCGGACATTCACCACTTTCCAATAATCCGCTTTTTACTGCTTCCGGTACTACCGATTCCGGTGTCCCGTTTCTTCGAATGTACGAATACGAACGAATACGCGAAGCAGAATATCAAATGGATTTCTGGCTGGAAGAAAAGAGCCGGTCTTTGAACTGCCGGATGCGCATTGTCAACCATACCGATCAAGTGATCCCTATGTATTGGTGGAGCAACATGGCGGTTCCTGAATATCCATCCGGACAGATTATCGTGCCTGCTGCCACCGCCTACACTTGCAAAAACTGGGAGGTCTACAAGGTAAATGTCCCTGAAGTCGATGGAAATAATATTTTCCATTATGAATCTATTCCCGATCAGATCGACTATTTCTTCGACATTCCATATGAATGTCCCAAATATATTGCAAATGTAAATAAAGACGGCTATGGACTTCTTCAGACTTCCACGCGAAGACTTCGTGCAAGAAAACTGTTTTCCTGGGGACACAATGAAGGTTCTGACCGATGGCAGCATTTTCTCACAGAAGATGCCGGTCCCTATATTGAAATACAGGCAGGGCTTGGAAAAACACAGTACGGATGTCTTCCAATGGCTCCTCACACTGCATGGGAATGGCTGGAACAATACGGACCTGTCCATCTGCCTCAAACCACTTCTTCTCAGGATAACTGCCAATACATCGAACAGCATGTTTCAAACGAAGAATTAGAACGTCTGCTTCAGACTTCCGCTTCTTTTGCACACCAGAAAGCAGCTGTCGTCTCTTCCGGTAGTACACACGGCGCAATGCGTAATCTGGAAGCAACTGTTTCTCCCAAGAAAAAAGCACTGTCTGACCATCTGGATTTCGGAGGCTGTCCGGAAAATGAATGGACACACCTGTTAACAAAGGGAAGCTTTGTCACTGCAGATCCTGATCAGATTCCCGGTGATTTTCAATGTGCTGCGGTTTATTACGAGCAATTAAAAAAAGCCGTCAAAACGACGGACTCTGAAAATTGGTATGCGTACTATCACTTAGGTCTGATGCACTGGTTCCATGGCAAACACAAAAAAGCCAGAAAGATGCTTGAACGTTCTCTTGCACTTCAGCCTTCGGCATGGGCATACCACGGATTAGCTGTACTTACATTTTCCGATAGAGACCAGCGTATTTCGTACATACAAAAAGGACTTGCACTTTGCAATTTCGATCTGTCTTATGTAAAAGAAGCCTTTCGAATTCTGCTTTTGGAAGAGGCATTTTCCGAACTTCTTGACTGCTACAACCATCTGCCGGAACAGATACAGACGGAACGTCGTATCCACTTCTGTTATCTGACTGCTCTTTCGAAAACCGGACAGTACAAAAAAGGATATGATCTTCTCATGCGCGAACCGGATTATGTGTTAGACGATATCCGCGAGGGAGAAGACAGTATCGGCTCCTTATACAGCGCTCTTTATGAAGGCGTTTTTGGAGAAGCGCCGAACGAGATCCCTGCCCATTGGAATTTTAATTCTCTTATTTAAAATCAAAAACAGTAGAGTAGGCGGATGAAAATTTCATCCGCCCCTCATCAAACCGTGCATGAGGTTCTCCCTCACACGGCTTTCCGACATTCTTCTTTCTACAGCATTACGTCATGCTCTAGCCATTTTCTTTAATCCTTTTTCGTAAATGCTATTTCTTACAAATCCCACCTTTGACATACGATTACGTCTCTGGTGTTTCTTGTTATACCATCTTGTAAAAGTGCAAATAATGTACCAGTCTAGAGCCTGCATCCACTTTTCGTTTCTCTTGGTGGAATAATAATTCTTCCATCCTGTGATTTTCGGATTCAGATTCTTTATTAAATCCTCTTCCTTTGCAACTAGCAGACTTCGCCTGTTTACATTCCTCTTGACTTCGGCTTTCATTTTCTTCATGGCTTTTCTGCTTGGGTACTGATACGTTTCCTTGTACAGTTGTCCTTTGCGTGTTTCCGTTGTCATTCTTCTGTGGTGCATTCCGAGAAAGTCAAATCCCTCTTTTCCGTCCCACATGCTGATAATCTTTGTTTTCACTGGATGTAGCTTTAAATCCAGTTTTGCCATGATATACTGCAATAAATTCAGTGCGTGATTTGCACTTTTCTTATTCTTGCAAATGATTACCGTATCATCTGCGTACCTTACAAGAATACCGTGAGTAAGTCCATACTTTTCCCACAGTCTGTCCAGTGTGTTTAGGTAAATGTTTGCCAGTAACGGAGATATGACTGAACCTTGGCTTGTTCCCAGTTCAGAGATTGTCAGTACATTTCCGTATAATACTCCTGATACTAACCATTGTTTTATCAGCTTCAATATCCTACGGTCTGATATTCTCTGCTCTACCAGTTTCATCAGCTTTTCTTGGTTTACATTGTCAAAGAACTTTTCAATATCTGCGTCTACTACATAATAGCCCTTGTTGTTACACGCTTTCCTTACTACTTCCAGTGCTTGTTTTGCACTTCTTTTCGGTCGGAATCCATAGGAACATTCTCTAAAGTCAGCTTCGAATACTGGCTCTATTGCTATCTTTGTAGCCATTTGCACAATTCTGTCCTTGACCGTTGGTATTCCAAGAGGTCTTTCACTTCCGTCTGGTTTTGGTATCATAACTCGCTTTACTGGAGATGGTTTATACTTTCCATTCATCAGTTCTGATTTGATTTCTGACAGGTATTTTTCAATTCCCATCGCTTCAACATCCTCGATTTTGATACCATCCACACCACTGGAACCTTTGTTAGCTTTTACCCTTTTCCATGCCTCAAAAAGTACATCATCCCGATATACCTTATCGTAGAGTGCATGAAATCTTCGGCTGTCACACTTCTTGGCTGTCAGATATAGTTTGTTTTGAAGTTGTCGAACTTTTTCTTTGGAGTTATTAGTCTGCATGACATTCTCTCACTCTTACCCTCTCTACAAACATGAATGAAGTAGGGAACCTTCCCATAAACTGCGTTTTCTTGCACAATCATTATCGGTACTATGTTCCCCTCCGACTCCCTTCCATCAGAAATACGATTTCGCCAAGCTTATACGCTTTCTCTTTACCTTTCGGTGATGGGTAGGGTCTCTCCAGTTCCGAACTACACTTTTCATACATACCGTTTCCTCTATACCGAGGGATTCTTCCGTGCTGTTTTCCAGTTTCTCCACACGTTCCATGGTTTTCGCCTATTTTACCAAGGCTCAACTTCCCTTTTTTTCTCTTTCGAGACCTTTTTAACGATACGGCAGAATTCACTTTATGTTACGGTCTGCATGATTGCTCGCACCCTTTTCAAGGTTACTTTATCCACTCGCTTAGCACCCTGTATTACTACAACGCACCGAGTTTAACTACACGGCTCACTGGCGATTACCGTGACCGGACTTACACCGGCAAGTGTAGTCCAGCTTTGCTGGACACACGCATAAGAAAAGCAGGAAATCCCTTTGTGGCTTTCCTGCTCAGTTGTGCTACTGTAAAAGTAACGATTATTTAATTGTTATTGAGTGCTGCAAACTGGGATTTATTTATCTAATATTTTCTTTAAATCCATAACAAATTGTGCTTGCTGTTTTCTTAAATTTTCAATCATATTGCAATTACACCGAATACACTTTCTCATATATACCTCCAAAATCCAATTTATTAAACTGCCTTAATCACGGACTATTTCTAAAAGTTGAACATCCAAACGGTTTCCATTAGAAAAGAGAAGTAGCGACAGCACTTCTACTCTTTGCGAGATTTCATTTATCTTTTTTATTCTGATTGTGGCGTTTCTGATTCCACAGTGAACCTAACAACATACCAAATGCAGAGATTATTGCTCCGGCTACAATCATTCCCAATTCTGGGGCATTCAGCTTGTTAAAAGCAATGTTGTTTGCCATTTTAAATGTGCCATATTCAGCAAGCATATACATTGCGCCAAAGAAAAAGGTAAATGTCCATTTTCCTTTTCCCCAGAAGTTATTTTTACCAATGACAACGGACACAATGAATGTCGCTACAGGAAGGATAATCCAAAAAAACATCAAACTGTAACCCATAGCGTCGCTTCCACTTGTAAAGAACCAGAACACAATCATTGCAAACGCCCAAATCAACAGATAAGAGAGAATTGTAATAATTTTGTTTCTGTTTGTGTTGCTTTTCACAACATTTTTACTTTCTTCGAGATAATCATAATAGCTTTTCATTTTTTGTTCTCCCTGTTGCTCCGGTAGATTATTTATCTACTTTTGCAACAGCCCCCTAATGATTTTATTTCAATTTTTCCTTATATTCATCAATAAGTTTTTGATATTCTTCGTTTTCTCTGAGAAATTCATATTCACTCCCTTTTTCCATATCGGAAAGTAGTGCAGGTAGCATTTGCGAAGGATTTATATTTGCTTGTATGCGGTAAAACAGCGGAGAAGCTGTTATATCCCACGGTTCTGTTACCAAATTAAGCAATTTTCTCAGTAAGGCAATACAAGTGTCAGAGTTTTTTTCCACCATTGCAACCTGTAATGGGGCAACAAAAGAACTATACTCCCATAAATTAAGCAGTTCGGGCATTTGAGAAGATTTCTCGGCAATGATTTTTGCAGTTTCATAGTTATTTGCAGACAACTCTGCGTCAACTAACTTGTTCAAAAGTAATTGGACTTTTTGAACTGCCGTGAGTAAAGCGTACTGTAATTCCTTAACTGCCTGCTCGGCTTTACCTTGCTGCTCATAAATAGACACCTGAAGCATTAACTTGTCTGCCATACTGCTGATAATATCTTCTTTACTTGGCATCGAATCCAAAATTTCTTGTGCCTTTTCATAATCAGCAGAACGGATATATCTGCTGGCCAGCATAAATTTTGCACTATTACTTATCTTGTCATCCGTGCTATCTGTCAGTTTACTGTACCAAGAAATAATTTCTGCTTCATACGGTTCCTTAGTTGTATCGTCCATTCCCGACATCAGCAAATGTCCGTCAAGCTGAAGTGCCATATAGTACAGTAAAGTCTCGTTGTGTGGGTACTCGTGAAGTTTGGCTATTGCAGTTTTGAAGCCTGCAATAAAACCCTCTGCCTGTACAATGTCTGAAACCTCCCGACAGAAATAGTTGATTTCTGTCATAGTCATATCTTCAGTAAAACAAAATAATGTGTTTAAGTCAATTTTCAAAAAGCGAGCAAGCTGAGGTAAAATTGAAATATCTGGGCTTGTTATGCCTTTCTCCCACTTGCTGACAGCAGGCGTGGAAACATTTAGATATTCAGCTACCTGTTCCTGAGTTAAACCTAACTCCTTGCGTTTTTCCTGTATTACAGTATTCATTGGCATAGCACCATCTCCTTTATATTCAAATACAAAAGCTTTTGTTGATACTATTGTACCATCTGTTTTATTCCTTTACAATCGAGTAGATGTTAACTTGTAGGGAAGTTTTTTAACCAATAGTTAATTAAAACAAATATGCCAAAAAGAGATAAAACATCAATACATTAAGCAAAGGCGATACCGTTTTGTGTCGGTATCGCCTTCTTTTATCGTCTGTATGCGGTTTTTATGGGTTAGGCATAATTATCTCGCTGTAAACAATTTCTTCGGCTCTGTGTCAATTCCCTTTTCTTCCAGGAAATACGCACACATAAGCCCCGCGATCCCGCCTCCGATGATCAACACATCTGTCTTCGTATCACCTTTAAGAGTCTCAAAATACGGCAGCAAGGCATTTTCTGTCCAAATAGATTCCATCACTTATCATCCTTTCTGATTACTAAGTATGCCCGATAATATATATTCTGCACAATCTGAGGTAAGTATGCATCTTCCTGTCAAACAAATGTCTCTCGACTTTTCCCGTTTTCACATTCTTCATGCCGCAAGCCTTTATTCATGCCTTTCCACTGAGAAAAGACAAACAGCTTCATACAGAAAAATACTGCAGACGGTGCAATCCTTGCACACGTCTGCAGATGATTCTACTTATTTCCTACGTTTCGCTGCTGCCACTGCCGTAACCAGGACAAAAACAGAAATTCCCATGATTACCAGCCACAAAAGCAGATTGTTTTCATCCCCTGTTTTGGGGATTTTATTAACTGAAGTCTCCGGTTTCTCAGACTTCCCAGGTTTTCCAGGTTTCTCAGACTTCTCAGGTTCCTCAGGCTTTGTCGGTGTGTCACCCTTTGTGTTCGTGAACGCTGCATTGGCTGTTTCACCTTTCGTAATTCCACCGCTGATTGTGCCGGAAGCCGGATTTACCGTCCACCCGCTCTCTGCCTCTTCTGAAATTGTCCACTGTGTGCCGGCAGGCAGGCCGAGAACCGTCAGCGCTTCGTCATGCCGCAGAGAAAGTGTTCCACCATCACTGATATAACCGGCACGCTGCTCTCCGTAGTAATAGTATTCGCCTTTCAGCGCCTTGCCGTTGGCATCTTTCAAAGAAACCGTAAAAGTAAAGTTCTGGGTATAATCTGCCTCTTTCAACTTATCGCCGGATACAGCCTTGCTGATTCGCAGCCTGCCGGTATCCTCCGGCGTCGTCTTTTTGTTGGTAACAACAACGGTATTCAACAGGCTGAATAAGCTCGTAAGATCCCTGCCTCTTAAGTTGTCCCAGTTGGCAGTGTTGGTGTGTCCCCCATACAGTTTATGTTCCAGCGCATCCGTATTCTGTTCCACGCGTGCCCGCAGAAAGCCCTCGTCTGTGGTGAAGAACGGATAGATATTCCGTCCGCCATCCTCATCATGCAGACCGTAATCCACCACCGCGTTCATGCCATAGTGGAGGTTCATGCTGCGGGAAATATTTGTTCCACTAAGCTTGTCATCCGTCCAGCCATCTATCGCAAACGCCCCGGTCTTCTGCTTCTGGGCAATCGCAGTGATATCCCGCAATGTAATATTGACCATATCATCCGCCGCATACTTCGTCATGGTCTGCATCAGCTTACCAACGCCGGCCATAACGGTGACACCGTCATCCTTGACGCCCGCATCAGCGTAAATCGAATAGATGCCCACAACAACCGGAATTTCCGTTGTATTCCATTCATACCCCGATGGCGCAGCCGTCTCTTTCAGTGTGTACCTGGAACCTACTTCCGCCCACGTCACCTGCGCATAGCCGTCCTCAGCCTTTTGATCTGGTCTGAAGATCAACATACCGTCCTGCCCGTCTACTGTAGCAGTCGTGCCAGTGACAACCTCAGCACCGTCCTTATAAAGGGTAAATTTCACTCCATTGACGCCCCTGCCGTTCTCGTCCACCTTCTGTACACGCAGCTCCCGGCGCTCATTGGGGATATAGATGGTTGAGCGGAACTCCCGCTGGAACTGATCCGTATCCAGGAAGGAGAAATCACGCTCATCAAAGTTTCCAGTAATTTTCAGCTTTGCTACAATTGCGTTAATCACTTCGTCGGTAGTCTTGCCGTTCGCAGCACCCTTCTTGACTTCACCAGACACATAGGCTTCCAGAGCGTTATAAAGCTCTTCAGAGGTGTTCCCTTTAATGCCAAGCTTCTCCAACGCATCCGGCTGAATGATGCCGTACACCATTTTCATGTCGCCATTTGGGTTGTTCAACGCATATCGATCTGCACGTCCCGGAAGATCCTCTAACAGACCCTCCAGCTTTCCAGTATTCTGATTGTAGGTAAGGCGCCATTCCGGCCAACGCTCGTCGCTTGCCTGATACAGCGCCGCCTTAAGAATCGCTTTGCGCCACGCTTCGGCGGTTCGTTCTGCCGGAGCAACCGCTCCATAGCCTTCTGTATTGCTGCCATAGAGAGCCTGCCACTTTCCGTCGCCAGCCACGTCGTCGTGGGACATATTCCCTTCCAGCAGCATAGGAACAGCGACAATGAGACCGTCTTTCTTACTGCCCTCATCAAGTTTCGTGTTGCTTGACGCGATAACTCCTGATTTCGTATCAAATTGGCCATAGGTCAGCATACCCGTTTCGCGGATACTTGAGAAGAAGCTGGCATATGCGCCAGTCTGGTAACGGTTTGCAACAACCAGCATGGAGGTGTCCACATTGAACCTGAGCACAATGTCCTTCGGCAAAGTACGGTATCCACCAGCCGTTTTGGTCTCCTTCAGGATATAATAAAGTGTGCCGTCTGAATGGTACTGATCGTTGAAGCTGAAAGGCGAACCATCTGCTCTGGTAAACGATGTTGTTCCGTCTGCATCGGTCGTCAAAGTACCGATTTTCTCGCCTGTCACTTCGTAGTCTGCAGCATCGACGCTGTCGCCCTTGTTAGCCTTTGCCTTATATAGATCAAACTCCACGCCTCCCAGCGCATCACCATTCTGATCTACCTTCTTGATGCTGTGGTAGAGGGATGGCTGGAGGTTGAAACGCATCTGCAGGCTGGAATCGTAATTTCCCCGTTCCAGATAGAACATCTTCAGGCTGTGGTCGGTACCGGTAGGGAATATTTTACCCCCATTAGCGGTAGTCACCCAGTGTATCGCATCTGCTTCTGTCTGCCCCAGTGCATTTACAAACATATCATACAGCGTGGTTGTCTTATCACCTTCCACACTGCCGGGGTTGTCCGGCAGTCCGCCGGTTCGCCAACTCTGGCCGGTGATGACCTCGCCGGTGCTGAAGTTGATGGTGCCGTACAGCTCACTGTGGATGCCTCCCAGATCCAGCACCAGCACATCGTCTATAAAGACCCAGACGTCATCGTCTCCGGAAAATTGAAACACCATGTCCTGCTTGCCGGAGGTTCCCATGTTCAGCTGGCCGTTCTCCGGCTGGATGAAATCTACCTGCATGGTCATGCCCATATAGTGATTCGCTAGAACAGCATTGTTTACGTTTGTAATCTTTTCAGAGCTGGAGAGAATGTTGGTCGCTTTCCCCTTCTCATCCGCTGTCTGAATGCTGTCAAAAACCTTTGACGCGCTGTCAAAGGGGAAGAAGTTACCCAGACTCATGTCGCCATCGAACTCCTGAGTCTTATCGTTCCAACCGGCATCCGTACGCCATACGGCGGGACCGTCATAGAGGGTAAAGCTATCGCCGGCTGTGTTCAATTCAGCATAATTCTTACGGGCATCATAATAATAGTAGCCTTCATTATCGATCTGGAACAGACCTTTTACGTCCTTATGGGTATACTTTCCATCCGTTGATGTGCCCGGATCAAACAGATAGCTCAGAGATGCCTTTTCGCAGCTGCCGCTGACCGTTTCCTTACCGTCCTCACCAGTGGTTACCGTCAGACCACGGCTCTCCAGAAGCTTTTTAGAAAGCGCTCTGGCCGCCTGCACGCCGGCGTTTTCGGATTCCGCATGATTCAGGTTCGCAACGTCCATAAACTGACTATTACCCCAATCATCGGACTCAGTTCCTGTCGCACCCTCGAGGGGCTTACGTGCATCGTCCAGATTGATATAAGGATAACCGTTCTCCAGTGTGGATTTCACGATATTCTTCATATTCGTGTGGGCCTTGCCCCAGGGACGGCCGGCGCCTGAGCCCTGATTCCAAAAACCGGCTTCACGCATAGCAGAACCGCCGAAGAGCAGCAGGGCATCCTTATTAATACCACCGCTGTAATTCTCAAATTTCGCACCATTCGGCAAGACATCGTTTCCACCACTGCCTATTTTGGGATCGTAGTCAAACAGATTGACGGTGGTGCCTGCAGGCGTGATGCCCTGCACCGTATGATCCTCCAGCGATCCTCCATTTAATGGTACACGGGTACCGGGGTAATTGTTCGCATATACTTCCGCGCCGCCGGCATCCAGCCGAACCTCCAGCGGAGCGACGTCCTCTGCCAGGCTGCAACCTTCCGGCAAAACCGCCCGCAAAAGGTAGATCGTCTGCGGCTCGCCCTCTGAATTCTCGATTACCTGCGGCTCTTCCGACAGAGCGGAAAAATCCCATGTAATGTCTACCAGCGTCTCTTTGTCCGACTGCCCGGCAGAGTTTGACTGCACCGCGCTGATCTGCTTAGGCAGCATTTCCGTCAAGATTTCCTGCAGCTCCTCCGAAGTGTACTGCTGCATGTCCAGACCGGGAAGACCCAGATACCATGTCTCATTGTATTCCGTGAGGAATTCCTCATCGTCCACCCACGTCCATGTCGTAATCTGTACGTCAAGGTTATCTTCGTTTTTCAACTGACTATCCTCTTCGTCAACTGGGGGTGTGGATTCCTCTGCAGGAGGCACGTCCTCCATTCCTGCCGCGGACTGTGATTCTGTTTCTGTTATAGGCACCTCAGCCGCCAACGTTCCCACTGCATTTGCGCCAAACAATATAACACAAAGCGCAAAGCAGACAATTCTGCGCCAAAATTTTGTGCCCCATCTATATACTTTCTCATTGAAGCATCCCTCCCTCATTTTTTTTGCTGATAACTTCATTTCTGACTCTCCTCCCTTTAATTTTCTTAATCAGACGTTTGCGAAACGCCACATGCCGCATAAATGTGACATCTTTTGTTAGGTATTTGCCACATCTAACTTGTACTAATTATATTCTTTCGAGCATCCCTCAATCCATACCCTGCGGGTGGGCGCGCTTTGCGCGATATAGTATAGTCCAACACCTATCAAATCAAAAGCAATGGATTCTCAGCATTGACGCATCAGATCCACCATACTGCTGATCTCGGCAAAAGCATCCTCATCATCTAGATCAACCCACGTCTGGCGTCCTATCAAGATATGCGGTGCATGCATAGCCAGTTCAGACAGCATAGCCTGTGCCGTCTTTTCCACCAGATCTGTATGAATAATCCACTGACAGCCTTGATGGTCACAGATAACCAAATCGCCTTCCATGCCTTTTGTAATCTCCGTAATCTCTGGTTCATACCAATCCTCTGAATTCTGGTTGTATACTCGTAAGCCAGCCTGAACAATATCCTTATACGGAAGCCTGTATCTTCCCGTGTGAGAATCCACAGCTTCAATCCATTTCTTTGTAAATCGGATATCCGTTGGATTCAATATAAGGTTCATCTTCTGCTTCATCTTCTGCTTCATCTTCTCCGCATACTCCTCCAAATATCTATTTCACGTCCTCTGCGCGATAATGTAGGAAATATAATTCAAGTGTTACATAGTTATTTCGAAAAGTTTTATGAACGATTTTCAGTGGAAAACA
>FR892653.1:0-32754 GCA_000433535.1 Dorea sp. CAG:317
GGCGATGTCTTAACCGCTTGACCATGGAGCCAAATACCTAAATCACTTGTCTCTTTAAAAAGTTTTCTCAAGTGACCGAGTTATATATTATCATATGATTACTGTTTTTGCAAGTACTTTTTTGAAATTTTATTTGTAATTTATTCAATTTTTTATCCATAATTTCATTCGAATCATTTCCATTTACAAATATAGAAACTATGACCATTTTCTCTATATCAGCAGACCGCACAACTCTACATCTTTGCGGTCTGCTGCGATTCTTAAGTTCCTTATCCTTCGGTATATTTTTTAATATTGGAAGCATTTACCAGCTTTTCCACTTTTCCGTCATTCTCAATAACTACCAGTGTCGGCGCGCTCATAATGCCATACTTTCTGGCAAGGTCTGCATGCTCTTTGGCATCCACCATTTCATATTCTATGTGAGCTTCCTCAAGCGCAGCTTTTGCAGTTACGCAGTTCGGACAAGTGCGGGTAGTAAACAATATCTTCCTCGGTGCTCCTGTCTCATCGATACACGCTGAACCTTCCGTTTTAGCCACATCATTTTCTTTAACCCTGACCTTCAGATGGGAATGCTCCAGATCATAAACCTTGCGGTCTTTGAATTCCTGCGCCTTTCCATCATTCCAGTTCTGTACCGGACGATAATAGCCTGTGATTCTGCTGTAAACTTCGGTTCTCTCTCCACATTCCGGGCAAGTATACTGCTCTCCTGTAAGATATCCATGATTCTTACAGATAGAATACGTCGGCGACATCGTATAGTATGGAAGTTTGTAATTCTCGGCAATTTTACGCACAAGTGCAGCCGCTGACTGCCATCCCGGAAGTTTCTCCCCTAAGAACGCGTGGAACACGGTTCCTGATGTATATAAGGTCTGCAATTCATCCTGAATGTCAAGTGCATCAAAAATATCCTCTGTATAGCCGACCGGCAAATGAGAACTGTTCGTGTAATACGGTGTTCCGTCTCCTTCTGCTGCCGTTATAATATCCGGGAACTGCGCTCTGTCGTGTTTGGCAAATCGATAAGTTGTAGACTCTGCCGGAGTCGCCTCAAGGTTATAAAGGTCGCCGTACTCTTCCTGATAAGAAGACAGGCGTTCTCTCATATGATTCAGCACCCGCTTAGAAAATTCCTGCGTTTCTACATGCGTCATGTCTTTGCCGATCCATTTTGCGTTCAATCCTGCTTCATTCATACCAATAAGACCGATGGTCGAGAAATGATTTGCGAAGGTTCCAAGATAACGTTTTGTATATGGATACAATCCTTCATCCATCAATTTAGAAATAACTGTTCTCTTGATGTGGAGAGAACGCGCTGACAGATCCATTAATTTATCCAAACGGGTGAAAAATTCCTCTTCATTTTCAGACTGATATGCAATGCGAGGCATATTGATTGTTACAACTCCAACGGAGCCTGTGCTCTCACCGCTTCCAAAGAAACCGCCGGATTTCTTGCGAAGTTCACGAAGATCCAGACGAAGCCGGCAGCACATACTTCTGACATCGCTTGGTTCCATATCACTGTTGATATAATTTGAGAAATACGGAGTTCCGTATTTTGCTGTCATTTCAAATAACAGGCGGTTATTCTCTGTATCTGACCAGTCAAAGTCTCTTGTGATAGAATAAGTCGGAATCGGATATTGGAATCCACGTCCATGAGCGTCACCCTCAATCATAACTTCAATGAACGCCTTGTTGACCATATCCATTTCTTTCTTACAATCTCCATATGTAAAATCCATCTCTTTGCCGCCGACAATCGCCGGAAGATTGGCAAGATCATTCGGAACCGTCCAATCCAGTGTAATATTGGAAAATGGCGCCTGTGTTCCCCATCTGGATGGCGTATTCACACCATAAATGAACGACTCAATACATTTTTTTACTTCACGATAAGATAACTGATCTGCCTTAACAAATGGTGCCAGATAGGTATCAAATGAAGAAAATGCCTGTGCACCTGCCCATTCGTTCTGCATAATTCCAAGGAAATTCACCATCTGGTTACAAAGTACACTTAAATGCTTTGCCGGAGAAGAGGAAATCTTACCCGGAATTCCTCCGAGTCCTTCCTGAATCAGCTGCTTCAAAGACCATCCCGCACAATACCCGGTAAGCATAGACAGATCGTGGATATGAATATCTGCATTTCTGTGTGCCTGTCCAATCTCTTCATCATAGATCTCTGACAGCCAGTAGTTTGCTGTAATCGCACCGGAGTTGCTCAGGATCAGCCCACCCACAGAATAGGTAACTGTTGAGTTTTCTTTAACACGCCAGTCGGTTACCCTGACATAACTGTCCACGATCTCTTTATAATCCAACATTGTTGAATTGAGATTCCGAATCTTTTCTCGCTGCTTTCTGTACAGAATATATCCTTTTGCCACATCCGCATATCCGGCTTTGATCAAAATATTTTCCACACTATCCTGAATATCTTCCACTTGAATCAGTGAATTTTTAACTTTTGGAGCAAAATCTGCTGTAACTTTAAGAGCCAGCAGGTCTATAATATCCTGATTGTATTCTTTATCTTGCGCTTTAAACGCTTTCTCAATAGCCACACTGATCTTTGATAAATTAAATGGTGCAATTTGTCCGTCCCTCTTTGATACTTGATACATACGCATTCCCTTCCCTTTCATTTTCACATCGACGATATGTTTAAGCATATCATTTTTAGTCGGAAAGGTCAATAAAAGTAACCATATATTGTGCTTTTTTATTTCTTTGGCACAATATATGGTTGCTTTGTAATTTCCCCTATTTATCGCGGATTATTTCACGGACGTCTATGAAACGCCTCGAAGCTCCGCAATTTCTACACTATTTTCAACGATTTTCAGCGCCTGTTCCATGATTTCTTTATTATATCCATGAAGCCCGGTTCCGATCAAATCTCCTGAATCTACAAATTGCTGTAAATAATACCGCTTCGCACCTTGAATCCAATTTGCAATAGATTCAAAATCTGCACGCTGATGAAATTCCCGGACAACTGTCGTCCGAAATTCATAAGGAACCGTATTTTCCAGAAGAAATTGTACGCTCTCTTCTACATTTTCCATGTTGTAATCTTCTATCCCTATGGTTTTCGCGTAACCTTCTCTGGAATTTTTAATATCCATAGCAACATAGTCTACAAGCCCCGCCTGAACAACTTCTTTCAATTTCTTAGGGCAGCTTCCATTTGTATCAAGCTTTACAGCATACCCAAGCTCCTTAATATTTTTCAAAAATGCTTCTATATCATGCTGGATCAGAGGCTCTCCCCCTGTCACACAGACTCCGTCCAATACGCCTTGACGTTTTCTCAGAAATTGAAAAAGTGTGTCTAATGGAATTTCTTCATTCCTATAAGTGTCAATGACCAGTGAGGCGTTGTGGCAGAACGGACACCTGAAATTACATCCCGCGGTAAACACAGTACACGCCACCTTTCCCGGGTAATCCAGCAACGTCAGCTTCTGCAATCCTTGGATCAACATACTCCCCACCTCCGGTCTTTCACCTATTTGTTCGTTTTGAAATGCTCCATCATTACCGGCATACTCTTTTTGCTGTATTTCCCCAGTGAGTAGATCCCTTTGTTTAAGCACCAGTCGTACACTAACGCCCGTTCACACATGGAGTAATATCTTGTAATGTCCAGTACAGATACGTCGTCTCTGATTTCCCCGCACTTCTGTCCTTCTGTCACAACTTTCGTGATCAGCTTATAATAATTACGGTTCTGATCCAGAAGATGCCGCTGACCTGATGCCACAAGCTGTGTGGAGTACAGAGAAGACAGCAAGTCGACCTTAATCTTCTCTTCCATCATACTGTGCGCTTCATAATTCAAATACATCAGTTTATCAAAACTGCTCATATTCTTATCCATCTTTTGTTCCAGTTCTTCGTAAAATTCGTCCAGAATCAAGGATAATGTATTAAGAAGCTCATCCTTCGTGCTGAAATAGTAATAGAAAGAACCTTTGGAGGTACCCGATAATTCAATAATATCGTCTACCGTGGTTCCATTGTAGCCTTTTTCATAAAACAATTGCCATGCTGCAGTAACAATCCTGCTTTTTACGCTTTTTTTAACAACTTTCTCCATTTTATCTCCCTGCTGTCTGTTGTCTTTTTCTTATTTCTCCACTATTTTACCACATTATCTGGAAGAAAAACAACTTTCCCTTTCTGTCGGAATCTCTTTAGAATCAATCCATTCAATTTCAATGAATTGATTTCGATTCAACGCTGTCAGTAATTTATCGATCATTGGCTCTCGCCCCTGCACTTCCATGAGTACAGTACCGTCATATTCATTTTGCACCCAGCCCGTAAGCCCCAGCGAATTCGCCAAATGCTTCGCTGTAAATCGAAAGCCCACACCTTGGACCCTTCCGTGAAAAACAATTCGTTTTCTAATCTCTGCCATAGTCATCCCGCCATCCTTTAAAAACCTTACTCACCATTGTAATCGCAATTCTTCGAAAATGCAATCGGGGACATAGCAAAACTCAATTTGGGACAGGTCAAAATGCAGTTTGGGACGTAGCCTTTTGCAAAAAGGCTACGTCCCAAACTATTAATTAAATGACTGTTCTGTTCTTTCGATGATCTCATCCTGCAATGCTTTGCTTAAGTTTCTGAAGTGGTCGCTGTATCCTGCCACACGTACGATGAGGTCTTTGTAGTCTTCTGGATGCTTCTGAGCCTGAATCAGTGTCTCTTTGTCGATGACGTTGAACTGGATGTGGTGTCCGTCCATGTTGAAGTATGTGCGGACAAGGTTTGCCATCTGGTCAAGTCCTTCTTCTCCTGCTACTACGCTTGGTGTGAATTTCTGGTTCAGAAGTGTTCCGCCTGTCTGCAGGTGATCCATCTTAGCACAAGATTTTACAACTGCTGTCGGTCCGTTTGTATCTGCGCCCTTCTCTGGAGAGATTCCTTCAGATACCGGCTTATGTGCCAGTCTTCCGTTCGGGCTTGCCATCATAACATCACCAAAGTATACGTGACATGTTGTCGGAAGCATGTTGATTCTGTACATTCCGCCAAGCATATTCGGTCTTCCTGTCACCTGACTTCTGTAGTATTCGAATACTTCTTTCATGATATCATCTGCGTAATCATCATCATTTCCGTATTTTGGTGTTTTATTTCTTACTAAATTGAGAATTCTGTCGTGTCCCTCGAAGTTATCATCAAGAGCCTGCATCAATTCAGCCATTGTAAATGTCTTCTTATCGTAAACGTTGTATTTTACTGCTGACAGACAGTCTGTGATTGTTCCGATACCAACACCCTGAAGGTATTTTGTATTGTATCTTGCTCCACCACCGTTGTAGTCTTTACCTCTGGAAATACAATCGTTTGTAATGATTGAAAGGAATGGTACCGGCATATACTCAGCAAAGATCTTCTCAATAACGTTACTTCCCTGAATCTTGATATCAAGGAAATATTTGATCTGTTTCTTAAATGCTTCAAATAAATCTTCATATGTCTCGAAGTCTGTTGCATATCCGAGTTCCAGACCAAGCTGCTGTCCGCTCATCTTATCATATCCATTGTTCAATGTCAGTTCAAAGATCTTCGGAATATTGAAATATCCTGTTAAAATATAAGCCTCGTTACCGAACGCACCTGTCTCTACGCATCCGCTTGTACCGCCTTTTCTTGCGTCTTCAAGAGATTTTCCTGCATTCATCAGCTCCTGAATGATCGCTTCTGTATTGTAGAATGCCGGCTGTCCCCATCCTTTACGTGAAACTTCACATGCACGTTTCAGGAATTTCTGTGGTGTCTTACGGCTGATCTGTACGTTAGAGCTTGGCTGAAGAAGTTTCATCTCATCCATACAGTCAAGGATTAAGTAACTTACATTATTAACACCATTTTCTCCGTTTGGTGTGATACCACCTGTATTCAAGTTAGCAAAGTCTGTGTATGTGCTGCTTTCTTTTAATGTGATACCTACCTTCGGCGGTGCCGGCTGGTTGTTGAATTTTACCCATAAACATTCAAGAAGTTCCAGTGCCTTCTCATCGTCTAAGATTCCATCTTCTACGTCTTTCTCATAGAAAGGATTCAAGTGCTGGTCAAGACGTCCCGGGCTGTATGCATCCCAAGGATTCAGCTCACTTGTTACTCCAAGGTGTACAAACCAGTACATCTGGATTGCCTGCCAGTAAGTCTGTGGCTTATGAGCCGGTACTACGTCACAGTTTGCTGCGATCTGAAGAAGTTCTTTCTTTCTTGTCTCGTCAGTCTCTTTCTCAGCAAGTTCACGCGCATATGCTGCATATCTCTCACCTAAGATCATGATCGCATCACACGCAAGCTTCATACCTTCTAACTCAGATTTCTTATCAAACGCTTCCGGATCATTCATAAAATCAAGCTTGTCGATAGATGCCTGAATATCTGCTTTATAATCAAGGAATCCTTTTTCGTAAATTTTAAAGGAACCTACTGTATGTCCCGGTCCTCTCTGCTCCATAAACTCTGTAAAGATACCGCACTCGTATGCTTTCTTCCATTCCGGTGTCATAGCTCTTAAAATACGGCTTCTTGTACTTCTCTTATCCCAGTATGGGATCATAACGTCTTCCTGAACCTTGTAATCTTCTTCTTTTACCTTGAAGTTGATAAGATCACGGTCGTTCATAACGTGCATATCTTCTACTGTGTGACAGCAAAGTTCTGGGAATGTAGGAGCAGCCTGTGGAGAATCACCTTTCTCACCAACGATCAGTTCACCTTCCCCAATGTAAAGTGTCTTTGTTGCGAAGTAATCTTTCAGCACCTGTCCACGGAGCTCTGGAATAGAAAGCACACCTTCATATTTTTCATATGTCTTAGTCATGCTCTTTGCACGCTCCAGATCAATGTGCGGCTGTGTGTCCACACTCAGTTTACGCAGTTTCTTAACTCGTTCGTTCATGCCTCTTTCTTCCATTTTCTTAACCTCCTATTTTTACATTATGGAATCCAGCTTCCTTAAATAACCCTGTAAAATGTTCCATCTCTTCTTTACTTGGTGCATGGAGATCCATACCCTCGTATACTTTACCGATCTTCTCATATTTTGAAGAACCGGTGTTGTGATATGGCAAAAGATTTACCTGTGCCACATGAATATTTTTATCATGTAAATAATCAATGATGTCTTTCATAGATTCATCCGTTCCGTTTACTTCTTTGATCGTTGGAATGCGGATGTAGATTCTTGCGCCTGCTTTACTTAACTTCTCCAGATTGGATAAAATAAGCTCATTTCCGGCGCCGATATATTTTTTATGTATCTCATTATCCATTGTCTTGATATCATACAAAAATGTCTCTACATACGGAAGCAGTCTTTCGTAGTTCTCCCACGGCGCCTGACCACATGTATCAATGGTAACCGTGATACCAAGCTTTCTAAGTCTCTTACAAAGCTCTTCTACAAACTCCATATCCGCAGTCATAACTTCACCGCCGGACAATGTAACACCGCCACCGGACTCTTCATAGAACATCTCGTCCTTCTTCAATTCCTTCACAAGCTCATCCACCGTATATTCCTTACCGATGATTTCCCGCAAATTCTGATTGCAGTAATCTGTACATGTTCCACATGAGTCACACAATGTCAGATCTGTGACTACTTTCCCATTCTCCGCATGAATTGCATGTTGTGGACATACCATCTCACAGCTTCTGCAACCCACACATTGTTCTTTGTTGTAAGACGGCTGTTTCTTATAACTCTGCGTCTCCGGATTGTGACACCATACGCATTTCAACAGACAGCCTTTAAAAAATACAGTTGTCCGAATACCGTCTCCATCATGAATAGAGTATTTCTGAATACTCGTAATCAAGCTCATAATTACACCTCTCAAAAATAAATACTAGCTTTTAGACTATGGTTTGTACTTTAGTCTAATGTACCAAAAGGAAAATGCTTTGTCAAGACTTTGACAAAGCATAATATATTTTCTCTGTTTTCACTAAAAATCCATATACATTTCCGGTAAGTCAAAGAGGGAAATTTGGTTATCTCTACTAGTAGTCACTTCCTTATCCGTGATCGTCTCATCTCCTTGAAGCTGTCCGACAAGAAGCGGAGACTCCGGATCGTGACGCTGCCTCTTCTTTTTCGCGCTCTCCTGACTATTTATCGCGTAACAATAACGGCATCCGTGTGTACATGTATCATACATACCAATATCAATACTCTCCACACAGCCACATTCTTTTCTCTGCCCGGCATCTTTCTTTACATCCAGTTTGTATCCGATCACTTCATATATTTTATCCTTATCAATGCAGGCACCCCGTTGGATACCATACGGTGTAAGATCTATCTTCTCTGAACAGGTATATAAAGGAAGCTTATATTTTTTCCCAATCTTGCCGAGTCCTTCTCCCAGTTCCAGCATGTCTTCTTGCTCCATCTCCAGAAACGGGCTGTCTTTATACTCATCTACAAAGCTTAAAATACAGCGGTCTGTCGACTTATGAAGCCATTCGCACATCATTTCGAACTGCTCCAAATGATAAGAAACCGTATATTTATCTGTTAAAATCAAAGGGTCAAACCGCCAGTCCATCCGCTCTTTGCCAATTCTCTCACTGAGCAGTAAAAATGTTGCCATTGCTTCTGCTGTAGAAGGAACTCCAGGCTCTAAATCTTCTTCATAATCCGTAATCGTCATTTGAAAATAGTAGCGATATCCCATTTCATCTAATTCTTTAAGATACGGAAGCATAGGCTCCGGATTCTTTGTCCAGAAGGCAATACAATCTACCGTATCCGGCGACAGTGGAATACGGTTTATCTTCTTGCGATTATAGGGATTTGGCACCAGCACCTCTCCTGCTCTTAAGCGGTTCATAAACCACTGAGGATAAAGCGCCGGAATATCTGTTCTTCTGCTTGCACTAATGATCATTTCTCTGCTCCCTTAATGACTCTTTCCGAACAACCTTTTACTCTCTATCATCATAAACCGAATAAAATAAACCGTCAAGCTAGGAAAAAGCACCGATGTTATGTTATACTTTTATTCATCCAAATATTTCGGAGGTATCTAAATTATGAAATTAATGATTGCATCAGACATCCACGGTTCCGCTTATTATTGCCGCAAAATGATCGAGGCTTACCATAAGGAAGGAGCCGACCGGCTTCTGCTTCTTGGTGACCTTCTCTACCACGGTCCAAGAAATGATCTTCCCAAAGACTATAACCCCAAGGAAGTAATCTCCATGCTAAATGCGATAAAAAAAGATCTTCTCTGTGTACGCGGCAACTGTGACACGGAAGTTGACCAGATGGTTCTTGATTTCCCTATCCTGGCAGAATATTGCCTGCTGGAACTGGATGGACACACAATCTTTGCTACCCACGGGCACAACTTTAATCCCGATAACCTTCCAATGCTAAAAGATGGAGATATCCTGTTAAATGGACATACCCACATTCCGGCGAACCAGAATATGGGTACTTATACTTACATGAATCCAGGCTCCATCTCCATTCCAAAAGAAAGTTCCGCCCATGGATACATGATCTATGACGGTGAATTTTGCTGGAAAAGTCTGGATTAAATATTTTGTTTACAAATATCTCTAAGGCAGCACTCTTCACAATGGGGTTTGGTTCTTGCTGTACACACGTCTCGTCCGTGATAAACAAGACGATGGCAGAAATCACTCCCCTCTTCCGGCGGGATGATCTTCCAGAGAGTCATCTCAACCTTCTTAGGTTCCTTGATGCCGTCTACCAGCCCCATTCGATTTACCAGACGAATACAGTGAGTATCAGTCACAATAGCCGGTTTGCCGAATACATCTCCCATGATCAGGTTGGCACTCTTTCTTCCCACTCCCGGAAGCTTTAACAACGCGTCAAAATCATCCGGCACCTTATCCTCATATTCTTCGTGAAGAATCTTCATGCAGGAACTGATATCTCTCGCCTTACTTTTCCCCAGTCCACATGGACGCACAATCTCCTCGATGTCATTCACATCCGCGGAAGCTAACGCCTCTACGGTAGGATATTTTCCATATAATCCTTCCACAACAACATTAACTCTGGCGTCTGTACATTGCGCCGCCAGCCTGACACTGACCAGAAGCTTCCACGCCTGATCGTAATCCAATGTACATCCTGCATCCGGATATTCTTTTTTTAAGCGTTCAATGATTTCCAACGCTCTTTGTTTCTTCGTCATGTTTATCTCCTTATGTATCTGCTTTCTTGTCTGTCATTCTTCGATCTTCCCTGACCGCTCACATCTGATCGGTATCTGAGAGAGTTACGATAATATACTCGTGATGTACCGCCTGCAAATATTTACTGAGCACATCTTCCGTCCGGAGTTTCAGACTGGATGTGTTAATACAGGGATGACATCCAAACCACTCTTCCTTCAGTAATTCTTCATCTATGACAAGCTGAACTCGATTCTCAGGATCAAATATAAGTCCCATGATCGTAGCGGACCCCGGTGTCACATTCAGATATTCTTCCATGTCTTCTCCCGATGCAAAAGACAGTCGGGACGTAGGAATCTGTTTCGATAACTCTTTCGTCTTCAACGCCTTATGTCCCGGAAGAAGGAGAAGATAGTAGGATGTTCTCTGCCGATTGCACAAAAACAGATTTTTACAGATAGAAATGCCAAGCGTCTCATCCACCTCCCGGCATGCTTCAATCGTCTGCAGTGCTTCATGATCTACTCTCTCATATGCAATTTCAAGCTCATCCAGCAGATCATACACTGCCAGTTCCTTTTCCAACCGCCCTTCATTATGATCGGGACGTCCCTCATATATCTTCATGTTTTTCTCCTGATCTTCCGATTACATAATCATTACATATTCAGTCGTTCGGACACTTCCTGCCCCGCCGGTGTTCCTGCCACACCGCCAACTCCTGTTTCCCGAAGGGTGACATCCATTTTGTCTCCCACTTCTTTCATGGCATCAATCACCTGATCTACCGGGATTTTACTTGTAATACCCGCAAGAGCCATGTCTGCTGCCGCCAGAGCATTGACCGCTCCGCCCACATTTCTCTTCACACATGGCACTTCTACCAATCCAGCCACAGGATCACACACAAGTCCCATCAGATTCTTAAGCGCCATTGCGCAGGCATGTCCGATCACATCGACATCTGCGCCTTTTACATGGCAGATTGCTCCCGCCGCCATACCGGAACCGGAACCAATCTCTGCCTGACATCCACCGGATGCACCTGCAAGATATGCACGGTTTGCAATAATCTGCCCGAGTCCTGCCGCTACATACATAGCCTCGATCATCGTGTCTTCCGGCACCTGATATTCTTTATAATAAGTAACTAACACTGCCGGCAGCACACCACACGCTCCTGCTGTAGGCGCCGCAACGATACGTTTCATGCAGGCATTATTACATCCCATCTTCAACGCATTAGACATCACTTTCGCCATAAATCCGCCGCACAATGTATCTCCCGCCTGTCCGTAGGCATCCATCAAACCGCCTTCCGTTCCCACAAGTCCGCTGGTGGATACTCGATCCGGCTCATAAGCCTCTAAATTATCCTTCATGGACTGCCACATATATTCCATCTGCTTCCACGAATCTTCCAGAGATACCCCTCTTTCATCCGCATCTTCAATCTGGACAGCCTTCCAGAAAGGAATCTTCTCTTTTTCACATCTCATACGTGCTTCTTCCATTGATTGATATGACATACGCTTCTTCTATCCTCCACTTCTTAACCATTAGGATTCAGGAATTTTACCCGAATGATTCCCGGTTTACTCTCCAGATTGTCAATTGCCTCCTGTGGAACTACCTGATCGGTCTCCACTACCATAACTGCAGAACCGCCGCGCTTATCGCGGAACACCTGCATTGTCGCAATGTTAATCTTGTCTTCTGTAAGTGCCGCAGATACATCCATGATCCGCCCCGGCTCATCCACATTCCGAATAATCATTGTATAACTTTCCCCACTAAAGTTCACGTCAATTCCGTCCAGTTTACATACTTTGATTCTTCCGCCGCCGATCGAATGTGCCTGAATCTTCATTGCCGGCACTCCTTCTGCTTCCATGATGATCTGAGCCGTGTTCGGATGCGCGCCTTTGATATCCTTATTCTCGATCACAAAGTCCATGCCCTCTTCTTTTGCAATTTCAAAACTTTGCGGAATCCGCATATCATCCGGCAGCATTCCGAGAAGACCTGCGATCAGTGCCTTGTCTGTACCATGCCCTTTTCCTGTTGCTGCAAAAGAGCCATGAAGATAGACCTTTGCACGCTCAGGCTGCCTTCCGAAAAGCTGTCTGGCAATCAGACCAATACGAGCTGCTCCTGCCGTGTGGGAACTGGATGGTCCAACCATGACCGGTCCCAAAATGTCAAATATGTTTCCCATTTTTTTATCCTCTCTTCTTTCTTAGTTTGACATATATCTAAGTCAATTATACTTTGATTCCCCAACATTGACAACTATATGTCTCTACAAAAAATTATGTTTTCTTATAACGCCGATACATAAGATATCCCATCACCGCCGCTGCCATTTCCGTCAACGGATAAGCTGCCCATACTCCGGTCATTTTCCAGAGATAAGCAGAGACGAAAACAATCGGTATCATCAAAAGAAATCCTCTGAGAACAGACAAGATCTGAGCAGGAACCGCCTTTTCCACCGAAATGAAATAAGTTGCCAAAATCGTATTATAGCCCGCAAATACATTGGATAAGAAATATATTTTCAGTCCGGTCACCGCAATATTTTGAAGTTCCTGATTATGCTCGCTGTTAAATACAGAAGTGACCGACCGGGCAAAGACAAATAGCAATCCGTAGATCACCAGAGAGAAGATCAGCATCGTCCACATTGCATAATGTAATACTTTACGAATCCCGGTTCTTTCATTTCTACCGTAAAAGTCACTGAGAAGCGGCTGCACTCCCGCAGATACCTGCGCTATCAGAGAAGGCATTCCCAAAGCAATCGTCTTTTTCGCCATATCTGCGCGAAACCGCTCTCGGATCATGTGAAATGTATTTTTTCGTTTCAGCCAATGCGGCGTCATAAATATCATACTGATGATCGGTGACAAGCCAGTCGCAAAGACTGCGCCAAACAGCCCCATATGCAATGGAAAGATAAAGATATAATCAAGCAAAATATTTGAAAAACTGCCAATCAGCATAGCCGTCATTGACAGCTGCGGACTGCCGTCATTTCTCACGAAGCACAAGAATACGTCATTAAAAATAAACGCAGGCCGGGAATTGCCAGATTAAGTGCGGCAAGCCCTTTTGCCCCAAGCCCCGCCGACACAAAAAATGTATCTGCCAGAATATAGCAGGACACCCCCAGCGTCCCCAGTATACTAAGCGTTGTATAACGAGAAAATTCTCGAAAGCATGATCTTTTCTCCATAACTTCTCTTCCCCTTTCTTAACTTCTACGGTAATACTCCATCGCAGAACATACAAAAAAATACCGCAAACTCTATTGTTTACGGCATTCCTTCTTCCATATTCAATGCGGAGAAAGGGACTTGAACCCTCACAGGATAACTCCCACTAGAACCTGAATCTAGCGCGTCTGCCATTCCGCCATCTCCGCTAACAAATGATATTCTATCATAGAATATCATGTTTGGCAAATACTTTTTTTCTGTTTCCCGTGTTTTTTTCAAAGTTTTTACCTGTCGGGCTATATTTACTCTATTTTCGTCGTCCTATTTCCGCACTTCGATTCCATTTACTTCCAAATGATCATCAATTGCAATCACAAGACATCTTCTTCCGTCAATCTCTCTTGTCTCTACAAGATCAGAGCGCTCCGGATTTACTTTTACAACCACATCCGGAGTCTCAATCTGGAAAGTCTTCGTGCTGGCAATATTTGACGCAAGCAGTGTTTTCTTCTCTCCCACGATTTCCGCAAAGTCCTCGTCAAAAGTTTCCATCTTTTCTGCGGCAACACCACTTTTTGCGAAAAGCTTCTTCACATCCATCCGCGCAAGTTCCAATGGTTCCGGTTCTTCCTTTGACGCTTCGATCATTTCATTTAGGTTATCGTGGATATTGCGAACCACTTCATAATCGCATTCCTCACCTAATGTATCACTGATGATTGTCTGGAAGGTTGTCTTCTGATCCTTTGCAGTCAACGGAATCTGACTTCCAAGCACATTTGCAATAAAGTCCGGCTGTAACTCTTCCGGCTTCTTGGAATAATACAAAATGTGATGGATATCAGAAGCACGGTCATTAAATGCCGGGAACAAAAATCCCTTCACCGGAAGCTCCACAAACCAGTCACGGATGCGATCCTCAATATTATTTGTTTCTGCGTTATATGTAAGCCCGGCTTTCGTCAGATTCACCGGACAGATACTGCACATAAGATGCTCATATACAACATCCGAAGCATCAAACATTTCCAATCCGTCGGTTGATTTCCCTGGAACGTCATAAACCGCATGGATTAAAATAATATAATAATTTTCTCCGTAATTATAGTTTGCAATCACTTTATCATAAAACTCTTCAATCAGAAGATCATCCTGAAGCTTACTGTCCCGAAGCTTTAACAAGAATTCCTGTGTTCCTCCCGGCAACTCCTGTTCTAACGGAAACTCCATATTGATAAGATTTTTCCCAAGTGTGCCGGAAAGCGTGTGTTTGAAAATATCAAAATATTTGAATCCTTCTTCTTCCGGAAGAGACAAAAAAGCTTTTTTCAGCTCTGTCTTCTTCTCTTTCTCGTGGTCAACATAACATCCACAAATACGCGTAATTGCACAGTTTTCAGGTGTAAACTGCTTACGGATCTCCAATACTTCTTTTTTATTCATGCCTGATTCATTCCCTTCTATCGTCGTTTCTATCTTGGTCTTCGCACTTTATCTCCACTCAATATTCCCTTTTCTTCTCGGTGCAGTGCGCTTATAAGACACTGCCGGATATCCAAGAAGCATACAGCAGGATACCGGAAGTTCCGAAATGCCAAGCCATTCTTTTAACACCGGACTAGCTTCAATCACCCGCATCATATATCCGCTATAAAGAGCTCCGGCTCCTTCTGCCACCGCCATATTTTCAATATTGGCTGCCGCAAGCCCTCCGTCCAGAGGATTTTGGGATGCGATTACTAAAAATGAAGTTGTATTGAAGAAAAATGTATCGTCTTTTGGATTTTTCTGATGCTTTAAGTAAAACAATTCAAAAGCTCTCGCATATGCTGGCGCAGTCTCTTTTAACACCTCTAATATGGAAGGCATTTCTTTCCACACAAGTTCCTTAAATTCTTCCAGTTGTTCTCTTAATACGATAAATTTACATGCCTGACGATTCTTCGCCGTTGCTGTATAACGTCCCGCATTTATAATCCGCTCCATTTTTTCCTGCTCGATTGGTTCCGGACGAAAATCTCGTATACTTCTTCTGAATTTTACTGCATGAAGAAAATTCTCCGGCGCTACTGTAAATGTTTCTTCCTTATATTCTTCTACTTCTTCCATATCATACTCTGGAATAGAAACTGCATTTACCGGACAAATGGCAACACAATGCCCACAGTGAATACACTCCCTTTTATAGACAGCCTTTCCCTCTTCTATGGCAAGCGCCTTTCCCGGACAATCTTTCACACAGGCTCCACATCCTATACACAATTCTTTTTGAATTTCAATCATGATTCTTCCTCCTTCATATCTTTCTTTTATTATTTTTTAACCGGAATTTTGGTTTTCTCCATCATCATTTCAAATAATTCCAAATTTTCATCTGAATGTTCCAGTTCTCTGGAATAACGATAAACAATTTCCGTCAAATCTTCCAGATCAAGGACTCCTTCGTTTCGAAGCCATCTTGCCTTCCACAATTCACTGATCAACAAGACACTCACTGCTGCCATCTGAACTTTTCCATATACTCTCGCATCATAGACTGCTCCACAAAAATAGGTATATAGAAAATATACAAATAGCTGCTCACATTCAACCTGCCAGTCCGGGATCTTCTCATTCATCCACTGTTCATATCTCCGGCAATTTTCGCTGTAAGCTTTGCCTCCTTCTTTATATAGAAGGAGTTCGCTCTCCTGCAAGACCCGCCGCCAATCTTCTTTCAGCACTTCCAATCGGTACAGCTTTCGAAACAGGTGTTTCCCTTCTTTATAACGTCGCTCCTCCTGCTGCATATAGTGCGCAAGCCGACCGTGCACAAATTTCCCTGCGGCTTCTGATTCATATTTATCAAACAGCTCTTCACAAGTAAATAAATTGCCACTTCGCACGCGTCTCTCTATGTCGTGCGCTAATCCCAACACAAGCAGAATCCGTTCACCAAGAGGCTTATCTCTATTCTGCGCAATCCCGATCATGACCTCTCTTGCGTCCGCCAGCATGGAATACAGAAGATAATCAAATTCCTCATAAGTCTCCTCGCCTTCTTTTTCATAACTTAAGAAACAAACCGGTTCTTCCTTCTCAAGAAGAAGCTTCACCACTTCAGGACAAGACACAGACAGTGTGATCTCTCTGACATTTTCAAATTCTTCGATATGCCTTGGATATAACCGGCATGTTCTGCAAAGGCTTTTTTCTCCTAGATTCTTATACATCCGACACAGGTTATCTTCATCCAGAAAAGCGCAGCGCTTCTCTGTTGACTGCCGAAATGTACCCTCTTTCCAGTTAATTCCTCGTCTTAAATCTTTTTTAAACATTCCGCTCACATGACGGTATCTGTTAAGCGCCTTTCGATCCACAACAATCTGCCAGCCCGCGCAGCACGTATCCTCGCACTGATCCGCTGTACAGCTAAATTCTTTATAATAATCGGGTATACTGTATAACACTTACCTTCCCTCTTCCTGTTTTCAAATTGATAAAAAACATTATACTATAAAATCCCTGATTTTTCTAAGATTAATAGTTGCGATTTTAAAAAATGTATAGTAAGGTATGTTAGGATTCTTATAAATTAAATTGTGTATGTTAAACTATCGGGAGGGAAATTATGACATCAGATCATTCTTCGATACTACAAAAAATGGTATCCGTCTTTTTTGTGATTTTAGGAAATGTATTATACGCGCTGACTGTAAAGCTTTTTCTTCTTCCTGCCGATCTTGTGACCGGCGGAACGACAGGTATCGGCCTTGCTGTCAACCATTATACCGGATTGTCTATTTCCGGGTTTGTATTAGTATTTAATATCATCATGCTGCTCGCAGGATTTATCATTCTCGGAAAACAATTTGCACTTACAACGATTATCAGTACGTTTGTGTATCCTGTCACGCTGGAAATATTTCAGCGTCTTCTTGGGGATGTTGTTCTAACTGAAAACCTGTGGCTCTGCACCTTATTCTCCGGTCTTGGAATCGGACTTTCTCTCGGAATCGTCATCCGCTCCGGAGCGTCTACCGGGGGAATGGATATTCCGCCGCTCGTTTTAAATCGATTTTTCCGAATTCCGGTGTCTGTAAGCTTGTACGCATTTGACATAATCATTCTTCTTGCCCAGGCTTCCTACACACCAATCGAAAAAGTTTTATACGGTATCTCACTGCTTATGATCTACACGATCGTATTGGACAAAATCCTATTATTCGGAACAACGAGAATCGAAGTGAAGGTTGTAAGCCAGAAACACGGCGAGATCCGGGAAGCCATCATTCACGAACTGGACCGCGGTGTAACCGCTCTTTCTGCCACAAGCGGATATATGAATGAACCGACTGAGATGATCTTTAGTGTAATCTCCAACAGGGAATTGCCGAAAATCGAAAAAATCATTCACAAAATCGATCCGAACAGCTTTATGGTTGTAAGTCAGGTCAGTGAAGTCCGCGGACACGGATTCTCAATGAAGAAAGAATATAAATAGGTGGTATACATGAAGACATTAAAAAGATTTATTCATTACTATGCCCCTTATCGGGCAATTTTCTTCTTAGACCTTCTGTGCGCCACTGTGATCAGTGCCATTGACCTTGCTTATCCGCAGATCCTGCGCACGCTGACAAACACTTTATTCACCAAGAACGGCGCCACCATTCTACATGCTCTTGGTCCCATTGCAATCGGTCTTTTCCTGATGTATGTGCTCCAGAGCCTGTGTAAATATTATGTGAGCTGTCAGGGGCACATGATGGGCGCCCGCATGGAGCGGGATATGCGCCAACAATTATTCAATCAATACGAACGGTTATCTTTTTCCTATTATGACCAGCATAATTCCGGTCAAATGATGAGCCGTCTTGTATCAGATCTCTTCGACATCTCTGAATTTGCTCATCACGGACCTGAAAATCTGTTCATTTCCATTGTAAAGATTGTCGGCTCTTTTGTATTTTTATTTCTCATTAACTGGAGACTTGCAATTCCACTCGCAATTCTTGTCGTCTGCATGTTCCTTTTCTCCTTAAAACAGAACCGGCGCATGCAGCAGACGTTTTTGGAAAACCGCAGGAAAATCGGTGACGTAAATGCCAGTCTTCAAGATACGTTAGCCGGTATCCGAGTGGTACAGTCTTTTGCAAATGAAGATATCGAACGCCAGAAATTCTATAAGAGCAATCACGATTTTCTTCAGTCCAAAGATGATAATTATCGCTGTATGGGAAGTTTTATGTCATGGAACCTGTTCTTCCAGGGAATGATGTATCTGACTACTCTTGTCTTCGGAGGTTTTCTCATTTCCAAAGGCTTAATGAACGTAGGTGATCTTGCCATGTATGCTCTCTATATCGGCATTTTCATCAGTCCGATTCAGATTCTCGTAGAGTTAACGGAAATGATGCAAAAAGGATTGTCCGGATTCCGCCGCTTTCTTCATGTCATGGACACGAAACCGGAAATCGAAGATTCACCTGATGCCACGCCGCTTACTAATGTTCAGGGGCATGTCTCTTATGAAAATGTATCTTTCCATTACAGTGATGATGACACACCGGTTTTGTCTGATGTATCCTTCCGGATTGAAGCCGGGAAATCAATCGCACTGGTGGGACCTTCCGGCAGCGGGAAAACTACTATCTGTTCGCTCCTTCCTCGTTTTTACGATGTGACCGAAGGACGGATCACCATTGACGGCAAAGATGTTCGCTCGCTGACTCTTAATAGTCTAAGAAATCAAATCGGTCTGGTACAGCAGGATGTCTATCTGTTCTGCGGAACGATTCGAGAAAATATTGCCTACGGAAAACCGCAAGCAACTATGGAAGAAATTATTGAAGCTGCTAAAAAGGCAAACATCCATGATTTTATCGAAGAACTCCCGGATGGATATGATACCTTTGTCGGTGAACGCGGAACAAGATTATCCGGCGGACAAAAGCAGCGGATCTCTATCGCAAGAGTCTTCTTAAAAAATCCGCCGATCCTGATTCTTGACGAAGCGACAAGCGCGCTTGACAACGAAAGTGAACGCTGGATTCAACAGAGTCTGGAAGAACTTGCCAAGAATCGAACAACCATTACTATCGCTCACCGTCTTTCCACAATCCGAAATGCAGACGAGATTCTTGTGGTCGCAGATAACCGAATCTGCGAACGAGGAACGCACGATGAATTGATAGCGGAAAACGGAATTTATGCACATTATTACGAAATGCAGTTCGAGTAGGGAGAAACGGCTGAAAGACTTATACTCATTATTCTAATGATCACAATAGAACTTCAGCCTGCAGATTGAGAGGAACCTTTATGAAAAAGATTATGAATCCGCGTTTGATGCTGATTGCTTCAATGACCATATTCGGAACATTGGGTATCTTTGTTAGAAACATTCCCGTTTCTTCCGGCGAATTAGCTTTATATCGTGCTGTTTTGGCAGCACTATTGATCGCAGTATTTCTGCTTTTAACGAAACAGCGTATTCCGTTTGCAAATATAAAAAAGGAAGTCCCCCTGCTTCTTGCATCAGGCGTAGCGATGGGCATTAACTGGATTCTTCTTTTTGAAGCATACAAATACACAACGGTTTCTGTTGCTACACTGAGTTATTATTTTGCCCCTGTCATCGTTACAGTTGTCTGTCCTGTTCTTTTTAAGGAGAAACTTACAGGAAAACAGATTATTTGCTTTATCATGTCAACGCTCGGACTTGTGCTGATTACCGGTATCGGTGATATTGGCAGCGGAAACGATTTTGTAGGCATATTATTCGGTCTGGGTGCAGCTGTCTTTTATGCAACAGTCATTCTTCTGAATAAATTCATCAAGAATGTAGAAGGCATCCATAGAACGTTCTTGCAATTCCTATCCGCCATTGTAATTCTAGTTCCTTACGTTATTATGACAAGCGGAGTGACATTAGGGAATCTTAATGGAATAGGTTGGGTAAATCTACTGATAGTCGGTCTCATTCACACCGGTGTGACATACTGTATGTATTTTTCTTCTTTGAAGGGATTGCCTGGACAAAAAGCAGCAATCCTCAGCTATATCGACCCTCTGGTTGCAGTTATGATTTCCGTCACGATTTTAGGTGAATCCATGACATTGTGGCAAATGATAGGCGGTATTTTAATTCTGGGATTTACTCTCTGGAATGAACTCCCACCTAAAGCCAGAGATTAGGGCGGTACAGATGGCTAGTGTGGCAGTCAATGGTTCTGATTAGAACTAGATTCTGCTAGCTGATACATATCATCCTTGACGACAAAAAGCCCGTACTGACATCCCATCAGTACGGGCTTACTTGTTAATATCGGCTTTAACTATCTTATTCCCACTCGATCGTCGCACAAGGCTTCGGGCTCATATCATAGCATACACGATTTACATTTTTTACTTCTTTCAAGATTCTGTCAGTAATCTTCATCAGAATCGGCCACTCGATCTGCTCTACGCTTGCACTCATAGCATCAATGGTATTTACTGCACGAATGATCACCGGATACTCAAAGCATCTTGCATTATCCTTCACACCTACTGATTTAAAATCCGGTACTACTGTGAAATACTGCCATACTTTCTTATCCAAGCCAGAGTTTGCAAACTCTTCACGAAGAATCGCATCAGATTCGCGCACTGCTTCCAGACGTTCTTTTGTGATCGCACCAAGACATCTCACGCCAAGACCCGGTCCCGGGAATGGCTGACGATATACCATGCCATGCGGAAGTCCAAGTTCGATACCACAAGCTCGAACCTCGTCTTTAAACAGATAGTAAAGTGGCTCTACCAGATCAAACTGGAGATCCTCCGGAAGTCCACCTACATTGTGATGAGATTTTACAACCTTAGCTGTCTTTGTTCCGCTTTCTACAATGTCCGGGTAAATCGTTCCCTGAGCAAGGAAATCAATTCCTTCCAGCTTTCTTGCTTCTTCTTCGAATACACGGATAAATTCCGCTCCGATAATTTTTCTCTTCTCTTCCGGATCTGCCACGCCTGCAAGTTTTCCGAGAAATCTCTCAGAAGCATCCACATAGATTAAATTTGCATCCATCTGATTTTTGAACACTTCTACAACACTCTCAGACTCTCCCTTACGCATCAGTCCGTGATTTACATGCACACAGACTAACTGTTTACCGATTGCTTTAATAAGAAGAGCTGCTACCACGGAACTGTCAACACCGCCGGACAACGCCAGCAATACTTTCTTATCTCCCACCTGCTTACGGATCAGTTCTACCTGATCCTCCACAAAGTTCTTCATGTTCCAGTTTGCTTCCGCTTTACATGTATCAAAAAGGAATGCCTTCAACACATCTTCTCCCGGAATCTGATCATACACTTCTTCACATTTTGCTGTCGGATGATCAATTGCCATCACCGGATAACCAAGCTTATAAATCTCTTCACACACATCTACCGGTGTTCCGTCTACCACACGGTTAACACCGCCATTTAAAATAATACCTTTTACATTATCAAACTTTTTAATCTGTTCCGGTGTAATATCATGCGGATGAATCTCACTATATACACCCATATCACGAATCTGTCTGGCAATCACTGTGTTTTCAGTGCTTCCAAGATCCAGAATAACAATCATGTCCTGTTTCATATGTTTCTTGCTCTCCTTCCATTTTAATTATCTGTCATATTATCAAAATATCCCTGAATCAAGATAACCGGTGTTCCTTTGTCCCCTGAACCACTGGTCAGGTCGCACAGAGAACCGATCAAATCTGTAAGACGTCTCGGTGTTGTTCCCTGAGAAACCATGTTGCCCACCAGGTTATCATCTTTCTCTTTGATCTTCTTAGAGATTGCTTCTTTTAACGCTTCACCTGACAGATCTTTAAAGTCATTATCTGCAAGATATTTTAATTTCAATTCATTCGGAGTTCCCTCAAGTCCTTCCGTATTTGCAACAGATACACATGGATCTGCAAGCTCCCAGATTTTTCCAACAGGGTCTTTGAATGCACCATCACCATATACCATGACTTCTACATGCTTGCCTGTCTTATCAAGAATCTGCTTCTGAACTTCCAGTACAAGATCCGTACATTCACGTGGAAATAGTTTCACGCTTTCTTCTGTAGATTTGTTAGATCCAAGAAGTCCAAAGCGCTCATTACATCCGCTTCCGTCCACCGGACTTGTAAGAATGTCATCCATTCCATATACGCGCTCTGCACCATTCGCTTTCAGAATACGCTTCGTTCTTTCTCTTGAATGGATATCACATGCAAGTACATTCTTTGTATATTTTAAAATCTCCTGTGGCTGATTTGCAAAAATCACTTCCACATCAGCGCCTGCTTCACGGATTACTTCGCTATAATATTCTACATAATCCACTCCGGTAAATGGATGGATATTTTTACCAAATAATTCACGGTATCTCTTTTCGTCCAACACATCACTATATGGATTAATACCAGCTTCATCAAGCTGATCTAAAGATACTAATGCATTTCCCACTTCATCACTCGGATAGCTGAGCATAAGAATTACTTTCTTTGCGCCCTTTGCTATTCCTTTCAGACAAATAGAAAAACGGTTTCTGGAAAGAATCGGGAAAATAACGCCGATCGTCTCTCCGCCTAATTTTTCTTTTACATCTTTGGCAATGGCGTCAACAGATGCATAATTTCCCTGTGCTCTTGCAACAATAGATTCTGTCGCTGCGATTACGTCACGATCACGAAGTTCAAAGCCTTCGCTCTTTGCCGCCTCCAGCACGCTCTCTACAATAATATCTGCCAGATTATCTCCTTCACGGATAATCGGACAACGAATTCCTCTTGATATGGTACCTACTCTTCTTTCCATATTTTCTATCCCCTTGTATTAAAATGAAATATATTACCAAATATCACTTTATCACAACCGACGCATTTTGACAATTCTAATCTCCAAATAATGGTGTAGAATAATAGCGATCTGCACTGTCCGGAAGCAAAACAACGATGGTTTTCCCTTCATTTTCTTCTTTTTGCGCATAGGTGATGGCTGCATGCAGCGCAGCGCCTGCAGATATTCCCACTAAAATCCCTTCTTTTTTAGCAAAAAGTTTTGCCACGCGAAAAGCATCTTCACTCTCTGCGCAGAAAATCTCATCATAAACCTCAGTATTCAACACAGCCGGTACAAAGTTAGCTCCGATTCCCTGTAATTTATGCGGTCCTGCCTCTCCACCGGATAGAAGAGGAGAATCTGACGGCTCCAATGCTATCACTCGAATCTCCGGTTTTTTTGACTTCAAATATTCTCCGGTTCCTGTAAGGGTTCCTCCGGTTCCTACACCCGCAATAAAGAAATCCACTTCACCTTCTGTATCTTCCCAAATCTCCGGTCCCGTTGTCAGGAAATGTGCCTTCGCATTTGCCTTATTATCAAATTGTCCCGGAATAAAGCTATCAGGAATCTCTTTTGCAAGTTCTTCTGCCTTCTCGATAGCGCCGCTCATTCCCTTCGCGCCTTCGGTCAGCACAATCTCCGCTCCATAAGCCTTCAAAATATTTCTTCTCTCTACACTCATCGTGTCCGGCATTGTTAAAATCATTCGATAGCCTTTTACTGCTGCAATTGATGCAAGACCGATTCCTGTATTTCCTGAAGTAGGTTCGATAATAACTGCACCTTCTTTTAAAATCCCTTTTTGTTCCGCATCTTCAATCATAGCTTTTGCCGCGCGGTCTTTCACACTTCCCGTCGGATTCAAATACTCCAATTTTACAAGCACTCTTGCTTTTAATCCCAGCTCTTTTTCAATATTTACTATTTCCATAAGCGGTGTATGACCGATAAGTTCCAATGCACCTTTATAAATCTTTGCCATATTTTCTCTCCTCCTGTTCATTCTTATCTTCTGCTCATTATTTTCATTCTATTCTACAGTATAGCATTTCTCCTCTCTATTTTCCTATAATTAATTTCCCAAAAGGTTCGTAATATTCGTGTAATATTTTCGTTTTTTTCAGAATATATCTGATTTTTTCATTTGCAACAATCTTATTATTATATATTTTCTTTCTATTTCTATTATAGTTCTGCATAATTTTTTCATTTTTCATTTTCCTTTTTGATAAAATTCCTATATAATAGAGGGTAAAGAGTTTTTCAATTAAGATTAGGAGGATACATATGTCAAAAAGAACAGATATTCACAAAGTACTAATTATCGGTTCTGGCCCGATCATCATTGGACAGGCCTGCGAATTTGATTACTCTGGAACTCAGGCATGTAAAGCCTTGCGTAAACTTGGTTATGAGATTGTGCTGGTAAATTCTAATCCGGCTACTATTATGACTGATCCAGAAACTGCCGACGTCACTTATATCGAACCTCTGAATGTGGAGAGACTGGAACAGATTATTGCTAAAGAGCGTCCGGATGCGCTTCTTCCAAACCTTGGAGGACAATCTGGTCTGAATCTTTGTTCAGAGCTTGCACAGGCAGGTATTCTTGATAAATATAATGTAAAAGTTATTGGCGTACAGGTTGACGCGATCGAACGTGGTGAAGACCGTATCGAATTCAAGAAATCTATGGATGAGCTTGGTATTGATATGGCAAGAAGCCAGGTTGCATATTCTGTAGAGGAAGGTCTTGCAATCGCAGATGAGCTTGGTTATCCGGTTGTACTTCGTCCTGCTTACACAATGGGCGGCGCCGGCGGCGGACTTGTATATAATAAAGAAGAGTTAAAAACAGTTATGGCAAGAGGTCTTCAGGCTTCTTTAGTGGGACAGGTTCTTGTAGAAGAATCCATTCTTGGATGGGAAGAACTTGAACTTGAAGTTGTTCGTGATGAAGATGGTAATATGATTACTGTCTGCTTCATCGAGAACATCGATCCTCTTGGCGTTCACACTGGTGATTCCTTCTGTTCTGCTCCAATGCTTACGATTTCAGAAGAAGTTCAGCAGCGTTTACAGGAGAAATCCCACAAAGTCGTAGATTCTGTTAAAGTAATCGGTGGTTGTAACGTACAGTGGGCACACGATCCTAAGACAGACAGAGATATTATCATCGAGATCAACCCAAGAACTTCCCGTTCTTCCGCACTTGCTTCTAAAGCAACCGGTTTCCCGATTGCTTTGGTGTCTGCAATGCTTGCAGCAGGTCTTACTCTGAAGGACATTCCTTGCGGAAAATACGGAACTCTTGATAAATATGTTCCAAACGGAGACTACGTTGTAATCAAATTTGCTCGTTGGGCATTTGAGAAATTCAAAGGTGTTGAAGATAAACTCGGCACACAGATGCGTGCAGTCGGTGAAGTCATGAGTATCGGTAAGACTTATAAGGAAGCTTTCCAGAAGGCAATCCGAAGCCTTGAAACCGGTCGCTACGGACTCGGACATGCAAAAGATTTTGATACAAAATCAAAAGAAGAGCTTCTGAAAATGCTCATCACTCCATCCAGTGAACGTCACTTCATCATGTACGAAGCACTGAGAAAAGGCGCAACTGTAGAAGAGATTAACGAGATCACAAAGGTGAAGACATGGTTCATCGAACAGATGAAAGAGCTGGTAGAAGAAGAGGAAGCTCTGATTGCCGGCAAAGGTTCACTTCCTTCTGACGATCAATTGATTGCCGCAAAGAAAGACGGATTCTCTGATAAATACTTAAGCCAGATCTTAGAGGTATCTGAGGATGAAATCAGAAACCACAGAATTGAACTTGGCGTTGAGGAAGCTTGGGAAGGTGTTCACGTAAGCGGAACCGAAGACAGAGCATACTACTACTCCACTTACAACGCAGAAGATAAGAATCCTGTATCAAATGACAAACCGAAGATCATGATCCTCGGCGGCGGTCCAAACCGTATCGGACAGGGTATTGAATTTGACTACTGCTGCGTACATGCTTCTTTAGCTCTTAAGAAGCTTGGCTTTGAGACAATCATCGTAAACTGTAACCCGGAAACAGTATCTACAGACTACGATACTTCCGATAAGCTTTACTTTGAGCCATTAACACTGGAAGATGTATTAAGCATTTACAAGAAAGAAAAACCGGTCGGCGTTATCGCACAGTTCGGCGGACAGACTCCTCTGAACCTTGCTGCTGATCTTGAGAAAAACGGTGTGAAGATTCTCGGAACTTCCCCATCCATCATTGACCTTGCAGAAGACCGTGACCTCTTCCGTGAAATGATGGATAAGCTAGAGATTCCAATGCCAGAGTCAGGAATGGCTACTACTGTAGAAGAGGCTTTAGCTATCGCTACAAAAATCGGTTATCCTGTTATGGTACGTCCTTCTTATGTACTTGGCGGACGCGGAATGGAAGTTGTCTATGATGATGAAAGTCTGACAAATTACATGAAAGCAGCTGTCGGTGTAACACCGGATCGTCCGATCCTCATCGACCGTTTCTTAAATCATGCATTAGAATGTGAAGCAGACGCGATCAGTGACGGAACACATGCATTCGTTCCTGCCGTTATGGAGCATATCGAGCTTGCCGGCGTACATTCCGGTGACTCAGCATGTATCATTCCTTCTGCGCACATTTCCGAAGAAAATGTACAAACAATCAAGGAATATACAAGAAAAATTGCAGAAGAAATGCATGTCAGAGGTCTTATGAACATGCAGTATGCAATTGAAAACGGAAAAGTATATGTACTGGAGGCAAATCCACGTGCATCCCGTACTGTTCCATTGGTATCTAAAGTATGTAACATCCGCATGGTACCATTAGCTACTGACATTATTACTTCCGAGATCACCGGACGTCCATCTCCGGTTCCGAACTTAAAAGAACAGGAAATTCCTTACTTCGGCGTAAAAGAAGCTGTCTTCCCGTTCAATATGTTCCAGGAGGTAGACCCGATCCTCGGACCGGAAATGCGTTCTACAGGAGAAGTTCTCGGATTATCTCCTTACTACGGAAAAGCTTTCTACAAAGCGCAGGAAGCAACACAGTCCAGACTGCCGCTTAGCGGAACCGTACTGATCTCCGTAAACCGCAAGGACAAAGCAGAAGTTGTAGAAGTTGCCCGCCAGTTTGCTGAAAATGGATTCAAGATCGTTGCGACAGAGACAACCTGCAAGCTCATCAACGAAGCTGGTATTCCGGCTGAAAGAGTGAATAAACTTCAGGAAGGTCGTCCAAACATTCTGGATCTTATTACTAACGGTAAGATTGATCTGATCATCAACTCACCGGTTGGAAAAGACAGTATCCATGACGACAGCTATCTGCGTAAGTCAGCAATCAAAGCCAAGATTCCTTACATGACTACGATTGCCGCTGCAAAAGCAACTGCAAAAGGTATTCACAACGTTAAGAAACACGGTCTTGGTGATGTGCAGTCTCTTCAGGAATTGCACGGTCTGATCAAAGATAAAGAATAAAAGCAATCACAACAAACGGGACATAGCCTTGACGGCTATGTCCCGTTATCTTATATCGCTTCTTCTACGATATATGCTCTCTTACATTTTCATCTTCATATTCAAACACACAACGTTCATAGGCATTGATCACATGTGTCTCTTCATACTTATCATATCTCTTATGATCTCTTCCATAGGACAAATGTACATGCCCGTGCAGGAAGAACCTTGGATGATATCTCTCCATTAATTTTCTAAACACTTGAAATCCCTGATGCGGAAGATCCCTTCCATCATTTAACTCATACGCCGGAGCATGGGTGACAAGAATATCAAATCCTCTCCTTCTTAAAAGCTGAAACCAGAGTTTTCGGACTCTCCTTGCCATCTGTCCTTCTGTATACTGATAACATCCCTTTTTATAGCGCATGGAACCTCCAAGCCCAAGGATACGAATCCCTTTATATACGTATATCTTATCGTCAATACAAATACATCCCTCCGGTGGCTTCTGTTCGTATTTATCATCATGATTTCCACATACATATAACACCGGAATAGATGTCAGCGTAGTCAAAAATGATAAATAATCTGCTGCCAGATCTCCACAGGAAATGATAAGATCAATTCCTTCAAACTTGCTTTTTTCAAAATAATCCCACAAATAAGGAGATTCTTTATCCGCAAGTACCAATATCCTCATATCATTTAACCTTTCTTATTCTCAATTCCCTGTTGAAGAACCGTGGGGCGTACAGCTTCCAGAAGTTCATCGCTGGTCGGTATCTCCCCGATCACATTATCCGCAAGCCAATCCATTGCCGCAATTTCTTCCGGGCTTAAAGTTCTGTCTGGGTCACTTTGAACCACATCTGTCTGCGAATACAGCACTCCGGAAAATGGATGGATCTCTTCTCTGGCGACAGACTTCTTTAACATTCGAATCAGCTGTTTTGTTCCTTCCGGCAGACTCTTAGAACATACCACATCAACAACTTCCGCAGACATTCCCCACCAATAATTGATCGCCTTCTTCTCTATAGAATCGTCATCATACTTCCATGTTCCATTCATGATCGTGCGAATCAAACGCTCATAGAATCTTCCCCAGTGCCATAATGGCATTGCAAGATTCCTCGTTTCTTCCCCGTTCATACTATACAAACCAAACGCTCTGGAAGCCTCCTCCGGAATTACCATATCCTTTCCGGAGATGCAGCCCGCACCAATCTTACGGATATTCTCATAGACATGCTGATCTTTTTTGGACGTCCAGTCCAGATAAATCTTGGCTCTGGGGTTCACCAAAGAAACTCCCCGCGCAAAAGCATTGATATCTGCAATCGTTCCATAGAGCGGAATATCTGCAAGATAAGAAATCTTATCATTTTCTGTCATAACGCCAGCAACTGCACCCATTACAAATTTTGCCTCATACATCCTTGCATAATAAGTGCGGATATAACGATGTGATGTATTCAAAGAGCAATTCAAAATACGAATCTGCGGATATGCAATTGCAGCTTTCACGCTTGCCTGCACAAAAGCCGGCGTTGTTGTTATGATCATATTACACTGCTTCTTAATCGCATCCTGAAGCACCTCATCAATGGTCTCATTTGTCACATTATCATAATAAATCGTCTGTACCTGCCCCTTAAACACCTGTTCCAAATGAAGCCTGCCAAGTTCGTGACTATATGTCCACGCAGAGATCCCCGCAGTCTTTTCATAAACAAATGCAATCTTAAGTTCTGTCATGCTGGACGGCAAAATCAACTTTAAGAAAGATGCTTTCTCCTTATTCGGATTCAGCTTTAAATCAATACTCTCTTCCTGCTCCAACAATTTGAAATCTTCACGATTCTTTGTAATAAGGTTCTTTAATTCCCTTGTCGTCATTTCGCAGACTGTGTCATATCCATATAGCATGATAAATGCCAAAAAAGCATCTCCCGGAGTAATCTTGATCTCTTCTCCGCCTTGCTGCTTAAATTCAATAGAAAATCTTGTATATGTAGAACTAAAAAGCAGTCTGTCATCTTCACTCCACATTTCATCCGGCTTCTTTCCAACTGCTTTTTGAAGCTTCGGGAAGTTTCCCACTTCTGAAAACCAGATATAATTGACCTTACTGCATTCATAGAAGTCGAGAAATTCAAAATAAATTTTATTTTCTTTCTCCTCCGTGCGCTTCGGTATAATGCGGATCACTGTCCCCGGAATCGACACAGCATCGAAATATTTCATTACGCTGACGCGCTTATTCCCCTCCAAAATATAGAACTTATTCATGTATTCATAAGCTTTGACCGGCTCTCGGATTCCTTCATTCAAATGGCTGGTACTAAGCTGTGCCCATTTTCTTGCAAATTCCGTAGTCTCACGCAAAATCGGCATGAAATTCGCCGCAAACGCATTGCTTCTCCCCTCGGTCTTTGTTCCAACAATCTGATCGATCGGTATCTGAACTAATCCAAGCGGTATTTCCGAAAATGATCCTCTTGTCGGAAGGATATCATCCAACACCTCCAACATCGGATTCATACCGTGCATCATTCGGTATTGATATTCTTTTTTCCCCAGTTTATAAGCTTTGCTATAATCATCTAAAGACATACGTTACCCCATAAAGATTAAAATTTTGATCGAGATAGAAATTGTATTTTCTATCTATTTATGCTACAGTATTATAGTAACCGATTTACTCTATGAAAACAACAATAACTTGAGGAGGAATATAATATGAAATTTTGCAGCAAATGCGGCGCCCCTTGTGACGACCATGCAAATGCGTGTCCAGAATGCGGTAATATGTTTTCACAAAATACAGCCGGACCGAATTCTGACAGTCAGAATACAAACAGCAACCCGAATATGAACGGTAATCCATATAATACTGCTTATGGTAACGCAAATACAAACGGCAATCCGAACATGAACGGTAACCCGAATATGAATGGCAATCCATATATGAACAACACACCGAATATGAATCCATATCACGGTGTTACTGAAAGAAGTATTCCGCTTTGTATTTTATTTACAATCATCACTTGCGGAATCTACGGCATCTACTGGATGATCGTACTAAATGATGAGATCAATCCACTGGCCGGAGAACCTCAGGCAACTTCCGGTGGAATGGTTCTTCTTCTTTCTTTTGTTACTTGCGGCATCTATGGATTATATTGGATGTACAAAATGGGAGAACGCTGCGACCGCATCAACGGCGGATCAGGTAATTCTAACATTCTGTTCCTTGTAATCGGTATTCTTGGCTTTGGCATTATCAACTACTGCCTGATGCAGGATACCCTCAACAAAGTAGCACGTTCACGCCGCGGAATGTACTAAAAAGCTTTCACAAAATTCAAAAGGATTATCACCATTTTCGATGTGTGATAATCCTTTTTTCTTAACTTTCTTCTGATGCAAAATCCTTTTCTTCTCCCAGACGAATCCGTTCCATCTGCTCTGCAAGTCCTTCTTCCATATGATCAAAGAGATAATTCTTGCCGCCTCCATGACGGTTCAAATATTGCTCCCTAAGTTCCCTCTTCATAATCTCTACTTCTTCTTCCAGCTCTCTTGCCGAAATAAGGCTTGCCCCCTGACCAACCGTGATCACCTGCTCCACTCCGTCAGAGGTTGCAACTGTCACATGGTATTTCCTTCCGATCACATGAACAACTTTTTCAATATACTGGTCTGCTGTTTCTGCTTCTTTCGTATATACAACATGAATATTATGATACTTTTGTATTTCCAGCCATGAGCCTTCCACCTTATAAGCGTCAAATACTAGAATCAGCGTACATTTCTTATACCCTTGATAGTTGCACATGATATCCATAAGCTTATTTCTTGCCGCTTCTATATTTTCTTTGGCAAGCTCTTTTAAATCTTCCCATGCAAAAATCACATTGTAGCCATCTACAAGCAAATATTCTGAAATCTCTTCACGCTTTTGTTCTTTTTTCTCTTTTTCGGAAATCACTCTTCGTGGGCCCGGCGCATTCTTTCGCTCGATCTTGCCATAAGTTCTGATAAAAATCTCTTCCAGCTCCTGCTCTTCCTGTCTGGAGAGTCCGGCGCTTTTTAATGCGCCATTATTGCCACTGTATGAACGGTCCGGTTTCTTTTCTTCGTCCTGCAATTCCCGTTTTCTGAGCTGACTTTCTATATGCATATAATCCTGCACTTCATTCCACGGAACATAGAATCCTGCGCCATGGGAACAAAATACAGATCCTGTCGGATTCTCTGTATCACTCTGCGGATCATAGCCCGCTTCTTCTAAGACTTCTGCGGTATTATGGCATGGTGCATAGCCCTGAAATACGAAGCTCAAATCTCCCTGTCCTCTGGTATAATTTCTGACCTCTTTAGGATAATCTCTCATCTCGGATACCGGTGCACTTCCTACAATAATACTCATCTCGCCTTCGGTCTCCGGTGGTGAAAATTGTCCATACATGCGCTGAATATCTGTAAGTGCACGCCCCACCATTTCTGCCGGAACCGTCAGGCGAAAGTCATAATATGGCTCCAGCAGCACAGATTCTGCCTGCATCAAGCCCTGCCGGACTGCCCGGTAAGTGGACTGACGAAAATCTCCGCCTTCGGTATGTTTCAAATGCGCGCGGCCTGCTGCCAGCGTAATCTTCATATCCGTAATCTCCGCTCCCATGAGCACACCTCGATGTGCTTTCTCCGACAAATGAGTAAGGATCAATCTCTGCCAGTTTCTGTCCAGTACATCTTCACTGCATATGCTGTCAAACACAAGCCCGCTTCCGGATGCTCCCGGTTCCATGATCAAATGTACCTCTGCATAATGACGAAGCGGTTCATAATGTCCCACACCTTCTACCGTATTTTTGATGGTTTCCTTATATACAATATTTCCACTGTCAAACGATACCTTCACGCCAAAGCGCTCTTC
>FR892653.1:32818-49151 GCA_000433535.1 Dorea sp. CAG:317
CCCCATAAGCTGTACGTGGATTTCTTCCAGCTCTTCATTCCAGACAACACGAAGCATCGGGTCTTCCTCTTCCAGAATCCGAAAGTTCTGAAGCATGGCAGGAATATTTACATGCTCCGGAAAGATCACGCGGTAATTGAGTACCGGTGACAAATGAGGCGGTTCTGACCTCTGTTCTTTTCCAAGTCCCTCTCCCGGATATGTCTTTGTCAGTCCGGTCACTGCACAGATCATCCCTGCAGCAGCCTCCTGTACCATCTCATATTTCTCACCGGAGTAAATACGAATCTGATTCACCTTCTCTTCCCACGGCTCTTCGGATTGTTCTGCGCCGGCAAGCTGATCCTTCACGCGCAGTCTTCCGCCTGTAATCTTAAGATGCGTCAGACGATTCCCCTGACGGTCTCTGGAAATCTTAAATACCTTCGCGCCGAATTCCTCTTGCGTCTGGCAGACTTCCGTATATTTCTGAAGACCGTTCAACAGCTCTTTCACGCCTTCCACTTTCAATGCCGAACCGAAATAACACGGATATATATTTCTCTCTTTGATTAGTCTTTTTACATCCCTTATCGGAATCTCTCCGCTTTCCAGATATGTCTCTAATACCTTTTCTTCACAGACCGCTATATTTTCATAAAATTCCTCTCGTTTCTCTTCGTCTTGCGCTATGTCAAAAGCTGTAATTCCTTCACTCAGCGACTTCTTTAACTCACTTAACAGCTGTTCGCGATCCGTTCCCTCTTGATCCATCTTATTTACAAACAAAAATACAGGTACTTTGTACTGCTCCAACAATCTCCACAATGTTCTCGTATGTCCCTGCACACCATCTGCTCCGCTGATCACAAGAACCGCATAATCAAGAACTTGCAGTGTACGCTCCATTTCTGCCGAAAAATCTACGTGCCCCGGCGTATCGAGAAGTGTCACTTTCTTTTCTTCCAAATCGAATACTGCCTGTTTGGAAAATATCGTAATCCCTCTGTCTCTCTCCAATTCATGTGTATCAAGAAACGCGTCTTTATGATCTACCCGTCCCAAAGTTCTGATCTGTCCGGTCAAATACATCATACTCTCTGATAAAGTTGTTTTCCCGGCATCCACATGCGCAAGAATGCCAATCGTAATGTGCGAACATCTGGATGTATCTTCCATAAAAATATCCCTCGCCTTTCTGTCTTCCTCTCATGCTGTTATCATACCATAAAACAAAAAAAGAAGTCGACAAGTATTTTCACGCTCGAAGACTTCTCCTATAAATTTTGAGTTATTCCCCTCCTCGGAAAACACCGATAAAAAGGCAGATATCAAAGACCAAGTTGTTCTTTCAGCTTCTTCATGCGCATAGAAAACTCTTGATAAAACCTTAGGTAAACATCCTCTTTTTCTGCCCCTTCCTTTCCGCATAATTGATAAGGTGTCTGATAAAACGTCCGCAAGATATAGAGTTGAAAAATTCTCTGATTCTCATCATCCAGAGTCTTCATTGCCTCCTCACAGGTTTGTAAAAACTGATGCCACTCCCGGATATATTTCTCATAAGATTTCAGATTCGGAATTCCAAGCCATTTTTTTACTTTGATCTTGCTCTGATCCTTTTTGCTGCATTCATTTACCTGCAGAAAATAACGGAATCCATCGTCCTCATAATAACGCCCAAGCGGAAATAACCGACAGATTCCCGGTCTGAACAGATGAATCGAACACCGCCCGTTCTCGTCAAGAAAAGTACAGGACTCTTCTTCTCCCGCCATTTTTAACTTCGGAAGAATCACCCCGTCCACAACCTGTAATTCTATATGTTCTTCCATTAAGCCTTCAAAAGTCTTCCCAAGTCCCATACACAGCTGCCAGACATCATAAGGGTCTAAAACAATGGACGCCATCCCTCTACAACACGCCGAACAACCTTCGCAGTCATGACAATCTGCCTTCACAAGATCATTTGCAGTATATAATTTTCCATCTGAAATATCCTCTAATCGAACGTTACGCTTCATCCCTGTCTCCTTTTATCATGTAAGCCGCAACATTTTTCTAAGAAAATGTCGTAGCCAAATAAGTTTTATTCCAAACATGGAACTCTTCTATAAAATCATCTCTTCCTTATTATCAAGAATTTTTTCTACTATAGCACTGCAGGACAATCATCATATTCTATCCCCACCACCATCTACAATCTACTTTTATTGTATTTTAACAACGCCAATTTCGCAAGATATTTTATAAAAATGCGAGGGCTGATAACCTATAAGAATTACCAACCCTCGCATTAAATTCATTTTACGTCTAATTTACTTTGTCACTAATTTGAGAGGAATATTTACTAATTCTTCAATCTTCTCTCCCTTCAAATACTTAACTGCATTGTCAAGGGCTGTTTCAATCTGAAGATCTGGCTGTTGTTGTACTGTTGCTGCCATTTCTCCATTTTCTACAGCTGTCAACGCATCTTCTACGGCATCAATACCATAAATTTTTATGTTTTCAAGTTTTCCTGCCGCCTCTACTGATCTCACTGCTCCTAATGCCATATCATCATTATGTCCATAAATAGCTACCAGTTCTGGATTACTCTGCAAAATATCTTCTGTAACACTTGCCCCTTCTTCTCGATTATAATTTGCTGTAAGAGATGTTACGATTTCCATATCTGGCGCTTCTTTCTTAAGTGTTTCTTCAAATCCACTTTGTCTTTCGTTAGTAGAAGATGCTCCTGGAATTCCTTCTAAAACAGCAACCTTCCCTTTTCCTCCGAGATCTTTAATCATCTGTTCTGCCACTAATTTCCCCGCTTCATAATTGTCAATATCCAAATGCTGTACTACCTCTCCTGAATTTGCCATTCTTGAAACTGTAATAACTGGAATATCTGCATCATTGCATGCCATAATCGATGTTCCTATAGCATCTGAATCTACCGGATTAATAATCATAAGATCTACTTCTTTTAAAATAAGATCTTCTACCTGCTGCGCCTGTGTTTCTGAAGAATCTTCTGCATCTAATGTTTCGATTTTTATTCCCATTTCTTTTGCTTTAGCATCTGCTGCATCGGACATCGTGACAAAAAACGGATTGGACAATGTAGACACAGAGAATCCTATCGTATATTCATCTGTTTTTTCTTCTTTACTATCCTCTTTTTTTTCAGAACTATTTCCACAACCGCTTAATACTGCCATACTCATAATCATAACTACAGTTAACATAATTGATAAAATTCTCTTCTTCATATGTTTCCTCCTTACCTATTGGTTATTATTCTTTTTCTTTTCTCTTCAACAAAACAGCCACAACAATAATAATTCCTTTAACAATAGACTGCCAATAAGAGCTGACATTTAATAAATTAAGACCATTGTTAATAACTCCTATTACAAGTGTTCCTATAAATGCCCCTACAGCTGTCCCTACTCCACCAGACAAAGAAGCTCCACCTAATATTACTCCTGACAATACATCCATTTCTAGCCCTTCGCACGCAATTGGTTGAGCGGATAATAATTTTGAAGTGGTGATTATTCCACCGATCGCACTCATTACTCCTGAAATAATAAACACTGTTAGTTTATATTTTATTAATGGAATCGTTGATAATACTGCTGCTTCGCTGTTAGCGCCTATTGCTTTAATATAAGTCCCATGTTTCGTCTTTTGTAATAACAGAATGAAAATACCTAAAATAAACAAAGATACTAACGTTGCAGCCGGAACTTTTCCAAAAGCATATCCAGCTCCCCATATAGAGAACTCTGCCGGCAATCCCGATACTGGTTTTCCATTTGTCCATGCCATTGCTACACCTCTGAAAATTCCCATTGTAGCTAACGTCACAATAAATGATGGAATTTTTCCAAATACTACAAGGCACCCATTAAGAAGTCCCATTACAAGTCCCAGACCTAACGCTGCCATAATGCCCAGCCAAATTGAACCAGTTTTACTCATTACATAGGCGAGTGCCACTCCTGCCAATGCCGCACTGGATCCGACTGAAAGATCAATCTCTCCAGTTAGAACTACACCTAACATCCCCATTGAAACAATTAATACAATGGATACTTGTCTTGTAATATTTAACAGGTTTTGTTGTTTCAGAAAATGAGGTGATGCTACAGCAAATACAACACACAATAAGGCTAAAACAAGTAAGAGCCCCAGTTCACTTTTTAATATTTTTTTCAGTTTATCCATTTACAGTTCCTCCTAACGCAAGAGAAAGTAATTTTTCACTAGTTGCATCTTTAGCATCCACTTCCCCTACAATTTTACCCTTGTACAAAACATAAATACTGTCACATAAACTGATCAGTTCTTCAAATTCTGATGAAAAAATCAGAATTCCCTTACTCTGTTCTGCCATTGCTGTGATAATACTATAAATTTCTTCTTTGGCGCCTATATCAATCCCTCGGGTAGGCTCATCCATCAATATAATTTCCGGATCATTCAACAACCATTTCCCCAGTACCACTTTTTGCTGATTACCGCCCGAAAGATTTTTCGCTTTCAGTTCTACCTTCAATGGTTGTATTTTTAATTTTTCCCCAGTCTCTTTTGCCAGACGATTCTTCTTTTTCTGACTTAACAATTTCAAAGATGATTGAATTTTCTCAAGCCCTGCCAAAACAATATTATCTGAAATCTTCTGTTCTAAAAATAAACCTTGAGATTTCCTATCTTCTGGGATAAACGCCATGTTATATTTTCTTGTATCACTTGGATTATGTAATCTTACTTGTTTGCCATCACAAAACATTTCGCCTGTCTCTCTTCTGGCATTTCCAAAAATACTGTGGGCAATCTCGCTTTTCCCAGCTCCTACAATCCCTGTTATACCTATAATTTCTGATTGATGTAATTGTAAATCTATAGGATAACTCATAATATCTGTTTTATAATTCTTTAGCTCCAGCAATATTTTCTGATCTGTAAATTGCTTTTCCTTCCTAGCTTTTCTAACTGCTACCTCCTTTCCGATCATTGCTTTAATTAAAATATCAACTGAAACCTTGCCAACGTCATATGTATCCACGTTTTTTCCATCTCTGAATACAGTAGCGCGATCACAAACTTGAAACACCTCATCTAAATAATGAGAAATATAAATCATTGTAACTTTTTTCTCTTTCAGTGTATTCATAATCTGGAACAGTACTTCTATTTCAGCCTTACTCATTCCTGTTGTTGGTTCATCCAGCAATAAAATTTCTGCATTAATTGCAAGTGCTTTAATAATCTCTATGATACGTTTCTGTCCCATTCCCAGTTCTGATATCTTTTTTCGAGAATCTATCTGAATGTGGAATTCTTCAAGGTACTCATCGCTGGCTTTATAAAGTTTGGTCTTATCACATACTCCTGCAATCATTTTGGTTGGCTCATTCCCAAGAAAAATATTTTCTGCTACTGTCAAGGAGTCAATCAAACTTAGTTCTTGATAAATAGCTGCAATCCCTTTTTTCCTTGCATCAATTGGATTTTGCACCGTAATTTCCTGACCATGTAGCAATATCTCTCCTGAATCCGCCTTATGTACACCAGTTAATATTTTTATCAAAGTTGATTTCCCAGCTCCATTTTCTCCCAAAAGTGCATGCACCTCTCCTTTTTTCAACGAAAGAGATACATCTTTTAATGCTTGAATTCCGCCAAAATTTTTACGGATATTTTGAAGTTTTAAAATCATTTCCTGTTCCATATCAAGCACACCTCCTACAGGTATTTCCGCACCTCTTCCTCTTTCGGAATAGATGTCTGTGCTCCTTTTTTCGTTGTACTCAAAGCTGCTGCCACTTTTGCAAACTCTAAACATTCTTTTATACTTTTTCCTTTTGACAATTCTGCCGCAAAAGCTCCAAGAAAAACATCTCCGGCTGCTGTAGAATCAACAGACTCTACTTTCATTTTATCCACAAAATATATACTACCATCTACTATTGACACAGCTCCTCTATCTCCCAGTGATACAATTGGAGTAATAAAGCCTTGCTTTTGTAGATATGCAATACTATTCTCTGCATCCTCAACAGTGGAAACTTTTTTCCCAGTCAATGCTTCAGTTTCTATCTCGTTAGGTTTTACGAAATCTACTAACTTTGCTATTTCTATTGGAATTCCTTCTGCTGGCACTGGAGCCGGATCTAAAATAACAACAAGTCCCTTGCTTTTAGCTACACGAATTGCTTCATATACCGTCTCTTTTGGAATCTCCATAGTAATCAACAGAATATCAAATTCGTCAAAAAGTTCCTGATGTTCAACTATATCTTTAGCTGTTAACTTTCCATTTGCTCCATTCGTGAAAGAAATGGCATTTTGACCACTTGCATCCACTCGAATCATCGCTACTCCTGCGGTTTCTCCTGGCAAATACATAACTTTGCTCATACTCACGCCCCTGGAGTTAAGCTCTGTCGTCAGCTCCTTACTAAAGCCATCATCACCAAGTTTTGTAAAGAAGGAGACATCTGCGCCCAACGCAGCAGCAGTTGCTGCCTGGTTTCCTCCTTTTCCTCCTGGGAAAGTGGAAAAATTATCTGTTACAACCGTTTCTCCTGCAAGAGGCATATGTTCCATATACATAACTAAATCAATGTTAATACTTCCCATGCATAAAATTTTTTTATTCATATGCCCCTCCACTTCTTAATTTTTCCACTTCTTTCATAAACGTTAGCGTACGATTTACATCTATCGGTTTTTTCCAATTCCCTTCTTCTTTGAAATAGCTTCCTACAATTGCTCCATCTGCACACTTTAAAAGTTCCCTCGCATTTTCCTTACTGATGCCGCTTCCTAAAAAAACAGGAAGCGCTATTTTATCTTTGCATGCCTTCACTCTTTCTACGGTAGGGGGCATTCCTGTATCAAAACCTGTAACGATCACTGCGTCTCCATCTTGTGCTTCAATATCCATTGCCTGTTCTTCCACACTTCGATCATGAATAATATAATGACTTCCATGCTTGACATTAACATCACACAAAAAAGCTACTTCACCTGCATGTAATCTGCTTCTATCCCGTGCAAGTTTTCCACCAATTGCTTCTATATATCCCGACTGGGAAATAAATGCGTTGCACCATTCAAACACCCGTACCCATTTTGCCGAAGAAGCCACTGCACAAGCTAAAGCATGATCAGCACCGTTCATATGACATTCCACACCAACAGGAATATTCACTGCATTTTTCACTGCATGTACACCTACTGCTAACGCAGCCACAGTATCTGAACCAATATTTTTCCCTTGTAAGTATGGAATATCCCACATATTTTCTACTTGAACTCCATCCACACCACAAGCTTCTAATTTTTTTGCCTCATCTACTGCAATTTCTATAATTTTATCCATATTCATAATAGAAGGATCATAGGCTGGCGAGCCAGGCAGTGGTCTTAAATGAACCATTCCAATCACCGGTTTTTCCTTAGGGAAGATTTTGCTTATTCTATCCATCCTATCATCTCCTAAAAGTCTACACCTGCCACCAATGCGATATAACAATATGGGCAACGTTCTCCTGTTCTTACAAATGCCTTAACTTCCTTCCCTTCTAGTGAACCATTTAACCAAAGATTCTTCATTTCCATATGAGGGATAGTTTCCTCATTCATGGCATTTCCTTTATTCTTTTCCAAATCTAAAATATTTTTAAACTCTTGATATTTTTCAGGACTGACTTGTTTTGTTTCTTCAGATACAATATAGCCTTCTATGACTAATTCTTCCAAAACAGCCTTTACCACATCTGTAACCTTGGGAACTCCATCTGTAACTGCAAGATCAATACACGTTGTCATATCATGTCTTGGAAATGGACATCCCACATCACCAATAAGAATAATGTCTCCATGCCCCATTTTCCCTACTACTTCTGATAATTTTGCGTTATAAATTCCGTTCTTTTTCATTTAGTGTACCTCCATATTTTCCATTTTCTTCCATTTAATCGTTTAACTGTTTTGGAAAAAATCAAACAGAATTGTAAAATTCTGCTTAATTTAGATTAGCAACTGTTTCTAACTACTAACGCTGGTTGTAAAATAATAGATGTCCCTTTCATTTTTTCTCCACTACTGATGGCTTCCAATACTACCTGTATAGCATTAGTGCCCAGTTCTTTTGTAGGATTCTCTACAGTCGTTAAATGGGGATTAATAAAATTGGAAAAATAAATATTATCATATCCCACTACGCCTATTTGACTAGGGATATTTACTCCATATTTTTTTGCTGCCTCTAAGGCTCCCCACGCCATAATATCACTACTTACAAATACACCATATCGCTCCTCTACAGAATATTCCTGTAAAAACCGCTCCATTAAAGCATATCCTGAATCAAAAGTAAAATCTCCATAATATATTTTACAATTTTCTTTCGAAAGTCCATGTTTTTCCATTCCGGTCAAAAAGCCTTCCAGTCTCTTTCTTGCATTGGGGATCACTTCAACCTGCCCCATAAAACAGACATATTTCTTGTATCCCTTTTCAACAAAGTAATCAATGACCGATTCTGCTCCTATGCTATTATCTGCATAGACAAATGACATGTTGGCATTGGTTTTAAATGCCGGCCTATCCACAATGACCATTGGAATATCCTTATACTTAATCAAATCAGCCTCTTTCATTTTAGGAGCAACATTGATAATACCGTCTACCCTTTTCTGCATAAAATTATTCAGAATCTCTTTTTCTTTTTCTACCTTGTCATTTGAAATACACAACTGAATCTGATAATTCTTTTTACTGGCTGTTTTATAAATATATTTAACAGTCTCACTAAAGAACGGGTTAGTTATGTCAGGTACATGAACACCTATCTCATAAGACTTGTTAATCTTAAGGCTTCTTGCATAAGTATTAGGACTGTAATTTGTAGCCTCAATTACCTCCATTACTCTTTGTTCCAGTTCAGGACTAACATATTTCTTTTTAGTAAGCACATTTGAAACAGTAGCTGTAGAAACTTGTGCCCTTTTGGCAATATCTTTTATGGTTACTTTCATCGCTCCCTCTTTTCAGTTAATCGATTAATTCTTTTCTTCATAATACTTCCAAGAAATGAATTTGTCAATAGATTTATGTGATTTTCGCATAAATTTTCTGATTTTTTCTTTTTTTAATTCAGTTCCTCAAACATCTCCCTCACGGCAGGTGCATTTTTCGTCAGCTTTTTAATACTTAAATCATCCGCTTTATTATTTGCCAGACGAAGATTATTTTCCGATGAAAGGAGCGCATCTTTCGTCTTTTGCAAATGCGTGATCGTCTTATCAATCTCATCAATCGCTGTCTTAAATCGATCACTTGCAATCCGATAATTTCTTGCAAAGCCTTCTTTGAACGCATTCATGTTCTCTTCAAAATGCAAGATATCAATCTGTTGATTTTTCACTACCTGAAGTTCCTGCTTATATTGCAGCGAGTTAAGAGCCGCATTCCGAAGCAGCGTAATCATCGGAATGAAAAACTGCGGACGAATCACATACATCTTCTCGTATTTATAAGATACATCTACGATTCCATTATTATATAATTCGTTGTCGATTTCAAGAAGCGATACCAAAACTGCGTACTCGCAGTTTTTCTGTCTTCTGTCTTTGTCCAGTTCCTTGAAGAAATCTTCGTTTTTATGTTTTGTGGCGGTCTCATCCATCTCATTTTTCATTTCAAACATAATTGAAATAAACTCTGTTCCGTCTGCTCCTGCCTCTCTGAAAATAAAGTCTCCCTTGCTTCCGCTCCTGGCATCGTTATCTTTTTCAAAATACGCATTCGGAAATGCCGTCATACGAATGGAATTAAACTGGTTCAAGCAATGCTGTTCTAAACTCTCGCCAACCATTTTCGTAGACTGACGCGCTTTAAAGTCCTTGTAATATTCAATCTGCTCATCCTTTAATTTCAGTCGATCTTCATACTGGGTCTTCATAGACTGCTCTCTTAATTTGCTCTGCGCCTCTGTATTGGAAATCTCTCCCTTCAGTCTGGTAATCTCTGTCTGCTTCTCTGACAGCTCTTTTTCTTTTTGCTGTACGGCTTTTGAAACTGCCAGTTCTCTCTCTGTCTTCTCTCCGGCAATCTGCATTCTGAGTTGCTCAATTATCCGCTCTTTTTCTGCCAGTTCTGAAGCCTTGGATGTAATGACTTCTCCCAGTTTTTTCTCCTGTTCCATTCTGACAAGTTGTACATCCGTTTTCTTTTTCTCTTCCAGATCTTTGGCGCGATATTCTAATTCCTTTTTAAACTCCTCATCCCTCACCTGTCGTAAGATCTGCGCATATTCTGATTCATCTACCTGAAAGACGGTTCCGCAATTGGGACATTTTATTTCCTGCATCACTCACTGCTATCCTTTCTAACATTCTACATTTCTTGTCGCGACAATATCCACTCCTGTTTCTGCTACATTTTTGAGAATTACATCTCCAATGTGTACCGGCGCCGTAATTTCTATTCCCTTTAATGCCTCTATGCAGGCAAAAATCTTCTCTTTCGGAATGTCCTCTTTTGTTTTTACTGACACCGTACCGGAGGTTCCATTTACGACCTTCACAGTTGTCGTAACAATTCTCGTAGGATTCGTCACTTCCTTACGCGCATAGACTTCTCCGCGTCTGCATGTATTGCCGCTTACGCAAGTCACATGACTGCCATCCATCTCTACCTTCAGGGAACACCCTACCGGACAGTTAATACAAGTCAGATTTTTGATCTCCATATTCTATGCCTCCTCAATCTTTATCGTTATTGTGTCAAGATTCGGATATTTGAGAAGCTCTTCTTTGCTCAGCTTAATTTCCTCCATCTCACCGGGAGCAACAATCTGTCTCTTTCTATGAAGCACTCTCTCCTCATCAAAATATACACTGATATAACAATTCTGGTAGACCTTTCCCACGCGAAAGCGAACGGTCAGTTTCTCATCCATCCGCATTGGATTAATTGTCTCCGGCACCGTATATCGGACACCCTCCAATGGACGCAGTTTAATCTTTCTCCCCTGTTCGCTTGCGCTTTCTCCTTCTTGTACATACATTGCCGTATTCTTGCCCGCTGCCGCCGCTTCTTCTGACACAAAGTCTACAAGATCATGTACATGCAATACATTTCCACAGGCAAATACACCTTCGATACTTGTTTCCAGTCTCTCATTGACCTTCGGACCCGACGTAATCGGATTGAGTTCTACTCCCATACTGCCGGAAATCTCATTTTCCGGAATCAAACCTACGGAAAGCAGCAATGTGTCACAGGAATAAAATTCTTCCGTCCCCTTAATTGGTCTTCTGTTCTCATCTACTTCTGCCAATGTCACGCCTTCTACCCGTTCTTTCCCTTTAATATCAATCACGGTATGGCTTAACTTCAACGGAATTTTATAATCATCAAGGCATTGAACAATATTTCTCTTTAACCCTCCGGAATATGGCATAAGCTCTGCCACGACTTTCACTTTCGCACCTTCCAGAGTCATACGCCTTGCCATAATAAGTCCGATATCACCGGAACCAAGAATTACAACCTCCCGCCCCGGAAGAAATCCTTCCATATTTACCAGCCTCTGTGCTGTTCCTGCCGAATAAATTCCTGCCGGACGATATCCCGGAATATTTAATGCCCCTCTGGATCGTTCTCTACATCCCATTGCCAAAATAATTGCTTTTGCCTGAATCTCAAACATTCCCTCTTCCCGATTCATGGCGGTCACTCTTTTATCACGGCTTACATCCATCACCATTGTATTTAATTTATATTCGATATTATATGACTTTACCTGTCCGATAAACCGGTCTGCATATTCTGGTCCTGTCAATTCTTCCTGAAATGTATGAAGACCAAATCCATTATGGATACACTGATTTAAAATCCCCCCAAGTTCCCGGTCTCTTTCGAGGATTAAAATGCGTTCAATCCCCTGCTTCTTTGCAGCTACCGCCGCAGCCATTCCTGCCGGGCCGCCTCCAATAATTACAATATCATATACTTTCATATCTGGCATCCTCCCTATAACTGATCCTTATTTTTGCCTACAATAATCTGGGATTTCCCGCCTGATTTTGTAATCTCATCGATATTGATTCCGCGTTCTCTCGCAAGAATTTCCATTGTTTTCGGTGAACAAAAGCCTGATTGGCAACGCCCCATTCCCGCTCTTGTTCTTCTTTTTATACCATCTAATGATTTTGCTCCCAGCGGGCGCTTGATCGCATCTATGATTTCCCCTTCTGTAATCATTTCACAGCGACAGATTATATTTCCATACGCAGGATGTTCCTTGATCAGATCATTTCGCTCTTCCATAGAGAGCATCTTCGGATCAAGAATCCCTTTTCTTCGGGAAATAAAGTCAGACTTCTCTTCTAGCCCCATCTTGTCCTTCAAAATGTCCGCCACCATTTCCCCGATTGCCGGACAGCTGGTAAGTCCCGGAGACTCAATCCCTGCACAGTCGATAAAGCCTTCGGCATCTTCCACTTCCCCAATAATGAAATCACCGTTGTCTTCATGCGCACGAAGACCTGCAAACGAAGTAATCACCTGTCTGATAGGAAGATTCTTCACATTTAATCCGGCTTTTCCGATCACTTCCTCTAAACCGGCCTGTGTTGTATTGCACCCTTCTTTGTCTTCAATGTCAATAGCTGTCGGTCCAAGCAAAAGATTTCCGTGAACCGTAGGCGTCACTAATATCCCTTTTCCCAATTTCCCGGGAAGTGCAAAAATCGTCCGCCCCACATGAGCCCCGGCGGTCTTGTCCAAGAGACAATAGTCCCCTCTTCTCGGAGTAATATGAATCTTCTTTTCACTTACCATATTATGAAATTGATCTGCATAGACACCCGCCGCATTTACGACATAACGAGTATACAAAACTCCCTGACTCGTCTCAAGTGTATAACCTTCTTCTGTTTTTTGAATCCGTTTCACTTCCGTATCAAATTGAAATTCCACACCATTTTCATAAGCATTCTCCGCCAAAGCAAGATTTAAGCCAAATGGGCAGACAATTCCGGCTGTCGGCGCATACAGAGCTGCTGTCACATCATCTGCAAGATTTGGTTCTAATTCTAATGCCTCCTGCTTATTTAGAAGCTTAAGCTCTTGAACTCCATTTGCAATTCCCCGTTCATAAAGCTCTTGAAGCTTGGAAAACTCGTCATCTTCCCTGCATATAGCGAGAGAACCTCTTCTTTGAAATGGGAAATCCAACTCTTCTGCAAGTTTCCCCATCCTTTCATTTCCTCTTACATTTAACTTTGCCTTCAGCGAGCCGATTTCCGCATCATAGCCGGCATGCACGATTCCGCTGTTTGCTTTCGAAGTTCCACAGCATACATCTTCTTCCCGCTCCACCACGCATACTTTTGCCTTATAACGTGAAAGCTCACGCGCTGCTGCTGTTCCGGTCACTCCGCCTCCAATGATTACCACATCATACCTCATACAAATACTCCTTTGCATCAAATAATATATTTGTATATCTCATAACTGTCTATCAGTCATTTTTTGTAATTATAACATATCCCATGCAAAAAAGCGGCAGAAATATAAATTTATATGAGCACTTTACGAAAAAAATTTACGAAAGTAATTCTTTGGAAACTTTCTGTCTGGTAAATATTTCCATTACTTTGTCAAATAACGGTACATATAAAAATACAAATGCTACTGCAAATCCGTTGTTCACAATTCGAAGCAGCATTGCTGCGTTCATTCCATATATCCCCATGGCAAGCCCCAACGCACCGAAGGAGTTAAAAATCGTCTGCCATCTATATGTTGCGGAAAATCCAACACAGCCTAATACATTTCCCATAAAACGGTAAAACGTATGACTCCTTCTTCTTATTGCATCACTTGGATGAATCACAGACATTGCTGCAATTCCTATCCACATCACCCTCGGAAGTCCGCCAAGCCGTCCCAGAAGCATGGCAAGACTTACACCTAATGAAACTTTGATATGCCATCTTGTCTCTGACGCATTTACACTAACTGCGGAAATAACATCTTTCAATCTGTCTGTGTGACTAATATGTCGGTGATTTCGATATAAGCACAGCGCAATCCAAAGTCCTCCGATTGCTAACGCAATCACTCTTTTGATATATAAATCTCCTGTTACATCATTTCCATACAGCAATAGATAAGAAAGTAAAAATGTGGAATGATTAAAAAACGTACCTCATAACAACCAAATACCGTCATTAAAAGCATGCATAAGAAATTAACAAGTGCACCCCAAAACATGCCAACCTGATTTGCAAGATGCGGACCAAGCATCAATACTAAAAACATGCCAAACATCACATAACTGCTCTGCTTGACATCATATCCAAGATTCACCTTTCGAAAAGCTAACAAAGCTAAAAGAATCGCCACGCCGACAACGCTATTTTCATTACCGAAAATCATAGAAACTGCTGTCACAAAAAGAAAGCAAAATGCGACTGTCAGTATAATCTTAAACAAAAACACGCCCTCGTGATAGCATTTTTCCTTTGTAGAGTTACTTTCACTGATCAGCTTCTTAGAGCCTGCCTGATTTAATTGAAGTTCCTGATAAAAAGTCAATATAATTCCTCCTTTATTACAAAAAAAAGCGTAGAATCAGCCTAAATTCTACGCTTTTCGCTGCGTTATCAACAATGAATCCTCATTGATTATGTAATTATCAAGACAAGATTTTAGCAAATGTTATCAGCGGATGTCAAGAGATAAAATAGTGACATTATAAAAATGTTCCACCCCAATGTATTAATTATTCTTTATCAGAACTTTGTATCCGTCTTTTTCCTTCGTGAAGGTAATTTCTCCACCTTTCTCAAGATGTAAAATCTCTTCCATCTCTTCAATTACTTTTTGATAATGTTCTTCCTGCTCTGGTTTTTTTACTCCATCAACCACACAATCTGTCAGTGTTCCTATTAATATTCCCGACAAAACCGATGCAATAAAACGAGCGATAAGTGGATGCTCTTCTGCGACGTTATGCAAATATCCGGCGACACTTTGCTCCCACTGACTTTCTTGGGCAATCATTCCTTTAATCCTCTCCCAACAGTGGAAGAAAAAGTTTTTTTCTCTCTCGATTTCCGATAGGTGATTTGGATCATTTTTCTCAATAACTAGCGGAACCATATATTCCACGAAACATATATTTTGATCCGTAATAACCGTATAATCCGGCTTCCCTTCTCCACATTTTCTAGACCAGTCCGCAACTTTTTGCTGAAGATCTAAGGACGCCTGATCTTTTCCTATGAGTTGCTGAGCATAAGAAATGAGCAATTGCGCACTATCGGAATAAACTCTCTCCTGCTTTTTACGGACCTCGATATTTATATAAATTTCTCTTTCACTGTCTGCAGTACTCCTTTTTTCTGTCTCCTCACGTATTCAACTATACTCCATGAGATAATGTATCTACTGAATTTTTTCAATTGTATCAGAGATCACTCGGACACATTTCTCAATGTCTTCTAATTTTGCTATATCTTCCCGATTCATATTCAATATCTGAAATGGATTCGATGTAATATTTCCGCTTTTGCGAAGCGTTTCTTTAAAAATATCAAGATAAGCTTCTACCAGTGAATTGTGTTCCTGTTCCTGCGCCTGCTCTTCTGTACTTTTCTTCTTGTAACATCCTCTTCGCACACATATATAATCATTGGTATCTGTAACCAAAGTCCGAAGGGCACCGGTCAGCATCCCATCCGTAAATCGTCCCCCAGATTTTTGTTGCGCATACGCAAATAACTCTATTCTGGTATGTTCCTGAGAATCAGCTAATAACTCCTTATATAATTCTTTGATTTGCTGCGCATTTGATAGTCTATCCATTCACAATCACCTCTTCTTTTTCTTAAGTTTACCACCGCGCAGTACGTTAGTCAATTATAATTGTTTTAATTTTAATTATTTTTTAGTTTTGCCTTGCTTTCTATGCGATTACTTTTGCCGTATGCGCACTGGTCAGTCTCAAATAAAGTTCCTTGTACTTTTCCAGAAGATTATTTGAATGTGAAAAGAACGACCTAACGAAGGCTTTTCTGCCTTGTCTAAGGTCGTTCTTTTCATATTTCTATTCTTTTTTAGACTACTCAACTTTGCCCTTGAGGGGATAGTGGAGTGTACCTCGGAATATATATTTTATTCTAACTCGACAATTACTAATCAATTTTGTTTAGAGATTATTCGTTGTCCTGTTTGCATTTCTTTTGATTATTTGATTTATCCATATTATCCTGCCTATACAGGCTAATGTTATCATTTTGTTATCGGTGTTGATAACACTTGCTCTGTAACT
>FR892654.1 GCA_000433535.1 Dorea sp. CAG:317
TCGAACCTGCGACCTCCTGGTCCCAAACCAGGCGCTCTAGCCAAGCTGAGCCACACCCCGAAGGTATTTTGTTTTGTGTCTTTCAAGTTGTTTCCCCGTGACACAAGAGTTATTATATCCGAACATGTCCAACTTGTCAACAACTTTTTTCAACTTTTTTCATTTTCCTTCTTTTTTTATTTTAAATGTATTTTAGCTCGAAGCTTGGGCTATTTCCGTCCTGCACTTCCATGATCATATAGGACGCTTTTCTGCCCGTCTGACGCGGATATGCAATGCTTCCGGGGTTCAGTATCGTAACCCCGTCTTCCTGTGAAAGCGCAGGGCGATGGGTGTGTCCGTACATCGCGATATCCACACCTCGTCCCTTTGCTTCTTCTTTTAAACGGTTTTCATTCATGGATACATAATAGTAATGACCATGTGTAATAAAAATATGGCTGCCACCTACAAAAAATTCTTCTTCTCTTGGAAGCTCACTGAAAAAATCATTATTTCCTGCCACGACATGAACCGGACAGTCCGCAATTGCTTCAATATAATCCTCTCCACCTTCCACATCGCCAAGGTGAATCAAAAGATCCAGCGGTTGCTCTTTCTCAATCACACGCTCAAGATTTCTATGTGAACCATGGGTATCACTCACGATTAATGCTTTCATCCGTTTTCCTCACATTTGTTACTTCAATGTTTCTTCTAAGACAGCTCTTATTTTTCTCAAGCCCTCTCCTCTGTGGCTCAATTCATTTTTCTTCTCCGGCGACAGCTGTGCACTGGTACATCCATATTCCGGAAGATAAAAAACAGGATCATATCCAAAACCATTCTCACCTGCAATTTCATGCCCTATGATCCCTTCCATAGTTCCTCTCACCACTTCTTTCCTTCCATCCGGCAGTGCTGCGGCAATGGCACATACGAACCGTGCTGTCCGCTCTTCGTCCGGCACCCCGGCAAGACGATCAAGAATCACTTGATTTTTAATATCGTAAGAAGTATCTTCTCCCAAATATCTCGCAGAATAGATTCCCGGTTCTCCTCCGAGATAGTCAATCTCCAGCCCCGAATCATCTGCCAATACAATTGCATCCTTGTATTCCGGCATTGCTAACGCAATCTTTGATATTTCTCCCGCTTTGATCTGCGCATTTTCTTCAAATGTAGTGCCATCCTCCACAACATCCGCCTGAATACCGGCTTCCTTCTGGGAGAGGATTTCCATTCCGAGATCCGCCAGTATCATGCGGATTTCTTTCATTTTATGTTCATTTCCCGTTGCAAATATAAGCTTTTTCATTCTACCTCTCCTTTTCTCTTCTCGGCGGTTTCGGTCCCAGAAACTGATAAAAATACGTTTTCAGCATTCCATTATATATTTTCCGGTTCTTATCTGCCTTTCTTCCAAAATACCGCTCTGCTTCTTCGTAGGATGTAATCATATAAGCAGACCATGAGTCAAGCGCCGCAAAGCTTCTTCCGAACGCATGATAAAGCTCCGGAAGATCTTTCTTATCTTCCAGACGCTCCCCGTACGGTGGGTTCGTAATAATGAATCCATATTTCTTCGGATGGCTTAGATTCTTTACATTTCGCTCCTGAAAATGAATCAGATGATCTACGCCCGCCTCTCTGGCATTTCTTCTTGCAACCTTAATTACAGAGCCATCCAGATCGTATCCTTGAATATCAACTTCTATATCATCTCTGATCAAATCATTTGCCTCGTCTGCCACGTCATACCATAGCTTCTTCGGTATCACGTTGATCCACTCCTCCGCTGTAAATGTGCGGTTCATCCCCGGAGCAATATTTGCCGCCATCATAGCAGCTTCAATCGGAAATGTGCCACTTCCGCAGAATGGGTCTACCAGCACGCGGTCTTTTTTCCACGGAGTTAACATAATAAGAGCCGCAGCAAGCGTCTCGGTGATCGGCGCTTTACCGGACACTTCACGATAGCCTCTCTTATGAAGAGAGACCCCGGATGTATCAATTCCGACCGTCACAACATCTTTCATCAAAAATACGCGCACCGGATAAGCCGCTCCATCTTCCGGGAACCATTCAATCTTGTATTTCTCTGACAATCTTCTTACCATTGCCTTTTTCATGATTGACTGAATATCCGACGGGCTGAATAATTTGCTCTTTACCGAAGCAGCTTTTGCCACCCAGAATTTGCCGTTCTTTGGAATAAATTCTTCCCACGGAAGTGCCCTTGTCTTCTCAAACAGCTCTTCAAAAGTCACCGCCCGAAAGCTTCCTACTTTCACCAGAATCCGCTCTGCAGTACGAAGGAAGATATTTGCCCGGCAAATAGCATCCTCATCTCCGTAGAACGTAACTCTTCCGTCCTCTACCGCTGATATTTCATAACCAAGATCAACGATCTCTCTCTTCAAAACAGCCTCCAGACCAAAATGACAAGGGGCTATCAATTCTATTTTTCTCATACAATTCTCCATTTATGTAATTTCCAGTCTTCTCCTCTATCTTACTTACTGACTTCCCCGTTTGTCAAGGAAAAAGACGTGTGAACCCGCCACACGCCTTTCTTCCGAAGTAATGCTTAGTATTTGCTGTTTTCGCTGCCTGCATTGGAAGCATTTTTGCTATAAGAATTTCTGTCAGACGCATTTTTGTCAGATGCATTTCTGTTTGCAGAGTTCTTATCCATTGCATTTCTGTTTGCAGAATTCTTGTCAGCTTTGTTCTGATTAGATGAATTGTAGTTCTTAGCCATGTCAAATCCTCCTATTTCTTTTTCGTTACGAGGATAGTATGTCCGTCCACAATATCTTTTATGTATTCGCCCACACATTTTCTAAATTATCACATTTCACAAGATCAGGACATTCTCCTTGAACCAACGCATAAATGGGCGGTTTTGCTTCATACTTTTTAATGAAAGTCTCCAATTTCCCGACCATCTTCTCCTGATCCGACGGCAATTTCCCTCTGACACGAATCTGGAGATAATCGTGAAATCCTTCATATTTAACCGGGATGTTCAGTTGTTCAAGCAGCCTTTTCTCTTCCCGCAGTGATTCCAGTTCGTCCGCCGGCACATAATTTCCGTTTTCAATCTCTCTATATAACGGAACTTCCCGATGAATAAACATGGAAAAATTTACCACATGCGCAGGATGCGTCTGATTTAGAAATTGAGCCAGTGCATCTGCATTCTCCCGTCCGCGCCCTCGTCCTGCCACTCCCGTCATGATATGCGCGTCATAGATAAGTCCTGCAGCCTGCAGCCGCTCTATGGCCTCATACGCCTCGGAAACGGTATGGTCTTTCTTCATAAATGTCAAAACATCCTCCAGACCGCTCTCAATCCCCAGATATAAATGTCTCACTCCGTACTCTGCCAGACGTTTCAGTTCTTGTTCTGATTTCTGCAAAATACTTGTGACCGTCGCATCCATATTGATTGTCCTGCAGTCCGGGAAATACGACTGAATCCGTTCCAGAATCCAAAACAATCGTTCCGTCTTAAGTCCAAATGCATTGCCGTCGCCAAGGAAAATCTTTGTCGGACTTCCTCCTATGTCTTTCACCCGCTTTAATTCCTCTTCTATCTTTTCCGCAGGAAGTTCCCTATACCGAAGATGCCGGAACAGATTACAAAACTTACATTGATTATATGGACACCCTACGGTAACAGGAAGCATAAACGAAGAACGTTCCATCGGTGCTCTGCAAATCTGACCTTCATAATTCATAGTTTCCCCTCCTTATCACTTTCTATAAATCATTTTATCACAAGTGTTAGAATCTGAAAATTTTTTAATTTTTAACTTGCTTTTTAATTCTCCCTATATTATACTTAGTCTTGTAGAAAGAGCACTTTCTACAACCCCTTATTAATTATTTATACTCCCCTCAAAAGACCGATGGCTCCCCCATCGGTCTTTTACTTTATGCAATAGTAACTATCGAAGTATTTTCATTATAAAAACGGACAGATTTTTTCTGCCCGTTTCCATTATCTTTTCCTACTATTTACGATACGAATTATAAACATTATTACAAATACCGGTATGATGATTGGCGCTAATATGCTGATAATTCCACCGATCACGCCTACGACTACCATTACAATTCCAATGATTCCCAATATAAGAAGAAGCTTTTTCCACCAACTGTCAAAACCGAATACATGGATTCGTGCATTTTGCTCCTGATTCTTCTTTTCTTTTCCCGATGCACGTTTTGCTTCATAAGAAGTATTTGTCTTCGCAAACTCTTCATTATCCGAAGCTCCGAGAATTGTCTTGGCGATAATCCACGGGTCGCCCAGTTCTGAAACAACCTCCTGCTCGCTTCTTCCTGGCGCCACTTCGCCATCGATATACTGGCTGTAATAATCAATCTGGTCTTGAACGGCGGAAACACTTATTTTCCCGCTCAGCTCTCTTTGCAATTTCTGTAAAAATTCGTATTTTGTCATTCATTTTCCCCTTAATTATACTTCAAATATAAGATCTCCGTAGGAAGGCATCGGCCACGCTTCTTTATCTACGATCATTTCGAGTTCATCGATCGGTGTACGAAGCTCTGCCATTGCCGGAGTTACTTCAAAATAATAGTATTCTGCCTGTTCTTTTCCTTCTGCCATCAAAGCTGCCTGATCAGCGACTTTCACCAGAGCGTCCAATGCTTTCTTAGCTTTTTCCAAAAGCATTGTAACTTCCCCGAGAAGCTGCACCTGTACGACAGCTTCTGCACCTGCATTTTTCACTGCTACTACTGTATCTGCCAATTCCTTCGTATACTTAATGACAGCAGGAATAAACTGTTTGCTCGCCATATCGATCATCGTACGAGCTTCAATATTAATAGCTTTCGCATAATTTTCGTATTTAATCTCTGCACGGGATCGAAGTTCCGCCTCTGTAAATACTCCGAACTCTTCAAACATAGAAATCGTTGAAGGAAGTACAAGCGCCGGAATTGCTTCCACCATAGAACGAATATTAGGAAGTCCTCTTCTCTCAGCCTCTTCTACCCATTCCTCTGAATATCCATTTCCATTAAAGATGATCCGCTGATGCTCTGTGGCATATTTTTTAATAAGATCGTGAAGCGCCATCTCAAAATCGTCTGCTGCTTCAAGGATATCGCAGGCTTCCTTAAATGCTTCTGCCACAATCGTATTAAGTACAACATTCGGTCCTGCCACAGAATCTCTGGAACCAACCATACGGAATTCAAATTTATTTCCCGTAAATGCAAGCGGCGAAGTACGGTTTCTGTCCGTCGCATCTTTCGCGAAATCAGGAAGTGTACGAACACCGGTCTTCAGCTTGCCGCCTTTAATGCTCCGCGTAGCCTCTCCGGTATCTACAAGCTGCTCCATTACATCTTCTAACTGGTCTCCCAGGAATACGGAAATAATTGCCGGCGGCGCTTCATCCGCGCCAAGTCGGTGATCATTTCCCGGATCTGCCGCTGATTCACGCAGGAGTTCTGCATGATCATCCACTGCTTTCAGTACGCAGGTAAGTACAAGCAAAAACTGTACGTTTTCATGCGGTGTCTTTCCCGGCTCAAGAAGGTTTTTTCCATCATCTGTAATCAAAGACCAGTTATCGTGCTTACCGGAGCCATTTACCCCTGCAAACGGCTTCTCATGAAGAAGACACTTTAGCCCGTGCTGGTGCGCTACTCTCTTTAACGTCTGCATAACCAAATGGTTATGATCGACAGCCACATTCGCTTCCGCATAAATCGGAGCCAGTTCATGCTGTGCCGGAGCTACTTCATTGTGCTGTGTCTTCGCAGATACTCCAACCTTCCAGAGTTCTACATTAACATCTTTCATAAATCCGGCAATTCTCTGACGAATCGTACCAAAATAATGATCGTCCAGCTCCTGACCTTTCGGCGGCATTGCTCCAAAGAGCGTGCGTCCCGCATAGATCAGATCTTTTCTCTCGCGGAATTTTTTGGCATCGATCAGGAAATATTCCTGTTCCGCTCCCACAGAAGGAGTTACTTTCTGAGATGTTGTATTTCCAAACAAACGGATCAGTCTCAACGCCTGTTCATTGATTGCCTGCATAGAGCGAAGAAGCGGTGTCTTCTGATCTAATGCTTCGCCTGTGTAAGAACAAAAGGCTGTCGGAATACAAAGCGTCGCTCCTGCCGCATCATGTCTTACAAATGCCGGCGAAGTACAATCCCACGCTGTATAGCCTCTCGCCTCAAAAGTTGCCCGCAAACCGCCTGATGGGAAAGAGGACGCATCGGACTCTCCTTTGATCAGTTCCTTTCCCGAAAATGTCATTAATACCTTACCACTCGGAAGCGGTGCGGATATGAAGGAATCGTGTTTTTCTGCCGTAGCTCCTGTAAGAGGCTGAAACCAGTGCGTATAATGGGTAGCTCCTTTCTCGATCGCCCATTCTTTCATCTCATGGGCAATCACATCTGCGGTGGCTAGATCCAGTTCTTTTCCTTCTTTGATGATCTCCTTAAGATCTTTATATATTTTCTTCGGAAGGCGTTCCTGCATAACAGTATCATTGAATACATCCTCGCCAAAAATATCTGCTACATTGAATACTTCACTCATGCTGCTTTCGTTCCTTTCTTTACTCTGATGTAATTTCCCCATATCATATTCTCACAACAAACCAACTAAAATTAGAAAAAGGCCTTCCAACGTCTAATTGGAACGCCTTTATCATTAACGCTTATTCTGCTTTTCCAACAGAACCAAATAATTCCATTTTCTCTTTTACAGTCTGCATAATTGCTTCTGCGCCTGGTTTTAATAATTTACGAGGATCGTATCCTTTTCCTTCCAGATCTTTTCCAGCCTCGATATATTTACGTGTAGCATCTGCAAACGATAACTGACACTCTGTGTTAACGTTGATCTTGGCAACACCGAGATCGATTGCTTTCTTGATCATATCTTCCGGAATTCCTGTACCACCGTGAAGTACCAGTGGAAGTTCTCCTGTTAATTTCTGGATTGCATCAAGAGTCTCGAAGCTTAAACCAGCCCAGTTTGCAGGATATTTACCGTGAATGTTACCGATACCTGCTGCAAGCATATCTACGCCAAGATCAGCGATCATCTTACATTCCTGTGGATCTGCACACTCGCCCTGTCCAACAACTCCGTCTTCTTCTCCTCCGATAGAACCAACTTCTGCTTCCAGAGACATTCCTTTTTCTCTGCAGATAGCGATCAGCTCTTTTGTCTTAGCAACGTTCTCTTCGATTGGATAATGAGATCCATCAAACATGATAGAAGAGAATCCAGCTTCGATACATTTCTGACATCCTTCGTATGTACCATGATCAAGATGTAATGCTACCGGTACTGTGATACCAAGCTCGTCGATCATAGCATCTACCATAGCTGCTACTGTCTTGAATCCTGTCATATATTTTCCTGCGCCCTCAGATACACCTAAGATTACAGGTGATTTGCACTCTTCTGCTGTGAGAAGGATGCTTTTTGTCCACTCGAGGTTATTGATGTTGAACTGGCCTACTGCATAGTGACCTGCCACTGCCTTTTCAAGCATTTCTTTTGCTGATACTAACATAATTCTAATTCCTCCAATTCCGCCGATTGTGTTTTTTTCAACACTGTCCGGTCATATTAATGTCGCTTTTTTTATTATAAAGCATTCGCGAAGAAAAAACAAGAAAAAATGGCTGAGATGCATTTCCCAGCCATTTGAAGTCATCATGATACTATTTCTTTGTGTTCCATATGTAAATATTTCTCTCTTGTAGCCATGCCGCCGCGAATATGGCGCTCTGACTTATTGCGATCCAACACTTTGCGCGCTTCTCCTGCAAGAGAGGGATTGATGCGCACAAGGCGATCGGTTACGTCTTTATGTATGGTCGTTATTATTAGGAATGGTTTCATTGTTGTGATTGGATTCGTCGTCTATCAGGATTGTTTCATCCAAACCCAAATCTCCCAGAAGACGAAGGTAAATATCAACATTGCCTTCTTTATCCACTTCAATCTTTTGAATCAGTTTTTTTAGCTGTATGTTTGTCATCTGACGAACATCCGTGATATCTTCGATTGTTTTGAATGTGTTATTCAAAATCGCTTCCAGCTGTTCCCCTTTGGTCAGATGATAAGAAACCATCTTAAGTTCATTTTCCAGACGCTCGATTTCCTGCCGCATGCCACCGATTTTTTCATTCAATTCCTCTCGGGTAATCAGATCATCGGTGTACATGTCCATATATTTCTGTCTAGTCTTTTGAAGTTTAGCGAGCTGTGCAGTCAACTCTTTCTCATATTCCAGGTTTTCGTCCTTTGCTTTGTAAACACGCTGGAATTCACTGACTACGTGATTGATCACCTTTTTCTTCTGCTTCAATACTTCCGCAAAGTATTCCTGCAGAACTTCAATTAGTTCTTCCTCATCCACCGTCACTGCATTTGGACAACTATCTGCTCCACGTCCATTATGCCCGGAACAAACCCAGCGGACATAAGTGTTCTTATAAGTCCGAACTGTCCGACGGAAGGACCAACCACATTCCTTGCATTTAATCAATGTTGAAAAAAGATATTTATTACTTTGACGCTCATGTTTCATATTGAAAGACGCATGCCGGGAATGAAGGATTTCTCCTGCCTTTTCAAATGTCTGCTCATCAATGATCCGCAGTTCCGGCCGCTCCACAACCATCCACTCCGTCTCATCTTTATCCGCTCTCCGGCCTGTCAGGAAGTCTGTCACTTCCTGCTTTCCATTGATGACTTTTCCTGTATATATCTCATTTGTCAGAATCCGGCAAATAGCATTCTGGCTCCACTTACAGTTACGTTTCGTAGTCAGTCCTTTTTCATTCAGCATATTGGCAATCTTCGCAGCACCATAGCCTTCTTCCGTATACCACTGATAAATCTGGCGAATCACTTTCGCTTCTTCCTCGTTGATAGCAAGATTAAAGTAATCACCAATGGTCTTATCATATCCGTACACGATATTCGGGACACGTCCCTTTTCAGCGTTCATTTTCTTACCGAATTTCACACGCTTGGAAGTATTTGCACTTTCCTCCTGGGCAAGAGCACCGAAAATAGTCAGAACAAATTCACTATTTCCCATACTGGTCATGTTGGCGGTGAGGAACTGGGTTTCAATGCCTAATGCCTTCAGTTTTCGAATGTTTTGCAAAAGATCCACTGTATTTCTGGCAAAACGAGAGATGTCCTTTACCACGACCATATCAAAGAGACCGTGTTCAGCATCGGACATCATACGGAGAAATTCTTTTCGATTTTTTATTTTAGTTCCGGAAATACCCTCGTCTGCATATAATCTTACTAGGGTGTCACCGGTACGTTTGGTGTATTCAGAGAAGAATTCTTTCTGGGCTTCCAGGCTGTTGAGCTGGTCGGTTTTGTCGGTGGAAACACGACAATAAGCTGCTATGTTCATTTAGGACGACCTTTCTGTTATAATTGTATCGTTCTGTTACAATAGTATTTTGTCAGATTGAATGTAAAAAAACAAGGCAGTATTGAAAATTTCAATAATACCCTGTTTAAACCTTGACTAATATCTCGAGTATATTCAATCTCAAATTCAATCTCGTGGAAATCTTATAATTTTCACGAGATTTTCACGAGATTTTCGCAAGTAAAAATCGCTTTAAAGCCTAGATTCTGGTACCATTTTAGCAAAAAACACGTGATTTTCGTAAGATTATCACGAGATAATTATTCTGAAATCATGCTTTTTTTCAAAAAATCCATAACCATCTGCAATTGCGTCAATAGCTCTGTCCCTTCAGGTTTTACAGCATATTTTGTCGCTGAACCATTTCCTATTTTACATACTAACTCTTTAGCTTCTAATTCTTGTATACCTTTTCTCACTTTATATTCAGTCATCTGCAATGCTTTTCTAATCTCATTTACAGATTGTGGTGATTTGCTTTTGATAATATATCTAAATATATTTTTTTCATTTTCTTCTAAATTAGGGTAAGATTCTGCCAAATCAATATTCCACACTTTTATCTCTGTATGTTCAATATCGGTGATGATTTCAGGCCTTCTAAAATCATTAGCTACTGCTGTTTTATAAATCAACGGTCCCCCAAACCCTTGACGTTCCGATGCTCCTAATAAACGAAATAGTTTCATAATAATCTCGTTACGCGGTCTAGAATCACCTCCAAGTAAAAACTGTTTTGTTGATACTAACATTTTTCCTGGATTTGTAAAGCGAAACCATCCATCATAAACATCTATTTTAGTTGATGGATATCCCTGAACATAATCTGCATGTGCCAAACAATTTACTAAACATTCTCTAATTGTTTCATCAAAATCAGAAAATGGAACTCTCAACTGTGTATCATCTAATGAAAATGATTCTTGTAGAAGTGCTTTCATTTTTTCATAAACAATATTATAAAAATTGTATATATTCATCTCATAATCACTTGGTTCATCATCAGAAACGCGATCAAGCCACCTCTGATTGCCACTTTTACGATTGAAATAATCCAAATGATAATGTGAATAAAGTTCTTTAATAGTGTTACATTTTCCTAAAAACAATAGTGTTCCTCTTCTAATTTTATATTCACCTGTATTGCGATCTCTATAACTTGCACCTATTTCTAACAAGAACTCTTGATGCGACATTTCTAAATATTTCTTTTTTGGAAAGCGTTTACTCACTCGCTCTTTATATGTAATAAGCGAGTCTTGATCCAGATCATCTATTGTAAAGTTGTCCGCAGGCAAACTATCTTGTCCTGGTTGAGCATTTCTCATAAAAGCTGCTATTTCTTCTTTTGTCGCCTTTCGGTCTCCATCTCCCGTTCTAATCCAAGTATTTTCTAATTTCCCACCAATATGTACAGGTTTCATAGCTTCAGGTGCTTCCTTTACATAAACAATAATTACTTTTTTCCCTTCTATATTATATGTATTTACATCCTGATTATTCACATTTCTATAACTTACTTTTGTACTGTTCGATAATTGATCCCACAAATTTATAAGTGTTTTTTCGCAATTTCCTACACCTGTAATTTCATTTTGCGGCTTTCCTTCGACTACACCAAGAATAATATAACCTCCAGCTGTATTACAAAATGAAGAATAACTTTCCCAAAAGGCATTTGGTAATTCTGAGGCTTTCTTTAACTCAATAAAATATTTCTCATGAACATTTAACAACCATTCTTTTAACTCCTTCACATCTGAAAAGTCTGGTCTAATACTATTCTTCAAAACCATTCCTCCTATGTATCTTCTATACTCTGTTTCCAAATTATTTTACATCTATTGTATCTTAATATCTGATTTTAAACAACGAATAATTATTCTTCTGCCAAAATACCTTAAACCTATTTCAAAAACTTTTATTCAACATTCCCCCCAATCTATGATTCTTCGCAAGCTTGGATCAGCGCCATATTTTCCCTCCAGATACTGCTTGTCAAACTTTGCATCTTTACGAACAGATTCTCCTTTTCTGTTCTTAAATTCAACCAGAGAATACAGCTTGGAGTTCTGGCTGTTTCCTTTTTCTACGAACCATATTTCATCTCTGCGGAACACTTCGCTGTTCATTGTTGACAAATCATGAGATGTAAAGATTAGCTGAGCACCTTTACGGTTCACTTCCATATCGTTATACAACATGATAATGTGCCGAAGTAACGCAGGATGAATTTTTGCATCCAATTCATCAATCACTAAAGTTGATCCATCAATCAGACTTTCTGCAATAAACGGAAGCAATCCGAACAATTTTTTTGTACCACTGGACTCATCTGACAGATTAAGCTCTGCTTCATAACCATCTACTTCATGTTTTGTAAAAACTTCTATTCGATCATGTTCTTTTTCTTCCACACGAAAGTCCAGAATATCCAAATCCATTTCCTGAATCATTTTAAGAACGAGATCCTTAACGTCATCAGAATTAGCAATCGCCATACGCAACTCCTGCATCGGATTTCCATAATTCATAAAATCAATTCCAAATTCAAACCAATCCAACACATCATTTACGATTTCATTTTTCCGATAAGTAATCCCAAGATAGGAGAGTAACGGAAGTGTATCCGATAACTCGTCACTTATTTTCAATCTGGAAAAAGTGCCTTTCAGAATAATTCCCTCATCGCCTCTCTCAAAAAGTGCTGATCTTCTACCGGTATCTAACTTTACACGATCCAGACGTTCATATAAAACCACATCGCGTTTTATATTTAAAATATAGCGGTACTCAGCCAGCTCCGTTCTGAAAAACACCTCAAATTCCGTAGGTTCTTCTTTTTTCTTTTCTGAAAAAGCGAATGGATCAATAACCAATTTTTTACGAAGTATTACACGATCTTCATTATCACTGGTTGCATATAATGGTCGAAGTACCTTTAATGATAAACTATGCAAAGCTTCAAGGACATTTGATTTGCCACCACCATTCGGTCCGTAAATAGCTGACACCGGCAAATACAACTCGCCATCTCTATCCTTGATGATCCGATCTTCATGTTCAGAAATGGCGGCAGCTTGCATATCAAACGTTGCCTCGTCTCGTATACTTTTAAAATTCTTAACTGTAAATTGACACAACATAATAGTTACCTCCAAATTCCACACTACTTTCACTATCTATTATATTCCATTTTCACATTTTGTAAACAATATTTGCAATAAAATCTCATATTTGTGTTTGTAATTTGCTAGAAAGGAGATTCCACGCACTATTTACGTGGAATCCCCCTCATCACATTTCGTCTCCTTGGCAACCTGGTCTGCCGCAGCCTGAATCGCTCTTTCAACCTTTTCTGAATTGGCATCTATTAAAATTTTTAGTATGTAATCGGCGGTTGCTGCCGCTGAGTTCGGATTATGAAATCTATAATTTAGTTTTCTTTTCTGCATAGCGGAGCTTCCACCTCCTCATGTCTATACTTTTTTCTTTGTCCATAACTATGAAGGACAATAAAGAAATAGTCCAAAAACATCCCTATAAATATCCAAACTTTGAGGAAGCCTTATACAACATTTTCTGATTGAATTTCCAAATTCATAATCAACTCATAAAACACTTTACCGAAAACAAAAACCTCTGTATCCATCAACTTTCAATAGATACAAAGGTTTCAACAATTTCAAATATTTAATTTTCTCTTTTAATGATCTAAGATACCAATCTTGGTCCTATGTCAAGATTTAGTACAAGTTAAA
>FR892655.1:0-57840 GCA_000433535.1 Dorea sp. CAG:317
TCCGGGGTTCGAATCCCCGCACGCTCATGAAAGAAACAGCACAATTCCAAGGTTACAGGAATTATGCTGTTTCTTTACGTTTTCACACATGTGACAGAGCGGTGAGACGGATTGTTTTGCTCCGGTAGATATCTGGTGAACAAAGGAATAAAAAAGGAAGGTTACTGCCGGGCAATAACCTTCCTTTAAAAATGCGGATGACAGGAATCGAACCTGCACGGTCTCCCACTAGATCCTAAGTCTAGCGCGTCTGCCAGTTCCGCCACATCCGCATAGAAACCGCTATTAATGATACAATAATCGGGAGAAAATGTCAACCAAAGATTGGCCTAAATGATATTAAAAATTAAGAGGGAAGCATTAAAAAATCTTAAGTGAAAACGAGTGGTGATTCGTCAGGGATGTATATACAAAGAGGACGATATAAGGTATAATATGAGGAAAGGGCAAAACTGAAAATGCAGGAAAAAAGCACTAAACCTGCAAAATTGGCGACAAGGTTATGCCCAGACAGAGCGCAGACTCTGATCGGAGAAATATTATATAAATGGGAGAGGGAAAAAGAAATGAGTTACGAGAAATTGAATGAAAAAATTCTTGAGATGAAGGATGAGATGTTCGATACCATCCGAGAGAATGTTGCAATCTGCAGTGTGAAGGGTGAGCCGGAAGAAGATGCTCCATACGGAAGAGAAGTAAAAAGAGCATTGGATCATCTTCTTTCTGTTGGGGAAAAGATGGGATTCAAGACCGGAAATGTGGACAACCGCGTAGGCTGGATCGAGTATGGAGAAGGCGAAGAGATGGTTGGAGTGCTCGGACACGTGGATGTAGTTCCTCTTGGGGAAGGATGGAATTATGATCCGCTTGGATGTGAGATCCATGACGGTAAAATGTACGGCCGTGGCGTTCAGGATGATAAAGGACCTACAATCGGCGCTGTGTATGCACTGAAAGCAATCCGTGACCTTGGACTTCCGATTGACCGCAGAATTCGAGTATTATTCGGATGTGATGAGGAAAGTGGATCTTCCTGTGTAGAACATTATATCAAAGTGGGCGAAGAACTGCCGACCATCGGATTTACACCGGATGCACAGTTCCCTGCAATCTTCTGTGAAAAAGGCCAGACATTCTGGGATGTATCTAAGAAAGTAGAGAATCCGTCCATCATTAAAGTGCTTTCTATTGAAGGCGGAATGGCGAAAAACGTAGTGACACCAAAATGTACATTGGTTGCAGAAGGTGAATTGAAGGTAGAAGAAAAAGATTATATTACGGTTGAGAAAAAAGACGGTAAAACCATCGTGACATGTGAAGGTATCAGTGCTCATGGAAGTACACCGGAGCAGGGCGCAAATGCTGCAATCCGTCTGTTTGAAGCTCTCAAAGAAAATGATTTTGGCGGAGACCTTCAGACAATGATCAACTTCCTTATGGAAAAGATCGGTTATGAGACAAATGGAGAGAAGCTTGGAATTGCAAGTACAGATGAAGAGACCGGAAGCACAACAGTTAACCTCGGAATAATCAGCTGTGATGAGGAGAAGCTGTCCTTTACTTTAGACATTCGTTATCCAAACAGTACAACAGAAGAACATGTAGTAAAGAATGTAAAAGAGAATGTAGAGGCTTATGGACTTGTGCCAGAAGTAGAGACTCACAGCCTTTTATATGTACCGACAGAGTCTGAACTTGTACAGAAGCTTATGAAAGTATATCAGGAGCAGACCGGCGATATGGAAGCAGAGCCAATTGCTATCGGAGGAGGAACCTATGCGAAATCTTTCGATAACATGGTGGCTTACGGACCAATCTTCCCGGGAGAAGAAGAAGTGATCCATGCGCCGAATGAATTTGCAAATATGGACAATCTTGTACGTTCTATTCAGATTTCAGCGGCTGCGATGTACGAACTTGCACAGAAATAGGAGGCTAATAGATGAAACTTACAATATTAGGAACTGGAAATGCGGCAGTGACAGAATGCTACAATACATGTTTTGTAATTTCAGATGAAAACAGACATTTTCTTGTAGACGCAGGAGGGGGAAATCGCATATTAAAAGTATTAAAAGATACAGGGATTGAGATTTCCGACATCCATGATATTTTTGTTACGCACGAGCACGTAGATCACATTTTAGGTATTATCTGGCTGATCCGGATTATCGGACAGCGGATGAATCAGGGGAAATATGAAGGTGATCTTACGATTTACTGTCACGAGGAGTTGGCTGAGAAGATTCAGGCAATTGCGAATATGACGATCCAGCAGAAGGTATGTAAGCATATGGGAGAGCGTATTCATTTTGATATTGTATCAACAGGGGATGTAAGAACGATTTTGGAGTGTCTGGTTACATTTTTTGACATTTTATCGACCAAGGCGAAACAATTCGGATTCTCTATGCAGATGAAGGACGGAAGGAAATTTACCTGTGTAGGTGATGAACCATATAATGAAGCGAATTATGACTTTGTAAAGGATAGTGATTGGCTGCTGCATGAGGCGTTTTGTTTATTCGGTGAAGCTGATAAATTTAAGCCTTATGAGAAGCATCACAGTACGGTCAAAGAAGCCTGCCAGCTTGCAGAACAATTGAAGGTTCCTAATTTGCTGCTCTATCATACGGAGGAGACGCATCTTAAAGAGCGTAAGCAATTGTACACGAAGGAAGGAAAAGAATATTACAGTGGAAATCTCTACGTTCCGGATGATCTGGAAAGCTTTGAGATTTAGATAAGAAAAACACGAAGAGGAAATGGGCTCTTCGTGTTTTTTTGAGGAAATATCCAATATGGTTTGTTTCTTATAGTAAACGAAATACTTGTTCTACAGATGCAGTCATATTACTGCGTGCAGTGGAGGGATCCATTGCTTCTTCTAAAGTTACAATTCTTCGTAAAATTGGGAAAAAAGCATCAATTCCGGCTTGATTACAAGCCACGGCTTCCTTCGTGACGCTGCCGGAGAAGGCTAATACTTTCGCGCCGTGTGCTTTTGCAAGCTTTGCGACACCGACAGGGGCTTTCCCCATAGCGGTTTGACGGTCTAATTGTCCTTCTCCGGTTACTACGATGTCTGCGCCGTTAAGAGCGTCTGAAAGGTTTATAGCATCTAAGATGAGCTCCACGCCAGGAGAGAGGGAAGCGTGAAGATAGCTTAAAAATGCAAAGCCAAGGCCACCGGCTGCGCCGGCACCGGGATAATTTTTAAATGCGCAGTTTAAAGTAGTTTCTGTTACATCTGCAAAATGTGCCATATCCTGATCCAGAGATTCTTTCTGGGCTTCGGTTACTCCTTTTTGCGGACCATAGATATAAGTGGCACCATTTTCCCTGCAAAGTGGATTAGTTACATCACAGGCAATTCGAAACTGGCAGTCGTCAAGCAAAGGATGGCGGTTTTTAGCATCAATAGATGCCACCTTACCAAGAGCCTGTGCTCCTTCGCCGACATCGAGTCCCTGCTCATCCAGAAAAGAATAGCCAAGCGCCTTGAGCATGCCGATGCCTGCATCGTTTGTGGCGCTTCCGCCGATTCCGATAATAAAATGCCGACATCCTTGTTCCAGCGCATGAAGGATCATTTCTCCGACGCCGCGAGTGCTGGCGGTGAGAGGATTTTTTTGATGAGCAGGAACAAGCGTGATTCCGGAAGCGGAAGCCATCTCTATGATTGCTGTTTTGTCCTTCTCCAGATATCCGTAGTAGCAAGACACGGGAGAACCCATAGGACCGGTGACGGTAAGATCAATACGTTGCCCGCCCAAACCTTCTATAAAAGCGTCAGTGGTACCTTCTCCGCCGTCTGCCAGTGGTTTTATAATTACGTTCGCATCAGGGTGTGCGGCTAAGACACCTGCTTTTACAGCCTGTCCTGCCTCTATGGAGGACAGACTGCCTTTAAATGAATCAATTGCAACAACAACTTTCATATGAACACCTCTTAAGAAACGCTTTCTGCAATTTCCTTTGTGATTTTCAGGAATTTATCAATATCATCTGTTCCGTTGCAGTGTAATGGAGATACACGTAAGGCTCCTTCCAGACCAAGCGCTTCAACGATTCTCTGAGAATATGGGCTTGATTTGAGTCGCTCGAAGATTGTTACGCCATGTTCCAGATATTTTTGAGAACAATCAGCATAATCAATTCCTTTAATACCCATGGCAACGATCAGATCTTTCCATGTCAGGTCTTCCATATCTACATATACTTCTACATTTTTGATGTGTCTCAGTCCAGGCACTTCATCTGTACCTTCCAGCATGCGGTAAAGAAGCGCACGCTCCTGCAAATGAATTCGATTCATTCCTTCTACATATAAAGTACGTTTATCTGAGCTGTCGATAAAATCAGAACCAATTTTACATACATAATCAATAACTGCCATCATTGCGGCAAAGTTGCCTGGTGTTGGTGTTCCGAGAGCCCATACGTTGGCATCCTTGTGTGTCAGTTTGTGGTGTCTCATTTTTGCAACACGGTCAGAGACATAAGCATATCCGCAGCCGCGTACACCAAAGAATTTGTAAGGTGCGATATTTGCAGCGTCAACATCCCAGTCTTCAACATCGACAACAGCATGAGGCGCATGTTGTACAGTATCGGTAATTACGTAGATCTCCGGATTGACTTCTTTTACTCTACGCACAATTTCTTTAATATCCATAATATTTCCGGAAATGTTGGAGGCTGCCATAATGCTTACAAGACAAGTATCTTTATCAACACATTTTAATACATCTTCTACATCAATACCGCCGGTTGTTTTGTTGGCAGGAACAACTCTAAATTCACGTCCGGTTTTATCACAGTAATATTCCACTGCATCGTGGGCAGATGGATGCTCCAGTGAGGAAGTGACAGCGTTTGTTCCCCATCCGCAATTTTCCATAATAGCGCCTACAGCCTGAAACATTGTCTGAGATGCAGAAAGCTCAGTGATCAGGGCGCCGTGACCTGGCTTCGCGCCGAAGATAACCTCCAGAATTTCTTTTGTTCCTTCAGAAACATAGTGAGATAATTCATATCCTCTTCCACGGACACGTTCCGGACAATCCGGGAACTGTTCGATAGAAGCCTTAGCTTCAACCGCTTTTTTCAGTCTTAAAGAACCACCTGAATTTTCGAAGAAAAGTCTGGAGCCATGTTCTGGATCTGCATCTGCATAACAGAATTGCTCTTTCAAACTTTTTTGATATTCATCTGAAAATAATACACCATTTTTTTCATTCATTTTTTTCTTTCCCCTTTCGCTTATAATCGTGATAGCTACAGCTTTTTGTTAAGTTCATCATAGCACTGAACGGATGATTTGAGAAATGAATAATTTCGCTGAATAATATTAACAAAATTTATATTTAAATAAAAAAGAATATAATAGTAGGCATTTTTCTGAAAATAGATATTAATATTTTTTACAATGAAAATAAAAAACAATATTATTTAAAAACATTGCAAAAGGGAAATGAGTATGTTATAAAATAGACAAAGATAATAATGTCCAGTTTTTAAAAGAAAAAGACAAAAGTATTCTAAATTATGAAAAAGTGAAAGGAAGAGAAGGAAAATGGAAGTGATTATGGAAGTGTTAGAAAAATTTCAGGCATTTATATGGGGACCACCTACGTTACTGCTTCTCCTTGGAACCGGTATATATTTTACGGTTACACTGAAAGGGATTCAGTTATTTAGATTTCCAAAAGCACTGAAAGCAATTTTTGAAAAAGAGGAAGGCGCAGGAGATGTGTCTGCATTTGCAACGCTTTGTACAACACTTGCGGCAGATATCGGAACAGGAAGTATTGTTGGTGTTGCAACCGCTCTTAGAATCGGAGGACCGGGAGCCATGTTCTGGATGTGGGTATCTGCATTTTTCGGAATGACTACAAAATATGCAGAGTCAGTGCTCGCAGTAAAGTATCGGACAAAAGATGAAAATGGACAGATGGCAGGAGGTCCGATGTACTACATTCAGAATGGAATGGGAAAGAAATATATCTGGTTAGCGAAGTTATTCGCGATATTTGGTGTTTTTACAGCGCTTTTAGGATGTGGGACTTTTCCACAGGTCAATGCAATTACGGAATCAGTAAATCTGGCATTTCACATTCCAATCGCACTGGTGGGAGCTATCGTTACTGTGTTGACTGCCATCGTTATTTTAGGCGGTATCCAGTCAATATCAAAAGTAGCACAGTTCGTTGTGCCATTTATGGCAATTTTTTTCATAGGTGGATCTGTTTTGATCTTAGGAATGAATTATCAGGCGCTTCCAGATGCGTTCCGACAGATTTTTACTTGCGCATTTTCGGCTGAGTCCATGTTGGGCGGTGCAGCGGGAGCAACGGTTGTTTCTCTGATGACAGTAATCCGTACAGGAGTTGCGCGTGGTGTTTATACCAATGAGGCGGGACTTGGAAGCTCTCCGATCGTTGCGGCGGCAGCAAAGACAAATTCCTGCGTGAAGCAGGGGTTGATCTCTATGACGAGCGTATTCTTTACGACGCTTGTAACATGTACAATGACAGGACTTGTAATTATTTCAAGCGGATTAATGGATACAACAGATCTCAGCGGAAGTCCGCTTGTGACACAGGCTTATAATATGCATCTTTCACACAATATCGGAATGTATATTGTAGCAGTTGGGATTATCTTTTTCTCATTCACAACTATTTTGGGGTGGAGCTATTATGGAGAGCGATGTATTGTCTATTTGACAGGAAGCTTAAAGAGCGTCAAAGTATTTAAGGTGCTTTATATTATTGCAATTGCAGCAGCGCCATTTCTTACACTGGAACCGATCTGGCTTATGGCAGATATTACCAACGCGCTGATGATTCTTCCGAATCTGGTCGCACTGTTGAGTTTGAGAAAAGTGATTATCAATGAAACAAGAAAATATTTTGACAAGCTGGAGAGAGAGACCATTAAACTGCCAAAGAATGCGGTCGTGGAATAATATAGAATCAAAAAACACATTGAAGACAAATCCGGGTCTTCAATGTGTTTTTTTGCGCATGGCTGCGTTCGGAAAATCAATATAACTCCATAGATGAAGTATAACGGTCTATGAGACGGAGTTTTTCTTCGTTTTTATTACCGACCTTTTTGCTGATGTAAGTACACAAAAGTTCTGCAATGAAAAGTGCAGGGATCTGGGAGTTGAAAAAAGTCAGAGAATCCACATTGTTGGTAAATAAGTGTGTAGCGTATTGCGCTAATGGAGCCGTCGGAGTGTCGGTCAAAACGATGACGGCAGCGCCAGCACGGGAAGCCATTTCAGCGGCCAGCTGCGTCAATTTTGAATAGCGGGGATAGCTGATGGCGATCAGACAATCCCGTTTGCTGATATCGGACAAATAATCAAAGGTATTCAGAGAATCGGAAGGTTCCGGGAAGACCATCGGAAGTGTATCCTTCAAATTGACGGATAAAAAATTAGCGGCAACACTGCAGGCTCTGGACCCGACAATATATTTTGTGTGAGAGTGAATGATCGTATCGCTTGCTTTTTCAAATAATTCTGTTGAGTTTCGCATGACGGCAGACCGGATATTGTTAAATGTAATATCTTGAACTGTTTCGATAATACTGCTTTTTGACAGCTTTTCCAGACTCTGTGTCAGCTTCACAGTCGGAATAGCGGAAGATTGTGAATGGCTCGATATGTAAGTATTGTATTGCTCCCGGATCGTACGCTGAAATTCTGTATATCCGGAAAAACCAAGATCTTTTGTAAAGCGCATAACAGAAGAATGACTGACAGAAAGCGTATTTGCAAGTTCGGTGGATGTCATAAAACATAAGTCACGAAAATTATTGAGAACATAATCTGCAATCAGCCGTTCTTTTTTTGTTAATTTTGCATTCTTAATCAATTCTTGAAAAGCAGCAGTCATATCCAAAATCCTTTCTGAAAAACATTAATATTTATTACCTCAAATTATATCAAAGAACCGAAAAAATAACAAAGTATTTTAGAGATAACAAAGAGTAAAGAATACTTTGTGAAATAAATAATTATGAGGTATAATATTAACAAAATTTATATTTGAATGGATCAGGGAAGAGGGTTATAAGGAGGAAAGAAAATGAATCAGGCAGAGATTGAGACATTTTTGATGATCGTAAAAACGAAGAATATTACAAAAACCGCAGAAAATTTATTTTTGTCACAGCCGACAGTCAGTCACAGATTGAAACTGTTGGAGGATGAGCTGAATGTAAAGCTTTTGAATCGAAAGAAAGGGTACAAGCAGATTGAACTCACCACCCAGGGAGAAGAATTCATACCGATTGCAGAACGCTGGCTTTCTCTTTGGCAGGAAATGCAGCTTCTGCAGCACGGGCAGGAGAAATTGTATTTAAGTATCGGATGTACGGATACGTTGAACACAACAATTTTTTTCAATTTGTACAGAAAAATTTTGCGGGAAGAAGATCCGGTCTTAAGTTTAAAGATCAAAACTCATTATTCGCAGGAAATCTATGAGCAGGTGGAAAATCATGAGATTGACCTTGGGTTTGTATATCATCACCTTCATTTCAAAAATATTACAGCAGAGCCGGTACTGAGAGAAAAGATGTATATTGTGCAGAGCGGCGAGACATCTCTTCGCAAAGAGATTCTGCATACAGATGAATTGGACCCGGAAGAGGAAGTGTTCTTAAGCTGGGAAGCAAACTATCAGATCTGGCATGACCAGTGGGTAGGAAAGGGGAAACGTCCAAGGATAGAAGTGGATACCTTTGAGCTATTGCTTCATTTGATTTCAGATGATAAGCGGTGGTTTATTGCCCCGATCTCCGTGGTAGAGCGGATTCAGGCACTGCGCCCGGTTTACGTAAGTGAGATTGCGAACCATATTCAGCCGCCGGAGCGCGTGACATATAAAATTCAGCATAAGTACCCAAAAGAAGCAACAATGAAAGCAGTCCGCATTTTTGAAGAGAAAATGGAATCGTATTTACAGGATAAAAATTGGGGATTTGTCAAATAAGAGAGAAATATTAAAAATGTTAATATATTATAGTCAAATAATTTATTTTTTTTAGTAATGTTGCTGTGCTATACTGAGGGCAGATAAAGAAACGAAGTAAAAATCAACAAATGGATATGGATCTGCCATGCAGATGAAAGGAGAACGAAGATGGAAGTAAAGTTTCTGATAGCAGGTGACTGCGCTGTATCCATTCAAATGGGAAATGTGATCAGTCTGGAGGTAAACAGACAGGTTCGTATGCTGCAGGAGGAACTGGAAAAACATCCAATCCATGGAGTTACAGAGATGGTTCCCACATATGCTTCTTTAATGATTCATTACAGACCGGATAAAATTAGTTTTGAACAGTTAAAAGAAGAAGTTATGAAGAGAACCTGCGGCATGGAACAGGTAGAAGATGCAAAAAAGATCATCAAAGAAATTCCAATCTGCTACGAAGGGGAATTGGGAATGGATCTGGAAGAATGTGCAGCGCTTGAAAATCTCTCGACAGAAGATGTGATAAAAATGCATTCCGGTCATGAATATTATGCATATATGCTTGGGTTTGCACCGGGGCATGCTTATATGGCAAGATTTGAGGAGCCATTTCATTTTAAGAGAAGGCCAACACCGAGAGTACATATTTCTGCACGTTCTATCGTAGTGCAGGAGAATCTCTCAAATTTGATTCCATTTGACCAGCCATGCGGATGGAATATTATCGGAACGACACCGCTTACGATCTGCGATTATACAAAGAAAGATCCTTTTCTGGTACATGCGGGTGAGTGGGTAAAATTTATCCCTGTAAGCAGAAGAGAATATGACAAGATAAGAGAAGCTGATTTACGAGGCAATTATCATGTGAAAACTTATGAAAAGGCGGTGGAATAATGGGAATTGTTGTTGAGAATCCGGGACTATTGACAACGGTTCAGGATGAGGGAAGATTCGGTTATCAGCAGTTTGGAGTATCTCCGGCGGGACCTATGGATACGAGATCTTTTTATCTGGCAAATATTCTTGTCGGCAACAAACGGGGAGAAGGATTGCTGGAAATGACATTTTCCGGAGTGACACTGTTGTTTGAAGAAGATAATATTATTGCAGTGACAGGCGGCGACCTTGCCCCGACGGTAAATGGTGAAGCGATTCCGATGTATCAGGCGGTGTTAGTACATGCAGGAGACAGACTGGCATTTGGAATGGCATCGGGAAATGGATGCAGAGCATATCTTGCATTTGCAGGAGGGCTTGACATTCCCCTGATCATGGGAAGTAAATCGACGCTCATGCGAAATCACATGGGAGGATACGAAGGAAGAAAACTGGAGAAAGGTGATCGAATCGGATTTGTTCACCCAAAGACAGAGCTTCCGAATATGGAGAAACGTAAAATTCCGCAGGAGGTATTTCCGACAAAGGAAATCACGCTCCGTGTAGTCACAGGTCCGCAGGACTATGAATTTTCAGAGGAAGAACTTCGAAAGTTCTTCTGGTACGGGGCAGAGATTACGAATGAATTTGACCGTATGGGATGCAGACTGAAACGAGAAGAACCGATTCATCATCTCGGTGACGGAAATATCATCAGTGATGGTATCGCATTTGGGTCCATACAGGTTCCGACCAATGGGCAGCCGATTATTATGTTGGCAGACCGGCAAAGTACAGGCGGATACACAAAGATTGGAACGGTAATTTCCGTTGATCTTCCGAAACTTGCACAGAGCGTGCCGGGGTATCGTGTCAGATTTATTCATGTAGGAATTGAACTTGCGCAGAAATTATATATCAGGCAATTGCAGAAAATGCAGAAACTAGAGAAAGAACTGGGACAGAGAAGTTAAGATCGGAGGCAAATATGGAATACGAAAAAATGATAGAATTGCTCCGTGAAGTAAACGACTCAAATTTGATCGAGTTTGAGCTGGAAGACAGAGACTTCCGGTTGAAAATGAAAAAAGAAAGTAAAAGCAACGAAAATGTTGTGAAAGCAATAGAAAACACTTCTTTGGAAAATCCGGCAGATGAGCAAAAAGCACCGAAAAAGGAGACAGAAAGACCGAAAGAGCATGTGATCGCTTCTCCGATGGTAGGAATCTTTCATGCATATGAGGGAGAGACGGAAACACCTTACGTGCAGGTGGGTGATCAGGTGGAAAAGGGACAGATCATAGGAGCTGTGGAGGCAATGAAGCTGATCAACCCCTTGGAGGCCGATATTTCCGGAAAAATTACAGAGATACTTGTCGATGACGGAATGCTCGTCGAATATGATCAGCCAATGTTTGTGATGGAAGTGTAAAGGATATGGTGAGAGATGTTTAAAAGGATCTTGATCGCAAATCGCGGGGAGATCGCAGTCAGGATTATACGCGCATGTCGGGAACTGGGTATCCGGACTGTGGCGGTATACTCGCAGGCAGATAGAAACGCCGTGCATGTGGGGCTGGCAGATGAAGCGGTCTGTATCGGAAAAGCAGAAGCGTCGGACAGTTATTTAAATATGGAACGCATAATCAGTGCGGCAATAGCTGTGGGGGCGGAAGCGATTCATCCGGGATTTGGATTTTTGTCAGAAAATGCGGAGTTTGTACAAATGTGCGAACAGCATCATATTACATTTATCGGACCATCTTCAGAATTGATCAGCAGGATGGGAAATAAATCTGAGGCTAAAAAAACAATGAAGCAGGCCGGCGTTCCGGTTGTTCCGGGTACAGAGGAAGCGGTTTACGACTTGGAAGAAGCGAAAAGAGAAGCAGAGCGTATTGGATATCCGGTTATGATCAAAGCGTCTTCAGGCGGAGGCGGAAAAGGCATGCGGATTGCAAAGGACCGTGAGGAATTCAAAGTCAGCTTTCAGGCAGCACAACAGGAATCGATACGTGCTTTCGCTGACGATTCCATGTATTTAGAACGCTATGTGCAGAATCCCAGACATGTAGAAGTTCAGATCATGGCAGATAAATATGGACAGGTCATTCAGCTGGGAGAAAGAGATTGCTCTATTCAGAGACGGCATCAGAAAATGATCGAGGAATCGCCATCCCCGGCTTTGACAGACGAGATAAGAAAGAAGATACGCGCAACTGCGGTACAGGCGGCAAAAGCAGTGAACTACGAAAGTGCCGGCACCATAGAATTTCTGTTAGATGACAGTGGAGAATTTTTCTTCATGGAAATGAACACGAGAATACAGGTAGAGCATCCGGTGAGCGAGTTGATCTCCGGCGTTGATCTTATTCGGGAACAGATTCTGGTGGCAGCAGGAGAGGCGCTGAGCGTGGCGCAGGAAGACATCCTTTTTCGGGGACATGCAATTGAGTGCAGAATTAATGCAGAAGATCCGATACGTGGATTCCTTCCGAGTCCGGGAACGATCACACATCTGCATCTTCCGGGAGGAAACGGAGTGCGTATTGATACAGCGATTTATGAAGGATATCAAATCCCGCCGAATTACGATTCTATGCTGGTGAAGGTGATCACCTATGACAGAGATCGCAAAACCGCGATCCGTAAAATGATAAGAGCGCTGGATGAGATGGAAATCGAAGGAGTCAGGACAAATCTTGAGTTCCAGTATGATATCCTGCACCAGAAGGATTTTCAGGAAGGTAATTTTACAACGGATTTTATATCCACACACTATGAACTATAATTAAAATTTTAAAATATGGAGGAGAATGAAAATGAAGATAGTTGTTTTGGACGGTTACACATTAAACCCGGGAGATATTTCGTGGGAAGGCTTAGAAGCATTGGGAGAGTGCGTAGTATATGATCGTACTTCTCTGACAGATGTACAGGAGACTATTGACAGAATCGGAGATGCAGAAATTGTATATACCAATAAGACACCGCTTCCGAAAGAAGTATTCGAAAAATGTACCAACATTAAATTTGTCGGCGTGTTAGCAACGGGATATAACGTAGTTGACATTACGACTGCCAAAGAAAAGGGAATTCCGGTAGCGAATATTCCGACTTACGGAACAGCGGCAGTAGGACAATTTGCAATCGCATTATTGTTGGAAATCTGTCATCATATCGGACATCACAGCAAAGCGGTTCATGAAGGTGCGTGGGAAGCAAATCCGGATTGGTGCTTCTGGGATTATCCATTGATTGAGTTAGATGGAAAGACAATGGGAATTATCGGTTACGGAAGAATCGGTCAGTCTACCGGAAAGATTGCGCAGGCACTCGGTATGAAAGTTCTTGCATATGATTCATACAGAAATCCGGCATTGGAATGTGAAACTTGTCAGTACGCTGATCTGGATGAAGTGTTGAGTCAGTCTGACGTTATTGCACTTCACTGCCCTCTGTTCCCGGACACAGAGAAGATCATCAACAAAAATACAATTGCAAAAATGAAAGATGGAGTTATCATTTTAAATAATTCAAGAGGTCCATTGATCGAGGAACAGGATTTGGCAGATGCATTGAATAGCGGAAAAGTAGCTGCAGCAGGCTTGGATGTTGTTTCAACAGAGCCGATCAAGCATGATAATCCGCTGCTCACAGCTAAGAACTGTCTGATCACACCACATATTTCATGGGCGCCAAAGGAGTCTCGTCAGAGATTGATGGATATTGCAGTAGATAATTTAAAAGCTTATGTTGAGGGAAACCCACAGAACATAGTAAATAAATAGAAAGGAGGAAAATCATGTATTCAATCGATTTAAACAGTGATATCGGAGAAAGTTTCGGTGCGTATAAGCTGGGAGATGATGAAGCAATCCTTCAGCAGATTACGGCAGCTAATGTAGCATGTGGATGGCATGCAGGTGATCCGATGGTGATGGATAAAGTAGTGCGTATGGCAAGCGAAAGAGGCGTTGTAGTCGGAGCACATCCCGGCTATCCGGATCTGATGGGTTTTGGAAGAAGAAAGATGGTCTTATCCTTTCAAGAAGTAAAGAATTATGTAAAATATCAGATCGGAGCGTTGTCTGCATTTACACAAAGCTATGGAATGAAGCTGCATCATGTAGCGCCTCATGGAGCCATGGGAAATCAGTGCCAGTACGATGAAGAAATCTCCAGAGCAATCTGCGAAGCAGTATATGAAGTAGATAAAGATTTGATCATCTACTATTGTGCAGGAGCTGTACTCGGCAAGATTGCGGAAGACATGGGACTTCGAACGGCAGCGGAAATTTTTGCAGACCGTGCGTATATGGATGATTTATCACTGGTTCCGCGAAAGATGGAAGGCTCTATGATCACAGATGAGGATGTAGCGATCAGCCGTTGTGTGCGGATGATTAAAGAAGGAAAAGTTACATCAATTAATGGTAAAGATATCGACATTAAAGGCGATACACTCTGTGTTCATGGCGATGGCCCGAAAGCAATTGCATTTGCAAGAAGAATTCGGGAAACATTTGAAAAAGAAGGAATTGAGATTAAACCTATGTAACATAGGAAAGCGCCAGATAAATCATGAATTTGAATAGGAAAATATAAGGAAACAGTCATGGATTTGTTTTGGCGCTATTTTTGTACCCTAAAATAGGAGAAAAACAAGGAGTGAAGAGAAAATGGCAAAGCAAAAAGAACAAATGTCAGTAGTAAAAAAGATGATGATTGCTCTGATTGGTGGCTTGATCGTAGGTATTGCTTTTTTGCTGATTAGAGAAAATGTAGTTTCAGAAAGTACATGGAATGTAATTAATAAAATTTTGTTTCAGGATATCACAGTAGAAGAAGGTGTTGGCGCTGTCGGAATCTTCTATATTGTAGGACAGATCTTTATGAGAGGTCTGCAGCTTGCAATCGTACCTCTGGTATTAGTGTCCTTAAGTCTTGCAATGTGCAGCATTTCCAATTCCACAAAGCTTGGTCGTATTGCAGGAAAGACGTTGCTTGGTTTCTTTGGATTTTATGTGTTTGGTGCATTTTTTGGATGTGTCCTTGCTTATATTGTAAAATCACTGGGCTTCTTCAATGTTACACTTCCAAGCGAGGCGGTAAGTGAAGCGGCAACGATCGACGCATTTAATCCACTGGCAACAATTGTCAATGCGGTACCGAGCAACATAACGGAAGCATTCAGCACAAATAACAGTATTTTGGCAGTTGTAGTAGTTGCGATTATTATTGGCCTGTGCATGAATCAGCTTGGAGAAAAAGCAGATCCATTGAAGAAAGTATTGGAAAGTGCAAATGAAGTAATTCAGATGTACTTGACATTCCTGATCAACAAAGTAGGACCGATTGCAATTTTCTGTTTGATTTCCAGAACCTTTGCGATCTACGGTGTGGAATATCTTGCTCCGGCAGCAGCGTATGTCATCTTTGCAATGCTTACATTATTCTTGTTAGTAGTGACTTTATATCCACTTGGAATCTGGATTACAACAAGAGAGAATCCAGTGAAATTCTTAAAGAAGATAGCGAAAGTGGGAGTGTTCGGATTTTCAACAAACTCTTCTGCAGCCTGTCTTCCACTGAATACAAGAACCTGTATTGATGAACTGGGATGTAGCGAAGAAATTACAAGCTTTGTACTTCCGACAGGAATGACGATCAATATGAACGGAACAACAGTTATGCACATGTTCGCAGTGACATTCATTGCAACAGCAGCAGGAATTGATGTAACACCTGCTAATATGATCGTTATGGCATTCTTGTCAATCTGTGCGGCAGCGGGAACACCGGCAATTCCGATTGCAGGAACAACGATGATCTTCACTGTTTTATCTGGAATGGGATGGACAACAGAAGCCTGCCTGATCGGTTATGCGCTTGTTGTAGCTATCAACCGTCCGGTTGAGATGGCATTACTTCCTCTGAATGTTATCGGAGACGCAGCAGTTAACGTAATCGTAAACGCGAAAGAAAAAGAATTAGACAAAGAAAAATATAATGGATAATTTATTCGGGATGGGGCTTATGGAAGAACCCCATCCCGAATTGATTTATCACAGAGGAGGATATGGTGGATAACTTTGTGAGAATGTTTCATTTACAGATGATGTTATTTCTGTTAATGGCTGTGGGAGTTCTATTTAGAAAGAGAAATATTATCTCAGAGTCCGGTCGGAAGACATTGTCGAACTTGACGGTGAATTTAATCCTGCCATGTAATATTATAGAGTCTTTTTTGGGTGAATGGAATGTGTCCGGAAATCTTCTCCACAATTGTCTGATCGCGTTGGGAATTTCATTTGGAATACAGCTGGCAGCGTTGTATTTGAGTGCTTTGTTTTTTTCTCCTGTTTCAAGTGAGAAGAAAAATATTTTCAGATATGGATTGATTGTATCTAATTCAAGCTTTATCGGAATTCCGGTCGTAGGGGAATTATATGGGAATCTTGGTGTACTTTATACCTCTTTTTTTCAGATTCCGATTCGTATTATGATGTGGACTGCCGGGCTTTCTTTATTTACAAATGTGGATAGGAAGGAATCTTTTCAAAAGCTGGTGAAACATCCGTGCATTATTGCAATTATTATAGGAGTCACTTTAATGATCACCCCTGTCTCGCTGCCTCCGTTTCTGGAAGATACAATTTCAGGCTTGAGCAAATGTACGACGCCGCTGTCTATGATTACCGTGGGAGCAATGTTTGCGAATTCAAAGTGGAGTGATTTTCTGGATTCATCTATTTTGTATTACTGTTTGATTCGCCTGATTGTATTTCCAGCAATTGTCTTTGGTGCAGTCCGTCTTCTTGGCGTAGATCTGGTACTGGGAAATGTTGCTGTTTTATTAAGTGCGATGCCAATGGCAGCAACAACAGCAATTCTTGCAGATAAATATAATTATAATGGAGAAACCGCTTCGCGCTCAATTTTTGTATCAACTCTTTTGTCAATCGCAACATTGCCTGTAATATGTCTTGTGTTATAAATTGGCAGAATTCGTATTCTTCACAGATATAATTTGCACGATTTTCTATTCTTGTGCTAAAATGAACGAAGAAGACTTGAAATATATGGGGGAAATTAGATGTATACCGTAATCGTTGCAGATGATGAAGAAGAAATCCGCAGAGGTATTGTTAGAAAAGTACGCTGGGAAGAACTGGGATTTCGTGTGGTTGGAGAGGCTGAAAATGGAGCGGAAGCATTGGAAATGGTAGAGAAGCTGGAACCGGATCTTTTGCTTACGGATATTCGTATGCCCTTCTTGTCGGGAATTGAGCTGGCAAGATCAGTGCGAGAGGTGCTGCCTACAGTGCAGATTGCATTCCTAAGTGGTTTTGATGATTTCTCTTATGCACAGCAGGAAATTCAATATAATATTGTCAGCTATATGCTGAAGCCGATTTCGGCGGCAGAGCTGGAGGAGGAGCTTCGAAATATTAAGGCGGTCATGGACCGGAAGTTTGAAGAATTTAATTCTAAGGAAATGGTTCAGGAGCGGATGGAAAAATCTGAGTTTCTGTTTCCGCTTCTGTTGGATGGTTATCAGAGCAATCCTTCTGAAGAAGAAATGGAGGAACTCAGGCAGGCGGCAGTTTCCTGTGGACTGATCGGAGAAGGCGACATGGAGATGTACCGATTCGTAGTGCTGGTGACGAACATTTCCGACGGAGAGCAGGATCGGACGAGCAGAGCAAGTGTGCAGGCGATCGATACAATTTTGAAGAAATATGTCCGTTACGCCAGCTGTTTTATGAGAGGCCGTGTAGTGTCTGTGCTGGCTGCCACGGAGAGAGGATTTTCCAAATACCTTCATATTATTGTGGATGAGATTGTTCAGAGTGTTCGAAGAATTATGAATATGCAGGGAACAGTCGGAGTCAGTCGAAGTACAGAGCATTTGGAAAATTGCGCCGAGTGTTACCGGGAGGCAATGAACGCGTTAAGCTATTCATGGCAGAAAGAAAGCGATGTACATTTTATCGCGGATGAAGAGCATGTAGAGCCAATGGACTTTACAATTATGGATAATACAGTTTCCAAGATTGAAGAATTGCTTCGAGGAGGAAGCGTAGAAGAATTAAAGCAATTTCTGGATGCTTTTTCTGCGCGGATCGCAAGCGGTGAGATTCAGCCCGCGGCAGCAGATTTTCTGGTGGCGCAGATTATGGCGGCGGGATTTAAAGTGTTTTATGCGGTTGCCGGAGAACGTGCAGTAGAAAATCTGCAGGAGCATCTGGAGTTTCATGGACATACAATGGTAGAGCAGGTCATGGCATCCTTCGAAAAGTGTGCGACGTTCTGTATCGATATCAAGGAAAAGATTTCAGAGCAGCGAAAAAAGAGCGGTGAAGTATTCTGTGACAGAGCACTGGAGATTATTGAAGAGCGTTACCATGATCCGGAATTGTCGGTTGTCACAGTGAGCGGTGAAATCGGGGTGAGCCCGAATTATCTCAGCGCACTTATTAAGAAAACAACAGATAGTACGTTCGTAGAGTTGTTGACGAAGAAACGAATAGAGAAAGCGAAGGAATTACTTCTTTGCACCTCTAAGAAAATTCGGGAGATCACAGAGGAGTGCGGTTACCGGGATCAGCATTATTTTAGCTATTGCTTTAAGCGGGCAACCGGAGTGTCGCCAAATCAGTGCCGGAAAGATGCAGGGGGTATGTAATGTCTGACACAAATCAGGAAATGAAACAAGAATATAATAAAAGGCAAAGTGGAAAGAAGCGGATAGGATTCTCCCTATCCGCCATTTTCACGTGTTTAGTATCGGGAATCGTTCTGCTGATTTCTATTATTACTATTTTGATCTTTATCGGTATTTACCGGGATGCGATGAAGCAAAATGCCGTTACGAGCAGTGAGCAGGCAGTGGCACAGGTAGAAAATATGGTGCAGTCATATATCCAGGATATGCAGAGCGTTATGGAATCGCTCAAGCACAGTGTGCAGGACCCTAATAATGATAAGGATGAATTTATACAAAGTCTTGTCGATATAAGGGAAGACGTGGTAGCTGTGATGATCTATGATAAGGACGGGGAAATGATGTCTTCATGGTCGAATGGCAAAACATTAAAAAAGGATTATTACAAAAACCTTTCTTATGTAGAGCCATCGGACGGAGAACTTCATATTAGTAAGCCTCATGTAGAAACTTTGTATGAAGGTTTTTATCCGTGGGTTGTTACTATCTCTCAGACATTGGAAGATGAAGCAGGTGAAAAATATGTTATAGCAGTAGATATCCGGTTCTCCAACATATCAGATTATGTAGACGGAGTGGGAATTGGCTCTCACGGTTACTGTTATATAGAAGATGAGGAAGCAAATATTATCTATCATCCGCAGCAGCAGCTTATTTATTCCGGTCTGAAAGAAGAAGAACAGATTATGGGCAAGGATGGGGTTACAGTTGAAAATGATGTGATCCATACGGTTCATACATTGGAAAACGGTGAATGGAGAATCGTAGGAGTCTGCTATGTGGATGAGATGATCACTGTAAAAGTAGAGAAAATGGTAGGACTATTAATCCTTCTTCTTGTGATTGTTCTCTTTGTAGCGGCATTTACGGGAATGATTCTCTCGCAGGTACTGGCAAAGCCGGCCAAAGAACTGACGAAGGCGATGAAGGCATTTGAAAAAAATGCGGAAAACTATACCTATACACAAGTGCGCGGAACGGAAGAGCTGATGATGCTATCAGATTCCTTTGACCACATGGTGCGGCGTATCCAGAAATTGATGGAGCAGGTGCGTCAGGAAGAGATCACGCTGAGAAAGACAGAACTCAAAGCGCTTCAGGCACAGATCAACCCGCATTTCCTATATAATACATTGGATGCAATTGCGTGGCTATGTGAAGAAGGAAGAAATAAAGATGCGGAGGATATGGTGACATCACTTGCCAAACTTTTCCGAATCAGTATCAGTAAAGGGCATGAACTGATTACGATCGAAAAAGAGATCCAGCATGCACAGAGCTATTTGAGGATTGAGACGTTCCGGTATAAAAATCAATTTACATATACGTTTGATGTGGATGAAAATTGTCTTGGATATCTCTGCAATAAAATCACATTGCAGCCGATCATTGAAAATGCGATTTATCATGGCTTAAACCGCATGGTGGATGAGGGAGAGATTACGATTCGCATCCGTGAAGACGGAGACGATATTATTTTGTCTGTAGAAGATAACGGAATTGGTATGACAGAAGAGCAGTGTCAGGAAATTCTAAGAAAAGAACCCGGAGACCGTACCGGAATCGGAATTAAGAACGTAAATGACAGAATTAAGATTTATTTTGGGGAAGAGTATGGTCTTACAATTACCAGCGAACTGGATGAAGGAACGTGCGTAGACATTCGCATGCCAAAAGTAGAGAAAGGGGATTATGATGGAAAATAAAAGGAGAAAACAGGTCGGAATCCTGTTTCTTGTTGCTCTGCTTGTGTGTATTGTCGCAGGTTGTGGGAGCTGGAATCGGGTTCACATAGAGAAGAAAGACAGCGCAATTCGCAAACAAAAAGTAACGCTGATCGCGAAGTCCACGGAATCAGCCTTTTGGAAATCGGTGTTTGCAGGAGCGGGAGCAGCATCCGCGGAGTATAATATGGAGTTGAAATGTATAGGCCCGGATAATGAGGAGGATTACATAACACAAAATCGAATGATTGAAGAGGCAGTGGCGGATGGAACAGATGTGATTGTATTTTCGGCGATTGATTATGAGGGGAATGCAGAGGCAGTTGATCACGCTGCAAAAGAAGGAGTGAAGATCGTTGTTATAGACAGTGATGTAAATAGCAAAGAGGTGAGCTGCCGAATCGGTACGGATAATTACGAGGCGGGATGCCTTGCGGGGAAAGCAGCGCTTGACATGGACGAGGAAGAGATCAATATCGGAATCGTTAACTTTGATGCCACGACAGAAAATGGGCAGAGCAGAGAAAAAGGATTCCGGGATACGGTAGGAAAAGACAAACGTGCAGTGATTGTTGACACGATCAATGTAAATTCAACCATTGATTCTGCAAAAGAAGAAGCGGAAAAATTATTAGAGAGAATTCCGGAAATTAATGTAGTTGTTACATTTAATGAATGGACCAGTCTGGGCGTAGGTTATGCAGTAAAAGAAGCAGGGCTGGCAGATTCTGTGAGAGTTGTTGCATTTGACAGTAATGTAGTGTCTGTCGATATGCTGGAAACAGGAGAGGTAGATGCGCTTATTGTACAGAATCCGTATGCAATGGGCTATCTGGGAGTAGAGAATGCGTATCGACTGTTGGGAGGCCATGATCTGGACGAAAGAGAAGTCAATACATCCACACATTTAGTGACCAAGGAAAATATGTACAGTGAAGAATCTCAGAGAATGCTGTTTTCCTTTGATGAGATTCGCTGAGAATAGTATTTTGAACCTTTTTGATATTTTATTGTATTTTTTTGTACAGGCAGGAGTGCTATACTCAATGCAAATAATAAATATCATAAGGAGGCTAATTATGAAAAAGAAATTATTAGCAGTGCTTCTTTGCGTAGCAATGGTAGCAGCAATGGCTGTTGGCTGTGGCGGCGGAAAAGACAGCGGAGAGAGCAAAGACGAAGGAAAGAAGTCTGATCTGAACATTGGTGTATTCTACTACACATATGCAGATACTTATATCGCTTCTGTACGTACAGCTCTTGACAAGAAACTTGATGACATGGGTGTTAAATATCAGGACTACGATGGAAATAACAACCAGACAACACAGAACGAGCAGATCGATACAGCTATCCAGACAGGTGCAAACCTTCTGATCGTTAACATCGTAACATCTGGTTCTAACGATGCTTCTACACAGATCATCGACAAAGCAAAAGCAGCAGACGTTCCGGTTATCTTCTTCAACCGTGCAGTAGAAGACGAGAAGAGTGAAGAGGGAACAATCCTTGGTTCTTATGAGAAATGTGCATTCGTAGGAACAGACGCTCCAGAAGCAGGACACATGCAGGGCGAAATGATCGGTGACTACGTTGTTGAAAACTTCGACACAGTTGACCTCAACGGAGATGGAAAAATCTCTTACGCTATGTTCATGGGACAGCTTGGTAACGCAGAAGCCATCTACCGTACACAGTTTGCAGTAGAAGATGCTAACAAGAAGTTAGAAGAAGCTGGAAAACCAGCATTAGAGTTCTTTGACCCAGCTAACACTGATAAATATCAGGTTGACCAGGATGGAGCTTGGAGTGCTACAGCAGCTAACAACTACATGACAACAAACCTTTCTCAGTACAACGAGGGTAACAACAACATGATCGAGCTCATCATCTGTAACAACGATGGTATGGCTGAGGGTGCTGTTGCAGCTCTGAACGACAAAGGTTACAACACAGGTGATCCGGCAAAAACAATTCCAGTATTCGGTGTAGACGCTACAGACGCAGCTAAGAAACTGATCGCAGACGGCAAGATGGTTGGTACTATCAAACAGGATGCAGAAGGTATGGCAGCTTGTATCGCACAGCTTACACAGAACACAGCAGATGGAAAAGAGTTAGTTGACGGCGTAGAGAAAGACATGATCTCTGAAAAAGTTGCTAACAAGATCTTCATTCCATACGGAATCTACACAGGTGAAGAGTAAGATACAGACAACAATAAGTTAATCTTAAAATAAAGAAAGCAGCCGCCAGAGGGTTGGCGGCTGTTTTTCTGAGAAGTTAGACGAATGGAGGAATAGTCATGGGACAGGACGTTCTTTTGCAGATGACGAATATCAGTAAAGAATTCCCCGGAGTAAAAGCTCTGGATAACGTTTCGCTGACTGTTAAAAAAGGAACAGTACATGCCCTGATGGGAGAGAATGGTGCCGGTAAATCCACACTGATGAAATGTCTGTTCGGAATGTATAACAAAGATGGCGGAACCATTGAATTAGAGGGAAAAGAAGTAAACTTTAAAAACTCCAAAGAAGCACTGGAGAACGGTGTGGCTATGGTTCATCAGGAGTTGAACCAGGCGCTGAAACGTAACGTTATGGATAATATCTGGCTTGGACGTTATCCGAAGGTAGGAGGACTCATGGTAAATGAGAGAAAAATTTACCAGGATACTCTTGATGTATTTAAAGAACTTGAGATTGATGTAGATCCAAAACGTGTTATGAGCACAATGCCGGTGTCTCAGAGACAGATGGTAGAAATTGCGAAAGCAGTTTCTTTTAACTCAAAGATTATTGTATTTGACGAGCCTACTTCTTCTCTGACAGAGCAGGAAGTTGAGCATTTATTCAGAATCATTAATATGCTAAGAGACCGCGGATGCGGTATTATCTATATATCACATAAGATGGCAGAGATTAAGAGAATCTCTGATGAGATCACCATCATGCGTGACGGAACATGGGTTGCCACAGAGAAAGCAGACGACCTGTCCATGGATGATATCATCCGTCTTATGGTAGGACGTGAACTAACGAACCAGTTCCCGCCGAAGACAAATAAACCGGGAGAGGTTGCGCTTGAGGTAGAACACCTCACTGCACAGTATTCTCTTCTTAATGATGTATCTTTTAACGTTCGAAAAGGTGAGATCGTAGGTATTGCCGGCCTTGATGGAAGCGGACGTACTGAGACTCTTGAAAATATTTTCGGTATCGCCACAAGAAAAGATGGCGTGATCAAACTGGACGGTAAGGTTGTGAAAAACCGTAACGCCAGAGAATCTATTAAAAATGGATTTGCACTTCTTACAGAGGAGAGACGTGCAACAGGTATCTTCGGAATTTTAAGTATTCGAGAAAATACCGTTATTTCCAGCTTGAAGAAGCATAAAAAAGCAGGTTTATACCTGAGTGAAAAATCTATGAAAAAAGATACCCAGTGGTCCATTGATGCAATGCGGACCAAGACACCGACACAGGAGACAAAGATTCGTTCACTGTCCGGTGGTAACCAGCAGAAAGTTATTCTTGGAAGATGGCTGCTCACTGATCCGGAAGTATTGCTTCTGGATGAACCTACAAGAGGTATTGACGTAGGTGCGAAATACGAGATCTATCAGTTAATCCTTGATCTGGCAAACAGAGATAAGGTTGTTATGGTAGTATCTTCAGAGATGCCAGAGCTTCTTGGAATCTGCGACAGAATTCTTGTTATGTCAGGCGGACGTCTGGCTGGAGAAGTAGATGCCAAGAATACAACCCAGGAAGAGATTATGGCGCTTGCCGCAAAGTATGTATAGAGGAGGCCGGTTTGAAATGAAAACAGTTGAGAATTTAAAAAGACGTTATGCCGATTTTCAGGCATTGGACGCCAGAGATAAAAAGACATTCTGGAAAGAATTTGCATTAAACAATGCATTATATGTTTTGATCATTATCGCGATCATTTACACAGCAATACAGAACCCGAACTTTGTAACACCATCATCAATCGTAAATATTATTTCCCTGTCCGCAGCTAACATTCCGATTGCTGTAGGTATTGCAGGATGTATCGTACTTACAGGTACTGACCTTTCTGCAGGACGTGTAGTTGGTCTTACTGCTTGTATCGCTGCATCTTTACTTCAGGCGGTGGATTACCCGACAAAGATCTTCCCGGATCTCGGTGTTGTTCCGATTCCGCTTGTTATCCTGATCGTTGTTGCAGTTGGTGCTTTAGTAGGTCTTGTAAACGGATTCTTCGTAGCACACTTTAAGTTACATCCATTTATCGTAACACTTGCTACTCAGTTGATCGTATACGGATTCCTTCTTATGTACATCATGCTGAACGGAAATAATGGACAGCCATTATCAGGTCTTGACCAGTCTTTCAAAGATTTCGTAACAGGAAGCATCATCAAGATCGGTGGAGTTCCGATCCCGAACTACGTATGGTATGCATGCTTTATCATTGCTCTTATGTGGTTTATCTGGAACAAGACAACATTTGGTAAAAATATGTTCGCTGTAGGTTCCAACCCGGAAGCAGCTAACGTATCTGGTGTAAACGTAGCAAAAACAATCATTTTAGTACATACACTTGCAGGAGCTATGTATGCGATCACAGGATTTATCGAGTCTGCACGTATCGGTTCTAACCAGGCTGGTACAGGTCTTAACTACGAGTGTGATGCGATCGCAGCCTGCGTAATCGGTGGTGTATCATTCGTTGGTGGTACTGGTAAGATCCGTGGAGTAGTAATGGGTGTATTCATCTTAAGAATCATCTTCGTAGCATTACAGTTCCTTGCAATCAACCAGAGCTTACAGTATGTTATTAAAGGACTTATCATTCTCGTTGCATGTGCAATCGATATGAGAAAATATCTTGTTCGTAAATAAGACGGTTTTTATTGAAGGGAGAGACAGACATGGAAGAAAACAGACCGGAAGAATTACAGGCAGAAGAAGAGAAAGAAGCAGGATTGTCAGAGGGAGCAGACGATAAGGCTGCTTGGAAGAATAAAGCAAGACCGGCAATCTACGCGATGGCAGGATTCTATTTGGTCTATCTGTCTTACAGCATGTTTAAAGAAATATCCAAAACATCTGGCACGGAGCAGATGACAATGGTTATTTTCTCCATCTTGTTTGCAGTCATAGGGGCCGGGGGAATTCTCTTTGGTCTGCTGGCAGGATACAAAAATTCAAAAAAGAAATAAAAAAGTTCTTGACAGAGATTCATGATGAATCTATAATAAGCACATATTAAAAATGAAGTGTTGGCAAAGGCGCCGCAGGAGTAATCCTGTCGGCGCCTTTTTTCGTTGTTTTATAGAAAATGTCTGCACTGAACAAAAGGAAAGGGAGGAATTGCTTATGATGGAAACAATCAGTAATGTAATCTACAAAGTTGATGGAATGGTATGGGGATGGTGGCTTATCATTCTCCTGTTCGGAACCCATATTTATATGACCATCCGTACAGGTTTTATTCAGAGAAAGACGATATCAAAAGGAATTAAGCTGTCCGTACAGAAGGATCCGGACGCAGAGGGTGAGGTCTCAAACTTCGGAGCACTGACCACCGCACTGGCAGCCACAATCGGAACCGGTAATATCGTAGGTGTGGGAACGGCAATTGCTCTTGGAGGACCTGGCGCGGTACTGTGGTGCTGGTTATCCGGTATTTTCGGAATTGCCACCAAATATTCCGAATCACTGATCGCTGTAAAATATCGAGTGAAAACAAAAGACGGACGTATGCAGGGAGGAGCCATGTATGCGCTGTCCAGAGGATTAAAATGGAAGAAACTCGGCAAAGTTCTGGGAATGATCTTCGCAGTGTTTGCAGGATTCGCATCTTTTGGAATCGGATGTGCAACACAGGTTAACTCCATTGCAACTGTAGTAGAAGAAAATACAGGTGTTCAGGGCTGGATCGTTGGATTGGTCGTAGCAGTGCTGACAGCAATCGTTATTTTCGGCGGTATCAAATCCATTGCAACAGTATGTGAGAAATTGGTTCCATTTATGGCAATCTTCTATGTGCTTGGATGTTTGATCATTCTTGGTCTTAATTATGATTATATTCTTCCGGCTATCCAGACAATCTGCAAGCTTGCATTTACACCGGGTGCAGCAGCAGGAGGACTGGTAGGCACGGGTATTCGTTTAGCCATGCAGTACGGAATCGCAAGAGGTCTTTTCTCAAACGAATCCGGTATGGGTTCCGCGCCAATTGCAGCAGCTGCTGCACAGACAAGAAATCCAGTTCGTCAGGCACTGGTATCTTCTACAGGTACATTTTGGGATACCGTAGTTGTATGTCTTATGACAGGGCTGGTACTTGTATCTACCATTATGAAAAATCCAAATATCAATGCTGACCAGATCAGTGATGGCGGAACCCTTACTACATTGGCGTTTGGACAGATTCCTGTATTTGGCCCTATCATCTTAACACTCGGAATCATCTGCTTTGCATACTCTACGATTCTCGGATGGGCTTATTATGGAGAACGTGCGGTAGAATATTTTGCAGGACATAAAGGACTGATTCCATACCGCATTATTTATGTAGTTGTAGCAGGAATTGCACCGGTTGTAGCATTGGACGTTGTGTGGGCGCTGGCAGATATTTTAAATGCGCTGATGGCAATCCCGAACTTGATCGCAGTGCTGCTTCTCTCCAATGTGATTGTGAAAGAGACAAAGAAATACATCAATGATCTGGATGCATGGAGCGATGAAGAGGTACCGGTTACTGAAGATTAACATTTTGTTTTTTATAAGAGAAGAGGTAGAGAAAAATGAAAACTTTAGGATATTACAATGGGAAATACGGAGAACTGGAGGAAATGAGCATTCCCATGAACGATCGGGTATGCTGGTTTGGAGATGGTGTTTATGATGCAGGTCCATCCAGAAATTATAAAATATTTGCGATAGATGAACACATAGATCGATTTTTCAACAGTGCAGGGCTTCTGGATATTGAGATGCCTGTAACGAAGGAGGAGCTAAAGGAGCTCCTCCAGGAAATGGTAAATAAAATGGATACCGGCGATCTCTTTGTCTATTATCAGGTGACAAGGGGAACCGGAGTAAGAGATCATGCTTATACAAAGGGACCGGGCAATCTGTGGATCATGTTAAAACCGGCAGAAATCTCAGATGGCATAGAGCCGATCAAATTGATTACTGTAGAAGATACTCGTTTTCTGCACTGTAATATTAAGACCTTGAATCTGATTCCATCCTGTGTGGCAACGGAAAAGGCGAAAAAGGCAGGGTGTCAGGAAGCAGTATTTTATCGCGCCGGTGGAAGGGTGACCGAATGTGCGCATAGTAATGTCCACATTATCAAAGACGGGAAACTGGTGACAGCACCTACAGATAATTTGATTCTTCCGGGAATTGCAAGAGCTCATTTGATCCGCATGTGTAAGAAGCTTGGCATTCCGGTAAGCGAAACACCTTATACCTTAAAAGAGCTGTTCGAAGCAGAAGAAGTGTTAGTGACAAGTTCCAGTAACCTCTGCCTGCATGCCTGCGAGATTGACGGGAAACCGGTAGGTGGAAAGAACCCTGAATTATTAGAGAAGATCAGAGCTGCTTTACTTGGAGAATTTTACGAGAAGACAGCGGCAGAATAGGAAGTGAAAAGATGGATGAGAAGGGAAATCTTAAAATTATGCCTGCAGGGGATCGGGGCATGGTTGCAGAGTTTGGAAATGTGATCAGTATTCAAATAAATGATCAGGTTCAACAACTGAAGAAATGCCTAAGTAATGAACAGATACAAGGGGTTCTGGAGTTACAGCCAACCTTTCGCTCTCTGATGATCTATTACGATCCTCTCAAGATTTCTTATGAAGAATTGGAAAAAAGAGTGCGCATACTTGGAAGCGCCGAGACTTTGAAAAATCATAAGAAAAAAAGAATCCTTAAGATTCCCTGCTGCTACGGAGCTCGCTTTGGACCGGATCTTAGAGATATGGAAAAACATACCGGACTTGATCGGGACGAGATTATTGCTATACATAGTTCTGTAGATTACCGCATTTATATGATGGGTTTTCTCCCGGGCTTTGTATATCTGGGCGGATTGGATTCTCGCATAGAGATGCCGAGACTTTCCACTCCTCGTGTGAAGATCCCGGTAGGGGCAGTGGGAATCGGCGGCAATCAGACCGGTGTCTATCCGGTTGCCTCTCCGGGAGGGTGGAGGCTGATAGGTGGAACTCCGGTGGAATTTTACGATGCAGGAAGACAAGAGCCGATTTTATGCCGTGCCGGAGAATATATTCGGTTTGTGCCTGTTTCGCTGGACGATTATTATGATATCCGGCGTATGATCGTCAAGGGTGAATATACGATCGATATTTTGGAAGAAGAAGGTGAACAGTAGATGGCAGTAAAAATTGTATTACCGGGCGCTGTTATGACAGTTCAGGACGGCGGACGGTATGGGTATCAAGAAACCGGGATTCAGGTTTCCGGTGCTATGGATCAGGCATCATTTAAAAAGGCAAATTATCTGGTTGGAAATGATGAGACAGAAGCAGTTTTAGAGGTCACGCTGTTCGGAGGAATGCTGGAATTTACAGAGGATACGATTGTCGCAGTTACAGGAGCAGACATGGGACCTATGGTGGACGAAGAGCCGGTAGAAATGAATTGCCCGCTGTTGATCCAAAAAGGACAGACGCTGACACTTGGAACAGCCCGGCAGGGATGCCGGACTTATCTTGCATTTGCCGGCGGTATCGATGTCCCACTCGTTATGGGAAGCAGATCTACCAATCTAAAATGTGCATTTGGCGGGTATGGAGGACGCGCGCTGAAGTCGGGAGATGTTCTGAAGCTCGGAAAACCGAAGTGGTCGTTTGATCGAGTGAAAAAACGGAGAACAAAGGGGATTGAGGAAGGTAAAATCATAGAGGTGCGTGCAGTTCCCGGACCACAACAAGAGTATTTTACAGAAGCAGGAGAGAAGGCGTTTTACAACGGCATTTATACGATAACAGATCAGAGCGACCGGATGGGATATCGTCTGAAGGGTCCCTTGGCGGAGAGCAAAAACGGAACAGACATTATATCTGATGCGATCCCGCTGGGGGCAGTGCAGATTCCGCCCAGCGGTCAGCCGATTGTATTATTAGCAGACAGACAGACTACCGGCGGCTATGCGAAGATTGCGGTAGTGTGTTCTTTTGATATTCCCAAGCTGGTTCAGGGAAGACCGGGCGACAAAGTCCGTTTTTTAAAGACCGATGTGAAAACAGCGCAGAAACTATACAGAAAGCAGGAAAGATAATATGGATGACAGGAAACTAACACCAAGGGAAGTTCGAAAATTAATCAGAGAAGAAAAGATCACCGGTCAGACTTCCGGCTTGTGTCCGGGATATGCACAGGCAAATCTTCTGATCCTTCCCAAAGATCAGGCTTATGATTTCCTTTTATTTACACAGAGAAATCCAAGAGCCTGCCCAATATTGGAAGTGACGGATATGGGAAGCCGACAGCTTCATTATCTTGCGCAGGATGCAGATGTGGCGAGGGATTTCCCCAAATACCGCATTTATCGCAAGGGAAAAATGATCGGCGAGTATACGAGTATTGATAGGTTCTGGCAAGATGACTTTGTAAGCTTTTTGATCGGATGCAGTTTTTCATTTGAAGCCGGGCTGTTAGAAGCAGATGTTCCTGTAAGACAGATTGAAGAACATAAAAATGTGCCGATGTTTAAAACGAATATTCCGTGTACACCCGCAGGAATCTTTCACGGCAACATGGTAGTCAGCATGCGTCCGATGACCGGAGAACAGGCAGTGAAAGCGGCATGTATTACAGGAGATATGCCAAGAGTACACGGCGCGCCTGTTCACATCGGTGATCCGTCCCAGATTGGAATTCGGGATCTGCAAAAACCGGATTTTGGAGAGGCGGTGACAGTCAGGGAGGGAGAACTTCCGGTATTCTGGCCTTGCGGAGTCACTCCTCAGAATGTGGTCATGGAAGTAAAGCCGGAGCTTGCGATCACGCATGCACCGGGGCATATGTTTATCTCCGATATTAAGAACGCAGCATTAAAATATTAGAACCATGGATAAAGTGTTAGAAAAGATAAGAGAACAGAGGGTGAGGAAGATGTATACTGTGGACTTAAATTGTGATCTGGGCGAGAGCTTTGGAAACTATAAATGTGGAATGGATGAAGAAATCATTCCCTATATTTCTTCCGCCAATACGGCATGCGGTTTTCATGCGTCAGATCCGCTTGTCATGGAACAGACAGTAAAGCTTGCTAAAAACTACGGGGTTCACATCGGAGCGCATCCGGGATATCCGGATCTGACCGGATTCGGAAGACGAAATATGCAGGTGTCAGAAGAAGAACTAAAAGCGATGGTACAATATCAGATCGGGGCGTTAAAGGCATTTTGCGATGCTTTTGGTGTGCCACTCTATCATGTGAAACCACATGGAGCCATGTATAATATGGCGGTAACTCATACAGGACTTGCAGAAGCCATCTGTCGTGGAATCCGGGAAGTCGATCAGAACCTGATCCTTCTGGCTCCGGCAGGCAGTGAAATGTTCCGGGCGGCGAAGAAATTCGGGCTGCGCGCCGCAGGAGAAGTCTTTGCCGACCGTGCCTATGAGGAGGATGGAACGCTTGTCTCCAGAAGAAAAGAGGGAGCCGTGATCACAGAGGAAGAAGTGGCAATCGAGCGTGTTGTCGGCATGGTTAAGAAAGGAACAGTTACAGCTGTTACCGGTAAAGAGATTGAGGTACAGGCGGACTCCATCTGCGTGCATGGAGACGGACCGAAAGCATTGGCATTTGTAAAGCGGATCAGAGAGACTCTTACAGAAGAAGGTGTGAAGATCTGTCCGCTATCAGAAATCGTGTAGTAGTGCATAGGATAGAAGAAAAAAAGGAAAGAGAGGGTGGCGCGGATGTTGACGGCAATCAGACAAGAAACGATCGAAGACGTGGTGCTTCGCTATTCCAAACGAGGAATGAATATTTTAAAAAATCATATGAAAGAGGATTATTGCCGGGAAGCAGCCGGACAGATCTTAGAACTTGAGAAAGGAACGATTCTCTTAACGACAGGATTCTATGTGGCAGGACATGCAGAGACAGATGGGCCTCTCGGAACACTTGTGATGGCAGACGCACTTCAGAAGCTTGGATATCATCCGGTGATCGTAACAGATGAATTCTGCAGAGGTTTTTTTGAAAATGAAGGCTTGGAAGTGTATTATGCGGGAGTGAATGACGAAGCGCAGGAGTATGACCGGATGCTGGAAACTTATCGTCCGGTGGGACTTATTTCCATTGAAAGATGTGGAAGAAATGTGGAAGACGATTATGCCAATATGCGGGGAATCAGTATTAAAGAATACACGGCAAGTACAGATTGGCTCTTCATCCGGGCAAGAAAAGCAGGGATTCCGACTTTTGGAGTCGGAGACGGTGGAAATGAGATTGGAATGGGAAATCTCAAGGAAGTCATCCATGAGGAATTAGCGCTTGTTCCGTGCAAAGTAAAAGTAGATACGCTTGTCATTGCAACCGTATCGAACTGGGGCGCCTACGCGATCGTAGCATACATGCAGAAAATGACAGGTGTGACGGGACTGTTGAATTTTGAAAAGATCTATGGATATCTGGCGAGAATTGTCCGAATGGGAAGTGTGGATGGCGTGACGAAGAAGCATACGCTCAGTGTGGATGGGTTTTCATTGGAGATAGAAAAAGAGATTCTGGATGGACTGAATCAATTGGCAAGTTAATAGATAAGAAGGAAGACTGGAAGGATCAAGGAGGATATGGCAATATGTGTTCGATTATGGGATATTGTGAAGAAGGAGAGGCGTTGAAAACCTTTCGGGAATGCTTTTTAAGGACATCGTCCAGAGGACCGGATGAATGTCGGATTCTGGACACCGGAAAAGGATATCTGGGATTTCAGCGCTTAGCGATCATGGGACTGACACCGTCCGGCATGCAGCCTTTTTCGCTGAACGGAAGCTATGTAGTTTGTAACGGAGAGATCTATGGATTTGAAAAACAAAGAGAAGAGCTGAAAAAGAAGGGTTATACATTTGAAAGTGATTCTGATTGTGAGATCCTGCTTCCGTTATATGAGCAATACGGAACAGAGATGTTCGGTATGCTGGATGCGGAGTTCGCGTGTATTATCTATGACGGAAAGACCGGAAGCTATCTTGCGGCGAGAGATCCCATCGGAATTCGTCCACTCTATTACGGATATGACGAAAAAGGAGTTCTTGTTCTTGCCAGTGAAGCTAAAAATCTGGTTGGACTCTGTGAGAAGATCCGCCCGTTTCCACCGGGACATTATTACAAAGACGGAGCATTCGTCTGCTATCATGACATTAGCAGAACAGAGGAAGTCTGTGAGGATGATGTAGAGACAATCTGTCAGAAAATCCATGACAAATTGATAGAAGGAGTATGCAAAAGACTTGTCTCGGATGCAAAAGTAGGGTTTCTGTTGTCAGGAGGACTGGATTCTTCCCTTGTCTGTGCTATAGCAGCAAAGGAGAGTAAGGAGCCGATTCGCACGTTTGCAATTGGAATGGATCAGGATGCCATTGATCTGAAATACGCAAGACAGGTGGCAGAATATATTGGAAGTGAGCACACGGAAGTGATCATAACAAAAGAAGACGTGTTAAATGCGTTTGAGGATGTGATCCATCTTCTCGGCACTTATGACATTACTACAATCCGTGCCAGCATTGGAATGTACTATGTATGTAAATATATTCACGAACACACCGATATCCGTGTTCTGCTGACCGGAGAGATCTCGGATGAGTTGTTTGGGTATAAATATACAGATTTTGCACCGTCACCGGAAGAATTTCAAAAGGAATCCGAGAAACGTATACATGAGCTTCATATGTATGACGTGCTGCGGGCAGACCGGTGTATTTCCGTAAACTCACTGGAGGCAAGAGTTCCATTTGGAGATCTTGATTTTGTAAAGTATGTAATGTCTGTCGATCCGGCAAAGAAAATGAATACCTATGGAAAAGGGAAGTATTTGCTGCGCCGTGCATTTGAGAAGGATGCGTGTCTGCCGGAAGAAATTCTCTGGCGTGAAAAAGCAGCATTTTCAGATGCGGTAGGTCATTCCATGGTAGATGATCTGAAAGAATATGCACAGACCTGTTACGAAGGGGATGAATGGAAGGAAAAATGCAGTGCCTATGAGCATGCAGCGCCATTTACGAAGGAGTCACTCCTCTACCGGGAAATCTTCGAAAAATATTATCCGGGACAGTCGGAGATGGTCGTTGATTTCTGGATGCCGAACAAGGCGTGGGACGGATGCAATGTCAATGATCCGTCCGCACGTGTACTGGCAAACTATGGCGACAGTGGAAAATAGAAGAAGCTAAGAGTTTTGGTTTGGAATATCCATTGGATAATGGTTATCAAAACAGGCTTTACAAAGTGGGAGACCATTTACCGTATCGGGAAGGTCTTCCACTTTCATATATCCAAGAGAGTCAGCGCCTATGATGCGGCAAATATCGTCCACAGAGTGGGAAGATGCCAGAAGCTGCTGATTGGACGGAATGTCTGTTCCGAAATAGCAAGGATGCAGGAAGGGAGGCGAGCTGATGCGGACATGAACTTTGAGAGCACCGGCTTGTTTCAGGTGTCGGATCAGACCTGCGATCGTGGTTCCTCTTACGATAGAGTCGTCGACCAGGACGATATTTTTTCCCTTGACGGCATGCTCCAGTACATGTAGTTTGAGCCGTACACTTTTTTCTCTTTCTTTCTGTGTCGGCTTTATAAAGGTACGTCCCACGTAACTATTCTTGTAGAAGGCTAACCCGAAGGGGATGCCGGAAGCTTCCGCATAGCCCTGCGCAGCGGCAAGACCGGAATCAGGCACACCGGTTACAAGATCTGCATCTGCCGGGTAGGCTTTGGCAAGTGCAGCCCCGCCTCTTAAGCGAGCCTCGTAGACAGATACACCGTCAAGGGTACTGTCTAATCGTGCAAAGTAGATGTATTCAAAGATGCAGTGAGCGTGCTTCTTCTGGCAGAGCTCCAGATTGGAAAAGACCCCCTGACGCGTAATGGTGATGATCTCGCCCGGGCGTATATCACGGATAAACGTCGCTCCGATAGCGGTGAGAGCACAGCTCTCCGAGGAGAGGACATAGGCGCCGCCTCGCTTTCCAAGGCAAAGTGGTTTGAGACCGAGAGGGTCTCTGACGCCGATCAGTTTTCTCGGACTTGCAATGATTAGCCCATAGGCTCCTTTTATTTTTGAGGCAGCCCGCAGAATTGCCTCTTCGACAGAGTGGGTGTGAATCCGCTCTCGTGCAATCAGGTGCGCAATGACTTCCGAGTCTGTTGTTGTCTGGAAGATGGCGCCGGTACGTGCAAGTCCGGCTCTTAATTCTTCGGTGTTGACGAGATTCCCATTGTGTGCAAGAGCAAGAGTACCCTTAACATAATTGAGCACAAGAGGCTGTGCGTTCTGCAGAGAAGTTTCTCCGGTTGTAGAATAGCGCACATGACCAACGCCCAGATTGCCGGTAAGAGAATGAAGGATGTTGTCGTCAAAGACTTCGTGGACAAGTCCCATGCCCCGGTGAACATTAAGATTCCCCTCCGATCCGCAGGTGTCACACACAGCAATACCGCAGGACTCCTGCCCGCGGTGCTGTAAAGAAGAAAGGCCATAATAGATGGGGTTTGCCGCCTGTTCTTCAGAAGATGTATAAATACCAAAGACGCCGCAGGCTTCTTTGATACGTGAATGATCACAATTCATGACAAAGCTCCTTTCTTATAATGAAAATAGTAATTGATCGTAAGATGGGTATGGAAGCAGATTTTCAGGAATCAGTGCTTCCGCTTCGCTTGCAGCGGTTCCCAAGTGCTTAAGAGAAGGAATCAGAAGGTTCCGCCCAAGGAAAGCAGAACGTTTCAGGTCCTCTTCTTTCTCTGTTTTGGCGAGCTGCTCCTTCAGATCTTGTACGCCGTCTGCTAAGATTTCATAACAATTACTAAGCTTTCTTACAAGTGCTTCCTCCGCATCTGTTTTCAAATCAGGGAGAAGCGCTTTTTTTGAACTCGTACTGGAAGCAACAGCTCCGGTATAAGAAAGGAGAGCCGGAAGGAAGTCACGCGATAGTATATCAACCATTGTGCGTGCTTCAATCGCGATGGTCTTCACATAATTTTCCAGTAAAATATCGTGTCTGGAGCGGATTTCCTCTTCTGTATAAATGTGGTGTTTGGTGAAGAGTGTAATGCTTTTTGCTGTCAGAAGACGTTCCAGACAGTCCGGTGTAGATTCCAGATTGTCAAGACCTCGTCGGGAAGCCTCTTTCACCCATTCATCGGAGTAGCCGTTTCCATTAAAAATAACCTTTTTATGTTTCTGTATTGCGCGTTTCAAAAGTGCGTGAACGGCCTCATCCATATCAGCCGGATCAGTGTCCTTTAATTCTTCATAGAACTGGTCCAGTGATTCCGCAACAGCGGTATTTAATATAATGTTCGGCGTTGCAACGGAGGCAGCAGAACCAAGCATGCGGAATTCGAATTTATTTCCGGTAAATGCAAATGGAGAAGTCCGGTTCCGGTCTGTATTGTCTTTGAGAAAATGAGGTAGTACCGGGGCGCCGGTGTCAAGCTGGATCTTCTCTTGTTTACCGAAATAAGTATCATTTTCAATGGATTCCAGTACATGGGTAAGTTCGTCTCCAAGGAAAATAGACACGATGGCAGGGGGAGCTTCATTTCCACCGAGTCTGTGGTCATTTCCGGCGCTGGCTGCAGAGATTCTCATCAGATCGGCATAGTCATCCACTGCTTTGATAACAGCCATCAAAAAGATAAGAAACTGTGTGTTCTGAGCGGGAGTACGTCCCGGATTCAAGAGGTTTACGCCGTCATCGGTAGTCAGAGACCAGTTATTATGTTTTCCGCTTCCGTTAATTCCCTCAAAAGGCTTTTCGTGGAGGAGACAGGTAAGCCCGTGTTTTTCGGCAACCTTTTTCATAATCTCCATGGTAAGCTGGTTGTGATCAACGGCAATATTCGCTGTGTCGAAGACCGGGGCAAGCTCGTGCTGTGCAGGCGCTACTTCGTTGTGTTTGGTTTTTGCAGGAATGCCGAGCTTCCACAACTCGAGGTCGAGATCGTGCATGTAGGCAGAGACTCTTGGTTTTAAAGCGCCGAAATAGTGGTCTTCCATCTCCTGTCCTTTTGGAGCCGGGGCGCCAAAGAGAGTTCGCCCACAGAAAATCAGATCTTTTCGTCTGCTGTACAGATCTTTATCTACGAGGAAATATTCCTGTTCCGGTCCGATGGTGGCAGAGACTCTTTTGACGGTGTCATTGCCCAGCAGATGAAGCATTCTTACTGCCTGTGTGTTCAAAGTATCCATGGATCGAAGAAGCGGTGTCTTCTTGTCCAGAGCTTCTCCGCTGTAAGAACAAAATGCGGTTGGAATATATAGTGTCTGATCTTTGATAAATGCCGGAGAAGTAGGGTCCCATGCGGTGTATCCTCGGGCTTCAAAGGTAGCGCGAAGACCGCCGGAAGGGAAGCTTGAGGCATCCGGTTCTCCTTTGACAAGTTCTTTTCCGGAGAAATCCATGATGACTTCACCTTCCCCCGATGGGGAGATAAAACTGTCGTGCTTCTCTGCGGTAAATCCGGTCATTGGCTGGAACCAGTGCGTATAGTGTGTGGCACCGTTTTCCACAGCCCACTCTTTCATGGCTACTGCGACAGAATTGGCGACATCAAGCTCCAGATGGGTGCCGTTTTCAATGGTTTTCCTTAATGCCTTGTACACATCTTTGGGAAGCTTGTTCCGCATGATCCGGTCACTGAAGATCATGCTTCCATACAGTTCGGGAATACGTTTACTCATGTCATTCATCTCCTTAGATATTTTTTTAGTATTTTTGAAATACAAAAAAAGGCGCTATGAACATCTAAGTCCAAAGCGCCTTTGCTTATGTGAAGTAGTATACTCTAAAAATAATGTTTGTCAATGCTGATTTTTAAAATCCCGAATTTTTTTAAAATCCTGCGGAAATATTTCAAAAAAGATTTGACAAACACTCAGGAAAGTACCATAATAATAACGATTAAATGCTGACAAAGGGGTCAGGAACCGTAGGGTTTCTGACTCCTTTTTTTAGTTTTAGGAGGATTCATTCATGAAAGCATTTCTTATATTAGAGGATGGCACTGTATTTGAAGGAACGCAGATTGGTGCAAAAAAGGAAGCGGTAAGCGAGGTCGTGTTTAATACATCTATGACGGGATATCTGGAGGTGCTGACAGATCCCTCCTATGCGGGGCAGATGGTGGTGATGACGTATCCGCTGATCGGAAATTACGGGGTGACGCCGGATCGGGAATCCAGACGCATCTGGGCAGACGGTTTGATAGTCAGAGAAATAGAAGATATGCCGAGCAATTTCCGGTGTAAGGAGGAGCTGGATGCCTTGCTTGTAGAAGAAGATGTGGCTGGAATTACGGGAATCGACACAAGAGCACTGGCAAAACTTTTAAGAAAGAAAGGAACTATGAATGGAATGATTACTACAGATGCCGATTATCGTATTGGCGAAGTGGTCATGAAGCTTCATGCGTATAAGATGGGAAATGTTGTCAGAGAGACTTCCTGCCAAGAGAGCTATGTGTTAGAGGGAGAAGGGCCGGGAATTGCACTTCTGGATCTGGGGGCAAAAGCAAATATTGCAGCTTCCCTGAATAAAAGAGGGTGTGAGGTGACCGTATATCCGGCAGATACTTCTGCGGAAACGATCTTGCGAGCCAATCCGGACGGCATCATGTTATCGAACGGTCCCGGCGATCCGTCCACCTGTACGGAGATCATTTCACAGGTTCGCAAGTTATATGAGAGCGACCTTCCGATTTTTGCTATTTGTCTCGGTCACCAGTTGATGGCGCTTGCCAACGGGGCGAAAACATATAAATTGACTTATGGACATCGAGGGGGAAATCATCCGGTGAAAGATCTGACGGATGGGAAAGTCTATATTTCTTCTCAAAATCACGGATACGCCGTGGATGCCGGCAGTATGGAACAGGGGATAGCAGAAGAATTGTTTGTCAATGTCAATGATGGAACGAACGAGGGACTTCGATATAAAGGAAAAAAGATCATGACGGTACAGTTTCATCCGGAAGCAAACCCCGGACCTCAGGATACAGCGTGGCTCTTTGATAAGTTTATAGAAATGGTGAAGGAGGATAGTTATGCCTAGAAATAAAACAATCAGAAAAGTTCTGGTAATCGGTTCCGGTCCGATCGTGATCGGTCAGGCAGCAGAGTTTGATTATGCCGGAACACAGGCATGTCGTTCCCTGAAAGAAGAAGGAGTACAAGTGGTACTTCTGAATTCGAATCCGGCGACGATTATGACAGATAAAAAGATTGCGGATCATGTGTATATTGAGCCTCTGACGATAGAGACTGCCAAGCGGCTGATCATCAAGGAGCAGCCGGACAGTGTGCTTCCTACACTGGGCGGTCAGGCAGGACTTAATCTTGCTATGGAATTGGAAGAAAGTGGGTTCCTAAAAGAACATCATGTTCGATTGATCGGTACGACTGCGGAGACGATTAAAAAGGCGGAGGACCGTCTGGAATTTAAGAAGACGATGGAGAAGATCGGAGAACCGTGTGCCCCGTCTCTCGTAGTCGAGTCAGTGGAAGATGGTTTGGCATTTGCAAAAGAGATCGGTTATCCGGTCGTTTTAAGACCGGCATACACGCTGGGCGGAAGCGGCGGAGGAATCGCTCAGGATGAGAAGGAATGTGAGGAAATTCTAGGAAACGGACTTCGTCTGTCCAGAACGCATCAGGTGCTGGTTGAGCGTTGTATTGCCGGATGGAAGGAAATAGAGTATGAAGTGATGCGGGATGGGAATGATACCTGTATCACGGTATGTAATATGGAGAATGTGGACCCGGTGGGTGTTCATACCGGAGACAGTATTGTGACAGCGCCTTCCCAGACGTTAAGTGATAAAGAATATCAGATGCTGCGTACCTCTGCGATTAAGATTATCCGGGAGCTTCAGATAACCGGAGGATGTAATGTACAGTTTGCCTTACACCCGGAATCTTATGAATACTGTGTGATTGAGGTCAATCCGAGAGTGAGCAGATCGTCCGCTCTTGCCTCGAAGGCAACGGGATATCCAATTGCAAGAGTGGCGGCAAAAATAGCGCTCGGATATCAATTGGATGAGATCTTTAATGAAGTGACAGGGAAAACTTACGCAAGCTTTGAACCGGTCTTGGATTATTGTGTTGTAAAGATTCCGAGACTTCCCTTCGATAAATTCATTACAGCCAAGCATCGTTTGACAACTCAGATGAAAGCGACCGGAGAGGTGATGAGTATCTGTCAGAACTTTGAAGGCGCATTGATGAAGGCTCTGCGGTCACTGGAACAGCATGTGGACAGTTTGTTGTCTTATGATTATTCGCAGATTAGTTCGGGAGAACTGATAGAGAAGCTGAAGGTTGTGGATGACAGAAGAATCTATAAGATTGCAGAAGCATTTCGCAGAGGCATCGATCAGGAAGTCCTCCATGAGATTACGAAAATTGACAACTGGTTCTTGTCTAAGATCGGGAAGCTTGTGCGAATGGAAGAAAGAATAGCAAGAGAACCTTTGACAAAAGAAGTTTTAATGGAAGCTAAGAAAATGGAATTCCCGGACAGTGTCATTGCAAAACTGACAAAGCTTACCGAGGAAAAAGTAAGACAGATGCGATATGCTTATGGAATCCGTCCGGCGTACCAGATTGTTGATACGTGCGCTGCGGAATTTGATGCGGAGACACCATATTATTATTCCGTATACGGAAGCGAAAATGAGGCAGAGATTTCGACAGGACGAAAAAAGGTATTGATTCTTGGCTCCGGACCAATCCGAATCGGACAGGGCATTGAATTTGATTTCTGTAGCGTTCATTCTGCATGGGCATTTAAAAAGGAAGGATATGAGACGATCATTGTCAACAATAATCCGGAGACGGTAAGCACAGATTTTGATATTGCAGATAAACTGTATTTTGAACCTCTGACTGCCGAAGATGTGCGCGGAATTGTGGAATTGGAACATCCTGATGGCGCGGTGGTACAGTTTGGAGGTCAGACAGCGATCAAACTTGCGAAGGATTTGATGGAGATGGGAGTTCCAATCCTCGGAACTGCGCAGAAGGATGTGGATGCGGCAGAAGACAGGGAGCTCTTTGATAAGATTCTGGAGGAGTGTGAAATTCCGAGACCGAAAGGAAAAACAGTATATACTTCGGAAGAGGCCAAGGAGGCGGCACAGGAGCTTGGCTATCCGGTGCTTGTACGGCCGTCTTATGTTCTGGGCGGACAGGGGATGCAGATTGCAGTGAATGATCAGGACGTGGAAGAATTCATGGGAATCATTAATCAGATCGCGCAGGAACATCCGATTCTGATTGATAAATATCTCCAGGGGAAAGAGGTAGAAGTGGATGCTGTGTGTGACGGGGAGGAGATTCTCATTCCCGGGATCATGGAGCATATAGAACGGTCGGGGATTCACTCCGGAGACAGTGTGTCGGTGTACCCGGCAAAAAGCCTTACAACGGATCTGCAGGCTGTGATCACCGATTATACAAGAAGACTTGCAAGGGCACTTCATGTGAAGGGGCTTATCAACATTCAGTTTATTGTATGTGAAGGGCAGATCTATGTAATTGAAGTCAATCCGCGCTCCAGTCGAACGGTGCCGTATATAAGTAAAGTGACGGGAATTCCGATCATTGAACTGGCTGTAAAGGTTATGAATGGAGCCAGATTGTCACAGCTTGGCTGTGGAGTGGGGCTTGCACCTGCCGGAAAATATTATGCAGTAAAAATGCCGGTCTTTTCCTTTGAAAAAATCCGGGGAGCCGAGATCAGCCTTGGCCCGGAGATGAAATCTACAGGTGAGTGTCTGGGAATTGCAGGGGATTTTGTAGAGGCACTTTACAAAGCATTTCTCGGAGCAGGAATCCGGCTGCCGAAATATAAGAAAATGATTTTGTCTGTGCGGGAGCAGGATAAGAAAGAAGCGGTGGAGATTGGAAGACGATTCTCAAGGCTTGGCTACCAGATCTATGCTACCCAAGGGACACATCAGGCGCTTGAAGAGGCCGGTGTTATGTCGCAGAAAGTTGGGAAGATGGAGGAGGAATCTCCGAATCTCCTTGATCTGATTCTTGACCATGAGATCGATCTGATCATTGACACACCGCAGGAAGGGGCTGAACACGCAAAGGATGGCTTTGTCATTCGAAGAAATGCGATTGAGACCGGAGTGAATGTGCTGACGGCCATTGATACTGCAAGAGCGTTAGCGGACAGTCTCCAGTACAGAAATAAAGACCGGCTCAGTCTGATAGATATCGCAAAAGATGTTTAGAGGAGGAAAAAGGATGGCAGTAAAATATGTATTTGTGACCGGAGGGGTTGTCTCCGGTCTTGGAAAAGGAATTACGGCGGCATCACTTGGCAGACTTCTGAAGGCAAGAGGATATCAGGTGACTATGCAGAAGTTTGACCCGTATATTAATGTGGACCCGGGAACGATGAATCCGGTACAGCATGGAGAAGTGTTTGTTACGGATGATGGAACAGAGACCGATCTTGATCTGGGACATTATGAGCGTTTTATTGATGAATGTCTGGACAAAAATTCCAATGTGACCACGGGGAAGATCTATTGGTCGGTCTTGCAGAAAGAACGTCGTGGAGACTATGGCGGAGGCACCGTGCAGGTGATTCCGCACATTACGAATGAAATTAAGAGTCGTTTTTTTCATGGTGGAGAAGAAGAGAACCGGATTGCGATCATTGAAATCGGAGGTACGGTGGGAGACATTGAAAGTCAGCCGTTTCTGGAGGCGATTCGTCAGTTTCAGCATGAGGCAGGACATGAAAATGCAGTGCTGATCCACGTGACACTGATTCCGTATCTTGGCGCATCAGGAGAACTGAAAAGTAAACCTACGCAGCAGAGTGTCAAGGAGCTTCAGTCAATGGGACTATGGCCGGATATCTTAGTGTGCAGAAGTGAACATCCTTTGCCGGAAGAATTAAAGAAGAAAATCGCACTGTTCTGTAATGTGCCTGAGAATCATGTGCTTCAGAATCTGGATGTGGAATATCTGTATGAAGCTCCTCTTGCAATGGAGAAAGAACATCTGGCACAGGTAGTCTGTGAATCGCTTCATCTGGAATGCCCGGAACCGGAACTCAAGGAATGGAAAGAGATGGTATATAACCTGAAGCATCCAAAAGGCAAAGTAGAGATTGCAATTGTAGGGAAATATATTCAGCTTCACGATGCTTATCTAAGTGTAGTGGAAGCGTTAAAGCATGGCGGAATTGCAGCGCGGGCAAGTGTTAAGATCCGATGGGTGGATGCAGAAGAAGTGGAAGAAAAAGGTGCGCGTCCGCTGCTTGCCGGAGTGGATGGAATCTTAGTTCCGGGTGGATTTGGAACGAGGGGAACCGAAGGAAAGATTGCGGCTATCCAATATGCAAGAGAACAGAAGCTTCCGTTCCTTGGAATATGTCTTGGCATGCAGGCTGCCATTATCGAATATGCAAGACATGTGATCGGTTATGAAGACGCAAACAGTGTGGAGCTTGATCCAGATACAGCACATCCGGTTATTGCACTTATGCCGGAGCAGAATCAAGTAACAGATCTGGGAGGGACTTTAAGACTGGGCGCTTATCCTTGCGTACTGGAAGAAGGAAGTCTTGCGCGGAGCCTTTATGGAACGGATGTGATCAGTGAGCGTCATCGTCATCGGTATGAAGTAAATAATGAGTACAGAGAAGAATTGACGAGTCATGGAATGAGGCTCTGCGGACGCTCGCCGGATCAGCGAATCGTAGAAATGATGGAGCTTCCGGACCATCCTTATTTCATAGCAACGCAGGGGCACCCGGAATTAAAATCAAGACCAAACAAAGCGCATCCGTTGTTTTATGGGCTGATCAGGGCATCTCTTGACAGACAGCAGGAGCATTGCTAAAATTTAATTATTTATTACTGTAATTCGAAAAATCAAAGGAGAAGTCTGTATGGAGAGATATAATAAAGCTGAGATTTTAAGAAGAGTAGAAGAAGAAGACGTAGAATTTATCCGTCTGCAATTCACCGATATGTTTGGAATGATTAAAAATATTGCAGTTCCGGCAAGCCGTCTTGTAAAGGTTATGGAGAATCGGTACAGTATTGATCTTGCGTCTTTAGATGAGATCGCAAGAGAAGGGGAAGAAGAGCTGTATTTGAAGCCGGATCTTCATACATTTACCATTCTTCCGTGGAGACCGCAGCATGGCAAAGTGGCGCGGTTTCTGTGTGATGTGTGCCGAGAAGACGGCTCTGAATATGAAGCAAGTCCAAGACGTGTCCTGAAGCGTGCAGTGGAACATGCTGCCGCAATGGGGTATACATTTCAAGTGAATCCTGAATGTGAATTCTTCTTATTTCACACGGATGAAAACGGAATGCCGACAACATTGACGCATGAAAAAGCGGGATACTTAGATACATCACCGATTGATCTTGGCGAAAATACAAGGCGCGATATTATTCTTACGTTAGAAGAGATGGGCTATGAGATTGATTCTTCCCACCATGAGATTGCTTCTGCGCAGCATGAGATTGATTTTACATTTGAAGATGCGCTTGCAGCAGCTGATAAGGTGACTACATTTAAGATGGTTGTGCGGACGATCGCGAAACGTTACGGGCTTCACGCCACATTTATGCCCAAGCCACTTCAAGAGATGAATGGTTCAGGAATGCATTTGAATATGCAGCTGTATAAGGATGGACGAAATGTATTTGAGGGTGAGGATGGCAATCTGAGCCGGGAGGGTGAAGCCTTCCTGGCCGGAATCTGTGAGCATATTGACGGAATCACTGCTATCTTAAATCCATTGGTCAATTCTTACAAACGTCTTGTTCCGGGATTTGCGGCACCATCGAATGTTGACTGGTCAAAGAAACATAAAAATACGCTTCTTCGTGTAGCAAAAAGAAAGTTTCAATCTATGACAATGGAACTGCGAAGTCCGGATGCGGCATCGAATCCTTATCTCGTATTTGCGCTTTGTCTGGAAGCAGGTCTTGACGGAATACAAAGAGAGTTAAAAGCTCCGGAGGAATTTTCTCAAGATATCAGAGGAATCCGAACACTTCCGAGAAATCTCGGAGAAGCGCTGGATAAAATGAAAAAAGAACCGTTGGTAGCAGAGGTGTTAGGTGATGTATATGTAGACGCCTATCGAAGAGCCAAGGAAAAAGAGTGGACAAAGTACCAAAGCCAGATTACAAAGTGGGAGATTGAAAACTATCTGTATTTGCTCTAAACAAGTGATGCAGGCAGAAGAAGGAGGAACGTGGATGAGTGTCATTATCATTGTATTGCCGAAATTAGATAATGCCCAAAATATCAAAAGAATCTTACTCACCCACGGATTCCAGAGTGCGTTTGCCTGTTCTTCCGGGGCATCAGCGTTACAGATGGCAGGACAGTATGAGTGTGGGATTGTGCTGAGTGGCTATCATTTAAGTGACATGTATTATGTAGAACTGATGGAGAATCTTCCGGAGAGTTATGAACTGATACTTCTTGGCTCACCGGAGAAGGTTGCGGATGCCGGATCGGGGATGCTTGCGCTTACCACACCTTTGAAGGCGTATGATTTGTTAAATACAGTGGAGATGGTGCTTGGTCAGATTGAGCATCGCTATCGGAAGAAGAAAGTAATAAAAAAAAGAAGCGCAAAAGAGGAAAATTATATCCTCAATGCGAAATACTTGTTGATGGAGAGAAATCATCTTACGGAGCAGGAAGCTTACCGTTATTTACAGAAATCAAGCATGGACAATGGCACGAATATGGTGGAAACGGCGCAGATGGTTTTGATGCTGATGTTTGACGAAATATAGAAATCTAAAATAGATTGTGAGGAATAAATATGCCAAAATTAAATGAAAATTATCGAAAATTAAAAGACAGCTATCTTTTTGCCGAGATTGCGCACCGCACGGCCGCATATATGGAGAAGCACCCGGATCAGTCATTGATCCGTCTTGGAATCGGAGATGTTACAAGACCTCTTTGTCACTGTGCTGTACAGGCGCTCCATGAAGGCGCTGATGAGATGGGGAGAGCGGAAACTTTCAAAGGATATGGTCCGGAGCAGGGCTATGAAGAGACAAGAAGGGCAATCGCAGATTATTATAAGAAAAATGGTGTTGAACTAAATCTTGCAGATATTTTTATTTCAGATGGAGCCAAAAGTGATACAGGAAATATTACAGAATTGTTTGGCAAAGGAAATGTCATTCTCATTCCTGATCCTGTGTATCCGGTATATGTAGATTCCAATCTGATGTGCGGAAATGAAGTGACGTATATTTCCGGAAATGCAGAAAATGATTTTCTTCCGCTTCCAAACGAGAATCAACATGCCGATATCATTTATATCTGTTCCCCAAATAATCCGACAGGAGCATGTTACAATCGAGAACAGTTGAAGATCTGGGTGGACTATGCCAGAAAGCATGAAGCAGTTATTTTATTTGACGCGGCATACGAAGCGTTTATTTCGGACCCGTCACTTCCGAGAAGTATCTATGAGATCGAGGGGGCAAAGCAGTGTGCCATTGAGTTTTGTTCGTTATCTAAGACGGCGGGATTCACCGGAACAAGATGCGGGTATACGATTGTGCCGGAAGAACTTGTATTTCCCGATTCGACAGGAGAAGAGATGTCTTTGAATGCTATGTGGAACCGCAGGCAGAGCACAAAATACAACGGAACATCTTATATTGTGCAGAAGGCTGCGGCAGCAGTATTCAGTGACGAAGGGCAAAAAGAATGTGAAGAGAATCTTTCCTATTATAAGAAGAATGCAAAAGTGATCGCAGATACCCTTCGTGATCTTCATATCCCGTTTTACGGCGGTATCCATTCCCCATATATATGGTTTGAATGCCCAAGAGGGATGGATTCATGGGAGTGCTTTGACTATCTGTTACAAGAGATTCAGGTAGTGGGAACACCGGGAGCAGGATTCGGTGAAAACGGTCGAAATTATTTTCGGCTTACTTCCTTCGGGACTTATGAAAAGACGGTGGAAGCAATGAACCGGTTCCGAAGCTTATTTGCATAAATGTGAGGCGCGAAAATAAGCCCTTTTCTATGCTTGCAAGAGCACAGAAAAGGGCTTATAATGTAATGTATTGCAGAAAAATGCGAAAAGAAAAGGAAATCAGAGAAAAGGAGCTTATCATATGCTTGAGGTAAAAAATCTGACATTCAAAGTAGAAGAAAACGGAGTGAAAAGAAGCATTGTCAAGGACGTAAGCTTTCAGGTAGAGGACGGAGAGATGTTAGTCATCACCGGACCGAATGGAGGCGGAAAGTCTTCGCTTGCAAAAGTGCTTATGGGAATCGCCAAAGAAGATTCAGGGCAGATTATCTTAGATGGAGAAGACATTACTTCTTACGATATCAATCATAGAGCAAATGCGGGAATCGGGTTTGCATTTCAACAGCCGCCGAGATTTAAAGGGATGACAGTAAAGAGACTGCTCAGTCTGGCGGCGGGCAGAGAGCTGACGCATCCTGAGATCTGTAAGATGTTAAGTTCAGTAGGACTTTGCGCGCAGGAATATATTGAGCGTGAAGTGGACGGAACGTTGTCCGGTGGAGAGATGAAGCGTCTGGAGATTGCAACCGTTCTTGCGAAACCTCATAAACTTTGCATTTTTGATGAACCGGAGGCAGGAATCGACCTTTGGAGTTTCTCCATGTTGATTCAGCAGTTTGAGAAAATCCACAGTGAGAAAAAGGAAAGTTTGGTTTTAATCTCACATCAGGAAAGGATTATTCAGATGGCAGACCGGATCATGGTCATTGAAGATGGAAAGATTGCGGCACTGGGAGAGACAAAAGAAATCCTTCCGACACTGCTTACGAAAGACAGTTGTGCCTGCTTAAACAAAGCGTAAGAAAGAGGTGGATGTAAATGGCAGAATTAGATAGAGTTACAGAACAGATCTTAGATCAGATCAGCGGCGAGTTTAAACAGGAAGGCGCTTACAATCTTCGTCAGAACGGAGTTTCCATCTGTCATGGGGACAGTGAACATGTGAAGATTAAGAGAAAAGAAGACCGACAGGGTATCGACATTTATATTGATGGTGAGACAAAGGGAGAAACCGTCAGCATTCCGGTCGTTGTCAATGCTTCCGGCATGGACGATCAGGTGTATAACGATTTCTATATTGCAGACGGAGCCGATGTAGTGATCATTGCAGGCTGCGGAATCCACAACAGTGGCTGTAATGACAGCCGTCATAACGGAATTCATTCCTTCCATGTAGGAAAGAATGCAAATGTCCGCTATGAGGAGAAGCATTACGGAGAAGGAGAAGGTACGGGAGCCCGTATTTTAGATCCGGTGACAAAGATCTATATTGGTGAAGACAGTGTATTTACACTGGATACAGCTCAGATCAAGGGTGTTGATTCTACAAAGCGTGAGACAGAAGTAGAACTGGATGCAGGAGCAAAGCTGTATGTCATTGAGAAATTAATGACACACGGAAGTCAATTTGCAGAGTCCAATATGGAAGTGAGATTGAATGGAGAAGGAAGCTCCGCGCAGATTATTTCCAGATCGGTTGCGAAAGGGACATCCAGACAGGTATTCCATCCGAAGGCCGTGGGAAATGCGAAATGTCAGGCACACGTACAATGTGATTCTATTATTATGGATCACGCAGAGGTTGCTTCGATCCCGGAGATTAATGCAAGACACTTAGATGCTGCAATCATTCATGAAGCGGCAATCGGAAGAATTAATGATGAACAGCTTATCAAGCTTCGTACGCTTGGTATGACGGAAGAAGAGGCTGAGGGAATCATCATTGACAATTTCCTAAATTAGATAAGGAGAACTATGAAGTTACAACTGAAGAAAAGATGGAAAGTAATGAAGGCTGCGCTTCACATGGAGTTAAGAGAGCATAAAAGCTCGTTTATCGTGTATATGACACTCCGAATTCTGGTCATATTGATGATGATTCTGCAGTTTTTTAATAAGAATTATGAAAATGTTTTCTTGTGCATTCTCACCTTGCTGTTGTTGATTGTTCCAAGCCTTATACAGATCAATCTGAAGATCGAGCTTCCGACAGCATTGGAAATTACAATTTTGATCTTTATATTTGCGGCAGAAATTCTGGGAGAGATTCAATCGTATTATATTAAAGTTCCGTCATGGGATACCGCGCTTCATACGATCAACGGATTTTTGATGGCGGCGATCGGCTTTGCACTGGTGGATATTCTGAATCAGAGTAAGAAAGTGTCTATGAAGTTATCGCCTTTGTTTGTGGCGATCGTAGCATTTTGTTTTTCTATGACTATTGGTGTTGTGTGGGAATTTTTTGAATTCAGTATGGATCAGATGTTTCATCTGGACATGCAGAAAGATACGGTCATCCATCAGATCCACTCGGTTATGCTTGACCCGACAAGAAGCAATGTGGCAGTTCATATCCGGGGGATCAATGATGCTGTTGTGAAAGGAGAAAGCCTTGGAATCGGCGGGTATCTGGATATTGGTCTTATCGATACGATGAAAGACCTGATCGTCAATTTCATTGGGGCGGTTGTATTTTCCATCATTGGTTACTTCTATATTAAGAACCGTGGAAAAGGCAGATTTGCCAAACGATTTATCCCAAGGCTTAAGTCCAAAGACGCAGACTTTTTGAAGAAAGCAGTAGAAGAAGAGGAGCGGGAAGAACAGGCACTTTTATCCGAAAAAACATCAACGGACAGCAAATCTTCTTAAAATACAGATAAAGATGCCGGCAGTACATAATGGGAGCAGAAGGCTGTGAAGATTACCATAAATCGTCAAAGCACCCTGAACACCCTGAAGCGGTGCAGGTGATGCCGGAATCAATGCATGTAAATGCAGAGACAGATAGGAACCGGCGTAGATAAACAGGAAAGAGAAAAGACCTCTTCCGTTGTCTGCGGCACATCCTTTTCTGTCTTTCTTTGTTTTGCTCCCGAACAGAATGGTAAGAAACGTAATACATTCTATGAGAAGCAAAAATAAAGCAACGGCAAAATAAGCGCCCAGAACATAGTTGTGCTGGTCGATAGCCTGTGCAAGTGTTCCGTAAGGTTTATAATTCTGCCAGAAATGAAAAGCAAGAACAGCAATGATTGCTCCTGTTAAAATCAATGTAGCGCCCCGGAGAAGTAAATTTGTCGTTTTGTAGATCGCCTTTGCACCCGCTTTTCCTCCGGCTTTTGCAGTTTTCGCCAAAGGCTTAAAAAGATTCGGCATATTTTTTTTCTTTTTCTTTTTGGATGCCTTTTCATATTTTTCTTTTGTTTTCTCATCCAAGTCAAAAGAAGTTGTGTAGTTTTCCTCCAGGTAATCAATGTTTTTTGTGCGGTCCAGGTCTGACAAGTTCGACAGGACGTCTTGAAAATTGTCGTCTTCCGGCATCGGAATATCCGGGAGATCGCCTTCATAGATCACCTCAAAGTCATCATCAAAAATATCCAAATCATGATTATCAAAATTATCTTTATTTATACTCATAAAAAATCCCTCCTAATACAAGTCTCTATTCTAATCCGTTTTCTGCAATGCCACAATAGATATCACAGAAAGTTCATGAAGAAATAAGGTTTTCTTTAGAAATCATATTAAGAGGGAAGAAAAACTTTCCTAAAATCTGTATTTATTTTTATATTTCAGGAACATAAAGCAAGCCAATGCGATAGCCATTAGTTCGGTAGCCGGAGTCGCAAGCCAGATACCTGTGACGCCAAAGAACAATGGAAGTGCCAATAAACAGATCACCATGAATACGAAAGAGCGTTAGAAAGCAAGGATGGCGGAAACGATTCCGTTATTTAAAGCAGTGAACATTCCACTGGAAAAAATATTGAATCCGATAAATAATAATGCAATACTGCAGATTCTATTTCCGGTGACAGCAAGATCAAATACAGGATTATCAGGTCTGGAAAAAATGCTGACAAGTGGTTTGGTTATGATCAAAGATGCCGCTAAGGAGAGGACAGAAATAACAGCTATGATTTTTAAGCTTTTACGAATCAATTTTTTCAGTTTTTCGTGATTCTGTTCCCCATAATAGTAGCTGATCATAGGGGCAACTCCGTAAGAGTAACCGCTAAATAGTGAGCTTACAAACATGAGTACATACATAATGATGGTGATGGCGGCGATACCGTTTTCGCCTACATATCTTAACATGGTCCAGTTAAACATCAGTGTTGTGATTCCGGTAACAAGGGCGGTTGCCATTTCTGAGCAACCATTGGAAACTGCTTTTTTCAATACATCAAAAGAAAAGTGAGGCCTCGTAAAATGCAAAAGATTCTTCTTATTACAGAAAATAATGCAACCAACAACAGTTGTCACAGAATATCCTAAGCCGGTAGCAATGGCTGCGCCTTCCGTGCCCATTCCGATCACTCCTATAAAGAGGTAATCCAGAACGATGTTGAGAACACCTCCGGCAACAGAACAGATAAAGGATACCGTTGCTTTTCCGGCGGCAATTAGATAAAGGGAGAAGTTATTCATTAATAAGATTGAAATTGTAAATAGCAGATAGAGGCTTAAGTAATCTTTTGTGTGATGAAGAACATCTGCGGATACATCCATTTGAGAAAAGAGCATGTTCATGCAAAGGTATCCGATCAGTGTCATTATGATGCCTACAACAATGTTGACGACAATTAAAAATGTAAAATTTTCGTTGGCTTCCTGCTGCTTTTTCTCACCTGCTTTTTTCATGATTACAGCGCTTCCGCCGGTTGCCAGCATGGTAGAGATGGCTGTTACTAAGGAAATGATAGGCGCAGATAAATTAATTGCGGATAAGGCGTTTGTTCCGATCAGATTGGAGACAAATAAGCCGTCTACCATTGTATAAAATGCCATAAATAAAGACATTGCAATAGTAGGTAAAGCGAATTTCATAATATTTTTTAATGTAATAGGTTTTAGATATACATTTTCAGTTTCCATAATATTCCTCCATATTTTTTGTTTTTCAAGATACCGTGTGTATCATAAGGTGTACAGTTACTGTAATGTCAATAAATTTTATTGCCTTTTTTATCTTTTTCTTGACAATGACGAAAAATAGTTTATAATGTGGACTGTTCACATTGTGAACTATTTTTTGCGTATAAGGATAATCACACGGAGAAAGTGGAGAAAATTATGAGTGAATTGAATGAACAGATTCTGGATGCTTGGATTCATTTGACAACTGCTATCAATAATGAGCGGATTGTGTCAGAGATGCCGCTGAATGAGGCATTGATCTGCCGGATACTATACAAGAACCAAGAGAGTGAAATCACGGCAACAGATTTATGTGCATTGACGAAAATGCAAAAGTCTCAGATGAACCGGACGCTTATGAACATGGAGAAGAAGAACTGGATTCAAAGACAGCGTTCGAAGAAGGATAGAAGACAGATTCTGATTGCATTAAATGAAGAAAAGATGCGCGCCTATCAGGAACAGCATGAACATGTGTTAAATATAGTAAATAAATTGGTAGAGCGGATCGGACACGAAAATGCAGAGAAAACAGTGGAACTTTTTAATCTGATTGAACAGATAGCAAGAGAGGAGATCAAATGATTCATATATTGGTAGATTCAGCAGCGGATTTTTCTAAGAAAGAGATTGAAGAAAAAGGAATCCATTTAGTTCCGCTGCAAGTAAGTTTTCAAGAGGAACAGTATTTAGATGGCGTAAATTTGGAAAGAGACGAGTTTTATGAAAAACTTGTACACGGAAAGGCATTTCCGAAGACTTCACAGCCATCCCCACAGGAATTCCTGGATGTGTTTGAAGAGGTAAAAGAAAAAGGGGATGAGATCATCTGTATTTTGTTATCTTCTGCACTTAGCGGTACTTACCAGAGTGCGCAGCTTGCCCGCAGTATGGCAGATTATGATAAGATATATATTGTGGATTCCTTAAGTGCAGTTGTGGCAATCCGAATGTTATGTGACACTGCATTGGACATGGCAGAGCATGGGCATTCTGCGCAGGAGATTGTGGAAGAGCTGGAAGAACTGAAAGGGAAGATCCAGATCTTTGCGGCGGTGGATACACTGGAATATCTTGCCAAAGGCGGGCGCATCAGTAAAGCGGCAGCAGCCATTGGCGACATGGCAAATCTGAAGCCGATCATTACAGTGTCAAGAGAAGGAAGTGTAGAAGTTGTAGGAAAAGGAATAGGGGTAAACAGAACCTTATCCGCTATTCAGAAAAAAATCGCAGCTTTCCAGATTGACGAGAATTATCCGGTATATTCACTTTTCTCCTACGGTGAAGAGAACTGTGTGAAATTAGAGCAAAAAATGGAAAAGAATGGATGTAAGGTGGATTCACGCAAGCAGATTGGTCCTGCGATCGGAACGCATATCGGACCGGAGGCGTTCGGAGTCTGCTTCGTGGAGAAGAAATAAACTTAAAAGGATTCCTGAGGGAGAGAATGAAATCCCACAATTACATGGATCATTCCATCTTCGTATTCTGCACGGATCGTTCCGCCCATTTGTTCTGTGAGAAGCTTTGCGATATTAAGTCCAAGACCAGTGGAGGTTTTTGCGTTTTCCACGGTATAGAAGCGATGGAAGAGCTGACCTACTTGAATGGCATCCAGACGGGAAGTGTGGTTGGAGAAAGTCATACTTCCGTCAGAGGTTAAAGTGACAAAGAAATCTCCGTCACTATATTTGATGGCATTGCTTATTATATTCTCAAAAATGCGGGAAAGCAGGCGGCGATTCAATTTTCGCATTACTTTTTCTTCCGGTATAGAGATTTCGGGCGTAATCTGACAGCCTTTCAAGACAACGTAGTAGGCAGAAAGGCTTTCTTCTAACTGGTGATTTAGGCAGAGTTCTTCCAAGTCGGGTTCTTCAGAGGAAGAGGTAAAAACGGAATAGTCAAATAATTCTTCTGTCAGATTCTTTAGTGTGTCTGTTCGCTCCTCGATAACAGCAAGGTATTGTCTTGCTTTGGTGGATAGTTCCTCTTGTTTTAACAGATTGAGATAACCGGAAATGGAAGTAAGCGGCGTCCGGAGATCATGAGAAACACCGGTGATGGCGTCCTTGACCTCCAGATCACCTTGCCAAAATTTGTGACGAAGTGTGCGAAGAGCCTTCAATTCTTCGTTGATAGAATTGGCAAGTGCGCGCATATGTGCATCATTTCCGGAGATATCGATTAAAGTATTTGTTTCGTTCTTTAACCGTTCAGCAAATGTATCTTTGATCTCATCCGCAGATTTTCGGATGAGATATAATTTGATACTCAGTATAAGAATAACGCTCAGGCAAATGCCAAGGCTCAGAAGAAGGAAGCTCGTTTGCATAGTTCATGTACCTCGATTATTTAATATCTTTCTTTTTAAAAATTCTAAGTCCGATCACATTTGTTCCCACAATAATAAAAATAGAATAGAAAGCTGCTCTGAAAATATGGATGTCACCGCCATTTAAGAGTTGCACCATTTGTCCGGATGGAAGGAAGTCCATGATATTTTGATAGATTTCCCGTTTCATACCCGATAGATAGGCTGGATTTTTTACAGTTTCCAGTACAGCATCCTCCGTTGTAACTATCTGTCCCGCTTTCATGGAAGAAGCAGAAAGTTGTTCAATATATTCTGGTTGTGCCAGAGAGTTAAACAGTACGATGGCGATGAAAAAGAGTGCAAATGCAAGTAAAATACAACATACAGCAGAGGTTGTTTTGCTGGAGCTTGTCATGCTTACCATGTGAAAAATAGAGACATAGGCAAGCGTGAACAAAATACTGATAAGACTCAGTGCCAAAACTGCGGAAACCGGCATCTCAAAGGAACCAAACAATGGAAGCCCAAGACCGAGAGCAACTGCATAGCCCATAAGGACGAGGAAGATACCGCAGGAAGCCATCGTAATAAAATTAGATAAATAAACAGAAGTTCTGGATGCCCCGCAGATCAGTTTATTTCGAATGGTTCCATCGTGGTAATCCGTTCCGATAAACAGACTCACTAAAATGGAAGTCAGAATTCCGATTAATGCAAGAAAGTTAAAATAAAGTGGATCAAGTGTGTATTCGTATCCTTCTTTAATCATGGAGTGGTATTGAGAGAGGAGGACGAAAAGCTCATAGGTTATAATTGCAAGAAGACAGCCTCCTAATACTTTATTTTTTTTCAGACGATAAAAACCTGCATGTAATAATTTAGTCATGTCTGCCACCTCCCACTAAACTGATATAATAGCTTTCCAGACTTTCCTCTTTTTCTTGAACAGTGTATAGTTCACAAGATTTTTCAGCAAGAGCAAGCGTGAGTTTAGAGATAGTGATCTCTGCATAAATATCCGCTTCCGTTTCAGAATGGATGCTATATTTTAGGTTCATAGAATCTAAAACCTGAGATAATGTCTGTGTATCGGAAACTTGTACATGAGTACATTTTCCGCAGGCAGCCTCTAATTCTTCTCTGCTGATTTCCTTTATCATCTGTCCATGATCAATAAATCCATAGTGGGTGGCAAGGCGGGATAATTCATCCAGAATGTGGCTGGATATGAGGACGGTGATCTGATATTCTCGGTTGAGTTTCAAGATTAATTCGCGAATCTCCACAATTCCTTGTGGATCAAGTCCATTTGCGGGTTCATCCAACACAAGAAAGTCGGGATCTCCGGCAAGTGCAAGTGCAATGCCGAGGCGTTGGCGCATGCCGAGAGAGAAGTTCTTCGCTTTCTTTTTACCGGTGTCAGCAAGTCCGGTCAATCTCAGCAAGTATTCAATTCCATCGTAAGACGGAAGCCCAAGGATGTCATACTGTTCTTTTAAATTCTCATATGCTGTCATATCAAGATAAATGGAGGGTGTTTCCACAACTGCCCCCATCCGCCGTCTTGATTTTGCTATGTCTTTTGCGTTTCTTACTCTTCCATATAATGTGTATTCACCGGAGGAAGGTTCCTGAAGTCCACAGATCAGACGGATAAGCGTTGTCTTACCGGCTCCGTTTTTCCCAACAAAACCGTAAATTGCTCCTTTTGGTACATGCATGGAAAAACCATTTAGAGCTTTGAAGTTTTTGTATGTTTTTGTTAAAGCATCAGTGGTTAAAATATATTCCATTATGTCATCTCTCCTTTCATTTGCTGTCTCTATTTTAGAATGCCGAGGTTAATAAAGTAGTTAAGAAGACAGTAAAGAAATCGTAAAGATTTAATCTTCTTTCATTTTAAATCCGATGCCCCAAACTGCTTCGATGTAATCTTTGTCCGTGATCGCTTTTAATTTTTTTCGCAAGTTACTGATGTGTACTTTCAAGGAACTTTCCATACAGTCGGGCGTGTCTTCGCTGATGCGATCCAGTAAGACAGATTTTGTAATGACTTGGGATGGATTTTCCATCAGAAGTTTCAAAATAGCATACTCTGTCCGCGTTAGTTTTACAGGACGGTCTTGAACCGATACACTGTGAGTTTCAGCATTTAGATTGATTTCTTGAAAAGTGAGCGTATGCCGCAAGATGGGCTGCGAAGAAGCATTTCGAAGTTGAACAGTAATCCTCGCCAGTAACTCCGTAAGGTCGAAAGGTTTTGTAATATAGTCGCATGCACCGTCAAGAAGCAATTGAACCTTGTGAGCTGTCTCAGATTTTGCACTTAAGACGATAACAGGAATTCCTTGTATCTTAGGAAGAACATCTTCTCCGTTCAAGCCCGGAAGCATCAGATCGAGAAGGATGAGATCCGGAGTCTGAGAGGATAGGACGAGGAGCGCTTCAGTGCCGGAGTAGGCGCGGCTGACCTTGTAGCCCTCTCTTTGCAGAACCTCTTCCAGCATATTTCCAATGTGAATATCATCATCAACGATAAAAATGTGTTTCATAAGTAAAGTCTCCATGATTTCTTGGTGTTAGTAAAATTTCATACTAACTAAGATTATAGCGAATGAATAAAAGTGTCTCAAGGAATTCAGAGAATCTTAAGGAAATTGTGTGAGGATATTTAAACAATTATCTTTATAATATGGGTGCAAATAAAATGACGAGGAGGGAAAGATGTGAAGTCAAAGAAACTTACAGAAGGAATCTTAATCTTTTATGCAGTGATGCTTGTTTGGATTATTTTATTTAAAATGGATGTTTCGGTGGAAAATTTCGGACGAATGCGAAGCATCAATCTGGTGCCGTTTTCGCAGTCCGTCATTGTAAATGATAAGCTGGACGTTAGTGAAATCATTCAGAATGTGCTGGTATTTGTTCCGCTTGGTGTGCTGGTGTATACCATATGGCAGGAGAAATCAAGGCGTTTTAAACTATGCTGCATGGTGTTTACAAGCATCGTGCTGGAAGTGATGCAATACATCTTAGGAGTCGGAGCAAGCGATATCACAGATGTGATCACCAATACAATTGGCGGCGTGGCCGGTCTTGGTGTTGCATTAGGATTGTCCAAATTATTTCCGAAGGGCTGGAAAACTGTGATCAATAGTGTCAGTCTTGTGTGCGGTATATTGCTTGGGGCAATGGTAATCTTACTGGTTGTAATGAACTAGAAACATCATGACTGCATAAAAGGTGGCTGCACCAATTCCGAATAAGATTCCAATTAAAGCTTTCCCGTGTTTGCCGGTCGGTTTTTTTATGGAACGGAATCGGACAGACGAGGGTAACGGTTAGCGGTGCAAAATAATAGCTTAGAGTTGTGGAAAAAATGGAGGTGTATTGATAATAAAGACTTGGAATATAGTCTAAATAGAATTTTTACCTAAAATAGTAGAATAACGCATGGTGGTTTTTGAACAAAGAGCATAAAATACTAGGTGATACTTTAGTAAAGTATTTATTACTTTTAATAGGAGGAACGCTATGAAAAGGAAAAACCTTGCGCGTGCAAGCGCAGCAGTTCTGGCGGTGATTATGACCGTTTCAGGAACTACTATGACCGGTTTTGCGTCGGGGGGGGTACACAGCAGGTAGCGGTAAGATCTGATTCTCAGGGACAGATGAGTTCAGAGCCGGAAGTTGTATATAACAATACCTACGAGAACCCTGCTATTCGTACACAGAACTTCGACAGCAACTGGAAATTTTATCTTGGTGATGCAGGAGAGGCACAGGGAAAGGAATTTGATGATTCTAAGTGGGAATCAATTTCCATTCCGCATGACTATAGCATTATTCAGGATTACACCACGGCACTAGATGCTGAGAGTGGATATCTTCCGGGTGGTACAGGATGGTATCGAAAGCATTTTGTTGTAGG
>FR892655.1:57902-78222 GCA_000433535.1 Dorea sp. CAG:317
TTTGATGGTGTATATATGAATGCCACGGTATATGTCAACGGTGAAAAGATGGGAACACATCCGTATGGTTATACACCTTTTTCTTTTGATATTACAGATAAGGTGAAAGTTGGAGAGGAAAATGTGGTTGCGGTCAAAGTTGACCATAAAACCCCTTCCAGTCGTTGGTATTCCGGAAGCGGAATCTACAGAAGTGTACATTTGTCTGTAATGGACAAGGTTCACGTAGGATTGAACGGAACAAAAGTGGAAACACCGGATCTGAAATCTGACACGAAAAATGTTACAACGAACATTAAGACAACGGTTCAGAATGAAGGTGCAGAGAAGGCGTCTGTAGAGCTGACTCACAACATTTTCAAAAAAGGAACAGAAGAAAGTATCGGATCGGTAACAACACAGGCTCAAGAAGTGGAGGCTGGCAAGTCTCAAGTGATATAGGCAACTACGAAGGCAAAAAGCCCAAGTCTCTGGAGCCCGGAAAATCCGGCACTTTACACTGTACGAACAGAAGTGAAGGTTGGCGGAAAAGTAGTAGATACTTATGACACAGAGTTTGGCTTCCGTTATTTTGAGATGACGACTGATAAGGGAGCTTATCTGAATGGCGAGAAGATCAAGCTGAAAGGTGTCTGCATGGAATACGAAGAAAGACGGATCAGGAGAAGTTGTTACAGCTGATACTGTTGTGAAAGAAGATCTGTCAGTTTACGCAATCTTCGAAAAGGGAGGAAAACCAAGCAAACCGGGAAAACCAGGCAAGCCGGGAGATTCTTCCGATGGTGGAAGTCAGGGGCAGAAACCGGGACAGAATGGAGATGCTTCCAATGGTGCCTCTAATGATAAAATTGATTCTGTAAAGACAGGAGATACAGCGAATGTAATTCCGTTTGTAATCCTTGCGGTTGCGGCAGTTGCAGCAATTCTGTCAATCCTTGCTTTAAAGAAGAGAAAGAAATAGTGACAGAAGAACAAAGTAATAAATAATAAGTAATAACACTCAGGCGTGAGTCCATATTTATGGATTCTCGCCTGTTTATTTTTGCGTTGTTATTTTGTGGAAAATTCAATACATTAAAGTGGTAATCTTATACATCTTTACCAAAATAAAAAACATCTTCTACAATTATTGACAAATTATTAAAAAAGTATAAACTAAAAAAATATAAAACAGAGTGCGCTCTGTAAAAGATATTTGGGAAATGGGAGATGAGAAACTATGGCAACTTTTTTAACTGGTTTGGCAATACTTTTAATCGGAGGTTATCTGTACGGACTTTTTATTGAGAAGATATTTCATCCGGACGACAGGGAAACTCCGGCGGTCAAAATGGAAGATGGAATTGATTATGTTCCGATGGGCAGATGGAAGAATGCGCTGATCAATCTTTTGAATATTGCGGGAACAGGACCGATTTTTGGACCTATTCAGGGAATCTTGTTTGGACCGATTGCATTTATTACAATTCCGATAGGGTGCGTGATCAGTGGTGCAACACATGACTATTTAAGCGGAATGATGTCTCTTCGCCAGGATGGAGCACAGATGCCGGGGATTATCCGTAAGTTCCTTGGAAATAAGACTTATCAGGTGTACAACATATTCCTTTGCTTTTTGATGCTTTTGGTAGGCGCGGTGTTCACTTATACACCGGGGGATCTCTTTGCAGGACAGATCTGTGGCTTTACAGATGTGAATATCTGGACATGGGTAATCTATGCAGTGATTTTAGGTTATTATCTGATTGCAACATTATTTCCGATTGACAAGATTATCGGACGAATTTATCCGATTTTCGGTGCGATTCTGTTATTGTCAGCGGTAGGTGTTTTTGCAGGAATTTTCATTCAGGGATATCAGCTGGATAATATTGATTTTACACATGGGTTAAAGGGGATTTTCGATATTTATCCGATTTTTAATGCAGAAGGAAATTCAGGTGTGGGAACCAAATTTATTCCGGTATTTTTTGTAACAGTTGCCTGTGGAATTACATCCGGTTTCCATTCGACGCAGTGTACGTTGATCGGAAGATCTGTAAGACATGAAAAAGAGGGAAGACTTGTATTTTACGGAATGATGATTTTAGAAGGTCTGATCGCTATGATCTGGGCGGCAGCAGCTATGGGGCTTTATAACAGCGGTTCAACAGCAGGTGCTACAGCAGCGGTTGGAGAAGTGGCTAAAGGACTTCTTGGACCGGTCGGCGGAATTATTGCAATCCTCGGTGTTATCGTGCTTCCGATCACGTCCGGTGATACCGCACTTCGTTCTTGCAGATTGATGGTGGCAGATTACCTTCACATTGACCAGAAAGAGAAGAAAAACCGTGTGCTTGTGACACTTGGTATCTTTGTACCGGTAATATTCATTCTTGTATTTGCGAAAATGAATGCCGAAGGCTTTAATATTTTGTGGAGATATTTTGCATGGAGCAATCAGACCATTGGTGTATTTGCTTTCGCGGCGATCACGGTATATCTGATGGCGAAGAAGGGGGCAAAGAAAGGCGTGTTCCTCGTGGCTCTCGTGCCGGGAAGCTTTTACCTCTTTATTATTTCTTCCTTTATATTAAGTCAGAAGATTGGCTTTGGACTTAGCATGAATGTATCTTATGCGATTGCAGGAGCGCTGACTGTGCTCTATTTCTTCGGTCTTATTGCAGCCGGGAAGAAATATGCGGCGAAGCATGAAGAAGAATAAAAAAGAGGAATAGAGAGAAGAATATAGACTCCTTTGAGAGAGGGTTATTAAATAGCTGGATCGTATCCGTTGTTTCGTAGCCCTCTCTTTTTATGTGTTTCATTTATATAATCTTTATACAACCTTAATAGGAACACGAATTTATTAATGCCTACTTAATATGGCTTAATGTAAGATTAAGAGACCATAAAGACAGGATAAAGAGGTGCGAAGATTGCGATGGATTATATAGAAAATCGATTACACAGGCATATCACTTCATTTCAAATTATTATATTAGGATTTTTCTCAGTGATACTTTTGGGAAGCTTTTTTTTAATGCTTCCGCAGGCGACACAGGATGGGATGGGGGCATCATTTTCTGATGCGCTGTTTACCGCGACGTCCGCAGTCTGTGTGACAGGGTTGGTTGTACACGATACTGCGACATACTGGTCTTTCTTCGGGCAGACGATTATCATTTTGCTGATACAGATCGGGGGCATGGGGGTTGTAACGGTGGCGGTTGCAATCGCAACAGTATCTGGACGGAAAATCAGTCTGATGCAGAGAAGTGTAATGCAGGAAGCGATATCGGCACATCAAGTTGGAGGTATTGTGCGGATGACAAAATTTATTTTAAAGACCAGCATATTGATCGAACTGATTGGTGCGGTTCTTCTGGCAAGCGTGTTTGTCAGAGATTTTGGGGTTGAAAAAGGTATCTGGTACGGAGTGTTTCATTCAATCTCTGCATTTTGTAATGCGGGTTTTGATCTTCTGGGTATAAAAGAGCAATTTTCTTCTCTTACATTATATGCTAGAGATCCAGTGGTTAATTTGGTAATTATTGGTTTGATCATTATCGGGGGGCTTGGATTTCTGACATGGGCTGACGTTCATAAAAATAAATGGCACTGGAAGAAGTACCGGATGCAGAGCAAGGTGATTTTGGTAGTGAGCGCAGTTCTGATTTTTGTGCCGTCTATTTGTTTTTACTTTTTTGAATTTTCTTCTCTGCCTGCACAAGAGAGGCTGTGGAGTTCTGTGTTTCAAGCAGTAACGCCAAGGACTGCGGGATTTAACACTGCAGATCTGACACTTCTTAGTGAAACGGGACAGATGCTGATGATCATCCTTATGTTAATCGGAGGATCGCCGGGATCGACTGCCGGGGGAATGAAGACAACAACGATAGGGGTTCTTTTTTCGTCTGCGGTTTCCGTATTTCAGAAAAACGAATCGGCACAATTGTGTGGGAGAAGGATTTCAGATGATGCAGTGAAAAATGCAGCGACAATTTTTATGCTGTATGTCACATTGTTTTTGGGCGGTGGAATGTTTATAAGTTCTATAGAAGGCATATCTCTTATGTCAGCACTTTTTGAAACGAGTTCTGCAATTGGAACCGTGGGATTGTCGCTAGGGATAACGCCATCTCTTGGTTATATTTCCAGAGGAATTTTAATCGGATTAATGTTTTTTGGAAGAGTGGGAGGTTTAACCTTGATTTTTGCAGCATTTTCAGAGAGAAATAATTATCACTGCAGGCTTCCACAGGAAAAAATAACAGTAGGTTAAGGAGATAAAGGAGAAAATATTATGATGAAATCTGTTTTATTAGTAGGTCTTGGAAGATTTGGGCGACATGTGGCTATGAAGTTAGATGAACTGCACCATCAGGTTATGGTTGTGGATAAAGAGGAATCAAGAGTGAATGCGGCGCTTCCGTATGTGATGAATGCTCAGATCGGAGACAGCACAGATGAAGATTTCATGGCATCTCTCGGAGTGCGTAATTTTGATATCTGTATTGTTGCTATCGGAGATAATTTCCAAAGTTCGCTGGAAACGACTTCACTGTTGAAAGAGCTTGGAGCTAGGAAGGTAATCTCAAGGGCAGCAAGAGATGTTCACGCAAAGTTTTTACTGAAGAATGGTGCTGATGAGGTCGTATACCCGGAGAAACAGCTGGCTGCATGGACGGCAATTCGGTATAGCGCAGATCACATCCTGGATTATATTGAATTGGACGAAGGTCATGCTATTTTCGAGATCGCAATTCCAGAGAAATGGAAAGGCAAAACAGTAGGTCAGCTGGATATTCGAAATAAACATAACATTAATATTATGGCGTTTAAACATCATGGGGATATGAATTTAAGTGTCCGCTCGAATACCTGCATTCCAGAGGACAGCACAATGCTTGTTCTTGGTTCACTCAAAGACGTTCAAAAGTGTTTTCACATTTAAGGAAAGATAACCCAGAGGAGGGAGAAATATGCAGCAGTTTGCATTGGTAAGTGCACTATTTATCTTTGGAGGGATTGGGTATCGCTTGATGACAAAGCTGGATGCTTTTGTTGAAGAAAATGAAAGACATCAGAAGGAAAAAGAGGAAGAATCTCAATAAATTATTGGAGAGGGCTTTCCTTTTTTTAGTGCGCAGTATATGATTGCATATATAAATAGAAGAAAAGGATGGATAGGATGGATGAGAAAAAACATTTGAAGCGAGCAGTACGTTTTGCTATGGCTGATATCGCTAAAAGTGTACTCCTTTTGATTGCTGCAAGTTGTATTGGGTACATCTTTGAGACATTGGGATTTGCAGAGGCCAATATTATTACGGTTTATGTACTGGCGGTTCTTATTATTTCTGTAGTAACGATAAATCGAATCTATAGTCTTATCTCGTCGGTGGTGAGTGTGCTTGTGTTTAACTTTTTATTCACATATCCGAAATTTACTCTTCATGCGTATGATCAGGGATATCCGGTAACTTTCCTAATTATGTTTACGGCGGCATTTTTGACTGGAACGCTGGCAGCGAGATTGAAGGACAGTGCCAAACAATCCGCTCAGTCAGAGTTCCGTACGAAAGTGTTGTTTGAAACGAACCAGTTACTGCAGCAGGCGAAGGACAGGGAAGGCATTGTATCCGATACAGCATATCAATTGTTAAAATTATTAAATCGAGACATTGTCTTTTATAATGAAGAAGGAGGAGCGCTTAAGAATCCGAAGTTTTATCCGGCAAATGCAGACAGTAAGCTTGCCGGATACCAAGGGGGAGAAGAAATCAAGGTAGCGCGTTGGGTATTGGAACATAACAGGCAAGCGGGAGCGACGACAAAGGTTTATCCGGATGCAAAATGTCTATATCTTGCAATTCGTGTAAATGAAGCAATATATGGAGTTATAGGGATTGCTGTGGAAGGAAAACCGCTGGATGAATTTGAACATAGTATCTTGTTGTCGATTCTGGGGGAATGTGCTTTGGCATTGGAAAATGATAAAAATGCCAGAGAGAAGGAGGAGACGGCAATTATTGCACAGAAAGAACAACTTCGCGCGAACCTTCTTCGTGCGATTTCTCATGATCTTCGTACGCCTCTTACATCTATCTCGGGGAATGCAAGCAATCTTCTGTCCAATGGAGAATCCTTTGATGGAGAAATCAAGGAACGACTGTACCAGGATATCTATGATGATTCTATGTGGCTTATTAATCTGGTGGAAAATCTTTTGTCTGTTACTAGACTGGTGGATGGGAGATTGAATCTTCATATGTCAGCAGAATTGGTGGAAGAAGTTGTTAAAGAAGCGCTAAGACATGTGAACCGACTGAAGTCTGAGCATTATATTTCAGTAGAGCACGAGGATGATCTGCTTCTGGCTAGAATGGATGCGAGACTGATTGTTCAAGTACTGATTAATCTGATAGATAATGCAATCAAATATACACAGAAGGATTCGCACATTACGGTGAAGACAAAAAGAGAGGGCACACAGGCTGTTATCAGTGTCATGGATGATGGACCGGGGATTGCGCATAAGGATCAGGTGTTTGATATGTTTTATTGTGGAACAAATAAAGTGGCTGATAGCAGGCGGAGCATGGGACTTGGTCTTTGTTTGTGTAAATCGATTGTGGAAGCGCATGGAGGAGAAATCTGTGTGAAAGATCATAAACCACGCGGATCGGTGTTTATATTTACATTACCAGTAGAGGAGGTTGACTTGCATGAATAAATTATTAATACTTGTAGTGGAGGATGATCAGTCTGTAAAAAATCTGATCACAACAACTTTGAAAACTCATGATTATCGCTACCTTGCCGCATGCAATGGAGAAATTGCTATCTTAGATGCATCGTCCCACAATCCGGATATTGTTTTGCTGGATCTGGGACTTCCGGATATGGATGGTGTGCAGGTAATCCGTAAAATCCGCACATGGTCCAATATGCCTATTATCGTAATCAGTGCCAGAAGCGAAGATCGAGATAAGATTGAAGCATTAGATGCAGGAGCCGATGACTATTTAACCAAGCCATTTTCAGTTGAAGAGCTTTTGGCAAGGCTTAGAGTTACTCAAAGAAGACTCTTAATGATGAAAAACGAGTCGCAGGATGGAGTTTCTGTCTTCGTAAATGGAGCGCTTAAGATTGACTATGCAGCAGGATGTGCGTTTTTGGAGGAAGAGGAACTGCATCTGACACCGATAGAATATAAACTTTTGTGCCTGCTTTCGCGAAATGTAGGAAAAGTGCTGACACATACGTTTATTACACAAAATATATGGGGGAGCAGTTGGGAAAATGATGTGGCATCTCTAAGGGTTTTTATGGCTACTTTGCGAAAAAAGATAGAAAAAGGAGAGGATTCGCCGCAATATATCCAGACGCATATAGGTGTAGGATATAGGATGATTAAGGTGGAATAAAAAGAGTTGGAAAATATTGCTGCAACGATCAGAATAATCTGAAAGGAAGCAGCAATATTTTTTGCTTTTTTCTATTGACAAGCCGGAAAAGTTTGTGCTATAGTAAAAAATGCACTATTGTGGAAAGTTATGCCATAAAATTGCGTAAAAATCAGCTGAAAACGCAGTTTTCGCTGGATTTCCAAGAGCTTTCAGGGTGATTGTAAAGCCCACAAAAAAATAAATGAGGAGTGAAACGTCAATATGGAGAAAAACAGAATTCGTCCTATCAAAAGCGGAAGAAGTTCACGCATGAGCTATTCCAGACAAAAAGAAGTTCTTCAAATGCCTAATTTGATCGAAGTCCAGAAGGATTCTTATCAGTGGTTCCTGGATGAGGGATTAAAAGAAGTATTCGAAGATATTTCACCGATCGCAGATTACAGCGGTCATTTGAGTTTGGAATTTGTTGATTTTACCTTGTGCGAGGACGACGTCAAGTACACCATCGAAGAGTGTAAAGAGCGTGATGCAACTTATGCGGCACCGTTAAAAGTGAGAGTAAGACTCCACAACAAGGAAACCGATGAGATTAATGAGCATGAGATCTTTATGGGAGATCTTCCGTTAATGACCAGTACGGGAACGTTTGTGATCAACGGAGCAGAACGTGTTATTGTCAGCCAGTTGGTTCGTTCACCGGGCATTTATTATGCGATTGCACACGATAAATTAGGAAAGAAGTTATATTCTTCTACTGTAATCCCTAACCGTGGTGCGTGGCTGGAATATGAGACGGACTCCAATGACGTTTTCTACGTGCGCGTAGATAGAACAAGAAAGGTGCCGATCACTGTGCTTATTCGTGCACTTGGTATTGGTACAAATCCGGAGATTGTAGAACTCTTTGGTGAAGAGCCGAAGATTCTCGCAAGCTTTGAGAAGGATGCTGCTACAAACTATCAGGAAGGTCTCTTAGAATTATATAAGAAGATTCGTCCGGGTGAGCCGTTAGCGGTAGACAGTGCTGAGAGTCTGATCACAAGCATGTTCTTTGATCCAAGACGTTATGACCTGGCGAAAGTAGGCCGTTACAAATTTAATAAGAAGCTTGCTCTGAAAAACCGTATTACAGGACAGGTTCTTGCTGAGGATGTTGCAAGTGCGATTACCGGAGAAGTAATTGCAGAGGCAGGCACAAAGATCACAAGAGAGATTGCAGAAACAATCCAGAATGCAGCAGTTCCGTATGTGTGGATCGATAAACCGGAAGAGGAGAGAAGTATCAAGGTTCTTTCTAGTATGATGGTAGATCTTGATGCGATCGTAGATATTGATCCAAAAGAAGTTGGCGTAACAGAACTTGTATACTATCCGGTGCTTGCGGGATTATTAGAAGAAACCGCAGGTGATATTGACGAATTAAAGGATGCAATTAAGAGAGATATCCACGACCTCATTCCAAAACACATCACAAAAGAAGATATCCTTGCATCTATCAACTATAATATGCATCTTGAATATGGAATCGGAACAGACGATGATATTGACCATCTCGGAAACAGACGTATCCGTGCGGTTGGTGAGCTTTTGCAGAACCAGTACAGAATCGGTCTGTCCAGATTAGAGCGTGTAGTGCGTGAGAGAATGACCACACAGGATCTGGAAGGAATTTCTCCACAGTCTCTGATTAATATTAAACCGGTAACAGCGGCGGTAAAAGAATTCTTTGGTTCTTCCCAGCTGTCACAGTTCATGGATCAGAACAACCCGCTCGGTGAGCTGACACATAAGAGACGTCTGTCCGCTCTTGGTCCTGGTGGTCTGTCCAGAGATCGTGCAGGATTCGAGGTTCGAGACGTACACTATTCTCACTACGGAAGAATGTGTCCGATTGAGACTCCTGAAGGACCGAACATTGGTCTTATCAACTCACTTGCATGTTATGCGAGAATTAATCAATATGGATTTGTGGAAGCACCATATCGTAAAATCAACCATGATGATCCACAGAATCCGGTTGTTACAGACGAAGTTGTATATATGACAGCTGACGAGGAAGATAATTATCATGTGGCACAGGCGAACGAACCTCTGGATGCAGAAGGACATTTTGTTCATAAGAATGTATCCGGTCGTTACCGCGAGGAGACACAGGAATATGAGAGAAAAGTCTTCGATTACATGGACGTATCTCCTAAGATGGTGTTCTCTGTTGCTACAGCGCTTATCCCATTCCTTGAGAACGATGATGCTAACCGTGCGCTGATGGGATCAAACATGCAGCGTCAGGCAGTTCCGCTTCTTATGACAGAGGCTCCGGTTGTCGGAACAGGTATGGAAGAAAAGTCTGCAGTTGACTCCGGTGTATGTGTTGTCGCAGAAGAAGGCGGTGTTGTAGAGCGCTCTGCATCTACAGAGATCGTTATCCGTCAGGATGATGGAAAGCTTAGAACTTATAAGCTGACAAAATTCCTTCGAAGCAACCAGAGTAACTGCTATAACCAGAGACCGATCGTATTCAAGGGTGACCGTATTGAGGCCGGTGATGTAATCGCTGATGGTCCGTCTACTTCTAACGGTGAGATGGCGCTTGGTAAAAACCCACTGATCGGATTTATGACATGGGAAGGTTACAACTACGAGGATGCTGTCCTTTTAAGTGAAAGACTTGTACAGGATGATGTATATACATCTGTTCATATTGAAGAATACGAGGCAGAAGCCCGTGATACTAAGCTCGGACCAGAAGAGATCACTCGTGATATTCCGGGTGTCGGTGATGAGGCTCTCAAAGATCTTGATGAGAGGGGAATCATCCGTATCGGTGCAGAAGTCCGCGCCGGTGATATTCTGGTAGGTAAAGTAACTCCGAAGGGAGAGACAGAGCTTACAGCAGAGGAACGACTTCTCCGCGCAATCTTCGGAGAGAAAGCCCGCGAAGTAAGAGATACTTCTCTGAAAGTACCTCATGGTGAATATGGTATTGTTGTAGATGCGAAAGTATTTACAAGAGAAAACGGAGATGAGTTATCACCGGGTGTTAACCAGTCTGTCCGCATTTACATTGCTCAGAAGAGAAAAATCTCTGTTGGTGATAAAATGGCCGGACGTCATGGTAACAAGGGTGTCGTTTCCCGTGTGCTTCCGGTAGAAGATATGCCGTTCCTGCCAAATGGCCGTCCGCTTGATATCGTGCTGAACCCACTTGGTGTACCATCACGTATGAATATCGGACAGGTGCTTGAGATTCACTTGTCTCTGGCAGCAAAAGCGTTAGGCTTTAACATTGCTACTCCGGTATTTGATGGTGCAAACGAGAATGACATCATGGATACATTGGATCTGGCAAATGATTATGTAAATTTAAGCTGGGAAGAGTTTGAAGAGAAACATAAAGCAGAACTTCTCCCAGAGGTTATGGATTATCTGTATGAGAACAGAGATCACAGAAAATTGTGGAAGGGTGTTCCGCTTTCCAGAGATGGTAAGGTTCGTCTCCGTGACGGAAGAACGGGAGAATTCTTCGACAGCCCGGTAACCATCGGTCACATGCACTATCTGAAGCTGCATCACCTGGTTGATGATAAGATCCATGCTCGTTCTACAGGTCCTTACTCACTGGTTACACAGCAGCCGTTAGGTGGTAAGGCACAGTTCGGTGGACAGCGTTTCGGAGAGATGGAGGTTTGGGCACTGGAGGCGTATGGTGCATCTTACACTCTTCAGGAGATATTAACTGTCAAATCCGATGACGTGATCGGACGTGTGAAGACTTACGAGGCGATCATCAAAGGTGAGAATATTCCAGAACCTGGTATTCCGGAATCCTTCAAGGTACTCTTGAAAGAGCTGCAGTCTCTTGGTCTGGATGTTCGTGTGCTTCGTGAAGATAACACAGAAGTGGAGATCATGGAGACTGTTGATATGGGTGAAACAGATTTCCGTTCACTGATCGAAGGAGACAGAAAGTACCGTCAGGAAGAAAATCTCGGTGCTCAGGGCTACACAGAGCAGGAATTCGAAGGAGAAGAGCTTGTGGATGTGGAAGAAGAGCCGGAAGAAGATGATTTCGCGATTGAATTTGAAGAAACTGATGATTTCGCATATGACGATGATAATGAATAGAAAGGGGTGCCAGTATGCCAGAAAATAATAAAGAACAAACTTTTCAGCCAATGACTTTTGATGCAATCAAAATCGGTTTGGCATCACCTGAGAAGATTCTGGAATGGTCAAGAGGAGAGGTTACAAAGCCTGAGACCATTAACTATAGAACTTTAAAACCGGAGAAAGATGGTCTTTTCTGTGAGAAGATCTTCGGACCAAGCAAAGACTGGGAATGTCACTGTGGAAAATACAAAAAGATCCGCTATAAAGGCGTAGTCTGCGACCGTTGTGGAGTAGAAGTTACAAAAGCAAGTGTTCGTCGTGAACGTATGGGTCACATTGCGCTGGCTGCACCGGTATCTCATATCTGGTATTTTAAAGGAATTCCAAGCCGTATGGGACTGATCCTTGATCTGTCCCCGCGAACTTTGGAAAAGGTTCTCTATTTTGCTTCTTATATTGTGCTTGATAAAGGAGAAACTGATCTTCAGTACAAGCAGGTACTTTCTGAACAGGAGTATCAGGAAGCAAGAGAAAAATGGGGAAGCGCTTTCCGTGTAGGCATGGGAGCAGAGTCCATTCAGGAATTGTTACAGGCTATTGATCTGGAAAAAGAATACAAAGAACTGACAGAAGGATTGCAGGGAGCAACCGGACAGAAGCGTGCAAGAATCGTGAAACGTCTGGAAGTTGTGGAAGCATTCCGCGAATCCGGAAATAAACCGGAATGGATGATCATGAATAACATCCCGGTAATTCCGCCGGATCTTCGTCCGATGGTTCAGTTAGATGGTGGACGTTTTGCCACATCTGACCTGAACGATCTTTACAGAAGAATCATTAACAGAAATAACCGTCTGAAACGTCTGCTTGAACTTGGCGCTCCGGACATTATTGTAAGAAACGAAAAGAGAATGCTTCAGGAAGCGGTTGACGCGCTGATCGACAACGGACGCCGCGGCCGTCCGGTAACAGGACCTGGTAACAGAGCGCTTAAGTCTCTGTCAGATATGCTGAAAGGTAAATCCGGACGTTTCCGTCAGAACCTTCTTGGTAAGCGTGTAGACTACTCTGGACGTTCCGTTATCGTAGTAGGACCGGAACTTAAGATTTACCAGTGCGGTCTGCCAAAAGAAATGGCAATTGAACTGTTTAAGCCTTTCGTTATGAAGGAGCTTGTTCAGAAGGGTATTGCGCAGAATATTAAAAATGCGAAAAAGATGGTAGAGAGACTGAGACCGGAAGTGTGGGATGTTCTGGAAGAAGTTATTAAAGAGCATCCGGTTATGTTAAACCGTGCCCCTACACTTCACAGACTTGGTATTCAGGCCTTTGAGCCAATCCTTGTAGAAGGTAAGGCGATCAAGCTTCATCCGTTGGTATGTACAGCTTATAACGCTGACTTTGACGGAGACCAGATGGCTGTCCATCTTCCATTATCTGTGGAAGCTCAGGCAGAGTGTAGATTCCTTCTGCTCTCTCCGAACAACCTGTTGAAACCATCTGATGGTGGTCCGGTTGCAGTTCCTTCTCAGGATATGGTACTTGGTATTTACTATCTGACACAGGAAAGACCTGGAGCTCTTGGTGAAGGTAAGGCATTCAAGAGTGTAAATGAAGCGATTCTTGCCTATGAGAATGGAGCGGTTACACTTCACTCACGCATCAAAGTACGTGTGTCTAAGACAATGGCAGACGGAAGCGTGAAGACAGGAACGATCGAATCCACACTGGGAAGATTTATCTTCAATGAGATCATTCCGCAGGATCTTGGCTTTGTAGATCGTGAAGTAGAAGGACAGGAACTCTTACTGGAAGTAGATTTCCACGTAGGTAAGAAACAGTTAAAACAGATCCTTGAAAAAGTTATTAATACACACGGCTCAACTGCAACTGCAGAGGTACTTGATGCGGTAAAAGCAATCGGTTACAAGTATTCTACAAGAGCAGCCATGACCGTATCTATTTCTGATATGACAGTGCCGCCGCAGAAACCGGAAATGATCGAAAAGGCACAGGATACAGTTGATAAGATCACAAAGAACTTTAAACGTGGTCTGATCACAGAAGAAGAGCGTTACAAAGAAGTTGTAGAGACATGGAAAGCAACTGACGATGCTCTTACAGAGGCGCTGCTTACTGGTCTTGATAAATACAACAACATCTTTATGATGGCAGATTCCGGTGCCCGTGGTTCTGACAAACAGATTAAACAGCTTGCAGGTATGCGTGGATTGATGGCTGATACAACAGGTCGTACGATCGAGTTGCCAATCAAGTCTAACTTCCGTGAAGGTCTGGACGTATTGGAGTATTTCATGTCTGCCCATGGAGCTCGTAAAGGTCTGTCCGATACAGCTCTTCGTACTGCTGACTCAGGATACCTTACAAGACGTCTGGTTGACGTATCTCAGGAGCTTATTATCCATGAAGTTGACTGTACACCGAAGGATGGAGAAATTCCGGGAATGTACGTCAAAGCATTTATGGATGGAAATGAAGAAATTGAGAGCTTGCAGGAGCGTATTACAGGACGTTATCTCTGTGAAAATATTGTAGATAAAGATGGAAATGTGCTTGTAAAAGCAAATCATATGGTTACACCAAAGCGTGCAGAACTGATCATGAAGAAGGGTGTAGATGAGAACGGTGAAACTCTTACAAAGATTAAGATCCGTACAATTCTTACCTGTCGTTCACACAGTGGAATCTGTGCAAAATGTTATGGCGCGAACATGGCAACAGGTGAGCCGGTTCAGGTTGGTGAGGCTGTCGGTATCATTGCTGCTCAGTCTATCGGAGAACCTGGTACACAGCTTACAATGCGTACGTTCCATACCGGTGGTGTTGCCGGTGATGATATCACACAGGGTCTTCCTCGTGTCGAGGAGCTTTTCGAGGCAAGAAAGCCGAAGGGACTTGCGATCATCACAGAATTTGCCGGAACAGCAAATATCAATGATACAAAGAAAAAACGTGAGATTATCGTCACAAACGATGAAACAGGTGAGTCAAAAGCATACCTTATTCCTTACGGATCACGTATTAAGATTCAGGATGGAGCAAAACTGGATGCCGGTGACGAACTTACAGAAGGTAGCGTAAATCCGCATGATATTTTGAAAATCAAAGGTCTTCGTGCGGTTCAGGATTATATGCTTCAGGAAGTGCAGCGTGTATATCGTCTTCAGGGTGTTGAAATCAACGATAAGCATATCGAGGTAATTGTGCGTCAGATGCTTAAGAAAGTACGCATTGAAGAAGCGGGAGACACAGAATTCCTTCCGGGAACCAATGTAGATATTCTTGAATTTGAAGATGTAAACAAAGCTCTGGAAGAAGAAGGAAAAGAGCCTGCAACAGGCGAGCAGATCATGCTTGGTATTACAAAGGCATCACTTGCTACCAACTCCTTCCTGTCAGCAGCGTCCTTCCAGGAGACTACAAAAGTTCTGACAGAAGCAGCAATCAAAGGTAAGATCGACCCATTGGTAGGTCTGAAAGAAAATGTTATCATCGGTAAACATATTCCGGCTGGTACGGGTATGAACAAATACCGTGATATCCGTTTGGATTCTAATGCAGTCAAAGCAGAAGAAGCAGAACTTCCGGAAGAAATGGAAGAAGAAACCGTAAAACAGGCAGGTACACTGGAGCTTATTAGTGAAGCAGAGGCAGAAGAAGTACTTGTAGAGGAATAAGTCGAAAACGGCTGTTCGGTTTAGATAATATAGGAATAATAGAAAGTGGGATATATGATAGATATATCTCACTTTTTCTTTGGAAATATTGACAGATTGCATAAAGAAGACTATAATCAAAAGATAGTGCAAGGGAAAATGCACAATACATAATAAAGTAAATGCACAATACAATTAGGAGGGAATGCTACTATGATGGATGCAGGAAAATTAGGCAGAATTTTAAAATCAATGGAAGAGCATGATGTGCCACAGCTCATTATCTCTGACCCACTGGCGATTTATTACCTTGTAGGAAAGAAAATCGCTCCAGGTGAGAGAATGTTAGCATTATTACTTAACGTAAATGGAAATCACAAAATGGTGATCAACGAATTATTCCCACAGGATGAAGATCTTGGAGTAGAACTTGTATGGTATAACGATATCCAGGACGGCGTTGAGATCTTAAGCCAGTTCATCGAGAAAGACAAAACAGTTGGTATCGATAAGACATGGCCATCCAGATTCTTAATCAGACTTCAGGAATTAGGAGCTGGAAGCAAATTTGTAAATGGTTCTCCAATCGTTGACTATGTAAGAATGATCAAAGATGAGCATGAACAGGAGTTAATGAGAAAGGCTTCTTTAGAGAATGACAAGATCATGGAGCAGCTTATCCCTATGGTTGTAAAAGGATATACAGAGCTTGAACTGAATGCAATCGTTCGCGATATGTATAAGAAGGCAGGACACTCTGACGTATCTTTCGATCCAATCACAGGTTATGGAAGATCAGGAGCTGACCCGCACCACGTAACAGACAATACAAAAGGAAAACGTGGAGATTCTGTAGTGCTTGATATCGGTGGTATTCTTGATAACTACTGTTCAGATATGACAAGAACTGTATTTATCGGTGAAGTATCTGATAGAGCAAGAGAAGTATATGAAGTAGTAAAAGAAGCTCAGGCAAGAGGTCTTGCAGCAGCAAAACCAGGCAACAGAATGTGTGATGTTGACTTAGCATGCAGAAACTACATTGAAGAAAAAGGATTTGGAAAATATTTCACACACAGAACAGGTCACTCTATTGGTATGGAAGACCATGAGTTCGGTGATGTATCTTCTATCAACGAGGATATCATTCAGGTAGGACAGTGCTTCTCTGTTGAGCCGGGTATCTATCTCCCAGACGAAGAGATCGGTGTTCGTATCGAAGACCTCGTAATCATCACAGAAGATGGATGTGAAGTTCTGAACCACTTCACAAAAGATCTGATCGTAGTTCCGGAAGAATAAGAGCAAAGAACAGATATAGATATAAAACAGCAAAAAAGAGTTCTCGAAAGAGCAATGTCATTAAGTTAAGATGACGATTTAAGATCTCTATACCAGAGATGGTATAGAGGTCTTTTTTTCTGATTTTTTCAAAAAGTGTTGACATAAGGTTGAACATATGTGGCAGCTCTCGCTACTGAATAATTGATGAGGTAGCGAGAGCTGCCCTTGTAATTAAGAAAATCTTGATTGCAAGGAGGACATATATGAAACCAAAACAAATCAAAAAATTTTTACTTTCTGAAATTGAACTACTTTCTAATAACCTAACGGATTACATTAGGAATTCTGGGCATGATTTCTCAAGAAATCGCAAGCTTCCATTTTCCACTATCATTAAAAGCATCATTGGAATGGAAAGCAAAAGTCTTACAAATGAACTTATTGATTCCTTTAACACATCAGATTTACCATCTGCATCTGCCTTCGTTCAACAACGGCAAAAAATAAAACCCGAAGCTTTCAAGGCTATTTTTGATGGATTTACATTCAGGATTTTGAAAAGAACAAAGGAGAACATGGCGGTTCTTGCTGTGGATGGAACGGATATACAAATAGCAACAAATCCTGATGATAGAACATCTTATCATTCTGGAACTAATGGGCAAAAGCCCTATAATCTTCTCCATCTAAATGCCCTTTATGATTTAGAAAAACGTTTGTATACGGATGTTGTGATTCAAGGGAAAATGAATACAAATGAACACGCTGCTTTACAGGAGATGGTCGATCGTTCAAATATTTCAAAAGCACTTTTAATAGCCGATAGAGGATATGAGTCCTACAATAACATGGCACATATACAAGAAAAAGGTTGGTTTTTTCTAATCCGTATCAGAGATGGGACAAACGGAATGAAGAATGGTTTTGAGCTTCCAGATGAAGAAGAGTTTGATGTTGACATATCTTTAAAATTAACACGAAAGCAGACAAATGAAGCGAAAGAACTTTTGCAAAAGATAAAAATCACTATAAATTTATTCCGCACAGTACACCGTTTGATTTTCTCTCGAACAAACTCCGAAAAAATGACCCTATACAATTCTACAAACTAAATTTTAGAATTGTACGCTTTAAAATCACGGAAGATACTTATGAGACTGTTCTTACAAATTTAAGTAGAATTGAATATCCTGCGAAAACTATAAAAGATTTATATGCAAGAAGATGGGGGGTGAAACATCTTTTCGGAATCTCAAATATACAGTGGGAATGTTAAATTTTCATTCAAAAAAGGTGATGTGTATCAAACAAGAAATTTATGTACATTTAATTATGTATAACTTTGCAGAAATGATTACCTCGCACGTAGTCATTGAGAAAAAACAAAGAAAACATACATATAAAGCAAACTTTTCAGTTGCAGTACATATGTGCAGAAAATTTTATCATGGAGAAACAACATCACCCGATTTAGAAACCATAATTGCAAGAAATCTTGTGCCAATAAGACCAGGTAGGCACAGAGAACGCAATCTAACCGCAAAAATATTTCATGGTTTCTTATACAGAGTAGCATAAAATTGCTTAATTGAATATTTATTTTTTAGACAGATGAAAATCTGTCTAATTGCTGTGCTTTGAAATAGAAAAACAGAGATAGCAGAATTCAATTCTACCATCTCTGTTACAAAGAACCATTCAATTCAATGTTTTAACTTAATGACATTGCTCGAAAGAGAACTCTTTTTTGATTAAGTGAAAGAAATATTATTGTGTCTTAAGAATCTCGCGCATAATGCGTTCGGCTGACTCGGTAACTTTATCGGCATGATCAGATACGCCGGGCGCAGCATTTTTCATGGCATATCCGGTTCCGGCGAGCTCAAGCATTTCAAGATCATTATATTGGTCTCCAAAGGCAATTCCATCAGATGCTGACAGATGGAGATGGGCAAGAAGGTTCGAAAGAGCCTGCCCCTTATTTGCATTTGGCGCTATGAAATCCACCCATATATTTCCGGAAGTTACAACTTTGATCTCAGAGCGAAATTGATTCTTAAAGAAAGGAAGAAGTTTATCCGGGGTATGAAAATCGCACATGGCAATTTTTAAAAATGGTTTTTGGATTTGCTTCAGATCATCAACGACGACCATATCGTATTTGATTGTATTCAATATGTGAGAAATAAAATGCTCGTCTTTTGAATCTGTGTAGCAGTGATCTTCGCAGGATACGAGACAATTGCAGGAATCATATTGCCGTGAAGCCTCAATGATTCGAAGACCGAGGTCTCTGTCGATCACACCGCGGGAAATGATTTCGTGATTATGAATACATAAGGAACCATTTTCCGCAATGTAAGATATATCATTTTGTACAGGTTCAAACATACGGTACATATTATAGTATTGACGTCCGCTGGCGGCTATAAAATGTATACCGCGCGATTTCAATGCGCGGATCAAATCGAAGATCTCTTCGGGAAGCTGCTGAGCACCGTTGTGCAGTAAAGTTCCGTCGAGGTCGCTGGCTATATATTTGATCATATCAAACGCTCCTTTTTAAACATGTATTGCTTATTCAATCTTTACCCATTATAATATAAAAAGAATACGAATGGAAGTTGAGGTTTAATAATATGAAAATAGGAATAGGAAATGATCATGCAGCAGTAGAAATGAAGAATGAGGTTGTTGAATATCTGAAAGAAAAGGGCTGTGAAGTTGTGAACTACGGAACAGACACCCATGAAAGCTGTAACTATCCGGAGTTTGGTGAAAAAGTCGGACGTGCAGTTGTGGCAGGAGAAGTTGACCTTGGAATACTAATCTGCGGAACAGGCGTCGGTATTTCCCTTGCGGCTAATAAGGTAAAAGGAGTAAGAGCAGTTGTGTGCTCTGAGCCATATTCAGCAAAATTATCCAGACAGCATAACAATACAAATGTGCTTGCTTTTGGAGCGAGAGTGATCGGAATTGAGATGGCAAAGATGATCATCGATGAGTGGTTGGACGCAGAATTTATGGGAGGAAGACATCAGACTCGTGTAGATATGATCATGGCAATCGAAGAAAAATAAGGATGTAAGATAGGTGGAGGACGTAAGCTGTGTCAGACAGATTAGAGTTTCAGGAGAAATTACAGAAAGTTTTAGAACTTGCGAAATCAGGGGGACAGAAGATTACGCGGGAAGAAGTGGAAAACTACTTTGAGGAAGATTGTTTGAGCAAGGAGCAGTTACAGCTTGTCTGTGAATACTTGCTTTCACAAAAGGTAGCAGTCAGTGGATTTGAGAAAAATAACACTGCGGTACAAGGAGGAGAAGCAGAGCAGGAGCCTGCGGAACTTCCTCCCCTTAGCGAAGAAGAGCAGAAGTATGTAGAGTCGTATCTCATGGAACTTAAAGAAATGAGAGAGGACGGCGAGGCAGAACTGCGAATGGCATCACTTTTCCCGAAAGTCGTTGAAGAGGCAAGGAAGCTGAATCATCCCCAGGTCTTTATCGGTGATGTGATCCAGGAAGGAAATGTAAGTCTTATGCAGGCGCTGTCTGAAATGCCCGAGGCGCAGGATGCTTTGGTGATGGAAGAAGTGCGGGCGGGGATGTTGGCGCTCATTGAAGAACAGACAGAGATGAAGCGTCAGGATAAACGAATGGTAGAGCAAGTATCTGAATTGGATGAGGCAATTCGTTCTATGACGGAAGAATTGGGAAGAAAAGTGGCTGTCGATGAGCTGGCGGAACGTCTTGGAATCGGGGAAGAACAGATTGCCGAGATTTTGAAGCTGGCCGGAGAAGACGTAGATAATTAAAAGAAGCAAATAAATACAAGAAAAGACTCCGTTATGTACCG
>FR892655.1:78299-103567 GCA_000433535.1 Dorea sp. CAG:317
GATCCACGGAGTCTTTTCTTTGTCTTCCTTGCAGGAAATAAGTTCATATGTGCCATAGATTCGTCCGATGATTGTTCCTAGACATTCAAAATTATCCTCCGGACGAATGTCAACATCTGTATCATTCGCATTTAGAGAGCGAAGGCGGCGAATGCCATTGGCGTTGTGCATTATGCGCAGGTAATATACGTTATTTAGACGAAAAAGACCGATTTCATTGTGCTTTGCCGATTTATGATTGAGAGCAACGATATCGTATTTCTTAAATACAGGCTCATAACGGTCAATCTGTATTTGCAGACAATATTCCATGCCGGGAAGGGAATATTTTTTTCGGAATCGTATGCGCTTGTGTTCTTCGGGGAAGAGAAAACCGGAGTTGATTCTTCGCATTCCCGGAAAGGCGCAGGGGAATTCCACCCAGTCTTTAGATGTGCTTTTGATGTATTCTTCATCAATCGTCTGACGTACATTTTGCTTTCCGGATTCGCTGAGTCTTCGGTATTTAAATAAAGCTTCCTGCTCATCGGGGCTTAATTCGTGACCGAAATATTCACTGATCTTGTTGTTTGTAAGATAATCCTGATATAGGTAGTTTGCATCAATCTTAAGAGCGAGTATAAGCGCAATCAGAGTATCAGGCTTCGGATAGCTAATTCCATTTTCATAGTTTGCGATTGAAGAAGCAGTGACATGAATCTGTTCGGCAAGCTCAATTCTAGAGAGTCCGAGTTCTGTTCGACGGGATCGCAGTTTGTTACCAATTTCCATTAAGAATCTCCTTGTATATTATAATACCTGTTTCACCTTTACTTAAACAGTATACTACAAGAAACTTGTAAAATCAACATATATTTACAAGATGTTTGTTGACAATGATTGTATTATAGCGTAAACTATGAGAGTAATCATGTAAAAGTTGAAGAGCTATTTTTTGTTTTTTTGTGGAAAAAGTCGGAATATTTTCCGTGAAAGAAAGGAATGAGGAAAAACATGAGAGACGATACAATGGACGTACTTTTGCGCATTGGAATGCCAGCCAGTGCCAAAGGCCTTACTTACATTTGTGATGCGATTGAATTGTTTGACACGGATCCTTACTATCCAGAAGGGAAGATCTGTTCTTTATACAATGATATTGCACACAGACATGATACGACGTCGTCCAGAGTTGAACGGGCAATTCGCCACGCTTTTGATGCAGCAATTACGAGGGGAGACAAGAAGCTGCTGGGACAGTATTTAGATGTGGCTAATACGCAGAATTCGAATTTATTAAGAAGTCTTTATTTTCGATTAAAGAGAGAAAAAAAGAACCGATGCAAAACTTGCAATGTAGAAAATTGTGTGGTGAAGGAGCAGATTTATCAAGAAGCTATGGTGAGCTTTTACAAGGATATTGAAGGTATGATGGCGCGCCGGATGAAAATGGTGTAGAAATCAGTAACAAGCGGGGAAGGTCTTGCATATGTTACATAAGAGAAGCAACAGGTAAGAGGTGTGAGGATAATGCCTTATTCAATTATGTTAGATGCAGGACACGGTGGTGCCAGAGATCCGGGGGCTGTATACAACGGACGCAGGGAAAAGGATGATACCTTGAAATTAGCGTTGGAAATTGGGGAGATATTACAGAATCAGGGGATTGATGTGGAATATACACGAACAACAGATGTATATGAAACACCCTATGAAAAGGCTATGGAAGCAAATGAAGCGGATGTGGATTATTTTGTGTCAATCCATCGGAATTCATTTCCGACAGACAACCAGGTGTCCGGCGTGGAAAGTCTGGTGTATGATCTGTCAGGAATCAAATATGAGATGGCGCAGAATATCAATGCGCAATTAGAAACAATAGGATTTGTTAATCTGGGAGTGAAAGCAAGGCCGAATCTTGTTGTCCTTAAGAAGACAGAGATGCCGGCTGTTCTTGTAGAAGTGGGGTTTATTAATTCGGATACCGACAATCAGCTCTTCGATGAAAATTTTGAAGCCATTGCGCAGGCGATTGCGGATGGCATTTTAGATACGTTAAAGCCGGAAGGGGCGAAACCTTATTATCGTGTGCAGGTAGGACTGTTTCGGAATTGGAACTATGCACAGCGACTTATGGAAGAACTTCAAGGAAGAGGATTTCCGGCCTTCCTTGATGATTCGGGACCGTTTATCAGTGTTCAGGCAGGCGGATATGATAATTTGGAGGAAGCAGTCCGGTTGGAACAAAACCTTCGCAAAGCCGGGTATGATACGTTGATCATCAGTTAGATATTTACTTAAGAGTTATCATAGAGATTCCTCTGGTTTTGCAGGAGTAGAATAAAAGGGACATTGCCTTGTGTGGAATGTCCCTTTTTTGTAATATGGATAGTTTGTCGAAATCTTTTTAACTTCTGTTTTAATTGTCGGAATCATCGTCTTCGGTCTCGACAGACGGTTCCGGTAAGTAAGCGTGTACGCTTTCAATTCGGTTTTTATCTAAAGATTCCACCACAAGGCGAAGTCCGTCTTCGGTAGTGATAGAATCCCCTTCTTCCGGAAGGCGGTCCAGATGTTCAATGATAAAGCCTCCGAGAGAATCGTAGTCTTCCGATTCCAACTGAAGATCCAGACGATCATTTAAGTCGTCCAAATTCGTAGAGCCTTCAATCATATATTCTCGTTCGCCGATTTCTTTGATGAAGTCTTCTTCATTTTCGTCGTATTCGTCATGAATTTCACCTACGATCTCCTCCAGGATATCCTCCAGTGTAATGAGACCTGCGGTGTCACCATATTCATCAAGAACGATTGCAATGTTAAAGGAAGCTTCTCTCATTTCTACTAAAAGTTCGGAGATATTCTTATATTCATAAGTGAAATAAGCTTCTCTTAAGATATCTCGAATATGAAATTCCTTCGTATTGTCAAATAACAGCAAGTCTTTCATATTAATGGTACCGATGACGTTATCGGTACTGTCCTCGAAGATAGGAAGTCTTGTAAACTTATCTTCTCGGAAGATTTCAATTAATTCCTCGTAAGTAGTGTTTACGTCTGCAAATGTTACATGTACACGAGGAACCATGACGTCTTTGGCTTTGGCATCGCCTAAGTCAAACACATTGTAGATCATTTCCTTCTCGTCTGATTCGATCACTCCATCTTCATGGCTGACATCCACGATAGTACGGAGCTCGTTTTCTGTCATTGTCTGATTCTTAGCATTCGGATCAATGCGCAGAAGCAGGAGCACCGCGTTGGATAAACCGTTGATGATAAAGATCACAGGTGTCATGATCTTCATAAATATACTAATGATCGGTGCGTAGATAAGAGCCAGCTTTTCAGCATGGATTGTCGCTGTAGTCTTCGGTGTGATCTCTCCAAATAAGAGGATTGCAATCGTGATTACCGCGTTGGCAATTGCAACGGCAGAACCGCCAAGACTGTAAGCCAGACTTGTAGTAATAGAGGCGGCTGCTACATTGACAATATTGTTGCCGATCAATATGGCACTTAACATTTTACCGGAATTATCGGTTATTTTTAAAACTGTTTTTGCGCGCTTGCTTTCATCATCAGCAAGGCTGCGGATACGGATTCTGTTAACTGTTGTCAGTGCAGTTTCTGCTGATGAAAAAAAAGCAGAAAGCATTAATAGAATAATTAAAATAATAAGCTGCGTGACGTCACCCGAGTCCAATGATAAATCACTCCTTTTTTCTAAAATATGATAATAGTTTATACGTCAATAATATATCGCATTTTCCCTTAATTTGCAAGAGTACGTTGAATTTAGGAGATATTTATTGTATGATGTATCATGGAATTGAAGTATGCAATAATAAGGAGCGTTTTTCTATTATGAATAAAATATTTTATGAGGCACTTGTAAAAGTGCTGGATGAAGATCAGATAAAACCAGAGGAGCCGATGAAGAATCACGTGACGTTCCGAGTGGGAGGTTCGGCAGATTTCTTTGTGACGCCAAAGAATTATGAAGAACTTAGCTGGGTGCTGAAATGCTGTGCAAAGTATGAAATGCCTTGCTACATTATGGGAAATGGAAGTAATCTTCTCGTGTCAGATCAAGGATACCGGGGAGTTGTTATACAACTGTTCCGTCAGTTAAATGATATTCAATGTGAAGGTAATGTGATCAGGGCACAGGCAGGCGCATTGCTTTCGGCAGTTGCCAACCGTGCGTTGGAAGAGAAGCTGACAGGGTTTGAGTTCGCAGCGGGAATTCCGGGAACATTGGGCGGAGCCTGCGTGATGAATGCCGGTGCGTACGGTGGAGAAATGAAAGATGTGCTGAAGAGTGTGACCGTATTGACCAGAGAAGGCGAGAGGATCACGCTGCAGAAAAACGAGCTGGAATTGGGATATCGAACAAGCATTATCGCAAAGAAGGACTATATTGTACTTGAGGCGGAGATTGAGCTTAAAGCAGGAGATGCGGAAGAAATCAAAGCAGTGATGGACGACTTAAAAGAAAGAAGAACAACAAAACAGCCGTTGGAGTACCCAAGTGCCGGAAGTACATTTAAAAGACCGGAAGGATATTTTGCCGGTAAGCTGATTCAGGAATCCGGTCTTCAGGGATTTCAAGTAGGAGGCGCGCAGGTTTCTGAAAAACATTGCGGTTTTGTGATCAACAAAGATCAAGCGACTGCGGCAGATATTGCAGAGTTAATCCGTCAGGTGCAGGATAGAGTAGAAGAAAAGTTCGGCGTAAGGCTGGAAACGGAAGTGAAGAGATTAGGAGAATTCTAAAATGAGATTTGTAATTGTGACTGGAATGTCGGGAGCAGGAAAAAGTACAGCGCTTAAAATGATGGAAGATATGGGATATTTCTGTGTGGATAATCTTCCGGTACCATTGATCCCAATTTTGGCAGACTCCCTTCACACGCCGGGGGCAGAAATGAATAAAACAGTTCTCGGTGTTGATATTCGAAGCGGACACAGCTTTAAAGAGCTTGAGAAAGTACTGAAAGATCTGGATGAGAGGAAGTTTGAATATGAGATTCTGTTCCTTGAGGCCAGTGACGATGTGTTGATCAAACGCTATAAAGAGACAAGAAGATTCCATCCGCTGTCAGGTAATCAGGAACGTGTCGATAAAGGAATCAAAAAAGAGCGAAAAGAACTTCAATATTTAAAAGATAAAGCGGACTATCTTATTGATACCAGTCATATGTTAACAAGAGAGCTGAAAAGGCAGTTGAGCAAAGTCTTTGTGGAAAATAAAGAATATAAGAATCTCTATGTGACGGTGTTGTCGTTTGGATTCAAGTATGGAATTCCAAGCGATGCGGATCTTGTGTTTGATGTTCGTTTCCTTCCGAATCCTTATTATATAGAAGAACTCCGTCCCCAGAGCGGAAATGACAAGGGAGTGAGAGACTATGTCATGGACAATGAAAAGGCGGTAGAATTTCTGAAGAAGCTTGTTGACATGGTAGAATTTCTTATTCCAAATTATATTGCAGAAGGAAAGACTCAGCTTGTGATTGCGATCGGCTGTACCGGAGGCAAACACCGGTCAGTGACATTGGCAAATGCACTTTATGAGGCGATCAATTGCCAGGAACAGTACGGTGTCCGCATTGAACATCGTGATATCGAGAAAGATGCAGTGACCAAGGCGAGGTAGGGAAAAGATGTCGTTTTCAGGAGAGATCAAACAAGAATTATGTGAACATTACGCGAAGGCAAGACATTGCAACCTTGCAGAGCTGTCAGCGATCGCCCATGTGTGCGGAGAATTTTCAGAGGATAGGCATGGTGAATGCCTGTTGGCTTTTCATACGGAAAATCTTCCAGTTGCAAGAAAATGCTTTACATTAATGAAAAAAACGTTTAATATAGATACGAATATCGTAGTTCGCCATAATCCGATAAAAGACAGCTGGAATTATTCGCTGTATTTTAAAGGAGAGGAGCTTATGGCAGTTAAGAACGCAAGCGTTCAGGCAGTTTGCTGTAAGCGGGCTTACATAAGAGGAGCCTTTATAGCGGCAGGCTCTATGAGTGATCCGAGAAAGGCATATCATTTTGAAATTGTATGCAGTTCGGAAGGAACAGCGGAGAGTCTGCAGGAAATCATGAATAGTTTCGATGTGAGTGCCAAGGTTGTGCAGCGTAAGAAAAATTATGTTGTATATTTAAAAGAAGGCGCGCATATTGTAGATATACTAAATGTGATGGAAGCTCATGTGGCGTTGATGAAACTGGAAAACGTGCGGATTTTCAAGGAGATGAGAAACGCCGTGAACCGGAAAGTGAACTGCGAGACAGCCAATATTAACAAGACCGTTTCGGCAGCAGTGCGGCAGCTTGAAGATATTGTGTATATACGGGATACGCTGGGGTTTGATAAATTACCGGATGGTTTAAGAGACGTTGCCCTTACACGTCTTGAGAATCCGGAAGTGGCGTTGAAAGAACTGGGAGGATTGCTTGAACATCCTGTGGGAAAATCAGGCGTGAATCACAGGCTGCGAAGGTTAAGTGAAATTGCAGAGAAGTTAAGGGCACAATAAGGAGGAAGTATTATGGTTAGAAAACCGGTTACTATTCGAAACAGTATGGATATGGAAATGCGTCCAATTGCTCATCTTGTACAGGAAGCAAGTCAGTACAAGAGCCGGATCTTTATTGAAATGAATGATAAGAAGATCAATGCAAAAAGTATCATGGGTATGATGAGCTTAGAACTTTGTACCGGAGAAAGCCTTACTGTCGAGGCTGAAGGGGAAGATGAGGAACAGGCTGTAAATGGCGTAGAAGCATTTTTAGTTGCTAATAAATAATAAAAGGATATAGAAGTTGATGGGAATAAGGAGGGCATAATATATGCCCTTCTTTCGTAATAATAGGAGATGACAGAGAATGAAAAGATTATTATTTATTTATAATCCACATGCTGGAAAAGGACTATTAAAACCAAAGATTTCTGATATTGTGGATATATTTGTAAAAGCAGGATATGAGGTGACGATTTATCCGACGCAGGCTTATCAGGATGCGTATAAAAAGATACTGGAATATCATTCAGAAGACTATGAGCTGATCGTATGCAGCGGTGGTGACGGAACATTGGATGAAGTTGTTACCGGAATGATGAAGAGGGAAGAAAGAGAGCCGATCGGCTATATTCCTACGGGAACAACGAACGATTTTGCAAATAGCCTTCATATTCCGAAGGATCTTTTGCGAGCTGCAGATAATGCAGTCAACGGGGCAAAATTCTCCTGTGATGTGGGAAGGTTTAATGAGGATGTGTTTGTATACATTGCAGCATTTGGACTTTTCACAGATGTCTCTTATCAGACAAAACAGGAAATGAAGAATCTGCTGGGGCATCTTGCGTATGTTCTTGAGGGAACCAAGAGGCTGTTTAATGTACCGTCTTATAGAATTAAGGTGACTCATGACGGAGAAGTAATTGAGGACGAGTTTATCTTAGGAATGGTGACAAACTCAAGATCAGTCGGTGGTTTCCGTAATATGATCGGGAAACAGGTCGTATTTGATGACGGACTTTTTGAAGTGACTCTTATTAAGACACCGAAGAATCCGATTGCATTGCAGGAAATTATAGCGGCACTTTTAATTGAGCAGATTGATACAAAACACATGTATACATTCAAGACCGGAAAGATTACCTTTGAGTCGTTAGAAGAAATTCCGTGGACGCTGGATGGTGAGTTTGGCGGTTCTCATGATGAAGTGATCATAGAAAATTGCCAGAAGCAGTTAGAGCTTATGGTTCCGGAGAAAATAATTTCGTCTCTAATGGAGAAAAAGGATGAGGAACAAGAAGATTCGAAGGAAACTATATAGAAATATAGAAAAGTATAGAAAAAATTTGCAATTGAAGAAAATTAAAAAAATAAGAAAAAGTACTTGCCTATTTGGAATATCTTTGTTATAATAGGCAAGTACGAAACAAGTCGTACGAAATAATGGCTCCATGGTCAAGCGGTCAAGACGCTAGCCTCTCACGCTGGAATCAGGGGTTCGATTCCCCTTGGAGTCACTGAAAACTCTATCGAAAGATAGAGTTTTTTTAGTATATTCAAAGAATTGATTCGTACATTGGAAGCATTTCGAGAGACGAATATTTTCGCTCTTGCCGCAAAGTTTGAGTATAAGTTATACTGAGTAAGGGGAACGATAAAAGTGCGAATCCGAAAAATATATGATAAATTTTTTATTTGTAACAGCCTTGGCAGTTGTCGCTATTTATGATATAAAGGAGAAGAGGATACCGAATCTCTGTGTGTTGCTGATTGCTGTGCTGGCAGTTATAGACAGGCTCATTTCAGGGAGAGGAAGCTTTGCGTCAGGGATATTTGACGTTCTGTGTGTGAGTACGCCGCTGCTTATGGTAGCAGTTATCACCAAGGGCGCATTTGGTGGCGGAGATGTGAAGCTGATGGCGGCGGGAGGGTTGTTTCTGGGCTGGAGGCTCATACTGACTGCGGCAGTTATTGCATTTATGACAGCAGGAAGTTATATTTTCGTGCAGATGTGTGTGAACAGGCAGGAAAATAAAAGAAAGACGCGAAAGAGTGAGATTGCGTTTGGACCATTTCTCTGTGAAGGAATGATCATCAGTCTTACGGCAGGAGAGAAGCTTATACAGTGGTATCTCGGACTGTCAGGATAGACTTGCAGTGTTATTTTTCATTGGAAATACAAAAAGATGAATATATGAAAGGGGATAAGCATATGTTATTTGTAGAATATCCAAAATGTACAACTTGCCAGCGGGCAAAGAAATGGCTGGATGAAAGAGGTGTAGAATACACAGACCGTCATATTAAGGAAGAAAATCCAACAGTAGAAGAATTGAAAGAATGGCATAAAAAAAGCGGACTTCCACTGAAAAGATTTTTTAACACAAGCGGTATGCTGTATAAAAGCATGTCATTGAAGGATAAGCTTCCGAATATGACCGAAGAAGAGCAGTATCAATTGCTTGCTGAAGACGGAATGCTGGTGAAGCGTCCGATCATTGTAGGTGAAGATTTTGTGCTGACAGGATTTAAAGAAAAAGAATGGGAAGAAGTCCTGTAAACGCTGAGTTTATGGGGAGATTTACGGGTGAAAAGGCGCCAGATTTGACAAAAAGGCGGAAAAATAGTATAGTAGTAAAACACGAAAAAATTTTGTAACCCAATAAACAATGATGATTAAGGAAAACAGTATGAAAATGAGATTAAAAAAACGGTTAGCAATAATATTAGCTTGTGTATGTGCCGTGTATACTCTCTGTCCGGTTTCCGTCAGCCGTGCGGATGAACTGGAGGATGCCCAAGGACAGTCCTCTGATCTGAAGAATGAGCTGGATAGTATCAATCAGGAACTTTTGGAGATCAGCAATAAGATTGCAGAAAATGAGTCAAAGATGGAGTCTATGGAAGGCGATATCATTAAGACGCAGGAGCAGTTATCAATTGCAAAGAAGAATGAAGAAGCACAATATGAGGATATGAAGGTTCGTATCCAATACATTTATGAAAATGACAGTGCTACAATGCTGAGTATGATTTTTTCGGCAGATAATCTGACAGATTTCGTAAATAAAATCGATTTTGTTCAGACAGTAAGTGACTATGACAGAGATATGCTGACAGAGCTTGTGACGCTTCGTGAGGCGATTGAAGAAGAGGAAACTCATCTGAAAGAACAAAAAGAATCTTATAAAGAAACGGAAGAACAGCTTTCACAGCAAAAGGAGAGCTTGAAAGTAAAAGCAGCAGCAACTTCTACAGACCTCAGTGAATTACAGACTAAGATTCAAGAATTAAAAGCGGCAGAGGAAAAGAAGAAGGAAGAAGCTGCAAAAGCAGAGAAGGCACCATCTTCTGATTCTTCCGGTCAGTCAGGAAATTCGGGAACAGGAAATAATTCGAATAACAGCTCAAGCTCAGGCGGCTCTTCATCGAATAAGAAATATAACTATCCTTCCGGTCCGGGGCAGTTGAACCCGTGGGTTGGAGTTGTGTATTTTAACGGTCACCGAGAAACCTATTATTCACAGAGGGTACTGCCGGGATATGGGTTAAAGATTCCGGGACGTCATGTCGCTTCCGATGGAACGATCCGAGACAGCTCCAATTACATCTGTGTAGCGGCACATCTTGATGAGTACAGCAGAGGACAAGTGGTACAAACTTCTCTTGGCCCGGGCAAGGTGTATGATACAGGCTGTGCAAAAGGAACGATTGATCTTTATACAGACTGGTAAACGGGATTATAATTAAAATGAATAAAGAAATCAAACACTGCAAGGACGCTGTTGGCTTTGCAGTGTTTTGTTATATATAAGACTTTATTTGTAAGCCGCAGTAGGCCACACAGTGGTGTTTTTCAAGGAAATTACTTGCAAATGAAGACAGAGTGACGTATAATAAAAACTCTTAAAAGAGATGAACCATTTTGATATATGAAGCTATAGGAGGAGTGTTTGTGAAGAGAGAATTAGTGATAGTCATTGATTTTGGCGGCCAGTATAATCAGCTTGTGGCAAGGCGCGTCAGAGAGTGTCATGTGTATTGTGAGATTTATTCTTATAAAACAGACCTTGCAAAGATTAAAGAAATGAATCCAAAAGGAATCATTTTGACCGGAGGCCCGAATAGTTGTTATGAAGAAAATTCTCCGACTTGTTCTAAAGAATTATTTGAACTTGGGATACCTGTACTTGGCCTTTGCTACGGAGCTCAGCTTATGCAGCATGTGCTCGGCGGTAAGGTGGCAAGAGCCGATGTAAGGGAGTATGGAAAGACAGAAGTATTGGTAGATAAGACATCCTCAAAAATATTTCAGGGAGTGTCTGAAAAAACGACATGCTGGATGAGTCATTTTGACACGATTTTCGAAGTGGCAGAAGGCTTTGAGATTACTGCGCATACGGCGGATTGTCCGGTGGCAGCAACAGAAAATGCAGAAGCAGGCCTGTACGGAATCCAGTACCATCCGGAAGTCCTTCATACAGTAGAAGGTACGAAAATGTTAAAGAACTTTGTGCTTGGTGTTTGCGGATGTTCCGGAGACTGGAGAATGGATTCTTTCGTGGAAGATTCTATTGTTAAAATCAGAAAAAAAGTAGGAAACGGAAAAGTGTTATGCGCATTGTCCGGTGGTGTGGATTCGTCCGTGGCAGCAGTCTTGATGTCTAAGGCAATCGGTTCTCAGCTTACTTGTGTATTTGTAGATCATGGTCTTCTTAGAAAAAATGAAGGGGATGAAGTGGAAGCTGTGTTTGGACCGGAAGGTGATTATGATCTGAATTTTATCCGTGTCAATGCACAGCAGAGATTTTATGATAAGCTTGCCGGTGTGTCCGAGCCGGAGAAAAAGAGAAAGATTATCGGTGAAGAATTTATCCGTGTATTTGAAGAAGAGGCAAAGAAAATCGGAGCTGTAGATTTCCTTGTGCAGGGAACGATTTATCCGGATGTGGTAGAAAGTGGACTCGGTGGAGAGTCTACGGTGATCAAATCTCATCATAACGTAGGTGGATTGCCGGAGTGCGTGGATTTCAAAGAAATTATAGAGCCGCTTCGTGATCTTTTTAAGGATGAAGTGAGAAAGGCGGGTCTGGAGCTTGGGATTCCTGAGCATCTTGTGTTCCGTCAGCCATTCCCGGGACCGGGACTCGGCGTGCGTATCGTCGGCGAAGTGACGGAAGAAAAGGTAAGAATCGTGCAGGATGCAGATGCAATTTACCGGGAAGAGATTGCATTTGCCGGACTGGATCGAAGCATCGGACAGTATTTTGCCGGACTTACGAATATGAGAAGTGTCGGCGTTATGGGTGATGAAAGAACTTATGATTACGCTGTGGCGCTCAGAGCGGTAAATACTATTGATTTTATGACCGCAGAAGCAGCAGAGGTTCCGTATGCGGTGTTGAATCGGGTGATGAGCCGGATTATCAATGAAGTAAAGGGCGTTAATCGCGTATTTTATGATTTGACGAGTAAGCCGCCGGGAACGATAGAATTCGAGTGATGAAATGGGATTGAGAAATCCAGTATTTATGCGGGTTGCAAGCAAATTTGTTTAGGTGTTGGCAACGATTTGGCAACATTTTAAGTATCACTCACTGAATAAAAGAATACTTCAATAGCAGAAAAACCTTACTGATTTTCAGAAATGGCAACTGAAAATGGGTAAGGTTTTTTACGTTCATTTTTTCTTCTTGCGATTTGATTCTTTTTTGTCTGTACTTTCTGCTTCTTTGGCGGCGTCATTGATGAAGTCAAACAATTCTTGCGGAGGAACCTTTGCCCAGATTTGGTACGTGTCAAGTTCTGGATATTTGTACCGCCATTCGTCATACTCTTCTTTGGTGATTTCTCCATTTTCCAGTCTGGCGGCTTCCGACTGCCATGCGTGGAGCATTTTAAACATGGAAGAATAGGTGGAATAATCGGACTTATCCAGACGCAGGCAGATTTCCCCGTCAATCTCACCGATTTTCAGCCCGTACATATCTTCCAGCGCAAAAAGGGTGTGCATAAGCCCGATATTCGTGTCTATGTCCGGTACAGTGAGTGCATGGGTGCTGATACCGAAAAGGTTAGCCATTTCTTTTACAAGGTCATGTTTCGGTACTCTTGCTTCGGATTCATACTGTGCCATACGGACATCAGAGGTCTTTCCGAGGAAGCCGAGGATTTCGCCTAACTGCTTTTGGGTCATGCCTTTTCTATTGCGAAAAAATTTGATACGTTTGCCGATTGCCATAATCAAACCTCCGATACTAAACAAATTTGTTGAATTTAGTATAGCATGAGGAAATAGAAATAGCAAGAATAACTTAAATAAAAAAAGTTAAGATTCTTTTGAAAACCACTTGACTTAACGGAATTTATTTAGTATTCTATACGCAGAACTTAAACAAAAACAGTTAGAAAGGAGAAAACAACTGAATGACAGAAAAATCATTTATGACAGTGGAGGAAGTGGCAGCGGAATTGCGTGTGTCGAAGTCAAAAGCCTACCAGATTGTAAGGGAACTGAATACAGAATTACAGAAACAGGGCTATCTGACTGTGACAGGACGTGTGAACGCTACATTTTTTCATAAAAAGGTCTGTTACAGCGAATAAGGAAGGAGAGTGATTACAAGATGGCTGTATACAAAGACAATGCAACTGGAAGATGGAGGGTTATCTATCGTTTCACCAACTGGAAGGGAGAGAGGAAGCAAACACAAAAGAGGGGCTTTGCGACAAAAAGAGAAGCGTTAGCTTGGGAACATGAAGCCATGCTCAAACAGGGTGCAAAGCTGGATATGACTTTCGGCAGTTTCTTTGAGGTATATGAAGCCGACAAGAAACAGCGTGTCAAGGAAAGCACATGGGAATCCAAAAGCCATGTAATACGGACAAAGATTTTGCCATACTTTGAAAACCGCAAAATTGCAGAGATTGAAGCAAAAGATGTGATAGCGTGGCAAAATGAACTGATGGCATATAAGGACGAGAAAGGCAAGCCCTATTCCGCAGATTATTTGAGGACGATACACGCACAGCTTACGGCGATCTTCAACCATGCGGTGAACTTTTACAATCTTCCCTACAATCCGGCAAGACGGGCGGGAACGATTGGGAGCGAAGCTGTAAAGGAAATGGACTTCTGGACGAAGGAAGAATACCTGAAATTCTCCGAAGCCATGATGGATAAGCCCCGTTCCTATTATGCGTTTGAAATGCTCTACTGGTGCGGTATGCGCTCCGGCGAACTGCTTGCCCTCACTCCGGCAGATTTCGATTTTGAGAAGCAGACGGTCACAATCAGCAAGACGTTTCACCGTTCCAAAGGGCGGGATATTATTACAAGCCCAAAGACGAAGAAAAGTAACCGCACAATCAAAATGCCGCCTTTTCTCTGTGAGGAAATGCAGGAGTATATCAAAATGCTTTACGACATTAAGCCGGACGAGCGGTTGTTTACCGTCACAAAATCCTATCTCAATCACGAGATGGAGAGAGGGGCGAAACAGGCAGGCGTAAAGAAAATTCGTGTGCATGATATTCGTCACAGCGCAGTTTCGCTCTTAATCAACATGGGATTTTCGGTACTGTCGATTGGGGAGCGCATGGGGCATGAAGCGGAGAAGATTACATACCGGTATGCACACTTGTTTCCTACGGTTCAGACAGAAATGGCAGAAAGATTGGAAATGGAGCGAATGACAAAGGAGGACTAAAAAATGGATAAGGCACTTGATTACAAGGGAAGATGGCGCAATCATACGGTGGCGTTCCGGGTATCGGACGAGGAAGCAAAGCTGCTTAACGATTTGGTGGCACTGTCGGGATTGACGAAGCAGGACTATATCACAAGGCGGTTGCTGTGCCGGGATGTAGTGGTACAGGGCAATCCGAGGGTGTATAAGGCACTGAAAAATCAAATGGAGGCTAGCTACGAGGAATTGAAGCAGCTGGAAACATTAAGCCCGGACAATGACGAACTGCTCTACACGTTACAGGTAATCGCAATCACATTAGACGGTCTGAAAGGAGAAGATGAATGACAGAAACAAAGAAATCGACTGCTCCTGTATTATCTGTTGGCGCAGATAGGGAACAGCCGAATACAAAAAACCACAATGAAATTATAGCAAATGAAACACCACAAATCAATCTGCAAGCCGCACAAACCCCGGAGAAATCCGGGAGCGGCGGGCTTCAAACCGTTTCCATGACGGAACTGTATGATACTGTCTATCCGCCGAGAACGCCGGTTGTAGACGGATTCCTCTACGGCGGCACTTACCTTTTTGTAGGTGCGCCGAAAGTTGGAAAATCGTTCTTTATGGGACAGCTTGCCTATCATGTGGCAATGGGGCTTCCACTGTGGGATTATCCTGTCCGAAAGGGTACGGTGCTGTATCTTGCGTTGGAAGATGATTATGCAAGGCTTCAGCGGCGGCTCTCCTGTATGTTCGGTGTGGAATGTGCGGATAACCTGTACTTTGCGATACAGGCAAAGACCTTGAATGAGGGCTTAGACAGACAATTAGAGGAATTTCTGAAAGAGCATACGGATGCAAGGCTGATTATCATTGACACGCTCCAGAAAGTGCGTGAGGTCGGCGGGGACAGATACAGCTATTCCAGCGACTACGAGATTGTGACAAAGTTAAAGTCGTTCAGCGATAAATACGGTATCTGCCTTCTGGTGGTTCATCACACGCACAAGCTGGAATCCGAGGACAGCTTTGATATGATTTCCGGTACAAATGGGCTGCTTGGTGCGGCGGACGGGGCGTTTATCATGCACAAGAAAAAGTGCACTGACAATGAGGCGGTGCTGGATATTGTGGGGCGTGACCAGCCGGATCAGGAACTGACCATAGAGTTTGATCGGGAGCGCTGCATCTGGAAATTCAAAAAGGCAGAAACGGAACTGTGGAAACAGCCGCCGAATCCCCTGCTGGAAGCAATCAACAATTCTCTGACAGAAGATAAGCCGGAATGGGAGGGGACAGCAACAGAACTTGTGAGCCAGTTGCCGGATATGCAGATACAGGCAAACGTGCTTTCCAGAAAGCTGAATGTAGTCAATAGCCAGTTGTTTAATGATTATGGAATTTTCTATGACAATAAGCGGGGGCATGAAAGGAAGATTATTCTGAAACGGCTTGAGCCGAGAGAGTAAAAGCGACGATATGCGTCGGTTGCGACGGTATTTTTTACAGCGGGCTGGTATAGAAAATATCGACGCTATCGACGCAAACCGACGCAGAAAGGATTTTTTATGAAGAACGTGCAAATTTCTTATGAATTGTTTGTATCGTTGCTCCGCTATCATCTGATGGAAGATGATGATTGTCTGAATGAAATCCGGCAGGGATTGGAGCAGAAATTGGATTCTCTGGTGCACCATGAATTATATGCGAAATATAAGACTGCGCCCACACAGGAAGAACGGGAAAAAGCCAGACAGGAATATCTGGAAAAACGTGGAGTGCCGGATAGCTTCCGCTGGTAATTTCTCTTTGATGATAACAGACAGGAGCGTGTCACGCTCCTGTGGATAGCAGACAACGAGAAAGTCAGAAAGCGGCTGGAAGCCGCCGCGTCCGTAGGACGGAAAAGCCCTCGGCAGAGCGCAAAGGCAGCTTTTGATGGACGGAACGGCTGTCAAAAGTGCTTTTGCGTTACTTTCGGCGAAAGTAACAAAGCCTATGCGCCGTATCCGGCGCTGATTACCCGAACAGGGAGAAAGGATATTGATTGAAGCGAACAATCAGCTTTATGACAGGAAAAGGCTCTGTCAACCATAACAGCAGAAAATTCCATGCAAAGAATACTGACCCGGAGAGAAGCTGCCTGAACGTGGAATACTGCAACGAAAATATTAAGGACGTATATCACGAATTGTTTGATGAAGCACTCGCCCAGTACAATGAGAAGCAGACTAGAAGTGACCGCCGGATTGATGATTATTATGAGAAAATCCGTTCCGGCAAGCAGGAAAAACCATTCCATGAGATTATCCTGCAAATCGGGGATAAGGACAACATGGGAGCGAAAACGGAGAACGGACAGCTTGCGGTAAAGGTGTTGGATAAATATATGCAGGACTTTCAGCGGCGAAATCCTACGCTGAGGGTGTTCAGTGCCTATCTTCATATGGACGAAGCAACGCCCCACTTGCATATAGATTTTGTACCGTATACGACAGGAAGCAAGCGGGGACTTGATACAAGAGTTTCTTTGAAACAGGCGTTATCTGCTCTCGGATTTAAAGGCGGCACAAGACGGGAAACGGAATTAAATCAGTGGGTGGCTTATGAGAAAGAACAGTTTGCCGCTGTCATGCTGGAACATGGGATTGAGTGGGAGAAGAAAGGCACACATGAAAAGCATTTATCTGTCTTGGATTTTGAGAAAAAGGAGCGAGCAAAGGAAGTTGCAGAACTGGAAGCGAAAAAAGCGGAATTGCAGGAAGAAAACGCTGCTTTTCAAGAAATCAACGAAGATTTGCATGAACAGTTGTTACAGGTTGATGATGAGATTCGTTCCTTACAGGAAGATTTACAGGAGTCCCGGCAGGAAGCAGAGAAAGCGCAGAAACAGGCGGACAAATACCAGAAGCGCATAAATGAACTTGCTCCTATGGTAAAGAACATGGAGAAGCTGGCGGCAGACTTTTCCGCAGATCCGGAGCAGACGCTTCCAGAAGCGGCGGTTATGGAATCAGCAAAGTCGTATCGGGAGAAGAAAGCAAAACCGCTGGTGAAGAAAATTGTACAAGTTATGCGCTCCGTTTATTCGGCGTATCTGGATATTTCAAATAAGTTTACAAAGCTGCAAGCGGCGTATAACAAGGAACGGAGAGGAAATGAACGGCTGACGAACAGGCTGGAAGAAGTCTTGGAAGAAAATCGGGAACTGCGGATAGTAGCAGCGGATTTTGGACGTGTAAAGGCGATGGTCGGCTCTGAACAGGTAAACGCTGTGATTAACAGAGCGAAGCAACAGGAACAGATAGAAGTCGAGCAGAAACGGGCTGCAAGGAGAAAACACAATCGGGAAACACGGTAATGGCAGATATTCATAAAAACAAAGAGGGAGCGAGTAAAAAATCGCTCCCTTTTTCCATTATTATAATACCACAAAATTGCTCTAAAAACAAGTCTACCAATACCACAAGAGCGGTGTTATAATCAGTTTCCAATACGAAAATGGGGAGGAATTTTTTTTGAGCAAAGACTGGATGATTCTATTACAGGAACAAAATCAACTGAGCAGAGTTATCAAAACAAATGAATCGACTGAACAGTTTGGACTTTGCTTAACGGAACAAGACGCAAAATTGATTTTGGAGGAACGGAAAAATTCGTTGGCAGAGCAAAAGAGAATCGAGTTTGGGGAAGGCATTGCAACAAAAATTATCTATGAGTTTTGTGATTCTGATTATATTCATCAAAATAATTATGTAGACACAATCATTCGGTTGCAGGAAATATTTTATCTGTACAAGAATGAAATGCAAGATGAAATTACAGACGATGAACTTCTGCACTTAATGAAAGAACAGTTTGAAAATTTGTGCTTTGGAGATTTGGATTATTTGGAGAGTACCTGTCTTGCTAATTTTGCGGAAGCAATCCGAGCCGGATATAGTGGATATAAAGGTTCAGACGGTTATGGAGAGTATTCAAAATTTGATGATGTAAAGAGATGGGATTATGAATTGTATCTCGAAACTTTAAAGGAACTCTGTTGGAGGTAAGGCTAATGGATTATGAAATGGAAGAATTGGTGCCGATTGTAGGAAAATTAGCAGAAAAGTATACAGCGAATGAAAGCACATCTATAACTTATGAAAAAGCGGAACAGTTAATGGGAGCTATCCTGTATTGTATTCACGAATTAAAAGAAATTAACGGTAATTTACTGGCTTTGAATGAAAAAATACCAGCACAAAAAGCGTATGAAATAGGTGCAGCATATGTTAAAGAAAAGACAGAAAAAGCACTAAATTTGTATAATAGGATTATGCCGGGATTTTACCACTATGAAAGTCAATGCTTGTATGACACCTTTGCTAAAGGTATACCAGAATTTTTCAAGTGGTATGATATTCAATTTGAACCGCAAAACACAATTTTAACTCTTGATTATCCGGTGCTAAAAGATATTTCAAGATATACGGGGATAGATAAGATTTTTGTATTTATTAAGTGTATCGGTTTAGAACAGAAATTTTTGAAATCGTTTCCTGCGGGTTATGTCACAAATATATTGTTTAAGATCGATAGAAACTGGAAAGAGTCAATGGATAATATATGTGAAACAGTTTTTACCTATGTTATAGGACATATTTTGACGGGGAAATCTTTGGTGGAATCAGAATTAGAGCAAACGGATTATTTATATATGCAGGAGCTTTTTATACAAGTAGATTTGGAAGATATAAAGAAACGCTTGGAATCTGCGCTTGAAATTTTTATAAAGAACTATTATGAAGATGACAGAGAACTTTTGGATTATCTTTCAAGTGCTATTGGCGGTATTGCAGTCCGTTTGAAAAATGCTGCCGATAATAAAGTGCTTGATAGTATGATTTGACAGTGACCGTTACGCAATAGCTGCTTTGAAATTGGCTTTTTGCAAAAGTTTTAAAGTTGCAAATTAAGATATGAGATATTTTATGCCTGTATACCCGAAAATAGGCTTCTATTGCGTAACATTTCAAAAATAGGTTGTCAATCTGCGAGGATTTGCTATAATAAAGACGTGGCAACATTTTGGCAACAGAAAATCAGCAAGCCAGAATAATTGATGTAATCGAAGTAAAAAGCGGCGTGTATTTGTATAAAGCTTAAACAAATATAGTTAATAACGACAAAGGACACGCCGAGTTTGAGTAATTGAAAATTTTACACAGATTATTTTATATGGCAGGTGGTCCAGGGGATTACCTGCTATATTTTCAATAGCTCTTTTTACTTTCTGCTATATGAGATTGCGTTGCCATAATTTTTCTTTATTGAAGTGTATTATAGTATAGGAAACAAGGAAAATCAAAAAAAGAACATTTGTTCTAAAAAAGTGTTGATAGTAGAATAAATATAGAGTATAATTAAATACATAGATGGATATGGGGTGAGATAAAATGTTGGAAAAAATTATTGAACTCACGAATTTATATATAGATAATATGCCAAAGAAAGAGAGAAAAAAATATGGGCAGTTTTTTACAAGTATGGAAACTGCAAAGTTTATGGCAAATTTGTATGACGCTCCGATCAATAAGCAGAGTGTAACGGTTTTGGATGCAGGGGCGGGTTCTGGTATATTATCATGTGCTTTTATCGAATGGGCAGAGCAGTTTGACACAGTAAAAGAAATAGAATTGACTTGTTACGAGAATGATGATAATGTTTTGGGGCTTCTAAAGGCTAATTTAGAGTATTGCAAAACTCATTCGAGTAAAATAATTAAGTATAACATTCAGAAAGAGAATTATATTACAAGTCAATATTTAGATTTTAACTATATGATAGGCGGAAATCCTAATCCGATGAAATATGATTACGTAATTGGGAATCCGCCTTATATGAAAATACCGAAAGATGCGCCGGAAGCGACAGCTATGCCGGAAGTTTGTTATGGTGCGCCGAATATGTACTTTATTTTTGCGGCTATGGGACTTTTTAATTTAAAAGATGATGGGGAAATGGTTTATATTATTCCTCGCTCATGGACATCAGGAGCATATTTCAAACGATTTAGACAGTATTTTCTGACAGAAGGAAAATTGGAACATATTCATTTATTTGTAAGTCGGAATAAAGTTTTTGATAAAGAAGATGTGTTGCAGGAAACTATTATTATAAAAGTTCGGAAAACGCATATAAATCCGCCACAAGTAAAAATTACGTCATCTAAGTCAAACAAAGATTTTGATGAATTAACTTTCTTGACCGTACCATATAATCTTGCTGTTTCTGGCGAGGATTACTATGTATATTTGGTAACAGATGATGAGGAAGTTAAAGTATTAAAACGGCTGCATAAGTTTAATCAGACATTACCTGAAATTGGTGTGAAAATGAAAACAGGCTTAACTGTAGATTTCAGAAACCGAGATATTCTTCGTGATGAGGAAGAGGAAGGTGCAATCCCGCTATTTTATTCGCAGCACATAAAACAAGGTAAAGTGCAGTTCCCTATTCAGAAGGAGCATGAATATGTGGTGACAGATCAGCGTGGGCTTATGCAGGATAATAAGAATTATTTGTTTGTAAAGAGATTTACGGCAAAGGAAGAACCACGAAGATTACAATGTGGGATTTATTTGGCAAAGAATTATCCACAGTATACGAAAATTAGTACGCAGAATAAAATCAATTTTATTGACGGACTTTTGGGTGAAATGTCGGAGTGCTTGGTATATGGTCTGTATGTGCTTTTTAATTCTACATTATATGATGAGTATTATCGGATTTTAAATGGCTCAACACAGGTGAACTCTACAGAAGTAAATTCGATGCCTGTGCCAGATATGGAGAGCATACAGGAAATGGGAAGGAAGTTGATGAAATCAAAAGATTTGTCGGAAAGAAACTGTGATTTGATTTTGGAGGGATACTGTGGGTAAAGTTGAAGAAGCACGAGAATTTTTGAAGATGGTGGGTATGCCAAAAGCGCAGCAGGCGGATATATGTTGTTATGTACTGTTGGCAATGGCAGATATGAAACCGGATATGTCATGGAAAGAAGCAAGTAACGGGTGGATTCGCATTCATGACATCATTCAGTTTTCTAATACCTTTTATGGGACTACTTATGCAGAGAATAGTCGGGAAACATTTCGTAAGCAGGCGTTACATAGATTCCGTACCGCTGCTTTGGTAGAGGATAATGGAAAGGCAACGAATAGCCCGAACTATAGATACCGCCTTACGGAAGAAACGCTGAAAATGTTGAAAACATTGCAATCTGTAGAATGGCAGAAATCGTTGAATCGTTTCCTTATGTACCATGATAAGCTGATTGATATTTATGCCTCTAAAAAGAAAATGACGATGATGCCAGTGAAGATTAATGGGGCGGATTTTAAATTTTCAGCAGGAAAACACAATGAACTGCAGAAAGCAATTATTGAAGAATTTGCACCGAGATTCGCACCAAATTCGGAATGTCTGTATGTAGGCGATACTACAGAGAAAGATTTGGTAAAGAATGTTGATAAGCTAATGGAGTTGGGCTTTGAAATTACTCTACATGATAAGATGCCGGATGTTGTTCTGTATCGGGCAGACAAGAACTGGATTTATTTTGTGGAATCGGTCACTTCTGTAGGGCCGATGGACCCGAAACGGATTCTTGAGATCACAGAAATGACAAAGGGTGTTACGGCAGGGAAAATTTTTGTTACTGCTTTTCTGGATTTCAAGACGTATAAGAAATTTTCGGAAGCATTGGCATGGGAAACGGAAGTATGGATTGCTGAAATGCCGGAGCATATGATACATTTAAATGGGGATAAATTTTTAGGTCCGAGGTAAGTAGGGGAATTATTTACAAGAGGTACTGTTATGGAAGATGATCGGAAAACTTATTTGCAAATGATACAAAGTACGATTGAAAGAATGTCAACAACATCGGCTATTTTTAAAGGATTTTGTGCTACTATTGTAACTGGAATTACTGCAATTTCTTTTCAAGAGATTAATAAATGGGTACTTGTATTAGCTTTTTTGCCGTTGGGTTGTTTTTGTGCTTTAGATACATACTATTTCATTTTAGAGAAAAAGTATAGAATTATATATGAATTGATTAGAACAGGGCAAAAAGAAGCGGATTTTGATATGCGGATTAAATTGAAAAGAAGTGAATGTATTGATGGGGGAGCAACATTGAGTGCATGTTTAAAATCACCGAGTATATATCTTTTTTATTTTCCTTTGTTCGTAATTTGTATAGTAATTGTCATAGTTAAATTTTGTGGATTAATTTAGTTTTAGATGAGGAGGAATTATAACATGGGGAAAAAGATTTTTGTTTCTTATAAATATGGGGATGATCAAGTAGAAAATCTTTCATATTACGAAAATTCAACAGTGCGAGATTACGTCACAAAATTTGAGGATGTATTAGATTCATCTGATAATATTTATAAAGGGGAAAGTGATGGGGAAGATTTAAGTATTTTATCAGATGATACTATTTGGGAAAAATTGAAAGATAGAATATATGATAGTTCAGTTACTGTAATTTTTATATCGCCTGGGATGAAAGAAAATTGGAAGTTGGAAAGGGATCAGTGGATACCTTGGGAGATTTCTTATTCTTTAAAAGAGGTTTCTCGAAAAAATAAAAATGGACAAGCAGTTACAAGTAGAAGCAATGCGATGTTGGCAGTAGTTTTGCCAGATTCAAATGGCTCATATTCATATTATCTAGAGAGCAGAAATTGTTGTGGGAGTGGATGTACAACTCATCATACGGACAAACTGTTTTCGATAATTAGAAAGAATAAATTTAATTTAAAAAATCCAAACAAGAAGATTTGCGATACAGGAGAAACAATATGGTATGGGGAGTATAGCTATATAAAAGCAGTTAAATGGAGTGCATTTATTAAGAGTTATAGTACATATATTAAAAGTGCATGTGAAAGACAAGATTGTATTGATGATTACGATATTTGCAAAGAAGTCTGATCAAATAATCGCTTTGTAGTATGATAAGGAGAGGACATGAAGTATTCATATTATGATTTAGGACGTTTGGATAAAGGTCAAATAGTAGAAGTTCGTTTATCGGCAGCAGCAAATGTTAGGCTGATGGATTCTTCAAATTATAGCAGTTATAAAAATGGAAGGCGTCATCGATACTATGGAGGCTATGTGACAAAAAGTCCATATAGGATAACTGTACCGAGTTCGGGACGTTGGTATGTTACAATAGATTTGGGGGGCTATGCTGGAAGTGTGAAACATAGTGTTCAAGTATTGCCGGGAGCATTACCGATTGCAAAATCACAATTACCTCTTGCAAAAGAACCTAACTTATATGTTGAATCATCGGAAGCAAATAAAGAATATGATGTATTTATTTCTCACGCTTCAGAAGATAAAAATGAAGTGGTTCGCCCTTTAGCTAATGCCCTTAAAGAAAAAGGATTGAATGTGTGGTATGATGAATTTGAACTAAAAATTGGAGATAGTTTGAGAAGAAAAATTGATCAAGGATTGTCGAGAAGTAGATTTGGTATTGTTGTTATTTCTAAAGCATTTATAAAAAAGGGTTGGACAAACTATGAGTTGGATGGGTTGATGACAAAAGCGGTATCAGGACAGCAAACGTTGCTCCCTATTTGGCATAATATTACGAAACAGGAAGTCATTGACTATAGTCCTTCATTAGCAGACAAAGTAGCAAGAAATACAGCTCAAGAAACGGTGGAGGAAATAGCAGACGAGATAGCGGAAATGATATTGCAATAACTTTGTGCTGGAACTGCGTGGCAACAGAAATTGTTACCAACAAAAATACGAGGTAGATGAAAATGGGGAAATTTATCGGTGTCTGGAAGTTGGATAAGCCTATTTATTGCAAGAAAGAGGTATCAGGGAGATGTTTTCAAAGTAATGTTTCAGGAGTAAGTGTTACATTCTGTTTTCCGTCTTGCCCTGAAACATATAATGGTGGTGTAAATTCACTTACAAAAGGGGATTTGATTGCACCTTTAAATATCTTTCAGGAGCAAATAAATTGGGGAATTATTCATGCGTGGCCGGACGGGTTATTTTCTGTTAATTCGCTATTATGTATTGGGAATGGAGAAGAATCCGAAGTGCAGAGTATATACACAGATTTTCCACGATGGAAAGAAAAATTTAATAATTTGGTTTTGATAAATTCGGGGAATTTTATACAACCAGAGCAAAAACCAATTACTCTTTTGCAGTATGGAAATGGCGTATGTGATGGGCTTGAAATATTTATGTTAGAAGAAGATAAGCCATTAAAGCGCGAGGTGAATAATCGCGATTTAGAGCCAATTCCGGTTCAGCTGATTAGTAGTGAACAGTGCTACGATATTGAAACTGTGAGAGCGCTATTTGAAAATGCTGGATCTCAAAAAGAAATTATTCTCCCTTATGAATTACTAATAGTAGCATATCGTGCTGTGATTAGACATGATTTTAGAAGTGCAATTATTATAGCCGCAACAGCTTTAGAGAAGTCTATTTTAAATAGAATACAACGGTATTATACTGATAACCAACTAACTACATTTGAATCTGATAAAAGACATCATAAAATGTTGGGAAAAGAATTTGGATGGCTGAATGAATTGGGAATAGCAATACCTGTGCAGGATTACCAAACAGAAATTTTGGATGTTCGTAATCCGACAGCACATGAGGGAAGAACACAAAATTATAATAGTACAGCAAGGTATCTTGAGAATTGCAAGTTGATTATACAGGCGTATAGTTCAAATGTGTTGGAAGAATAAAGCTGGCAACATTTTGGCAACAGAAAATCAGCAAGCTAGAGTAAATGATGTAATTGAAGTAAAAAATGGTGTGTATTTGCATAAAACTTAAATGAATATAGTTAAGAATAACAAAGGACACGCCGAATTTGAATAACAGACAGAAAACCTCGGATGCCCATTTTACAAGGGTTTCCGAGGTTTCTTTATGCCTGTTGGATCTATTTCTTTTGACGGAGTAATTTTTATGCGTTAATACCGAAAAACTTCTCCATATCCTCTTC
>FR892656.1 GCA_000433535.1 Dorea sp. CAG:317
AAAACCTGACTTGTGCTTACTGTCATAAGTGGCAACGACAAAGTTAATACCTCTGTCAATACCTACGACATTACAAATGTCAGAAATATTACTTTCTTCGACATCATAAGTTGCTGGTATGTGAAGATAATATTTACCATGTTTGTTTGTGAGCTTAGCTGTACCAAACTTGTAGATTGTGTGGTCAAAATATTTAGACATACCTTCAGCGAAATATGGCAGTTTCACACGACCATTCAGTGTATTCACAGAAAAACAGTTTTGTGTTAAAGAATAATCTCTGTTCCAAACTAAATCATACTGAGGTTTCTTGAAGGTTGGTTGTATCCACTCATTTTGATTTTCGAGAATGGTTCTATATCTTGCAATGACCGTTTTCAAAACGGACTGAGCCATTTGCGATTTAAGACCAAATTTTTCTCTTAGAGTAGAATACAAAACCTTATTAAGTGAAAACTGCTTTAAATCATGAGTTTGGAATACATAGTCTGAAACATAATTACAGGCATCACGATAAACAGACATAGTTTCATCAAGCAAAACTTTATCTGTATCAGTGGCGACTATTTGAACTTTTGCTGTTATAGTCATCTGTTGCATAGATGTACTCCTTTCATTGATATTTCACTGAAGATATTATATAAATATTAGTTAGTGAAAGTCAATCATTATCAGAGGTAAACTATGGACAATAGATATAATCGTCATAACAGACGAAAATACAGCCTAAAAGTACATATAATTCTTGTAA
>FR892657.1:0-7837 GCA_000433535.1 Dorea sp. CAG:317
CATGCGACAGCCATATTAGAATATCACATCTTTGTTAGCTTGTCAACAACTTTTTTCAAGTTTTTTATTTTTTCTGACTCGCTGACGGATATTCATTTTAAAAACCCCACCACGTTTCCGCGGTGGAGTTATATAGTATCATTTTAATTTTAATATGTCAAGACATTTTTTGAGTTTTTTACCTTTTTTTCAAAACCACTTTTAAGCCATTTTTACCAACAATCTTTTCTTTGCTTTTACGTTACATAAAGTTTGTCGCAAGCTTCATCAGCGGATTATTTTCATATAACATATTTAATATCGCGTTCTCTTGTATCACCTGGTAAATTTCCCTTCCAAAAGCCGTTACATATAATAAAGTAATTACAACAAAGAATAGCCAGATAATGATCAAGCCGCCCGCTGCTCCAACCACGCCGCCAGCCAGCCGGTTAAAAAATCCAAGCACCGGAAGCTCTGACACAATATCAAGTGCAAAGATAATCGCACGGAGTACGATCGTCACAAGAAGAAATGTACAGAGAAATGCTACAATATGTATAATCAGCTTCGAAAGAAACTCTCCCACATATTCTGCAAAAGTCTTTACCCCCAGCTTCTCATAAATAACATCGTTATTGTTATCTGAAAGAAGCGATTTGAACACTTCCGGTAATTCCGCCATCTCAATTGCTTTAATTTGAAGATCTTTTGGAATATCCGCATTCTCCAAAGCTTCTTCTATCCCAGCACTTCCTTCAGCGCCAAGCCCCGCCAGAACATTTTTGGAAATTCCGTATTCCGCTAATTGTTCACTACTGATTTCTCCATTCACAATATCATCGATAGATATTCCATACTCTTGCAGTTTCTCCTCGCTCACTCCCGCTGCTTCTAACGCCTTCCTTACATCTTCTGCATCAATTCCGCCTTCCTGGGCTCCTGCAAGCTGCTCTGATGCCACTGAAGCCATCGTTTTCATTACTTGATCCTTGATCATACTATCTACAGGTGTCTTCGACTCAATCAAGTCCGCCACGAAAGGGGTGGCAAAAAATACGATCACCAAAGTCAGAAGCGTCGTCACCAATGACACTGCAATCTTAATTGCTCCTTTGTATATTCCTACGATAACACAGATTAAAAATATTAACCCTATTCCCAATACAACAAAATCCATATAGTTCTCCTATTTACTTCACAAGTCGTATGTCTTCCATACCATTTGCATTCATCACAATGTATTTATTTACACCAAAGGTTGGGATAATCTCCATGATATTATTATTCATCTCACCTTGAAATTTTTCTACACCACTTCTTAAGAATATCCTGCATTTTTTTCCGTCATATAAAATAACCTGATTTCCACTGATCTTTGCATTTTTATAATTTCCGGTAAAATCCTTAGACATCACCTTTTTCCCCGCAGCATTATAAAGGCATAATTCATATCCTTCTTTTCCTTCATTTTTCAAAATCATGCCAATATATCTTTCATTATGAAATACGCTCTGTATTTCCTTATCAATCGTTACAGTCGTTACTTCTTTCGGCACTGCCTTGCCCTTAAATAACGTCAGGCAATTATCTCCTACAACCGCTGAAACAGACTGATTCAGGAAAAAACCAGTTCCGACCACGCTGCTTTTATATTCTTTCGTCTCCACTTCACGATCGGTCTTTTCCTCTCCTTTTTTCCCGAAATTATAATAAGAAACCTTGGAGCTCACAACCGCATCCTTCATGCACAAATATACAACCTGCATCACCTCTCCGTCCCCGGAGATCGCTACATCAACCGGATATCCTTCTCCTTCAAAAGAAGCCTGCAATTCCACCAGCACATTTCCGGCAGCATCATAGCAGATGATGCTCGGATCAAATTCATTTTTCACGATTACACTGACAATCCCCTGTTCAGATACAGATATCTTTTCAATCGGCAATGTTGTCTTGATTTCTCCTTTCAATCCTTCTCGCTGGAAAATCATAATATCATTGCCGCCTTTGTCTGCAACAACAGCCGATACTTCATTTATATCTACAAATGGATTTTTTATCTGACACGGCTGATTCCACTGTTCCTCTCCTTTTCGATTCAAATACGAGACACCGTCTCTGCTGTATTTCAACACTCCACCTACAAATTCTTCATAATTACTGTCCGAGACGCCTCGAATCTTATAAGTATCAGATACTCGCGCTTTCGTATATGTCTGAAGATTCACTAACAGGAACAATGCCGCAGCAGCAATTGCTGCCACGGCTACAATGATCACCGTACGCCGCCGAAAACGCAGCCGCTGCTCCCGAACCTGCGCTTCCAGTTCCTCCACTGAATTTCCTTCACTGTTTAATTCCGTCATAATCTCATCTGCCAGCTTGTCCACTGACTCCTCCGACTCTCTTACCAATCGGAGATTTTTATTTTTGCGATGCAACATCCACATTCCTCTCTTTATCGTACCATTTCCGTTTTTAAACTCACGTTGTCCATTGTTTTTGTGGATATTATATCATATTTTCAGATTAAGGTAACAATAATTTTTGTCCGATAAAAATGAGATTTCCATCAGACAGACCATTCATTTTACAGATTGCCTCTACATGCCCGGTATTTCCATATATTTTCAAACTGATCGTATCAAGCGTATCCCCTTTTTTCACCACATAGAAATCATCTTCTGTAAACTCCCCTTCCATAGTCTGCACCTCTTGTTTTGTCTCTTGTTTTGTCTCCTGCTTTGCAGTCTCTTTCACCTCTTGCTTGTCCGCTTCTTCGTCAACGGGCTGTTTCGCTTCCGCCGTTGTTCCGTCTTCTTCCTTATCTTTCACATCCGATTCTTCACTTTCCGCTTCCGCCGCTTTCGCCGAATCCACAGACATCGACAGCGCCTCCAGCGTTTCCTGCACCGATTCCATCTTATCGAAATTATTCATGGTCGAGATACCGATTGCTAACACAATCACTACAAGAAGCACACTTACAGCATACACAAATCTTGAATTTTGCTTCTGCTCTTTGTACTCCATTTTTTCTCTTACGGCACTACGAAAATTCTTTGCAGCTCGATCCTCAACCATTTCACAGGGTGTCACGCCAATCATGCGGCGTGTATTAATCATATAGTTTTGCATAGCGGGATTTTTTTCATAATAAATATAGTGTCCTCCCATTTGCATAAGCTCGCCATATTTATAAGCATAAAAAATCTCTTCCGCTTCCAGCGCATCTTTCCATATAAATACCGAATTGTCTTTTGCAAAATGTTTCATATGGATTCGGCTCACACCTTTATTCAGCCCCATAGGATGCCCTGTCTCAATCAGGCACCACCCTACTATTTCCTGACTCGGAAAATATTCTTTCTTTTCTTCTTCAATGTATTCCCATATATCTTCTCGTATCAATATATCATTTCCGTTTACTTCCAGCTCTTTCATTTGAAGAGCTCCCAATATGTACACTACCTCCTGACCTTCCTGCTCATGGCGTTCTCCCATAAGAACCGCTCCGGCAGGATTGTCAAGCGCTTTCTGCCGCAATTGATTCAGATAAGTATCTACGTAATCTTCTACATAGATCTTAGGCTCGTCACAGACGTTTCCTATTTGTCTTACATTCTTAGGAAATTGTTTTTCCATATACTCCTCACCTCATCATATTATTTGCAGCACCGTCATATAATGCTGTATATCTTTGCCTTGGATAATAGCATATGAAAAACGCGTAATTTAGCAGTTTTTGGGCAACTTCCCAAGAATTTTACGACAAAAAATGCGTGGAACTCAAATTCCACGCATCTTTTATATTTTTCTTTATCTTTCTTCTTATACAAATGCTTTTACTTTCTCGTAAATGCTGTCTGCATCTAATCCATATTTCTTGATCAATTCCGCCGCCGGTCCGGACTCACCGTATACGTCGTTGACACCGATCTTCATTACTTTGGCAGGTGCTTTTTCAGCTACCACATCACAAACTGCACTTCCAAGACCACCAATAACAGAATGTTCTTCAACTGTCACGATCTTTCCTGTCTTAGCTGCTGCCTTAATAACAGCCTCCTCATCCAATGGTTTGATCGTGTGCATATTGATAACCTCTGCGCTGATTCCTTCTGCTGCAAGCTTCTCTGCTGCCGCAAGTGACTCAGAAACCGGAAGTCCTGTTGCAATAATAGTCACATCTGTACCTTCTCTTAATGTAACTGCTTTTCCGATCTCAAATTTGTAGTCTGCATTGTCATTAATCACCGGAACTGCCGCTCTTCCGAAACGCAGATACACCGGTCCTACATGCTTGTAAGCTGCTTCTACTGCTGCTTTTGCTTCAATATCGTCAGAAGGATTTAAAACTACCATTCCCGGAATGGTTCTCATAAGAGCAATATCCTCGTTACACTGATGTGTTGCTCCGTCTTCACCTACGGAAATACTTGCATGTGTTGCTCCGATTTTTACATTTAACTTTGGATATCCTACAGAGTTACGGATCTGTTCAAACGCACGTCCTGCTGCAAACATCGCAAATGAACTTGCAAATGGGACTTTTCCTGTTGCTGCCAGTCCTGCTGCCACGCCGATCATGTTACATTCCGCAATACCACAGTCGATGTGTCTCTCCGGAAAAGCTTTTTTAAAGATTCCTGTCTTTGTTGCCGCTGCAAGGTCTGCATCCAGCACAACAACGTCATCATATTTTTTTCCTAATTCTACTAAAGCATTACCGTAGCTTTCTCTTGTTGCAATTTTCTTTACTTCTGACATAATGCTTCACCTGCTTTCTCTAAATCTTCCATTGCTACTTTGTACTGTTCATCGTTTGGAGCTGCTCCATGCCAGGAAGCCTGATTCTCCATAAAGGAAACTCCTTTTCCTTTTACTGTCTTAGCAATAATTGCTGTCGGCTGTCCTTTCGTTGCTTTCGCTTCCTTGAACGCTGCATCAATCGCATCAAAATCATGTCCGTCAATGTTGATTACATGGAAATTGAACGCCTCAAACTTCTTATCGATCGGGTATGGAGAGTTTACTTCATCAATCGCGCCATCAATCTGAAGATTGTTGTTATCTACGATTACTACCAGGTTGTCCAGCTTTCTGTGAGCCGCAAGCATAGCTGCCTCCCATACCTGACCTTCCTGAATCTCACCATCTCCGAGCAGTGTATAGACACGATAATCATCACCTGATAATTTTGCAGATAATGCCATTCCTACTGCTGCAGAGATTCCCTGTCCGAGAGAACCACTGGACATATCAACACCCGGAATATGTTTCATGTCCGGATGTCCCTGAAGATAAGAGCCGACTTTACGAAGAGTTGTCAGATCTTCCACTGGGAAAAATCCTCTATTTGCCAATGTAGCGTAATATCCAGGAGCGGTATGTCCCTTAGATAATACAAAACGGTCACGATCCGCTTTCTTAGGATCTGCCGGATCAACATTCATTTCCTCAAAGAAAAGATATGTATAAATATCTGCTGCTGACAGTGAGCCGCCCGGATGACCGGATTTCGCACTGTGAACTGCTGTGACAGCGCCTTTACGGATTTCGTTGGCTGTCTTCATTAACTCTAATTTGTTCATGATATTCCTCCTAGATAATATGTTACTTCGTTTTATTCTATTCGCCGAAAACTGCTTTATAATCTGCCTGGAACTTTTCAATACCTGCATCTGTCAAAGGATGCTTTGTCATCTGCTCAATAACTTTATATGGAACGGTAGCAATATCTGCCCCTGCCAGTGCGCAGTCTGTTACGTGAATCGGATGACGAACACTTGCTGCAATGATCTCTGTATCGATTCCTGCAACTTTGAAGATCTGTGCAATCTCTGCAATAAGATCTGTTCCTCTTACAGAAATATCATCCAGACGTCCTAAGAATGGAGATACATAAGTTGCTCCTGCTCTTGCTGCCAGAAGTGCCTGATTTGCTGTAAAGATCAATGTTACATTTGTCTTGATTCCCTCGGATGAAAGAACCTTACATGCCTTTAATCCTTCTACTGTCATTGGGATTTTTACTACCATATTCGGATGAATCTTTGCGATCTCTCTTCCTTCAGCGATCATTCCTTCAGCGTCTACAGTCGTAGCTTTTACTTCTCCGCTGATTGGCCCGTCCACGATGGATGCGATCTCTGCGATCACCTCTTCAAATACTTTTCCCTCTTTCGCGATCAGAGATGGATTTGTTGTCACACCGCAGATCACTCCCATATCATTTGCTTTTCTAATGTCTTCAACATTGGCTGTGTCGATGAAAAATTTCATATCGTTTTCCTCCTTTAAACCGTGTGGGTTTCTCCACTTTTTTCGTTTCGCTCGTATAATAAAATTATATCTCATAGTCCCGCGATTGGTCAATAGTCCAATGTTTCTATTAGTAATTTTAACAATTAATAATATATATTTATTAATTGTTTTCCAAAAGATAATGAAGGTTATTTTTACATTTCTTCATATTTCAAAAAGTTCTCAATCAAATTATTATTAATAATATTTTCAAATACATTAATTTTATTTTTTACTGCGCCGCTTTTTGCTGTTTTCCCTGGCATAAGAAGTTGTTCCTCTCACAATGAGTTTCGGCTCGTATTCCACATGATATGTGCTGATTGGCTCCATATCAGAATACTTATTATTATGAGAAGAAATTTTCTTCATGATAATGTCGCAGGCGTCCCGCCCTTTAAAAATGACAAAGTGTTCAATTGTTGTAAGTTCCACTTTATGCATGCGGGCAAACAATGTATTATCACATCCCATAACGGAAATATCTCCCGGGACCTTGATCTTCGCCTCATAGAGAGCGTCAAGAATTCCAAATGCGATCATATCATTCAACCCTACAATCGCGGTAATATCCTTCGTTTCTTCCAGAAGTTCACGCGTCAGCTCATAACCGATCTTGTATTCCGAATCAATATGAGCCACATCAAGGTCGAGCTCCTCCCGCGCCGCTTTGATAATTACCTGATCCTTGATTCCGGCTTCCGCAAATTCTTTCAAAAAGCCTTCCACTCTCTTGGATCTCTGCTTCTGTCTTGTCGTAAGAGGTGGGGCAATATATGCCACTTTGCGGTGTCCCAGTTCCAGAAGATGCTTTGCCATCATTCTTCCAAGCTTCGAATTATCAAGTTCTACCGCATCTACGTTCAGTTTTTCATTCTGATTGTTAATGATCGCAACCGGAATCTCCCTGGAAAGCTCTTCCACCAGCCCCATAAAGCAATGGCTGGGATTACAGGTATAAATGATCCCAAGCGGCTTTAATTCCCACATCATTTTCAGGTACCGTTCTTCCATTCGCAGATCCCTCTGCGTGTTGCATACAAAGAGTCCGAAGCCCTGTTCTTTCGCCCTTGACTCGATTCCCTGAAGAAGCATCACATAATATGGATTTGTCAGGTTGGAACAAAACACCACAAGAAGCTTTTCTTTCTTGCTTTCTTTTCTTGCCTTTCGCTTCTGCGGCACATATCCTAAATCTTTGGCTGCCTGCTCTACTTTTTCCACTGTTTCCTTCGAAAAAGACACATTATATTTTTTATTCAATACCATAGATACCGTAGACTGGGATACCCCCGCCGCTTTCGCGATATCCGTGGAAGTCACTTTTTTCTTTCTCATAATATTACAACTGTGTTCTACCTTCTAACGCTCTAAGAAGCGTTACTTCATCAATATATTCCAGATCTCCGCCTACCGGAACGCCACTGGCAATCCTGCTTACTTTCACGCCGATCGGCTTGATGAGTTTGCTGATATACATCGCAGTTGTCTCACCCTCCAGACTGGAATTTGTGGCAATGATCACTTCTTCCACATCTCCTTCCAGACG
>FR892657.1:7899-48680 GCA_000433535.1 Dorea sp. CAG:317
TCCAAGCATCGGCGAAATTGCACCGTGAAGCACGTGATAGACGCCATTATATTTTCCGGTTTTCTCGTAAGCCGCCAGATCCCTCGTATTCTCCACGACCATAATTGTCTTATGATCTCTGTCGCTGTTGCTGCAGATCGGACAAAGTTCCTGATCTGTAAGCGTACAGCACTCGGAACAATACCTGACATTCTGTCTTGCACTGACCATTGTATCCGCCAGACGCTTCACATCATCTTCCGGCATATGGATCAAATGAAACGCCAGCCTTGCCGCTGATTTCGCACCAATCCCCGGTAAATGTGACAGTTCTTCTATTAACCGGCTGATCTGATTACTGTAATAATCCATGTTATTTCTAATCTCCTGTCGAACCTTTTTCTATCTTAAGAATCTATTTCGTTACCGATTAGAAAAGTCCCGGCATTCCGCCGCCCATTCCGCCTGTCAATTTAGACATTGCAGAAGAAGACTCTGCGTCTACTTTCTCCAGTGCTTCATTAAGCGCTGCCACGATAAGATCTTCCAGCATTTCTACATCATCCGGATCTACAGCCTCTTCATCAAGCTTTAATGATAATACTTTCTTTGTTCCTGAAACAGTTGCTTCTACCGCTCCGCCGCCGGCTGTAGCTGTAAACTCTTTTGTTTCCATCTCTTTTGCCTGTTCTTCCATCTGACGCTGCATCTTCTGCGCCTGTTTCATAAGATTTGCCATATTTCCCGGCATTCCGCCGCCTGGGAATCCTCCTCTTTTTGCCATATTCCATATCCTCCTGTTTTCTTTTATTCAGATCTATATGTAACGGGAAAATGATTATTCATCTTCCACTGTGATCTCCATATGAATCAAACTCTCAAGGTCAACGAACTGGTCTTCAAACCGATGTCCCTGCTCTGTTTGACGCACGTCAATCTCAATTTCTTTTCCAATCTTCTCAGCGATCAGATTCCGAATCTCTTCCTTGTGTTCTTCTGTTCCTACCACACCTGCGCTGACTTCATCCGGAAGGACGATCAACAGCCGGTTGCCTTCCCCTGCGCTTAATCTTGCTTTCTTTAAATATGTCCGAAGCATCGGTGACGCATCTACGGCAATCATTCGAAAGTCCTTAGCAACTGCCTTCACATCCTCATTTAACGCCTTGGGAAGCTCCGGCTTTTTCTTCTCGGTTCCGATTTTCTCCGCCTCAGCGCCATTTACGTAGACAATTTTCTCCTGTGACGGAGCCGCAAATGCTCCCTGCTCCAGCTTTTCCTCCACTGAGCGAATGCGCTCCAGCAGTGTATCTGTATTCACTTCCATTGCCGGTCTGCACAATTTAATCAGAGCCACTTCAAAAAGCACTCTTTTCTGAGTGGCGAATTTTAACTGATTCGTAAGATCTGAGAAGATTCTAATATACCGAATTAGCACATCGTTGTCAATCATCTGCGCCTCTTCCTTCAGGCGTGCCAGATTCTCAGTGGAAACGTCCAACACATCTTCCATATCATCAGAACACCTTACAAGCAACAGATTTCTTAAGTACCATGTGAAATCTGCTGCCAACTGAGATAATTCTCTTCCCTGCATGGTTAATTCATCCACCGTTTCGATCACTGCATGTACGTCTCTCGCCAGAAGTTCTCTCAACAGTCTGCTGAACACTTCTGTATCCACTGCCCCAAGAACCTCCAGAACATGATCATACGTCAACTTCTCTCCTATATAAAAGGCGGCACATTGATCTAATAAGCTCAACGCGTCACGCATGGAACCGTCCGCCATTCTCGCAATATAGCGGACCGCCTTTTCCTCCACATCCCATTCTTCCTTGTCAATAAGTTCCCGCAGTCTTCCCGCAATCGTGTCAATGGTAATTCTCTTAAAATCATACCTCTGACACCGGCTTAAAATCGTAATCGGAATCTTGTGCGCTTCTGTTGTCGCCAAGATGAAGATGACATATTCCGGCGGTTCCTCCAATGTTTTCAAAAGCGCGTTAAACGCACCGATGGAAAGCATATGAACCTCGTCAATGATGTATACTTTATACTTTCCTTCCGTCGGGCGATACGCCACCTCTTCTCTGATTTCTCGAATATTATCTACACCGTTGTTAGACGCCGCGTCAATCTCGATCACATTCATAGATGTACCTTCGGCGATTGATCTGCACATTGCACACTCCCCACAAGGGCTTCCATCTACAGGATTCTCACAGTTGACCGCTTTCGCGAAAATCTTTGCTACTGTTGTCTTTCCGGTTCCTCTTGTCCCGCAGAACAGATAAGCATGTCCGATCCGCTCTGCTTTTATTTGATTTTTTAATGTTTTTACAATCGCATCCTGACCTTTTACATCCTCGAATTCGTCCGGTCGGAATTTACGATACAATGCCATATAAGACATTTATCACACCTCATGTTTTCCTAAATTGTTACTTTTATTGATCTCCAAAACTGATACCTGTCAGCTTGGCTTCCTGGATAATACTGGAATCCGGATCTACTGTTTTTAATTTCCCTGCCACTTCCGAAAGCGGAACCGGTACAATTTCCTGATCCTTGACTCCCACCATATTTCCGAAATTTCCATCCAGTATCATCGCCGCTGCCGCCGCTCCGAGTCTGGTAGAGAGAACTCTGTCGTATGCACACGGAGAACCGCCTCTTTGTGTATGCCCCGGAACTGTAATTCGAATCTCCTGATCTGTCTTCTTCTGGATTCTCTCTGCCAGTTCATACGCAACCGACGGATATGGATTCTTTGCGCGTTTTTCCTTTAATTCTTTTTTAGAAAGCCTTGCGTCTTTCTTGGAAATTGCGCCTTCTGCCACCGCAATAATGGTAAAATGCTTTCCTGCTGCCTTCCGCTTATTAATAGCTTCTGCGATCACATCGGTATCATATGGGATCTCCGGCAACAGAATGATATCTGCTCCGCCTGCGATTCCCGCATGAAGGGTTACCCAGCCTACTTTATGTCCCATCACTTCCACAATAAATACACGGCTGTGAGAAGTGGCAGTTGTATGAATGCGGTCAATTGCCTCCGTCGCAATATCTACCGCACTTTGAAAGCCAAATGTCATATCTGTTCCCCACAAATCGTTATCGATCGTCTTAGGAAGTGTGATTACATTCAGTCCTTCCTCCCGCAGAAGATTCGCTGTCTTATGCGTACCATTTCCGCCAAGCACTACAAGGCAGTTAAGATTTAATTTATGATACGTATGCTTCATCGCTTCTACTTTATCCAAGCCATTCTCATCCGGAACTCTCATCAACTTAAAGGGCTGTCTGGATGTTCCGAGAATAGTTCCGCCCACCGTCAAAATCCCGGAGAAGTCTTTGGATGTCAGCATTTTAAAATTCGAATAGATCAAACCCTTATATCCGTCTTGAAAGCCGTAGATTTCTACATCATCACGTTTCGTATACAACCCTTTTACCACGCCGCGCATCGCTGCATTCAACGCCTGACAGTCGCCGCCGCTGGTAAGCATTCCGATTCTCAACATCTTCTTCGCCTCTTTCTTTTTTATTATTTATTAGCACCTAATTATAACATTGAAATTCACAACTGTTCAAGGCGTATACTTTATTTTTTCTATTCCATAGCATTTCCCGTAAAAAGTGTTATACTATATTGATGGGAATATCTCAAATCAATATATGGAAAGCAGGTAATCGAATGGATAAATTAGATATAAAATTATGGACATTAGAAGCAAAAGGTCACATTGTTCCTGACCGTTCTCTTCTGAAAACACCGCAACAAATTGAAGCTATCAAAAAAAGCGCAGCTCTGAACACCGCCGTTCTTGACCATGTTGCCGCCCACATCAGAGCCGGCATGAGCACCGCCGAGATTGACAAACTCGTATATGATTTTACAAAAGAGCATGGCGGCATTCCAGCTCCGCTTGGATATGAAGGATTTCCTAAGAGCGTATGTACTTCGATCAATAATGTAGTCTGCCACGGTATCCCTGATGAAAATGAGATTCTGGAAGAGGGCGATATTATTAACGTTGATGTGTCTACGATTTTAAATGGATATTATTCCGATGCTTCCCGTATGTTCACCATCGGAGAACTGTCTTCGGAAGCAGAACGGATTGTCCGCGTAACAAAAGAATGTGTAGAGCTTGGTCTTAAAGAAGCAAAGCCCTGGGGACATCTTGGCGATATTGCTTATGCTATCAACTCTCATGCCAGAGCAAATGGCTACTCTGTCGTAGAAGAAATCGGCGGACATGGTATCGGCCTTGATTTCCACGAGGAACCTTTTGTAAGCTATGTGACTCCAAAAGGAAGTGAAATGGTTCTTGTTCCCGGAATGATCTTCACCATTGAGCCAATGATCAACGAGGGCAGTCCCGACTTCTTTATCGACGAAGAAAACGATTGGACCGTATATACCATCGATGACGGTTTGTCTGCACAGGTAGAATATATGGTTCTTATTACAGAAGATGGCGCAGAAGTGCTGACAAAATAATAGTTCTGCACATAACAAAATAGCAATTCAGCGAATTTGCATTGAATCTCTTTCCGCACTCTGCTATAATCCTACTGGATATCGCAGATATTAAAACATATCTATAGAAAGCTTTATACAACAAGGAGGAATCAACAATGGAATATATACCAAGAGGTGTCTGCTCCCGATTAATTCGAGTAGAGGTAGACGATAACAAAATCCAGAATGTAGAATTTGTCGGTGGCTGCGACGGAAATCTCCAGGGCATCAGCCGCCTTGTCAAAGGCATGACTGTGGACGAAGCAATTGAACGTCTTCAGGGCATTCGTTGCGGACAGAAAGCCACATCCTGCCCGGATCAGCTTGCTTACGCATTGAAACAGGCAGTAGAACAATAGTTTTTGGTGTGTGATTATATTCAGTCACTACCGAATACACAAAAATCAGGATACCGGTATTTCCCGATATCCTGATTTTTATTCGTCTCTTATTCAATTTTAAATCACTCTTCCGAGAGTCTGTGACAAGCGCCGCTATTAAAAAATTTTTGGTCTTTCGACCGGTTGTAAAAGTGGTTTCTCAATGTAGGTCTGAAATTATTGGTTTCAAACTGCGATATTAGCGGCGCTTGTCACAGACTCCCGGAGGATGGAAGGATTAAGTGCTCTTACAGACCCAATTCAGTTTGAACGTAAACACCATCGGTGAAACTACTGCTAGAATCTACACCTGCCACATGCACACATCTCACACGATAATAATATCCGCCTTCTACTTGGAGACGCTTGCTAGAGGCAACTCTATCCATATTTTCATTAAACTTTTGCCACGAATCATAAAAACTCCAACTAGTGTCTTCTTCTTTCGCACGTTCTACAATTACTGCCACACCAATCTGATCTACTACGTGAGACGCAATCGTTGTTCCTCCTGCATAAATCTCACCTGCTCCAAGTCTCCGAACCTTGGAATATCCGGTCATAAGATCTTCCCCGCGAGTCATCGGAGTTGTTGCTCCTATAGATTCCTCATCTTTAATGAGATAAGACCCATCAATCATTGGAAGGCCTTCTACAGACTTCGTCTTAGCCTCTTCTCCCGCTTGCGTATCCGCTACAGCAAGTGCTGTAAGACTGAAAATCACCATTAGCATTACTATACCTGAAATTAGTCTTTTCTTTACACTCATCTTCTGACTCCTTTTTCTTTTTTATCGCTTTCTATATATTAAGACACATAACCAAATAAAAACTGACGCTATTTTTTCAGAAAAAATTATTTATTTTAATTATTTTTCGAAATGATTTCACATTATTTCTAGAAATCGCATGGACACTTTCTTAATATTATATTTGCCCTACGATATTTTAGCAAAAAAGAAGCCTTCTGATTAAATCCAAACGTCTCACTTTAAAAATTGTTGTCTCCCCCCATCAAAACAAATACAAAATAGCCTTTCTTTCTAATACGCTTACCCAAAACTCATCCACCATTTTCGAGAAAGTTTAATCTTCTTAAAATAGGAAACAAACGCATCCTCTATACAAGGCACAATTTGTCATCTGACTTATACCAAAAATCATATTTTTACAGATCATCCTTATATGTATAAGCATACTCCATAGTATTCACCTTGCTTCTGTCAAACTTACAAATAACACAAAATTTCTCTTTACCTGCGATAAATTATATTCATTTTTTCGAGATAGGAAAACGCTAAATTTGTTACAGAAATATTTAAATTTTTCACCAGATAAAAGATAGTCATTCCTATAAAAAAATCTGATTATAATTCCTTATACTTTATTTTCTCTCGTTTTGATAATATCTTATTTCTAAAATCCATAGCCAAAATTTCCCTTTATTCCTTATAAACATTCTTTGGGCATACTAAAAGCAACTAAGAAAAACGTGTGAATTATTAATAAAAAAGTAAATTATTTAAGATTTCTTCAAATTCTTCTTTTTCCATACTCCCTATCAAAAAATATTTGGTATCTTCATAAGTAAAACCGGCATAATATCTTTTCTTTTTTGTAGTAGAAATTTCACATTCTCTAATCTCAACAGGTATGTTTTTAACAAAGAAGGTATATGTTGCAATAATCCTATCCTCTACACCTATACCCATAGAATTTTTTGCTTGATCCCCATTAACAATATAAACGATATTTTCTCCCTGATACTGATAATATAATTCAGCTACTTTTAACTCTTTTTCGATAATGGCTTTTAAAAATCTAGCATTTGAAGGTAGTTTAATAATTTGTACTGCTTTAATTTCTAATTCATCTTTTATCTTCTGATATGCCTCTTCTTCACTCTCTGTCTCTATCACCTTATTGTCCTCTCCGTAATTAGCTTTCATCACTTCTCTCTCGCCTACCAAACTTTTAATCGTTTCAACAAAACCACCGCCATCTCCCATAGTGCTCATTCCTACAACCAGGAGCAACGTCATCACCGCTGCTAACGCCACATACACGCGCAGGCTTTTCCTCTTTCGTACGACTTTCTTGTTTCCGTCTGTTTTTTCTTCATCTTGTTTATGATTAGAATCGGCACTGTCTTCCTGTTTTTTCAATTCCATACCGGCACGCAAAGCATCTCGATATTCTTCCGGAAGTTCGTTGCAGATTTTCTCAAATTCGTAATCTTCTATTTTTTTATCGATTTTTTTCTTCAGTTCAAGCTGTTTCTCGTCTGACAATTTGTCTGCGTCCGAGGTTTCCAAAGCTTTCAGGATCTCCTGCGCTTCTTTCTCCAAGTCCTCTTTAATTGTCTGCTCCAGAAGCTCCTTCTTGTCTTTCATATCAATTCCACCTCTTTCTCTTGACCAAATTTCTCAGTGACGTATAATATACTTATAAACCTTAGTACAATTATCATATAAAAATAATGTAAACATTCGGGAGGTTACTATGAAAAGAATTATCTTAACCGGAGGCGGCACTGCCGGGCATGTTACACCTAACATCGCACTTCTCCCTCGTTTAAAAGAATTGCAGTATGATATCCATTATATTGGTTCTTACAATGGTATCGAAAAAGAACTGATCGAACAGTTCGGGATTCCTTATCACGGAATCGCTACCGGTAAATTAAGACGCTACTTCAGCGTTCAGAATTTCACCGACCCTTTCCGCGTACTCAAAGGTATGAACGACGCGAAAAAATTAGTAAAAATATTAAAACCGGACGTCATCTTCTCCAAAGGAGGATTTGTATCGGTTCCTGTTGTACTGGCTGGAAAAAGCCGCCATGTTCCAACAATCATTCATGAATCAGATATGACTCCGGGGCTTGCCAACAAATTGTCTTTATCTGCCGCTACAAAAGTATGCTGCAACTTCCCTGAGACTTTAAATTATTTACCTACGGGGAAAGCTGTCCTTACCGGTTCTCCTATCCGACAGGAATTACTGACCGGAGACAAATATAAAGCGCGCGAATTTTTAAAATTTACAGAAGATAAGCCGATTATCATGATCGTAGGCGGCAGCCTTGGTTCTGTAGCCGTAAATGATGCCGTACGTGCTATCCTTCCGGAACTTTTAAAAACTTATCAGGTAATCCACTTGTGCGGACGCGGCAAAGTAGATGATTCTTTAAAAGATTTAAAGGGTTATGCACAGTTTGAATACATAAAAGAAGAATTAAAAGATCTATTTGCTATTACAGACATTGTCATCTCAAGAGCCGGCGCTAATGCAATCTGTGAATTGCTTGCATTACACAAACCAAATCTTCTGATTCCGCTTTCTGCAAATGCAAGCCGCGGCGACCAGATTTTAAATGCCCGTTCTTTTGAGCGTCAGGGATTCAGCGTTGTATTAGAAGAAGAGGAATTAACAAATGATGTTCTCCTTTCTTCTATTAATCATTTATATGAAAACAGAGAAACTTATATTTCAACAATGAAACAGTCTTCTCAGCAGAATTCCATTGACACGATCATCGATCTCATTGAATCTGTAAGCCAATAAGCTTACACATTTTCATCTCGTGTATAAAACAGGTGCCGGTTCGGCACCTGTTTTTATGCATCATTCAAGCGTTCGAATTCCTCTTCATAATTTTTCTTTATCCATTGCTTCGCTCGATACAGCATACTGTGCAGTACGGATAATGATACGCCCATAATCTCTGCGACTTCCTTCTGTGGCTTTTCCAATAAATACGTAATCGTCAGTGCTTCATGCCACCGAGGGTTTTCCTCATACAATCTGGAAAATATTGTTTCCGCAAGTTCATGGTATTCCTTATCTTTAAGTTTTGTAAAGAAATCATCTTCAAGGCTGTCTGTAGGTTCCACTTTCAACGCAATATCTTCATCCGCCATTTCACGTCCTTGATCTCTATGATAATTTAACGCCATATGCTTTGCGGTTACTATCACCCATGTATTAATGGCTTTCATATTAATATTTTCCATGTTCATGTACAGCTTCAAAAATACCTCTTGCGTGATCTCTTCTGCCGCATAATGATTGTTATCGGAATAGTGCAGCGCCGTACGATACACACGTTCTGCATTTGCTTCATATACTGCATCAAATGCAATTTTACCGATTGCCTTTACTTTCACCTTTCTTATCCTACTCTTTCCATAACGATCCTTATCCCTTAAATTCTGGATAAGATATCTTCTTTATCTGCATCTGTAAGCTCACCCATTTTCCATCCGAGTCCAACCTGATCATCTTTATATCTCGGGATCAAATGCATATGGAAATGAAAAACTGTCTGTCCGGCAGCTTCTCCATTATTCTGAACGATATTATATCCGTCGCATCCTAACAGATCTGTAAGTTTTGTAATCATTTTCTTAGCGAGCACAAGCACTTTTGCCGCCACTTCATCGTCCAATTCATATAAATTTGCATAGTGTTCTTTCGGAAGAATCAGCGCATGTCCTTTCGATGCCGGGCTTGCATCCAAAATCACACGGAAATCTTCGTCTTCATACAAAGTTGCTGTTGGAATCTCTCCATTTGCCAGTTTGCAAAAAATACAATTTTCATCTTTCATAATACTTTCCTCTTTTCTCTAAAAATTGTAATTGATTATTTGAACCGCCAATGCTAAACTGTTTAATCTAGGAAAGGCGGTAATTACTATGTTTACAACAACAGACTACGATAATTTACGACAAATCATGGCAGAAAGTCCTGAAAAAAAGGAACTTTTAACAAGACTGCTTGCGTCTCATAAAATGGAAATCAGTACCATCAGTCATGAGATCCGAAACCCTTTAACGCTTGTATACAGTATGCTTCAAATGATAGAAACAGCATATCCTGAAGTTTCCACATTTAAGCACTGGTCTGATCTGCATCAAAATATTGAATATATGAATCAATTATTAGAAGAACTATCTTCATATAACAATGGAGAACGTTTAAACACATCCCAAATAGAAACTAATTCATTTCTTAAGACACTTGTTTTATCTTTTGCTTCCTCTCTTGTTGATACAGATATTGTCTTCACATCAAAAATCAGTCCTAGGCTTCCCCGAATAAACGGTGATTCCATCAAGCTCCGTCAGCTTCTTCTGAATCTATTACGAAACGCAAAAGATGCTGTGAGCACTGCTCCTACTGAGAAAGCTGCCGATTCCTGCACCCAGCCGGAGATTACACTGGAAGCTTACTCAGATACTACTACACTTACCATCCAGATCAAAGACAATGGCTGTGGAATTGAATCCGAACAACTTGAACATATCTTCGAACCATTTATCACATATAAAAAAGATGGTACCGGTCTTGGACTTGCCATTTCTCATCGTGTCGCCAAAGCACACCATGGGAATCTGGTTGCATCGTCAGTTCCCGGCATATCCACTGTATTTACGTTGACGCTTCCAATACAATAATACAGAAAGAATAAAACCAGATAACAGCCCGCCTATATGTGCAAAGTTATCCACTCCTCCGCTGGTAAAACCATAGTACAAGCTTAGAATAACCATAAAAGCAAGCCCTCTTCCGGACACATCGCCAATCCTTCCGCGATTACGGATTGCCACATAGAGAAGCGCTCCCACTATTCCAAATATAGCCCCAGAGGCTCCTGCTGATACCGCAAAGCTTCCGGACATCATATCCCATACCGCAGACAGAAGATTTCCGCCAAGCCCACTGAGCAAATAAATAATCAAAAATTTAATCGTTCCTATTTCTCTTTCCAGAGTAAATCCGATTACAAGAAGCATCACTATATTATTTACCAGATGTTCAAATCCAAAATGCATAAACATACTGGAAAACAACCGATAATATTCTCCTGATCCTAATACATACGGAACATACATAGCACCATGCTCTAACATGAATGCTCCATCTTCTGTCATACCTTGAAAGGTCAGATAGAAAAATACAATTACATTTGCTGCTGCCAGTAAAATTGTACCTGGTGCAATCCTCTTCTCAGCTTTCATTTATCGTTAATCACTTTCCGAATTTTTTTCTATTATATCACAGATAAATTTTTTGTGCAGAACTTTCTTCTTTTCTCTAAAACTCCTCTTCTTCTATATGTAATCCGTCCCACTCTCCCCACCTCGGTTTTCGGTGTCTATAGAGGAATTTTTTGACAGGTGTCCACAAATTTTCCGTTTCTTCCATGATTCGCATGCCCATTTCCTGCTCTGCGATCCAATCATGCTCTTCCCTGTCATAACTCATCGCTCTGCTCCTCTCTTCCTCATCTTCTGCATGAACCTCTTCTTTGTCTTCGCTTTCTTCTACAAAACACTCTTCTATGATTTTATCAAGGCTATAATTTTCTTCCATTGTTTCTTTGTGCAGTAAAAACACAAGTCTTACACACTCTTTTTCTTTATAATCTGCTTTCTTCACAAAATACTCTGTAAGTTCATGGATATCCTCCCATAACTGTGTGTTTTTCAGTGGATAATAACAGAAATAAAATTTCTCCTCTTCGTAAAAAATATATTCCGGTCTTAATAAAATACAATGAATGTTTAATAGATATTTTTCGATATTCTTTATCACGGATTTTAAATCAGATAGAAAGTTTTTAATATCTTTTGCCTTTATTTCATTTCTTTCATACAGTGCTTTCATAGATATTTTCCCGCTGACATCATAATCATAGCAACTGTTTCCATTCATTCCGCGTCCTCTGACTTTTAAAATGCCTTCGATATCATTAGCTTCTAACATTCTCATTTGATAATCTTCTTCATATATCGAAGCTTCTTCAACTGTAATTCGCCGCTCCATTGATAACCTCCCTCAGTTTACGTTTCTTCCGAATATAAGCTTCAGGCTCCGTCACCGAAGCTCTCTTTCGCACAGACACTCGGAATTTTCCTTTTTCTGCGGTAGCTTCTACTAATATCTGCTTTTCCCCTATTGATATATTGACACTGCTTCCTGCGAATAAAATACATTTCCCTTCTGTCCTTTCCGCAAATAACGCCGTCAGTTCTCCCTCATCCACACCTTCTGCCTCTCTCATTTTTGTACTACCTACCACCGACGTTTCATAAGCTGCCGCAGCTATGATATTTTTATCGTGGAAATAAAATACTGTTAATATACAGCTTAATATCAGAAACAATATGATCGGCATCAGCAGTGACATTTCTACCGTCATACTTCCGTTTACTTTTTTTAATCTTATACGCTTCATTTTGCCCCCTGTTCAAAGCGGTCCTGTCACCAGATACAACAAATACCCTGCGGTTAAAAAAGGGAAAAATGGAAGTGTACATTTTCTGGACATTTTCCTGCTGCTCAGTACGAGCACTGCACCAATGGTCAAAAGCGTAAAGGCACCGGATAATACCAACAGAAGTTTCCATATCCCCATATAGATACCAAGAATCAAAATTGCCAGACTGTCGCCATACCCTAACTTCTCCCCTGTAACTCTGCTTATAAAAAGGAAAAGGATGCCAATTGCAATTCCCCCTCCCAGAATCCATACATTCTCTTGTTCCATACAGATCCGATACACGCACGCTCCCACTGCGCCCATGGCGAGAATCTCGCCCGGAACCTTCCGGTAATGTATATCTGCAATTGATAATCCGGCAAGGCTTCCCAGACAAATAATTTCACTTACTGTCCACATTTTGAACAAGCCCCCTTTCCGACCGCCTCTGACAGGGGAATTGCATAAACTGTCCTTTTCAGTCCACTGCAGGACAACGAGCTGTGGTAGCAGTCACCATAGTCTGTAATATAGACATTCCCACTGCTTATGTTCCCGCAATGCTCACAAGGATGATATTTCCCTCCACTTTCATTTCGCATATGCTCAATTTCCGAAGCTGATGCCATATGAATAGACAATTTTAAATGCGTACAATTATAATCCTTATGATATACAACACCGGTCTCCGTTATATAAACCGTTTCTGAGTCATCGCTCTCAAATCCCGCCTTCTCATAGCCACACCACGTTTTTACCTTTATTGATTCCCTGTAAGACACAGGTGGTATTGCAAAAATCGGCACCGGAATCCGAATCTTATATACTGCCGTAAGCTGTGCAATTCCTGTCCGCCCGGACATGTGTGACTGACTGCAGTCAATACCTCCGCTCCCGCCTTCCATGATACTTCTTTGAAGACGTTCTGCCCCAATCGAAGATACCACGTCACTTTCCACTTTAGATGGCAACAGAAATTGTTGGTCATATCCTTGCTCTGCCAATAATTTCCCTGCATCCTGAAGTCCGCTCCGAACCGCAGTTTGTACAGACATAATTTCCATAAGATAAAAAAGACAAAGCACAGCAAAGAAAAAAACAGGAACTGCCATAGCTGCCTCCACCGTAATACTTCCTTTTACAGAGGTGGAGACAGATGCCCTTTCAGATTGTGAATCATAGATATAGTTTAAGGGGAGTTTACGATTATTCATGGCGCGAATCCATCTCCTTTCTTTCGTTTCTTTTTATAAATTGGGATGTATGCCCGAAAGGGCATCTGTCCCCACCCCTGCGTTTTTTCTTATCAGTTATATCCAAAATACGTAGAAAAACGATAGTGGATTCCTCTTCTCAACTTGCAGGTACTGTCCATCTCCATCTTGCTGACACATTGATCTGCCCGAAAAGCGGTCAGCCCATGTTTCGTTCGAAGATTATTCTCTATCAAATCCAGCGCGCGCATCCCCAATGCTTCTTTCTTTTCCAGAAATAGTAATATCCGCAGATACTCTTCATAGGTGAGCCCGTTTCCCGTATCTTGTCCATCATTCAAGCTCTTATCTTGTCCAAGCTTTAGAAGATCCGACAGAGATAATTGCCAGCTTTCTTCATTTTTCATCAACGGCACCTTCCCTTTATTCAGAAGTGCACGCACATCCATCAAACATTCTCCATAAGCCCACGCAAGTAAAATCACCTGCGCAGCAGCCTGTGTAATAGCCGGCACTGCCAAGAGAGAGCATAAGGTAAGTGCCATCGCCTCTGCTTCTGCTTTTTTTGTACTGCTGCCCTGCAAATGCATATAATTAGGAACGAAACGAAAAAGGAGCAATTGATTTACGACTGCCTCTAAATTTTCACGATCACTTTCTTTGCCTGCCAACAGATATTCCAATTCATAATCCAGCGCCCCCTTGTCTTCTTCGCTCACAGCGTGACCAAAATGGTCGGTGAGATACCTTCCAAAAAGAAGATGATCCACGGTTCCCGCCTCCGCCGTTACATCTGAGAAATCACCATATCCCTGATTTCTCTGTCTCTTGGAAACCACGGATGCAAGCGCTATTTTTTTCTCCGACACCTGCCGATCTTCCGGCATTACCAAAGATAAAATCGGACTTTTCTTAAGCTCCTCCACATAAGCAATGGGATTATCTTCGGAGGACAGTTCCCCCTCTTGTTCTTCCAGCAGCTGATCCAAATGTTCTTGCTCCGTCTTTCCCGTTTGCTCATACTCGATAATCTGCTCATCCTGCTTTTTCCATATGTCTGTCATCCCCACCTGCTCTTTGACAAGATCGATTCCATATTGCTGTTCCATGTAAGCAGCCACCTGTTCATAGAATGCCAGCCCTCCATGGTCTGTTAAGTATTGGATCCTTCTGACCTGATGTTCCATATTCTGCGCTCCGTAATACTCCAACCGCCGAATGACCATGTCCTCTCCGTATTGACTCGTTTCATACCCTGTATCCAGTGCGAATATTTCATATTCTTCTAATAGTTCCTTTTGATATTCCGCAAATACTGACTCCATTGCCCGGTTCATATCCGCGCGCCTGTAGTTTTTTGCCATCTGGATGGATGCACTCTCCATAATCCCGCCCACGAAAGTCATCAGTAAAATAAACACAAGACTAAGATACGCGGTCACTTCTCCTCTTTTCATAGCTTCAGATGCCGGCGCTTTCACTTGTGATCTTTTGAAATATATTCTGAACCAGACTTGTAAGCTGTGATTTAAAAATCAGCACAAGCCCAATCAACACGACCAGTATGAGAATCACCTCTACGACTCCTATTCCCCGTTCTTCTGTTAAAATTCTTTTTAAATAATACAGTCTCCACATACAATTTCCCCTTTCTTTTTACTTCGTACTACATCTGCATAGACATAAATGCGGGTACGATCACGATAAACAGTACAACTGCCAGCATAAGAAACAGCGGCCCCAGCAATTTTGTTCCGGCTTCCTCTCCGATTCGTTTCGCCCTTGCTTTCCGCTCCTCAAAAGCCTGAACAGACTCTATTTTCAGCAATTGGCTTAATCCTCTTGTCCCTCTTCGCAGATTCTGCGACAACAATGCTCCTAATTTCACATATTCCTGAAGTTTACATCGCCTTCCAAAACGCTCATAACATTCCGCTTCTGTTATCCCGCTGTCCATCTCAAAACAGGTTGTTTTCATTTCTTCATAGACATACCGTTCGCCCCAGAGATCTTTTTGCTCTTCATAGTCTGACACCATTTTTCGCCACGCCTTTTTCACCGTCATACCTGCACCTAAAAATAGTGTCAGTTTATTAACTGCCTCCGGATAATCCAGCAGCATCTGCTTCTCTTTTTCCTGCATTTTCTCTTTTTGCTTTTCCTTATCTAACGCATAAAATAATATCGCACTTAGAACGATCATTCCGATCACAATCAGTCCCCGATCCTCCATCTGCCGATAATAGCTGACATTTTCTCCGTCCACAGTGGCAGGAAGCTTCAGTCTTTTTTCTGTCTTTGATTTTTCCTGCTCCCTCTGAATGGCTTCTTTTATTTTGATACCCTGCGTTTCCTCCTTTGTTTTTGCCGCCGGATAAATGTTCGCCATACACTCATACTGTGCCTGCATTGTCCGGTCTTCCATATAAGTAAGTACCGCCTTCAATGTAATCTGGATTCCTTCTTCTTTCAGCACATCTTCTTGTATTTCACCATAAATATTCATCACATCATATCTGGAGAGCTCCCATTCTACCTCTATCGGTACTTCCGGTATTTGAGTCACCAGTTTCATATCCGATGTGACATAATCCAGACTTTTATTCTCCCCAAGTATCAATCGGTCTAACTGTCTGATACATTTGTCAAATAAAGCTTTGGTTTCTTCTGCTGTGTAAAGCTGTTCTTTTACTTCTACGTCAATCTCTGTTTTTTCTTTGTTTTCTGTCTCGGCAATCAGACGTTCCGTTCTGCTTCCACCTCCATAGGGATTTCTTTCCAGTCCTTCCGTCAGCGGAACAGATGCTTTTCTCCAGTCAGTGATCACAAGAAGTACAGCCGCTACTAAGGCTGTCATCAATAAAAATGCTCTTAAACTTCGATGTGGATCAGCTTTTCTCCAAGCGCGCAGGCGCCCATATAAATGCTCAGACATATGGTCATCACCCCAATTCCAATTAGATTTCCATATAGACAAGACATAAATTCCGGAAAGCTGAAGCTCATATACGCAATGATCAGATAAGGCACTGCCGACATCACCTTCAGTTCATACCGCTTTGCCGCCAGAATAGTATCTATTTCTCTTTTCACCTCTATTTTCCCGCTCATCTGCATGACGGTATCCTGAATAATCGCAATCATATCGCCGCCATTTCTCTTTGCCGCCGAAAATACCGACGCAAAATTTTTCACATCTTCCTCACCTGCCCGACAGGCAAATTCCTCCAATATCTGCTCCACCGGAACCTGCACTCGAATCTGTCCGATCATGTGTGCCATTTCTTTGGAAATTATTTCGTTTTGTGAATATATGATTTTTAACTCTTTCTGTGTCTCTTTCATTGCATTTTCAACAGAATATCCCGTACCTAATGCAGCCGCCATACTCTGGATCATCTCTTTAAACTGTAAGAGAAATTTTTGCCTCTTTTTCCTCTCACATTCCTCTTTTGACTTTCTATATTCCCATATAAAGATCGGAGTCAACGCTATCATTGCCCACAGAGAGTGATAGTACAGCCATGCTGTGATTCCCGTAAATGCAGCTGCTTTACTTGCCATTACACATTTTTCCGATGCTGTTATATCCTGCTGCCAATAATTTCCCTGTGTGCTTAAGTTCTCCCTTCTTTTCCCAAACTCCTTGAATCTTCCCATTCTCCTCTCCTGTTTCTTCATACCTGTACACTGTCTGCAAATGAATCTCACCTTCTCTGTAATCCATCACTTCACTGACTTCCAGTAATTTTCTGCTTTTATCTCTCAATCTGCCCAAATGAACAATCACATCAATTCCAGAAGCAATCTGTCTTCGGATTGCCGTAAGCGGAAGCTCCATTCCCATAAGCACCATCGTTTCCAGGCGGGAAAGCATATCTTCCGGGCTGTTCGCATGCCCGGTACTTAAGCTTCCGTCATGTCCGGTGTTCAAAGCCTGAAGCATATCAATTGCTTCCGCAGAGCGCACCTCACCTACAATAATCCTGTCCGGTCTCATTCGAAGTGCCGACTTGATCAGCTGCCGAATCGTAACTTCTCCGGTGCCCTCCACATTTGCATTCCGCGCCTCCAGACTGACCAGATTCGGAACATCTAAGATTCGCAACTCCGCATTGTCTTCTATAGTGATGATTCTCTCATCCTTGGGAATATACTGAGACAATGCATTCAGAAATGTTGTCTTTCCGGAACCTGTTCCGCCACTGATAAAAATGTTATATCCCGACTCCACTAATAAGGCGAGAAATTCCGCCACCTCTTCACTGATGGAGTTCCATGCGATCAATTGCTTCATAGTAATGGATTCTGTTGGAAATTTCCGAATCGTGACGATTGGACCATTTAATGCGATCGGCGCCAGCACTACATTTACACGAGACCCGTCGGCAAGCCTTGCATCCACAATGGGCGAAGCCTCATTTACCAGACGATTCGCGCCGGCAACAATCTGTTGAATCACATCTTCTAGCTTCTCTTTAGACAGAAACCGTTTGTCCGACTGGAAGATTCTCCCTTTTTTCTCATAGAAAATGTTCTGCGTCCCGTTGATCATAACCTCTGTGATTTCGTCATCTTCCAGAAATTCTTCCAACAGATCCAGCTTTCGGAAGGCATTAAACAATTCTCTGCCCAATGCTGTCTTTACATTTAACGGCAGATATTCTCTGCTCTCAGCCTCCCGCAATACCCGGTAGATGATTCTTGTCAATTCTTCATCTTCTACCTCTTTGGACAGATCCAGTTCATCAAGAATCCTTGCGTGTAGCTGTTCTGCCTCGATCATGTCTTTCCTTTCTCACCAATTTTCTTAAAATATCTTCATATCCCAGCAAATTAACTTCATTTTCAAACTGGCGAAGTTTTGCCTGTCCATACAGGTCCTGCGTATACAGAAGATATATCTTCGTACATGCCCGCAACAACTCGTATACCCCTGAGATTCCTTCATCCAGATCTAAAATAATCACGTCATAGATACTCTGTTCCAGAATCCGTCTTATGAGCATAAGCCATTCTTCTGCCTTCACACTTTTTACGTCCTCGGCTACAGGCATAGGGACAATATAATCTAGGTTTTTTCGATGTTTTACAACTGTGGTGAGTAAGAGCCCCAGATTCCCTTTTTCCTGTCTTGCATAATACAGCACGTCTGCAAGTGTTTGCTCACCCTCTTCGAAGTGTCCCCCGATTCCTCCGTAAATTTCCAGATTCAGATACAGGACATTTTCTGTGGCTGCCATCTCTTCGCCCAGTTTCAGCCCATAAGTCGTCTTTCCGATCCGATGAATCGGCGAAAAAATACCGATGATTTTTCCTCCCTGCTTTCTTCCGCCTTTATAGATGCTCTCATTTTCAGAAGCTTCCAGTCCGCATATCCGAATCATATCTTCTACAATTTTCTCGCCGGACTGATACTTATACACCTGATTTTCTCCATCGGCCTCTTCCGTTCCGGTCGTCAGCAAGAATATTTTCTCCGCCTGAAGTTTTCCTTTCGCCTCCTTTGCATACTCGCCCGCCAAAAACAAAAGATGAATCTTCTTCGTTTTTTCAAGCTCCATTACCTGCGTCACGGTACTGCACACTTGAACCTCCGCCGCCAATTCCTTCTTTCGCATGAAATACATTGCCAATGCTTGGGCGTATCCCTCTTCCGAGTCACAAATAACTAAATTTTTACTTACCACATAATGAACCTCCTTATGCGCTGCACATTCTTATTTTGTTACTAAAGTTTCTTTCTTGAATTTGTTGCCGAATGGCTTGAAATTCATGAATCATGTTGAAATTATGAATAGATAAAACAATCAGATACAAGCTGCATGTTCAACTTGTAGGACGATTATAACTCCCCTTTCTTTTCTTGTCCATGCCAATTTTACAAAAAAAGAATCTTTGTGAATCCTTGACAAAATTTCTTCGAAAATTTCTCTGAAAGTCCCAAAAGAAGTTGCGGGAAAATGATGTTCAAAGTTATAATAAAAATAATCACCATATCCTCTCCATTTTTCATTGAGAGGTGTTTTTATTGAAAGGATTTTCCTATGGACATCAAACTTTTTTCTCAGGAACAACTCTGTTCGGCGGAGCCGATTCTCCCCGAACAGCTTCACATATGGATCATGCCAAATTCCGGCGGGCACGCAATTCTTCATCAACTTCTGGGATTCTATCTTAGCTGCTCTCCAGATGATCTTCTGTTCAAAAAGGGGGCACACGGGAAGCCGGAGCTCTCCGGGAAACATGCCGGCAAGATTCATTTCAACCTGTCCCACTCCGGGGATCAGCTTGCACTGATTTTCTCCGTCGATTCCCCTGTTGGAATCGATATTGAAAAAATCCATCCGGTTAAAAAAAGAGCACGCATTGCAGAGAGATTTTTCCACCCGGAAGAAACACGCCTTCTAAAGGAAGCATCTTCCACGGATTCGGAAATATTATTCTTTCGCTACTGGACAATGAAAGAGGCATTTGTCAAAGCATTAGGCACCGGACTTTCCATTCCTCTTAATGATTTCTTCATTTCACCGGAGCCTTATGACACTCTGCCGATTTACCGAATAACAAAAAGCCAGAAGGATTATTCTTCATGGAGAATACAGACCCTTCCGGCTCCGGCTTGCTATCAATGCAGTATTGCATATAAAATCAATCAATAAGATTCTAAAGAAACTTTTTAATATCCAGATAGGAATGAAATCCCATATAAGAGCGCTACTCCGGGCGCTCCTAATGTCCCTGCAGTCACAAAAGTCACCGGGTTCATTCCCACTCGAACAGACAGCCCCTGCATAGCTAAAAATTGATTTAAAAAGAAAATTACAGCGAATCCTACAACTGCCCGGATTATAAAATTCACAATCACAGAAGATCTCTTTTCCTTCATATCTTCCCCTTCATATCTTTTTCTTCCAGTTCCCTCTCTCCATATATATCAAAAAGCTCCGTATTATATTCATAAGATTCGCTTATACTATGTAAAAACAGGAAGCCATCAATAAAGGGAGGATAACTCATGAGATTCTTTTCACATTCTGCAGATAAGTCAAAGGATACTACACTTTTAAAAGAACTATCGCAGGCGAAACAGGAAATGGAAGATGCTTATGCCAACTTTCAAAATGTCAGCGACCCGGATCTGATCGATTGCTATATTTACAGAAGCCACGCTGCTTGGAAACGCTACCTGTTTCTCCTTCGTCTGGCGCGGGGAGAATCACATCTCCTATAGTAGTTTCATAATATTAAAACAAAAATATCGATACAACATTTCTTATGTAATCAAAAAATTCGGGACGGCGTTTTATCTAAAACTCCGTCCCGAATTTGCAAAAAGTCCGATTGTAAAATCTGCTTTCAAACTCAGACTTTAAAGCTCAATTTTAATCTCCCGATGTGTTCGGTGATATTGGTGATATCTTACACCTGCCGCATCAAACATTCTCATAGATGCCTGCACAGATGGCGTATCTTCATATTTATTGCTGTCGTAGATCACTTCTTTGATCCCGCTTTGTATAATTGCTTTCGCACATTCATTACACGGGAAAAGTGACACATATAGCTTGGCTCCTTCCAGACTTCCGCCACGGTAATTCAAAATTGCATTTAATTCACTGTGTACGGTATAAATATATTTTGTCTCCAAAGGATTTTCGCCTTCTCTAAGCCACGGGAACTCGTCATCCGAACAGCCTTTGGGAAGTCCATTGTACCCCATAGACAGAATCTTATTATCCTGACTTACAATACAGCATCCCACCTGTGTGTTGGGATCTTTGGAACGAAGACCGGACAGCATTGCAACTCCCATAAAATATTCATCCCAGCTGATATAATCTTTTCTTTTGTTGCTTCCCATATAAACGCCTCCTGTCCGTCACTATTTCGTTCCGAAAATGCGGTCTCCGGCATCTCCAAGTCCTGGTACAATATATTTATGTTCATTCAAATGATCGTCCAGAGCTCCAATATAGAGATCTACATCCGGGTGTGCTGCTTTCATGCGCTCTACACCTTCCGGTGCTGCAATGATACACATAAATCGAATATTCTTTACGCCTTTGTCTTTCAATAACTGGATTGCAGCTACACAAGAACCTCCGGTAGCAAGCATTGGATCTACCACAAACACTTCTCTTTCATCACAATCTGCCGGAAGCTTACAATAATATTCAATCGGTTCAAAAGTATCCGGATCACGGTAAAGTCCAATGTGTCCAACTTTTGCAGCCGGAATCATATCAAGCATTCCGTCCACCATTCCGAGGCCGGCTCTTAAAATCGGCACCACTGCCAGTTTCTTTCCGCTTAATTCTTTTCCTACCATTTCACAGATCGGTGTCTTGATCGTTACATCCTGAAGCTTTAAGTCTCTTGTGGCCTCATAGCACATCAGCGAAGCGATTTCTCCTACAATCTGTCGAAAATCTTTCGAACCTAAATCCTCTCTGCGGATGCAATTGATCTTATGCTGAATCAGCGGGTGATCCATAACCTGTACTTTTGCCATCTTTTTTCCTCCTCATTTGACATTTATATATTTATTACATGGTGTCCGGCTGCCTTTAACAAACGATTCATGATCGCACTTCCGATCCCGCCTGTAGCAAACGACTCACTATATATGTAATCCACTTCATCCTGATCGAATTCTCTCAGGATACCATAGAGATGGACTGCAATGGTAGACTCATCTTCCCGTGTTCCTATGGACTTAACATCGCCCTCTTCATAACTGGCTACACTTTCCTCTGTTCCGATGATCCCCACCTTATATCCTTTGCCGATCTGTTCCTTCGCCATGCGATTGATTGTTTCAATCACCTGATCCATCTTTCCCTCTACAATAAGAAGTTCAGCCTTCGGCGCATAATGTCTGTATTTCATGCCCGGAGCCTTGGGCTTCTTCTTACTATCCGGGTCGATAAGTGCCACATCTTCTGCCACCTCTCCGATTAAATCTTCCAGCATCTCCTTCGTGACTGCACCAGGTCTTAGAATCATCGGCGGTGTCACGGTCATATCTAAAATTGTAGATTCTACGCCAATCTCTACATCCCCGCCATCTACGATCATATCGATCCGGCCATCCATATCTTCCTTCACATGTTCTGCTGCTGTAGGACTCGGACGCCCGGATGTATTCGCGCTTGGCGCAGCAATGTATCCGCCGCCGGCATCAATGACTGCTCTTGCAATCTCATGGCTTGGCATTCTCACTGCAACGGTATTCAGACCGCCGGTTGTTCCGTATGGCACCTTTTCATTCTTCTCAAAAATCATCGTAAGCGGTCCAGGCCAGTATTCCTCTGCCACCTTAAATGCTTCTTTCGAAACATTTTTTGTTATCTTAAGAAGATCTTCCATATTGGTTATGTGAACGATCAGCGGATTATCCGAAGGTCTTCCCTTTGCCGCATATATTTTCTGTGCAGCCTCCTCATTTAACGCGTCTGCTCCAAGTCCGTATACGGTCTCTGTCGGAAATGCCACAAGTCCTCCTCTTTTCAGAATCTCTCCGGCTTCAATGATCACTTCATTATTAAGTTGTTCATTTTCTACTTTTTTTATTATTGTCTCCATAAGGTTGATTATACTACACTCTAATCTTTCAGACAAGATTCGATTCCATTTGCAATTGCTTTTGCAATCTCTTTTTGATAATCTTCTGAAGCTAATTTTTCCGCTTCCTCCTGATTGCTTAAAAACCCACATTCTACGATCAGAATCGGAACTTCTGTGCGCTTCAGAAGATAATACGTAGTATTTGCCTTCACTTGTCTTGTATTATCCGGGTCCACCGCAAGCAGTGCCTCCTGCAGGATTCGGGCATCCTTCTCCCCACTTTCGGAATGTTCATAATAGAAAACCTGTGCTCCGTGAATACTTTCTTCATGATAACTATTCTGATGAATACTTACTGCAAGATCCGGCTTCGTATCGTTGATTCGTTTCACTCTCGCCTTCATATCCTGCACTTTTCGATTACCATTTTCTCCTTCCGCCAGCGACTCATCCTTATTTCGCGTCATAATCACACAGATTCCCTTTTTCTCAAGATACTTTTTTGTTTTCTTAGAAATAGAAAGATTGATATCCTTTTCTAAAACTCCATTAATTCCTACTTTTCCTGAATCGGATGATCCGTGACCGGCATCTAAAACCACAGTATACTCTTTTTTCTCCACTTTATCCGAGTTCACGTACTTTTCCAATTTTTTACTTACCATCACTAATCCGGCAAGCGTCAGCATCACAAGAATCAATTCTATTTTTTTTCGCAAAAAAAAATACCTCCCGACAGACTTTATTGATTCAATATATGTCTGCCGGAGGCATTTTATATTATTTTATGCCAAATGATTCTTCAATTAGCCTACGATTCTCCACTTCTTATCAACTGCGTTGAGAAGTTCATGTCCGTCCTCTGTTACAAGTACAAGGTCCTCAATACGAACACCATATTTTCCTTCAATGTAAATACCTGGTTCGATAGAGAAGATCATTCCCGGCTCAGCAACATTTTTGTTGATCGGGCTTACATCACCGTACTCGTGGTCTTCCTGTCCGATAAAGTGTCCAAGACGAATCTTCCAGTACTCGCTGTATCCAGCCTCGTCGATAAGGTCTCTTGCCTGTGCATCAATATCACAGAAACGAGCGCCCGGTTTGATCACTGCTTCTGCTTTCTCAACTGCTGTGCGAACTAAATCATGGATTGCAGCCTGCTCGTCATCTACAGATTTGCAGTAGAAAGTTCTTGTCATATCTGAACAATATCCTTTCCATACACATCCCATATCGATCAATACACACTCTCCTGCTTTCAGAGTTCTTGTATCGCTTGGCTCATGATGCTGATCTGCTGCGTTTGGTCCAAAGCATACGATTGTATCAAAGCTTAATCCGCTTGCTCCTGCTGCAAAGAATTCGTTGTTAATAAAGTCAGCAACTTCTTTCTCTGTCATACCTTCTTTGATGAAGTCAGCAACTTTCTCCATTACCTTATCGTTGATAACAGAAGCCTCTTTCATGATTGCGATCTCTTCTTCATTCTTCACTGCACGAACTCCGTCTACACAGTCAGATCCCCAGATTGTCTTCATCTGTGGGCATCTCTCCTGAAGCGGAATGAGGAAACGTGCCGGCCATGTTTTATCGATACCAAGTACGCTCCCTGTATCGATGTGCTCCATCAGAACTCCGATCTGATCATCCATATCACTAAACCATACTTCCTCAAATCCTGTATCAGATACATAGTACAGGTAGTTCAGGAATAACGTATGTTTTCCGTTAGATCTTAACAAAAGCGCATACAATCTCTCACCTGGATTTACCATGATGCCTGTCAAGAAGCGGATGCTCAACGGATCAGATACAAGAAGCTGTGTCAGCCCTTTTTCCTCCATTTTAGCTAATACTCTGTTGATTCTTTCGTTCATTGTTTCATCTCTCCTTGTCTGTAATAATTCTATATAAAATTATAGCACATACGAAACAAAAATAACAGACTATAGTTTAAAATGCGGTCTAAGATATTTTTAATAACACTATCATTAAAATTTATATTAGATTCTTACTCCATCCTTCACAACTGCTTTCAGATTTAATTCCTGATCCAGCAGCACCACGTTGCCTTTTTTACCTTTCGCAATAGAACCGTATCTGTCATATTCACCCAGACTCTTTGCCGGATTTACAGTTGCGCATGCAATCGCTGTTTCCAATGGAATTCCCATCTCTTTGACTGCCACACGCATACAATCCAGGAGGTTCGTTGCGGATCCTGCAAGCGCTCCGTTAGAGACTAAAGTCGCACGGTTTCCGACTACATTTACATCAAGACCGCCCAGTGTATACTGCCCGTCCGGCATTCCTGTCGCACGCATGCTGTCACTGATTAAAATCATACGGTCCGCACCCATCATCTTAAATGTTGCGCGCACCATAGACGGATGAATATGAACACCGTCGCAGATCAGTTCTACATCTACGTGCTCACTGTCACACACTGCACCTACCACTCCCGGAGCGCGGTGTGTAAATGCGGGCATGGCATTATACAAATGTACCGCATGATTAGCTCCTGCCTGAAAAGCTTCCATCGCCTTATCGTATCCTGCATTCGTATGCGCCAGCGAAATATTCACCTTATCCTTCATGGCACGGATAAATGACACTGCATCTTCATTTCTCTCCGGTGCAATACCTACGTATTTTACCAGCCCCTTGGACGCGTCAAGAAATCTCCGGCACACTTCTTCATTACATGTAATGATATTTCTCTCATCCTGCGCGCCTTTCTTCTCCACACTGATAAACGGACCTTCCATATTTACCCCGATAAGATCCGCCTCCTTAGAACCGCCTTCCTTCGCACGCTTTTTGGCTTCTTCCTTATATTCCGCTGCCGTCTCCAATATGTTTTCCAGTTCCTCAACCGGAAGGGTCATGGTTGCCGGCGAGATTGCTGTCACACCAATGGATGCCTCATATCTGGCAATCTCTTCGATTGCTTCTTTCGTTCCATCACAGAAATCATACCCCATACATCCGTGAAAATGAAGATCGATAAGCCCCGGAATGGCATAGCAGCCTTCTCCGTCCAATACTTCTTCTCCAGCCTCAGGCTCTGCATCTACGCCGGAAACAACATGGCTGTCCCCGATCATTCCGTCACGGATCACAATCTCACCGTCTGTAAACTGCTGATCCTCTGTGTACACTCTCACATTTTTAATAATCATCTTTGCTACCTCCAATTTTTCATCAACATATCACATACTCAAATGCTATTCGAACATCCCGCGGCGCCCGACTTTTCCCTCTTCCAGCGCCCGGAGTGTATTATCATGGAAACTTTCTTTTTTCGGTTTATCCTGCTCTACATAATAAGAATAAATAAGGTCCAGCATGACAAGAATCGGAAATTGCGGCGAGATCACATTTCCGTGATTCAGATGCCGAAGTGATGGCAGCAGCAAAACTTCACTGCAGTACTCCGCATAAGAATCCTTGTTCTGGGCAGTGATCATAACCGTCTTGGCACCCCGTTTGTGCGCCTCTCGCAAGAGATACCGGACGCCTTCCGTCTCGCCGCTGATACTGATTCCAAATACCAGACAGCGCTTATCCTGAAATACTGCCTGCATCCGCATCCTGTCGCTGTCCTGAAGCGAATCGATATCCACACCGATACGCATGAACCGAAGTTCCATCTCACTGGCGGCAAGACCGGAGCTTCCTTTCCCGCAGACAAACACACGCTCTGCCTGATTCAGATATTTCCCAATCCTTCCGATCTGCTCTTCATCCACCAGACTGTAGGTTTTGTTCAGCAGCTCCTGATAAGCGTTCAAAACCATTCTCGTATTTCCGGTCATAGACTCCTTTTTTTCCACCAACGTTTCCTCGTACTGGTATACGAACTCCCGATAGCCTCTATAACCGCATTTTTTTGCAAATCTGGAAAGCGACGCCTCGGATACAAATAATTTTGCGGCAACTGTTTTCGCCGAAAAATCCATTTTCTCATGGTTGTGAATAAAAAAATCCGCAATGTTTTTCTCTACCATTGTAAAATTATTGTAATTCGATTCTATGATCGGTACTACCGACTTTACATAATATTCCATGTGCCCCGCCTTTCCCGTATCTTTCTATCTCCGTTCTTTCTTCTGCATATTTTGAAAATGATAATATGCTCCAAGCATTCCTGCATCATTTCTGTGCTTTGCAAATGCAAGCTTCGTATGCTCTGCGATACTCGGAACCAGATATTTTCTAAGTGAAGCTTCGATCCTGCCTCTTAAATATTCTTCCTGCGCCATCACTCCGCCGCCAAGAACAACCACCTCCGGATTCATCACATAACAGATGTTGGCAATCCCACGCCCCAGCACATCTGCCATCTCATCAATCGCCCGGATACAGAGTTTATCTCCTTTTTTTGCTTCCTCGAAAATATGATAGCCGTTCCAGTTCTCTTCCGGCTCATTTTTCCACTCTGCTACTTTTCTCGTCAGAATACTTGCCGCTCCAAGTGTCTGAAAATCGCTTCCTTCCATATGCATATAGCCCACTTCGCAGGCGCTTCCGGAACATCCGTGATACACCTCTCCGCCGATGACCATACTTCCGCCGATTCCGGTTCCGATGGTCAGCATCAGCGCACTTTTACTTCCCTTAGATGCGCCGGACATATACTCTGCAAGTCCTGCACAATTTACATCATTTTCCACTTCACACGGAACGTGGAAACGCGCTTCCATGACCGCTTTAAAACGGGTGCCGATATAATTGGGAATCAGCGGCGCTGAATAGAATATCTCACCTTTTTCCGTGTCTACCATTCCGGCGGTGGAAATACAGATTCCGAGAAGCTGCTCTTTGAGCACCTTGCCGGACGCTAAGAATTCTTCCACAATCCCTTCTGCTTTTTTCAAGATCTCCGGTCCGCCCTTATAAGCCTCTGTAGCCATCTCATACCGTTCCAGAATTACACCCTGTTCTGTGAGGATTCCGTATTTGATCGCCGTTCCCCCAATATCAATACTAATATATTTTTTCTCCATCGTTCGTTTGCCTCCTCTAAGCATAATGAGGAATCCACTTGCCTATTCCTCATTATAATATATTGAAATATTTTCCGCAATCGCTTCTCATTGCACGAAGAGGCAAGGCGGAACTTCTTCCGTCTTGCCTCACCGCCTGTTATTTTATACGAATCTTAAAGATTGCTTTTTTAATTGTCTCCGGCCCATCTACTGCCACAGCTGTGCGATGTCCGTCGCTCGGATAACAGATCAGGAAATCTCCGTCCCGGAGGATTACTGAGCTGTTCTTTTCTCCGTCCATCGGAAGAAAATCATCTTTTTCCACGAACTCTTTCACATCCATATTCTGAATAAAGTTCAGATCAATCTGTTCTGTCCCGCGAAGCATAAGATGAAGATCCAGATATTGTCTGTGCGCCTCCCAGAATCTCTCTTCGGCTGTTGTTGTAGTATACTCCACAACATTTACAAACAAACGGTCACCGTCTATCTCATGGCTTCCTTTTTCATAGGATACAAGCTCATGCTCTCTTGCATAAGCAAAGCATTCTTTGATCTGTTCCTCCAAAAATGGATACTCTTCAAGATTTTGAATATTTCCGAAAATCATAATCTATTCTCCTTAGTTTTTGTATACGGTTGTATATGGAGCCGGCACGGAGGTATCTCCTTTTACCTTTCTCCAGATCAGGCTTGCCGGAATTCCGACAACAAGTGAAACCGCAATAGAGATCAGTGAGTAAGACCAGATTGTTACGGACTCTGCCGGTACGAAATATTTGATTCCGATCATCACTGCAGATGCTGCGATAAATGCAAGTGTTGCTCCGAATGTATTTGCCACCTTCGTAAATGCTCCGAGGATGAATGTTCCGATCAGAATTCCAAGTACCAGTCCCATAAATCCATTGAACCATTCGTATGCAGATTTCACACCGCCGTTAGCCAGTACCATAGCAACAACGATAGAGAAGATTCCCACGATCAGAGATACATACTGACCAATCTTTGTCTGCTTTTCAAAGCTTAATTCCTTCTTGGACAGACGAGCCTGAATATCTAATGTCCAGCTTGCTGCCACAGAGTTCAGTCCGGTTGACAATGTGGACTGAGATGCTGCGTAGATCGCTGCAAGAAGAAGACCTGTAATACCTACCGGAAGTTCAAAGGCAATATAAGATGCAAAGATCTGATCCTGTGCTGCTGCCGGTGGAAGTGCATTCTGCTGATAGAATACATAGAGTCCTGTACCAATCAGATAGAACACTGTCGCAATAAAGATAGATAACGCTCCATTTGTAAGCATCATTTTATTTAATTTCTTTGTATCTGTTGTTGTTGTAAATCTCTGTACAATATCCTGACTGGATACATAAGAACCCATAGTGTTGAAGCCGGCTCCTACGATCATGATAAATACACTGTCCTTCAAAATATTGATGTCGAAGATCGGCTGGTCAACAGCAAGGAATTTGTGATCTGCTGTAAATGCCGTAAAGATTGCTCCAAGTCCGCCATCAATGTGTGCCAGAAGGAATACCAATGCAAATGTAACACCGATCAAAAGCACGGAACCCTGAATAAAGTCTGTCCAAAGTACGGATTTTAATCCACCTGTATAAGAGTAAATGATTGCGATCACACCCATAACAATAATCAATACATTTACACTGATTCCGGTCAGGCTTCCAAGTACCATACATGGAAGGTACATAATGATAGACATACGTCCTACCTGATAAATAATGAACATTACTGCGCCAAGAACACGAAGTCCTTTGCTTCCGAAACGCAGCTCAAGATAGTGATAAGCAGTATCAATATCAAGCTTACTGTAAATCGGAAGGAAGAATCTGATCGTAAGTGGAATTGCCAGCAGCATACCAAGCTGTGCAAACCACATGATCCATGTTCCTGCATATGAGTTTCCTGCCAGTGACAAGAATGAAATCGGGCTCAATAAGGTTGCGAAAATAGATACGGAAGTTACCCACCACGGAACTGTTCCATCTCCTTTAAAATACTCTTTTCCTTTCATCTCCTTCTTAGCGAAGTGAAGTCCGGCAAGCAGAACCGCCGCCAAATACACCACTAAGATCACAAGGTCGATCATCGTAAATCCCTGCATGTCTTATCCTCCTAAAATACTCTCTGATTTCTTTATATCCTATAAAAACTTTTCTTTTGCATCACGTACCATTTTAGCTGCTTCTTCAACAATCGCCATATCACTTTCGATCAGTGCCGGAAGAGGCTCTCTTACTCCGCCAAGTTCAAGACCTTCGTTGATTTTAAGCATTGCTTTGATCACACCGTACATATTGCCGTGTGCGGAACACATTTTATAAATGATCTCGTTAACTGCATACTGAAGCTCTCTTGCTTTCTCCATCTCTCCTGCAATCACATGTTCATTTAATTTAAGGAAAAGCTCCGGCATAACGCCATAAGTTCCGCCGATTGCGCCCTCTGCTCCGATAACACGTCCACTCATGAACTGCTCGTCCGGACCGTTAAAGATTACGTAATCCTCTCCTGCTGCAGCTTTAAACATCTGAATATCCTGTACCGGCATAGAAGAATTCTTAACACCGATCACTCTTGGATTCTTTCTCATCTCAGCAAACAGGTTCATTGTAAGTGCAACACCTGCAAGCTGTGGAATGTTGTAAATCACAAAATCTGTGTTTGGTGCTGCTGCGCTGATATCATTCCAGTACTGTGCAATTGCATATTCCGGTAAATGGAAATAAATCGGAGGAATTGCTGCGATTGCATCAACTCCAAGACTCTCTGCATGTCTTGCAAGCTCCTGACTGTCTTTTGTATTGTTACATGCAACATGGGCGATAACTGTAAGTTTTCCTTCTGCTGCTTTCATTACATTTTCAAGTACGATCTTCTTATCTTCCACGCTCTGATAAATACATTCTCCTGAAGAACCATTTACGTAGACGCCCTTCACACCTTTTTCAATAAAATACTTTGTCAGCGCCTGTACGCCTTCCGGGCTGATGTTGCCCTCCTTGTCATAACATGCATAAAATGCCGGGATAACTCCTTTGTACTTGTCCAGATTTCTCATGATACCTTCTCCTTTTCTTTTTCTTATTTTAATGCATCTGCAAATGATTTTGTAATTAACTGTGGTCTTGTGATAATAGAACCTACAACTACGCTGTATGCTCCAAGCTCAATGACACGTTTTGCCTTCTCCGGCGTGTTGATATTTCCTTCGGCGATGACTTTGTGTTTTGCTTCTGCAACAATCTTTCTCAAGATCTCAAAATCATTCTCTTCAATCTTATCGCCCTGACTCTGCTCGGTGTATCCAACCATTGTTGTTCCGATAAAATCAAAGCCCAGCTCGTCTGCGTGAAGCGCTTCTTCTACCGTAGAACAATCCGCCATCAGAAGCTGATCCGGATACTTCTCTTTGATCTGATGGAAAAATTCATCCAGTGTCACATTTCCCGGACGAAGCGCTCCGGTTGCATCTACTGCAATGATCTCCGGTTTTACTTCCATCAATTCATCTACTTCCTTCATCGTCGGTGTTATATATACTTTACTGTCCTCATAATCACGTTTTACAATTCCGATGATCGGCAAATCTACCTGAGACTGAATCTCCTTAATATCTTCCTTCGTATTTGCACGGATTCCGGCAGCTCCGCCTTCGTTTGCGGCAAGCGCCATTCTTCCCATGATAAATGAAGAATGAAGAGGTTCATTTGAAAGCGCCTGGCATGACACGATCAATTTCCCCTGCAGATTATCTATTCTCTCGTTCATTCCCAATTCCTCCTTGCTCTTTCTGAAGTACAGTATATGCTTTTCGATTTTATTTTCAATAGTTTGTCCATTTTTTGAAAGTTCTTTCATGTTTTTATATTTTCTATCTGCGAAAGTACAAAAAATACAGTTCTTTTTTTGGTAAACCTGCACAAGGCGCAGTTACTTCTTTCCGCCAGAGTTAATGTTAAATAAGTAATAGAATTCCTCTGTTAAATTACACTAATAAATATAACCTGATAAATTACCGATATGGTCCGATATCTTTCATAAGATACAACTACAGTCAGGCACCAGACCAGGCGCCTGACCAATGAATAAAATTGACACTTTTGATAACTGTCGAAATGATATAAATAATTTTAAATCTTTTTAAGTCTCTCTACTCTTAAGCTTATTCACTGTCTCTTCCACGATCTTCTGAAAAGCCTCTGTAGATTCCACCTTTGCTGCCAGTTTGAATAAACGCTTCAGTTCTTCCTCACTGTCCACTTCGCAGAGCGATTCCTTTAATGCTGCAGGAACTTCTCCCTTATCTGCAAGGACTTCCAGAATGTACTCCCTTGCATTTTCCTGACGCCCCTGTGCTAGCCCTTCCTGTCTTTCTTCTTTCAGCAATTCTTCAAACAACATATATCGTTCCCCCATTTCGCGGCTCGTCTTAATCTTACGAATCGAGGTCTGGAACTGTCTTACCAGTTCATCATCAAAATCCTCTTCACTCTCCGCAAGATCCGCCTCTACAAACTTCAAGAACTTAACCAGACTCTGTGGCATCTGTTCTTTATTCTTTCCTTTCGTACTTAGAAAAATCGTCTTATTGCCATCGCAAAGCTTCGCACGCGTGTCTTCCTGACATTCATTCTGAAAAGAATAATAGTACAAACCACAGCCAAAGGGATCAAAATCACAGATAAATATCACAAATGTATTTGGCAGTTCCTCATAGGGAAGTCCTTTCTCAAGACACTCCACATCAATCTGGCTATGATAATATCTGCTTCTTTTTCCAAGATCCGCCTGACGCCTTGCCTGCATCTCTACATTATAATGTGTATGCTTTTCATCTCTTGCATAAATATCAAGCCGCACGCCTCTATATTCCGGGTGGTAGATCATGCTTCTCTCCTTGCTGACCACAACTTTCTCAATCGGAAAGCCTAGCACCATCTCCAGAAAAGCAATGCAGTTCTCCTCGATACTCATGACTGCACCAAACATAAAATTATCTTTGATCGTTAAGTCTTGTAACCTCTTTTGTCTGCCCATATTTCCTCCATTTCCACAGAGGAATTCTATGGGCAAATTATAACATAAATCTCATACCAAAACCATGCATCTCTGGAACTTAAGTAAGAATTAATAAATTAGGAGCGGGCATATCAAAACCCGCTCCTAATTACATATTCTTTTTTAATTTACATACTTCAATATTAAATCCCAGATCTCCGCTTTCTCCTGGCCAAGCGCCCACGCCGCTGTTCCTGCCAGCTTATGTTCCTTCATAAGCTTAAGCTTCGGCTCCAGGGACTTTTCATTTTCCAACCAGATCTTGTACGTTATACCTTCTGATTCCCATGTAGCAAAATCCTGCTTGGTATCTTCATCCCATGTAATCTCAGCTCCCGCCTCTGATACCTTCGCCTCTGCACTTGACATACCCAGTGCATCACTGGACACTTTCATAGTATATTCAGCCGCATCTGTTCCGGCATCTTGTGCCAGTTCCTCCTCTGTCTTCGGTGTCTCCTGCCATAGACGTGTAAAGAACGGTACACCGCTGATTACTTTTTCTGCCGGCACTTCCTTTAAGGTCTCTTCAATTCCTTCTTTTACAAAATTGTATGAAGATACAGAACCTGCTTCCGGTGAACCTCCGAAATGCTCGTCATACCCCATGATCACTACGTAATCTGCCATTACACCTTGTTCTTTCCGGTTATATTGCATGTTATATCCCTTCGGAACATAATTGTCCACTGAAAGAACAAGTCCATTCTGCCGGCATCTGACAGACAGTTCACGGATAAATTGAATATAATGCTCCCCACATTCCTGGGAGATTTTTTCAAAATCAACATTAATTCCGTCAATTCCTGTCTGAAGAGCTTCTGCGATTAACTGATTGATCAGGTTCTCTCTATTTGATGTTGAGCTTAACAGCGCCAGCGACTCTTCGTTAGAGCTGATTCCTCCGTCAAAATCACGAACCGTTGCCCACACTTCAATATTGGATTGATGCGCATAATTTACATACTCTGCTGAAGATATCGATTCCAGATTTCCTTCCGTATCTTTCACGTGATACCATGTCGGCGCAATCGTTGTCAGCCCCTTCGTTGCTGCAATTTTCTCCAACACGGTACTGTTCGCCGTACTGTTTGTCACATTATGCCATACCATATTGATAGTATAGTCTTTCTTAATATTGGTAAAATCCGGCTCTTCGAAATCAGTATCAACCACTTTCTTTTCTTCTTTTTTCAGAGCTGACTTCTTCACATAGCCGATGAAGCCATCTTTTGTTCTGACTTTTCTCCAGTTATCCTCATTTTCAATAACTGTAACTTCATCTTTCTTCTTAAGCTCTGTCAATACCGGGCTCTTCACACCACCTCGATAGCGGACCTGCGTGTCTTTTTTCACGGTTGCAACGGTTGTTTCTCCCCATTCACTCACGATCATGACACGACTTGGATTATCATATACTTCGTATTCTATTCCTGCATACTGCTTAATAAAATCTAATGCAATGTATGCCGTACTTCCCTCTGTTTTCAGAATGACATAATCTTCACTCTTCTTATCCTTAGATACTTGATAGTCTTTACTTCCAACCTCTACTGTAACCATATCCTTTGGAAGCGTATACAATAATTTATTTTCCTTGGCATCCCAATAGAATCTGCTGCTGATATGATCTCTTACGGTCTCATACTGGACATATGCTTTGCCATCTATAATTCTTCCGTTCGGCTCCACAACCTCGTTGTTCACTGTAATAGCTAGCTGGCCTTCTTGTTTTATTCCATAATACTTATTCAAATCTGCCTGTTCTTTGGAAGGACTGTATCTCTTCCACACAAACACACCTGCTACTATCAGAAGCAATAATATGATCATAAGCGTTGTCCGCACCATAAGATACACTTTTCTTCTTCTCTTAGACTGCGGGCGTCTTTTCTTTGCCTTAGAATAATTGGAAGGACGACTTCCTGACGGACGTTTTCCTGATGGTCTGCTGCCATTCGGACGCTCTCTTGTCGGGCGTTCTCCTGATGGTCGACGACCAGATGCTCGGCTTCCTGACGGTCGACTTCCTGACGGTCGACTTCCCGCCGGACGTTTATTTTCTCTCTCCTCCATGTTGCACCTCCTGTTAGACCTTATTATAACAAACCATCCGGATTACGTCATTATTTATTTCGACATTTTCTTACATTTGAGGGGTATTTACAGCCTTTTCTTTGTTTCTACATTTTGAAAACACAATTCTTCTACATCTCCCTTATCATTTAATACATAATCCCGCATATAAACGACGTCTTCCCGCATCGTATGAGCCTGCACGATCTGCATGGGACTTGCGGGCAGACCATCCAGCAATATATCCACTCCCCTTTTTTCATAACCTGCCAATTCCGTAAACAGGCTGCGGATCTGCTGCTCTTTCTGGTCTCCCATAGGATTCCTCCTTTTAAAATGCCTGTATCCAGACAACCATATTCCTGCCGGTTTAAGACCTTATAAGGAACTGCTGTGATACACTTAAAAGATAGTTCTGCATTATAATCATACCTATATATTTTTTTAATTTACGTAATTTTTAATTCACATGATTTTTGATTTAATTTTGAGATATCTGTGCCTGACGCAGCACATTTGACTGTTTTACTATCTGATTGTTCGATTCATAATTGAAATAAAGATTTTGATTTTGTTCTAAGAACATAGTTATCTGGATAAACTATCTTTTAGTATCGTTATTATAGCCGATAGTTATTTTAAACGCAAGTCCTTTTTCAATTTATATTATTTTTATTTAACATACGGAATGTTCTATGCTATACTAAACTAGAAGGAAGTGATGATTATGAAGATTGAGAAGATCAATGACAACCAGATACGTTGTACACTTACACACGCTGATCTGGCCGAGCGTCAGCTCCATTTAAGCGAACTGGCGTATGGAACCGAGAAAGCAAAGTCACTTTTCCATGATATGATGCAGCAGGCAGCCTTTGAATTCGGATTTGAAGCAGACGATATTCCGCTGATGATCGAGGCCATTCCGGCTTCTTCGGATTCAATCGTTCTGATAATTACTAAAGTTGAAGATCCGGAGGAATTGGATACACGATTTTCCAAATTTGCGCCATCACAGGAGGGCGATTCTTCCGAGAAGCGATATGAAGCGTTAGACAAATTAGAAGGAGCCGACTCTTTACTGGACCTTCTTGGCAAAGTAAAAGAGAAAATGGAGACTAAGGACACCGCACCACCAAAAAAAGTGCAGGAGAAACCGTCAAATAACGCAGCTCTTCGTCTCTTTTCATTCGGAACGATGGATCATGTACTCCTGGCAGCCCGTCTGCTTGACAGGATGTATCATGGTTCCAATACCTTATATAAGGATCCGGCAGAAAATATATTCCTTCTTGCCCTCACCAAATCGGAGCATACCGACAATGATTTTAATCGAATCTGTAATATGCTGACCGAATACGGAACTATGGAAAAGGCATCAGGTGCAGAACTTGCTTTTCTCGAAGAACATTGCGAAGTTATGATTGAACATGACGCGATCAAAAAACTCGCTGCAATTTAAAACGTATATTTGAGATGTGTTTTTGTAACATCTCCTTTTACGAAAAAAAGACTTTGGAGTTTTTAAAACTTCAAAGTCTTTTTTGTTCGCTTTATTTTGCATCGAGATATGCGTTGATCTTCTCTACTAATAAATCACTGTCAATCCCATGTACCATTGCTGCTTCTTCAAGAGTCTCGCCCTGTGCAGATGGACATCCGAGACAGTGCATTCCAATCTCCATAAGAATTGGTGCAACATCTGGATTTGTAAACATAAGCTCACCGATTGTCATTGTTTTTGTAACCTGTGCCATCATGACACCTCCTTTTTTCTCTTCGGTGCTATTAATTATATCTGCTTTTTTCCATTGTGTAAACATTTTAATCAAATTTCCTCCTAAAATTTGATTTCTTAAAAGTCAATACATTTTCTCTCTTTTTTCGACAAAAAGTTATTTTTATCACAAGTCCACAAAACACTCGTTCTTTTATTTGCTATAAATAATCCACCGATTTTTGTTCTTTTAATGTGGATAATGTGGATAATTTTTGAAAATGACTGTTTTTTCCACCTTTTTCGCATCTTTCTGTGTGGATAACTTGGATAAGTGTTATTTTCAATTTTCTACAATTTTTTACATTTTTGTCTATTTTGTACACTGGGGGGGGTTAAAGCAGTCTTCGAACTGTAATAATATCATCGTAAGTGGCAGACAAGATACCAATTCCTTTTCGACTGTTAATTGCATTTACAATTTGTCCATTGCCCATATATATTCCGACATGACCATCGTAACATACAATATCTCCCGGCATCGCATCACTATAATTTACCGCTGTTCCGGAAGATCTCATTTCTCCGGAAGTCCTTGGAAGATTAATACCGAAGTTCTTAAAAACAGATTGTACAAAACCAGAACAGTCGGCTCCATTGGTAAGACTTGTGCCTCCCCATACATAGGGATTTCCAATAAATTGACATGCATAGTCTACAATAGCCTGTCCCGTGCCTGCCTTGGCTTCTGCTTCTTTCGCTTTTTCTTCCGCCTCTTTTGCAAGTCGTTCTTCTTCCGCTTCTCTCGACTCTGCATAGACGAATTCTTCCTGCTTTTCTTCCACGATCTCCTGCGCTTTCTGTTCGGCGTTATTTCCTATAATAATATAATCCGAACAGACATATCCCGTAACATCTCCGGACTTTATTTTAGTCCATGACCCTACCGGTCCCAGAATCTCCGCTGCATTGTCAGGGTATAACTTGCCCAGCCACTCACTTTCTTTTGTAGGTTCACTCCTTATATATAGAAATGAATCTACGTTGGCAAACGCCATATCTAAATACTCACCCTTCTTCGTTGGTACCAAATAATCTTCCACCTGAATGTCTTTTTCTGCTGTATAACAAGATTTAAGTACCTCTTCAATGCCGACGCTTGGTAATATATACTCTGCATCAGCCGCCTGTGCTGTTGCAGGAAATGTTGCTACAGCACCTGAAAAAGTAACCAGAAACAATCCCTTTTTAAGAATAGAACCCATAAACTCCCTCCTTTATGTTTTCTTATCTTTTGTAAATATTACAGAATTGTTACATATGTTACGTGATTATTATATCATTGAGATTTCAAATGTCAAGGCAGATTCGCTTTGTTTTTTCTTACATTTTTCCTAATTTTTTCTTATAATACAACAAACATTTCCAGTTTTTAGCAATATAATTATTACAAATTGTTACAAACAGGGAGTATAAGTTGACATGTGTAAATTAATGTTTTATACTGATTTTAATAATTATTACTATTATTGAAAGGAGGATGTACATGGCTACACTAAAATACAGCAGACAGAGAGCGTCTATCAAGAAATACTTGATGAGTACCACAGAGCATCCAACTGCTGATACGGTTTATCTTCATGTAAGAGAGGAATTTCCGCATATCAGTCTTGGAACCGTATATCGCAATCTGAATCTTCTGGCCGATACAGGTGAAGCTGTCAAAATATCTACCCCTAACGGCGGTGATCGCTTTGACGGATGCACAACCCCCCATTATCATTTTGTATGTAATACATGCGGTGAGGTATCTGATCTGGCTCTTGGGGAAGACTATTTCCAAAAGGTAAATAAAATTGCCGGGGAAAATTTTGACGGTACCATCGAGTCACACACTACACTATTCAGCGGTACATGTCCCAAATGTATGGCTGAGCGCTTGAACCGCAAGCTTCAGGCATAAATTTTCCAATGAGATAATATAGGAAGTAACACTGTTAAACACATTCATTTCATTGAAAAAGTTTCATTGAAAAATAAAAAGAATTTTCAAATAAACAATTGACATTTGCAGATAACTATGTTATCTTAATATCAGTAATCATTACTATTTTCAAACTATATCTTATTGAACAGAGAATGTTCAATAAATATAAATATTAATTCAAAAAAGGAGATTAAAATTATGAAAAAATTTGTATGTACAGTATGTGGTTATGTTCACGAGGGAGATTCTGCACCGGAGAAATGTCCAGTATGTGGCGTTGGCGCAGATAAATTTAAAGAGCAGACAGGTGAAAGAGAATGGGCTGCAGAGCACGTTGTGGGCGTTGCTCAGGGCGTTAGCGAAGACATCATCGCTGATTTAAGAGCTAACTTCGAGGGCGAATGTTCTGAAGTAGGTATGTACCTTGCAATGGCTAGAGTTGCTCACAGAGAAGGATATCCAGAGATTGGTTTATACTGGGAGAAAGCTGCTTGGGAAGAAGCTGAGCACGCTTCTAAATTTGCAGAGTTACTTGGCGAAGTTGTAACAGACAGCACAAAGAAAAACCTTGAGATGAGAGTTGACGCTGAGAACGGAGCAACAGCTGGTAAATTCGATCTTGCAAAACGTGCTAAAGCTGCTAACCTTGACGCTATCCACGATACAGTACACGAGATGGCCAGAGACGAGGCAAGACACGGAAAAGCATTCGAAGGTCTGTTAAAGAGATACTTCGGCTAATATTAAGCACTTCCAAGAGGGCAGGACGAAAGTCTTGCCCTCTTTTTGGGTGGGAAAAGGTGGAAACCTGCTGCCGGCAAGTCTTTTTCTACTATTTTATATACGTCTCCATATGTCGCATTACCATTTTGAGAATCTACTACTATCGGCTTTTTACTTCTGACAGGTTCTTGCTTAGAATTGTAATATACAATATCAGCCAACACTATGACTCTTCCCTTATAATCTGCCCCATAATAAACCTCTCCTCCTCGGGTCGGTTGGCTTAAATCAGCACCATTAAAGCTTGAACCGTCAACTGTCCACTCTTGAAAATATTCTTCTATTCCATCGTAGTGATTCTCTTTACCCGGAGCAAGCTTCTTACCTTCCTCTATAGCTTCTTCGTATGTCATCCTAGAGCCATCTTCCTTTATTAAGGATATTTGATCTCCATGCCAGGCAACTTCTCCATCTTCACCATAATATGTATACTCGAATATCATTTGGTCAGAATCTAATTCAGAGTCCCCTCCCGGATTTCCGCCTCCTTCGCTATTATCAAAGACAGCTTCTATAAAGAAACCCACCTTTGGAAAATCTGTATGTTCTAAAAGATTTCCCGTTATCAGGTCCCCGTAATTACTTGGTCCTGGATCGCCCGGAATTTTTATCTGCCACCCCAAAAAATTTGCAAAATTTGGTTCATCAACCTCTACTTCTATATTTACGATTTCCGCTTCTTTGTAAGTTCATTTACTTCCATCGAATTCGAGCATTATAGAGCCGTTTTGCCCCTCTTCTTCAGTAAAAGTTACATCACCTGCACCATCTGCTTTTATAAGCTTTACTCTCCCTTGTTGTGAAGAGATACCTACATTTTGTATCATATTCTCTTCTGCAAAAGAAAGCGTTGGTATACTCCATACACTAAGCGCCAATATCATTGCTGTAAAAACCGCAATTACCTTCCTCATTTCATGTGCTCCCTTCCTCTTATACTTAATATTTCGGATTTGTTTTATTATCCCCCCGGTAAAGGTCAACAAATAACACATAAAACTTTGACTTTTCTTACATTTATATACGAAGTTTCCATAAATAAAAAAACGCCTCACTACTTGCATTTCTGCTAATAAGCGGGCGTCTTGTAAACCTTCCCATTCAGAATCGAACTGAAAATTCACCCTTAGGAGAGCGAGTAGGTAGTGTCAATTTCGAACAAGAACTATCATTATAAGCCCTTTAAAGTCAAGGC
>FR892658.1 GCA_000433535.1 Dorea sp. CAG:317
GTCTGAAAAGCTGGGCTGTCCGGTGATCAAGACGATTTCCACTTCTTCCGGACATGAAGGACTCAAAGAGACTGTAAATGCTGCGGCTGCATTAAGAGGAAAAGGTCAGAAAGCACCTTATGTGCAGGCGGATATTGATTTTAAAGATAAAACAGCAGTAGAAGCGGCTGACAGAAAGCGTTTTGAGTTTGTAAATGGAATCGTAAAGCAGGTAGAAAAGAGAAAAGTTTTTACAAAGGATAAAAACGTGCAGGATAAGATTGACAGTATCATCACACATAAGATTATCGGGATACCGATTTTCGCAGCAGTTATCTTTCTTGTATTCTACATATCTCAGACAACACTTGGTACATGGATCGCGGATTGGCTAGTGGCATGGATCGAGACTTTTCAGGGATGGGTCGGCGGACTGATGGAAAATGCAAACCCGCTTCTGTATGCACTCCTTGTAGATGGTATCATCGGTGGCGTTGGCGCAGTTGTCGGTTTCCTTCCGCTTGTTATGGTCATGTATTTCCTGATCGCACTGCTGGAAGACTGCGGATACATGGCGAGAGCTACAGTAGTTCTGGATCCGATCTTCAAGAGAGTAGGGCTTTCGGGAAAATCCGTTATTCCGATGGTCATCGGTACCGGATGTGCGATTCCGGGTGTTATGTCTTGCCGTACGATTCGTAATGAAAGAGAGCGCCGTACCACAGCGATGCTTACACCATTTATGCCATGTGGGGCAAAAATCCCAGTGATTGCTCTGTTTGCAGGTGCATTCTTTGCGGACGCATGGTGGGTTTCAGCAACCATGTATCTGGTGGGTATTCTCTTAGTTTTGCTTGGAGCTTTACTTGTGAAAAAGATTACAGGACAAAAATACAGAAAATCTTTTTTTATCATTGAACTCCCGGAATACAAACTTCCAAGTTTGAAAAGAGCATGCGGCTCTATGCTGGAACGTGGAAAAGCATATATCGTAAAAGCAGGAACGATTATTCTGGTATGTAATACGATCGTACAGATCATGCAGAGTTTTAACTGGCAGTTCCGGCTTGTGGAAGAAGGTGCGGAAGGAACATCTATTCTGGCATCCATTGCCCATCCGTTTGCAATTTTGTTCATACCGCTTGGATTTGGAGTGTGGCAGCTTGCAGCAGCGGCAGTAACAGGTTTTATCGCAAAAGAAAACGTAGTTGGTACGCTTGCCGTAGTTTACGGTATCACAAACTTAATAGATACAGATGAGCTGGCGTTGGTTGGAAGTGGAAATGAAGTAGCAACTGTTATGGGACTGACAAAGGTAGCAGCTCTTGCTTATTTGATGTTTAACCTTTACACACCACCATGTTTTGCAGCTCTTGGAGCGATGAATTCAGAAATGAAGAGTGGAAAATGGCTGCTTGGAGGAATCTGTCTCCAACTTGCAACAGGGTATACCGTAGCTTTCGGTATATATCAGATTGGTACATTGATCACAACAGGATCTCTTGGCACTGCATTTATTCCGGGACTTATCGCAGTTATTGCATTTGCTTTGATTATTCTCTGGAGAATCCGTAAGTCAGATAAAGAGTTTGCTTCAGAATACAGCCTGCATTCTGTAAACTCATAAAGGATAAAGGTTATAGCGGTGGTGGACAGAGAAGAAGTACTTTGTCCACCATTTTAATTAGGAGGTGAAATGGTCTATGCAAAATATGATTGCAGTTCTTGTTATTGTGATCTTAGTAGGGAGTGCAGCTGCATATCTTATTAAGGCAAAAAGAAGTGGAGTGAAATGTATCGGATGTCCGGCGGGAGGAAACTGCAGCAGCAAAAATAAAAAGAAAAAAAAGAAATTGACGGGTCCGGTCATCGCAAAGAAAACCATGTTTATTACAGGAATGCATTGTGAACATTGTGTACAAAGTGTGACAGACAGCTTGAACAGGATTGATGGAGTCTCCGCCAGAGTAGATATTAATAAAAGTTGTGCTGAGATATCCCTTGACCGTGAAATAGGGAAAGATACCCTGATCTGCGCAGTGGAAAAAGCAGGGTTTTTAGTTGAGTCTGTTCAAAGCTAGACCGTGGTATTTCATATGGGAGAAAGCGGGAATGAACGGTGAAAAAGAAAGTATTATTATAAAAAACAGAGTCTTATAGAGAAGGAGGTGATGCGGTTGTGAAACAACATAGGCTTTGGGCATGGGCGTCTGTCTTTTGCTTTTTGATGGTATTCTATACAGGCTATAAACACAAATGATCAGGAGGTACATAGGATGTTTAGTGATTCTACTTTGAAAAAAATCGGATGTTTTGCAGGAGGAGTCGTATTTGGGACTGCGGGTGTAAAGCTTCTTTCCAGTAAGGACGCAAAAAAGGTATATACAAACTGTACTGCGGCTGTGCTGAGGGCAAAAGACTGCGTTATGAAGACTGTTACAACAGTGCAGGAGAATGCAGAGGATATCCTTGCAGAAGCACAACAGATCAATGAAAAGCGTGCGCAGGAAGAGGCAATGCAGGTGCAGGAAGATGATGTTCAGGAGGATGGTGCGTCTGAACAGGAAGAAAACGAATAGGTAAAAGATGAAATTTCTTATCAAGCATGAAGTACAGGGCCGTCTCCGTATCCATGTTATCCGCAACCGGATGACATGTGCGGAGGCGGATGTTCTTTGCTGGGCCCTTGAAAAACAGAAAAATGTTGTAAAGGTCAAAGTATATGAGCGCACCGCAGATGCTGTGATCTATTATACAGGGGACAGGGAAGAACTGATCCATGGATTAAAACAGTTTCATTTTGAGAAAGCAGATGTTCCGGATAATGTAATCTCAAGCTCCGGGCGTGATTTAAACTCTGCATACAGGGAAAAACTGATCACAAAAACATTACTCCATTATGGAGGGAAATTGCTCTTACCAAATCCGGTGAGAAAAACATGGCTGACTTTGAAAGCACTTCAATATATCGGAAAAGGGATCCGGTGCCTTGCAAGAATGAAAATAGAAGTTCCGGTATTAGATGCAACAGCAATTGGTGTGTCCGT
>FR892659.1:0-6627 GCA_000433535.1 Dorea sp. CAG:317
AACTATGTAACACTTGAATTATATTTCCTACTTTTTGGCAAAAAATATTTTAGCCATATTGCCGCGCCCATCGAAGAAAAGTGCTTTGAGAAACTGCAAGCTCTTCTGCTGCAATCCGCGATGTGATCTTCCCCTTCTTCCACAGGCAACATATACTTTCAAAATTTCCTGGAATCGCCATTCTCGGTCTTCCAAACCTGACTCCTCGAAGTTTTGCTGCCGCGATTCCTTCCATCTGCCGCTGTTTTATATTCTCCCTCTCTGTTTGTGCGACATAGCTTAAGATCTGTAATACCATATCCGATATGAATGTTCCCGTCAGATCCTGCCCTTTTCTTCTGGTATCCAGAAGTGGCATGTCAAGCACAACAATATCTGCCTCTATCTTTTTTGTGATGATTCGCCACTGGTCAATAATCTCATCATAATTGCGGCCAAGCCTGTCAATACTTTTTATGATAATAACATCCTCCTTCCTCAACCGCTTGAGCATTTTCTTATATTGAGGTCGGTTAAAATCTTTACCACTCAGCTTGTCCATAAAGATGTGACTCTTCTCCACTCCCGCCTCACTCAAAGCTATCATCTGACGGTCTTCATTTTGCTCCTTTGTCGAAACCCTTACATATCCATATGTTTCTACCATGACTAATTTCCCTCCTTTTATACCCGCAGGGAGCCTGTATTATGGGATGCCCTTTGGGTATGATAAAAATATATCGTTACATATTCTGTACATCAACAAGGGAGATATTCCTGTATCAGCCTCCGATTAGAAAATTGTTGCATAAAAATAGCGGCAGACAAGATGTACCGTACCTTATCCGCCGCTATTCCTATACTATATCGCGCAAAGTGCGCCCACCCGCAGGGTATGGATTGAGGGATACTCGAAAGAGTATGGACTGTAAGCAAAAGAGTATTCTTCTACTTTCCGCTTATTGCAAAAGTTTTAAATATTCTAAAAACAGAAAATCACGCAAAGCCTTTATTCATAGACTTTGCGTGATTTTCTTAAACAGGGGATGAGGGAATCGAACCCCCGCCAAAGGTTTTGGAGACCCCTATCATACCACTTGACCAATCCCCTATATTGTGCTTTCACTATCGCACTAGATATTTATACCATATACTACCTATATTTGTCAAGTGCCAGATTGCTCCGACACTTGACTTTTCTGCACTTTTTATACTTATTTCTTTTTAATACCAAAAGTTTCTTAAAAACTATGCATTTTTAACCGCTTTCACAATGGCCTCTGCCATAACCTCTGCTGCCAGTGTTCCGGCCACGTTAATATCTGCTTCCACCTCTCCGATAGTCGCTGCGTAAATGGTGTCCCCATCTGCCATAGTTCCCACCGGATTAATACACCTTGCATAGCCGCATCTCGCCATAGAGGCAATCTTACTCATCTCCGCTTTGGCGAACTTTCCATTGGTGATCACCGCCCCAATCGTAGTATTCCCCGTGAACATATCTGTCCGTTTGCTGATCTTATATAACTCCTGGCTGGTACTTACAAATCCGCTGCCATCTTCTGTCCGTAATCCGGCAATCTTGCGTCCATTAGACGGATCGAAGATATCTCCCATTGCGTTTACCACTACCACTGCTGCCATCACGAGTTTTCCAACCTGCACCGCATGAATGCCGATCCCAGCCTTGGAAGCACGATCCATTCCATAGAGTTTTCCGACAGTCGCACCACATCCGGCTCCAACATTACCGCATCTCGGATTGTTTTCTTTGGCATTTTCACAGGCCGCATATCCCATATCCGCATCCGGCCTTACATCAGCCCGTCCGAGGCCCAGGTCATAGATACATGACTGACACACTAAAGGAACCTTAGCAAATCCCGTATCATAACCGATTCCCTCTTCCTCCAGATAGCGCATAACACCATCCGCTGCTGCCAGCCCATATGCAGAGCCACCGGAAAGCACGATTGCATTCACCGGGTTATCTGCCGTCAGCGGATCTGCCAGCCTGGTCTCTCTGGAAGCCGGACCACCGCCGCTCACATCCACGCCGACTTTGGCACCCTTGTCAAAGAGGAGAACTGTCACTCCGGTCTTTGCCTCATCATCCTGGGCATTTCCAATTCGAAGTCCTTTGATATTTGTAATCTGAATCTCTTGTAAGATTGTATCCTGTTCCATCCTGTACCTCCCGTACTTGCTTCTACCTCTTATTATACTGTTTTAAGTGCAGCTGCCAGCGCACGCGCAACGGCTGCCGCCACTACAGTACATACAACCGCCTCAATCGCTCCCTGTAATCCTACAAAGGCCACCACGAAAGTCAGCGGATTAGACACACCAAGCGCCTCCACAAAACCTTGAATATAATCTGTATTATAAAAGAACAACACAAGTGAGGACATGTATAGAATCGTATTCAGCACCGGGCAGGAGAATCCACCGACTGCATAAGCAAGATTCGTTTTCTTTGCCCTTACCGCCTTAAAGATCAGCCCACACAGAAGCCCCTCAAGTACTCGTGGCACAATACAGGTAAATGCAGTTCCAAAAGGACTAATTCCAAGAAGCATTGCTCCGAATGCGCTGGTTCCAAAGCACTGTATCAAACTGGTAATACCAAAAGCAAAACCGCAGATGGCTCCACCCTTCGGTCCCAGGATCATCGCACCCACCGCAACCGGAACAGTAAGGAACGTAATAGAAAGTCCCGGTGTTTTCAGATACCCCAATGGTGTGAACGCCATAATAAATATAATGGCAATCATCAATGCCAGTTCCACCATATAGCGTGTGCGTCTACTTGTGTTTGTTTTTGTTGTCGTGTTTACTTTTGTTGTCATCTTAATCTCCTTTTCTGCTGATAAAACGGCGCAATATAAGCGTTCCCTGTCTTTCAGCCATTTATTTGGGAAAAATAAGCGATTATTGTATAAGAAAAAAAAGCACCGTCTCCTGCCGGTTGCCGCCAAACGGTCAGCACCGTCTCCTGCCATGTACTTTATATATGAGAAGTATGCTTTATCATTCAAAGCACACTCCGTACGTAGAATTAAGTTATGGTATGCCCAGATGGGTATAGATTCTATGATGCATTTCCCCAATCGTACAGTCACTCTCCGCCCGATTACACGAATAACGCTCGGTGACATTATATCATCGTGTATCCATTTTCTCAACAATTTTATTCAAAGTTCTGATTCAATTCCTCTATTTCCTGTCGTTCCTTCTTGCAAGATAAATAGAAACAAGCTATAGTTGAAGATAATAAATGATATTTCACTATTTAAATAAAGAAAGGATTTCTTCATATGTTAAAAGGAAAAACGATCCTCCTTGGTGTTACCGGAGGAATTGCTGCATACAAAAGTGCGTCTCTTGCAAGTCTCCTTGTAAAGTCAGGCGCAGAGGTCCACGTTCTTATGACCGAAAATGCAAAAAACTTTATTAATCCTATTACATTTGAGACATTAACCGGTCACAAATGTATTTCTGATACCTTTGACAGAAATTTTGAATTTCAAGTAGAACATGTATCCCTTGCAAAAAAAGCAGATGCATTTCTTGTTGCACCTGCAACAGCCAATGTCATTGCCAAACTGGCCCACGGACTCGCAGACGATATGCTGACTACTACATTTCTTGCATGCAAGGCGCCGAAACTTATCGCCCCTGCCATGAACACAGCCATGTACGCGAATCCAATCACACAGGATAATCTGGCCCTGCTTCAGAAATATGGCATGGAAGTGATCGCTCCGGCTTGCGGTCGTCTTGCCTGCGGCGATACCGGCGCCGGTAAAATGCCGGAACCGGATATTTTGCTCCAGTATATTTATAAATACTGTGCCTGTCCAAAAGATATGAAAGGACTCAACGTACTGATCACTGCCGGTCCTACTCAGGAAGCCATTGACCCTGTTCGCTACATTACCAATCATTCTTCCGGAAAAATGGGCTACAGTCTTGCAAGAGCCTGCATGTTAAGAGGCGCCAATGTAACACTGATCACAGGAAAAACCTCTTTAGAGCCTCCAATGTTTGTAACTACCGTTCCTATCACTTCTGCTAAAGACATGTATGAGGCTGTTACAACAAGAAGTCAGGACATGGATATCATTATCAAGGCTGCAGCTGTTGCCGATTACCGGCCGGCCGTTATAGCGGATGAAAAAATGAAAAAAACGAACAACACCCTTTCCATTTCTATGGAGCAGACGGATGACATTTTACAATATCTCGGAACACATAAACCGGCACATCAGTTCCTGTGCGGCTTTTCCATGGAAACACAGAATATGCTGGAAAATTCCAGAAAAAAACTTGAAAAGAAACATCTGGACATGATTGTCGCCAACAATTTAAAAGTAAAAGGGGCCGGTTTTGAGGGAGATACCAACATTGTCACCATGATTACACCAAATTCTGTAACAGAACTTCCACTTATGAGCAAGGATGAAACCGCCTTTTGCATCACCGACCATATACTGGAACTCAGGAAATAGACATTTACATTTTGAATAAAAACCGTTTAAATATTTCAATTTTATTTGTTAAAATCGCGAAATCTTCCATGTGCACGTACAAATTTGCAGGAACGCATTGACGAAATTTCAAAATGTGATAGAATAGTAAAAGTCGAATATTATAGTAAACGGAGGACGTAACCTTGACACCATATAAAGAATTAACGAAAGAGGAACTTTTAGAAATAAAATCTGATCTTGACGCACAGTTTCATGCAGTAAAGACAAAAGGGTTAAAACTTGATATGTCCAGAGGAAAACCGTCTACCGAACAGTTGAATTTATCCATGGAAATGATGGATGTCTTAAAAAGTGACTCTGACCTTGTATGTGAAGAGGGTGTTGACTGTAGAAACTACGGTGTATTAGACGGAATCAAAGAAGCCAAGCAGCTCCTTGCTGATATGATGGAAGTACCGAAAGACAATATTGTTATCTTCGGAAATTCCAGTTTAAATATCATGTACGATACGATTGCTCGTTCTATGACTCATGGTGTTATGGGAAGTACTCCGTGGTGTAAATTAGATAAAGTAAAGTTTTTATGTCCGGTTCCGGGTTATGACAGACATTTTGCCATCACAGAATATTTTGGAATTGAGATGATCAACATTCCAATGACAGCAACAGGACCTGACATGGATCTGGTAGAGCAGTATGTCCATAACGACCCTGCTGTAAAAGGAATCTGGTGCGTTCCGAAATACTCAAATCCGCAAGGCATCACTTACTCTGACGAAACGGTTCACCGCTTTGCCAAATTAGATCCTGCTGCCGAAGATTTCCGTATTTTCTGGGATAACGCATATGGCATTCACCATTTATATGAAGATAAACAGGATTATCTCCTTGAGATTCTTATGGAATGTAAAAAAGAAGGCCATCCTGATATGGTTTACAAATTCTCTTCTACTTCCAAGATCAGCTTCCCAGGCTCCGGTATCGGTGCAATCGCTGCTTCTGATGCCAACCTTGCTGATATCCGTAAGCAGATGCGTATCCAGACAATCGGACATGACAAATTAAATCAATTAAGACATGCTCGATATTTTAAAACAATTCATGGCATGGTAGAACACATGAAGAGACACGCCGACATCCTTCGTCCAAAGTTTGATATTGTCTTAAATACATTGGAAAAAGAACTGGGCGGACTTGAAATCGGAAGCTGGCTTGCTCCACGCGGAGGATACTTCATCTCCTTTGACTCTTTAGATGGATGCGCAAAAGCAATTGTTGAAAAAGCCAAAGAAGCCGGTCTTATTATGACAGATGCGGGCGCAACCTTCCCATACGGCAAAGACCCGCACGACAGCAACATCCGTATTGCGCCATCTTACCCTACCGTCGAAGAATTAAAAACAGCAGTTGAAATCTTCACCTTAAGCGTAAAATTAGTAAGCATTGACAAAATCTTGTCTGATATGCTTGGTATTTAATTAACAGGGGACGTAGCAAAATTTAACTTTGCTACGTCCCCTGTTAATTTTTTATCATCGAATCACAATCTCTACACTCGTTCCTTTTCCCACCGCACTATGAATATGAAATTGCATCTTCTCTTCGAAAAAAAGTTGCAAGCGATGATAGCAATTATAAATACCAATATGCTCTACCACCGTCTCCCGCTCTTTCATCTTGAGCTTCTCTTTAATATTTGCAAGTATCTCTTCCGTAATTCCTACTCCATCGTCCTCCACCTTTATTGTGACGGCATTTTCTTGCTTTTTGCAAATTTCTTAAACACTCTGTTAAAATGAGAAATATTAATAAATCCGCAATCTATTGCAATTTCCTGTATGCTTTGTTCTGTCTGTAAAAGCAATCTTTTCGCGTTTTCAATTCTCTTTTTATTAATATAGCTACAAAGTGTACATCCTGTCTCCTGATGAAACATGCGGGAAAGATAAGTCGGACTAAAATGTGCAATATCTGCTAATACTTTTAACGAAATTGCTTCTTTATAATGTGCTTCAATATATGTAAAGACACAATCTAAATTCTGATTTCCTATTTTTTCCTCTCGGTCTTCTTTTTTCTTCTTTTTCAAACAGTTTTTGATCGTATCTATAATATCAGGAAATCTTTTTTTGACCTCCTCTGCCGCTTCAAGCCC
>FR892659.1:6723-10823 GCA_000433535.1 Dorea sp. CAG:317
AATCTTAAGACATCTTCACCATTAGAAGCTATTCCTGTAATTTGAAATTCTTCTGAGTGTTTTTGAAACATTTTATGTAAATATTCAATCTCTATAACCTCATCATCCGCAATGATCACTTTGAACATACAGTCACCTACCTTATCCACTTTATCATAATAGTAACATAAATGTTTGTCACAAAGCAAAGTAAATGAAAGCAATTTTAGCAAAGAACTTCACAAAATTAACATACTCCGTTATTTTTTTGTCATGTAATTTGTCATGGTTATCAGCTCGCCTATTATCTATAGGCATTCTCTATGAAGGTATTTATAATACAAACAATTCATATCTTAAGTATTATCACAAAAGGAGGTATTTTTTATGAGAGTAAACAATCGCTATGTGTCATTTTATTACGAAAATGACAACGACATGGGAGCAATCGAAATTGATCCTGAGAAAACAGCGCTATTAGTTGTTGATATGCAGCATGTTTTCATTACCAGACCAGCTCTGGAAAATCCAACACCGGAAGAACTGGCAGAAGCAGAAAGATGGGAACCATTCTTCTCCAAGATTGATTCTGTTGTCGTTCCTAACAATCAGAGATTACTGCAGGCATTTCGTGAGCGGAATATGAATGTATGCTTTGCAAAAATCCAGTGTCAGAAAAAGGATGGAAGTGATCGTTCTTTGGACCAGAAAGCAACCGGCTACAATGAGCTTCTTCTTCCTCCCGGAACACCATCAGCTGAAATTGTACCGGAATTAAAACCGATGGATGATGAAATTGTTGTAACGAAAACTACCGACAGTGTTTTAGCCGGAACCAGTCTCAGACTATGGCTTAATAACATGGGAATTGACACGGTTGTAGTTACCGGTGTACTGACAGATCAGTGTGTATCCGGAACTGTACGCAGTCTTGCCGATGAGAGCTTTAAAGTATGGCTGATCGAAGATGCATGTATGGCTTCTACTCAACAGATCCAGGACAATGAATTAGAAATCCTGAATAATATTTATTGTCATGTTATCAACACCGATGAATTAATTGAAGCATTGTCATAATATACTTATAAAAAGGAGGGGGTACTATGTCAGAACCTAAATTAAAACGTAATCTAAGTTTTGTATCTATGGTTGCTCTTGCATCCGGAGCTGTTATTGGCGGATGGCTTGCAGAAGCGCCTTACTGGTTTTCTGTAACAGGTGCAGGCGCTGCTATCATTTTCCCATTGCTTGCTATACTTTTAATCCCGATTGGACTTACATTCTCAGAATTGACTGCAATGCTTCCGTTTGCCTCTGCAGTAGATATCTGGACAACAAATGCTTTCGGGCATAAAGCCGGATGGGCAGCCCAATGGATGATGTTTCTCGTTCAAGTAGTAGAACCACCAATGATGGCATTTATTTTTATTACTGCAATTAGCTACTTCGTGCCAATCCCTGAAGGAAGTTCCGTATATGTTGCGATTGCCATTGTTGTTCTTTGGTACATTGTATCTAACTTTAATATCGGAATCACAGGAAAGCTTGCGAATATTTTCTTCTTTACTATGATTATCGGATCTTTGATCGTAAGCTGTTCTCTGTTTTTCAGCGGACACTGGTCAGCATCAAATATCGTAGCTGACGGCGGATTATTCCCGAAGGGATTTCATGGTGTCTTCATTGCAATGGCTGTCTTTTCACTGAAATTTATCGGATTTGAAATGACGCCTACGATGATAGAAGAAACAAACTTCCCGGTTTCCAAAATGTGGAAAGTTATTTTATCGGCATTATTTGTTCCTGCAATCTTATACTTCATCGTTGTAATGGCTATCGGTGGTATGGGTTCATGGACAATGATTCAGGAAATGGGTATGCCGGAACCTGAGTTTATTAAAATGTATTCAATGCCTCAGATTATTGCGATCATAGCGATTGTAGCCGGAATTCTCCATGCACTGACAACTTTAATGGGATTCTGGACCTCATCCGCACGCGTTCTTTACGGTGCCAGCCAGTTAAACCAATTACCTAAGGTATTTACAAAATTAAACTCCAAAGGTCAGCCTGTAGCTGCTAACACAGTTGTATTGATCTTTACTATTTTCTTCTGTATCTTCAGTGGAGACAACTGGGTTCAGTACATTTACGCTGTCTCCTGTGTTGCTGCCGGTCTTGTATATTTTGCTTGCTGTTTGGACGCTATGGTATTGCGTAAGAAACACCCGGAATGGAAACGTCCATATAAAGCACCTGGTGGAAATCTCCTGTTTATCGCAGGTATGATCATTTCCGTATGGATCATCATCGGCTCTTGTATGGAACTGAACTTAGGTGGTTACATATCTTTAGTTGCTTACTGTGTAGTTGGTCTCGTGATGTTCTTATTAGTAGGACATAAAACAAAAGATGGTAAACATGAATATGTTACACTTACTCCTGAGGATATTGGAAAAGATTATTAAAAAATCAAAAAACTTATTTGTTTCTAAAGACAGAATGCTTTTAAGGCAGCGCCGGCTTAATTTATTTAAGCCGACACTGCCCTATTTTAACATTAATATGAGTCGTATCAAATTTTCCAAAACCGCTTCTTAATTATCTCCCTTATTTTCCCATATATTGATAAACCTTTCTCTTCTTCCAGAAGAACCAGACAGATATAAATACTGTCAGACATTCTGCTACCGGAACTGCCAGCCACACACCACTGTCACCCAAAGCTTTCGGAAGCAATAAAATACATGCGACTAAAAAACCAAAGGTACGCAAAAATGAAATGATTGCTGAAATTTTCCCATCAGAAAATGCAGTAAACATGGAAGAGGCAAATATATTGATCCCCGCAAAAAGGTAATTAAAGGAAAAGAGGAAGAAGCCTCCTACTGCAATTGCAAATGTTTCCGTATGACGAGGTGTAAAAATTGCAACAATGAAATCGGAACCTGCTAATGCCATTACTGTAATAATGATAGATGAAATCACAATAAATAGCACACAGATTTTATAGATTCTCTTTAATAACTTTGTATTTTTCCTTCCATAGTTAAAGCTGAACACCGGAGCAACTCCCATGGAGAACCCCATGTATAGAGCATTAAACAGAAATTGTCCGTATAATACAATCGTAATAGCGGCAACCCCTTTCTCTCCCATCAAGTCCAGCATAATAATATTAAATAGATACGTAACCACTGCGTTCGACAGATTTGTGACCATTTCCGAAGATCCATTAAGACAACTGTCTTTTAACACCTTCATATCAAATGCAGGTTTCACAAAATGAAGATCATTTTTCATAAAAAAGAAATAGAAGAGGCCGATTACTGCAGGTATCATTTGTCCCAAACCAGTTGCTAACGCAGCGCCTGCAATCCCCATGTGCAATGGTCCCATAAATACATAGTCTAAAACTGCATTCGTAATTCCTCCGCAAATCGTTATCGCAAGCCCCATATGTGGTTTTCCCGCTGTAACAAAGAACGTTTGAAACAACATTTGCAGCATACATGCGGGCGAAAAATACAGGGAAATGCTAAGATATGTCACACATTCTTCCTCAATTAACGGTGTAGAACCCAGCATATGTACAATCGGCGTAATTGCTAAATTTCCTAATATTAATGCTGCTATTCCAAACAGGACTCCGATGAAAACGATCATAGAAAAATTTCTTCTGGCTTCTTCAGATTTATTTTCTCCGAATTTCTTTGCAATTACAGCGCTTCCTCCGGATGCTAACATAATACCTACAGCAATTAGCACATTTAAAACAGGAAATACAATATTGATAGCTGATAAAGCTTCGCTGCCAACAAATCTCGATACAAAAATACCGTCTATGATCGTATATAATGACATAAATACCATCATAACCATAGATGGCAAAGCAAATTTTAGTAATGAATATAATTTAAAATCCTGACTGATTGAATTGCTCATAATATTCCTCCTCATTTTAGGCAAGTTACTACATAGTATCATCACCTCAAATAGATGTCAACCGGTTTTTCCATAAGAAGGATTTCTATGTAATAAAAAAATAACCAGCCATATGCTGATTGCCTTCATATTATGCCTTCAAAACTGCATACAAGAAATATCATCCTTTACCTATC
>FR892660.1 GCA_000433535.1 Dorea sp. CAG:317
GGTGCTGTCAGGAAATTCATTCAGATGTCCGGTAATTTAAAAACCAGGCGTGAGATTGAAACTCTGCTTGCCGGAGAGGAAATCATAAAAGAAATTCATCAGGAGCTTGTCTATCCGGAAATGTATCAGTCCTTAGAGAACGTCTGGAGCCTGTTGTTTATGACGGGATATTTAACGCAGCGTGGAAGGGTGGATGCAAAACGGTATAAACTTGCGATTCCAAATCTGGAAATCCGGGATATTTTTGAAACACAGATTATGGAATACTTTAAAGAGAGTGTTGCAAAGGATGGAGATACATTAAGCCGATTCTGTGATGCCCTGAAAAACGGTGAGGAAACGAAGGTAGGAGAAATTTTTGAAAGCTACCTGAAAAAGACCATCAGTATCCGGGATACGTTTGTGAGAAAAGCAAGCAAGGAGAACTTTTATCATGGGATACTGCTTGGAATCCTGGGCGTGAAGGAAGAATGGTACGTATCGTCCAATCAGGAAAGCGGCGAAGGATACAGCGATATTATGGTTGAAACTGAAAACAGTGAAACGGTTATTCTTATTGAAGTTAAGTATGCCAATGACGGAAATCTTGATCGGACTTGTGAACGGGCACTACAACAGATAGAGGAAAAGAAATATGATGAAGAACTCCGGGAGAACGGAGTGGATAAAATTTTAAAATACGGGATTGCATGTTATAGAAAACACTGCAAAGTGAAACAGG
>FR892661.1:0-62313 GCA_000433535.1 Dorea sp. CAG:317
GCTGTCCCTCACGAGTCAGCTTAAACATAATAGCATTCTTTGCTATATTTTGTCAAGAACTTTTTTCATATTTTTTAAATAAATTTTACTTTAGCTTTCTAAGCACTATATATTGATGTAAAATCATTTAAAACATACAATTCTATGTTCAAGACAAACGGAGAAAGAGGGATTTGAACCCTCGCGCCGCTATTAACGACCTACTCCCTTTCCAGGGGAGCCCCTTCAGCCTCTTGGGTATTTCTCCAAACGTAAGCACGAGTGATATTATAGTATTTAATGTAGTATTCTGTCAAGGGGTTTTTTTCAGTAATTTATTAATTTATCAATTCGCTATAATTTCTCCAATTTTACAGGATAAACAAACAAAAAAAACGGAGCGTATATCCTACGCCCCGCCAAAAACTATTTTTATCTTTCTTTTTCTTTCAGTATCCGAACCTTAATACAGATCGTAGCACTGCAGGCTCATGCAGCTTACCTTCTGAGTTTCTGCATCTAATTCAATTCTACAGTTTTTAAAATAATCATCATCTGCATACCATGTATAAGAATGAAGGGTATCGCCCTCATATACATCCGAAGCCTCTCCATATGCGGCAAGCACTTCGTCTTTTGCAGAACCAATCTGTACATTTCCCGGGAAGATCACTGATAAATTACCGTCTTCTACATCGTATTCATCAATATAGATTCCGCCAACTTTACAATCTACAATCTTCAATGCAGCATCTGTTTCATTTATCATGTCAAACATAATGGAATGTCCATACTGGTCATTGAAAAATGCGAGTTCATATTCGTCTGGATTTACCATGTACTCTGCGGATTTATCACCAGTATCTAACTGAAAACCAATTGCTTCCAGATCTTTCATCTCACACGGAAGTGTGATGACTTTATCATTGATCTGAACCGTATATGTATTCCACGCTGCTCCAAGCTCACCACTTGGTACTGCTTTCGACGCCTCTTCTTTTGCTTCATCTGCATCATCAGGTTCTTCTATATCTTCTACAATCGCCGGAATATCATCTACAATATCGCTGGTCGCATCTCCTGCGAACACATACAAAGCAAGATAGATAATAGATATGATCAATCCACCTACAGCTCCGATAATCGTAAATAATTTCGCCTTTTTAGCCGCTTCTTTTGCTCCTGCATAATCTCCTATTTTCTGAAGGGAATTAATCTTAGCCGCATATACAATTCCGACAATTCCCAATGGCAGACAGCAAAGAAGTGTACATAAAATAGAAAAAATCATATATGGGGTTCCGCTGATCGGTTTCTCACCCGGCATATTTCCATTGTTATACCCTGGATTATACCCCTGATTGTATCCTTGATTGTATCCTTGATTGTATCCCTGATTATAGTTCTGCCCGTTATTAGGCTGTTGCCCATTACTGTACTGATAATTGTATGAATTATTTTCAGCCTCCGGCTGGTTTGATGCGCTATTCTCCTGCGCTGCATTTTCTACAGGTGTTCCACATGTCGGGCATACTTTTGCTCCCTCCGGAATATCTCCTCTACAAAACTTACACTGCATACTCATTCCTCCTTACCTATACTTTCGTCGGTGCCAATAGCACGAATGGATATGTATCTATGTTACGTACAATGCCGTATATTAATAAAATTGCAAGTACAACATAGGGGATCCACACCGGAATACGTCTGCTTATATTTTCCTCTCCTGTCAACATCCACTGCACCAGACAAGCAGCAATGTACAACCCAAGCCACGGAAGCAATATGATCAGCAGCGGATTATATCGAAACGCCTGATATAACTGTCCGTGAAGTAACGAATAACATGCCCTTCCTGCTCCACAGCCGGGGCAATAATAACCGGTTACCTCTCTCACAAGGCAGATAAGCCAAACTTTTTCCTGTGGTTTATTATAATATAAATACACCATTCCGACAAGTAATATTGCAAAAATACTCAAGCCAATTATTATCCTGACAGATTTCTTCATCGTTTTGCACCTATACTTTCTTTCTAGTCTGAATTTATAGATTTCATTTTGAAATATGGTCAATTATAGCAGAAAAAAAGAGTTTTGCAAATGCAAAACTCTTTCTGAGCGGAGAGGGTGGGATTCGAACCCACGCGCCCTCTCGGACAAACGGTTTTCAAGACCGCCTCGTTATGACCACTTCGATACCTCTCCACATATTCAATTCCGTCATTTTTCCTGACGACAAGTTGTATTTTATCATACAACATTTCACAAGTCAATAGATATTTTATTTTTTACTCAAAAATATTCTGGCTATGTCTAAATCTTCCGGGGTCGTAATTTTGATATTTTCATAGGACCCCTCAAAGAGTTTCACAGGAAGATGCATCATCTGCTCGACAACCATTGCATCGTCAGTCACATGAACACATTCTTCTTCCATCAGTCTTGCATATGCTTCGAAAATCAGCGCTTTCTCAAAAACCTGTGGCGTCTGTACTGCCCATACATATTTCCGTTCCGGCGTCGTGACAGCAAACTGTTCCTCATCGATCAGTTTGATCGTATCTTTGCTGGGCACACCTGCCACACATGCTTTATACTTTCTCACAGTATCATAAGCACGTTCCAGCATCTCTTCATCCACAAAAGGCCTTGCGCCATCGTGAATAAAGACGTATCCGTCTTGAATATTTTCGTAATATTTATCATATTCTCTTACTTTCAGCCCTTGCCACACAGAAGCATACCGCTCATGTCCGCCTTCAACGACCGTCTTCACTTTCGTAAAATGATATTTTCGGACAATTTCTTCCTGCACATATTTTAACTGATCTTTTCCCACAACCAAAATAATATCATCAATAATTTCTGATTTCTGGAACACAGCTAATGTGTAATATATAATCGGTTTCCCTTGTAATTCAATATATTGCTTTTGCACAGAAGTGCCCATACGTTTTCCCTGTCCTGCTGACAAAACAATTGCCGTACAGTTCTTCTTTTCTTCCTTCTTCATGACACTCCTCCTCACTCAATATTATCGTTCTCCAAGTTTCAAATTCGGAACCGCATTCAAATCCCATCCATGTCTTGTTCCTTTTATATATTCATAGTAGGCAGCCACACCGATCATCGCCGCATTATCTGTACAATAGATCGGCGATGGATAGTAAAATTTCACTCCCCGTTCTTCACATGCCTTGCTCATGGCAGCACGAAGCGCAGTATTAGATGCAACTCCTCCTGCTATCGCAAATTTATCCACCTGATATTCTTCCACTGCGTGCATGGCATTCGCCACAAGCACATCTGTAACCGCCTTCTGAAAAGAAGCTGCGATATCTGCCTGACTGTAAGCTTCTCCTTTCATCTGACATCCATTGATGTAATTAAGAACCGCTGATTTCACCCCACTGAAGCTAAAGTCATACGGGGCATCCTCAACCTTGGCTCTCGGAAATGCAATAGCCTCCGGGTCACCTTCTTTTGCCGCTTTGTCAATCTTAGGTCCGCCGGGATATCCAAGTCCGATAGCTCTCGCTACTTTGTCAAATGCTTCTCCTGCCGCATCGTCTCGCGTACGACCGATAATATCAAATTCACCATAATCTTTCACTCTTACAAGGTGCGTATGTCCTCCGGAAACTACCAGAGAGAAAAACGGTGGTTCCAGATCTCTGTGTTCAATGAAATTTGCCGCAATATGCCCTTCTATATGATGAACACCCACAAGTGGTTTGTCTGACGCATATGCAATCGCCTTTGCTGCCGCAACGCCGACAAGAAGTGCGCCCACAAGTCCCGGTCCGTATGTCACTCCGACAGCCGTAATATCATCAAGAGTTACTCCCGCTTCATCAAGCGCAGCCTCCACTACCTGATTAATTTTCTCTATATGCTTTCTCGATGCAATTTCCGGTACAACACCACCATACAATGTATGAAGGTCAATCTGAGAAGAAATAATATTAGACAGCACTTCCCGTCCATTTTTCACGACAGATGCCGCCGTCTCATCACAAGAGCTCTCGATTGCCAAGATCAAAACATCCTTTGCCTCACTCATATCTATCCTTTGCCTTTCTATTTACGAAAATACCAATTCCACCGAACGCCTGTCTTTTGCCGCAACAGCCGCCGGAAAGATTTCTCTTACATCATCCATATATTCTTCCGGTTTGGTAAGTGACGGACTATAATGCGTCAGCCACAATTCTCTTACCTTTGCATCACGGGCAAGCTCTGCCGCTTCATAAAATGTCATATGCTTATACTCCCGTGCTTTTTTCTGTTTATCTTTTTCCCCGTACATTCCTTCACAGATAAAAAGATCCGAACCCTCGGCGTTATTCTTGATGGAATCTGTCGGTCTTGTATCTGTACAGTACGTAATCTTCAGTCCTTTTCTTGCAGGTCCCAACACCATATCCGGCGTCAGCACTCTGTCTTCATACTCCACCATCTCTCCTTTTTGCAGTATTCCCCAGTATTTCTGCGGAATCTCTGCTTCTTTCGCGCGTTCTACATCAAACTTTCCTGCCCGGTCAACTTCCATTGTATAACCATAACACAGAACATTGTGGTTGACGCGAAATGCCTTCAGTCGGTATCCGTTCATCTCGAAGGTCTCTTCCGGTTCGCGAATTTCAATGCATTTGATGGGAAACGGAAGCTCCGGCGCAATCACCCGCAGCGCATTCACTACACGTTCCAGCCCCTTCGGACCGATCAGCGTTAACGGCTCTGTCCGGTCTGCATTTCCCATAGTGAGAAGAAGCCCCGGCAGTCCGCTGATATGGTCTCCATGATAATGAGTAAAACAGATTACATCAATCGGTTTAAAGCTCCAGCCCTTTTCCTTGATTGCAATCTGTGTCCCTTCTCCACAGTCAATAAGCAGACTGCTCCCATTATATCTCACCATCAACGATGTCAGCCACCGGTATGGCAGCGGCATCATTCCTCCTGTTCCCAACAAACATACATCTAACATATTTTACCTCTTACTTCTATCTAAATCTTTTCGGCCCTACTCTGACCGCTCAATCGGAATCAAAAAGCCGTCCACCCATTCATCATAACAGGCTTCACACAGATCAAAGCGGTCCGTCTGTCCGTCTTTATCGGAAAAGTACCCCCAGCGCTTCTCTACTTCCAGCACCTCTTCTTCAGGGACACCTTTTGTCACTGTGATTTCTTTTCCGCAGCGATTACAAATAATTTTGGTCGATTCTTTTGTTTCTCTTAATTCTGTATGATATTGGCGCATACAATTCCTCCTGTAAAATGAAGTGTTCATTTCTTTTTTGTTACGCCTAAATTATAACTGCCGGCAATCACTTTGCCCAGTGGGAACCACTGTCAGTTTTTCCAATTATTATCTGATCTTGCAGCTCATAAGCACCGCATCCTCCACAGGAGCTGTGTAAAAGTTCTTCCGACACCCGTCTTCCCGGAAGCCAAGCTTCCTATAGCAGGCAAGCGCCGCTTCATTTCCTGCTCTGACATCTAACATCCATTTATCAACGCCTTGTTCAAGACAGTTTTTCTTCAATTCCGAAAAAAGCAGTTTCGCAATTCCTTTGCGTCGCTCCTTGGGCGCTGTTGCGATTCGGATAATCTCTCCTTCATCCATCATACAGGAGAAAAACAGATATCCCAGAAGCTCGCCCTCTCGCCACGCTCCCAGATTCACATAATTCTTCTGTTCCAAGGTGCCTTCGATGCTTTTCAGGCTCCACGAGTCCGGAAAAGCTTCCCTTTCCAGCGCTTCCACCTCCTGCGCATCTTCTCTATTCAATATTCGGATGTCCACTTTTCTCTAACCTTTCTTTTCGCTCACGCTCAGCCTGAGATACTCTGAGATAATCCGGCTGATGTTCTGCAGCAGTCTCTACTCTTCCATCTGCATAATAGGTAAAGGCCAACGCCCCCACAGATGCAGCCCTCTGCCGATTCATATGTGCCGGTGCGAAAGAAACCGACAGATCTGCAAGCAGTTCTTCTGTGATTCGTTCTTTGAATACCGGAACGCCGTCTCCAAGGAACGTAACTTTTTCTCCATAACCTCGAAGCTTTTCTGCCAGTTCTTCTATGCTGACCGCCATCTGATCTTCTACGATCTGAAGCGCTCCATCTGTATCAAACCGATAGATTCCGGTATAGACTTGTCCTCTTCGCGCATCCATGAGCGGACATATAAGCCCTTCTATTCCATACAAATTATAAGCCAGTCCCTCCAACGTCGGAATATGAATCAACGGTTTTTTCAGCGCCAACCCAAGCCCCTTCGCGGTTGCCGATCCGATTCTGAGTCCGGTAAATGATCCCGGTCCTGCTGCCACCGCTATGGCATCCACTGTTTTCAGATCCACTTCTGTCATCTTCACCAACTCGTCCAGCATCGGCAAAAGTGTCTGTGAATGTGTTTTCTTATAATTCATCGTGTACTCTCCGATGGTCTGAGCATCTGCCTTTCCATCCGCTCCTGCCACAATCGCCACGCTGGCTACAAGCCCGGAACTGTCTAACGCTAATATTCGCATACACTAATCCTCCGATAATCAAACCCTTTTTCCAGATCTTTTTCAATCTTAATCTCTGTATAATGCTCCGGAAGAATATCCTCGATCAGATTCGCCCATTCGATCAGGCTAACGCCTTCTCCGTAAATATAATCTTCGTAGCCAATCTCATCCATTTCTTCCACATCGCCAATGCGATAAACATCAAAATGATAGAAGGGCAGACGCCCTTCCTCATAAATCTGCACAATCGTAAATGTGGGACTGTTTACAGGTTCGTCAATACCAAGTCCTGCCGCAAAGCCTTGCGTAAAAACAGTTTTTCCCACACCAAGATCACCTACCAGTGTATAGACTGCTCCCGGTTTTGCAGACTGTCCCATCTGAACACCAAGAGCATATGTTTCTTTTTCCTGATTGGTCTCTATCACCATAACAACATCCTCTTTCCACCAGAATTATTGTTTCGCATCCAAACGTTTGATCCGCACTGCCGGAGCCGGCATATGTGCAGAGATCATATCAACAATCTGAGCATACTCCTCTTGAATCTGATCAATCGGCAGAATCACTGCCTGTTTCTTATCATCATACAACAGAAGCAGCCGTTTTCTTGATACCGCTTTTTTTAATGCAGACCAGTCAGCCTTCCCGCTGTCATCTTTTGTTACTGTCTCCACTCCATCTTCGGAGAAGATATATGTAACGAGCGCCTCTTTATTCTCCATGCGCTCCATCTGACGTTTTACCCGATTCTTGATCGTCTGTGGATAGATTACAAAAACTACAACAGCAAATGCAAATGCACCCGCCATATACAAAAATTCTTTTCTGCTCGCAAACGCGATTCCTAATCCAATATTTAATATTCCGAGAATGATCGTGATCACTCCCACTGCGCTTGCATAAATATGATACAACATAAAGTCTATCATGGCTTCTGCGCCCACTCTTACTTGCACTTTAATAGGCATAATGTCTTCCTCCAACTTTGTTTTCATTTCATTTCTTTGCCTATTGTATCATATCTTTATTTTCTGCGCTACTTTTGATGGATTTATTTATTCATTTTTAAGATTGGACTGATCTTTTTATAAATCAAAAGCACGATCAGAGATACCACCACACCTTTCAAAAGGTTAAATGGAGCTACTGCAAACATAACGAATGTAAAGAGATCGTTGATCTGTCCATTTACTTTTGTTCCCATTTCCACCAGACCTTCTATCGGCATACTAAATGCCTTCGCATAAGCCGGAAGTAAAACATACGCATTCAGAAAACAGCCGACAACTGTCATAACAATTGTTCCCATTGCCATTCCTAAAACTGCTCCGCCGCGGGAATGTTTTCTCTTATAGATAAAGCCCGCCGGAAGAACGAACGCGCATCCGATCAGCAAATTTGCGATTTCACCAACGCCTGCAGTAATCGTCCCGTTAATTGCAAGATTCAGAAGAATCTTCACGAGCTCAATTGCCGCTCCTGCCATCGGCCCCATTGCAAAACAGCCAACCAACACCGGGACCTCACTGAAATCAATCTCGTAAAAAGCCGGTGCAAACGGAAGCGGCACTTCAAACAGCATCAACACTACTGCGATTGCAGACAACATTCCGATCTGCGCCATGCTTCTTACTTTACTTTTCTGGGCTGCGTTCACTTTGCTCATTGTTTTTGTTTCCATTTTTCTTTCTCTCCTTTTGTGTTCACATTATTGTCAAAGAAAGAAAATTCTTCTTATACGATTTTAGTATGCTTTCCGTGGATTATTGTGGTATAGGAACAACATTTCTTGTATCACAAAAACCCCGACACATAAAGCATCGGGGTCCTTTTAGACATCATAATAAACATCGCATGATTCTTCTCTCATCCAGACTGTACTGTCGGTACCGGAATCACACCGGTTCAGCCGCCATGAGAATGTACTCTCCTGACGGGTCGCGGACTTTACCGCCGGTTGGGAATTACACCCTACCCCGAAGAATTTTCTTAATTTACGTTACTTATTATAGAACTTCACTTCTGATTATTCAAGCCCTTTACAACAAAATATTATTATTTTACTGTAAGACTTTTTCTCTAAGAGTCATTCCATCTTTCATTATTTCACGACAACGATCTCATAATCTCTTGTTCCAAGTCCAATCTTCTCTGCATGTGCAAGACAGGTCTTGTATTCCGAATTCGGTGTTGTATTTTCAAAATGATCGTGATGATCACAGAAATCTTCCTTCTCCATTGCCTCTGCAAGCTGGCTGTTTGGAAGTGGCGTTGCTTTCAAGCAGGCATCCACACAGGCCTGATCAAGTGCAAGTGGGTCAAACGATGCAAACATTCCGATATTTGGCAGAATCGGCGCATCGTTTTCCGCATGACAATCACAGTTCGGAGATACATCTACGATCAGTGACACATGAAAATTCGGACGGTTCTGGATGACAGCCTTCGTATACTCTGCCATTCTGCAGTTGAGATCTTTTGTAGCCGCATAATTTGCAAATGCAATCGCATCGAAGTTACAAGCACCGATACAGCGCCCGCACCCTACACAATTCTGTGTGTTAATACTCATTTTTCGTGTGCTCTCATCAAAAGAAAGTCCGTCATTTGCACATTCTCTTAAACATGCACGACATCCTCTGCAAAGCTCATGATCGATCTCCGGCTGGCCGTTCATATGCTGCGCTTTTTTGCCGGCACGGGAACCACAGCCCATTCCGATATTCTTAATGGCGCCTCCGAACCCGGTCGTCTCATGTCCTTTAAAATGACTCAGGCTGATGAAGATATCCGCATCCATCACTGCACGACCGATCTTAGCTTTGTCGATATACTCTCCTCCTTCTACCGGAACCTCTATGTCATCCGTTCCCTTCAATCCATCTCCGATAATGATCGGACAGCCAACAGTCATCGGTGTAAATCCATTTTCCCACGCACAATACAAGTGTTCAATTGCATTTTTTCGGCTTCCCGGATAGAGCGTATTACAATCTGTAAGGAACGGAACACCGCCAAATTCTTTCACCACGTCAACTACTGCTCTTGCATAATTCGGACGAAGAAAGCTTAAATTGCCAAGTTCTCCGAAATGCATCTTAACCGCAACAAATTTCCCGTCCATATCAATATCACCGATACCGGCTGCCTTAATAAGACGTTTTAATTTTGTCGGAAGTCCTTCTCCGATTTTTGCTCGAAAATCCGTATAATATACCTTTGCTTTTTCCATACTCCTACTTCCTTTCTACTTTTCATTTCCTGTTTTTTTACTTATTTTGCGTCCTGTGGAATTTCCTCATATCCAACCCGCTCCATACTAAAGCCTCTTCCACGCACTTCATTGATCTGAGTAATCGTGATAAATGCTTTTGGATCAATTGACTGAACTAATTCCTTAACAGAATATAATTTACGATTCGGGATGATACAAAGAACTCCTTTCTGGTTCTCCTGCCCATATCCCGTCTCAACATGTACCATCGTCACTCCGGCATCCAGTTCTTTCAACATCTTCTCCCGTATATGCTCATACTCTTCCGAAATAATAAACAACTGAATCTGCGACTGTCCAAGAAGCATCACTTTATTTAAAATAGCCGTCTCCAGAACCAGCATCAGCACTCCGTACATAATCTGCTCCGTATCAGAAAAGAAAATCTGTCCCCCAAGCACAAGAAAATCTATGACATACAAAAGCCCTGCCACCGGAATATGAAACCACTTATTAAGTACAAGAGCCACAATATCCGTTCCCCCAGTGGATGAACCCACACGCACAATGAGGCCGATTCCGACTCCAAGAAGCGCACCTGCATAAAGTGTTGCAAGCATCAGATTATCGGTTAGTCCGTCAATCCCCGGAATCTTCTGCACGATAGACAAAAACGTTGGATAGATAAATGTACTTGCAATCGTTGCTACCGCGAATTTTTTGCCAAGCACAGTCGCTCCCAGCACAAACAAAATACTGTTGACAATGAAAATAATAATGGACAGATCAACCGGTACATAATGAGCGATCGTAAGACCGATACCTGTTGCGCCTCCCATAATTACTCCATGAGGTACAATAAATGCCACTACTGTAAATGCCAGAATTGCATTTCCTACAAGAACTCCAAAAACTGTGTTCACATGTTTCTTCAAACTACTTTTCATTTCCTCTTTTACACACCTTTCATCGTAAGCTGTATTCTCTTCTTTTTCAAATCTACACTCATTACTTTAACATCCACAATATCCCCAACACTGACTACCTCCAACGGATGTTTAATAAATTTCTTATCTGTGATCTCCGAGATATGCACCAAGCCGTCCTGATGGACTCCGATATCCACAAATACCCCAAAATCTATGACGTTGCGCACGGTTCCTTTTAACACCATTCCTTCTTTTAAATCCTTCATATCAAGGACATCTGTTCGAAGAATCGGTTTTGGCATCTCATCACGCGGATCACGCCCCGGCTTTTCAAGCTCCTTGACAATATCACGCAAAGTGATCTCGCCAACGCCAAGTTCCTCCGCAAGCCCCTTGTAATCCTTGATCGTCAGAGACAATCCCGTAAGCTTTCCGCCTTGTATATCCTCTGCCGCAAATCCCTGCTTTTTCAAAAGCTTCTCTGCCGCAGCATAAGATTCCGGATGAACGCTTGTTGCATCCAGCGGATTCTCTCCATTCTGAATCCGCATAAAACCGGCACACTGTTCAAATGCTTTTGGACCAAGCTTTGCCACCTTAAGAAGCTGCTTCCGTGACTGAAACCGTCCGTTCTCTTCCCGATATGCCACGATGTTCTTCGCAACAGCGGAAGAAATACCGGAAATATAAGACAAAAGCGGTGCCGATGCTGTGTTTAGATCAACGCCGACTTTGTTTACACAATCTTCCACTACCGCCGACAATGCCTCACTTAATTTCTTCTGGTTCATATCGTGCTGATACTGTCCCACACCAATCGACTTCGGATCAATCTTCACAAGTTCTGCCAGCGGATCTTGAAGTCTTCTTGCGATAGAAGCCGCACTTCTTTGTCCTACATCAAACTTCGGAAATTCTTCTGTTGCCAGCTTACTTGCGGAATACACCGATGCGCCTGCTTCATTGACGATCACATACTGCACCTTTTCGGGAATCTCTTTTAACAGTTCCACAATAAACTGCTCTGATTCTCTGGACGCAGTTCCGTTTCCCAGCGAGATCAAAGACACATGATACTTTGGAATAATCTTTTTGAGCAATTCTTTAGAGGCTTCGATCTTCTGCTTGGTAGTTGGTGCTGTAGGAAAGATCACGGTTGTTCCTACAACTTTACCGGTAGGGTCCACAACTGCCAGCTTACATCCGGTACGAAACGCAGGGTCCCACCCAAGCACGGTCTTCCCTGTGATCGGCGGCTGCATCAGAAGCTGTTCCAGATTCTTTCCAAAGACTTCGATAGCTCCGTCTTCTGCTTTTTCTGTTAATTCATTGCGGATTTCCCTCTCGATCGCCGGAGCAATAAGTCTCTTATAACTATCCTCAATAGTTTCTTTCAAAACCGGTGTCGTGTAGGAGTTTTCTCTTCGTATGATCTGCTTCTCCAGATATCTTAAAACATCTTCCTGAGGCGCCTCAATCTTTACGCTTAAGAACTTCTCTTTTTCTCCGCGATTTAAAGCAAGCACTCTGTGTCCCGCCAGACGGTTGACCGGTTCTTCAAATTCATAATACATCTCATATACCGATTCTGCCTTCTCGTCTTTTGCCGAAGAAACAATCTTACCTTTCTTCATTGTAATCTGCCGAATCCAGATACGATATTTTGCTTCGTCCGAGATACTCTCAGCAATGATATCTTTAGCTCCATCCAACGCATCCTGCGCTGATGTCACCTCTTTTTCCTCACTGATATATGCTTTTGCCAGCTCTTCCAACGGCTCCCTTGCACTCTGCAGCATAATAAGAGCCGCCAGCGGTTCAAGTCCCTTCTCTTTCGCAATCGTTGCCCTTGTTCTTCTCTTCGGTCGATATGGTCTATACAGATCTTCCACTACTACCAACGTTTCTGCCGAAAGAATCTGATGCTTCAATTCTTCTGTAAGCTTCCCCTGCTCCTCGATGCTTGCAAGAACCTGTTCCTTTTTTTCTTCCAGATTTCGAAGATATGTAAGTCTCTCATGAAGCTTTCGAAGCTGCTCATCATCCAAGGTGCCGGTCGCTTCTTTTCGATACCTCGCAATAAACGGGATTGTATTTCCTTCATCAATTAACGTGACTGCGGCATCTACCTGCCATTTTTTCACGCCCAATTCTTCTGTAATCTTCTGATTAATGTCCATGCCGATTTCCTTTCTTGTCACTTTATCCATAAATGGACTATTTTATATTATAACTTACTTTTCATTCATAAGCAACGAAATAGCAGATACCGAGGTCACTCTGTTTTCTTGCCTTTGTCTTTCTTTTATGTTACAATGTGTAGACACAAATAACGACATTTTAAAGAGGGGATTAAGACTATGAAGCATCAGGAACAACCGTCAAAAGATTTATCAAAACAGCAGCTGAAATCCATGGAAACAAAAGCCCGGATTTTCAATGCCGCCAAACGGATTCTTAAAAAAAGCGGCTACGAACAATTATCTATCAAGAATATCTGTGAGGAAGCCGGTGTTTCTAATGGAAGCTTTTATCACCACTTTAAGACGAAGGATGATCTTCTTTCTTATTATATTGAAGAACAGCCAAGCATCAATCCAGATCTTCTTGATCTCCCTTCCTCGAAAGAAGAAGCGCGGGAAACGATTGTCTATGTCTATTTAAACTATGTTCGCTACTGTCGGGAACTGGGTGTGGAATTTATGGCAAACTACTATACTCCCAAGAACCAGTCCTTAAATCCGCTGATCCGTACCGAGCGACCTTATCCGATCATCACCGTGCACAACTATCTTCAAAAATGTATCGATGCCGGAATCATCACCTTAAGCGATTCTCTGGAACACATCACCACCGATATCCGTATGATCGTTATCGGAAATGTATTTGAGTGGTGCCTTAAAAACGGGGATGCAGATTTCGAAGGAAATATGCGGCGCTGCCTTGAAAATTATTTAAATGGAGTATTCTAATGTATACATTTATCGTCAATCCTAATGCCAAGACCGGTCTTGGCTATCAGGTGTGGTCTTCCCTGGAAGCAATCCTGAAAGAAAAAAACGTAAATTATCAAGTATTTTTTACCAAATATCAAAAGCACGCCACACGCCTCGCGCAGAAACTCACTCAGGAAAGCGGGGCAAAAACTTTGATCGTATTAGGCGGAGATGGTACGATCAATGAAGTGATCAATGGAATTGAAGATTTGGATGGTACGGTTCTTGGCTATATTCCCATCGGATCAAGCAACGACTTCGCAAGAGGTATGGGACTGTCCACTGATCCGGTTCAGGCATTAAAACATATTCTTTCTCCGGAGCATTTTACATATATTAATATTGGAACTGCTATGTATGCCGGCAAAACAAGACGATTCGCGGTAAGCTCCGGTCTTGGTTTTGACGCCGGAGTCTGTCATCAAGTATATGTATCGAAGTTAAAAAAACTGTTGAACAAACTGCACTTAGGCAAACTATCTTATGCCGCTGTAGCGCTTCAGCAGATTCTTACAATGACACCGTTGAAAATGACACTCACATTAGATGACAACACTCCGATTGAATTATATAAAACCTATTTTGCTACAGCAATGAACCAAAAGGTTGAGGGCGGCGGCTTCAAATTCTGTCCGAAAGCCGATCCAACCGATGACATGCTGGATGTGATCGCAATATCAGATATTTCAAAACTAAAAATACTCACACTCCTTCCTACCGCTTTTTTCGGATGGCATGTCCGCTTCCGCGGGGTTCATGTTTACCGCTGTAAAAAAGCTGTATTTCAGAGTGAACGCCCGCTTCCTGTACACACAGACGGTGAACCTGTTTTTCTCCAGAAAGAGATTACCTACTCTTTAGAGAGTAAAAAACTTCGCCTGATTCTCAGTTAAAGGTGGCTTCTTATGTTTTCAAAACCATTATTGATTTTCATGCTGACCTTATTTTCACTTATTCTTTTCTATTGTTTCTCCATTCTTCCAAGGCGCTCTATGCGCAGGCAGATGGAGAAATATCATCAAACTATGTTTGCACATCGTGGATACCACTGTGCCCCAAAAGGCATACCGGAAAATTCTATGAGTTCCTTTCGTGCCGCCATCGAACACCATTACGGTATCGAGCTTGATCTTCATCTTACCCGTGACGGACATCTGGTTGTCTTCCACGATCATACTTTAGACCGCATCTGCCACTGTCCCGGAACAATCGAATTGCTCTCTCTTGAACAGTTGAAAAAGTGTCGCCTCTCCGGAACCTCCGAACAGATTCCTCTTTTTCAAGATGTATTGACGTTAGTAAACGGAAGAGTTCCTCTGCTGATCGAGCTTAAAATCCCCGGTTATTCTCTGAAAATATGCAAAAAGACTTATGACCTGCTGCGTACATATAAGGGTGATTATCTCGTACAGTCTTTTCACGCCCTCGGTCTTTGGTGGTTTCGCATACATGCACCGGAGGTTTTGCGCGGACAGCTTTCTTCCAGACTTACAAAGGAACAATTAAACGAACCTTGGCTCCTTCGTTTTCTGACAGAAAAATTAGTCTGTAATTTCTTCAGCCGCCCGGATTTTATCTCATATAAGTTGAAGGACCTTCCGACTTTCCCGGTGAGTTTTCTCTCCTCTGTCTTTCACACTCCGATTGCTGTGTGGACACTTCGCACTCGGGAAGCATTAAAAACAGGGCTTCAACATTACTCAATGCAGATTTTCGAAAAACATGGTAAAAATTATTAAGAATAGATGAACTTCCTTGTTGATTGTATTTTTTCGTGTTATAATCCGTGAAGTAATATGATAGTATTAACAGTAAAGTTATAGAATTAAAAGGGGCGTATCTTTATGAAGACAGCCATAGACTCATTGAAAAAAACAGTCAAAAAATATCGCCACGCATGGGTTCTCTTGTATGGGTTTATCTATTTTCCGTGGTTTACCTATCTGGAGCGGCATAATGCCAGCGAATACTTCTTTATCCATTCACCGCTGGATGACTACATTCCATTTGTAGAATATTTTATTGTTCCATATCTATTATGGTTCGGATTCATTGCAGCGGCTCTTATGTATTTTTTATTCACAGATAAGGAAGGCTTCTATAAATTAACAGCATTCTTATTTACCGGCATGACGGTCTTTTTGATCATCTGCACCATTTTCCCAAATGCTTTGCAGCTTCGACCGGAAACCTTCGCAAGAGATAATATTTTTGTAGACATGGTACGTGCCTTGTACCGGACGGATACTCCTACGAACGTTCTGCCCAGTATGCACGTATTCAACTCGTTAGGAGTTGCCATTGCTATCTATCACAGCAAGGCATTAAAAAAGCATCCTGCGATCCAGATCAGTTCCTACTGTCTGGCAGGACTCATCACTCTGTCAACGGTATTTTTAAAACAACATTCTGTCACCGATGTGATCGCAGCCTTTGCACTTGCCTGCATTATCTACCCACTGGTTTATGCGACTCAACCGAAGAAGATTACGAAAGTGGCACAACAGTTAAGCTAAAAAATGAAGAACCTTATAGAGAAGGCATCGCAAAATCGTCCACTTAGACAATTGAGCGATGCCTTCTTTTTATTTTCAAATATAACAGCAGAAGCTTGGATTATTCTTTTGGCATGTACATCTCAAATGCTGCCGGTATCGGGTAGGTTTTCTCAATTTCCCCCGGGTGGATAAATAAAAACTCTTTTTTATTTGTCTTTTCCAACTCATCTACCCTTATGTCGTAACCAATCATATGCCACTCAACATGACTGAAAATATGTTTTGCCGCAGGCAGCTTTTTGATTCGAATTGGCAATAGTCCAATTTCTTTACAGTAATTTTCCACTTCTTTTCTGCTTAAATGTCCGGGCACATTCGGAAGTTCATATAACCCTGCCAAAAGTCCCTTCTTATCTCGTTTACCGATGGCAATCTCTTCATCATCCCGAAATACCAAGATTGTCTTATCTTCTCTCCGTCTTGCCTTCGCTTTCTTCTTAACAGGGAATTCGCTGATCCGCCCCTCTTCCCTTGCTCTGCATAAATGCGCGACAGGACATTCCTGACATTTAGGTTCTCCGTTAGGCACACAAACAATTGCCCCAAGCTCAATCAAGCCCTGATTAAAATCACTGGGCGAACCTTCTGGAATTACTTTTCGAAGTGCCTTCTCCATCTTTGTCTTTGTGCTCTGCTTCATGATATCTGAATGATCTGCCAGAATTCTTGTGAGCACTCGAAGCACATTCCCATCCACCGCCGATTCCGGCTTCCCAAATGCGAAAGAGCTGATCGCCCCTGCAGTATAACTTCCGATTCCGGTAAGAGAACGTATTTCCTCATAATCAGACGGAAATACGCCATGATAATCCACCATGATCTGCCTTGCGGCTTTCTGCATATTCCGCACTCGATTATAATAACCTAATCCTTCCCACAGCTTCAGCAACTGATCTTCTTCTGCCTCTGCAAGAGACTGAACATCCGGAAGCGTCTTTAAAAACCGGTCATAATAACCTTTTACTGCCTCTACACGAGTCTGCTGCAGCATAATCTCTGAGATCCATACACGATAAGCTTCCGGATTTTCTCTCCATGGAAGATCACGCTTATTCTCCCGATACCATTGAACCAAAGGTTCCCTCATTTCATATAGCTGAGGGTACTCTAAAACCACCGGAACCTCTTTCCCAAGCTCAATAGAATCTTCTGTCACAGAGCAATCATATGCAAGAATCTTCACACCATTTCTCTCCGCCTCCGCAAGTGCCTCTGCAAATTCCGGGTGCGTCTGTCTATTTGGCGTAAAATAACGCACATCCTTCATCTGGATCACAAAAAATACATAAGCCTCATATCCGTCTTTCACTGCCTTTTGAAGTTCTTCCACATGCTTAACTGCACGTTCACTTGGTGCATCCGGAAAACGTACCACGCCATCCTCTTCTAAGGTAACGCCTTTGACTTCAATAAAAATCTTCCGTTCTCCTGCTTCCACATATAGATCAAACCGCGAATTGCCATATGTGTATTCCGGGCGGATACAAGTAATATTTTCAAACAAATTTTCTTTCTCCAGCCACTCTTTGACAACCCGATTCGGAATCTGGGAATCCATATTGATCATACGTTGCCCTTTCTCAACTGCAATCAAGTCCCATTTTGTTTTCCGTTCTTCCTTATCACTTTTCTGAACGTATACCGTGGCTCCGGCTTTCAAAAGTTCTGCACATCTTCCTGTGTTTTTCACATGTACAAGCTCTTCTTCACCATTCAACTCCACATATGCCTTGAATCGGTTCGGCCTTCTTATAAATTTCCCTTTTGTAATCTTCTCATATCTCATGACTGCTGTTCTTCCCGCTGCTTTCTCAAACATGCCAGAATCTCTTCATTTAAGGACAGCATTTTCTCGTCCAGAGTTGTCACCATATCCGCACATTCACGAAGCTCTCGGCTAATATGATCCGGCGCATTCCCTTCAAATTTATAATAAATCTTGTGCTCCAGACTTGCCCAGAAGTCCATGGCAATCGTTCGAATCTGAATTTCCACCTTTGTATCTACTACACTGTCCGATAAAAAAATCGGCACCGATACAAGCATGTGATAACTTTTATATCCGCTTTCTTTTGGATTTTTAATGTAATCCTTAACCGCAAGCACTTTCAAATCGCTCTGGTTTCCAATCATCCCTGCCAAACGATAAATATCAGAAGTGAACGAACAGATCAAACGTACTCCGGCAATATCATTGATATACTTCACCATATTTTCAATGGAAGTCTCATGTCCGTACCGTTTCAATTTTTTCACAATACTTTCTGGCGTCTTAATTCTTGTCTTGATATGCTCAATGGGATTATATTGATGAACATGTTGGAATTCATCATTTAAAATCTCCAATTTTGTCCCCACTTCTTTTAACGCTGCGTTATACAGGAACATGATCGTCTTCCAGCTATCCACATCTTCGTAATTTTTGATCGTTGTATTCATATTCATGTCTCCTTGTACTGTATTTTTAATATTCGATTCCCTCTCTGGCTGACAGTCCTTGGTCGAAAGGATGCTTGATCTTCATCATTTCTGTCACATAGTCGGCGATTCCCAGCATTCGTTCCGACACATCATGTCCGGTCATAATAATCTCAAGTCCTCTTGGTTTTTGCTCCAGAAAACGGAGCAATTTGTCTTCATTTAAAAGTCCGAGCTGCACCGCACACAAAATCTCGTCTAAAAACAGTACGTCAAACGGACTGCAAAACTTAACGATCTCATCCAGTGCTTTGGTGTTATAATGCTTAAGTTCTGCTTTTTCCTCTCCATTCATCTGATTGAAAAATTTTATCTTTTCTCTTCCGGGAAGGCAGGTAATATTCGGAATCTGTTCCAGAATAACCCTCTCACTGGAAGAATTATCTTTTAAGAATTGAAACACAAGTACACGAAGCCCACTGCCCGCAGCGCGGATGATCTGCCCTACTGCTGCCGTCGTCTTGCCTTTTCCGTTTCCATAATAGATGTGAATCTTGCCGGTGCCTGTCATGTACTGTCCTCCTAATTTACATAAAATCTCGGTTTTCTGCTCTTACCGCAGTGCCGGGGCTCTCGCCCCATCATAAGCAACAAAAGAGGATATTCCTGCAAGCAGATATCCTCTTTCATTCCTTATGGCACTGCTCGTTGCTTATAGTATATCATACATCGAGTTTCATATCACCATTTTTGATCCATCCTTTTTTGCGCATGTATTCGCTGATGCTTAGGGTAACGATGGCTGGCAGGATGATTTGTATAATGAATATTTTGATTAGTACGGTGGCTGCCGGTTCGGTCTGGATCATGGTCTGCCATGTCATGATCTGTCCAACCAGTCCTGCGGTTCCCATTCCCGAGCCTGTTGCGTTGCTTGTCATATGAAATATCATCGTTCCTACCGGTCCTAATATGGCGCTGGAAAGAATGGCAGGAAGCCAGATGATCGGCTTTTTGACTATATTAGGTACCTGCAGCATTGATGTTCCGATTCCCTGTGCCAGAAGACCACCTAATTTATTCTCCCGATAGCTTGCCACTGCAAATCCTACCATATTACAACAACATCCGATTGTGGCTGCCCCTGCGGCAAGACCTGACAGATTCAAAATAATCCCCAATGCGGCAGAGCTGATTGGAAGTGTAAGAATCATACCCATTAACACAGACACCACCACTCCCATTAAAAATGGCTGCTGCTCTGTGCCCCAGTTGATGAGAGAACCAAGCCACGCCATAAATCTGGAAATCGGAGGTCCAAGTAGGATTCCTACAAAAGATCCGGTTCCAATCGTTACAATCGGTGTGATCAGAATATCAATCTTTGTTTTCCCTGCCACTATATGCCCAAAAAAGATTCCCACATAAGCTGCCAGAAACGCTCCCAGCGGTTCCCCCGGTCCTGCATATACCATAGCTCCATCTACAAGCACTTTCCCTGCCAATACATTTCCGGCAAAGGCTCCCATCATGCCTGCGGTTGCAGCAGACACTACAACAAGAGTGCTTTCTTTAAAGCGAAAGGCAAGCGCTGCTCCGATTCCTGCTCCGGTTAAAGAAGCTGCCACCTTTCCCGCCATAAAGACAAGTGTCCCCAGTTGACCGGGAATCAGATTACCGATCTGCTGAATAATCGTTCCGATGATAAGAGTGGCAAACAGCCCCTGCGCCATTGCACTCAATCCTTCAATAAATATTTTATCTAATGCTTTCTTAATACTGTTCATCACTTACTCTCCTTGTACTCAAAGACAAATTTTATTCATATACCACTGTCTTGTCACTTGAAAAATTTTATCATACCGCTTTTATAAAAGCAAGGCAGGACGCTATAATCATACAGTTCTACTACATCTTATACTATAAAACATCCGAAAAATTTTCTGTCATTTTTTATTATAAATCTATGCTATAATTTTGTAACAAAATGGGAATTTATGCGTCTTATGGATGAAGAAATAAAAAGGAGATGTGGAACATGGACATGCAATTCGAAGAAATCTATGAACAGATTTTTAAAGATGTGTATTTGTACATATTTGCATTATGCCGAGACCCACATCTTGCCGAAGATATCACTCAGGAAACATTTTTCAAAGCAATGAAAGGGCTGAAGCATTTCCGAGGAGACTGTTCTGTCAAATCATGGCTGTGCCAGATTGCTAAAAATCTCTATCTCTCACATGTGCGAAAGAACAAAAATGGTACTCTTGAACTGCCGGAAACCCTTCCGTCTGATATCGACTTGGAGCGTTCTTTTACCAATCGAGAGACCGCTATTTCCATCTATCGGATTCTTCACATACTGGAAGAACCGTACAAAGAAGTGTTCACTCTACGAAGATGGGCTGTACAGCGAAAGAAGCCGTGATCTGATTGAAGAACATTTATCAGAATGCGAAACTTGTCGAAATATTTACAAGACTATACATGAGGAAATTCGTGTCACTGAGCCTATTTCTGAAAACAGCGCTGAGGCTGAATCCTTTACACAGACTGCACAGGCTGATATTTTAAAATATTTATCTCGAAAACTTCGGCAAGACAAATTATTTGCCGGCGGCTGTATGTTGATCATAGGTCTTGTTTTAGCGATTCTGTTCTCATGGTTAAGTGAAACGATGTTTTTTGACAGTCAGTTTGGAACTGTCCCGATTGTTGATTACCGGATTAAGGCAGAAGACATTACTGTAACGGAACTATACGAACTGAAAAACGGAGATATTTACTGTACCTTGGATAGCCGGAAACCATTATCTATCATAACTTCTTCCTCAGAAATACTTGTACCAAAAAAATATGAAGACCGCACTTACGAAGAAGGATGGCAGACTGTAAGCGGAAAAGTTCGTTTCCGAGACAAACTTGACGGCGGCAGTCTCACTTATACACAGTTCTCAGCTATCTTCCATCGAACAGAATCTTTAACCTCTCCGGAAACCGGAGACGCCATTACGCATGAAAGCTCCGCTCTCTATTATGAGGGAAAAGATGATGAAAGAAAGCTGATCTGGAAGGAAGGACAAGACATAAAACAGGCGCCTGCATCTATCGAGAAAAAAGCAGAACTGGAAAAACAAAGAAATGAAGTTTCTGCCAACACAGACGAGCTTATTACTGTCATTTTCCCGGAGGACACTCGTTTTATAACAAATGACTAAGGGCTCTCTTCCTTTTCGCAAACTTTATTCTATCCTTTACATTCTTCGCAAAAAAGGCTATACTTGGTTCATTATAGAAGAAATGAGGGCAGACCATGTTTCGTTTATGGGGAAAAGAATTTAAGGACAACCGGATGCTTCGCGATACGGTTATCTGCAACGAATCCGATGACACAAGAACACATAAGATCTTTCATGCGCTGGATGAGATCTGTTATGAGTTTGATTTAAGCAAGCCAATCTGGCTCGACTCTACCATCGAGGAATTTAAGCGTCACGACAAAGCGCGCTTCTATCAGGATAATTTCGTAGATTCTATTGATTTTGATTATCTGGAAATCCATGTGATTGAAGAATAAGCGTCGGAAAAATTATAATATATAGCCAAAGAGGATAAGATGCAGTTTGTCACATAAAACTGCATCTTATCCTCTTTTCTTCTCGTCTTCTTCCTTGCCGGTCTCCTCTTTGACAACAGTTCTCTAATGCCTGATTGCTTCCAGCGGACTTAATTTCATTGCCCGCTTCGCCGGGAAATAACCGGCAAGCAGTCCGACCAGCATTGCAAATCCTATAGATGCCAGCATCAGCCAGAGCGGGATATAGGAAATCTGCACCATACCGTCCATAACTCCCGCGCTTTTTACCAGTGTATTGATCACTGCTGATATAAGAAAGCTTAATATGTTTCCGATGATACCCCCGATCACGCCGATCAGCCCCGCTTCCATCAGGAACATTTTCCTGATGTTTTTAAGGCTGCATCCAAGCACCTTCATAACACCGATTTCTTTCGTCCGCTCATAAATGGACATCATCATCGTATTCGCAATACCGATGGCAGCTACAAATAAAGAGACTGCACCAATCCCGCCAAGAACTGCCTGTATGATTGCCATCTGGCGTTTCATGCTGTCCATCAGCTCTGCGTTTGTTTCCACCTGATATCCCATCTCTTTGATCTGGTTGCTGACTGTAGTGACATGATCTGCATCATCCACTTTCACTTCTGCGTAAGTATAGCAGAATTTGTTCATAGGTTTCCCGTTTTTCGTCTGCGGCTGTCCCGGAATTGCTCTGCCTGAAAATTCCTTTTTCAAAAGCTGCTTTAATGTTTCCAGATCACAAAATGCATAATAGGAATTGGCATTGTACCCATCAATACCACCTGCAACAACACCGCTTGCTTTCACTACATGCTTCTGCACCTGTATCGGCTTTGCGGAAGTTCCGCCGCCTTCTGTTCCTTCTTCACTGCTTCCTGCATCAAGAGGTGATCTCTCCTGCGAAGAATGGTAATTATCCATATCAAGAATCAGGAACAGGGAGTCTTTGGCAAGATCAATATCCGGCAGCTCCCCGGTATCCCAATATCCATTTCCGCTTCCCTTTTCTGTAAAATTCGTCAGAAGCTGATTGCCGTATACTAATTCCAACTGCCCTCTGTTTGATTCAGGGAGCTTTCCTTCTTCCAGATCAATCTTCCGGCTCTTTAGTCCTTCCGGTGTCATAGCCAGCAGCTCTGTATATCCTTCATAAGATCCTTTTAACAAAAGCACCGACATCTGATATACCGGCTGAGCACTCTCCACATGTTCAATCTTTCCTAATGTCTCTATGCAATGATCGTCCACATATTCCTCCGATGCTTCCTGATCTTCGCCTCCCATGCTATACCCCATCATATCTTCACTTCCGGCCCCGTATACTTTAATCGTCGTTAAGCCTCCATATTGCTCAATTTCCTGATACATGGATTTCTGCATGCCAAGACCAAGCGACACCATGACTACGATAGATGCTGTACCTATGACAACTCCAAGGACCGTTAAAAATGTTCGCAGTTTTCTCCGTCTCAGATTACTGCTGCTCATCCTCAGAAGTTCCGTCAAGTTCATACAACAGCTCCTCCTCTTCATCTTTATCTTTTTTCTTCTTTCTTTGCTTTAATACAATAACCGTAACTACCGCTCCGACAACCAGAAGTACAAGCACAACTATTAACGGGAACGGAAGTCCCTTACCGGACTCTTCTTCCTCCGTCATCATTACGTCCATATCTTCCGGTGTCTCTTCCGGCATCACCATAAGCTGAAATTCTTTTTGTTCTGTAAATGTCTCACCTTCTTCATTTTCGTAGCTCATTGTCATTGTCAGTTTTCCATCATCTGCGGTTTCTTTCTTTCCCTTTACCATTGCATCAATAGATGCGGTGGAACCCGGTTCTACATTTCCCACAAAGAGCTCTTCCTTCTCAATGCTGTCTCCCTCGAAGACTGCCTTCACATTATAGAGCTTCAGTCTTCCCAGATTGTAGAGACTGCACATGACATTTGCCTCTTCTCCCACTGCAATGCTCTCCGGGCTGATCTGAAAATCACTGAATTCAAATCGGGCATCCTGCTTTACCGGAATCGACAGGCTGGAAGTTGCCTCAATCTGATTAAAACCGGCATCCTCGTATTTCATACTAAGCTCCACACTGTACGGCTTCTGCAATAAATCCGACTTGGCATTCAACTTCATAGAGATATCCGCAGTTCCTCCTGCTTTTATACTCTCCAGATAAACAGTGCTGGACCCTGACGCCGGTAAAAATGCCGGTGCGGTTGTCTGTTCATCCGCCCCTTCAACCGGTGCATTCAGGTCAAACAGCATATTTCCGACTTTCGATTTCTTCGATGTGTTTTTCAGATGAATGGTCAGCGTAAAATCACTTCCCGCCTTAACCTCTACCGGATCTGTCGTAAAACCGGTAACAATCACTCTCGGAACGGAACCGTCCGCAGCACCTTCTGCAGCGCCTCCTGCGCTTACTGCACCTGCATCTCCGCCGCCAAAGTCAGAATACAATGCGGCTCCGTTACTTACACTGCCTCCGCTCATTCCGGCAGCTGAATCACTATCGTCTTTCCCGGATGAGGAATTTCCGCCCCCGCTTGCTCCGGTATTCTTATCCTCCGGCTTCTTACTTGTATTTACATAGAAAGATACTGTTCCCTCGTCTATCTGGTCAGCAGTATAGGAGAAGCTTAAGAGATAGCGGTTTGCCCCTGCATCATCTCGCTGGGTAAATGAAAACTTCACCTGCGCATGATCTCCCTTTTCCCCTTTTTTCTTCAGACTCTCAACCGTAGCAGAATATTTCTGATAATCTGTCTTGAATGGCCATCTGGATGAATCGTCTCCGCGAAGTTCCGGCTGAATCACCAGATTGGTGATCTCACTGTCTCCGGTATTTTCAATATTCAATACGAAATCCTGCGATTTTCCATATTGATAAACCGGCACTTTATTATCCGGCACGGTAATTCTTACAGGTGTGTTTTGACTTCTGTCTTTCCCTTCTGCATGCGACACAATGTTCGGAAATGCAGAACATACCATCACTGCAAGTGTAAGTACCACCGCCAATGTGCCGGTCAGTCTCTTCCCATTCTTCTTAGTTTCCCTCGTGTTCATACTCTTCGTCCTCCCTCTTCTGATTCGTTTCTTCTATTTTGAGTATCTTACCGTCACGGATGTGAAAGATTCGATCCGCATAAGACGCCAAATGGTCGTCGTGCGTAACCATGACAAGCGTTTTATTATGTTTTCGAACAACCTGCTGCATCAAAGTCATAATCTCTTCTGCTGTATGAGAATCCAGATTTCCCGTAGGTTCATCTGCAAAAATAATCTGCGGATCTACCACAAGCGCTCTGGCAACTCCGACTCTTTGCTGCTGTCCGCCGGACATTTGATTCGGCATATGTTTCTTGTGCTTCTCAAGTCCTACCAGCTTTATCATTGCCTCCGCCTTCTTCATTCTCTGCTGCCTTGCTTCCCCTCGGAAGCTCAGCGGCAGCGCCACATTCTCTACTGCATTCAGCGTTCCGAGAAGATGAAAAGACTGGAAAATGAATCCGACTTTCTCTCTTCGAAATGCGACCAGTTCCTCTTCACTCAGATGTTCGATCTTCTGACCCCCAATGACAATGCTTCCTCTGGTTGGTCTCTCCAGCCCTGCCAGCATATTAAGAAGCGTAGACTTTCCGGAGCCGGAAGTTCCTACAATCGCACAAAACTCTCCTCTTCGGACAGTAAAGTCAACTCCGTCCAACGCATGCACGATCTCGTCTCCTACTTTATACAATTTGTATAGATTGTTTACTTTGATTACTTCTTCCATAACTTTCACCACCTTCTTAAAAGCTATCATATAAATCCAAATATTTCCCTTGTAAAAAACGAAATATTTTCTTAATTTTCTTCTCGTTGCCATCTCTCTGGCGCTATGCTAAGATATATGAAGATACGAAAGGGGAAATTACCATATGATCGAAACGATTGGATTATCCATCCTGTTTTTGAAAAAGGAAGCCTATACCGGCTCTCACCATGGCATCCGCTATCGTCTGTCCAAAGACGAAGACACACTGAAAGCCTGTGTTTACCCGGAACCATATTGCTTTGAAGCGACCAAAGACGAGCAAAAGACATGGAAAGATTTTGAATTTTCACAGGACGGGCTTCAGGAGGCTCTTACATGGATTGAGGAATGCTATGAAATGACAAAAGACAACAGCTCCCACAACTAGGAAACTGTTGTCTTTATTTTTTTAATCTGATTATTTTCTAATTACCTAATACTTCTTCTGCGATATTTCTTGCATGGTCGGAAATACGTTCCACGCATACAAGTGTATCAAGGAATACAACACCTGCTTCTGTATTACACTCATTCTTTGCCAACCGTTTCATATGACGGCTTCTCAATGTAATTTCAAGATCATCTACCTGTGTCTCTTTCTCGATTACTTTCAATGCCTTTTCCGTACTTTCTTCTCTGAACGCATCCAGCGCATAATTATAACTGTCCACAGTGCTGGCAATCATTTTATCAAGCTGTTCATTTGCCACATCGGAAAAATCTAATTTCTTCTCAATCATTGTCTCTGCGAACTCAGAAATATTTTCACAGTAATCACTGACACGTTCAATGTCTGACAGCACCTGCAGAAGATGAGCTGTTGTCTGGTGCTCCCGTTCGCTGATCTGAAGTGCACTCAGCTTAATTGTATAATCAGTGATTCCTGCACACAAACGGTCAACGATATCTTCGTCTTCTTTCAGAAGTTTAATATCTTCTTCACTCTTAGTGTGAAGTACATTCCTGGCAACATTCAGTGACTCTCTGACAATTTCGCCCATACGGATGGTTTCATTGATCACAGACTGAAGCGCAATACTTGGTGTCTCTAACATACGCTCATCCAGAAGTACCTTACTTCTATCTGCTTCGTCTTCTTTCACGCCACCGATCTTCTTCGCCAGTTTAATAATCCAGTTTGATACCGGGAACAACAAAACAGTAGTTGCAATGTTAAAAAATGTATGCACCGTACTGATCTGCGTCTGTGTAATCGTTCCTGTTCCTGCCATTGGATTGAGCACCTGGAAGTATACGATTGCGACTACGCTGAAGAGCACCGTTCCCATCACGTTAAAGAGAAGATGCATAAGCGCTGCTGTCTTCGCATTTTTCTTTGCACCAAGACTGGATAAAATAGCGGTCACACAAGTACCAATATTCTGTCCCATGATAATATAAATCGCCGTGTTAAAAGGAACCAGCCCTGCAGCCGCAAGACTCTGCAGAATTCCGACTGAAGCCGAAGAGCTCTGAATCACCGCCGTTACAAAGGTACCTGCCAGAATTCCGAGCACCGGATTGCGTCCCAATGTCACAAAGAGATTCACAAATCCTTCTGATTCCTGCAAAGGTTCTACCGCAGATGACATACTGGAAATACCGATAAACAACAGACCGAAACCAACGATAATGCTCGCAATCTCCTTAGAGGATCTTCTCTTTCCTGTCAGCATAATGATCACACCGATCATTACTGCAATCGGCGCAATTTTCGCCGGGCTTAAAAATTCCGCCCACTCTACAGAAGATACCAGCCATCCGGTAACTGTTGTACCGATGTTGGCTCCCATGATTACTCCCATTGCCTGTGTAAGATTCATGATTCCTGCATTTACAAAACCAACGACCATAACTGTCGTCGCAGATGAACTCTGGATGACTGCCGTAATGGCTGCTCCGAGAAATACACCCATCAGTTTGTTTTTTGTAAGGACTTCCAAAATCGACTTCATCTTGCTTCCGGCTGCATTCTCAAGTCCCTGAGCCATGATCTGCATGCCATAGATGAACATTCCAAGTCCCCCTACAAAGGGGATCAAGATATCTAAGTAATTCATTGTTTTCCTCCTAATAACTATCACTCATATCTCAAAACCGACCATTGTTACAATAACATCTAACTTCCCAGAAAACAACAAATTTTTGCTTTTTGTTTATGTTTTTTACAAATATCTTACTTTTTCATTTTCGGACTGAACAGAAAAGAGGCGAGATATCCGAAGATCAGCGCGGCGCTGATTCCTGCTGCACTTGCCTTGAAGCCGCCCAAAAAGATGCCAATAAACCCTTCCTGATCTACCGCCTCTTTGACACCTTTCCAAAGAAGATTCCCGAATCCTGACAGCGGTACGCTTGCTCCCGCTCCTGCAAAATCCTGCAAGGGCTGATACAATTGGCAGGCTCCCAGAACCGCCCCGGTGCATACGAGAAGTACCATGATTCGCCCCGGCATCAGCTTAGTACGATCCAACAGAATCTGCACAAGTGCACAGATCAATCCTCCTACCCAAAATGCATGTATATATTCCATTTTTCAACTCCTCCTTTCTTACACCTTGTCCATCAACAATGTTCCAGTACGATTCCGTGTGCAATTCCCGGCACACTCTCACCTTCATTGTAGCTTACCGTAGACATCAATGCTCCCGTAGGTACGAACAGAATACGTTTCCACTCTCCGCTTGTCAGTCTGGGAAGAATATAAGCAGACAATGTCACTGCCGCACATCCGCAGCCACTTCCACCTGCATGGGTGTCCTGCGTATTCTGGTCGAAGATGGTCATGCCGCAATCCATATGATTTTTCTTAATATCAATGTGACGCGCCCGCATCAGATCAAACAAAATACTCTGCCCCACATACCCCAGATCTCCGGTGATGATTCGGTCATAATCCTCAGGTACCCGATCAAAATCATAGAGATTCTGTGCGATTGTATCACATGCTGCCGGAGCCATGCATGCCCCCATATTCTGCGAATCCTTCAAACCATAATCCACGATTTTTCCCACGGTCACTCCTGCGACCCGAACATGACTTTTTTTCTTTCCCACAATAAATGCCCCACTCCCGGTTACCGTCCAGTGTGCAGATAATGGTCTTTGACTGGCATAACTAAGTGGGAAACGAAATTCCTTTTCTGCGCTTCCGAAATGACTGGAGGTAACTGCCAGCATTGCTTCTCCATATCCTGCTGCCACCCCCATGGAAGCCAATGCCAAAGCCTCGCCTGACGTAGAACAGGCACCGTAGAGCCCGAACATCGGAATCTTTAATTCTTCCACTCCCATGGAAGTTGCCACTCCTTGTCTGAGCAGGTCTCCGCCGTAGAGAAACCGAATTTCTTCCGGTTTCATATGTGCCTTTCCAAGCGCCAGCGTACATGCTTCTTTCTGCATGGTACTTTCCGCCGCCTCCCACGTATCTTCGCCAAATAAATTCTCTTCTTCTATCACATCGAACATCGCTCCCAGCGGTCCTTCTCCTTCTTTTTTCCCTACTACAGATGCACTCTCTATAATATAAGTCTGCTCTTTAAAGGCAATACTTTGCACTCCTTTGATCATGTCACTTCTCCGCCTTTCTTTATTTTTATTTATAATATTCCACAGATCTTCAATATCCAATAACCAAGTCCCAGAAGCCAGCTTATAAATGTTCCATACAAGATCACAGGTCCTGCAATCGTAAATATTTTGCAGCCGATTCCCATCACCTGACCTTCTTTCTGATACTCAATTGCAGGTGCGGCTACTGAATTGGCAAATCCGGTGATCGGAACAAGCGCCCCTGCTCCTGCCCACTTGGCGATAACCGGATACAGATTACATCCGGTTAGGATCACACTGATCAAAATCAACACAATGGATGCCCAACTTCCGCTAATATCTTTATCCAGTCCCAGTTTCTCACACCAATTCAGAATTCCTTCCCCAAGCACACAGATCAGTCCCCCTGTCACAAATGCTCTCGCCATATTCTTTGGGAGACTGTGCACCGGAGTCTTCTTCTTCACATAGTTTTTATATGCTTCCTGCTGCTTCTTTTTATCCATCTTCCCTGTCTCCTTTTTTCTTTCTTTTTTTCTTTCATCCGCAGGCAGTTTACCAGCGATTCACAAAAAACAGCCATGCGCCGATTCCTCTTCCCAGCGCCAGACCTAAAATAATATACGGAATACATCTTGTAAGCTTCATTCTTCTTATCGCAATCGGAAATACATTTAAAATCTCGGCGAGCGCCATTGCCCAGCATCCCGCGAATATTCCTGCGAACAATCCGACAAACGCAAGAAAAGCCTTCCCCCCCGGAACTGCTATCTGATAAATATAAAACAAATTTCCCAAAATGCCGCCAAGTGCCGCACTGTCTTCATATAGTAATACGTGTTCTCCTGTATGCGTACGGTCTGCGAAATCCGAAATCACGCCAAGTTCTATCATAAAAGCTCCCAGTCCGGCTGCCACGGTAAATCCTGCACTAAGTCCTATGACTGCCATAAGGAGACTGTTTATCCACATCCATCTCTTTCTCCTTTCTCGCAAAATCCTCGATCAACGTCGTCTGTATATCATTTTCGTAGAGACGCATTTCCACCTCCATAGGCGTCGGATCTACCGTAAACTTCCGTTTTCCGAAATGGTTAAAAAATATTAAGATTCCGATTGTCAGTCCCACGCTGTAAGTAAGCTCCAAAATTGTAAAACCGTCGGATGCGCTTCCTGTGATCAGCTCATAGATCTGTCCGAATAGTTTCGTAGTATCTACATCATTATTAAACGTCATAATAGAAAAAGCCGCACCGATAAAGCTGGTCACAACTACAGCTGCTGCTTTCAGAAAATGTACGACTCCTCCTGCCGTCTTAACTTCTTCATAGGTGACGATAAAATCCTGCTCACCCATGTTCTGAACATCCGCATTGGGATAAACCTCCTGAATACATTCAACTACTTTCAATATAGATACTGCAATCCGGCTGCTATGTTTCTTATCTGTATGGTGAAAACGCAGCAGACGCAGAGACTTGACTTTCGCAGCAACAGATGGATTGACACACGATATTTTAAGTACATCCCCAAGTGTGACATCCGGTTTTGTCACTTCAATGTTGCGATCTGCTTTTATATAGATCGTCTCACTTCCCGAAGCCATACGTTTCTCCACCTCCCCTGTTCAACATAACCAATGTCCCTTCACTGATCGTCTGACCGGTTCTCTCTTCATTGATATAGTAAATACATCCGGCGATCACTGCGGCAATCACAATACAAAGCAGGCATATCCTGAGTTTTTTTCTTGCCTCATCCATACTGTCACCACCTTTCTTCTTATTTGTGGTTAGTATGGATGATTCATTTAGAAAATATACCCTGATATGCCTGCTAGATTTGTTCTCTCATACTTTTTAAAATCTTTTTTTCCAATCTTGAGACCTGTACCTGAGATATGCCAAGTTCTTTTCCTGCCTGCGCCTGTGTCCGGTCTGCAAAATAGCGAAGATAAATCAGCTGTCTCTCTTCTTTTTCCAGTCCGCCCAGAAGTTCCTTCAAAAGCAGATGATCCAGAATCTCTTCCTCAGGCTCTGCCCGCCATGGAAGCCGGTCCATCAGACTGACCTCCTGACCGTCACTTTGGTAAATCGGTTTGTGAAGCGACTCCACCTCAGAGCTTGCGTCCAACGCAGCCATCAGTTCTTCCGGTTCCACTCCAAGCTCGCCTGCAAGTTCTGTGACCGACGGTTCTCGTCCAAACCTTTCCTGAAGCTTCTCCCGACAGAGATACGCCTTATAAGACAGCTCTTTTAAGGAACGGCTCACCTTGATCATTCCGTCATCCCTTAAAAATCTTTTGATCTCTCCGGTAATCATAGGGACCGCATAGGTAGAAAATTTCACATCATAATTCAGATCAAATTTGTCAATCGCTTTCAGCAGACCAATAGTTCCAATCTGAAACAGATCCTCCATTTCCACACCCCGATTGTAGAACCGCTTTACAACACACCAGACAAGTCCGGTATTTTCTTCTACCAGCCGCGCCCTTGCTTCTTTATCCCCTTCGTGAGATTTCTGAATCAATACGATTGTATGGTCCATAATTTTCGCCCTTCACCTATTGTCTTTCTCATCTTCACCAAAGTGCCTACATGCGGTTTGGATATCACTTCCAACTCATCCATAAAGGCTTCCATAAAAGAAAATCCCATCCCGGATCTGTCCTGCTCCGGTTTTGTTGTAAATAACGGCTCCATGGCCTGTTTCACATCTTCAATTCCTTTCCCCTCGTCTTCCACCTCTACATACAAAGTCTTTCCTTCTATTCTGCATCGGATACAGATAGAATGTACCTCCCCTTCATATCCGTGAATGATCGCATTCGTAACTGCTTCTGAAACTGCAGTCTTTACATCCGATACTTCCTCCACAGTAGGATTTAATGATGTCATAAATGCCGCCACGGTCACTCTCGCAAAGGATTCGTTGATTGAACGGCTTTCAAAAATAAGTTTCATTTCATTCGCAGACTCCATTTACTGCTCCTCCTCATATATATGCATGATTTTTGCTGTTCCTGACATGGTCAGAATCTTTTTCACCCGATCACTTGTATGTACGGCACAAACTTCTCCGCCCATCATATAGAGACGTTTGTACCTTCCCATGATTACACCGATTCCGGAACTATCCATAAAATTCGTTTCCCGGAAGTCGAAGATCACATAGCGGATGTGATGCTTTTCAATCAGGCGATCGGATTCTCTTCTTATTTCTTCCGCATTGTGGTGATCCACTTCATGCGGAAGAAAAATGGTCAGGCAATTTTCCTGTACTTGATAATTCATATGATTCCCCTTTCCTGTACATCCCCGGAGGGCTTTTATTACACAGGAACATCTTTCCCGCGCAACGAAAAAAGGATATGCGTTTTTTCGCATATCCTTTATCTTTCGTATCTTACAATCTTCTATTCATCTACTTTTGCATTTTGCGCATCCAAAGCCGCCTGCGCTGAAGTTGCAATATCGGTATCTTTATAATCCTCTACAAGCTTCTGATAGAGTGCATTAGCCTGATCCTTATCACCGCTCTTCTCATACGATTGCGCAAGAAGAAGCTTCGCGGCGCCGTCACCATAGCCTTCATCCATTTGAAGAACCTGTGTCAGCTTAGTTATCGCATCTTTATAATTCTCTGCATCAAAATTATCCTTTGCCTCAGAATAAATTTTCTCGCATTGCTTTGGATAAAGCTTTTCTGTCATCTCATTGTATCTTTCCAGACCGATGGTTCCCAGTGAGTCCGGATTCACTTTTATAAGCTCTTCTACCATAGCTGCATTACTCATGTCAGAATCCGAATAATGCTTATATATAGTCATTACGATCTCGTAACTCTCCTGTGTAGATTCTCCGGTTGCCTTCGCATTCTCACTCTCTTCACTGGTAGAACGATATTCTTCCAGTTCTTTCTTAAGCGCACTGATCTGCGCATCTTGTGTCGCAATCTGGTCACTGAATTCGACGGTCTGTTTATTCAGCTCCTTTTGACGGGAAGAATTAACTGCCGGCATAACGAGAAACCACATCACAGCCACTCCGACAACAAGACCAATCAGCATATTGATCACTGTATGGAGTCCGGTATGCTCTTTAAAGTTCGTAGACACCGGTTGTATGATCGTCTCATTACCAATATTATAAGTAACCGTCTGCTGATCCTTTTTCTCGTTTTCCCGAACCTTTACCGTCCGGTTTTTGCGGATCTGATTCAGTTCATGCATATAACGCAGTGTAAAATCATCGGTCGTATCTAATTTATGCGCAGTTCGCAGCACTTGCCTTGCCGCAGTATACTGCTCTGTCTTAAGATACAGAAGCGCAAGAAGCTGATACGCTTTCACATAAGCAGGATGCACGGCAATTGCTTTCTTAAGCTGAATAATTGCCATATCTTCTCCATTTTGCGCCGCATAATCCAGACTCAGATTGAATTTCTTCACCGCCTGATTGATTTCTTCCAATTCTCCCGGAACTTCCTGAACCTTACTGATGTAATAATTGGCAATATTGTCATGGGATTGGAAATTCTTGCTCAGAATCCACTCTACCAATGCCTCCACTACATCTCCTCGTCCGTAATACACAAGTCCCAGAAGATTGCGCGCGGCAATATTCGATCTATTATATTGTAGACTTCGTCGAAGTGACATAATCGCGCCGGACAGATCACGGATATTGGCTTTCCGAAGTCCGTCATTGTACCAGAAATTCGACTGATATATGAGTTTTGTTGAATAGTCCATAGAATCCCCTTTATTTTGTCTGTTCGATCACTTCACGCAGAATATCGGTCATATCGGTAAGATCTTCCTGATAAACTGCACCCTCTATATCTTCTACTTCCAGACTTGGCTGGAATTTTTTAAGTTCTTCTTCAAAATTCAGCATGATGTTAACCTCCTGCCAACAATTTTTTCACCATTCCCACAAGATACAGAGAACCAAGACAATAGATTTCACTGTCTCCCCTGACTGCAAACGCGGTTTCAATGGCGCCCTTTAACTCTGTTCTCACAAGCACTTCCCGCTTCGTAAATTGACGGAAGACCCGCCCCAGTTCTTCTGCCGGTACACGTCTTTGATCCTCAATCTCTGTGACTATGTACGTCTTCGCAGGCACGTGCTCACACAGATACTTGATCATCTGCTCATATTTCTTATCTGACACCGCCGAAAAAATAACGATCGGCTCTTCTTTTTTCTCTCGATTGATAAGTTTTACACTTTCTGCAAATGCTTCGATCGCCCCCGGATTGTGCGCTCCGTCAAGAAGAAAATGTTCCCGGATCTCTTCCATCCGTCCTTCCCACCGAACAGATGCAATTGCTTCCGCCCATTTCTTTTCTTCAATCGGAAGTCCTTCCTTCTGCCATGCATATTCCATCGCTTCCAGCGCAAGCTCCGCATTCATAACCTGATACACACCTCGAATCGGGACATGCCAGATAACATCTTTATCATACGCACTCTTCCTTGAAAATGCAATACGATTTGTCTCAACTTCCTGAATTTCGAACGCATTTTTCGAGATTTCTCTACATGGAGCCTGCTGCTCTTTGGCACACTTTTTAATCACCTTCGAAGCCTCCGTGTCATTCCCGTCAAAGAATACCGGAACTTCTTTTTTAATGATACCGGCCTTCTCATATGCAATTTTCTGAATCGTATCACCAAGGATATCTGTATGATCAAGGCTCACCGACGTAATCACGGTAAGGAGCGGATGCTCCACAGAATTGGTGGCGTCAAGCCTTCCACCCAGTCCAGTCTCTAATATGACATATTCCACTTGAGACTTTTCAAAAGCAAGCATACCCATTCCGAATAAAAATTCGAAATAAGAGGGATGTGTAAGTCCCTCTTGTTCCATTTCTTTTGCCGTCCGGTACGCCTTACAAAATACTTCATAGAAAATATCGTCTGACACCGGAATCCGGTCAATCTGTATCCGTTCATTTACGGATACCAGATGAGGCGAAGTAAAAAAACCGTTTTTCTTTCCCTCTGCAGCAAGAATTGCCTGAATATAAGCGCATACAGAACCTTTACCGTTCGTTCCCGCCACATGGATCACCTTGCATTTTTCAGCAGGATTTCCAAGCCTATTCATAAATTCTCTGGTATGATTAAGTGGATGTTTCTTTGTAAATTTAGGAAGCTCTTCAATATATGCTGCCGCTTCCCTATAATCAGCAGGTATATACTCCGGCATTATTCTTTCTCGTCCTCCGTCTGCTCCATCCATGAGATGGAAGTATCTGTTCCGGTTCCTTCCACGACCTGAAGCTGTCCTTGTTGATAGATATAATCATTTGCCTTTCGAAACAAAGTATCACTGGACCCCATCTGCCGAACAGAGATTACATCTCCTTCTTTCAATTCCGTCTCCGACAGATCGATTCTCGTATTGTTAAGGAACTGGCTCTTTTGTTTTTCTCCATTGACATAGACTTTGCTTTGCTTTGTAAAGTTTTCTCCGTACAGGCTGCATCCGCCATTCAGCTGGCTTACCACATTGCTCAGCGTAACATCCTTTACGCCCATCATCATGTGACCTTCTGTAATCGGAAGCTTGCCATCATAGACATACTGATCTCCATATAAAATATCATATTGAAGGAGTTCCAGATCTGCCAGATAATTTTTACTCTTACGTCTCTCCTGATGGTAGTTAAATACTGTACCGGAATGGATATCCAGACGATCCAGAACATCCGACATAATCTGATAAGCCGGAATATTGCGGTCCTGTTTCTCAAGACCGATATTGTCCCAGATCACATAATTTGTATTATAGAGGTAACGGCTCTTTAAATCCTTTGCCTCCAGTCCCATCGTCGGAAGGTGATCTCCGTAAAATACGACTACGGACGGTTCTCCTCTTTGTTCGATTGCTTTCACAAGATTTCCGGCAAACTGATCCATCTCATAGACTTGATTCACATAATATTCCCATCTATTATGAAGTGCTTCATCTTCGATTCCTTCTACCGTAACTGCCGGATTCTCAAGCACCTTCTCTTCCGGATATTCTCCATGTCCCTGCACACTTACTCCGAACACAAAGTCCTGCTGTTCTGTAGTGTCCATCGCCTCCATAATGTGCTGGATCAATATGTCATCCTTCGCCCAGCCGTTCTCTGTCAACTGCAGGATATTCATAAATTCCTTACTTGTGTAGCTGTCGAATCCGATATTATTAAAAACTGCTGCACGGCTGTAGAAATTACCACCATTATTATGCAGGGCATGTGTGCCGTAACCAAGCGCTCCCAGAGCACTTGCCGCACTTTCGCTGACGCGATGCTTCAGTACCGTCTTATATGGATACTCTCCCGGGCCAAAGTAGCGAAGATTCATACCGGTCAACACTTCGAACTCCGTATTGGCAGTTCCTGCTCCCACAGACGGCACTTTAAAATATCCCGCCGAATGCTCCGCTGCCATTGCATGAAGGTTTGGCGTTGCATCTTGAGAGGTTGTAAAAAATTCCGCCTCTGACACATCAAAATAAGACTCTAACTGAATGAAAATAATATTCGGAAGTTCCTCTTCGCTTCTTCCTGTTTGACTCTTCGTAATCTCCCTGTCATTCGTAATTTCTTCAATCGTCTTCTCGTTATAATCATCCGGTTCATTGATTCCGGTATTAAACAGACTCGCCATAAAACAATATGGAAGTCCGTAATCCTCATATGCAAATGCAATATTTCCAAAATAAGTAGATACTACTCGTTTCTCCACAGCCTGATCTGCCGCGATCGTATAAAGCAACGCACAGACACCAATGCCGAGAAGCGCGCGGACTCTGTGCACTTTTCCTGCATACTGACCGCCTCGTTTCCACATGGAGACCATCCAGATAATAACTGCCGCCACTCCGACAAGCACAATTACAATCTCAAAACCATTGAAATAATTCTTCACAAGTGTCAGTCCATCGGTTGCGACCTTCAGATCCTGTGCGTTAAATGGGGTTACACGAACCATCAGCATGTATCCATTCGCAATACCGAGGATCAGCCATAACACACTGATAATGATTCGGGCAAATACTCTCCGCTTAAACAGATACACAATGGAAAATGTAATAAAGATCATAAATGCGTTATACAAAAATACCATCGGTGCTCCGGTCAGATAATGCCATGCTTCAAACACAGAATGTCTTGAAATCGCTTCAATCACAAAATTAATCAGGCAGGCAAGAAGCCCGTGGAAAATCAGCGAAAACTTATTCATAAATGCATATACCGGCTGCATCTTCTTCGCAAAAGCACTGTTTCTTCTTGCTTCAAGAATCCGTGCGCGCCTTTCTCTGCTGGCTTTCCAATGTGCTACAATATCTTCTTTTTTCAGATTTTTTAATTTCTGAAGTCCTCCTTTGATGTCGGGCTTCTTGATATGAATTTTCTTCATTATATCCCCTTATTTATTTTGCTTTTAAACCATTTAATCTTTCTGTTACCTGAGTCATCATCTGCTCATAAGTCTCCAGTTTTTCACGCTCTTCCTGAACCTTTGCCTCCGGCGCTTTACTTACGAATTTTTCGTTATTCAGCATTCCTTTTGCACGGGCAATTTCTTTTGTAAGACGTGTCTGTTCTTTTGTAAGACGTTCAATTTCCTGTTCAAAATCAATCAAGTCTTCCAGTGGCAGATACACAGTTGCATCCGGCACTACAACAGATACTGCATCATCGGCGATTCCTTCTTTATCCTGTTTTAAGATAAATTCACTCAAGGAAGCCATCTGTTTTGCAGAATCGCTAAGAAGGGTAAGTCCGTCACGAAGAGATGCATCCTCGCTCACTACATAGGCAGTTGCCTTTCTTGCATTCGGAACATTCATTTCCGCACGCACGTTACGGATACCACGGACAATTTCCTGATAATGAGCAACCACAGCTTCTTCTGCTTCAAAGTTCCATTTTTCATCATAAACCGGCCACGGAGAGATCATCAGCGACTCTTCCTCCGGAATCAGTTTGCTGTAAATCTCTTCTGTTACAAACGGCATATATGGATGAAGCAGTTTTAATGCGTTCTTAAGCACTTCTCTCAAAGTCCAGAGTGCATCATTTGCCGCCTCCTGATTTTCCTCTGCATGATAAATACGATATTTTGCAAGCTCAATATACCAGTCACAGAATTCATCCCAGATAAAGTCATAAATCTTAGATAGTGCAATACCAAGCTCAAACTTATCCATATTCTCGGTAACTTCTTTTACTACCTGATTACATCTTGATAAAATCCAACGATCCGCCGGATTCTTCTTAAGATCCGTTGGCGCTGTCAATTCTTTACCGTCTAAGTTCATCATAATGAATCTGGAAGCATTCCATACTTTATTTGCAAAGTTACGGCTCGCCTCAACTCTTTCATTATAGAAACGCATGTCATTTCCCGGTGCATTTCCGGTAACCAGTGTCATACGAAGAGCATCTGCTCCGTACTGGTCGATAATCTCCAGCGGATCAATACCATTTCCAAGAGATTTGCTCATCTTACGTCCCTGAGAATCTCTCACAAGACCATGAATAAATACGGTATGGAATGGTGATTTATCAGTATGTGCATATCCGGAGAATACCATACGGATCACCCAGAAGAAAATAATGTCATATCCGGTTACCAGTACATCTGTCGGATAGAAATAATCCATCTCTTCTGTCTTATCTGGCCATCCAAGCACAGAGAACGGCCACAGTGCAGAACTAAACCAAGTATCTAATGTATCTTCATCCTGTGTGAAATGTTTACATCCACACTTCGGACATACGTCCGGCATCTGTCTTGCAACTACGAATTCACCGCACTCGTCACAGTAATAAGCCGGAATTCTGTGTCCCCACCAGATCTGTCTGGAAATACACCAGTCACGGATATTTTCAAGCCAGTGCAGATAAATCTTATTGAAACGCTCCGGTACGAACTTAAGCTCTCCGGTTTTAATCGCTTCAATTGCCGGTTTTGCAAGCTCCTCCATGCGGACGAACCACTGCTGTTTTACCATCGGCTCTACGGTTGTATGACATCTGTCATGGGTTCCTACATTATGAGAATGCGGAACAATTTTCACAAGATATCCCTGTTCCTCAAGATCAGCAACCATTGCTTTTCTTGCCTCATAGCGATCCATGCCTGCATATTTTCCACCATATTCCTCATTGATGGTTGCATCGTCATTCATCACATTGATTTCCGGAAGGTTGTGACGTTTTCCAACTTCAAAGTCATTCGGGTCATGCGCCGGTGTAATCTTTACAGCACCGGTTCCGAATTCTTTATCTACATAATAATCCGCAACGATCGGAATCTCACGATCTGTTAACGGAAGAATACATTTCTTTCCTACGATATCTTTGTATCGCTCATCATCCGGGTGTACTGCAATCGCTGTATCACCAAGCATGGTCTCCGGACGAGTTGTTGCAATCTCAAGATAATCATCTGTTCCAACGATAGGATATTTGATATGCCAGAAGCTTCCTTCCTGCTCCTCGTGCTCAACCTCTGCATCAGAAAGGGAAGTCTTACATACCGGACACCAGTTGATAATTCTGGAACCTTTGTAAATATATCCTTCTTCATATAATTTAATGAAGACTTCTTCTACTGCTTTGGAACATCCTTCGTCCATTGTAAAACGTTCTCTGTCCCAGTCACAGGAAGTACCGATCTTCTTGAGCTGCTCAGTGATCGTTCCGCCGTACTCTTCCTTCCATTCCCATGTACGCTCTAAGAACTTCTCTCTTCCTAATTCTTTCTTATCAATTCCTTCGTCTTTTAACTGATTTGTAACTTTCACTTCTGTAGAAATAGCCGCATGGTCTGTTCCCGGCACCCACAGAGCATTGTAGCCCTGCATTCTCTTATAACGGATCAACACATCCTGAAGAGTGTTGTCAAGTGCATGGCCCATATGAAGCTTACCGGTAATATTCGGTGGCGGCATTACAATCGTAAATGGTTTCTTATCTCGGTCTACCTCTGCATGGAAGTATTTCTTCTCACACCATTTTTCATACAGTTTTGATTCAATCGCTTTCGGATTGTACGTTGTCTCTAAGTTCTCACTCATAATTTCTCTCTCCTTTGCCTGTTGACGTAACGTGTGCGAATCTCACACCTTACGCTGTTTCACACATTTTTCACATTTCAGGGCATAGAAAAACGCCCCTTATCTTCATAAAGGGCGAATATTATATCGCGGTACCACCTTCGTTTATCTTCTCATCTTATTCTATAACGGGAACGACTCCGGGATATCTTACTGCTATGTTCGGATATCCGGCTTGGAAGCTACCTTCTGTATCTTCTTATCTGAAACCGCCTCGCAGCCCTTGGGCAGTTCTCTCTGTCAGGGAAGGATACATACTCCTCTTCTTCAACGCCTTTTCGTATAAACTATTCAATATGATAGCTAGCAAAGCGCGGTTTGTCAAGGAATTTAGGGAATTTTCAGAAAGTCTTAAGGAGTTCTCCTATATCCATCCCATGCTTCTTAGCACGAACAGCCACCCCGTCAAAGTGAATGCACTGAACATGGTTGTAAGCATGACGATACTGGAAGTCAACACTCCCTCATGCCCCATATTTTTTGCCATCACATAACAGCTTACCGTTGTCGCAGAGCCGAGCATGACTAAGATTGCCACCAATTCTTCCTGACGAAATCCCAGAGCCACTGCCAGTGGAAGAAAGATCACGCAAAAACCTATGAGTTTCATAAATGCTCCGGTCAGAGCCGGTTTTATTTTTGCAAATGCTTTGTCTAGTTCAAAGCTTGCGCCCATTGCCATCAAGCCCAAAGGTGTCGCAATACCACCCACACTATTTACGGTCTTTTCCAAAATTGCAGGCATGGGAACTTTAAGCAGTGACCACGCCAGCCCCGCCACAATACCGATGATAATAGGATTGGTGACAATGCCTTTGAATGTTTTCTTTAACACGTTCTTGTCCAGTCCCTGATTGTCCGGCTGAAACACGGACAATACCAAGACTGCCATCACATTGTAGAGCGGTACACTTCCAATGATCATAAGCGGCGCCATTCCCGCTGTCCCGTATATATTTTGAATCAATGCAATTCCCAGAATTGCCGCACTGCTTCTATAAGAAGCTTGAATAAATTCTCCTTTGATACTTTTATCTTTCCACAACAAAGCCACAAGCGAAGCTGCCAGAATACTGAGTAATGTGACTGTAAAGCAGAATAGCACAAACTTCATATTCCACACTTCTTCAAAATCTACTGTGGCAAGATCACTGAACACCAACACCGGAAGCGGAAATTGAAAGACAAATTTATTCATCTTAGATGCAAAAACATCATCCATCCAACCGATTTTTTTGAACAACAGCCCAAGAAGCATCATGGCAAAAACCGGCACTGTCGCATTTAAACTAAAAATAAGATTATCCATTCTTTAAATCTCCTGTTATTTTTCCGTAAATCCAGAAGTGGTAGTTTCTTTTTTAATCGGATGTCTGATCACAGTTTTCCATTTCTCCGGAGCCACTCTCCTTGCATCCGACATATAAATTTCATGGTGCAGCCTATTTTCATTTATGTCATTCACATATCCATTTTGCTGCAAGTATTCATCCATTAATGCCACCGTTTCCGGTTCATCATCAAAAGAACCCAAGTGCATGATCTGAACACAAAGACCTTCCTCAATAGTCAAAAATTCTGCTGATGAACAATCCAGTTTTTTCTTTTTTGTTGCTGTTTCTATCGCCCACTCAAAGTCTTCTTTTGACACAAAATCAGGTAAGCGAATGACAGAAATCCAATGAAAAGTGGATTTATCAGAATAATCCACCCCCTTAACATGTTCCTGCCACCAAAAACCTTCTAATGGTGGAACGACATATTCAAAAAAGCCTTCTATTTTATAATCCGTTTTATAACTCATTTTCAAAGTATATGCCACAGCGTATAAGACGCTAATCGCCTGCTGATATGCACCGCCTTCTTCGTTTGGATCTCCTTTTCCTCTTACTGCGATATAATTCGCTTTCGGAATATCTACAATCTGAGGCTTATTCTTTGGCATATAAAACTCTTTATATTCTTTTTTGAAATCAAAAGCCATAGCACTTTTCTCCATTCATCTCGATTTTTTTATTCTATAAAAATAATTATTTGATCCCTTTAACAAATCAAATTATCTGCCGGAACAGTCCATGTTTATTACAATAAATATAAAATATCCCATGTCCTTTTTTTCTAAATCTCACATCAATATTCTGCTCTGGATATAGCTTTACAATCTCCACAGTACCGGCGGTCACATAAGCTACAAACGAAATATAATGTTCTTTTCTCATAGGATGAGCCGCGGATACATAGTACTCATTATCGATTGTTTCGATAGATACCTCATGTATCTCATCACCTTTTTCCGCCTCCTGTTCCGGCAATGTAATTCCACAACATGAAAAACTTCCCTGTCCCACAGATGTGATGATATTTCCGCAAATTGGGCACACATAAAAATGTATTTTTTTCATATTCCCCGACTGATTGTCATTTATTTTCAATTCTCCGGTGAGCAGCTCTGCAATGGATACGCCCAATGCACGCGACAGTTCCTCTATAATACTGATATCTGGAAGACCTTTTTGGGTTTCCCATTTGGAAATCGTTTTATCGCTCACATTAATCATATCAGCCAGTTCTTTTTGCGTGATTCTTTTTTTCTCCCGCAGATTTTTTATTGTTTCACCTGTTACATAATTCATAATCCCTTACCTCGCTTCGTTATTATGAATATAGTTTATTTCATACCGTTCTTTCGAACAACCTACGAAGCGTAGACAACTTCTCCTTCTAAGTATTCATTTCGCAGTAATATAAAATCTTATTATCTGTGTCATAAACCATAAGTGTAAAATTCATAGACTCTCTGTCTAAAATATTTCTTCCGTCATCTACTTGTCTGTCAATCAAACGATAATATCCGTTGTTTATTTCCGGTATTAACGCATTTCCCTTTTCTCCCGTCAAATAAGGTCCTGATCCCTCTTTCCCATAGACCAGCACCTGCATCACATCGTCCATTGGAAATGATTGCCAGTCCTTATTTTTAGAAATGGCTTTTAAAATCTTATCATTTTCAAATTGTAATGCGATACAAGAAGTCCCATCACCGTGAAACCCGCCATGATCATCATAGCTAAAAATCTCATTTCCTTCTGACACATTAACTCCTATTTCTTTAGAAATTTCGCTTCGTTCTCCATTTAAGCCACAACCTGCCATAATAAATACTAGGAATAATAAACTAAAAATTATTTTCTTCATCTCCACACACTCCTTGAGAAACTTAATTTTAATTCAGCTCCACTTCTTTTAACTGTTTCCTGCACTCCTTATAATCCGGAAAATATCTCTCCACTTCCTGCCAGAAATCCTTAGAATGATTCATATGTCGTCTGTGTGCCAATTCATGAACGACTACATAATCAAGCAATTCCTCCGGCAAATAAAATAATCGATAATTAAAATTCAGATTGCCTTTGCTGCTGCAGCTTCCCCATCTGGTTTTCTGATTGCGCACAGAAACTCTGTTGTAGGTCACATCCATTTTCAAACTATAATATTGAACACGCTGCGTAATTTTCTCTTTGATTTCATCTCTTTCTTTTCGTGAGAATTCATCATATGGTGGAAATGTTGTCACACTTTTATGCTTCTCCCTTGCCTTTACAAGAGAGCATTTTTCAATAATCCACTTCTTATGAGAATCAAGAAATTTCTTAATATCACGGTCTGACACATACATCGGCACTCTGGCAAGAACTTCGCCCGTTGGCTTCACTTCTAACCCAAGCGTTTTTCTATTAGAACGCTTAATTGTCACTAAAACGCTGTTTCTTATTGTTATAATTTGGTACTTGGTAATCATTGATTTTTCCCTTGTAAATAATAGAATTGGTTTTTATTATATCACTTATAACTGGTATCGTCATCATACTCAGTTATGTAATACTATATAAAATTCCCCAAGAATTTCTGGTTATTTTTCCAAGTAGTACTGCTTGTCATAAAATGATAAGGTATTAATAGAACAACTGTGTTGCAGGGTGCGTTGACCTTCATTTTTTACATAGAATGGGGGTGGTGCGGATGAAACATTTTGATTTTAAAGATCTTATGTCTTTTGGAATGTTCATTTTATCACTGCTGACATTCATTTACTTGATTTGTCACTAGAGATTTAGAGCATAGAAAAACCACCCTTTGAACTTTGACGAGTAAGGGTGGCATTTCTATGTTCACACTTTATTGGTCAACCACTTTGTGGCGGTTGTTCTTTTTACATCCATAATATAACATATTTTTCACTTTTATTCAAGTAGCCCTACTATCCTTTTCAGAACACAAATTACCATAAGTAGCTCCATAAATATTTCTTTCTTTTTAATTATTCCACAGAATAGGAAAATGGCAGAATCACTTCACAATCTGGCATATAATCATGTAATATCTGCCGACAATTTCCACAAGGTGATATGATTTCCTCTTACCGCAACTATAGTATCAAACTCTCTTTCTTCGTTTGTAATTGGAAAAATAGAATTGTTTTTATGGTATCATTTGCAATAGATATTGTCAGCACACTCCATTATAAAGATATTGAAAGAAGGGCGCATGCTTTCACGTACGCCCTCATCTCAAAGAAGATTAATATGTTTTCGGCGCATCCGGAATAATGATTGCCGCTATAAAGTAAGCAAGTATTCCAGAGCCGGAGCACCCTAAAAGTACCATCCCCAGCCGGATCAGGGTAGGGTCTACATTAAAATATTCTGCCACGCCTCCGCATACACCGCACAACATACGACTGTCGTGGGATCTGTATAATCTTTTCTGTTCCATATCTAAAACTCCCTTCTTTTTCGTTTTTACGCTCCTGTAAAATCTACGGTAATATCACCGACATTACACTCGATATTTATAAGTTTCTGAACATTATTATTAATTTTTTCTTCCGGTTTTATTCCGTAGTATACTTCTTCACCTATAACGATTTCACCTGCTCCGCAGGAAATCTCATAATTATACTCCTTTCGGTTTCCAGCGGCATGGTAGATGATATTTCCAACGTCATTTTCCATATCAAGTTTCTGCGTTACACTTCCCGTTGCTTCCAGTGTACCGGTGCCACATTCCAGACTTGCTTCTGCTGCCTGGAAGTTATGAACAACGCCATTGCCTACTCCGACTTCCACTGATAAATCTCTGGTACTTATATCCTCCACCTGAAGTTCGCCCACGCCAACCATAAGGGAAACCTCGTCCAAGCTCAGATCTCTCGGAATCCGGAGGTACACTGTACCGTCCTCTACCCCCTTGATCCCTGTCACACGTTTTTTTGTCTCCAATTTCAACGTATTTTCTTCCATATAACTGTGGAATTTCAATTCTTCTGCCACGCCGACAGTTTCTACTTCAATCGTATCCCCGTCATGGCGCTCCACGGTCACATTACCGACAGCCATCTCCAGTTCCACTTCTCTTACGCCCGAATAGCTTTCCACTGCGTCAGTTCCGAAATCACGCCGGTCTGCGTCGTGACGATGAAGGAAATCATCATCGTCATCATCCCACTCCCAGCCGATGTATCCTTTCGGAAAATGCATCGAGATTGCTTCTGTTGTCACGCCAAGTGACAGCGATATGATACAACACACAAGTCCTGAGATAAATGTCACGCCACAAACTATCCAGAATATTTTCCATCCTTTTTTCATACTCCAACCTCTTCCTTTCTGTGAAATGGCTTCCTGCAAATTGAAACGATTGCCCGGAAAATTGCCGGAAGAACGATGATACAAAGCCTCACGCCTGCCACAGTTCCGACAACGCCAAGAGCTGTCAGAATCAGACCCAAGCCCAACAGCCCGATTCCCACTGCAAAGTCCGGTATCAGTAGTATGATCCCATTTACAACCAACACAACACCAGCAATAACCGCTGACACCGTCATCACTACAATCGAAGCAAAAACTGCCACCAGTGCAATAAGACATCCTGCCACTAACGCCACAAAACCAAGCGCCAACGGAATAAGAACCGGGCCACCTACTAAAATAATCGCTATAATCAGAATTATTTTCATTGTGTTACTCGTCCTCGGCGGTTCTTTCTGCTCCGGCTGTCCTTGATATTCATATCTCTTTTCCGGCATCTTCCTATCATCGAATCTTGCATCTGTATATCCGTTCTCTGTAAACTCGCCATTGTACGCAGACATTCCTTTCATATCTGCCTTAATATTCTCTGCGACCTTCTGCGGACTTTCTAATTCTGCAATCACCTGCTGTTCATTCTCTGCTCCGGCATCATCAAAATAATCATTATAATACTGCATTGCCTCTCTGCGTTCTTCTACCGGCACATCCTGCAATAATGCTGCCAGTTGTGTCATAAATCCTATGCGGTTCATGCAGTCACACCTCCCTCAAACATACTTGTAATCTTCTTTGAATAATTTTTCCACTCTACACGATATAAATTAAGCTGTGCAATTCCTTTTTCCGTCACCTTATAATATCGGCGGTTCCGCCCGTCAAACTGCCGGTCATAAACTTCCAGACATTCATCCTTCTGAAGTCTGCGAAGAACCGGATATAACGTAGACTCTGACACATCCAGCGCCTTTCGCACATCCTGGGTAATCTTGTACCCGTAGGTTCCCTCTTGTTCTCTTGAAACAACTGCCAGTACAATCGCATCCAAAAGAGCTGCTCCGGTATTGAATATCATTCATGTCACTCCCTTTCTATGTAGCTTCTAAACATTGTGAAATTCATAATATTATTATTTTAGCTATATTATATGCTGTATAATATAGTTTGTCAACAAGTATTATATCAAAAATTATTTTTAAAAAAATTGAAAGAAATTCGAAAGAACTACCTTGATTTTCATCTTTAACAGCATTATTATATATAATATGCAGATATAGTTCATCGGTAGAATGCTAGCTTCCCAAGCTGGAGAGGCGGGTTCGATTCCCGTTATCTGCTCTTAAAAAGCCGGAAGCATTGTAAAATCAATGTTTCCGGCTTTTTTGACTCTTGAATATTTCCACTTATGCAAATAATTTCCGATAAATGTGCTCATCTTCCTCTTTAAATACATTGAAGATGACTCTCTCTAAGTTAGACCCCGACAGATACCGATCCACCGTCTCCACAGCAATCTGCGCTGCCAGCTTATTCGGAAAATGAAATTCCCCGGTAGAAATGCAGCAAAATGCAATAGACTTAAGACCATTCTTTTCTGCCAGTTTCAGGCAACTTACATAGCATGATTTCAATTCTTCTTTTTGCTTCTCAGTAACTTCCATACCCACGATCGGCCCCACCGTGTGAATCACGTGTTTTGCAGGAAGATTATAACCTTTTGTAATTTTTGCTTTTCCGGTTGGTTCTTCGTGTCCCTGCAGTTCCATGATCTGGGCACATTCATTCCGAAGCTCCACACCTGCTGCCGAGTGAATCACATTATCAATACATCCGTGACAAGGCACAAAACAGCCCAAAAGCTGACTGTTTGCCGCATTTACAATGGCATCCACCGAAAGCCTTGTAATATCTCCTCTCCAGAGAGACATCTTCTCTACATTTTTTATCGTTGTACAAGGATAAAGCTCTCCGATTGGCGATATATCTTCCAGTTCTACAATGCCTTTTTCTTCCGCTTCTTCCCTTAAAAGCGCATCCTGCATTACTACATATTCCTCTGAAATCTCCATTGGAAACCGAACATTCATAAGACTTCTTAACAACCTGCGTTTTCCCTCATAATCATAAGGTTCCTGAAGGGTATCATAACCGGAATTTTCTTTTTTCAAATATGCGATTAAACAATCCACTCTTTCTTCTCTTGTCATGATTCCTTCCCTCCACTAATTATAGATATTTCTTAATCACCGCATACGCTTCATAAAGTTCTTCATAACTCATCCGGCAGTTTGCGGGACTGGTGGATGGCAAACAAACGGCTTCTATCCCGGTCTGCGGATAGCAATATCTCTTATACAATTGCGCCGCCTTTGTGCCGGTCGTAAAAACTGCCTGCACATCCGAATGTTCTAAAATAAGATTCATATCATTCGGAATCGGGTTTCTGATGCTGCTGTCTTCTGCCCCTCTGATTTCACAGCCTGCCAGAACATCCCATACAGCAATTTTATTTTTCAGTGCGAATGATATCTTCTCCTCTTTCGTCACCGGGAGCGCTTCCCCGCACACATCCGAAACCACCCTCCAGAAACGGTTTCTTGGATGTCCATAATAAAAGCCAACCTCTCTGGACTTGGGAGAAGGCATTGTGCCAAGCATCAATATTCTGGACTTGCTATTATAAATGGGTTGAAAATCATGGATGACTCGTTCTAATTCCATAAAGCTCCACCTCACGATCAGTATAAAACTTACTCTTTACAGCATTTTCCCCATAACATAATCATCATAGATGAATCAATGAAGTGCCAATACCATTTCCATGATATTTTTTAGCAACTACAATTCCCAACTCTGCAATGTGCCTTGATTTTGTGGCTGGAGGTTATAGTCGAAAGCCCTGCTATTTCGTCTCCGTCCATCGCTAACAGCATGGTATTCGTTTTATCCCCTTCAAAGCTCCAAATCATTTCTCCCAAAAGCATATTGATCTTAATACCGGAATAATTTTCCCCGCATTTTATTCCAGATATGTCCCTGCACATATTCATAGGCTCTGTCATAAATAAACAATCCTATTTGCCCTGCCACAAGCGCCCCGATCATCAATGCTCCCGGAAGTTTTCTTCCGAAAAGTAATTCCTGAAATCCCAGAAGCATGGGAAGGTACATGACATTAAATACGATGTATTTCACAATCCAGAAGATTGCAGAGTGATTGACATTTCCTTTCCATTCTGCGATTTTCCGGAAAGCAAATTCATTTACCAGAATATAAAGTCCCATAGCGCCATAGGACAGGATATAAAATTTGTTCGGAGATACGATAAAGCCGAGGATCACTCCGGCGATATAGAATGCCGCCCCCATCTTTCCGCCAAATTCCCGGTAAATGATTCCTACAAAATAAGATGCCGCTGCCAGTAAAAACAATGTATTTGTCTCGATCACACTTCCCATAGCGATACATACGATCGTAAATGCAAGCAGTAATCCTGCTATTGCTGTTTTCTTTGCCTTTACATGCATGAACAAAGATCGCCTCCCATACATTCACACAATGTGTCTGCCATCCACAGATCGCAGCACATATTCCCGGTTCCGCAAGTAGACTGCTGTCCGCCGTATCCACCGCCATAAGGATTGGACTGATATTGTCTCGTATTCCAACTGAGCTGATTCAGAAGCTGGCGGTACTGAAGATTATTAGGTTCCATATTCACAGCCTGCGCTGCATGCTGCTGCGCCAAAACGTTATTTCCCACACCTGCATTGGCTGCTGCGCTCAGGTAATACCACTGGGCATCTCTCCCCGGCATACGGTTCAGCAGATTCAGTGCATCCTGATATCTACGGTTATTGATAAAATTATAGACCGCCTGTGTCTCTGTGTTTGTATTCTGACCGGAGCTCTGCTGATATCCGCCGCCGTATCCGTAGCCATATCCATAACCACTTCCGCCGCCTTTTTCACGTTCTTTCATAATCGTATCATAAGCTTCCTGTATCTCTTTGAATTTCTCTTCTGCCAGATCTGCCAACGGATTATCAACATTTGCATCCGGGTGATATTTTCTGCTCAGATCACGATAAGCCTTTTTCACTTCATCATCAGTCGCACTCTGCGGCACGCCCAGTACATCATATGGGTTTTTTGTCATTTTATAATTCCTCACTTTTCTATTCGTGTCGTTTCATTTTCTTTTTCCTGCAATTTGCGATAGCGTTTCCAAACTCCATCATATAATATATTTCTTAAAATGTCTATGTCTAATACAAGCGGAAGCCGCTCGAATTCCGCTGTACATTCTCCGAGCATCATACACAGGATCTGCCTGATCTTTTCTTCATAATCCTTTTCCTCCGACATTGCCTTCAACGGATTGTAATTTCCTTCTTTTTTATCTTTTTCAAGATCCTCATAGGCATCCATAATATATATGTATTTGCCAAGATAAAATGCCAGTCTCCGAAGCCCGCTCTCCCAGTGATCTTTTCGATAAACTATAAGCTCTGCCATAAGCCGTCCAAAGCAGCCCGCAGGCTCGTCAATTGACATGGTGTTCTTTTTTTCATAGTATGCAAGCTTTTTCAATTCTTGCTGTATTTTTCTGCTCTGTCTCGGATACTTTCGGATTGCAGATTTCACTCTTCTTCGAAGCGCACAGGTTCCAAGGAAGCCGGATACTTTCTGCTCATCGATCCAATCATCCTTCAAATGATAATATGCCAGAATGAGATTCATATCTGCGGCATATTCCGTAATTTCATTTTGCAAAATGGTCTGTTTTTTCACCGGATGGACTTTGCAATGACATTTCGTCTGTTTTGTCTCCGGTTCATATAGAGCGGTGAGAAGCAAAATCAAAAATGTCATATCGTAAGTCAACGTAATCTGCCCCAGATGACCGTATTTTTTCTTTAACATCTGGCACAGGCCACAATAATATGATTTATATTTTGCAAAATCTTTTACTTTCAATTCCGGCTCATGAGCCGTCACATATCCAAACATAATCTTCTCCTGCTGTGTGCGTGTTTCTATCGTATCATTAATATGTCATTATAGCAGATTTTCTCTGATTTTGTTAAATTCTTTTCAATTGTACAATGTTTTTTCCTGTGATATACTTTTAATAATCGTACTGACCACAAAGGTACTTCCTGCGTGATAAGGCGGACAGTTTCTCATATACATTTGAGTAGGGATTTCCTGCTCTTTTTGTGGACCTGACGCCTATGCGCCGGGTCTTTTTACATCTGTACCTTTGCCCTTACGGTCAAAGGCCAAACGATAAGAACAAGTTCAAACGATGAGAAAGGGGATTTCTATGACATCGAACGATACGACAGAAAAACTGCTTCATAAATTAAATACGGAACATTCTCTTTCCCGTGAAGAATGGACCACATTGATTCAGGGAAGAACCCCCGGGCTTGCCGAAGAGCTCTTCCTGCTGGCAAGAAGACAACGCCATCATTTCTACGGTCATGATGTCTATATCCGGGGTCTTATTGAATTTACCAATTACTGCCGCAACGATTGTCTCTACTGCGGTATTCGCAAAAGCAACAAAAATGCTAACCGGTACCGGCTGACAAACGAGCAGATTCTTGATTGTTGTAAAACCGGATACGAGCTTGGCTTTCGCACTTTCGTGCTGCAAGGCGGGGAGGATGGATATTTTTCCGATGACCGGATGATCGAACTTATTCAGACAATCCGCAAGACCTATCCCGACTGTGCGATTACGCTTTCCATCGGCGAGAAATCTTATGAGACTTATCGGGCGTTTTATGAGGCAGGAGCCAACCGTTATCTTCTGCGCCATGAGACCTTTAATGCCAGACACTACGAAAGCCTTCATCCTGCCGGACTCACTGCGCAAAAACGCCAACAATGTCTGTGGGATTTAAAATCTATCGGCTATCAAGTAGGAACCGGCTTCATGGTTGGCTCACCTGGACAGACGGCAGAACATCTGGCTGAGGATATGCTGTTTATCCAAAAGCTGAATCCACAGATGGTCGGCATCGGTCCATTTATCCCGCATCACGATACCCCATTTGCCAAAGAAAACGCCGGGACACTGGAACTGACGTTATTCATGCTGGGGCTCTTAAGGCTGACAATTCCAAGTGTACTTCTGCCCGCAACAACCGCCCTTGGAACCATCCACCCAAAAGGCAGGGAACTGGGCATTCTTGCCGGAGCCAACGTCGTCATGCCCAACCTGTCCCCTGCTGATGTACGAGGAGACTACCTGCTGTACGACAACAAACTCTGTACCGGCGAAGAGGCGGCAGAATGCAGAAGCGAATTAGAAATGCGCATGAATGCCATTGGGTATCACGTTGTAACCGACCGCGGCGATTCACTGAACCGAAACTAAAACCAAAAAAGGACAGGGCAAAATTCAATTTGGGACGTAGCATTTTTGCATTTTGCTACGTCCCAATATAAAGGAGGAACAAACATGTATGATGTAAATTCGAAACGCGCTGAAGATTTTATTAACCACGAGGAGATTCTTGACACGCTTGCCTATGCAGACGAGAATAAGAATAACCTTCCGCTGATTGAATCTCTGATTGAGAAAGCAGCTAAGCGGAAGGGACTCTCGCACCGAGAGGCTTCTGTTCTCCTTGCCTGTGAAGACAAGGAGATGAACGAGAAGATTTTCCGACTTGCGGAGCAGATCAAAAAGGATTTCTACGGAAATCGTATTGTTCTGTTTGCACCGTTGTATCTTTCTAACTACTGTATTAACGGCTGTACTTACTGCCCATATCATATGAAAAACAAGCATATTACCCGTAAGAAATTATCACAGGAAGAAATCAAAAAAGAAGTGATTGCTCTGCAGGACATGGGACACAAACGACTGGCTCTTGAAGCGGGTGAAGATCCGGTTCACAACACGATGGAGTATTATCTGGATTCTATCAACACCATTTACAATATTAAACATAAAAACGGAGCCATTCGTCGCGTAAATATCAACATTGCCGCAACAACTGTAGATAACTATCGTCTGTTGAAGGAAGCCGGAATCGGAACCTATATTTTATTCCAGGAAACCTATCACAAGGACAGCTACCTTGAGCTTCATCCGACAGGACCAAAGCATGACTACGACTATCATACGGAAGCAATGGACCGTGCCATGGAAGGCGGTGTAGACGATGTAGGAATCGGAGTTCTCTTCGGTCTTGATAAATTCCGTTACGAATTTGCAGGGCTCTTAATGCACGCAGAGCATTTAGAAGCGGCATTTGGCGTGGGTCCTCACACAATCAGTGTACCAAGACTTCGCAATGCAGACGACATTGATGCCAGTGCATTTACAAATGGAATCGATGACGATACCTTTGCTAAAATCGTAGCATGTATTCGAATTGCCGTTCCTTATACCGGCATGATCATTTCCACAAGAGAAAGTCAAAAAGTACGTGAGCGAGTGCTTCACCTCGGTGTCTCTCAGATCAGCGGCGGTTCCAAAACCAGCGTTGGCGGATACTGCGAACCGGAACCGGAAGATGAAAAGTCCGAACAATTTGACGTTATCGACAATCGTACACTGGATGAGGTGGTACGCTGGCTTATGGAAATGGATTATCTGCCAAGCTTCTGTACCGCATGTTATCGCGAAGGTCGTACCGGAGACCGCTTCATGTCATTGTGTAAGAGCGGTCAGATTCAAAACTGCTGCCACCCAAATGCACTGATGACTTTGCAGGAATATTTAATGGATTACGCATCTCCTGAGACAAAGCGTATCGGAGATCTGTTGATCGACAAAGAAGTTTTGAATGTTCCAAATGAAAAAGCCCGTGCAGTTGTATTGGAAAATCTGAAGTTGATCCGGGAAAATAATCGACGTGATTTCCGGTTTTAGTTTATCTTATACACATTTTCACACAGGAGGAATACTATGACTTTAAATAACACCCCTTCTTCCGAGCGGGTCCACATCGGTATTTTCGGCAGACGCAATGCCGGAAAATCCAGCCTGATCAATGCTCTGACAGGGCAGTCTCTTGCCATTGTCTCTGATGTCAAGGGCACAACAACTGATCCTGTCTTAAAGGCGATGGAGCTTCTCCCGCTGGGCCCTGTAGTGATGATCGACACGCCCGGTCTTGATGACACCGGTACGCTTGGAGCTATGCGCGTGCAAAAGGCTTATCAAATCCTCAACAAGACTGATATTGCTCTTCTTGTCATTGATGCCTCCGACGGCGTAACCGGTGAAGATTCCGCTATTTTGTCGCGGATTCAGGAGAAGAAGATTCCTTATCTTGTCGTTTGGAATAAAATGGATCTGCTGGAGAACAATAAGCTTTCCACAAGACAATTGGAGAACTTCCTCCATGAGTACCATGTTCCTGAAGATTACATAATTCCGGTAAGTGCACATACAGGGCACAACATTTACACATTAAAGGAACGAATTGCCGCCTTCGCACCTGCTGAAGATGATAAAAACCATATTGTCAGTGACCTGATCCACCCGAATGATTTTGTCGTTCTCGTAGTTCCCATTGACAAAGCAGCTCCAAAAGGACGGCTTATCCTGCCACAGCAGCAGACAATCCGGGACATTCTGGACACCGGTGCAACCGCTATCGTCACCAGAGATTCTGAATTTGCCGATACGTTAAACCATCTCGGCAAAGCTCCGTCTCTCGTGATCACTGACAGTCAGGTGTTCGGCAAGATCAGCAAACTGACTCCGCCGAACATTCCTCTGACGTCTTTCTCGATTTTATTTGCAAGATACAAAGGCAATCTTGACACTGTTGTAAATGGTGCCTGCGCATTGGACACTTTGCAGGATGGCGATACCATTCTCCTGTGCGAAGGTTGTACCCACCACCGGCAATGCGAAGACATTGGCACGGTAAAGCTTCCGAAATGGATACGGGAATATACCGGGAAAACATTAAATTTCGCATTTACAAGCGGTACCGAATTTCCACTGGAGCTTGAGCAATATAAGATGATCATCCACTGCGGCGGATGTACGCTAAATGAGAGGGAAATGAGATACCGTCTGAAATGTGCCGAAGACGCAAAGCTTCCGATTACCAATTATGGAACTGCGATTGCGTATATGAAAGGAATTCTTGAGCGAAGTATAGAAATCTTTTAGTATAAAAAATAGAGCGGAAAATTTAATATTTCATTACAACGCAATGCCGGTGAGTCAAAATGACCCACCGGCAAAACACATATTTCAAATCATTCCCGAAACGCTTTTTAAAACGCTTACAACCGCCTAAGTTCTTCTGCTCTTTCCAGAACTCCTTCCCATTGCTTCTCACTTAACAGCTCTGGCTTTTGCATACCTTCCAAGCCACTAAAATCTATTCTCAGTTCTTTTTGAGCAAGAACTGCCGAATCATATAATGACACTATTTCATCCGTTGTCTGTGACATTACATTCCGATCATCTCCAAATGTATGATCATGATCGAATAACGGACAGTATCCAACTAATTTCCCACTGGTATTTTCCATCAAAAAGCCCCAGTTCTGCTCATGTCTGTCATTATTGTTCAAAATGTAATCCGCGACCTGCATCTCTAAATAAGCCTTCCGATCTAACTTTTCTGCCTCTTTGTAAGCATTCACTCCATACGATTCACAAAAAATTTTAAATTCTTCAAAGGTAACCATTGCAACATCTTCTGAGGTAAACAGTTTTGATTTTACAATTCGCTCTCCTACCCCCTCAATCCACCCACGTCTTTCTTCTGATAAATAAGATGCAATTTCATTTTCCTCTGAAACTTCATAATGAATATGATTGATGTGAAGCGCGGTCAAAATCTCATCGGCAGGGATTTCATATTTCCCCACTTTATGAAGAAATAAATCTTCTCCTTGCCGAATCCATCCTTTCGCACTTGCTCCAAATGTCGTTAATTCCGGAGTATGAATGTTTTTCTGTTCTTTTATCTCTTCTTGATGCCAGATTGCCCTTCCGGATAAAGAGATTTCTGTAATAAACAAAGAAAGCGGATTTTGGAATAAATTCACTTCCTCCCATGTTTTGTCATCCCCGTCTTGACGAATCCAGTAAGAATCTTCCAAACTAAGTCCCCTGCAGGCTTTACATACTGCATAGCGATTATTCTGCGACAGACGCATTGCATTCAAAATTTCTTTTGCATAACTCCGCCCGATTGATAAGGTACGGTTTGATGCCCACTCCATAAATGCGACAAAAGTAACTTCTTTTTTTCGTAATGCAAACGGTAATCTATCAAAATCAAGAATTTTACATTCTCCATTATCTTGTATACTTAATAAAGGCTTGTTTTTTAATAACAGTAACATATCCTTCTAAAGTCCTTTCAAATCATTCCATTATAAACTTATTATAAAATAATGAACCATCTCATTTAGGAATACACAACGAAATCTGATATCTGTATTATAACTTTTACCTTTCTATTCTGCAAGCAATATCCTTTTACTTCACCTTAAGCCTTACGGTCAGAATCTCTCACATCAAAAGAACTTGGGGGGCTCCTATACCTTTGTTCCCAATCCATGCCATGGTGTTTCACTTACATAAAAATGCTCCCTTACTTGTTTTTCTATTGTCCTTTACTAATCCGCGTTACTTGCCGCAATCTTTACCCGGCTCCACAGATCTCCCATAATTTTCTTTGTATCTTCGTTGTACACGAACACTTCATCATTTGGATTATCAATTCTTGGAATGTAGGCTTCGATTCCTTCGTAATCTCCGCCCTCTCCGTAAATGTCATCCATAACCTCCTGATTTGCGGATGTATATCCCACATAACTGGAGTTGTCATATGCGCCGTCATAATCACTTGCGTAATTGATAAATGCATGTGCAAGCTCCGGGTTCTTCGCATTCTTCGGAATTACCATAGCATCAGACCAGAGATTCGTTCCTGTATCCGGCATGTAGTAACCCATGTTCTCATTTTCTTCCATCACATAAGTTGCATCTCCGGAATAAATCAATCCCAATGCTTTTCTTCCCTGCGCCATATTATCAATGATCTCATCCGTCACGATTTCTGCATCCATCGTTTCCACACATTGAACCAGCCAGTCATATGCCTCCTGGATCTCCTTTTCACTGGTTGTATTCATAGAATAGCCAAGGTCTTTTAACGCCATCATAAAGGCATCACGTTCTGAATCATAGAGATACACATCTCCTTTATATTTCTCGTCTAAGAAAATGCCAAAGCCTTCTGCTTCCAAATCTCTTATTTCTACCTTCGTTTTATCATATACGATTCCTACTGTTCCCCAAAAATACGGAACTGAATATTCATTCTGTGGATCATAAGGCAAACCTTTCACTGCATCTGCCAGCTTATCCATACAGGTCAGCTTCGACTTATCCAGCTTCTGAAGAAGGTCTTCATCAATCAATCGTTGCACCATATAATCACTAGGTACCAAAACATCATATGGCTCTTGATTTGCAACCTTAATATACATCTGTTCATTAGAGTCAAAGCTTTCCTGAACAACAATTGCCCCGGTCTCCTCTTCAAAATCTCTGAGGATATTTTCACCTGTATACTCGCCCCAGTTATAGAGATACAGTGTCTGTCCTTCAAACGGTCTTTCTTTTTCTTCCCCGCCAAATTTCACAATTCCAATTACAACCACAAGCGCTGCCGCCACAAGAACTCCCGGAAGAACTCTCCGTTTCCTGATTTCTTCCTTCTTCCTGCGTTTTGCCGATAATACAGGCGCCAGGTTAATGATCACAAGCGCAACCGTAATAATTAAAACCATACAAGTAGAAATTGCGTTGATGCTTGGGTTCACACGTTTACTCATTGTATACACGATGATACTTAAGTTCTTTACACCGCCTCCTGTGACGAAATAAGAAATAATAAAATCATCAATAGACATGGTAAATGCAATCAGACCTCCGGAGATAATTCCCGGTGTGATCTGCGGCACGATTACTTTGCGAAGTGCCTGCCAGGGAGTTGCTCCCAAGTCCATGGCCGCATCCGCAAGGTTTGGATCTAACTGCCTGATCTTCGGCATCACAGACAGCATCACATACGGAATACAAAATGCAATATGCGCCAACAACATTGTCATATATCCTTTTTCTACCTTGAAAGTAATAAAAAGAAGCATAAAACCAATCGCTGTTACAATCTCCGGGTTCATCATAGGCAGATTGTTCACCTGCTCCATCAGCCCGCGGATCACCTTCTTCGACTTACTAAGTCCGATTGCCGCAATCGTTCCTGCCACTGTTGAGATAAACGTAGCAAGGAGCGCCACACTGAACGTAGTATACAAAGCCTCCATCATATCCTGCGATTCCAGCATGTGCTGATACCAACGCAGTGAAAATCCTGTAAAACTGGTCAGTGATTTTCCATCGTTAAACGAAAAGATGATCATATATGCAATGGGAAGATAGAAGAAAATGATCATCAGAATCATAAGTATTTTCCCAAATGGTCTTTTTCCTTTGTTCTGCATGACTATTCCTCCTTTCCGCCCTGATTACGAAGCTCCACTTTTCGAACCGCCATCATAAGAAGCATCATGATGACTGCCATAATCATAGAGATCGCGCTTCCGAAGTTCCACTCGCCTACCGTAATAAACTGATTTTCAATCATATTTCCGATAAGGAAATACTGTCCGCCTCCCAGAAGCTTCGGGATAAAGAACGAGCTGACCGCAGGAAGAAACACAAGTGTAATTCCGTTGATCACACCGGGAAGCGACAAAGGTAATGTCACTCTGCGGAAAGTCTGTGCCGGACTTGCTCCAAGATCTGCACTGGCTTCCAGAAGTGAATTGTCCATTTTCGACAGAGATGTCTGAATCTGCAAAATCATAAATGGCAGGAAGTTGTACACCATGCCGAGAAGAACTGCTCCTTCCGTATACAGAAGATCTACATTGCCCATTCCGAGAAACTGCAGGATTTTCTGAATCAGCCCGCCTTCACTGAGCATGCCGATCCATGCATAAGTTCTTACGAGCATATTGATCCACATCGGAAGTGTGATACATAAAATCAATGCATTCTGTACCTTTTCTCTGCTCCGCGCAATAAAATATGCAACCGGGTAGCCGAGAAGCAGACAGATTATCGTTGTCTTTACTGCAATCATAAGAGAGCGCCAGAGAATCAATAAAAAGTCACGGTCGGTAAAAAACTTGATATAATGCTCCAGCGTAAAGGAGAACGATATGATACTGTTGCCCTGTTCCATCACAGAATAGAGCGCGATCAGCGCCATCGGGAGTACCAGCATCATCACCGCCCACACGATGTATGGCAGCGCAAGCTGCGAGAATTTCTTCATTAGTAGGTCCCCTTAGACATCACATGAATATCTTCCGGGAAGAATGTCAGACCGACCTCCTGACCTTCCTCTGTATAATCCGTTGTATGGATCTTGAATTCTCGTCCTGTTGTAGAGAACGTAATCGGATATACGCCTTCTGTGATCTCGTCAGAATCAAAATCATAATCTACACTGATATCTACACTTTCATCTTCATTGCTGAGCTTCCATCCCTGTGCATTTGCCCATGTTTTCAGATCTGTGTCAAGCGCCTGGGATTCCTGAATCTCGGTCGCTGTTTTAATAAAGTTAAATGCCATAACCGCTTCATTTGCTTTCTCATTTTTCACAAATGGCTGATCCACAACAAAGATCGTACACTCAATGCTTGTTCCGTTAGCTGTAGTAAATGTAACCGGATACTGTCCTTCCTCTTCTGCCAATTCATACTCAACCTTGGCAATAGACACGTACTCATCACTTTCTACCTCCCACGCCTGAGCATTGGCAAGTGCGATGATCTCCTTGTCATCCATATTTTCTACATCATCGATATCTACATAGAAATTGTTGGCGCTGATCTTTTCCGTTCCGTCTTCGCTGGTCACATCATGGTTACGGATCACGCGCATATTTACCGTTACAGAAGTACCCGGCACAGTCTCTACCATAATCTCATAGTGGACACCTTTAAAAAGAACGCTTAACACTTCTCCGGTCATTTTTCCATCTTCGACAGGAACGATATCAATATCCTCCGGTCGAATGACTACATCCACTTTCTCATTTTTCTTAAATCCATAGTCCACACAGTCAAACACAATATCGTCAAACTGTACTTTATAGTCTTCCAGCATGGTTCCAGATAAAATATTACTTTCTCCGATAAAGTTCGCCACAAAACGGTTTGCCGGCTCATTGTAAATATCCTGTGGGGAACCGACCTGCTGAATCTCTCCGTTTTTCATAACAACGATCTTATCCGACATCGTAAGCGCTTCTTCCTGATCGTGGGTAACGAAGATAAATGTAATTCCGACTTCCTGCTGAATCCTTTTCAACTCATACTGCATTTCCTTACGGAGTTTCAAGTCAAGCGCTGCCAAAGGCTCGTCCAGAAGCAGAACTTTCGGCTCATTTACAAGAGCTCTCGCAATCGCAACTCGCTGCTGCTGACCACCGGAAAGTAAGGTTGTATTTTTGTCTTCATACCCTTCCAGCCCAATCAGTCTTAACATTTTCATCACTTTCTGATCGATAACGTCCTTACTTACCTTCTTAATCTTTAATCCAAAAGCGATATTTTCGTATACGCTCAAATGCGGGAACAGCGCATATTTCTGAAACACTGTATTTAATTCTCTCTCATAAGGCGGTTTACTGCTGATCTCTTCTCCGTCAAAAATCACTTTCCCTTCGTCTGCATCCAAAAATCCACCTAAAATACGAAGCAATGTTGTCTTTCCACATCCACTTGGACCTAAAAGTGTTACAAATTCATTTTCATAAATATCCAGATTAATCCCTTTTAATACGATCTGGCTTCCAAACTGTTTTACAATCTCCCGAAATTCGATAATCTTGTTCTCTTCCATCTCACATCTCCTTCCTGTTTTAAGAAAACCCTCACATAAAATCAACCACTTGCCACATTTCTTATTTTTCTAAAACATAGGCGGTGTTGTCACCCATAACACTTTCGCCTCGCTATTTCCATGATTATATAAGTAATGACTCTTATCGCCGCTCATATAAAATGTTTCTTTTGCCTTTACTTTGTACTTTTTATTTCCCTGTACGATCGTAATCGCTCCCTTGAGCACATAGCCGAACTCTTCGCCCTGATAGGATAACATTTTCTGACTCTTCCCGTGGGGATGAAGGGTAAGCACGATCGGCTCCATCTGATTCTTCTGCGCGTTCGGAATGACCCACTCAATCTGATAATCTTCCTGCTCATCCACAAAGAAATCCTGCTTCGAAAAAACAATCTGTTTTTCTTCTTCCTCATGGAAAAATTCGGACAAATTACTGCCCAGCGCCTCTACAATATCTGCCAGTGTCGCGATACTGGGTGTTGTAAGATTTCGCTCTACCTGTGACAAAAATCCTTTCGTCAATTCACTGCGTGACGCCAAGTCTCCGAGAGTCAGCTCATTCTGCAGACGCAGCTCTTTTAACTTCTTTCCTATATCCACTTTATCACGCCTCTCGTTTAGTATTATTAAACTTTTCTTTTAAAATCGTCAAACAGCTTATATTATACAGTATTCTTTCGGAAATGCAAGCGTAATCCGGCAATTATCCTAACTTTGTCACTTTATACTAAACATATGGTTCAGCTTTATCAAACCCAAAAAGAGCTTCCGAAACTCTTTGTTTTTTCGGAAGCTCTGTCTTTCTTTTTCCTTATCCCTTAAGTGCCGCAAGAAACAATTCATAAAAGTCATCTTCTCCTGCGATCATCGGCGAATTTTCTCCACCGCCATTCGTACTTCTTTTCATTGCCGCATGAAATTCTTCTCCTGCCAGGATCAATTCCATTTCATAAATCTCGTACCCCAGCTCTCTGCATATCTTACAAAATGCGGACACCGGCTCTTGCTCCTTCTTTGTCGCAATCAATCTCTGTCTTAAATTCTCATCTCTTTTTGCCTGTCGCT
>FR892661.1:62382-85580 GCA_000433535.1 Dorea sp. CAG:317
CTACTTAAGTCCTTTCATTACTTCTCCGATAGGCGCTGCAATTGTAAGCTCTGCGCGCACTTCTTTTGCCGTCGCGCTTTTATTAATAACGACCAGATGTTTCCCCCGGAAATAATCGATGAAGCCTGCCGCCGGATACACCACAAGAGAAGTACCGCCGATAATCAATGTGTCCGCTTCGCAAATCGCCCGAATACTATGCTCGATCACCCCAGAATCAAGACCTTCTTCATAGAGCACTACATCCGGTTTGATCAAGCCGCCACACTCGCACCGCGGTACACCGTCTGCGTTCTTCACATATGAGGCATCATAGAACTTCCCACATTTCCGGCAATAGTTGCGGTGAATACTTCCGTGAAGCTCCCATACGTTCTTACTTCCCGCCGCCTGATGAAGTCCGTCAATATTCTGTGTGATCACAGCCTTCAACTTTCCTTCTGCCTCTAACTGAGCAAGCTTCAGATGCGCAGCATTTGGCTTTGCTTCAAGGAACATCATTTTCTCTTTGTAGAACTCATAAAATGCCTCTGTATTCCGCATAAAAAAGCTGTGACTTACAATCTGTTCCGGCGAATACCGATACTGCTGATGATAGATTCCATCCGCACTTCGAAAATCAGGAATACCGCTCTCCGTTGATACTCCCGCACCGCCAAAGAAGACGATGTTCTCACTGTCATCAATGATTTCCTGTAACCTTGCTGTTTCTGCTTCATACATCAAGTATCACCTCCTGTTTTCTTCTTTGATCCATCCGATCACATGGGACAGATCCGGCAATTCTGCTGTAATTCCTTCTTTCACTTCTTCCGGCACTTTCATCACATCCGGAATATAGATCACGTAACCGCCGGCTGCTTTCCCCGCCAGAATTCCCGATATGCTGTCTTCAATAACAAGACATTCCTTCGGTTCTCGTCCTATCTTCTTCGCTGCCTCAAGAAAAATATCCGGTTCCGGCTTACTTGCCTTTAACATATCTCCATACATATGTGCAGACAGCACATCATATACCCCTGCCTTCTTTAAAACCATTTCCGCACTGTTTTTACCTGTAGAAGTTGCAACCGCCGCCGGAATCTTCTGTTCTTTTAAAAATTCCAACAACTCTTTCAACCCTTTTTTCAGAGGCACACCATCTTTTTCGATTATCTCATGATAGTTTTTATTCTTGAACATACAGATCCGGTCGTAATCAAAATCCTCCCCGAATTCTGCTCTTAAAAGCCCTCCGATTGCCTGCGTGCTTTTCCCTCTGCATGCATCCATAAGCTCTGTGGAAATCGTAACGCCCATTTCCCCGGCTGCTTTATGCCACGCAATCGTTAATAAGCGTTCCGTGTCGAACATCGTACCGTCCATATCAAATATTACGCCCTTTACCATGCTCCTGCACCTTTCCTTCCCAGATTTCTTTCCAACACTTCCACGAATTTACGAAGTCCCTCTTCATCTTCCCCGTCGAACCTTGCCGGAAGCGGACTGTCAATGTCCAACACTCCTACCACCTCTCCATTGTAATGAATCGGAAGCACGATCTCAGATTCAGACGCGCTGTCACAGGCAATATGCCCCGGAAATTCATGCACATTCTCTACCAGAAGAACTTCGTCCTTTTCCACTGCAGTCCCACATACGCCACGCCCAATCTCAATCTCTGTACAAGCAACCTTCCCTTGAAATGGTCCCAGAATCAGCTTCCCATCTTCGATGAGATAAAATCCTGCCCAGTTAATATCCCTAAGAGTCTCCCACAACAGTGCAGAAGCATTTGCAAGCCCTGAGATCCTATACGGTGTGGCCTTCAGCAGCCCTTCTAACTGTTGATTCATCAATTGATACATTGCCCCTTTATCCATTTCTTTTTTCTCCTATATCTAACCTATTTTCCAAAATTTTTTTCAACCAGACGACAATACTCTTCGTACGCATCCACGCCCCGGAACGCGTCCGCGAGCGCCTCCATGATCCCTTTATAATACCAGCCAATGATTTTCTTATCTTTCATTCGGAAACGATTCCATAATTCTTCTCCGTACACCGGATAATCCCGATTAATGTCTCTCATATTGGACAGCTTATCTGCAAGTCCTACCATCTGTACTTCCCATGGAGCAGTTCGCAGATGTTCAATAGTAGCGCTTTTTCTCTCCATCCATGTACAGGATTTGTCTTCGCTTTCCTGTGCTACAATCGATGCCACCCGCTCAGAAAATTCCTGCGCAAGAATCTCTCTTGTAACATCCTTACAATCTTCAATCGTGTCATGTAACACTGCTGCACTTATAACTTCCTCGTCAGTGGTCATCGTAGACACAATATCGGCTACCTCTACCGGATGAACAATGTATGGACGTTTCGTTCCCTTTCTCAGTTGTCCTTCGTGTGCTTTCGTTGCAAATTCAATGGCTTTGTTGATCATCTTGTCTCCTCCTAATTGTCTTCCATCCCTTCCACAAGCCTTGCCTTCTCTCGTCTGTGGAAAAGAGCGAAAATACATGGAACTACCACTAAAGTTAATATGGTTCCGTAGATCAGTCCTCCGATCGTCACCACAGCCATAGGCTGAACCATATCTGCTCCCATTCCAACTCCCATTGCCAGCGTAAATAGTCCGAGAATGGTAGTAAGCGCTGTCATAATGATCGGACGAAGTCTTGTCTTGCCGGCAGTGACAAGTGCCTCTTTCTTCGGCATGCCTCCCGCCATCAGCTGATTCGTATAATCTATAAACACAATTCCATTATTTACAATAATACCGGACAGCATTACAAAGCCAATCATTGCAATAACACTGACAGACATTCCCGCCATCCAAAGCGCAAGCAGCCCTCCTGTAAATGCCAGAGGTACCGTAAACATAATGATAAACGGAGACCTCAGGGATTGGAACTGCGCTACCATAATCAAATACATAAATACAAGAGCAAGTCCCAGCATTTTGAATAACTCTGTCATTGCGTCATTGATCGTCTCATCTTCACCTGCCATCTTGATCTCGTATCCTTCCGGCACTTTATATTCATCCAGTTTTTTTCGTATCTCATTGCTCACAAGTCCAATGTTATACCCCTCTTTTAGCTCCGCTGTCACAGACATATAACGATTTTGCGCCAGGTGGTTGATTGACTGAAGTGTAGTTGTGTCTTCAAAAGAAGCAATCTCAGATAACTTCACTTCTTTCGTTGTTCCATCCTGCTGTTTTGCAGAAATGACCATGTCCTTGATATCTGCCCGACTTAATGTCTCTCTTGCGTCATCTACCACATACACATCATAATCATACGTATCGGTTCCAAGCGTCATTGCCTGCTTCGGCTCTGCCAGCTTCCCATACAGCTCCTGATAAACCTGCGCCACTGTCAGTCCATATTTTGCCGCCTTTTCTTTATCCACAGAAACTCTTAATTCTTCACCATTTTCCTCAGTTCCGTCAGATACGTTCTGAGTCCCTTTCGTATCTGCCACAAGCTTCTTTATATCAGAAGAAATTTCCTGCAGCTTATCCAGGTCTTTTCCCTGAATCTGCACGTTGACACCGGAACTGCCAAGCGCACTCATATCCATATTGGACATATAGATCGTCAACTCTCCGTCAACATCCTTCGTCCGTTTCTCAATCTCCTTCTGTAATTCCTTGTTGGAAAGCTCAGGGTTATCATTGGTAATTGCATAGAAGGACACCTGATTAGTAACTGTCTGTGTCCCCATCAGATCCGAAGTCGATACCAACGCTCCCACATCTTCGATATCTTTGATCCTGCCAACTTCATCCATAACCTTATCGGCTTCTTTTGCAGTATCCTCAAGACTTGTTCCCTTCTCCGTCTCAAGTGTCATACTGATCTGGGTGCTCTCCATTGCCGGCATAAATTCTGTCCCCCGGGACATTGCCAGAACAATACTCCCCACAAACAGAATAAGTGCTCCCGCTAAAACCAATCCTTTATGATCCAAAGCTTTTTCTAAAATATTTCCGTATATGCTGCGTATTTTCCCAAAAAAGTTCGTTTCCTTTTCCTTTGTTTCCCGCAACACACCAGCTGACATCATAGGTACGATCGTAAGCGCCGTCAGAAGACTCGCCAGAAGAGAATACGCAATCGTCAGTCCCATATCCACAAATAACTGTCTTGTGATTCCTTTGGTAAATACAATCGGAAGGAACACACATACCGTTGTCAAAGTCGACGCCAGAATTGCACCGCTGACCTGACGTGCTCCCTCTATTGCTGCCTTCTTCGCCGATGCACCTTCTTCATTTCTCATGCGGTAAATATTTTCAATCACCACGATGGAGTTGTCCACCAACATTCCCACACCAAGCGCAAGTCCTGACAAAGAAATAATATTTAGCGTAACTCCTGAGAAATACATTGCTACAATCGCGGCCATAATACTGATTGGAATCGAGCATGCAATCACAAATGTCGGCCGAATACTTTTCAAGAATACAAGCAAGATCAAAATCGCAAGGATTGCACCGTAGATCAGATTGTCAAGTACAGAATCCACGATCATATCAATATACATCCCCTGATCCATCAGATTGACTACTTTGAGATCTTTGTACTCCTTATTTAATTCTTCTAATTTATCCTGCACACGGTGCGATACATCACCGGTCGAATATCCGGTCTGCTTCTGAATACTCAGCATCACACCCGGCTTTCCGTTAATCTTCGCATAAGTTTCATCCGCGTTATTGACCACCTCTACATCTGCCACATCTGAAAGCTTAATCGGGTCTATGCCTTCCATATCAAGAAGAATAAGATTCTTCATCTCATCTACGCTCTCAAATTTATCACCTATACGCACCAGATAATCGATACCTTCTTCATTTACATAACCTGCAGGCATACGGAAATTCTGTGCTCCGAGCATTGCCTCGATAGTCGCCGCAGACAAAATACTGTCCGTATCCAGAGACGCTCCTGCTTCTTTAGATGCCGCTTCCATCTGAGCCTCCTGCACAGCCAGCGCAGTCTGTCCTGCTGCAAGCTGCGCAGCACCTTCTCCCAGCCCGACTGCTGTTTCTAACTGTGCGGATGCAAGCTGACCTCTTGCTTCTGCCAGAGTCATTGCACCATTGTTGACCTGCGTCTGCATATCTTCCAGTTGCTTCTTTCCTGCTGCCATCTGCTCTTTGGAATCCTTAAGACTCTCTTCCTGGGCGATCAGTTTCTCAAGGGCAGCGGTAAGTTCTTCTTTCGTAGCCCCGTAAGTATCCATGACAGGCTTTAACTGTTTAATCATTGTCTCAAGCTGCGTCTTCAACGCCTGTTCCTCAGGAGACAACGTTTCTCCGTTTTCTTCTTTTTCTTTTAAAGCCTTCCACTGGGCAACCGCTTGATCATAACTTTCTTTTGTATCTTCCAGTTGTTCTAACTGAGCCTCAGCCGCTTCTCTTCCGGCCTTCACCACCGCAAAGCTCTGATTCAACTGCGTCTCTGACACATTTAACTGAGCCATCTTCTCTGTAATCTCAAGCTGTGCCTGCTTTAATTCTTCGCTTTTTACCGAAATCTGAGCTTCTGCCTGTCCGATACCTGATGAAGCTTGATTTTTACCGGAAGCTAATGCGTTTTTACCACTCTCAACCTGACTCTTCGCTTCATCAAGCGCACGCTTCGCCTCGTCAAGCTGCGCCTGCATTTCTTCCTGAATATCATCGCTTAAGCCATCAATCTTCTCCTTATTCAATGTCACTTCCACGGTCTCTGTAATATTTCCTGTCGCCATGACAGAAGCCACACCTTCTACGCTCTCCACTTCCGGAATTACTTTGTCCTCAATAATCCGGCTTGCCTCCACCGCGTCTTTTCCTTTGGCGCTGACCGCCGTAACAAGTACAGGGAGCATATCGGGATTCAATTTCATAATCATAGGACTTGCAATTTCTTCCGGCCAGAATCCACTGATCTGATCCAGATTTTCCCTCATCTCGATAGTCACAGAATCCATATTGGCGGTCTGTTCAAATTCCAACATAACCGTAGATGCATTTTCACTGGATACAGACTGAATATTTTTAATATTACTCACCGTAGCCATTGTCTGTTCTACAGGCTTTGTCACGATTTCTTCAACCTCTTCCGGACTTGCGCCGGGATATGTGGTCATAACAATTGCATAGGGAAGATTCATACTGGGCAAAAGATCAACTGTCATATCACGAAAAGACACGATGCCCAGAATAATGATAAGTACGATGCCCACAACAACGGTATAGGGCTTTTTTACACTGAATTTAGATAACATCTGAACGCCTCTCTCAACTTTGCTGTTACTTTAAATATAAATTTTATACGTAAATAATAGCACCTGAATCTTTAAATAGCAACGATTTCAAGTTATAATAATAGAATCAAAATTCGATAGGGAGGAACTTTTATGACAGAAAAAAATGTACTCATTACCGGGGCTTCCAGAGGCATCGGAAGAAGTACGGCAATTCTTTTTGCCCAAAATGGCTATCATGTTTTTTTAAATTGTAATAAATCTGTAGAGGAATTAAAGCAGGTACAGGAGGAAATTGAAAAGCATCATCCAAAAGCGGTAACACTTGTTCCCGGAAATGTCGGAAATCCGTCAGATGTCCGTTCCATCTTTGGCGAAATATACAGCCACTGTGACAGTCTGGATGTTCTTATTAACAACGCCGGAATCGCACATATCGGACTTCTTATGGATCTCACTGACGAAGAATGGCAACAGATTATTGATACTAATCTGTCTTCCGTCTTCTACTGCTGCCGAGAAGCTGTACCGAAAATGGTATCAAAAAAGTCCGGTCGAATCATTAATATCTCTTCCATGTGGGGCACTGTAGGCGCCTCCTGCGAAGCGGCTTATTCCGCTTCCAAATCCGGCATCCATGGTCTCACCCGTGCCCTTGCAAAAGAACTTGCTCCAAGCGGTATCTCCGTCAATGCCATTGCCTGCGGCGTCATTGATACCGTAATGAATGCACAGCTTGATGAAGCCGAGCGTCAGTCACTTGCAGAAGAAATTCCCGCCGGGCGCTTTTGCAGTCCAGAAGAAATTGCAGAGGTCATCTGGCAGACCGTCAATACCCCTGCCTATATGACCGGGCAGATCATCGGTGTAGACGGCGGATATATTTAGCAGCAGAGCATAATAATAGTTAGTAATTACTATATTTTCTCATTCTCTTTAAGATTTCTTAAGAAATTTTCATTTTCTTTAAGGGTTTTAACACATTTTGGACATATTTTCGGATTATACTAAGAGCCAGATAGTTGAAAGACACATCAACTATCTCCCCCTCATAAAGTAAATCATCGGGATGAGCATTTCCCGATGCCGCACTTTACTCTCATTCCTTTAAAAAAATATAGCAACAGGAAACTCCGCTTGGGCAATGCTCAAGCGGAGTTTTCCGTTTTACTTCTGAATTTTTTCTTATCGCCTGTTAATCTATCTGGATCATTACTTTCCCTGTTCTTCTGTATTCTGGTTTTACAAATACGTCTGCAATTTGTTCAAGTGGAACAATATTTGTAATTAAGCTTTCTAATTCTATCGTTTTAGCCTCCAATACCTGCATTGCTCTTTCAAATGTATACGGGTTAATATAAGAAGACATCACTTTCAATTCTTTCTTAAAAAGATCATCCGGACAGATTGGGAAACTTTCTCCCGGCGCAGCCAATCCAAACAGCATAACTGTAGCCGCTTTTCCCGCAAACTGTACTGCCTGTTCTTGTGTCTTGATATTGCCGACACATTCAATGACTACATCTACGTTTTTACAATACTCATTCAATACTTCCTGCACATTTTCCTCTAATGGATTGATTGTTTTCGTTGCGCCAAGTTTCAATGCCTGTTCTCTTTTTTCTTCCACCGGCTCAGAAAGGATCAACTTAGATGCCCCTGCGTACTTGGCAAGCTGAAGCATGATCATCCCAATGGGACCGCCGCCTATCACCAATACCGTAGAGCCCATCTGGATATTACACAGATCAATTGCATTTAAACAACATGAAATAGGTTCTGCCATTGCTGCTTCAATAAAATTAAGGTTTTCAGAAAATTTGTATACTTGCTTCTCATGCATCACAACGTATTCTGCAAAACCGCCATCTACTGTCGTTCCCACTCCAATATTATTTTCACAAAAATGCTCTTTTCCATTTTTACAAAAATAACACTCTCCACACATGTCATTGGGGTTTCCTGCTACCCGATCTCCCGGCTTCACAGTCTTTACAGCTGCCCCGACTTTCTCAACAACTCCTGAAAACTCATGTCCCGGTATTAATGGCGGAGTTACATCACTCGATCCTCCGTCTCCGTGGAAAATGTGAATATCGGTTCCACAGACACCACAATATTTCACCCGAACCAACACCTCATTCTCTTTTGGCTCCCTTACCGTAACTTCTTCTACTCTCAAATCTTCTTTCCCATGATACACAGCTGCTTTCATCATCATCATTTTATCCTCCCTATTTTTGTTTTTCTTCGGATATATTCGCTTCCAACTTATAATATTGTTTTAAACACTGATATCCCATTTCAAATAATTCTTTCTGTTTTCTATATACTTCTCTGTTCGCTAAATTAGGTTCAAATACCTTCTCTCGTTTTACAAATTGATTGACCACAGAAAAATCATCGAACACTCCGACACCCACTCCTGCAATAGTCGCTGCAGCAATAGACGTAGCCGACTCTACATGATCCAATCGATACAATGGAAGTTCTAAAACATCTGCAAGAATCTGAGCCACCACATCTCCTCTTGCCCCGCCTCCGGTAAGTACTAATTCGTTGATCGACACATTTTCCCGTTGTGCTGTAAGAATAATGTCTAAGTTCATCGCAACGCCTTCCAGCACAGCTCTGACATAATCACATTTCTCATGCTCCATCTTGATTCCAAGAAAACTTCCCGATGTGTCGGGGTTCCATCTGGGACTTCTCTCCCCCAAGAGATACGGTAAAAATACCAGACCCTTGGCGCCGGCCGGTGATTCCATAACCAATCGATTCAATACCTCGTACACAGATTCTCCCGTCTCTTTTGCAATTTTTTCCTCTTCTTTACAAAGCGCTCTGCGAATATAGGAATAGGAACTTCCCGCCGCCTGCATGGTTCCGCAAGGCATATATTTTCCGGTAATTACATGACCAAAACAAATCAGCGTCTTCTCTTTATCTAAGAATACCCTATCTGAAGTCCCTGCAATCCACGCAGAAGTTCCGAACGAAAGAAAATGCTGTCCATTCTGGAAACTTCCTGCACCAAGAGCAGAACATGGTCCGTCACCACCGCCACATACAACTTTCGTCTCCTGTGTCAATCCCAATACCTTTGCTGCATCATCTATCAATTTCCCAATCACGTCCACAGACGCGTGAAGCTCCGGCATTTTTTCCCGCTCAATTTCCGCCGCTTCCAAAATCTCCCCAGACCACTCCATCTTATGAAGATCAAAAGCATCTGTCCCTGATGCCTCCGAATAATCCGTCACAAATTCACCTGTCAAACGACATATAATATAATCTTTGGCTAAAAGCATTTTATATGTATTCGCATAAATCTCCGGTTCATGATCTCGAATCCACATCAATTTCTCTATACTGTAGCTTGCACTCACGCGATGACCGTTCAATTCATACATCCGGTCTTCTCCAACCCGTTCCGCTAATTGTCTGGCCTGTTCTTCCGCCCTTAAATCTGCCCATATCATCGCCGGGCGAAGTGCTTTTCCATCCTTATCCACAGCGATACACGCCTGCATCTGAGAAGAAAAAGAAATTGCCAGTACATCCTTTTTATCAATTCCTTCCATTATTTTTCTTGTTGCTTCGCCCACCGCATTCCACCAATCTTCCGGATTCTGCTCTGCACAGTTCCGTCCGAAAAAGTGGACTTCATAAGGAATCGTACAACTATCTATCAATTGCCCACTGGTCGAAAATAATGACGCCTTATTTCCGGATGTCCCAAGATCATGAGCAATCAAATATTTTCCCATATCCATTCTCCTTTCAATTTTTTCGAATCTTCCTGGTAAATTATTCTCTGTCTATTATATATAAACATATATCATAAATCATAGGTTTTGTAAACTACGAAGTTAATTTTACTTTCGTACGAAACTAACTTTATTGACATAAGACTATTTTCGTGCTATTATATTTTCGAAGATAACAAGGAGGGTGACTATGAATAAACGTCATACGAAATTGTTGGAATACATCACACTACATGGAAAAACAGAAGTTTCCACCCTTGCCGAATATTTAGGAACTTCAAAGGTTACTATTCGTAAGGATTTAGATTTCTTGTCTGAAAAGGGGATTCTGAAACGAGAGCGCGGTTATGCTGTTCCCAATGATCCTAACGACATCAATTACCGAATGGCTTTTCATCTGGATACCAAACAACGCATTGCCCAAACGGCTGCTGCTTATGTAAAGGATGGCGAAACTATCATCGTAGAATCCGGTTCTACCTGTGCATTGTTTGCAGAAGAGCTTGCAAAGACAAAACAGAATGTAACAATTATTACGAACTCCATGTATCTGGCAAATTATGTCTGTTCGTATACAAATATCCAACTCATTCTTCTGGGTGGCACCTTGCAGCCTCACAGCCAGTCTATGGTCGGACCTTTAACTAAAGATGCTATTCGTTCTTTTCACGTAGACAAAATATTTACCGGAACAGATGGCTACTCCAGAGATTATGGTTTTACCGGCGAGGATCTGATCCGCGCCGACACGTTAAGCTCCATGATTGCTTCTGCCAATCATACTTATGTGCTGGCAGATTCTGCAAAATTCAGCCAGACTGGTTCCGTCTATTTTTTAAAACTCGAAGATGTATATCAGGTTATTACTGACTCAGGTATTGATCCTGATGAAAAAGAGTATCTTGAAAAACAAGGTATTCAGATTACCATTGCATAACTATTATTTATATATAAGGAGGCTCTTATGAAATACTTATTAGACACTGCTAATCTTGCAGAGATTAAACGCTTTTATGACATTTTTCCAATCGCGGGAGTAACTTCAAATCCTTCCATTGTAAAACGAGAGGGAAACATTGATTTTTTCAATCATATGAAGGAGATTCGCTCTATCATTGGAATCGATAAACCACTTCATATTCAAGTTACAGCTTCTGATACGGACGGCATGCTTCGTGATGCGGATACACTCCTTAATAAGGTTGACTCTGAGGTGTATATCAAGATTCCTGTTACTATGGAAGGTATGAAGACCATTAAACTCCTGAAAGCACAAAATATACATGTCACCGGAACCGCTATCTACAGCAAACAACAGGGGTTCCTTGCTATGGAAGCAGGCGCCGACTGTATTGCCCCATACTTTAATCGTATGGAAAATATGGGCATCAACTCTGATGATGTTATTGCTTCTCTCGCTGAAATGATTGATCTTTATCATTATAATACAGAGATTTTGGCAGCAAGCTTTAAAAATGCAGGTCAGGTAGACCGCGCTTTCCTCGCCGGAGCTCAGACTGCAACATTGGACCCATCTATTCTGGAAACAGCACTGACATTTTCACATATTACAAGTGCGGTAGATGCTTTCGAGCAGGATTGGAAATCCATTTATGGGGATAAAACCCTATCAGATTTGTAGACTGCTCATTTCACTTATAAGCTATGACAGAAAAACAGAGTTTAAAGATTCATTCTCTTTAAACTCTGTTTTTCTAACAGTCCACTCTGCTTTCAATATTAACTTAATGACATTAAATTTCTCTACTCTTTTTGGACAAAACTATTTTTCAATGCTTTGTGAAACCACTCTTTAAATTTCTCTAAATTAATTTCCACCGCAACTTGGACATTCGGATCTTGTCCGGACTCCTCCCAAATATCCATCTCTGTGTGTCCATAAGTGTATGTTCCTTCACACTCTACATCCACATAAAAATCTTTATAAGTAAGACATTCCGGACAAAACGCAGCAGCCATTGCAAGTGCATCGTGCATTACCAAATCTTCCCCACCTTCTGCATGGCGTCTATCCATGAAATTTAAAATATCTGCAATCACTTGTCCGGCTTTTGTACCAAGTCCTTTCATCTTCTTAATATCAGACTTATCTAATACTGCCTTTTCCGTTACATCAAGTCCTACAAGTGTGCATGGAATCCCACTATTAAAAACCAATCTTGCCGCTTCCGGATCACACCACATATTAAATTCTGCTGTAGGTGTAATATTTCCTCCATAAATGGCGCCACCCATAATCCACAGATGCTTAATCAACTTCTTTACTTCCGGGTGAAGCAACATAGTAATCGCAATATTAGTAAGCGGACCAATTGCTACAATCTCCAATTCTCCATTGGCTTCAACCGCCTTTTTGTAAATCATTTCGACAGCTGTCTCCTCAGTAAAATTATCTTCGCTTTCCGGCAATTCTACATCGCCTAATCCCGCTTTTCCATGTGTTTCTTCCGCATAACACATTTTCGTATGTAGTTTTAAAGGTGCCCACGCTCCAACAGATACAGGGGTATCAAATCCCAAATACCGCACCAAATTCAAGCTGTTTTCAGAGGTGTATTTCACGGATACATTTCCTGTTACTGTTGTTATTGCCTCCACTTTTACTTCTGGCAAATGAAGCGCGACTGCAATTGCAATTGCGTCATCCGTTCCGGTATCGCAATCAATAATTATTCTACGCTTTTCCATTTAAGCACTCTCTCCTCTCGTCTTACTCTTGATTGCCTCCACCAACTGTTCAAGATACAATGTCTTTACTCCAACATTCAATTCTTCTGACAATTCTCCAATCTGAGGTTTGCATATTTTTGCTTCTTCTACTATCTTTTCATTCCAAAAAATCTCTTCTGCAGTACCATCTGCAATAATATTTTTATGTGCCATTGCTATAATTCTTTTAAAATTACCTGCCACAAACTCCATATCATGTGTGATTGTGATAACACCAATCTTCTCTTCTTCCAATTTATCCATCAATTTTTCTAGAATTTCAATTCCATGCTTATCTTGTCCTGCAGTTGGTTCATCTAAAATCACATATTTAGGTTTCATCGCTAAAACTGATGCTATCGAAATAAATTTACGAATCGGATACGGAATATCAAGTGGATTATCTTTACGATACTGTTTTGTATCAGTAAGTTCCATTGCCCATTTTACTCGTTCTTTGATTTCCTTTTCCGGAAGTCCCATTTTCTGTGGCATGTATGCAATTTCAGAGTATACGTCCGGATTAAAAATCTGATCATCCGGATTCTGGAATACATATCCTACACATTTTGCAATCTGGGCAGTTGTTTTTGTCTTTGTGTCAACCCCATCTACAAAAACATCCCCTTCACTCGGTTTATGAAGACCATTCATCAATTTTACTGCTGTTGTTTTTCCCGCTCCGTTTTGCCCTACAATGGCAACCCTTTCTCCTTCTTGAATCATCAAATTCAGATTTTCGTTTGCCACATAGCCATTCGGGTAACTAAAAGAAACATTTTTAAATTCAATTGCCATCTTTTATTCCCCCATTCCTTTTCTAATTACATCTACAGCCTCATCTGTTGTAATCGGTATTGTTGAAAGTTTAACACCATTTTCTATCAGCTTATTTCCAAGAACTGCTGCCTGCGGTATTGTTGCTCCATGTTTTTCTAATTCCACATTTGACAAAATCTTTTTTACCGCTCCACTAAATACTATATGTCCTTTCTCCATAACAATTACTTCATCACAATATTCTGCAATCAGATTGATTTTATGTTCTACCAGCACAATTGTTTTCCCGGCCTCTTTCAGAATTTTAATAATTTCGAAAATCTCCTGTGTCCCCTTAGGGTCTAGCTGGCTTGTTGGTTCATCAATAACAAGCATTTCCGTATCCATTGCTATCACAGACGCAAATGCCACTCTTTGTCTTTGTCCCCCAGACAATTCATTTGGATTTTTTTCCATCAGTTCTTCAATTTTCAAAAGTTTGCAAATCCCAATTACTTTATCAATAATTTCTTCCTTCGGCACACCCATATTTTCCATGCCCATAGCAATTTCTTCGAACACAGTCTCTTTAATACCACTAATCTGCGTAAAGGGATTCTGAAACACGTATCCAATCTTGGCAGACAACTCTGCCATATCCCATTCTCGTACATCGACTCCGAGTACGTTAATTTCCCCCTTTATTTTTCCTTTATAGAAATGTGGAATCAGTCCGCGTAACAAATTACAGAATGTTGTCTTCCCACCACCATTTTCTCCGATAATACCATACACTTTTCCTTTTTCAAGTACACAACTGACATGCTCTAGCGCATTCACTTTACTTAATGGATAACGGTATGACACGTCCTTTAATTCAATATAAGCCATCGTTACACCTCTTTCACTTTTAACCTAATTTCCCCATTATTTTCAATATCAAAACTACTACTAACACTATATCCGAAAGAACAGCGAGCACTACTTCATACTTTTCAGCCGCTTTAATCTGACGCAAAAATGTATGTTCTCGTTCTACAGAAAACGCTCTTGCATCCATCGCAATTGTCTTTTCCTCTGTAGAGGCAAGCGCGCTTAAAAACAATGGACTAAGTACTGGGATTAGTGCTTTCATTCTATGCCAGAAATTCCCTTCAGTCTCCACGCCTCTCGCCTTCTGGCTATCCATAATTGTCTGTGATGTTTTCTTTAAATCTTTGATTGTCTGCATAGAAGAAAGAACAACATAAGAAGTTACATGAGACACTCCTTTTCTCTCTAATGTATACATAAAATCACGTAATTCTGTAAAATAGAAAAACAGTAAAATCCCACCTGAAAATGCAATCAGCGAAAAAGTCATATCAATCGCCACCTGAAATCCTTCCACTGTCCAATCCCATCCAAAGATAGAAAACAACACCTGTTTACCATTTACTGAAAGTTGCCGGATAATGGTAAGATAAATAAACAAGACTGCACCTACACCCCAAAATACTTTTGCAAATCCAACTCCCTTTTTACCAATTGCGGCAATAATACAATAGAATACACATATCGCGATTTTAACAGAAAGATACGGTATTACAAGTCCGATAATTCCAAATACTAATGCTAAATTCACTTTGATCAGTGGATTCAAATCTGCAATACAGTTTCCCTTCATCTGATATGGCATATATTTATTTCTGTAATATTCTCTTAAATCTATGTTCTGTTCTCCCATTTTCTACTCCTTATTAAGACTTCTTAGAAATCATCATCGTCATCATCAATTGCATTTTTAATATACTGACTTCCAAGCGGAAGCTTTGCAAGCATTCTTGACGGGCTTGCTTTTAATACACCAGACATTACTATTACACTGATAATTTTATCTACCATATCAATAGAAGATGACCCTATCAATTCACACACAAATTTATTCATATGAAATATTTTATAAAGTGGCACTGACACATAAGAAGATGGTCCGATACCAAAATCAAATCCATATACTCCCCATGTAATTAAGGCACTGACACATCCTCCAACAATTCCGAATATAATGGCAGATGCAATAAGTTTCCCAATTCCCTTAAAAAATCCTTTTCGTGATAAAACGCCTGCTAACAAACCAATAATTACACTAACTGGTGTAAAGCAAAGAAGTACAGGATCTGCGAATCCATTAATCAAGCTGGACAGCAAACCTACAATTGCTCCCGGAATGGAACCACATAATGCACCAATTGAAATCGTTCCAATAGTATCCAAATAGAATGGTAATGCCAAACTAGAAGCAATCTGACCTGCCACGAAGTTTACCGCTACCCCAATCGGAATTAAAAATAATACAAGCTTATCCATTTTCTGTTTCTTTGTTTTTGCCATAATTTTTCCCTCTTCTTCCTTATATTTTTTATTTTTCCTTATCTACTTCTTTCATCGTTGGAATTGAGGTCTGTGCCCCTTTTCTCGTTACTACGATGGAAGATACTTTCTGTCCAAGCTTAATAGCTTCTCTGCATGTTTTTCCTTGACTTAAAGCAAGCGCAAACGCCGCTGTGAAACTATCACCTGCTGCTGTCGTATCAACTGCTTTTACCCTATATGATTTAAAAAATTCCTCTGTATGCTTTGTCACGAGCAGGCATCCTTCCCCACCAAGTGTGACAATAACATTTCTCACACCTTTATTAATCATCATCCTCGCAGCCATTATAAGTTCTTCTTGTGTCTCTGGTTGAACACCAGTAAGAATTGCAAGTTCTGTCTCATTCGGTTTTATGTAATCAATCCCATTCCAGAAGTTATCTGGAATATCTCGGACCGCAGGCGCGGGATCGATAATAACAGTCTTCTCTTCTCGAATTGCTATTTCTTTTACATATTCTACAATATCAATCGGAATCTCCAGTTGCATAATGACAATATCACTTTCTTTGATTATATGTGAATTATCATCAATCAGTTTTTTCGTAATCATTCCATTAGTTCCGGCGATAATAATAATAGAGTTATCTCCATTATCATCTACTGCAATAAATGCTTGACCTGTTGTTCCTTCCGTCATTTGACAAACACCTGACACATCAACACCTACACCTTTTAAATTTTGGAGAAGCTCGTTACCAGCTGCATCCTTTCCTACAGCTCCAATCATCGTAACATTTCCACCAAGTTTTCCAGCTGCATATGCTTGGTTCGCACCTTTCCCTCCTGGAACAAGATTGACATTTTTTCCTGCAATAGTCTCTCCACATTTTGGCATATACGGTGTTTCAATTACAACATCCATGTTCAGACTTCCTATTACCACAATTTTTTTCATCTTTCTTCCCAGTCCCTCCTTTTCTCTTCATATTTGGATCGGATTTCGTCCTCATATACTGCAACTGTTTGTCGCTCTGGCAGCGCTGGTTGTACTCCATGCCTTGTCACACTAATACCGGATGCATAAATTGCAAATTCAATTGCATGAATAAGATTCTTTCCTTCACTCAAATAAACTGCCATGGCACTAATGAATGAATCTGCGCCTCCCGTCGTATCTACCGGCTCAAAGCCGGTTCCCTCAAAGTAAATAGAAACATCTTTATTCCTTAAATAACATCCTTTTGCTCCCAGTGTGACAATAACATTTTGAATTCCTTTCTTCCGAAGAATTTCTGCCTTTTCTTCCAAACTTTCCTCACCCTGAACAAGAGTATGCAGTTCCTTTTCATTTGGAACAAAGTACGTAATATCTGACAAATACTCTTCTCTGAAATCATCTGCAGGTGACGGTTTCAAAATCACTTCCGTATTATTTTTCTTACAGAAACGAATTGTATATTCTACAATTGAGTCCGGTATTTCCAGAGACAACAAGCAGTATTTTGCTTTTTCAAACAAATATTTACATCTCTTAATTTGATTAATACTTAAGTTTTTATTTGCTCCTGGATAAATCACAATGGAACTTTCTCCCTGACCATCTACACTAATATATGCCTTCCCAGTCGGAATCATATTATCGAATAGGACACCATCCATATGCACTTGATTTTCAACAAGTCCTGTATAAATTTGTTTTCCGTCCATATCATTGCCAAGACAACCAATCATATATACCTGTCCGCCAAGTTTTCCAGCACCAATTGCCTGATTTGCACCCTTCCCTCCAGAATAAGTATAAACTTTGCTCGCACGCCGTGTTTCTCCTGCCACGGGGATAACTGCGCTTTCAATTGTGGTATCCATATTCATACTTCCAACCACCACAATTGCATCACCTTGTTTCTCCTGCATCGGTTTCATGATACTATTTCTTCGAACTAATTTAGGTAATAACCTTCTGACACACTCTTTCTTCTTTCCTTCATCAATCATGTCTATCAGATATTCCATTGCTACTACTGCCTGATCTTTACTCGGAAGCTGTACCGCTGAAATCCCACAACCTACGATTTCTAAAACCTCATCATCTCCGATAGCAATCACAGATAATTCATTCGGAACAGCTATTCTTGTCCGCTCTGCTACCTTCCAAACACAACATGCCACCGAAGACGAACCACAGACAATTGCTGTCACATTTTCACTTAACACTTGTGTAATTCCATACTTCTCGATTTCCTCTAATGAGTTTCCTTCATACATCAGCATTGGTTGCTCTTTTTGGTTAAAGCTTTGGAGTGCGAGCTTATATCCATTTAAAATACTTGTATCTCCTTTATTAATGATACATGCAATTTTCTGATGTCCTTCCTTTAGAAGTGTTTCGGTTGCCAACCTAGAAGCTTCGGACAAACGATAGTAGACAACTGCAAGTTCCGCGTCGTCGAATTCTTTTGTTTCATTAATATAAACAATTGCCTCTTCTTGTTTTCCTGCAGGAATACATTTTGATGAATCAATCAATAATCCTGAGACCTTTTTCTTTCTCATTTGCTCTGCAAGAAATTCAATGTCTTCATCCTTCTCTACATAACCAATGATGACACCATATCCTTTTTCTCTCGCAGTTCGTTCCACTGAAAGGACAATATTTTCTCGTTCCCTATTATCTTTTCTTACAAGAATGCCAATGAGATGACTTTTAATTGCTTCTTTTTCGAGGAAACGGAAATAAGGAACATAATTCTCTTTTTCAATCACCTGCAAAACTTTCTTCCGTGTTTCTTCACTGATGTCTTTATCCTTACCATTCATCACCTTCGAAACTGTAGATGCTGAAACTCCCGCAAGTTTTGCGATATCACGTATATTCATTTATCCTCCTCTCTTTCATTCTCTAAAACCTTTTCCTAAACTGTTTTTTCAAATGAATCTTAGCATTTTGTTAATATTAGTGCAATATTCCAGAACAACGAAACTATTTTCCGACACTATACACAATATATATTGTTTACGAAACATTATTTAGTATGATTCCTTTTACAAAATCACAACAAAAAATCTGTCCATCTCTCACATTCAATGTCATTGGATTACGCCAAGAGCTTATAAGGACCGGAAAAATGAACCAGAAAATCTAGATACCGTTCGTTTTATAAAATCATATTTCGTTTATGAAAAAAGGCATCACAAAACGGTTCAATATCGTCATTATAAAAACTTACAGAATGTATAGCCAAAAAACGTACTTATGGAATCAAAGAAAAAGGGGCGTTTTTCAAACGCCCTTTTTCTCTGAATTTATCTAAAAGCCCCAAGTTCATACCTCGTCAATAATTACTCTGCAAACCGTACTCGATCTATCAGACTTTGTTTTTTAAAATTTGAATTTACAAGATAGGTGATCAAAATCTGGAGAAGTAAAACTACCACGATGAGAATGACTGCCGGAACGACTGGATATTCATAATAGCGAACTCCAAACATTCCTTCTTCTCTCGCCTTTAAGAACAAAGCATATCCTGTCAGACTTCCGACTCCAAGAGATAAGATCAGCGTTCCCACTGTATATACAAGCCCTTCCAATTGAAGCATCCGAACAGTCTGCCGATCTGACATACCGATTGCCTGTAACATTCCCAGCTCTTTCTTTCGCACATGTACGCTGTTAATCATTGTATTGACCAGATTTAAAATTCCAATAAGTCCAAAGACGCCCAGCATTCCATAGCCCATGTAGGACAACATTCCAATACTTTTTTCCATTTCTTTATAAATACTCCTGTAATCGGACATCTCCAGATACTCTTGATTTGCAATAAGCTCTTCTATTGCTCTTTCTGCTTCCTCGTAATGAGATGATTCAATAAAAATATCAAACTGATCTGTAAGGTCTTGTTCACACATGTCTTGGAGCGCTTTCTCCGGCACAGTCAGACTGTTTCCCAACATACTGTTCGGCGCATCTACAACCGCCACAATCTCAAAACTCTTTGGCAGCAGTTTATCACCGTCTTTCAATTTGACCTCCACAACATCTCCAACTGTCAGATCTGTATAATGTGTAATATAACCTTCTCCAAGAATCGCTCCTGTTCCATCGCGAAGCTTAGGATCTTCCAGAGAACCTTTCGTCACATACTGCTTACACTCCTCTATCAGCTCATCACTGACACCGGAGATTCCACTGTCTAATGGCGCACCGTCATCTTCCTTTAATTCTTCTATATTTGTGATCAGCGCTCCTGCAAAGAAACTTTCTTCAACCTTTTCCACTCCTTCTATCGACAAGATCTGTTCTTTCAATTCATCTGTCAGCGGATTGTTCTTCTGGATATTCTGAACCTCTCGCTCCGGGTGCATCTTATCTCCACTCCAGCTGTTAATGCTGACACATATATCACTTCGTATCTCTTCCTCTGTCATCGTCTTAGGGTTCACACAGCTCAAAAGTGTTGCAACGGTGATGAAGAAAATTCCGGTCATTCCAAGCGCGGCAATGGTAATCGCAGTACGCTTTTTATTTCTTCCGAGATTGGATAACGTAAGCTTACCGATACTAAGTTCCTCGTATCCTTTTCGTTCTTTTTTCTGTTTCTCTTTTTTTCCTGCACGCCTCTTCTTTGGCTTTTCGCCCTGATACCGGATTGCTTCGACAGCAGTGATCCGGCTGGCAATTTTCATTGGACGAAGAAGGGCAAGATAGACTGTTACAAATGCAACTACGGCTGCAAGTACCAGAATCCACGGTTGGATGATAGATACTTTTCCATCTTCAATCAACTGCTTCATTGTCTCTGACAGAATATTTTCTGTGGAAACACCGTGACGCACAACTGCTTTCATAATCTGCACACCACATACACTCCCCAGAATTAATCCTATGGGAACTGTAATTCCTGCAACTGCAAGCCCTTCACGAAATACGAGCTTTCGAATCTGCTTTCTGGTGGCTCCGATTGCCCGAAGTTTTCCATACTCCTGCACTTTCCCAAGCATAGACACGTAATAAATACTGTAAATTGTAATGACACCCGCAAATACGGTTACAAGAAGGAATCCTGCCAGTCCCATATATATCGCCGGATCTTTATACGTTGCTATGAGCATATCGGAATTTGTAACAATATCCCTCTCTTGAATCCCGTAGTCCTCTCCAAGCTCCTGAATCATCGCTTCAATCTCATCGGTTACTTTCCTGTCCACACCGGCGAGCTTCACATATAAGCGATATGCGTGTTGTCCTTTGGAAATGACGGAGTCTGCAAATGCTTTGGACACCATTGCCGAATAGATTCCTTTTTCTTCCGACTCTTTGCTGTCCGGCTGAAAACCAGTGATGGTAAATTCCTGTTCATGAGCAAGAGAGAGACCTCCGTCCTCTGATACTTGATAAGGTACTGTAATGCGGTCACCGATTTCTCCTGTCAGCCCCATTTCTTCAAGGAGCCCTCTGGTCACTACAATCTCATCTTCCTTCTTCGGAAGACGTCCCTTAGTCAAATTGAGTCGGTTCTCCCGACAGACCATCTCATCTGCATACACCATACTGATGATCACATCTTCGTTTTCTGCAATCATATATGCCGGATCTTCCCGAAATCCAATCTCCTTGATTTGGTCATCCTTTGCCATTTTTTCCGCTGTTTCTCCGTCCACATTCCGGTACATTGCATGATAAGTCGGATAGATCTCCTTGATCGCTTCATTCTCTATTACAAAGCCTCCGAAGAGTACCATCGGAACTGCAGTCAGTAAAATCGTAGTCAGTAAAACGGCAATACCAACCAGAACATTCCGGCTTTTATTTCGTCGAAAATTTGCAAGCGCTGTCTTTGTCACAATGTTCATCTAGCTCACCACCTTACCATCTGCAATGACGATCACGCGGTCTGCCATCTGTGCAATTGTTTCATCATGGGTAATCATAACAAGCGTCTGTCCGTATTTGCTGACACAATTTTTCAAAATAGAAATCACTTCCATCTCGGTATGAGAATCCAGATTACCGGTAGGCTCATCAGCCAAAATAATTGCCGGACGGGCTGCAAGGGCGCGTGCGATAGCCACACGCTGCTTCTGTCCGCCGGATAGTTGATTCGGCATAGCATGAAGACGTTCTTCCATTCCGATACTTTTCACTATATCCAAGACAAAATCTTTCTTCACTTTCTTCCCGTCAAGCCCGATCGGAAGCACGATATTTTCCCACACATTTAACGCAGGCATCAAATTATAATCTTGAAAAATAAAACCAATCTTCCTCCTTCGGAATACAGCCAGTTGTTCATCCTTCAAATCGAAAATGTCTCTTCCCTCAATGTAAACTTTCCCACTGTCCGGGCGGTCCAGACCGCCGAGCATATGAAGAAGCGTACTCTTTCCAGAACCGGAACGCCCTACCACTGCAACAAACTCACCGTGCTGTACCTGCATACTGGTGTGGTCGATGGCGCGCACCTGATTTTCTCCTTCTCCGTAATATTTCACAAGATCCTCTGTCTCTAAAATTGCTTTCATATCAAAACTCCCTTCTCTTAATTCTGACTCTATCGTACCTCAGGAGTCTTACAATTCCCTTTCAGAGAAGATAACAAAATTGTTATTTTTTGTACTCGCAAGCTTCATTTTCCTTTGGAAGCACCATCTGAAACGTAGTTCCCCAGGCTCCGGATTTTAATACTCTTACATTTCCTCCCTGTTCCTCTAAGATCTTCCTTACCAGATAAAGACCTACGCCGGCACCTTCCAAGCCAGTTCTCTCTGCCTCTTTCCCACGGTAAAACCGTTGAAAGATATTCGTATACTCCTTCTTATCAATCCCCATTCCCTGGTCTTCTACTTCCACGGAGATATAAGATATATATGGCTCTACCCGAATCTTCACCCGGGAACCTTCCGGTGAATATTTCACACTGTTTTCAATCACATTGGCAAATGCTTCTGCTGTCCATTTCACATCGCAACATACACTTATATCTTGAAATTCTTCCATCTCTATCTCGATATGCTTTTCATTTGCCTTCAAATAGACGCCATTGACAGCACGGATCAATGTTTCTTTCAGACTTGTATACTCCGGCGCAAGGTGAACCATCCCGCGTTCCAGACGAGACAATTGAAATAATGTCTCTAAAAGGCTATGCAGCTTTTTTACTTCCTTCTGTGCCCGCTCCAAAAATTCTTGTTTTTCTGCCTCGGTTGTCTGTGTGTCCTGCAAAAGTTCCAGACTCATGTGAATTGCTGAGATTGGAGTCTTGATCTGGTGCGAAATATCTGTCACCAATTCATTTGTTCTTTCCTTTTCTTCTACAAGCTGTTCCTTGATGACAC
>FR892661.1:85611-91949 GCA_000433535.1 Dorea sp. CAG:317
ACCGCTCTTCCCAGCCGTTCCAACTGCTCTATCATCTGTGAATGGATTCCAATCTCTATCCCATTTTCTGTTCCCTGATATTCATAATCTCCATTTTCAAATGCTTCCAAATACTCTTGAAGCGACAGATATTCTCTGTATTCCTTCCGGTAAGAAACAAACTGCCACAGTACATTCCCGATAACAGCAAGCAAAAAAATACTGAAAAATCCTATTCGGAACTCCTCTTTTTGTCCTGTCCCGTACAAAATTTCCAGTATAAATATGAAAAGAAAACATGCCGTCACGAACAATGTCGTTACGGCAAGATTCTTTTTCAACCTCTGTTCCAGCCAGATATATCCCCGCTCTCTTTTTTGTATCACTGTGTCCAAACTTCCATAGTCCATAGATACCCAAGCCCCCTGACATTTTTGATATATTCTGTATCTGTCTTTTCTGTCGTCTTCTTACAATCTGCCCGATCACGGTCTGCAAGTCTTTTCTTCAATCGGCTGATGGTTACAGGCACTGTATTGTCATCCACAAACTGCCCGTCAATGTCCCACACCGCTTCTAAAATCTGCTCTTTCGAAATAATCTGTCCCGGATGCTCCAGAAAATAGCACAGAAGCTGAAGTTCTTTTTTGCTGAGACTTAACTCCTCTTCTCCGTGATATACTTTCATCTGCGCGCGCTGTACACGGATATTCCCCGAACAGATCTCCGGCTCTGTCTGCATAGTCATTTCACTTTTCTGATCCATCCGGCGCATCAATGCATGGACTTTCGAGATCAGCACAAGAAGACTGAAAGGTTTCGTAATATAATCATCAGCTCCCACGTCATATCCATTTACAATATCTACTTCCTGATCAAGCGCCGTAAGGAAAATGATATATACGTCGCTCCGCTTGCGCACCCACCCGGCAAAATCCAAACCATTTCCATCCGGCATCGTAATATCACTGATGATCAGATCTATTTTCTGACTGTCAAAAATCTTCTTTGCCTCCGTCACGCCAAAAGCACCAAACACCTGATATCCTTCTTTCTGAAGTTTTAAAGTAATTCCCCGGTTCAGACTTTCATCGTCTTCCAGTAACAAAATATTCGCCACGTCCATTCTCCTATCTGTTGCCCCTGGTATCATGTATCCAGTATTTCTCTGATTTTGTTAACTTCATCTCAGCTTTCTCCTATTCAAACGTACGGTCAAATCGTTCGTTTAATCTCAATCCGCTGCGCAGGCTCTCATCAAAACTCTCCATCATCATAACCGCCAGATCAACTGCCTCTTCAAGTCTCCGGCTCAATCCTTCATTTGTCTCTATACATTTCGGTTGATCCTTCTTCTGGTGCATGAGACCTTTGATCTTATCAAATTGTCCGGTCAGCCGCATGACAGTGTTGATGATTCCTCTCTTCAAGCTTCTCGGCGCACGGAAGAGATTTTTCAAATTCCTCTTCAATCTCCAGATGCTGTACACCAGTCTTCTCAATCATTTGACTGATATACGGATGGCATTCACTGTCTAATATATAATGACAGATAAACCCAAGAAGATACGCATACTGCGCGCTGTCTCTTCCGCGTTTATTGATGACTTTCATTGCATGCTCAAAAAATGGTTTCGCAGAAATCGCATGCAAGTGATGTCCGTATTTTACAATTTTATTTTTCATATAAGGGCGGTAGAAAAAGAAGATGTCCGGTCCCTGAAGACCGATTTCAAACTGCGGGTAATATTCAAAAACAAAACGTTTTAGTTCCCCGTCTAATTTTTTAGCGACTTTTTCTCCAAAACGATCATGTGCATAGATTGCAGGCATAATATCCCTCCTTCTCATATCATAACTATAAAAGTATATCGCACAAATGTAAATCCAAAACAGAGAAGAATGTAAAAATTAAGAAAAAAGATGCAGTCTCCAAAGAGATTTGCATCTTTTTTGATTATTATGAATTTTTTCCAATATGATAATCTCGCTTCATTGCATTCATTATGCTTCTTGCTGCAATATCCACAATATTAAACCCGAACGCGATTGCAAGACACGTTGCCAACAGGATCACTGTCTCACTGAATGCGAGGGGGATATCTCTGGTTACACATCCATACATCATATAATACAGATTCGGTCCCGGAATGAGCGGGAATACGGAAGCTGTCAGGAAAATAGTTGACGGTGCTTTGTTGATTCTTGACATCACAAATGCGTAAGCTGCTACGAAAATTGCTGCAACCAGTGTTGCTAAGAAGTTACTTGGCTCAATCTCAAACACGATCAAATAAATACTCCATGTAATAAATGCGCCGATTCCGGAATAGATTACCTGCTTCCCTCGAATCTGAAACCAGAAAGCAAAGCCTACACAGGCAATCGTACAGGACACTAACTGAATCGGAATACTGTGATTCAGAATAAATCCTTCTGCAGAAAAATCATTTAACACCAGCATGGCAAGCGCTGTACCAACTGCGATTCCTGCTGCCCCTAAAATAGAGTTCATGATATTGATAAATCCTGAAATATAGTCTTTCTGCAAAATTTCGCGGATACCATTTGTTGTGCTGAGTCCGCTGATAAGAAGCATAACAATTCCAATCATGATCCGTTCCGGATGATCTGCGAATCCATTTCTGACAGATAATACAATAATAACTTCTGACAAGAAGGACAGGATGGTATTGTATACGAACAAATTTCCCTCTCTCTTCTCTAACCATTTTCCTACAACAACGATCATCAAAGAGACAATCACCGCTACAATTGCATCTTTAAAATTACATCCAAAGAAAACCGCAAATCCGGTTCCTCCCATAACGCCGGCAAAATACTTAGCTTCCGGATGCTGCGGCGGACGATTCTTCACTTCCTGATATTTTTTCTGCAGCTCCTCTTCATCCGGTGTATGACTGCATACATATCGGCATAAGTTATTCATATAGTCAAGCTGATCAAAATCAATATCCGCATTTTCAATATGGCGCACCTGCGTAATAATATCTCCGTTCTCAGTCTCCACTGTAATCTGAATATTACTTGGAATAACAAATACATCATATTTTACAAAGCCATAGCTTCTGCACATTCTATATAAACTATCCTCAATTCGATAGTTTTCTGCTCCGCTGATGAGCATAGATTCTCCAATATCCAGAATTCCCTGCACAATCTTGTTATAATTCATTTCTCATTCCTCCGATAAGTCCAATATGCCTCTGAAATATCAGCATATGTCACAGGCAGCGTATTGTCAAGAGATTTTCTTTACATTTTTAAACGAATGCTTTTGTAACGTAGCAGAGAGGTGACGCGCATGCCTCACCTCTCTGTCTGTGTATTCTATTTTAGTCTTTTTTTATGATACATGTATTACTTTTTACTGTAATCACAGTATCCTGTTCCATATAGCTCCATACTTTCCAGATGGTCTGTATGTAACAGCATATGCGCCTTATGGCTATTCGGCTTTTCAAAATATTCCTCGTACAGAAGATTGATATCCGGATTCTCATGTGAATAACGCAAGTTGGCAGACTCATCTAACTGGTACAGATTCTTGCCTCGTTCAAATGCAAGCTCTTCTCCATCATGAATCGGCTGACCGCCTCCGCCTACACATCCTCCCGGACATGCCATTACTTCTACAAAATCATAGTGGACTTCCCCTTTTTCAATCTTATTGAGCAGTGCACGAGTATTTCCAAGACCGCTGACAACTGCAGTTCTCACCGTGATATCATCAATTTGAAAATCTGCCTCCTGCACACCATGATTTGCGTTAAATCCTTCTGCCCTTACGGAACGGAAAGCATCTGCCGGTGGATTTTCGCCTTTTAACAGGAAGTATGCACTTCGAAGTGCAGCCTCCATAACTCCACCTGTTGCTCCGAAGATCACGCCTGCTCCGGTTCCCTCCTGCATCGGGCGATCGCTTTCACGATCTTCCAGCGTTTCCGGACTAATATGTGATGCACGAATCATTTTTACTAATTCTCTTGTAGTAAGAACAACATCAATATCCTTGCCGGCATACTCTTCATGGAAAAGATCCATTTCCTGTTCGCCCTTCTTAGCGACACATGGCATAACCGATACTGTAAAGATCTGCTCCGGCTTTACTCCGAGCTTCTGCGCAAAATACGTTTTCATCACTGCGCCAAACATCTGCTGCGGTGATTTTGCAGAAGAAAGATATTTCACAAGGTGCGGGAACTGAGACTTCGCAAATCGAAGCCATCCCGGACAACAAGAGGTGAACATTGGGCGGTCTTTCAACTCGCCAGAGGTAAATCTCTGAATAAACTCTGTTCCCTCTTCCATAATGGTAAGATCTGCAGAGAAGCAAGTATCAAATACATAGTCCGCACCCATTCGTTTCAGCGCATCTAAAATCTTTCCTACCGTTGCTTCTCCCGGTTTGAATCCAAGTTCTTCTCCCCATGCTGCACGGACAGCAGGTGCCACCTGTGTCACAACAATCTTATTCGGGTCTGCCAATGCATCCCATACCTTCTCTGTATCATCACGCTCTCTAAGTGCCCCTACCGGACAATGTGTAATACATTGACCGCACAGTGAACAGTCGGACTGCTCAATTGTCTTATGACCGGATACATTAACGGTTGTTCTTGAGCCGGTACCTTCCACATCCCATATATTTAAGGACTGTACTTTGTCACAGATCTGGATACAGCGCATACATTTAATACATTTTGAAGAATCACGGATCAGTGGAAATTCCTTATTCCAAGGCTGTTTCTCGATTTTCATTTTGTATGGAATATCAAGAATATTCAAATCATTTGCAACCGTCTGCAGCATACAGTTTCCACTTCTCGGACAGGTCACACATTCACAGTTGTGCTGTGAAAGAATCAGTTCAACGTTTGTACGTCTGTGTCTTCGTACCTTCGGACTGTTGGTATGAATGACCATTCCTTCTTTCACCACATTGTTACAGGATGTAATCAGTCTGTCTTTTCCCTCCAGCTCAACCACACACACACGGCAGGCTGCAATTTCATTGATCTCTTTTAAATAACACAGGTGTGGAATCGGAATTCCATTTGAAGCGGCAGCTTCCATGATTGTGGTATTCTCTTTTACAGAGATCTGTTTTCCGTCTATTGTAAGATTTACCATAATTTTTCTCTGCCTCCTTTAAAGATTCCGTATCCGAAATGATCACAGCGAAGACATCTTCCTGCCTCCTGCTTTGCCTCTTTTTCTGTCATACAGTTTTCACAGGCATCCCAATCATTTACACGTTCATTTGCTTCTCGCTCTGTTAAGTTAACTCGTCCGCACGGTGTACGGTCATCCAAATTGGCTTCTGGAATCTCCACATCACAGGAAATCTCATGGTGATAGCCAAGATATTCATCAATATTCGCTGCTGCCACTTTGGCTCCTGCAATCGCTTTGATTACAGATGCCGGACCGCTTGCACAGTCTCCGCCTGCAAATACTCCCGGCATTCCTTCGATTGATCCGTTACTCTTAGTAACAATCTTTCCGCGATTTACCGGAATTCCTGCCTCTTCAAAATGTTTGGTCTCGATATTCTGTCCGATAGCCACTACAAGCACATCACATGGAATATAAATATCTTCTTCTCCCGTCGGTTTAATGCTTGCACGTCCGTCTTTGATCGAACTGATCATCTGCGGAGTTACATAGATTCCTTTGATCTGATTATTTTCATCTACATCAAGCGCAGCCGGTGCCTTTAATGTCTGAACCTCAACGCCTTCCGCGATTGCTCCTTCAATTTCAGATGGAAGCGCTGTCATATCAGCAACTCTTCTTCTATATACAACACTGACCTTCTTTGCTCCGAGACGTTTTGCTGTTCGAACAGCATCCATCGTTACGTTTCCGCCTCCGATTACAGCCACCTCTTTGCCGGTCAGATCCATAATGATATTTTTACCAACATTTCTTAAAAACTGCACTGCTGAGAAAATGCCCTCCGCACCTTCTCCTTCCAGACCAAGTTTTTTATCTGTGCTGGCTCCGATGGTGATCAATACTGCGTCATATTCTTCCTGAAGCTGTTGGATTGTAATATCTTTACCGATCTTCAGTCCGTATTTTACATCTACGCCAGTCTTTAAAATTGCATTCACATCTTCTTCCAGACGATTCTTCGGAAGTCTGTAATTCGGGATTCCATAACGGAGCATTCCGCCCAGCTTCGGAAGCATCTCATATACCGTTGTCTGATGTCCCATCAGCTGCAGATAATATGCAGCACTTAGTCCACCCGGTCCTCCGCCTAATACGGCAATCTTCTTACCGGTAGACGGCGCGCATGCCGGCGGTTCTACTTCTCCGGCGAAATCTGC
>FR892661.1:91988-107122 GCA_000433535.1 Dorea sp. CAG:317
AGCCCACGGATATTAATTGCATCATCCATCATATTTCTCCGGCATCTCGCCTCACATGGATGCTCACAGATAAATCCGCATGTAGTCGGAAATGGATTATCCTTGCGGATCAATCGAATGGCATCCGCATAACGTCCTTCTCGTACAAGAGCTACGTAACCCGGAATATCTACATGAGCCGGACAAAGCGATACACATGGTACCGGTTGGCTGTATGTACAGGTACACCGTCCATTTTTAATATGTTCCACATAGTCATCACGATACCCGATCAGTCCTTTGTAGACTGTATGAGCCGCTTCATATCCAATCGCACAATCTGCGGATTCCATGATCGACAGCGCGGTCTCCTCCATAATATCCAGTGTTTCCATTGTTGCATTTCCATCAAGTACATCCTTAATAAATCCATTTAACTGTCCAAGTCCAATACGACATGGTACACATTTTCCACAAGTCTGTGCATGACACAACTCCAAAAATGCTCTTGCCATATCAACCGGGCATAACCCCGGAGGGCTGGACTCAATTCTACGTTCCAGATCCTTGTAGAGTTCTTCCATAATAATGTCAGCTCTCGTCGGGGAAGCAAGCTCTAATCTGCTCATTCTTTTTACCGTCCTTTCCTTTACAATCACTTTCCCACAGCAATTGTAAATCTATGTTATCTGCATAAGTGTATATATTATATCACCTCTATTACAATTTGTAATTATATTCGACAAAAGTAGATTATTTAACAGTATAGTCAGTTTTTTAACGCAATAAAATATGGTTGGATAGATTTACAAACACTACCCAACCATACATTTTTTAATTTTCTTCTGCGTATAATAACTCTTTATTGATCGGATACCTGCCAAATATCCTTGCCGCATCCATCAATGCCTGCATATTCTCCTTTGGCGTCTGCACCGGCATCTGGCAGCCGGATGTCAACACGAATCCCTTCGGCGAATTATATCCCTTGCGGATACATTCTTTTGCGGACCGCAGTACATCATATGGTGTTCCCATACGAAGTACCTCTACCGGCGGCACATTGCCCTGAATACTCATATGATTTCCCAGAACTTCCTTTGCTTCCTCCAGGTCTTCCACATTATCCAGCGCAAACGCACCGATGCCTGTACCTAGGAAGCTGTCCCACAACTTCCGGCTGGTGCCGCAAATATGTAATCCGCACCCGCCTCCATGACTCTTAATGTAATCCACGTTCTTCTGGAAATACGGAAGAGAAAATTCCTTATACTGTTTGACACTGATCAGAGATGTTGAACTGACCGGATCTGCAAAGCCAATACCAACTCCCAACTCCAACAGGCGGCTGATATAACGGTTATTATTCTCTACAATAATCTCCATTAGCCGTCTTACCTTATCCGGCTTCTTCACAGTTCCGATCAGCAATGCCTCTGTGCCCACTGTCATCGCCGCTATCGTAAACGGCCCTGTAACAGTTGCACTCACCGGAACCTTATCCCCCAGCTTCTTTTTCACCAACTGCACTCCCTTTAGGATAATCGGAAGTCTTCCATCTTTCTCGATATCGACCAGTTTGGCATGTTCCGCATCATCAAGAGAAATCGCCGGTTTATCAAGCTGCGCAATATTATAATCATAATATTTAACTGTTGCTCCCATGGCCTCCGCCATTCCGCGAAGTGTACAGGATACTCCCGCTCCATCCGAGTGAAAGGTCTCGTAAATATATTCCTCTAATTCACACATTTTCTCTGAAGAATGATAATATTCTTTCAAAGTTGCACCGATCATCGGCGCCAGTGTCTCTCCAGTATCCAGACAGCACATAATGCGGTCTGCCTCTTTACCCTCATTTAGCAGTTTACTTCTTTCAATTGCTGTCAATTCATCTTTTTTAACTTCTAAGCCTTTAAGATATTTCTCTATCATTTCTGTTTATCCTTCATTTCTTTTTAACTTACCTGCCATGAATATAGAAATTAGGGCAAATACTGCCACAATATACTGATACCAGCAAAGCGAAATTACCTGGAACGGGCTGTCAAGATTCGTGAGCATTGCACAGGCAAACAGAATCTGGGCACTGTATGGCAGGAGTCCCTGAAATACACAGGCAAAAATGTCTAAAAGTGAAGCTGTTCTCTTCTTGTCCACATCATACTCCTGGCTAAGTTCTTTTGCCACATTTCCAACAATCAAGATAGAAACTGTATTATTTGCGGTAGCCACATCTGCAAGAGACGTCATAACTGCAATTCCTGCCTCTGCACTCTTCTTGCCACGGATAACCTTTTTAACCTTCTGAAGAATCCATTCAATTCCGCCTTCATGCTGTACAAGCTCTGCAAGACCGCCCATCATCATGGAAAGCAAGAAGATCTCAAACATCCCTGTGAATCCTGTGTAAATATGATTTGCAAACTCCAGAATTGTGAAAGATCCCATAGCAATGCCAATAACTCCCGAGAAAAGGATTCCGCCTGTCAGTACAATAAATACATTTAATCCAACCAGAGATGCAACTAATACAAACAGATACGGTAATACTTTTATAATATTGAAAGTATACTCTGTTGTAGCCTCCGGAACTACATCCGGTCTTCCGAAAACCAAAAGCAATACAATTGTTACGATTGCTGCCGGAAGTGCAATCGCAAAGTTTGCTTTAAATTTATCTTTCATCTCTACGCTCTGGGTTCTTGTTGCCGCAATGGTCGTATCAGAGATCATGGACAAATTATCACCAAACATAGAACCGCAGATCGTTGCTGCAACTACTAAAAATTCATTAACTCCGCCCGCCTCAGCAAGACCAAGTGCGATCGGTGTAACTGCTACTACTGTTCCCACAGATGTACCTGTGGAAAGTGCGATAAATGCAGAGATTACAAATACGCCGGCAGCTACAAATTGAGGAGGCATTACAGACATACCAAGGTTTACAACTGCGTCTACTCCACCCATTTCACTTGACACCGTGGTAAACGCCCCTGCAAACAGGAAGATAAAACACATCGTCATAACATCTACATGTCCGCATCCCTTCAAAAATACTGCTAATTTGTCATCTACTTTTCCCTTAAACAGAACGAAAGCAGAAAGTACTCCGATCAATGCTGCGATAGGAGCCGGCAACTGATAAAATGCCATCTCTACACCCTGCGAATTCAAAACAATACCTGTAATAAGATAAACACCTACAAACACGCCAAAGGGCAACAATGCCTTCGAGCTAACTCTCTTTTCCATTTTATTCATTTCTCCTTATTGTATAACTATGCATTTTTTCATACGGTGCGCACCTTTTATATTCTAACATTGATCTATTATAATGTCTATATAACCCCTGATTCCTGATTATTGTAAATATTCATCAATATGACCATTTATTGATATAATCTATATTTCTACAGACACACAAAAAACGCATCCTAATTTCTCAGGATGCGTTCATTAACTATATTATAAAGTCTGCAATTATACAAGCTCGATAAGAACTTCCATAGCTGCATCGCCTTTACGCTGACCGATCTTAACGATTCTTGTGTAACCACCGTTACGGTTCTCGTATTTTGGTGCGATTTCATCGAAAAGTTTTGCAACAAGATCGATCTCTTTTGTATTTTTCTTCTTTCCTGCCTGTGCTGTTGGCACTTCTTTTACAGGATAGAGAACTTTTAACATCTGACGACGAGCGTGCAGTCTGCTTGGCATATCTTTCTTGATTGTCTTTTCAACTTCATCGTATACAGTAACTTTCTTACCATCTACAACTTCTTTCACACGTTTTCCGTCTTTGTCTTTACGTGCTACTTTAGCCATAACTTTCACTTCTTCGAAGTTGTCTTTCTCTTTTACAGCTAATGCAATAAGACCTTCTGCAATCTTGCGGATCTCTTTTGCTTTTGCTTCTGTTGTTCTGATCTTACCATTGTTGATCAGAGCTGTTACCTGGTTTCTTAATAAAGCTTTTCTCTGGCTTGATGTTCTGCCGAGTTTTCTATATTTTGCCATTTCATTATCCTCCATTATTTAACACTTGGTTATGCGTCTTCGGGCTTACTAGCCAAATGCTCCGCTGTGCGCTTCGGGCTTATCAGCGGAAGGCATTACAAACGGGAAGCCGCTTGAACATTAGTGGTTCAATCGGCTTCGCGGACTTTGTCCGCTCTATTCTTCACCTTTACTGAGAGCTAATCCTAACTCATCAAGTTTTGCAAGTACTTCTTCTAAAGACTTACGTCCTAAGTTACGTACTTTCATCATATCTTCAGGGGTTCTGTTTGTAAGTTCTTCTACTGTGTTGATTCCTGCTCTCTTTAAGCAGTTGTAAGAACGTACAGATAACTCTAATTCGTCAATGCTCATCTCAAGCACTTTCTCTTTTTCGTCATCTTCTTTTTCGATCATTACTTCTGCTGCCTGAGCAACTTCTGAGAGATCAACGAAGAGTCTCAAATGCTCGCTCAACACTTTTGCAGCCAAACTTACAGCCTCATCCGGAAGCAATGTTCCATTTGTGTATACATCTAATGTCAATTTGTCAAAATCTGTGATCTGACCGACACGTGTATTTTCTACAGTGAGGTTTACACGCTCTACCGGAGTGTAGATAGAATCGATCGGGATTACCGCAATCGGTAACTCGTCGTTCTTATTCTTATCAGCACTCACATATCCTCTTCCCTTTGTAATGGTCAGTTCCATGTAAAGCTTGCTGTCTGCCCCGCCGTTAAGAGTTGCGATAACTGTCTCAGGATTCATAATCTCGATATCCTGATCCACCTGGATATCTGCTGCTGTAACAACACCTTCACCCTCGAACTCAATGTATGCTGTCTTTGGCTCATCTGTCTCAGATGTGTTCTTAATAGCCAGCGTCTTCAAGTTCATGATGATCTCAGTAACGTCCTCTTTCACCCCTGGGATGGAGCTGAACTCATGCAGAACTCCATCAATCTTTACCTGGCTGATTGCAGCACCCGGCAATGATGAAAGCATAATTCTTCTCAGAGAGTTACCTAATGTTGTACCATAACCTCTTTCCAAAGGTTCTACAACAAATCTTCCATATTTCTTATCTTCTGAAATTTCAGCTATTTCAATATTAGGTTTATTAAAATCAAACACTAAGTCCACCTCCTGTGGTGTTACGGGTTATTATTTAGAATATAATTCGACGATGAGCATCTCATCTACCGGAACATCGATTACTTCACGCTTAGGAAGTTCTTTTACTGTTCCTTTCAGAGCTTCTGCATCAACATCAATCCATTCCGGTACAAGACGTCCGCCTGTTACCTCTACGATCTCTTTGTATCTTGGTGAGCTCTTCTTAGCTTCTTTGATTTCAATCACATCTCCAGCTTTGATCAGGTAAGATGGAATGTTAACCTGTTTACCGTTAACAAGAACATGCTTGTGGTCAACGATCTGTCTAGCTTCACGTCTTGTTCTTGCAAATCCCATACGGAATACTACATTGTCTAATCTTGACTCAAGAAGTACCATCAGGTTTTCACCTGTCATACCTGTCATCTGTTTTGCTTTCTTGTAGTAGTTTCTGAATGGTTTCTCTAATACGCCATAGATAAATTTTGCTTTCTGTTTCTCACGTAACTGAAGACCATACTCGCTCATTTTTCTATTTGCTCTTTTTAACTGTCTGTTAGACTTTTTATCAATTCCTAAATATACTGGATCCATTCCAAGGGAACGGCATCTTTTAAGTACTGGAACTCTATTTACTGCCATGTTTATTTCCTCCTAATATGACCTTATGGTTGAATGCATATTCGCAATCTGATTAGACTCTTCTGCGTTTCGGTGGACGACATCCGTTATGTGGTACCGGAGTAACATCCTTAATGCTTGTTACATCGATTCCGCATGCCTGAAGGGCACGGATTGCTGCTTCTCTACCTGAACCTGGTCCTTTAACCATAACATCAACAGTCTTTAAACCATGTACTAATGCTGCTTTTGCTGCTGTCTCAGCCGCCATCTGAGCTGCATATGGGGTAGATTTCCTTGAACCTCTGAATCCGAGACCGCCTGCACTTGCCCATGACAGAGCATTTCCCTGAGCATCTGTTAATGTAACGATTGTGTTATTAAAAGATGACTGGATGTGAGCCTGTCCGTGTTCAACGTTTTTCTTGACACGTCTTTTTGTCACTTTTTTTGTAACTTTCTTTGCCATAATAAAACTAACCTACTCTTTCTTTTTTTCTCATTATTTTGTGAACTTATTGGAGTTCTTCGCGCTTTGCTCGAAGAACAAAGAAATATCTAATCTCAAACTTCGCTTATCAGCTTGTTTTCGCTAAATTATTTCTTCTTATTTGCTACTGTTCTCTTAGGACCTTTTCTTGTTCTTGCGTTAGTCTTTGTCTTCTGACCACGAACCGGAAGTCCTCTTCTGTGACGGATACCTCTGTAGCATCCGATTTCCTGTAATCTCTTGATGTTGAGAGCGATTTCTCTTCTTAAGTCACCCTCTACAACCTGTGTCTCATCGATTACAGCACTGATCTTTTTAACATCCTCGTCTGTAAGATCTCTACAACGAATGTCTGGATCAACTCCAGCTTCTGCTAAGATACGAGTTGCGCTTGTTCTACCAATTCCGTAGATATAAGTCAATCCGATCTCAACACGTTTGTCTCTTGGTAAGTCTACACCTGCTATACGAGCCATTGTGAATTTCCTCCATTTTTCTGTTTTTTGATTTTTTGTTCTTGCTGAAAAGCAACTCGATTTCGCTATCGCTTCATCTCGTTGTCAGGCTTCGCCCTATATATCTTGCACATTCATCTGTTGTGAGTAAACTCACACAGTCGATGTGCAACCTATGCACTTTTCAGCTTACGCACATCGTCTTTAATAGGGGTTGCGCTTCGCGCCACCCAGGTGCGTCGGTATTCGCACCCTTTCCGGCACCCGCTTATCTTCTATAATAATGCGGTAATGACCTGCCGGCATTAGAAGCAATATACGAAGGATGTCCACCGGCTACAGGTGTTCCTTGTATATTTGAAATAGTCTACACACGTCCCCGCGTGTCGGCTATCAGCCGCCTTAACTAGCTTCCAATTCTCCATAAACATTCCGGTAATTAACCCTGACGCTGTTTATGTTTTGGATTTTCGCAGATAATACGAACGCTTCCTTTTCTTTTGATTACTTTGCATTTTTCGCAAATTGGTTTTACTGATGATCTAACCTTCACGTCAAATCCTCCTTTCATCCATTGCTCTGCCTCTTGTATCTGCACGATTTCTCACACTCTTCCTTCGCTCTTTGTGCAACTCTAAGACCAAAGGGCAGACTGATGCCTAGAAACGTGCTCATATAGTATAGCACTTTATATACAAGAAAGTCAATACAAAAATAGTTTTATTTTAACAAAAACAGTTTTATTTTAACAAAATGAAAGTCACGAAATCATGCTCTCTCAGCTTCTTTCGTGACTTTTACACTTTTGTCGATTATTTATCTCTCCAGATAATTCTTCCTTTGGAAAGATCATATGGGGATAACTCTAATGTTACTTTGTCCCCCGGTAAGATCTTTATGAAGTTCATTCTTAATTTTCCACTGATGTGAGCCAGAACCTGATGACCATTTTCAAGTTCTACCTGAAACATCGCGTTTGGCAATTTCTCTACTACAGTTCCTTCAATTTCAATTACGTCAGCTTTTGACATGTTTTAATCCTCCTATGATTCCTCTTCCTGATTCCATTCTTTCAATATCCGTTTAATCCTGACATCGTCTGCATTTGAAATGTCATATTTCTTTAAAATAATCTGCACGTGTTTCTTTTTCTTTTTTTTCGGGCGGGAAAATGTTCTAAGTTTACCGTCCACCAGATATACATATGCGTCATCTGTATCTGTTATTACATATACTGAACCTGCATCATGTCCGGCTTTGGAACGTGCAAGCATTCCCGTTTCATATCTGTCCATAGTTCTTCTCCACTTTATATTAAGAAAGTTCTTCTTGATGTCTCCGAAGAGCCTCCTCAAACTCTGACCTCATTTTTAATTCTCTAAATTACTATACATTTGAGGTCAATGTCAAAAGTTTTGGTTCGCCCTCAGTGATCAACACTGTATTCTCATAATGTGCAGACAATGAATGATCTCTTGTCACTACAGTCCAATCGTCATCCATCCAGTCCACTTCCCATCCCCCGATATTGATCATTGGTTCAATGGCAAGTGTCATTCCCGCTTTCAGTTTTACACCTTTTCTATTCATTGCATAGTTTGGTATCTCCGGGGCTTCATGGAGGGCAGTTCCAATACCGTGTCCACATAAATCACGGACTACTCCGTATCCTCTGTCTTCGGCATATTTACCGATCGCTGCTGAAATATCAAATAGATGATTGCCTTCTCTGGCATATTTTATACCTTCGAAAAAACTTTCTCTTGTAACTTCGATCAGTTTTTTTGCTTCTTCGCTGATCTCTCCAACCGCATGTGTTCTTGCTGCATCAGATTGATATCCTTTGTAAATGACTCCGGCATCCAGACTTACGATATCTCCTTCCTGAATTATGCGGTGTTCGGAAGGAATTCCGTGAACAACTTCATCATTCACAGAGACGCATATCGATGCCGGGTATCCGTTATAATCCAGAAATGACGGAATACATCCATAACTGCGGATCACTTCTTCCCCCAGTTTATCAATAGCTTTCGTACTCATTCCCGGACGAAGTGCTTTTCCAAGCTCATTATGAACAATCTCCAATATCCGTCCTGCTTCCGTCATAAGCTCTATTTCTCTGGACGATTTAATTGTAATTGGCATGTTCTTATTCTCCTAAAATATCCACGATTGCCTGGAATACGTCATTGATGTCTACTGTTCCGTCTACTGTTCTGAGTACTCCTGCATTTGTATAATAATCAATCAATGGCTGTGTCTGCTCATGATATACGCCAAGACGTTTCAGCACTGTCTCCGGCTTGTCATCATCTCTTAAGATCAGCTCTTTGCCGCATGTATCACAGATACCTTCTACTTTTGTAGGTGCATATTCCATATGATAAGTAGCTCCACAACCTACACAGGCACGACGACCGCCCATACGGCGCACGATATTCTCATCCGGAACATCTACATCAATGGCATAGTCTACTTTCTCTCCCAGGCCGGCAAGCGCTTTGTCAAGAGCCTCTGCCTGTGGGATTGTTCTCGGGAATCCATCAAGTACATAACCGTTTTTTGCATCTTCCTGACCTACGCGGTCTACTACCAGATCTACCACCAGTTCATCCGGAACAAGAAGCCCCTGATCCATATAAGTCTTTGCTTTTTTTCCGAGCTCTGTTCCATTTTTAATGTTAGCTCTGAAAATATCTCCTGTAGAAATATGAGGAATGTTATATTTTGCGGCAATTTTCTTTGCCTGAGTACCTTTGCCCGCACCTGGCGCGCCTAACATAATTATTTTCATATGTAAGTTCCTCCTTATAGCATTTTAACCCGCGAAAAATTTCCGCGAGTCAAAATACATTTATTGCTTAATTACTTAAAAAACCTTTGTAGTTACGCACAAGCATTTGCGATTCTATCTGCTTCAGAGTCTCTAAGATAACACTGGCGATAATAATCAATGATGTTCCACCGAAGGACACATTTGCTCCGAACCATCCATTGAAGAAGATTGGAACAACCTGCACTACAACGAGACCACATGCTCCGATAAAGATAATATAATTTAATCTCTTTGTCAGATATTCAACCGTTGGTTTGCCCGGACGGATACCCGGAATAAATCCACCGCTCTTTTTCATATTGTTTGCGATCTCCAATGGGTTAAATGTGATTGATGTATAGAAGTAAGCAAAGAATACAGTAAGTACAATATATACGATCAATCCCCATGAATATTTAATCTGATCAGGATTCAACCAGTTGCCCTGATTCATTCCTCTTAAGATCTCACTTCCGATTCCGCTTCCATTTCCCTTACCAAGGAAAGACGCGATAACAATCGGAAACTGCATCAAGGATGATGCGAAAATGATCGGAATAACACCTGCGGTGTTTACCTTTAATGGAATATGTGTGGACTGTCCGCCGAAAGTTTTTCTTCCTGCGATCTTCTGTGAATACTGTACCGCAATTCTTCTCTCTCCATCTTGAAGAAGAATAACAAATACGACCATAGCAACAATGATTGCCAGAATGATCAGTACAGCAAGTCCACCGGACGCAAGACTCTTGCCTTTCACAAACTGATTGAACAGTGTTGTCATATCACTTGGCACACGAGAGAGAATGTTGATTACAAGTACGATAGAAATACCATTTCCAACACCCTTTTCTGTAATTCTCTCACCGATCCACATAAGGAATGCAGATCCTGCAGTCAGCGTCAAAACTACGATCGCAGCATTTACAAAGTTATATTCCTTCAGAAGTCCCTGACGGCCAAATCCTACTGCCATTGCTGTAGATTCGATCAACGCAAGTACTACTGTAAGATAACGGGTAATTGCTACAATCTTCTTTCTTCCGTCTTCACCTTCTTTTTGCATTTCTTCCAGTTTTGGAATTGCAATGGTAAGAAGCTGCATAATGATAGAAGATGTAATGTACGGTGTAATGCTCAGAGCAAATATAGACATCTGCTCAAAAGAACCTCCGGTGAAAGCGTTAAACAAGTTAAACGCTTCCCCGGTATTCTGTGCAAAAAACTCTTTAATATAAGTCGGGTTGACTCCCGGTGTCGGCAGTTCGGAACCAAGTCTGATCACGATCAACATCAAAAACGTATACCCGATTTTCTTACGGATATCCTTAATTCCAAATGCTCTTCGGAAAGTTTCTAACATTAGATCACCTCTGCTTTTCCACCTAAAGCCTCAATCTTAGCTACAGCGCCTGCGCTGAATGCGTTAGCCTGTACTGTAAGCTTCTTTGTAAGCTCACCATTTCCAAGAATTTTAACTCCATCTCTTGGATTTTTAACGATTCCCTGTTCGATCAATGTCTCAACAGTTACTACTGCATCGTTTTCAAATACTTCCAGGGCATCTACGTTAATACCAACGATTGTCTTAGAGTTTCTGTTTGTGAAACCTCTCTTTGGTATTCTTCTATATAATGGCATCTGACCACCTTCGAAACCAGGTCTTGTACCTCCTGAACGAGCTTTCTGACCTTTGTGTCCCTTACCGGCTGTCTTACCATTTCCAGAACCGTGTCCACGTCCTCTTCTGAAATTATCACTCTGTTTTGCGCCATCAGCAGGTCTTAAGTTTGATAAATCCATTGTGACACCTCCTTATCTGTTTAATTCAATTATGCTTCTTCAACTTTAACCAGGTGAGATACCTGTTTGATCATACCTCTTGTTGCTGCATTGTCCGGCAGTTCAACTGTTTTGTTTACTTTGCGAAGTCCCATTGCCTCTACAGTTTTCTTATGCTTTGGTACAGCACCAATTGGAGATTTTACTAATGTAACTTTTAAATTTGCCATCTTTATTTACCTCCTTAGCCTAAGATCTCTTCTACTGATTTACCACGAAGCTTAGCTACTTCTTCCGGAGTCTTAATCTGACGTAATCCATCGATTGTAGCCAGAACAACATTCTGTTTGTTGTTAGAACCAAGAGATTTTGTACGGATGTTCTTGATTCCTGCCATCTCGATGACTGCACGCGCCGGACCACCGGCGATAACTCCAGTACCTTCCGGAGCTTTTTTAAGCAGTACGGAAGCTCCTCCGAATTTACCGATAAAATCATGTGTAATACTTTCGTTTTCATCTAATGCTACTTTGATGAGGTTCTTAGCTGCATCCTCTTTACCTTTGCGGATTGCCTCTGGAATCTCAGTAGCTTTTCCTAAGCCTGCACCAACGTGACCATTTCCATCACCAACAACTACTAAAGCTGTGAATCTCATGTTACGGCCACCTTTAACAACTTTGGTTACACGCTTAATTGATACTACTTTTTCATTTAACTCTAACTGACTAGCATCAATACGTTCCTGTCTCATGTGTGCTCCTCCTTCTAGAAATTCAACCCAGCTTCTCTAGCTGCGTCTGCTAATGCCTGAATTTTTCCCTGGTAAATAAATCCGCCTCTGTCAAAGACAACGTCTTTAATACCTTTCTCAAGTGCCTTCTCAGCAATCACTTTACCAAGATATGCTGCAGCATCAACGTTGTTTGTCTTCTCTAAGTTTGCTTTCACATCTTTCTGAAGAGTGGAAGCGGAAACCAGAGTTGTCTGAGCTACATCATCAATGATCTGTGCATACATGTGATTGTTACTTCTAAATACTGCTAAACGTGGGCACTCTGCTGTACCACTTAAACGGTTACGTAATTTTCTGTGTTTGTTAACACGAACTACACTTCTTGATTTTTTGCTAACCATTTTTACACTCTCCTTTCTTATTTCTTACCAGTCTTACCAACTTTACGTCTGATAACTTCATCAGCATACTTAATACCTTTACCTTTGTATGGCTCCGGTCTTCTCTTGTCTCTGATCTCAGCTGCATACTGGCCTACTTTTTCTTTATCAATACCTTTAACGATGATCTTATTCTGTCCTTCAACAGTTGACTCTACGCCTTCCGGATCTTCCATCTCAACCGGATGAGAATATCCAAGGTTTAATGTCAATGTCTTTCCAGACTTAGCTGCTCTGTAACCAACACCGTTTACTTCCAGAACCTTCTGGTATCCTTCTGTAACACCAACAACCATGTTGTTGATCAGTGTTCTTGTAAGACCATGTAAAGATTTCATTTTCTTTAAATCATTTGGTCTTGTAACTACAACTTCTTCGCCCTCTAATTTGATGGACATCTCTGTTGGGAGTTCTCTTTCAAGAGTTCCCTTTGGACCTTTTACAGTCACTTTATTATTCTCTGCAATTTCAACAGTTACGCCTGCTGGGATTGCAACTGGCAGTCTTCCAATACGTGACATTGCCTTATCCTCCTTAACTTAAATTTTCGGAACGGTTCTTGCCGCTCTGTTTTCAGTTTCTGATAATTACCATACGTAGCAGAGTACTTCTCCACCAACGCCAAGTTTTCTTGCTTCTTTGTCAGTGATCACTCCATGGTTTGTAGAGATGATCGCTGTTCCAAGTCCTCCGAATACCTTCGGTACATCTGCGCTGTTTGCATATACACGAAGACCCGGTTTAGAAATTCTCTTAAGACCTGTGATTGCTTTCACGTTCTTATCTGTACCATATTTTAATGTGATATGGATTGTCTGAAATACTCCGTCTTCAACAACATCATATTTCTCGATGTATCCTTCATCTAATAAGATGTTAGCAATAGCAAGTTTCATCTTAGATGCAGGTACGTCTACTGTATCATGTTTAGCAGTATTTGCATTACGAATTCTTGTAAGCATATCTGCAATTGGATCGCTCATAGTCATGAATTATTTTCCTCCTTTTCTAAGTGTTCAAGCTTACCAGCTTGCTTTTTTAACTCCAGGAATCTGTCCTTTGTATGCCAGTTCGCGGAAGCAAACACGGCAGATGCCATATTTTCTTAAATATGCATGTGGACGTCCGCAGATTTTGCAGCGGTTATATTCTCTTGTAGAGAATTTCTGCTTACGCTGCTGTTTTACTTTCATTGCTGTCTTAGCCATAATTTACCTCCTTATTTTGTAAACGGCATATTGAACTGTGTTAACAATTCACGAGCCTCTTCGTCAGTTTTTGCTGTTGTAACAAAAATAACATCCATACCTCTTACTTTGTCAACCTTATCGTACTCGATCTCCGGGAAGATAAGCTGCTCTTTGATTCCAAGTGCATAGTTTCCTCTTCCGTCAAATGCGTTAGGGTTAACACCTCTGAAGTCACGTACACGAGGTAATGCAAGGTTGATCAGACGATCAACGAACTCATACATTTTTTCTCCTCTTAAAGTAACTTTACATCCAATTGCCATGCCCTCTCTTAATTTGAAGTTAGCAACTGATTTTTTAGCTCTGCAGACAACTGCTTTCTGTCCTGTGATCTTCTCAAGATCACCGATTGCTGAATCTAACAGTTTTGCATTGTCTTTTGCTTCACCAACACCCATGTTGATAACAACTTTGTCGAGTTTTGGCACTTCCATAATATTTTTATATCCGAACTTTTTGATTAATGCATCAACGATTTCGTTCTGATACTGCTCTTTCAGTCTACTCAAAGCTCAAGTCCTCCTTCCTTCGATTAATCGATCACTTCGCCTGTTGATTTTGCGTAGCGTACTTTTTTGTCTCCATCCATTTTAACGCCAACTCTTGTAGCAGTTCCTTTGTGCACATACATAACATTAGAAATGTCGATTGCACCTTCCTGATGGATGATTCCGCCATTTGCATTGGCAGCGCTTGGTTTTGTGTGTTTTGTCAGCATATTCACGCCTTCAACAACAACTTTACCGTCTTTCTGGTTTACAGAGAGAACTTTGCCTTCTTTGTCTTTATCTTTACCAGCGATTACTTTTACAGTGTCGCCTTTTTTAATCTTTAACATTGACATGTCCTGACCTCCTTAAAGTACTTCCGGAGCTAAGGAAACAATTCTCATGAACTGTTTGTCACGAAGCTCTCGTGCTACTGGCCCAAAGATACGGGTTCCTCTTGGTGTCTTATCGTCTTTTATAATTACAGCAGCATTTTCATCGAAACGGATGTAAGAACCATCTTTACGACGAGTACTGTTTACAGTACGAACAACTACAGCTTTTACTACATCACCTTTTTTAACAACGCCGCCTGGTGTTGCATCTTTAACGCTGGCAATGATCACATCTCCGATACTAGCGTATCTTCTTGTTGAACCGCCAAGAACACGAATGCAAAGTAACTCTTTCGCACCTGTATTGTCTGCTACTTTCAGTCTGCTTTCTTGCTGTATCATGCAGGTTTCCCTCCTTATACTATTTTGCTTTCTCCATAATCTCAACAAGTCTCCATCTCTTGTCTTTAGATAAAGGTCTTGTTTCCATAACTTTTACTTTGTCACCAATGTTGCACTCATTTGCTTCATCATGTGCTTTTAATTTGTAAGTTCTCTTTACGATCTTTTTGTAAAGAGGATGCTTTACATGATCTTCAACTGCAACAACTATGGTCTTATC
>FR892662.1 GCA_000433535.1 Dorea sp. CAG:317
TTTTTGAAAATACACATGGTGATGCGAACAAATTCTTTTGTAAGCCAATTATATAAGCAAGGGTATGGGGAATTGTCACTCTCCATCAAGAGAACACCCATAAGGTGAACGGAGGCGGAAACGCGATAACGTTAAACATGGGTGGATCTTGTTCATCTAAAAATATTTTTCTCCGCACCCTGTAAAATGAGCTTTTTTCCTTTCGTTATATAGGGAGATATAAAAAGAGAATTTTAATAAAGCATAAAAATCTCTTTGGGAAAGCCGGCATCCGTCTCCTTAATTTTTCAGAAAGGTAAAAGAAAATATGAAATTTGAATATATGATGGAAACGGAAAAGATACTTCCCTATTATCAGTTCCCTAAATTTTTGTTAGAGCTACCACTCTCTCAAAATGCAAAATTACTTTATATGCTGTTATATGACAGAGCCAGAATTTCACAGAAAAACCATTGGCTCAATGAAGACGGATATGTATATTTCGTCTTTCCGATTACAGAAATTTCTTTGAAATGGGGAAAATGTTGTACTTCTGTAAAGGCTGCCATGAAGGAATTAGATGAGTATGGATTGTTGATTCGCAGTTCCGGAGGATTTTCAAAACCAAATCATTTATATATGCGAATCCCCTGTATAGAGTTGATTTCTGAACCGGATGTAAAGCAGACAGACGAAAATAAAACTTCCATTGGGATGAAAAGCTGTCCTTCATTCAGTCGGAAAACAGCCTCTTCTATGGTCGGAAATGTGCCACCTAGTAAAGTAAAAGAAAAATATAATTTTAGTAATAAGATTGGAGTAAATTACGAATATGAGGAGGGCGATAGTCTATGATAAAGCAGGAAAACACATATTTAGGTGCAGATGGATTAGCATATTGCAAGATTTGTGGAGAACCTGTAGAGGCATTTTTCCCTCCAGACAGTATTCTTGGTATGAAAAAACATTTTAGACAATGTGCATGTATCCGTCAAAAGCGTGAAGCAGAAGAAAAGGCATATAAAGAAAGAGAACATTGCGAATTAGTGGAAAGAAATAGAAAAATCTGTTTTGAAGAACCACGAATGTATGATTGGAATTTTGAACTGGCAGAAAAGACTACTACCATCGAGAAGGCCAAAGAATACACAGCAAACTGGAATGATATGAAGAAAAATCATATTGGTTTTCTCTTGTGGGGACCAATAGGAACCGGAAAGAGTTACATAGCCGGTTGCATTGCCAACGCACTTTTGAATCGGGAAATTACTGTGAAGATGACAAATTTTAATACAATTATTGATGATATGTTTCCATTAGAGGATAAAACAGAATATATCAATGCCTTGGCACGATATGAACTTTTAATTTTGGATGATCTTGGCACAGAACGAAATTCTGAGTATGCTCTTGGAATTGTATTCAGTGTAATTGACCGAAGATATCGCTCCGGCAGACCATTAATCGTAACTACCAATCTTCCGATAAAACAATTAAAAGAAGAAACGAACATAGAAAAGAAACGAATTTATGATCGTATTTTAGAAATGTGTGTTCCGTTATATGTTGGCGGTTCTAGCTATCGGAGTGATATTGCCCATGAAAAAATGGGAAAAATGAAAACCTTTTTTGCTACTGCCGAATCAAGTCAGACTGAAAATATTATAGAGCAGACAGGCACAAAAACAATCTGATGTTTATATCTTAGTATAGACATCAGAAATAGAAAGAGTGTGATAGCTCTGCAGAAACCTACATATTACTTGTGGCGAACAGATTATACATCTTCAGAAGACTTTGAGGCAGATAAGGAGAAATATAGGAAAATAGGTTTTCGGGTTGTCACGTTTGCGGATGGGCAGCCGGATAAAAATATACATAATGGAATAAAAGCGTTGATTCGAAACCATATAAAAGAAATCAATCAGTAATTTCTATGGGCGGGAGACATTCTCTCGCCCATATTTACTATTCACAATAATATAATTCATTGTAAAATCATATGAGAATCCGTTTACGAAAAAGATTTTTCGATATATAATTATATTACATTATTCTATAAATAATATTTCAGAAAGGATGAGGACATGAATGCTGGATATGTGCGTCTTTCAAGAGATGACGATAAGCGAAATTATGTTTCTATAGAAAATCAGAAGTTAATTATCAATCAGTATGCATCTGACCATGGAATGGTTATTGACCGATGGTATGAAGATGACGGAATATCAGGTTATATTTTTGACAGACCAGGATTTCAACAGATGATGGCTGATTTAGATAAAGATATTGATACCGTATATGTGAAAGATTTCTCTCGTCTTGGCAGACATAATGCGAAGGTTCTTTTGCTTTTGGATGAATTTCAGGAACGCGGAAAACATCTCATTGTCATTGATGATAATTACGATTCTTTTGATTCCAGCGACGACACCATTGGAATTAAAACATGGTTCAATGAGCGTTATGTAAAAGATACCAGTAAGAAAATCAAAAGAGCGATCAGAGCTAGACAAAAAGAAGGCACTCTTATGACAAAACCACCTTTCGGATATTGTCGGGATACGAAAGACAAAAGTATCATCAAAATCGTTCCCAAAGAGGCAGAATTTATCAAAATGGTTTACGATCTTTATATCTCCGGATCCGGTTATCGCAAAATAGCAAATTATTTGACCGACCAGGGTATCCCAACGCCTTCTATGGTACAGCGAGAACGAGAAATTGAAGAAGGTCGCATAAGTAAAAAGAAAGTCGCAACCATTTGGTCTGACAGCATGGTGAAAGAATTATTAGATAATGATTTTTACATTGGAACTTTTCGTTTAAGAAAACGTGCCAGAAATACAGTACATGGAAAGGATAAACGTGTTCCAAAAGAAGAACAGTGTATTTTTGAAGATCATCATCCGGCAATTATTGATAAAGCCACTTTTTCTCTTGTACAGGAATTAAAGGAAAAGCGTAATCGCACGAATTATCGTGGAAGCAGGGGGGAATGGATCGGTTCAGAAATTCCCAATCCTTTTGGAAGCTGTTTGTTTTGTAAAGATTGTGGAAGTCGTTTGACACCGATTAAGCGTCAAACATCCAGCAGAGAAAGAAAATATTATATTTGTACTACCTATAATACGAAAGGCAGGCGGTATTGTGAGAAAGCGCATCTGATTGAGGAAAATGATTTGATGGAAGATGTGTTGAATTATATTAAACTGTGCAGAGAAGCGCTTTGTGAAGTGATTTCCACATATGATATGAGGGACTTTGAGGCGGAAAAGAAAACGCTGGCAGAAAAACGACAGGATCTTCAGGAAGAAATTCAAAACCGAAAAAATCAACTAAAGGTACTTTTAACACAAAAAATAAAAGATTTATCCATAGCATCTGAAAATGAGGATTTAATCCATGAAACCTATGATTCTATGCAAAAGGATTTACTGGCGCAGATTCATGGTTTGGAGATGCAGGAAAAAGAACTGAATGAAACTACTATAGAAACACCGGATGTAAAGGACAAATTGAGAAACGCATTGGATGTAGTTGATAAAATCATTGCAGGTGGAACTCTTGACCGAAGAGATATTGAACTGTTGATTGAGAGAATTGACGTAGATAAAGAGGGAATGCCAGAAATTACTTTAAAATATGGTTTGTCTGATTTAATCAATTACAGTCCTGCTGATGAGATGAATCGCCGGGAAAATACTGTAATCGCTCTTGTAATGAAGCTGATTATAGAAGATGAACGTGGATATACATCTGCAAAATACTTGTCAGAACATATCACAGCATTGGGATTTAAGAAAACGAAACAAAGTATCTTACCTTATATCAATCTGATGAAAGAATTGGGAATTTTGGAAGATACGGATAATCCGCTGAAACCTTACAATGTTGTGAAAACAAAAGAAGAACTTGCGGTATTGATGCATCAATACCTGCCGGATTTACCGGTTCAAATGACTTCTGAACAATTATCGGACAAATATTTACATTATA
>FR892663.1:0-680 GCA_000433535.1 Dorea sp. CAG:317
TTCATGTACAAAATAATCACTCATCTTAAAATTCTCCTGTCATATCTAAACTTGCAAATTCGCCAAGAGGAAGTTTCACTGCCTTTCCTTCTTTCTGGCTCTTATAAATTGCAAGAACGAGTTCCAATGCATTTCTTCCAGCATATGCATCTACATACGGAGCTCTGTCATTTTTAATTGCATCAATCACATCTGCATATAAACTTGTATGTCCATTACCATAGACATTGCTTGTTGCTTCCTCAAGACCTTTGTTCGCCTGATCTTCCTCGGTCTCATCCGCAAAATTCCAAACATCAATATTATTTGTTGATTTTCCGCCCAATTTTACAGTTCCTGTTTCACCAAATAAGTATAAAGTTTCTTCCAAATTCTGTGGATAAACATTTGTTGTCCCTTCGATGGTAGCCACTGCGCCATTCTTAAACTTTACAACAGCCATTCCGATATCTTCAGCTTCCAGGTAATCATGGAACTGCTGTCTGGTAACACCATAAACTTCATCAATTTCATTTCCCATCATCCAGCGCAAAAGATCAATTCCATGAATACACTGATTCATAAGAGCACCACCATCCTGCGCCCAGGTTCCTCTCCAAGGTGCCTGTGTATAGTAGCCTTGATTTCTATTCCATCTTACGTGAATAGAGCCATGGGAAAGTTTTCCGAAACGTCCTGCT
>FR892663.1:751-2349 GCA_000433535.1 Dorea sp. CAG:317
CTGATGACAAGCAGATACTTTCACACCCTTTTCTTCAGAGCGTTTGATAATCTCTGTAGCGTCCTGCATGCTCATAGCCATTGGTTTTTCAATAATAAGATTAATTCCATGATCAATACAATACAATGCAATTTCTGCGTGAAGACCACTTTCTGTAGCAATACCTACCAACTCAATCTCATTTTCTTCAATCATCTTCTTGTAGTCCGTATAGCGCTTAATGCTTGTATCATTTTGAAGATCATGTTTCGCCAGCAGTTCTTCCATATGTTCCGGAATCACATCACACACAGCTACAAATTCCAAATTGTTATTTAATACTGCCTTTACATGATTTGTTGCAATTCTTCCACATCCCACAAGTGCATACTTCATTTTTATACCTCCTATAAAACTTCGATATTTTCGCGATTTTCGATACTCTTCATAACATTTTTTGTATCAAAGATTGCTACTGCATTTTTCTGAATCATGTCGTAATCGACATTTGTATGTGCCGCTGTAATCATAATCAGATCATAATCTGCAACAATTTCCGGGCTGATTTCTTTAATTCCCTGATGCTTTTCTCCTTTATATTTGTATTCATCAATCCATGGATCATAGAAATCAACATTGGCCTGCTCTCGGTTTAATACCTCTATTACACGAAGAGCTGGGCTTTCGCGGTAATCATCGATATCTTGTTTGTAGGCGACACCTACAACAAGTACTTTCGCCCCGTTCATTGCCTTAGCATGACGATTTAATATTTTACTTGCACGCTCTACACAGTATTCCGGCATCTGATCATTGATCATCATTGAACTCTCAATCATTGATGTGTGGAAACCATATTCTCTTGCTTTCCATGATAAATAATAAGGATCTAATGGTATACAATGCCCGCCAAGTCCCGGACCTGGATAAAACGCCTGAAAACCATAAGGTTTGGTTTTAGCAGCATCTACAACTTCCCACATACTGATTCCCAACTTGTTACAAAGCATTGTCAATTCGTTGACAAGACCAATGTTAATATTTCTATATGTGTTTTCAAGAATCTTCTCCATCTCAGCAATTGCCGGTGAGGATACTTCATACACATCTCCTTCAAGAACTGCACGGTACATCGTTGCAATTACTTCTGTTGCATCTTTCCCAATAGCACCTACAACTTTCGGTGTGTTCTTAGTTTTATAAATCAAGTTACCTGGATCTACACGTTCTGGCGAGAATCCAAGGTAGAAATCTTCTCCACATTTCAGGCCTGAACCTTCTTCTAAAATTGGTTTAATCAATTCTTCAGTTGTTCCCGGATATGTAGTAGACTCTAACACTACCATCGTTCTTTTCGTAAGATATTTAGAAATCTCCTCTGTAGATGATTTCACATAACTGATATCCGGCTGCTGATGAGTATCAAGTGGTGTTGGAACACAGATTGCAATAAAATCAACATCCTTAACAAAACTAAAATCTGTGGTAGCTGTCAACATTCCATCATTAACCAACTCTTTTAGGTCATTATCTACAACATCACCAATGTAATTATGTCCTTCATTCACAAGCTTAACTTTTTCATCCTGCACATCAAAACCAATTGTTTTGAAACCTGC
>FR892664.1 GCA_000433535.1 Dorea sp. CAG:317
GATTACTGCAACCAGCTCTCCGTCAATGGCAAGAAACAGATGAGAATATTCTCCTGGAAGCGTATCGAACCGCTCCTGATATTCCGGACGAATCCGACACTTTTCATCCTCAAACACAAAATGGCTGCTGCCGATGACTGTTTTCTTCCCTTCTATATAGGAGGAAATACCGTGGGCAACAATATATTCTACTTTGGAATGCATCTCCTCATGATACAAACTTCTTCTTTTTGCAGCATCCACGACGGCTTTTGCCATGGAGTGTGGAAAATGTTCTTCCAGACAAGCAGCAATCCGCAGAGCTTCCGGTTCCGGATAATCGCCAAACACAATGACTTCTTTTACGATTGGTTTCGCCTTTGTCAGCGTACCGGTCTTATCAAATACGACGATATCTGCTTCTGCCACAGCCTCCAGATACTTCCCACCCTTTACGGTAATTCCATTCTGTCCTGCTTCCCGTATTGCAGAAAGGACTGCAATCGGCATAGCCAGCTTCAATGCACAGGAAAAATCCACCATAAGAACTGAGAGCGCTTTTGCAACATTTCGTGTCAGCAGACCAACGATAGCTGTTCCAGCCAGAGTATAAGGCACCAGACGGTCCGCCAGATGTTCCGCCTTGCTTTCCAGGTTTGATTTCAGTTTCTCTGAATCTTCGATCATTGTTACAATCTTCTCAAACCGGGTAGAGCCTGATACAGCTCTGACTACGATTTCCAATTCGCCTTCCTCCAAAACAGTTCCCGCATATACGGACTGTCCCTC
>FR892665.1:0-8259 GCA_000433535.1 Dorea sp. CAG:317
CCACCACGTAAGATGATGGGAATTGATTCTTGTGGTATGATCATCTCCGCTACACACCTTGTAGAAGGAAGAGAAGGACTCAATGTTCTGATTCTTGATGATAAGATTCCGGCAGGAGCGAAGTTGTACTAATTTGATTGTTGAGGGCACTTTTTGAAAGAAAAATCTTTCAGAGAGTGCCCTTTTTTAACTTTATAGGAAAGTTCGATCTTTATCGAACTTTTGAATGAAAAAAGCCTGCAAATCGTCTTCATTTAAGAAATAATCCATATCCAGGAGTTCATCCTCGCTCATGTTGCGAATGTCCTTGGATGTCATTCCTTATGGTGGATTATCCATGCATTTTTTGCGTGATTCCTCCTTTTTAGAGGATTATATCACAGAAGGATGTTATGCAGAAGAACGCTTTCCGAATTGTAGAAGTTTGATAGTTTTTGCATTTGTTCTCGAAGTTATATGTTATATGGGTATAGGGAAATGAGACAAATTAAACAATTCACATTACGTTCATATTACGATAGGTCAAATGAAAAACGGATTGATATTATTCCAAGAATGGAATATAATTAAAATAGTTCGTAGTATTTATTTTTGCAATGAGGGATAGAAAGATGAATGAATACATGACAATTAAAGAAGCTTCTCAAAAATGGAATATAAGTATCAGAAGGATTAACACACTATGTAATGAAGAAAGAATACTAGGCTGCGTTAAATTTGGTATGGCATGGGCAATTCCGGTGGATGCAGAGAAGCCTAGTGATATGAGGATAAAGTCCGGAAAATATGTTAAGAATAATCACGATAAATGAAGAAGGTGGTTTCAATATGGAGATTACTAATAAGTCAATTAAAACAGGAGAAGAACAAGAATCTCAGACGATAGAGTGGAAGTGGACTTGGCAAGAAGATTACCTGAAATGGCTTTGTGGTTATGCAAATACTGATGGTGGGGTATTGAACATTGGTGTAAACGATGATGGATATGTTGTTGGTATAGAAGAGTCAAAGAAAATGTTGGAAGCTTTACCTAATAAAATCAATGATAAATTGGGGATTCTTGCTAGTGTTCAGATTCATTCTGTTTATGGTGCTGAGAATATACGTTATGGAGCGAATGTTCCGGAAGGTGTAGCTGATAAGCTCATTAACTTCCTATAATAGATGCTAGTGGTGGTGGAGTTTCCGTTACCGCATACGGATGTGAAAAGTATCTAAATTTATTGAGATATGGACAGTATGGACAGGTTGGTGCCGATGGAGTATGGCGTGACAAGAATGTTGATGCTCCAAAGGGTGATACCCTCGAACACTCAGCGGTGAAGGTTGATATTAGCATAGAATTGCTTGCTAAATTAAGAGAATATTTAAGGGAGCCAAGATCAAGAGCAGAGTTGCAGAAATTCTGTGAAATAAAATCGCGGGATCATTTTAGAAATAAAATACTTATTCCTTTGATAGATTCTAAAAAGATTAAGCTTACAATACCTGATAAACCAACCAGTTCTAAGCAGAAGTATGTGTGGAACGATAATTAACTTGTACTTGACCTGTACTTGACCTGTTGATACAGGTCAAGTTGAGAAACTAATAATATGATTTTGGTAAAAAACATAGGAAAAGGTTATTCAGTCAGTAATGGGACATGTCAGCATTGAGACCACAATGGATATTTATGCTGAAGTTATCGAGATGACAAAGAAGGAAGCATTAGACAATTTATCGGCGAATTTAGATGTATTTTAACAGAGCTTAGAAAAGAGATTTTATAGTTCTTATCGCCGAGCACAGCAGAAGTATGGAAGTACAGCAAAGGTACAGCATTTTCATATTTTATGGTACTCAATCGCACTTTATAATACTTCAAAGCAGGGAAAGATAACACCTGAAAATACTGAATAAACGGGCATAATACCGTAAGTTCCGTAGTGTTCCCGACAATGAAGACAATCGGCGCCGACGCGGCTAAGAAAGCAGCTCCGGCAGAAAAGAACGGTGCGCAGACAACCTTCACAGCTTCTGCAAAAGACGCAGAGCCTGCTAAGGTTGAAATCGACTTCTCAAATGTAGAAGAAAGAAAAATCGAATTTGAAGTTGGTGGAGGAAAGAAAAATGATATGGCTTGTTATGGCAGTATTATCTGCCATCTTCGCAGGTCTGACAGCAGTATTGGCAAAGTGTGGTATTAAGAAAACAGACTCTGACATAGCTACTGCCTTGCGTACAATTGTAGTATTGATATTTTCATGGATTATGGTGTTTATCGTCGGATCTGCTGATACAATCATGCAGATTGATGATAAATCGTTATTATTTTTAATTCTATCCGGTGCTGCAACAGGTGCATCATGGGTATGTTATTTCAAAGCATTATCTGTTGGAGATGTGAATAAAGTTGTTTCGGTTGATAAGTCCAGTACCATTTTAAGCGTACTTCTTGCTATCATATTGTTTGGAGAAACTAACAATTTACCTGTAAAGCTTATTGCGACTGCCCTGCTTGCTGTTGGTGTGTTTCTTATGATTGAAAAAAAGAATTCAGACCATAAAGAAACAAAAAGAATATGGCTTCCTTATGCTGTAGGCTCTGCGGTATTTGCTGCGCTCACATCTATTCTTGCAAAAATTGGTATCAGTGGTGTGGAGTCTAATCTTGGGACAGCAATCAGAACAGGCGTTGTTTTAGTGGTGGCTTGGGGAATTGTGTTTATCAAAGGAAAGCACCACGAATTGAGAGATATTGACAGAAAGGAACTTTTATTTATTGTTCTTTCAGGTTTGGCAACAGGTGCTTCTTGGCTGTGCTATTATTATGCAATTCAAAATGGAATTGTCAGTGTAGTAGTTCCTATTGATAAAATGAGTATTTTAGTTTCGGTAGTGTTTTCTTATATGGTTTTTCAAGAAAAACTCAGCAAGAAATCAACGGTCGGTTTATTGCTTATGGTCTGTGGAACATTGACAATAGCTATATGTGGGTAAGATACAAATCCGGTTTAAAGAACCCCCCTTTTTTAGCCACTCACAGACAACGGCATTTATGCCATTAATACATCAGAATGTGATTCTTGATATTGGGTGGCTAATGATACCTGTCTAAAACAGGACTGAATATGTTTTCAAACATACACTTATATATCTCTTCCAATCCAAAGATTTTATTGTTAACAAGTGCGGTCACAAAAATTTTTTTGTCGTCTTTTAGATAAGAGGAATATGGAGTAAGATATTTCGCACTTATGAACACTAATTCTCGCTCTCCCTGCACAATAGCAACTATATCTATATCGGAATCCCTTTGAGAGAGGAATGCTCTTTTCTTAAAGGGTTTTACTGTACTTTGCATAATGGATTCTTTATAATAAAAGGTAATAGAACTTATCTGCAGAACATTCCTTTATGGTCAAGAATAATGCTTAATCATAAAATCCGGAGTGTTTAAAATAAAAGATATAGAGGATAAAAGTTATGAAATTACTTAAGTTGGTTATTGTTGATGATGAACCTATTTTATTAGAAGGACTGTTGAAAACATATGACTGGGCAGGGATGGGGTTTGAAGTTGTAGGCAGCGCCAGAGATGGAGATCAGGCTATTCAGGTAATAAAGGATAAAAAACCTAATGTAGTTTTGACGGACATCAGAATGAAAAAGGTTTCGGGACTTCAGGTCATGCAAGAGATTGAAAAGGAAAAAATATATTGTCTTTTTGTTGTGCTCAGTGCATACCGGGATTTTGAATATGCAAAACAAGCCTGTGATCTTGGGGCATTTGCTTATTTACTGAAACCCATTAATGATGATGAATTAAGGCAAACTATGTGTGGAGCATATGAATCTTGCATGGGACAGATTCAGAATGAAGAAAAGCTGGAAAGATGGGAAGATTTGATCGTCAAGGACAAAGATACATTTCTAAAGGTCATACTTCAAAAATATGTAAAAAACAAACTTTCGATCGAAAAGGTGGAACAAGCGTTTCAAACGTTAGATACAACTTTAGAGAAGAATGATAAGTTCATTACAGCTTATGTGGATGTTGATCTTTCATACAAGATCACAAATTCACTTGATTACGAGGCAAAAAAATTTGCAATGCTCCAACTATTGGAAAACTATATCGGTGCCTCTTTTTTTTACTGGGCATTTGAAAGTGAAGAGAATGCCATCATCTTCATTATAAAGGCGTTAAGTGGAGAATCTGTTATCACGCTAAAGCAGCTGTTTGAAATGGTAAAAGAAAAAGATTATCCGGTCGTTGCGGCAATATCGAAACCATATAAGGGAATAGAAGGCATTAAAAAAAGTTACAATGAGGCGGCAAAATTATTTGAACTGGCATGTATGTCGGGAGCCAGTGCATTTACAATGCCGGAAGAGTTGGAGGAAGATGTTGAGAAAGCACACTCTGAGGATTATGAAACCATGATTCTTAATGCAATCAGAAGAAATGACGTTAAGGAACTGAAAGAAGGATTTATTCATTTTATTTATGGACTTCCGGAAGAGGAAGAACGGCAGATGTATGAGATACACAGGATTATGCTGAAGACAGAGTCGATGTTAAGGAATTCGTACGGGATTACGGAAGAACTAATGGATCAGTATCAAAAATACTATTCCAATATTCAAAAACTGACAGCCGGTAAATCGATTGATGTATGCTACAAAATTTTGTGCAATGTGATTGAGAAGAGGAAGGAAAAAGGATGCGGTAATGAAACAAAGTTTTTCAAAGAATATATGTCAGAAGCTGTTGCATACATAGAGGAGCATTTGAATGAAGAAGACCTGTCAATTGTGTCAGTAGCTAATCATGTATATTTAAATTCTGTATATTTTGGACGGATATTTAAAAACACATTTCATATGACATTTAAGAAATATTTGATGGAACGAAGAATGGAGAGGGCAAAAAGGCTGTTGGAAGAAGGGAAAGTTAGTATAGGGGCTATATGTGAACAAGTTGGTATTGGGAATTCTTCGTATTTTTCCCATTTGTTTAAAGAGTATACCGGAAAACTTCCCAGCGAATATAAAAAGGAACATGACCTATGAAAATACAGAGAATATCAGGCATACAGAAGAAATATTTGATTAATATCGTGCTGCTGCTTGCGTTGGCATTGTTATTATCCAGCGTGGGTGTTGGGATTTATGTGCGAAAAAACATGTCAAACGTGGTTTTGGATAAGTATGAGTTCATGACAGAAAAAATGGGCATTACCCTTGACGGTTTATATAAGAAAAGCGAAGAGGTTACTGCCGAGTGCATTACTGACAAAACTGTTCAGAAAAGCCTGCAGGCGACAGAACTGGAGCTGGGGGAGAAAAATGCCCTGAGTAAGTATTTTGCCTATACAGATTTAGATTATGTGTCAGAGTACTGCTATGTTGATAATAAAGAAAATGTTTATACAAAATCATATTCAGATCTTTCATATAAGGACTTTAAAAAGAGCGGAATAGAGAAAAAGCTTTCATCAAATTACGCCGAGACCCAATGGTTCTTTCGGGAAGATACATTGTTCCATACGGGCAGGTCGGAACTGTTTATCGGACGTAATGTACGCAATATGGAGGATGTACATGCTCCGGGGATGCTGTTTTTTAAAATGGATGAGAAGTATCTGGGAAGTATTGTGGAAGAACAGAAAGAAATAGAAGATATCGTCGTTGGAGTTGTTGATGACAAGGGCAACCTTTGCATGCAATACACACCGGAGTCCTTTGTACTGAATGAGCAGGATGAAGAAAAAATAACCGGATTATTTAAATACAAAGGGGCGGGAATGATTCTGGAAAGAGAACGGCTGCGCAGCGGAATGCTGCAGGCATATCGCCAGCAGGAAAGCGGTTTTACCATATTTACCTTGGTGCCTAATACAGTGTTAAATCGGGGGATGACCGAGATTACTCTGGTATTATTGGTGATTTATCTCGTGGTGATCATAATTGCAATGGAGGTAAGTTTTTATATTTCAAAAATATTTACAAAGCCGATTTTAATGCTCAGTAAAGAAATGGAGCAGTTTGACGGAAAAGATTTTTCTCATACGGTAAAAATAGAGACAAATACAGAATTGGACAAAATAGGAAATTCGTACAATGAGATGCTTCAGAACATAGAAAATCTTCTGAATGAAATCAAGAAACAGGAGAAGGAACTTCGGACAAGTGAACTGAATATGCTCATCAATCAGATTAAGCCTCATTTTTTATATAACACATTGGACACTATTTATATGCTGGCAAGGATTAACGGAGAAAAAACAACTATGAAGATGATCCAGTCATTGTCAACATATCTGCGGCTGTCGTTAAGCAAAGGCAAAGACATTGTGACAGTAGGGGATGAACTGGAAAATGTGCAAAGTTATGTGGAGATTTTGCAGATTCGCAACAGTGGATTATTTACTTACGAAATAGATTGTCAAGTGGAAAAAAACGAAAGATGGGTTCTAAAACTCATTTTACAGCCGTTAGTAGAGAATGCAATAAAATATGGTCTTGCCGATATGGAGGAAGGGGGCATCATTCGGATAGAGGTGAAGGAGCTGTCAGGGAAATTGACTTTTACGGTCTACAACAATGGAATTCCCATGGATTCGGAAATGGTTGATAGAATTAATTCGTTGTCAGACGTGCCCATAGTTGAATTGAAAAAAGTATTTCCTGATAAAAAGCATGGATATGGAGTAGTAAATATTATTACAAGGCTTCGTTTAAAATATGGTGATGAAGTTCGCTTTTACTATGAAATTGAATCGTGTGGAACAAGGTGTATTATACAGTTGCCGGAAAGTGGGAAAGAGAATGATGAAATATAAAAAAGTCTTTGTAATATTTATTAGTATAATGTTTTCTTTGGGTCTGGCGGGGTGTTCCCGTCAAGAGGATGCAGAACGCACGGAGTATACCGAAGAAGTAAAGATTCCGATGCTTCTGACCATTGACCCGAGTACGGGAAATAAAAATGAGGAGGACGTGATTACTGCGTTCAATGAAGAATATAAAGGCAGGTATCAGATAGATGTAGAGTGGGCGCTTCAGACAGAAGAAGAATATCGTACCAATCTGAAAAGATTGAATGTGACGGATGAACTTCCGGCAATCATTACAGATCTTCGTCTGCTTCCATCTTTTTATCAGCTCATGTTAAAAGATGAGCGGATTGAAGATCTGTCACCGGTGATCAATAAAGATGAGGAATGGAAAAAGATGATCGAGCCTGCGGTGCTTGAGGCATGTACAGAGTCTGATGGGAGTATCTATCTTGCTCCGCTTAGCACTGCCTTCTATTCCTGCTCCGGTGTGTTCTGGAATGAGCAGCTTTTTCACAAGGCTGGTATAGAAGCATTCCCGCAAACATGGGAGGAGTTTTGGGATTGTTGCGACAAATTGCAAAATAGCGGAATTACGCCGCTTGCTTTACATACGGAAGGGACTGCATGGGCGCCGATGCTCCTTGCGACAGCCGAGCTGGCAGATTCGGAGGAGGGGGCGCAGTTTATGGACGCATTGTATCCCGACAGCTATCAAAATGAAAATGGCTTGCAGTTGGCAGGCACTCTGAAAAAGTTATTTCAGTATACGACGGAAAATGCAATGTACAATGACTTTGATGTCGCCTATGAAAATTTTGTGTCAGGGAAAGTGGCTATGATACCCAACGGATATTGGATGATAGACCAGATACCTGAAAGTATGGAAAGCAGTGTTCGCTTTTCGCCGTTTCCGGGAAATAAACTTATCTCTTCTCCGGAAACTTTCGGCTGGGGAGTCGTGTCAGGCTATAGCGAGAAAGTAAAAAAGGCGGCAGTTGTTTTCTTGAAATATCGTACGGCTTTTAATCTCAAACAGAAGGAAGAACTTTTAAGCGCAGACCCTCAGAATAACTCTCAATTGTTGAATGATTATATTAAAGCTTATACGGAAAATCCGCAGATTGTTCCCAACTATCAGGTGAAATGGAGCTCTGTTCTGCAGGAACAAACACTGGGAGAGATCATTCCTAAATTAGCGAAAGATCAAATGACTGAGGAAGAGTTTGTCAGAAGGGCGGACGAAAGCATTCAGCAATGTGAGAGTGAAAAATAGTATATTTTTTTGTATTTGGAGTTGGATAATTATTATAGCATTTTTTTTAATTTTGATAATATTATACTCAGCAACGGGACAACAGGATTGTTCAAAGAAAGGTGGGAAAAATTATGAAATTGAAAAAAATGCTGGCTGTCATAATGACGGCTGTAGTAG
>FR892665.1:8359-22021 GCA_000433535.1 Dorea sp. CAG:317
AAAGGTTTACTATTTAAATTTTAAGCCAGAAGCAGATGAGTACTGGCAGGAACTGGCAGAAGCTTACACAGATGAAACAGGGGTTCCGGTTACTGTACTGACAGCAGCTTCCGGTGAGTATGAAAAAACATTAAAGTCAGAGATGGCAAAGACAGATGCTCCTACGTTGTTCCAGGTTAATGGACCGGTTGGTTTGCAGGGGTGGAAGGATTATTGCTATGATTTGAAAGATTCTGATATCGCTAAGGAGCTTACAGATGATAGCTTTGCACTGATGGATGGCGATAAAATGTCCGGAATCGCATACGTGATTGAAAATTACGGTATTATCTATAATAAAGGACTGCTGAAAAAGGCAGGATATTCAGCAAAAGATATCACGAATTTTGAAAGCTTTAAAAAGGTTGTAGAAGACATTACAGCACGTAAAGATGAACTTGGATTCTCAGCATTTACTTCTGCCGGAATGGACGGATCTTCTGATTGGAGATTTAAAACACATTTAGCAAATCTTCCGATTTATTATGAATATAAAGACGAAGGAATAAACAACACAGAGGCAATCAAGGGAACTTATCTTGATAATTATCGCCAGATTTGGGATCTCTATATCAATAATGCAACATGTAAGCCGACAGAAATTTCAACGAAGACTGCAGATGATGCTACAGCAGAGTTTGTTACAGAAGAAGCAGTATTCTATCAAAACGGAACATGGGAATACAATAACGTAGTTGATCTTGGTGATGAGAATCTTGGAATGCTTCCGATTTATATTGGTGTGGAAGGTGAAGAAGAACAGGGTGTCTGCACAGGAACAGAAAACTATTGGTGTGTAAACTCAAAAGCATCTGAAGAGGATATTCAGGCAACACTGGATTTCATGAACTGGTGTGTGACATCAGAAACAGGTGTGGAATCTATGTGTAAAGATATGGGATTTGTAATTCCGTTTAATGCAAATCTTGAATCTGAGAATGTACTTGTAAATGAAGCTAATAAGTATCTGGATGAAGGAAAAACACCTGTGTCATGGAATTTTTCAACAATGCCTTCAGAAGAATGGAAAAATGGTGTTGGATCTGCTCTTACAGCATATGCGGCTGATCAGACAGACGCCAACTGGGATAAGGTGGTTACTGCTTTTGTAGACGGATGGGCAACAGAGGCAGCAGCGACAAAATAGAAGAGGACAAACATAATGAAACGGCGAGGTGGTTTTGAAGTCCTCGCCGTTTTTTAAGGAGGATATAAAAATGGAAAAATCTATGAAACGATATATGCCGATTTTTGTATTGCCAACGTTTTTCGCATTTATACTTGGATTTATTATTCCATTCGTCTTGGGAGTTGGATTGTCATTATGTAAGTTTACAACTGTAACAGATGCAAAATTTATCGGTTTTTCAAATTATGTGGAAGCTTTAAAGGACACTGTATTCAGACATTCGTTCTGGTATACGACACTGTTTGCGGTCACGTCATTAATTGTGATCAATATTCTTGCTTTTGCTCTTGCGATGGCATTGACACAAAAACTTCGGGGAACCAATATTTTCCGTACCATATTTTTTCTTCCAAATCTAATCGGCGGAATTGTGCTTGGATACATATGGCAGCTGATTTTTAACGGTATTCTTGCAAAGTATGAAACAGCACTTGCGTTAAATGAATGGTACGGATTCTGGGGATTGATTATACTTGTGAGCTGGCAGCAGATTGGTTATATGATGATCATTTACATAGCAGGGTTGCAATCAATTCCGGGAGATGTAATAGAAGCTGCCCAGATTGATGGGGCAAACCGGTTCCAGAGACTGTGGAAAGTTACGGTTCCAATGATGATGCCGTCCATAACAATCTGTATATTCCTGTCTATCACAAACGGATTTAAACTGTTTGACCAGAACCTGTCATTGACAGCAGGTGAACCATCTAAAATGTCAGAGATGATGGCGCTTAATATATTCAATACCTTTTATGGACGTACTGGATGGGAAGGTGTAGGACAGGCAAAAGCGGTATTATTCTTCATACTTGTGGTAGCAATTGGCATGATTCAATTGCGTATGACACGTTCAAAGGAGGTTCAGCAATAAATGAAAACGAAAAAAGGTATTTTTAGCTGGATAGGCACAGGCGTATTTACGATTATAGGTATTGTGTATATTTTACCTATTTTGATTGTGCTCATGAATTCATTTAAGAAGAAAGTTTATATCAACAAAGAGCCTTTCCGAATTCCTTCAGGAAAGACATTTGCAAGTATTGAAAACTATATATCTGCGATTGATAAATATGAACTTTTAAGTGCAGTTGGATGGACAGTTTTTATTACTGTTGGTTCCGTGCTTGTAATCTTAGTATGTACATCAATGTGTGCTTGGTATATTACAAGGGTTACGACAAAATTTACGAAATTATTCTATCTTCTTTGTGTGTTTTCAATGGTAGTTCCATTCCAAATGGTTATGTTTACACTGTCTCTGGTTGCTGACCGTACAGGACTGCGTACGCCATGGGGAATTATCATTATTTATTTGGGATTTGGAGCAGGGCTTGCTGTGTTTATGTTCTGCGGATTTGTAAAATCTATTCCATTGGAAATCGAAGAAGCTGCTATGATTGATGGTTGTACTCCGCTTCGTACATTTTTTAGTGTAGTACTTCCAATCATGAAACCAACCTATATATCTGTGGGTATTTTAGAGACTATGTGGATTTGGAATGACTTCTTGCTTCCATATTTAGTGCTGGATTTAAATAAATATAAGACGATTTCGATTGCGATCCAGTACATGAAAGGAAGTTATGGACGCGTAGACATGGGAGCAGTTATGGCGGCTTTGATTTTGGCAGTGATACCGGTAGTTATTTTTTATCTGTCCTGTCAGAAACATATTATTAAAGGTGTGGCAGCAGGAGCAGTAAAAGGCTAAAAATTATATGAAAGGCTAAAAGTAAAAGATGAATATAAGTATTGAGCAACAATTGAAAGTTATTTTAAGTAAATCTCTTGATGAAGCCTCTAAAGAAGAAATATACATTGCATTGTTAAATTTCACAAAAAAACAATTACAACAAATGGAAAGAAATAGCGGAGATAGAAAGCTGTATTATATTTCTGCTGAATTTCTTGTTGGGAAACTGTTATCCAATAATTTGATTAATCTGGGCATTTTTGAGGAAGTAAGGGATGTTTTGAAAAATCATGGTCACAACCTGACAGAGATAGAAGAGATGGAAATGGAACCATCTTTGGGTAATGGAGGTCTTGGACGTTTGGCAGCGTGTTTTTTGGATTCTATTGCTACGTTGGGACTTCATGGAGATGGTGTAGGACTGAATTATCATGATGGTCTTTTTATGCAGAAATTTAAGGATAATAAGCAAAGAGAAGAGAAGAATCCGTGGATTACAGACGAAAGCTGGCTGACAAGGACAGATGTGAGCTTTGAAGTACCGTTCAAAGATTTCACATTGAAATCTACCATGTATGACATTGATGTGCCGGGGTACAACAGTGGCTGTAATAAGCTTCATCTGTTCGATCTGGACAGTGTGGATGAGTCAATCATTCACGATGGTATCCAGTTTGATAAAAATGATATCAAAAAGAATCTCACACTGTTCCTCTATCCGGATGACAGCGATGAGGCGGGAAAACTTTTGCGATTATATCAGCAGTATTTTATGGTGAGCAATGCGGCACAGCTCATCATAAAAGAAGCGGAGGACAGAGGCGTAGATCTCTATCACCTGCACGAGCATGTATGCATCCAGATCAATGATACACATCCGACAATGGTGATACCGGAGCTTATCCGTATCCTGACAGAAGAGAAGAACTTTAATATTGATACGGCTGTGGATGTTGTGAGCAAGTCATGTGCATATACAAATCACACGATTCTTGCGGAAGCGCTTGAAAAATGGCCGATCAGTTATCTGGAGAAAGTGGTTCCGCAGTTGATGCCGATTATCCGCGATCTGGACAGAAGAGTGAGAAGAGATTTCCACGACGAGAGAGTCTACATTATTGATAACATGGACAGAGTGCACATGGCGCACATTGACATTCACTTCGGATATGCAGTGAATGGTGTTGCAGCTCTTCACACAGAGATTCTTAAAGAGTCAGAACTGAAACCGTTTTATGATATCTATCCGCAGAAATTTAACAACAAGACAAACGGAATCACATTCCGCAGATGGCTTGTGCACTGCAACCATGATCTGGCAGAGTATATCAAAGAACTGATCGGACCGGGGTATATGGAAAATGCAGAAGAGCTGGAAAAACTCCTGCAGTACAAAGATGACGAAAAAGTGCTGGAAAAACTCAGAGAGATCAAGGGAAATGCCAAGAAAGAATTGAAAAATTATCTGAAGATGACGCAGAATGTGGATATTGATGAAAATGCAATATTCGATATCCAGATTAAACGTCTGCATGAATATAAGAGACAGCAGATGAATGCATTGTATGCAATCTGGAAATACAAAGAGATCAAAAAAGGCAACCTGCCGAAGAGACCTCTTACAATGATCTTCGGGGCAAAGGCAGCACCGGCTTATACGGTTGCGAAAGACATCATTCATCTCATCCTCTGCCTGCAGCAGCTCATCGACAACGATCCGGAAGTGAGTCCGTACTTCAAGATTGTCATGGTAGAGAATTACAATGTGACAAAGGCAGAAAAACTGATTCCGTCCTGCGATATATCTGAGCAGATTTCATTGGCTTCAAAAGAGGCTTCCGGTACGGGAAACATGAAATTCATGTTGAATGGAGCTGTGACACTTGGAACAGAGGACGGAGCGAATGTGGAGATTCACCAGCTTGTAGGGGATGATAATATTTACATTTTTGGTGAGAAATCCGAAAAGATTATCAAATTGTATGAAACCGGAGAATACTGTGCTGCGGATATTTACGACAATGACCCGATGGTAGAGGAACTGGTGGACTTTATTATAAGTAAGGACCTGATGCGTATCGGAGATCCGGTTAATTTAGGACGTCTGTACAAGGAAATTGTGGAAAAAGACTGGTTCATGGCGTTGCTTGATGTAAAGGATTATATTCAGACAAAAGAGCAGATGCTGAAGGATTATGAAGACAAGAATGCATGGGCAAAGAAAATGCTGGTGAATATTGCAAAAGCAGGTTTCTTCTCTTCTGACAGAACAATTGCAGAGTATAATCAGGATATCTGGCACTTATAAAGTAAGGAGAACGCAACATGAGACAGACAGGGATTTTGATGCCGTTGTCCGCCCTCCCGTCACGTACGGGGATAGGAGAGTTGGGCGAATTTGCATATCGTTGGATTGAAATATTGAAAAACAGTGGAGTGAAGATTTGGCAGCTTTTGCCACTGAATCCGGTTGGATACGGGAACTCCCCATATCAGCCTTATTCTTCCTGTGCAGGGGATGAATTGTACATTAGCCTGGATCTTCTGAAGGAGGAAGGGCTTTTGGAGGATGAGATCCCCTCTTTCAGGGAGCATGAGATGAGTGTGGATTATGAAGGGGTACGCGCATTCAAAGCCCCTTACCTGAGACAGGCATACCAAGTGTTCCAAAAAAAGAACGGGACAGAGACAGACGAATACAAAGAATTTGTTTCTATGGAATGGGTATATGAATACGGTGTGTTTAAAGCTATGAAAGCTTCCAATGACGGAACGTGCTGGAATGAATGGAGCAGGGAAGAAAAAGACTGGCCGAAGACCAGAACGCCTCTTCCAAAGGAGATTGAGGAAGAAGCTGCATACCAGATGTTTTTGCAGTATATCTTCTATACTCAATGGATGAAGGTGAAAGATGCGGCAAATAGTTGTGGCATTCAGATCATGGGGGATGTGCCTTTTTATGTGGGTGTGGACTCCGTAGATGTATGGGCGGGAAAGGATAACTTTCTTCTGGATGAGGACGGACATCCCACTTTTATTGCAGGAGTACCGCCTGATTATTTCAGCTCGACTGGTCAGCGCTGGGGCAACCCGATCTATGACTGGGAGTATATGGCAAAGAATGGCTACCAGTTCTGGGTGCACCGAATCGGCTACAGTAGTAAGTTATTTGATATTATCAGAATTGATCATTTCCGTGCGTTTGATACATATTGGAAGATTCCGGCAAGCTGTCCTACAGCGGTGGAAGGCCAGTGGATTGAGGCACCGGGGTATCAGGTTATTGATACTTTGAAAGAAAAGATTCCAGAGGTCAATCTGGTAGCCGAGGATTTGGGTGATCTGCGGCCTGAAGTTCTTGCCTTAAGGGATCACTATCATTTAAAAGGCATGAAGATTCTCGTGTTCGATATTGATACAAAGGGAAAATATGCATACGACTGTTCCGATGATGTGGAAAATATCATTATTTATACGGGGACTCATGACAATGATACTTTGATGGAGTGGTACAAAGGGCTTTCGCGCAGAGCGCAGTGTAAGGTGCGTAGATTTTTGAAAAGAAAAGGGTTTGGTCAGGGCAGTGTCAAGGACAGACTGATTGCTTATACATTAAAGAGCCGTGCTGAGTATGCAATTCTGCCGGCAGCAGATTTTCTGGGGCAGGGCAGAGAAGGTCATATCAATACGCCGGGAACGGTAGGAAGCCCCAACTGGGAATGGCGGATGCCGGAATTTGAAAAAATTCAAAAAGAATTACAAAAATATAAAAAAATGATTATGTTCCGCTAAAGAAAATGGACCCCCGGAGAGTCGTGACTTCCGGGGGATTTTGCGTTGTCTGTCATTTTGATTAAACGGGACAGCATCAGGAAAATAAAGGAATAAAAGTAAGAACAAATCATAGGGGGATACTTATGAAATCGAAAGAGAACTTTTTTAATACTGTATGCAATCTGGCAATTCCTGTTGCCCTGCAATCTATGCTGCAAGCGTCTTTTAGCATAATTGACCAAATTATGATTGGTCAGCTTGGAACTGTGAATGTTGCAGGTGTTGGATTTGCGGGGAAATTCTCTTCTGTTTTTTCTGTGTTAGTTGCAGCAATAGGTACAGTTGCAGGAATTATGATTTCTCAATATATGGGGCAAAAGAACAGGCGGGAAATACGCAGGAGTTTTTATTTGAATTTGATTCTCGCTACCATTATGGCACTGGGATTTACTGTGGTTTGTATTATGTTTCCGAAGCAAATTATGGGATTGTATACGAAAGATGCTTCAACGCTTACTGTGTCTGCCGACTATCTAAGAATTGTTGCGGGAACTTTTTTGCCAATTGCAGGAGCGACACTGCTTTCTACGATGTTTCGTTGTATGGAAAAATCTCGATTGCCTTTATATGCAAGCATAATATCGGCAATTATAAATACAGGATTGAACTACATTTTGATCTTTGGGAAATTGGGAATCACTGCGATAGGTGTAAATGGCGCGGCTGTTGCCACCCTGTTTTCCCAAGGCGTTAACTTTCTTGTCATGTTTGCTATGATCATAAAATACCGTGACGGCTTAAAAAAACAGGAAAGTGCAAAACAGAATGCATCAAGATTTCATTGGAAGCAATATTTGAATATACTGCTTCCGATATTGGTCTGTGAAGCGTTGTGGAGTTTGGGAGAAAATGTATATGCCGCAATCTATGGACATATGGGAACAGATGCAAGTGCCGCAATGACCTTAATTAACCCCGTACAAGGTCTGATGATAGGTGCTCTGTGCGGATTATCGCAGGCTGCCGGTATTATCATAGGTAAAATGCTTGGAAGCCATGAATACGATAATGCTTATAAAGCATCAAAAAAGCTGATTTTATACGGGTTTGTCGGTGCTGCCGTTTTGTCGATATTTATTGTATTTACAAGTGGGTTCTATGTTGAAATCTATCAGGTTGAGGAAACGGTAAAGCAATTGACCCGGCAAATTTTGCTCGCTTATACTATTGTTGCTCCATTTAAGGTGCTGAATATGATTATTGGCGGCGGTATCATACGAAGCGGTGGGAAAACAAAATATGTTATGATGATTGACATCATCGGAACATGGTTGTTCGGAGTGCCGCTTGGGTTGCTTACAGCATTTGTGCTGAATTTGTCTATTCCTTATGTATATTTCATCCTTTCTTTAGAAGAGTGTGTCAGATTCGGCATCTCACTAATCGTGTTTCGCAGGAAAAAATGGATGCACAGCTTAGAAGCTGATATGCCAAACGTCAAAGGGGAAGAAGAGCGAAGGGAAACCGCGCTATCATTGTAAATGATTCATATTATGTAAGGGGAAAGCGAGGTTGTGTCAGAACCATAAAAAAGAAACCAGAGGCGTCAATTGTTGACCACTCTGGTTTTTATTTGGAGTTTATTTCCAATCCAACATATATTTCTGGAATGCAACTGCATTTTTCGCGTCTTTATCTAATTCTGCTTCAGATGCACCGCGGCTGATGTCGCGCCAGATATGAATATCTCGACCAACCTGACCGCCCATGCTGACAAATGGTTCCATGACAACAGTTCCATCGTATTCAATATCGCGGAGAGCATTTCCGATCTCTCTCCAAGGGGTGCGTCCTTTTCCCGGAACCATACGGTTACATTCACCGGTGTGGAAGTGACCGAGAAGATTGCCGGCAGTGCGGATTGCATCACCGATACTTTCCTCCTCGATGTTCATATGGAAGGTGTCTAACATTACTTTCACATTTTCCTGTCCGACCTCTTTTACGAAGGCAACACCTTCTTCGGCAGTATTTAAAATGTGGGATTCAAAGCGGTTCAGTACTTCCATTCCGAGATTGATATCATGTTCTTTGGCGATAGGAGCAAGAAGATGCATTCCTTCAACGCTTCGCTTCCAATCCTCTTCTTTGTTGATGTTGCTAAAGTCTACCGGCCAATATCCATAGAGAGCGCCGCCGATCAAATGGATATCAAGCTGTTCCATAACATCAAAGAGACGTTTGTACCATTCTAATGCACCGGCGCGAATACCCGCATCTGAAGAGCCCATGTTATGGTCGTAAGTAGGACCATATCCGGCAGTCAACTGAATTCCGTTCTGAGAGGCACAATCGCGGAGTGCTTTAATCTGATCTGTGCTATATTCCGGTAATGGTGCAGCACCGATTTCCAGAAGATCAAAGCCTAAACGTGCGACTTTTTCAACATAATACAAGTAGTCCGCAGCCCATTCTTTTTCCCAATAGGCATAGTAAATTCCGTGTTTCATAATACATAAATCCTCCTTTTCTAAAGTGTTTTAAAGAGTCTTAAATAATTTTTGAATTAAATTAATTATATCATTTCGTTTTATAAAAGACAATGATATAATGAGTGGGGATGGGAATGAAAATAGAGAAAATAAATTGTTTCGGAGGGATTAAAATGGATGCAGTTATCTTTGATGTTGATGGTACTCTGTGGGATTCTACAGATGAAGTGGCAGTTTCGTGGAATGAAGTTTTAAGAGAAGAAACGGACTTAGAACGAAGAGTGACAAGTGAAGAACTGAAAAAAGAATTTGGGAAGCCTTTAGAAGAAATAATGGAAGATTTATTCCCGGAACTTACGAAAAAAGATCAGCTGGAGTTATCAAAAGCATTGTTCCTTCGCCAAAATAAATGGATGGAAACAGCGCCGTGTAAAGTATATGAAGGGGTTCCGGAGGTAATCAGGCAGTTGGCGCAGACATATAAAGTCTGTATTGTCAGTAATTGTCAGGCCGGATATATCGAAGCTTTTTTGAAAAATACCGGGTTGGGTGATGCGATTACTGATTATACTTGTCCCGGCGATACCGGGAAATTAAAGGCTGAAAATATAAGGATCATTATGGAACGCAACGGCTTTGAGAAGGCTGTATATGTAGGTGATACGCAAGGGGATGCGAATGCATGCAGACAGGCGGAAGTTCCGATGATCTATGCACAATACGGATTTGGACAAGTAGAAGAGGAATATCCGTCAATTGAGAAATTTTGTGATTTGTTAGAGCTTATACCAGCCATGCGGTAAGGTCAGCCATGGCATGGAAATGTGAAAATAAAATAAACGAAGAGAGAGGAAAAAGAGATGAAAAAGATTAAGAAACTTGTAGCAATTCAACCGGTGTCATTTTTAGAGGAGAACAAGCCGCTGTTGAACGATTACTGTGATGAAGTAGTGTTCTATGATACACAGCCGGAGAGTGCAGAAGAAATTGTATCAAGAATTGGTGATGCGGATGCAATTTTTGTAAGCTACACACATGCGATCGGTGGAGACATTTTGTCTGAATGTCCGAATTTAAAATATATCGGCATGTGTTGCAGTCTGTATTCTGAGGCAAGTTCCAATGTGGATATTGCATATGCCAGAGAACATGGAATCGTAGTGACCGGAATCCGCGATTACGGGGATGAAGGCGTGGCAGAGTATGTACTGATGAACAGTATCCGTCGTCTGCATGGTGCGGATGGTTATCAACCGCTTCTCGGAGATATTTCTGAGGTATCAGGCGCAAAAGTGGGACTTTTAGGACTTGGCGCCAGTGCACAGGCAGTCGCGCGGGCATTGAAAATGATGGGCGCGGATGTAAGATATTACAGCAGATCAAGAAAACCGGAAGTGGAAGAAAAGCAAGGCTATCGATATCAGGCACTTCCGGAATTGCTGCAAGAGTGCGATATCATTTGCAGTTGTCTGAGCAAGAATGTGACTTTGCTGTATGAAGAAGAGTTTGCGATGATGGGAGAGAACAAGGTACTTTTCAATACTGCGCTCAGTCCATGCTTCGATCAGAAAGCAATAGAAAAATGGCTGGAAAAAAATAATACATGGTATTTCTGCGATACGTTAATGGGCTTGGGGGATGAAAGTCTTCTGGAACGAGAAAATGTATTTTGCCAGAAGCGTTCTTCCGGCATGACAAGACAGGCAGTGGAGAGATTGAATCAAAAGGTACTTGAGAACATAGCGTCCTACTAAAGAAATGAGCATAGCCTCTTGCGCGCACCAGACTTTTATGGTATGATGCTTCATAGCGTTAAAGTGCGAAAAGCAGAGAAAGGAATAAGAGAAAATATGGTTGCATTCATTGAGGCAGTATATCGTTTTTTATGGGGGGATATTATAACGATTCCGTTGCCGGGAGGGAATAGTCTGGGACTTTCGCTTCTGGTAATCTTGTTGATTCCTACGGGAATTTATTTTACAGTGAGGACGAAGTTTTTGCCGATTCGACTGTTCCCGGATATGGTGCGTGCGCTGAAGGGAAAGAAAGAAGAGAAGAATAGTCTTTCAACGTTTCAGACACTTGTAGTATCTACAGCAACAAGGGTAGGTATGGGAAATCTTGTCGGTGTAGTAGCGGCAGTGTCTGCCGGAGGTGCCGGAGCGGTGTTCTGGATGTGGGTAACAGCGCTGATCGGATCATCTACCGCATTTGTCGAGGCAACGCTGGCACAACTGTACAAAGAAAAAGACCCGCTCTACGGTGGGTTCAGAGGTGGACCGGCATATTATATCCATCGATATTTTGAGCGCAAGAGCGGGAAGAAGAAAAACCATGTCTGGTTGGCAGTTCTTTTTGCTGTTTCAGGACTTATCTGCTGGTGTGGAATCAGCCAGGTAATCAGTAATTCCGTGGCGTCTTCTTTTGAAAATGCATTTCACATTCCACCGATCTACACAACGATTGTACTTGTGATCGGGGCAGCGATTATCGTTCTTCGAAAAAATGCGACAGTAAAGGTATTGGATATTATGGTGCCGATCATGGCAGTGTGCTATTTTGTCATTACCATTTTCATTATTGTGAAAAATATAGGAAGTATGCCGGCAGTATTCGGAAGAATCTTTAGTGAAGCATTTGGTTTACGCCAGGTTGTTGCCGGAAGCTTTGGAACAATCGTTATGAACGGTGTAAAAAGAGGCTTGTTTTCTAATGAAGCGGGTTCCGGTTCCGCGCCATGTGCGGCAGCGGCAGCAGAGTGTGACATGCCGGTAAAGTCCGGTCTTGCTCAGGCGCTGGGTGTCTTTATTGACACAATTGTAATCTGCAGTTGTACAGCAATGATCATGCTTCTCGTTCCGGAGAATCTTGTAGCCGGTAAGGAGGGGATGGACCTTCTCCAGGCAGCAATGAAATTCCACTTGGGTGATTTTGGTGTGATTTTTATTGCAGCGACATTATTTATGTTCAGCTTTTCTACGTTCCTCGGCATTTTGTTCTATGCAAGAAGTAATGTGTCCTATCTGTTCGGAGACAAGTGGGGCTGGCAGACCGCATATAAAGTGTTGGCGCTTATCATGCTGTTTATCGGAGGAATCGCAACATATACATTTGTGTGGGATCTTGGAGATGTGGGGATTGGTCTGATGACAATCTTCAACATCGGAATCTTGTATTTGATGGGAAATGAAGCTTTGGCAGAGTTAAAGAAATACGAAGGAAAGTAAAAAGCTGATGAAGACTGCTTGCCATATGGCGGGCAGTCTTTTATGATGGAAGAAAGAAGGAGGACGGGGAAATGAAGTTGAAAAATATAGTGATCGTTGTAAAAGATATAGAAAGCTCCAAACAATTCTACAAAGAGCTGTTCGGTCTGGATGTCATTCTTGACCAGGAAGGGAATGCAATCCTGACAGAAGGTCTGGTTTTGCAGGAATCTAAGGTGTGGGAAGAGACACTCGGGCAGAAAGTTGTCTGGAAGAATCATGCTTCAGAACTTTATTTTGAAGAAACGGACCTTGAACTTTTTTTGGAAAAGCTTCAGAAGTATGAGCGGGAAATCCAGATACTCTCTTGGCCGGAAGCGGCAGAAGGTGCGAGACGGGCAGTGCGTCTCTATGACCCTGACGGTAATATGATAGAGGTGGGAGAAGCGCAAGGGCGGCTATAGTGGTGGAGCGACAGCGTGGTTGGAAATGTGTTATAATTGGAAATAGTATGGTAGCTGTTGTGCATAATGAGGAGGCGGAAAAATGCTATATATAGGCGTAGATTTAGGAACTTCAGCAGTAAAGCTGTTATTGATGGATGAAAAAGGAGAGATTAAAAAAATTGTTTCCAGAGAATATCCTTTGTATTTTCCACATCCGGGCTGGTCAGAGCAAAAGCCGGAGGATTGGTTTGAACAAGCGATGGACGGAATCAAAGAGTTAACTGCCGAGTGTGACAAAGAGAATGTGGCGGGGATTAGTTTCGGCGGGCAGATGCATGGTCTGGTAGCGCTTGACGAAAATGACGAGGTGATTCGTCCGGCGATTTTATGGAATGACGGACGAACCGGTGAGGAGACGGATTATCTCAATCAGGTAATCGGGAAGGAAAAGCTATCAGAATATACTGCAAATATTGCGTTTGCCGGATTTACAGCGCCGAAGATTCTGTGGATGAAAAAACATGAGCCGGATAATTTTGCAAAAATCAAAAAGATCATGCTTCCAAAAGATTATCTTGCGTATAAGCTGTCCGGTTCGTTTTGTACAGATGTATCCGATGCGTCGGGAATGCTTCTGATGGATGTGAAAAACCGCTGCTGGTCGAAAGAAATGCTTGACATTTGTGGCATTACGGAAGAGATGCTTCCGAAATTATATGAGAGCTTCGAAGTGGTTGGGACCTTGAAGCGTGAGATTGCGGAAGCGTTGGGATTATCTTCGGATGTGAAGGTGATCGCGGGAGCCGGAGACAATGCGGCAGCC
>FR892665.1:22043-28936 GCA_000433535.1 Dorea sp. CAG:317
GGCAGCCGCTGTCGGAACAGGAACGGTAGGAGAAGGAATGTGCAACATTTCCCTCGGGACATCAGGAACTATTTTTATCTCCAGTAAAAAATTTGGTGTGGATGAGCATAATGCACTTCATTCATTTGCACATGCGGATGGGCACTATCATCTGATGGGATGTATGTTGAGCGCTGCTTCCTGTAATAAATGGTGGAATGAAGAAATATTGAAGACAAAAGATTTTGCGGCAGAACAAAGTAGAATTACAAAGCTTGGGGAGAACCAAGTATTCTATCTTCCGTATTTGATGGGAGAACGCTCTCCTCATAATAATCCGGATGCAAGAGCGATGTTTATTGGAATGTCCATGGATACGACAAGGGAAGATATGACGCAGGCGGTTTTAGAGGGCGTTGCGTTCGGACTGCGTGATTCTCTGGAAGTTGCGAGAAGTCTGGGGATTCAGATGGAACGGACGAAGATCTGCGGCGGTGGAGCAAAGAGCCCGCTCTGGAAGAAGATCATTGCCAATGTAATGAATATGAAAGTGGATGTCATCGAGAGCGAGGAAGGTCCTGCTCTTGGAGGAGCCATGCTTGCAGCTGTCGGATGCGGAGAATATGAGGATGTGGAAACCATTGCCAAGAAGCTTGTGAAAGTGATTGATACAGTGGAGCCGGAAGAAGAACTGGTTGCCAAGTATGAAGAGAGGTATCAGAAATTCCGCAAGATTTATCCGACAGTGAAAGAGTTGTTTTGATGTTGGATACTTTATATTTGAATAGTTTGCGCAAGTATAACACAGAGTATATAATAAAAGAAATATAAGACGGAAACGGAGGGCATAAAATTGGAAAGAGTAAATCGTTGGAAAACATACACAGATGAACAGTTAGAGGAAGTGGAAAAAGTCAGCAGCCGCTATAAGAGCTGTCTGGATGCCGGAAAGACAGAGAGAGAAAGCGTCAGTCTTGCAGTTGATATGGCGAAAGAAGCCGGATACAAAGATCTTGCGGAATATGTAAAAGAAAATGCAGAACTCAAATGCGGTGATAAAGTATATGTCAATCAGATGGGGAAAGCGCTTGCTCTGTTTCAGATAGGTGAGGAACCATTGGAGAGAGGAATGAACATTCTCGGCGCTCATGTGGATTCTCCGCGCTTGGATGTGAAACAGAATCCGCTGTATGAAGAGTCAGAGCTTGCATATCTTGATACACATTACTATGGCGGAATTAAGAAATATCAATGGGCAGCCATTCCGCTTGCGCTGCATGGAACAGTGGCAAAAAAGGACGGTACGACTGTGGATATCACAATCGGAGAGAAAGAGGACGATCCGGTACTTGTAATCTCTGATCTTCTGATTCATTTGGCAGGAGAACAGATGGAGAAAAAAGCCAGTGTTGTGATTGAAGGAGAAGTTCTGGATGTACTGGTGGGTTCAAGACCGTTGGTGGAAGAGGAGAAGGAAGAAGAAAAGAAAGAGAAGGATTTAGTAAAAGCAATGATTCTCCGCTACCTGAAAGACAACTATGACATGGAGGAGGAAGATTTCCTTTCAGCAGAATTGGAAGTGGTTCCGGCTGGAAAGGCGAGAGATTGCGGACTTGATAGGAGTATGATTCTTGCTTACGGACAGGATGACAGAATCTGCGCATTTACGTCTTTATTTGCCATGTTGGAAGTGAAGAATCCAAGACGTACAAGCTGTTGCCTTTTAGTGGACAAAGAGGAGATCGGAAGCGTGGGCGCGACCGGAATGCATTCCAGATTTTTCGAAAATGCAGTAGCAGAGATCATGGCTTTGACCGTTGGAGAATCTGATCTGAAAGTGAGACGGGCACTCCAGAATTCTTATATGCTGTCTTCCGATGTGAGCGCAGCGTATGATCCAATGTTTGCCGGTGTATTTGAAAAGAAAAATGCAGCATTTTTCGGAAACGGTCTTTGCCTTAATAAATATACCGGAAGTCGTGGAAAAAGTGGTTCCAGTGATGCAAATGCCGAGTATATTGGGAAATTAAGAGGCGTCTTTGACGGAGCAGACGTAGCTTTCCAGACAGCAGAGCTTGGCAAAGTGGATAAAGGCGGCGGAGGAACGATCGCCTATATCATGGCAAATTATGGAATGAATGTCATTGACAGCGGTATGGCAGTGTTGTCTATGCATGCGCCTTGGGAAATTGCAAGCAAGGCGGATATTTACGAGGGCTACCGCGGATACAAAGCATTTTTAGAGAAAATGGAGTAGAGGTAAGCGAAAGAGATCGAAAGCACTTGACTGTAAACAAGGTTTATAGTTTATGATTTCCTTAACAAGGAAAGGCAGGTGTTAGATATGACGATACAAGAAGTAGAAAAGCTTGCAGGAATGACAAGAGCCAATATCCGTTTTTATGAAAAAGAAGGACTGATCACACCGGAACGAAACGAAGCGAATAACTACAGGGAATATAGAGATTCGGATGTAGAGGCGCTTCGCAAGATTAAATATTTGCGAATGCTGGGAATATCGGTGAAGGATATTAAAAGAATTATTGAGAAAGAATTAGAGCTTCCTGAGGCAGCAGAGTGCAGACTAGAAGAATTAAAAGAAGAGAAAAAGAATCTGGAAGAGATCGAGTGGATGTGCCGGTATATCAGACAGCATAATATACAGTATGAGACGATGAACAGTGAAATGTTCGGAGAGAAGATGGGACGTCTTACGGAAGTATTCAAAGATGTGCTAAGTATGGACACGGAGAAAGAATATATTACAGTGCGTCAATTAAATCGGACCATAGGGCTGATTTTAATCTATGGATTTGTTTTAAGCGCTGTGTTAAGTTTCTTCTTTGGAAATATATTCCGAAGTGGACGTTTCACATGGCTTTTCGCGGCGTGGTGTATCATTTCTATTGCGACAGAGCTGGTCTTTCAATGTACATCAAAGCTTGGAATTCAATTTGTATTGTTCCAGATATTAGCGCTCCTTCTGGCGCCTGCTGTCCACGCATTTATCGGAATGGGTGTCATGGGGCTTCAAGTGATAACGAAGGAACAGGTGGCGCTGGAATTTCTGCTGATTGCAATCTTCTTGCTTCTGATATTGTTGATCAGTATGAAGAAGAGAGAGTTTTTGCGAAACTACAGAAATACAGCAGTGGCTGCGCTGCTATATAGTGCGCTGGCAGCAGTTGGTCTGTATTTTTCTATATGCAACAGGAAAGCATTTTTGATACTCACTGTAATCTTAATATTGGTGAATGTATTTACAGGCTTCGGTTGGGTATCTGCGAATTTGAACAAAGAAAATTATACTCGCTTCTATGCAGTCACATCGGCAGCCAGTATGTTTAACATCGTGTCACTTCTTCTTAGCCAGCAGGGCAGAAATATGCAGGGTGGAAGATGGAAGGATGCAAATGCTGTAGCTGGAAGAAAAAGATAGTTTCTTTCCTCCTGCTTGTATGATAGAATATAAAAAGTGAGAGTTCATACAAGTAGGAGGAAATCAAATGGAAAATCAGAGAATTATTCAAGTTGAGGATAAAGTACCTTTTAAGCTACTGCTTCCTCTGAGTATTCAGCATATGTTCGCAATGTTTGGAGCGTCTGTGCTGGTACCGTTTATTTTTGGTATCAATCCGGCAATCGTGTTATTCATGAACGGAGTTGGTACCTTAATTTTTATCGCGGTGACGAAAGGACAGGCTCCGGCTTATCTTGGCTCCAGTTTCGCGTTTCTTGCTCCGGCGGGAATCGTTATTGCTGAAATGGGCTATGAATATGCGCTTGGTGGTTTTGTTGCAGTAGGATTTTGTGGCTGCGTTCTTTCCTTTATTATTTATAAATGTGGGACAGACTGGATTGATATTGTTCTGCCACCGGCGGCGATGGGCCCGGTTGTAGCATTGATCGGACTGGAACTTTCCGGTTCTGCGGCAAGTAATGCCGGACTTCTGGATGAAACCATAGATATGAAAAATGTGATTGTGTTTGCGGTAACGCTCGGTGTTGCTGTCTTTGGAAATATTTTATTCCGTGGATTTTTGTCGGTTATTCCGATTCTGATTGCTGTAATTGCGGGATATATTGCGGCGCTTGCCTGTGGTATTCTTGATTTTTCACAGGTGGCAGAGGCGGCATGGTTCGCGGTTCCGAACTTTCAGACACCGAAGTTCGATTTGGGAGCGATCATGATGATCCTGCCGGTGCTTCTGGTTATTACTTCAGAGCATATTGGGCATCAGGTTGTGACAAGTAAGATTGTAGGGCGCGATCTTCTCAAGAAGCCGGGACTTCACCGCTCTTTGTTCGGTGATAATTTTTCGACCATGTTATCTGGTTTGATCGGCTCCGTGCCAACAACAACCTATGGGGAGAATATCGGAGTGATGGCTGTAACTAAGGTGTACAGTGTGCGAGTGATCGGCGGAGCGGCAGTGCTGTCTATCATTTGTTCCTTTGTAGGAAAACTGGCAATGTTGATCCAGACCATTCCGGGACCTGTGATCGGGGGAATTTCCTTCCTTCTGTACGGAATGATCGGAGCTTCAGGTATCCGTATTCTTGTGGATTCGCAGGTGGATTACGGACGCTCCAGAAATCTGATGCTGACCTCAATTGTGTTTGTGACAGGTCTGTCCGGTATCAAAGTGAATTTCGGCAACATCCAGCTTACAGGAATGGTGCTTGCATGTGTAGTTGCCATGATTTTAAGTCTGATTTTCTATATTCTTGATAAATTGAAACTGACCAATGACCGGGAAGAAGCATAGAGGAAGTATGTACATTGTCTTGTTGGTATTGCGCAAGTCTTGATAAAAAAATATTGACAAAACTTGTATTGTATGGTAATCTAATTAAAGTTGCCGAAGACAGCAGGTGCGTGAGCGTAAGTTGAGAAACGCCTGCCGAGGAAAGTTAGATTCTGTTATGAGTGAATTTACAGTGCCTTTGTGTCTTTGGATACAGAGGCGTTTTTTTTGGCAGCATACCTAAAATAATATAAGGAGGTGCACCATTCGTGGCAAAAGTTGAATTAAAACAACCTATCGTACAGGCTATTGCAGAAGATGTCAAAGATGCAGCAAGTGTTGTATTAGTTGACTACCGTGGATTAACTGTTGCAGAAGATACAGCTCTTCGTAAAGAGTTAAGAGACGCAGGAATCATCTACAAAGTTTGTAAAAACACAATGATGAAGAGAGCTTTTGAAGGAACTGATTTCGCACAGTTGGATGAGCATTTGGAAGGACCAAGCGCCCTTGCAATCTCTAAAGACGACGCTACAGCTCCTGCAAGAATTTTATGCAAATTCGCTAAAAATGCGAAAGCTCTTGAATTAAAAGCAGGTGTGATTGAAGGTACAGTATATGATGTAGATGGTCTTACAGAGTTATCCAAGATCCCATCAAGAGAAGAGTTACTGTCCAAGTTACTTGGAAGCTTACAGTCACCAATTACAAATCTTGCTCGTGTTCTTAATCAGATCGCAGAGCAGGGCGGCGCTGAGAACTGTGAAGCTGCTCCGGCAGAGGAAGCAGTAGAAGAGGCTCCGGCAGAAGAAGCTCCAGCAACAGAGGAGTAAAATTAAAAAATAAAAATTATAAAATGGAGGATAATAAAATGGCAAAATTAACAACAGCTGAATTTATTGATGCAATCAAAGAGTTATCAGTATTAGAATTAAACGATTTAGTAAAAGCTTGTGAAGAAGAGTTTGGTGTTTCTGCAGCAGCAGGAGTAGTAGTTGCAGCAGCAGGCGGAGAAGCAGCAGGCGCAGCAGAAGAGAAAGATGAGTTCGACGTAGAATTAGTAGCTGCTGGAGCATCTAAAGTTAAAGTTATCAAAGTTGTTCGTGAGATCACAGGACTTGGACTGAAAGAAGCTAAAGAAGTAGTTGACGGAGCTCCAAAGGTAATCAAAGAAGGCGCTTCTAAAGCAGAGGCTGAAGAAATCAAAGCTAAACTTGAGGCAGAGGGTGCTGAAGTTAACCTTAAATAATTGTATTATATTAGGTGAAAAAAACACTGTGTGAGCAATTCACACAGTGTTTTTTTATGGTATAGAAACTCCGTTTCTATACCATAAAAAAACCTCCGGCAGGATGCGCACTGCGGCGTAAGATGTAGATGTCGCACATGCGACCGCCACAGGCGCGAGAATCATCACATAAATAGCTGCAAAACGATCTGAATGATCTGGAACAGAACGTAGAGGATCATGCCTGCGTTTAAGAAAATGACGGAGAACCGTTTCTCTTTTGGAATAAAGAGCTCGGCAGGAATCAGTCGGAAGCGCTTCCAATTTGTTACAAGAAGAACGATACCTGAGATTACAAGTCCGAACACAACAATCAAGTAGGGAATGACGATAGCCAGTGGAATCAGCATCCCCAGAAGAAAGTGAAAACCGTTCATGGCAGAAGAACCGCCCTCCAGGGTAGAGATTGCGCCAAGGAAAAACAGGCTTCCGACGGAACCCATGAAATTCAGAGCCATGTGGAGGTAGATGGTATAACGAAGACGCCCTGTTTTGACATAGATAAATGCCCAGAATGCGCCAATGAGGAAAGTGTATACAAACTGATTCAGATTGCCATGGAACAGTCCGAACATCAGCCCGGACAGGAAAATAGCAGTCCCTTCCCCATAGCGGATGGTTCGGTCGACCAGAAGCTTGCGGAAAATCCATTCTTCCAGGGCAGGGGCAAGTAATACCATAACGAAGAAGGCAGTCAGAGGGTTGAGTTCGGAGACAAGATCTGCAATAGCATCGTCTACCGGAGACCCTTTTATAATCCCTATAATATTTGTGAAAAACTGCCCGGCAAGATTGCTCAGATACATAAGAGCGTAAGAAATCGCGAAAGCCCCCAGAAGCTGAGTAGGTTTCATATTATGCTTTTTCATCTGAACTCC
>FR892665.1:28994-37229 GCA_000433535.1 Dorea sp. CAG:317
CAGCGGAAATGCTATGGTGTAAGTCGGGAGCATAGAGACAAGCAGCGAAAGATTCGGATTGTCAAGAAGGGACGGAGCAAAAGCAAGCACTAACATGGAAACAGCAACCTGTACACCGATAATGATAAGCGCTCCCAAAAAGTACATAAGTCCCAATAATGAAAAGTGTTTTTTATAAGTTTTCAGTATTTCATAGTTCATAGTTGTCTCCCCTTTATCCGGGAATCAATATCCCCTTTATCAGACAGTTTATATGATGAAAATATCTAAATCATAATATAAATATTATCATATGTGAAGTTCAAATATGCAAGAAAAAAATAATGAAGAAATTATGAATGTGTTTTGAAGAAAAATGTTAAAAATGTAAAGAATTTTACATAGATTTAACATAACTCTGACAGAGAATTTTACATAGAGTATGTATATTGAAATGGTAAAATCGAAAGTTTGTATGTGAGGAGAAAGTGATGAACGAGAAAGTACAGATTGCATTTGGCTTACTTGGAGGACTGGCTATTTTTATTTACGGAATGAATATGATGAGTGAATGCCTTCAGAAGGCTGCCGGAGAGAAGATGAGAAGTATACTTGCGCTTCTTACGAAGAATCCGGTGATGGGAGTGCTTGCAGGCGCTCTTACGACAGCAGTGCTTCAGAGCAGCAGTGCAACGACAGTAATGGCAATAGGATTTGTAAGCGCCGGTTTTATGAACCTTCCGCAGGCGATATCTATTATTATCGGCGCCAATATCGGTACAACAATGACAGCGCAGATCATAGCATTTAAGCTCAGTGACTATATTTATGCAATTATCTTCGTAGGATTTATTATTTCATTTCTTGTGGAGTCGGAAAAAGTGAAAAATATCGGGCAGACGATTTTTGCGTTTGGTTTATTATTCCTTGGAATAGAGACCATGGGAAGTGTGATGAAACCGTTGGCAGACAGCCCTGTTTTTACGGAGATGATCGCCAGAGTCTCGGATGTTCCGATTCTGGGTGTAGCTGTTGGTACGTTAATGACACTTGTGGTGCAGAGCAGTAGTGCGACGGTTGCGGTATTACAGAATTTTGCATCACAGGCAGGCCCGGACGGAGTGACGAGTGTGATCGGTCTCGCCGGTGCAATTCCTATTTTGTTTGGAGATAATATCGGAACGACGATCACGGCGGTTCTGGCAAGCATCGGACAGACGAAGGATGCAAAGAGAACGGCGGTGGCACACTGTGTGTTTAATATCTCAGGTACGTTTCTGTTTATCTGGTTTGTAGGTCCGTTTGCAAAGCTTATTCAGATGATTTCACCGAAAGGACCGGAGATTGAAGTAATCTCAAGACAGATTGCAAATACGCATACGATATTTAACTGTGTCATGACGCTGGTCTGGGTGCCGCTCATCTGGCTCATGGTGAAAATTGTCATGCGTATTATTCCCGACGGACGGAAAGAACAGTACAGTTTGTCGGAGCCTTTGTATCTTGATGAGAAGCTGCTTGGACAGCCTACGGCAGCCTTACAGCTGGTGGCAAAAGAAGTGCTTCACTGCAGTGAGATTGTAAGGGATATGATCAGACAGACGAGAGAAGCGCTGAAAAATGAAGAAAAGAAAGAGATTGAGGATGTGCATTGCAAATTAGACGCAGTAAAGAGTCTTCATGCACGAATTACACAATATTTGACGGATCTGTTCGCCTCCGGATCATTAAATGAGGAACAGGCATCCCAGAGTGCCGGAATCATGTACGTGCTCAGTGACGTTGATCGTATGGGGATTCTGTGCGGTGAGGTTGCCGGAGGAATCAAAGAAAAGATGGAGAAAAAGTATAAGTATTCGAAAGAGGCAATGAAGGATCTCGGGAAAAGTCTTGAACTGATTGAAACGATGTACAGTGAAGTTCTGGAAGCAATTGTGAGTGGAAAGTTAGAGCATGCGAAAGAGCTCGTTAAGAAACGGGAGAAGGTCATGGAACTTGATATTAGTATGAGAAAAGCACATATGAGCCGGGTGAGTAAGGGAAAATGCGATGCAAGTCTTACCGCGCCGTTTAACAGTATCCTGTACAGCATTGACCGTATGGGTAACAGTTGTGTAAATATTGCGGATACTGTTCAAGGGCAGTTAGAGCTTAATTCTTTTCAAGCATAAATTTATTGATGACATGCAATACGCCGTCCTCATCGTTGGATTTTGTAATATAGTCCGCGCGTTCGAGGACCATAGGCTGGGCATTTGCCATGGCAACACCGAGTCCGGCAGTCTCGATCATAGTGAGATCATTGTAACCGTCGCCGCAGCAGATCATCTGCTCGGCGGAAAGTCCGATACTGGTGAGGAGCTTAAGAAGAGAATGCGCCTTGTCGATACGAGGGGGCATGATCTCAAGGAAGAACGGGTCTGAACAGTAAATATACAGATAGGAGCGGAAGTATTCTTCTGCTTCTTTTTTAATTCGCTGAATGGTCTCCGGTTCTCCGGTGATCAATAGCTTATTGGAAGGCTCCGTGATTTCTTTCGGAAAATCTTTTGCCTGAATGATTTGCATATGATTAATGCGGGATTCCAATTCTGTATATTGGTTCGGTCTGATCCCGGATAAGATGGTATCTTCTGTGTAGGCGAGAATATCTGCGCCGGCGTATTTCTTTGCGATGTGAAACAGGGGAAGAGCAACATCGTCAGGGATAGTTTTGTTGTAAATCACCTGTCCTGTCCGGCAGTCGGTAATTCGTCCGCCATTGAAGGATAAAATGTAGCTTCCGTAGTCCTTAAGATGAAGCTTCTCGGCAAGAGGAACAACACCTCTGGTCGGTCGTCCGCTGGCAAGAACTACTTTTTTTCCCTGTTCCTGTATTTGTATCAGAGCCTTGATGGTAGGCTCTGATACTTCTTTTTTCGAATTGGTAAGTGTACCATCCAGATCTAATGCAAGAAGCTGATAGTCCATAATCTACTCCTTTTATAAATGTTGTAATGCTTCTACGATTTCTTCCAGATGCATTCCGTGGGAGGCTTTCACTAAGACGTTATCTCCGTCCTTTAAGAATTCACCTGCTGCGGCAAGGAAGTCTGCCTTTGTCTCGAACCATAAGACTTCTTTGACACCGCTGTCGGAAGCTCCGGCGGCAATCTCTTTTCCCAGTGTGCCGATTGCACATACAAGATCAATTCCTTTTTTGGAAGCGTAAGCGCCGGTTTCGTAGTGCATGCGGGACGCATCCTCACCCAGTTCACCCATATCGCCAAGTACAGCGACTTTTCGACCGATGGCGAGATCAAGGACATCCATAGATGCTTTCATAGAGACTGGGTTTGCATTATAGCAGTCATCTAAGATCACGAGTTTATCTGTGGAGATGATAGCGCCTCTTCCCGGAATGGATGGAAGATGTTCGATTCCGGCTTTGATCTCCCCGGCAGTTAAGTCGAGATTATATCCAACAGCTGCTCCGGAAAGGGCATTTGATACCATGTGTGCTCCGGGCAACGGGACAGTGCAGTCAAAGCATTCTCCGGACGGAAGATGAATGGTACAGGATGTGCCTTTCAGTCCGAGGGAGGTAATGTTGTCTGCGTAGAATTCATTATTTTTGCCAATGCCGAAGAATTGCGGGGCAACCCCTTTGATCGGACCGCAGCCGCTTAAGATATCGTCATCCCCATTTAGAATAATAGTTCCGCCGTTTTTCATGTCCTGGATCATTTGGGATTTTTCCTGGAAGATACCTTCTCTTGTCTTGAAAAATTCCAGATGTGCCATACCGATATTCGTAATGACACAGATATCAGGACTGGCAACAGAGGATAACCGTCTCATTTCTCCGAAGTGGTTGACACCCATTTCTAAAATGGCAACTTCATGTGTCTCATTCATTTCGAAGATGGTAATAGGAAGACCCCATTCGTTATTGAAGTTACCGAGTGTCTTGTGTACATTGTATTTCTGAGATAAAACAGAAGCGATCATTTCTTTGGTGCTTGTTTTTCCAACGCTTCCTGTAATTCCGACTACTTTTATATCGAAGGAATCACGGTACAATTTAGCAATGTCGAGAAGTGCCTGACCGGTAGATTCTACAAGAATATACGGGAAGTCTGTTTCGCCCAGATCTTCGTGGGACACAACGCACAGAGCCCCTTTTTCAATGGTGTCAGGTATAAATTTGTGAGCATTCACATTCGCGCCGTCGATTGCCACAAATAAATAATCTTTTTCGACTTTTCTGCTGTCAATCACAACGCCGGCAACTTCCTTTTTGAAGCTGGTTTCATCGCCGTGATAAGTACCATGGCATGCGGTGGTTATATTTTCTAATGTAAGATTTTTCATCGGTAAAGCTCCTCCTAGTGATAACGTGCCTTCTTAGATTCTTCTATGATTCGTTCGCACAGGTCGCCGTAGTCTAATCCATATGCTTTGGCAGCCTTTGGATACAGGCTGGCAGAGGTCATACCCGGAAGAGCGTTGACCTCAAAGCAATAGATCTCACCGTCAGACTCATCGACAATAAAATCTGCGCGGGCATATACATCCATGTGGAGCGCCTCAAAAGCGGCTTCTCCTGCTCTCTTCATTTTTTCCTGAAGTTCTTCACTTATTGATACCGGAGGGCATATTTCCTGAGCGCCGCCGGCCTGATATTTATTTGCATAATCAAAGAGTCCGGCTTTAGGAACGATCTCCACTAATGGGAGTGCCTTGCCGGCAAGGATTCCGCAGGCGAATTCCTGTCCTTTGATATAAGGCTCCACAACAACTTTTTCTTCGTGGTTTATGTCAAAGGACTGATGAACGGCTTCTTTGTATTCCTCTTCTGTATGTACGATAAATACACCGATACTGGAACCGCCGGAACACGGCTTCAGTACGAGAGGCAGGTAGTATCCGAGCTCAGAAAGAGGGGTATCTTTTGTCTTTGGTGTCAAAGAAGTTCCTCGTGGAGTCGGAACACCGCTCATTTTGAAGATTTGTTTTGAAACAAGTTTATTCATCGATAATGTGCAGCTAAGGGCGTTCGGACCGGTGTAATGAATATCGAGGATGTCAAACATTGCCTGCAGTTTTCCATCTTCTCCGATAGAACCGTGGAGCCCCATAAATGTGATGTCTGCCATTTTACAAAGTTCAAGGACGTTTGGTCCGATGAGGCAGTCAGACTGATCAGGACGCTGTTTTTTCAAAGCTTCAAGATCGGGAACGGTTGTCTTAATACCTTCTGCAATCTCCAGTCCGCCGCCGGGGAGATCAAAAACTTCGTCGAGTTTGTCAGTGTCATATGGAAGTCCGAAAAAGACATCCAGCAGGAAGGCCTGATGTCCTTTTTCTCTTAAAGTTTTACAGATTCCGGCGCCGGATGTCAGAGAGACATCACGTTCAGGACTCAGTCCTCCGGCCAATACAATAATTTTCATGTTTGTTAATTCTCCTTCATAATTATTCTGTTATACTCATTCGATCGAGAAGTGATTTTTTAACATCATAAAGCTTATGGGAGAGATCCACATGTACCTGATGTGGATAGAAAAGACGTTTTGTCTCATCCCACAAGGTTTCTTTCTCTTCCCTGCAATACGAAGCAATCTCCATAACAGATGGAGAGTTGTAGATGCATTCTCCTTTGCGGAAAACAGGTACAAGAAGCTCTCGCATTGTGTAAGAGCCACCTTCAAGACGTGTCTTTTTCCATGTGGCAATCGGATCAAAGAGCAATAAGTCTTCAGAAGTATCATATGTCTCATCGGCGAAGCAAATGAGATCTGCTTTTAATTTTCCGGTTTTTTTATCATAGATACGATATATGGTCTTATTTCCCGGATTCGTAATCTTCTCTGTGTTTTCAGACAGTTTGATCTTCGGGATGAAATTACCATCGGCATCCTGTATCGCTGCGAGCTTATAAACGCCTCCGAAGGATGGGCAGTCTTTGGACGTGATCAGGTTTGTTCCGACACCCCAGGAGGTGATGGCTGCTTTCTGCATCTTAAGATCATGGAGCAGATATTCATCCAGATCATTGGACGCACAGATAGACGCATCTTCAAAGCCGGCGGCATCTAGCATTTTTCTTGCTTCTTTGGAGAGATATGCAAGGTCACCGCTGTCCAGACGAATGCCGTATTTCTTCAGAGGTTTTCCGGCTTCCTGAAATTCGCGGAAGACCCGGATCGCATTTGGGACACCGGATTTCAGTGTGTCATAGGTATCCACCAGCAACGTACAGTTGTCAGGATACATATTGGCATACGTCTTAAATGCGGTGTATTCATCTTTGAAGCTCATAATCCAGCTGTGTGCGTGAGTACCCATGACCGGAACGTCAAAGAGCTGTCCGGCAAGAACGTTGGAGGTTCCGACGCATCCACCGATCATAGCGGCTCTTGCACCATAGAGACCGGCATCCGGTCCTTGTGCACGTCTTAATCCGAATTCCATGATTCCATCTCCGTTTGCAGCAAAAACAATACGGGAAGTCTTGGTTGCAATCAAAGACTGGTGATTGATAATATTCAAAATTGCAGTTTCAACAAGCTGCGCTTCCATGATCGGAGCAATGACTTTCAGCAGAGGTTCTTTTGGGAATACGACCGTTCCTTCCGGAATGGCGTAAATGTCTCCGCTGAAGTGGAAACCGCTCAAATATTGAAGAAAATCTTCACTGAAGATTTTAAGGCTTCGCAAATAGTCTACGTCTTCATAAGTGAAATTCAGGTTTTTGATATAGTCAATTACCTGTGCAAGTCCCGCACATACAGAATAACCATTGTTGCAGGGGTTCTGACGGAAAAATACATCAAAGATAACGACTTCGTTCTGGCTTTCCTCATAATAACCCTGCATCATGGTCAGTTCATACAAGTCTGTCAATAAAGTTAGATCTTGTCTGTTCATTTTATTATTTATCTCCTTTTATATTCACTTCTATCTTACGTCGTATCATAATCAAAGTCCATTCTATTATAGCACCTGAGAGCATAAAAGTAAAAGAGAATGTCTATACAAGTGCCTGATTTCGGTTGATTGTGTCCTGAATGATCTGCTGACAGTGTGCAGAAAGCCGTTTTTTCGTTTCCTTGTCCAGCTCATTCGGGTAGATTGGTTTCCCGTATTCGATGATGACATGTGTTTTTCGAATGCGTGGAAATTGTTTTTCAAAAATGGAAATCGTATTATTCATGCTGACCGGAATGATCGGGCATCCGGTTTTTTCTGCAATTTTAAAGGAACCGGCGTGGAAAGGAAGAAGGCTTAACTCTTCCCCGGTGTTGCGGGTACCTTCCGGGAAAATGCAGATGGAAATTCCGCGTTTTACATAATCAATTGCCTGAAGAATTGTTTCCAGTCCTTCTTTTGGGTTTTCGCGGTCAAGGAAGAGACAGTACAGTCTTTTCATCCAGGTGCGAAGAAGCGGGTAACTCAACATTTCCTTCTTGGCAATATATCCGGTCAAACGTTTGCAGCGGGAATAGGTCAGAAGAATATCAAAATAACTGCGGTGATTCCCGATAAACAGGACAGCCTCATCCGGAATGTTTTCTTCCCCGATGACAGTGATCTTCGTGCCTGCAATCTTAAGCATCAGGCGAAATGCCTTCTGTACCATGCGAAGACATTGATAATCTTCCGCCTGTTTATTGAATTTCCCGATCAGCCATTCGATGCCAAGTACCGGGATACCGAGGATCAGATATAGGAATAAAATGATCACGATGATTATAAATCTTATCATTTGAACAATCTCTCTTTCTTTTTATTGGTAATATCTGCCATATAAGATGGACAGTTCTTTTAATTCTTTTGCCAGAGCATCGGTGAGGGCACCGCTTTTAAATCTCCAGTTCCAGTTGCCGGAAGCTTTTCCGGGGAAATTCATGCGGGCATCACTTCCAAGGTTCAAAACATCCTGAAGCGGGAAGATGGAATAGGACGCGATACTTGCCATGCAGGTTCTGATAAGTCCGAAGCTTAAGTTTTCAGGCTCCTTCGTGCATGTATAAGCAAGTACCTTGTTTCGACATTCCTCTCTTAAGGAAGAAAACCATCCGTGGGTTGTATCGTTGTCATGGGTTCCGGTGTAGCAGATGCAATTCGGAGACTTAAATCTGTGAGGAAGAAAATCGCCCTCACCGGTAGAGTCAAAGGCGAACTGCAATACTTTCATACCGGGGAAATGGAAGTGCTCGCGCAAGGCATCGACTTCGTCGGTAATAACGCCCAGATCTTCAGCTATGATCG
>FR892665.1:37282-58054 GCA_000433535.1 Dorea sp. CAG:317
TGACTGCGGGGAAAAGTTCCATTCCGGGAGCCTTGACCCATTGTCCGTTGATGGCAGTTTCTTCTCCGTAAGGAACCGACCAGTAGGCTTCGAAGCCGCGGAAATGATCAATGCGCAGCGTGTCCAGGATTTTCAGCTGATTCTGGATACGTTTGATCCACCAGGAGAATCCGTCTGCCTGATGAACCTCCCAGTTGTAGAGCGGGTTGCCCCAGAGCTGTCCGGTGGCAGAAAAATAATCCGGCGGTACGCCTGCGACAGCCAGCGGATATCCGGTAGTATCAAGCTGGAATAAATGTTTGTTCGCCCATACGTCTGCGCTGTCCATTGACACGAAGAGCGGAATATCGCCAATGATTCGAATGCCGCGCTCATTGGCGTATGTCTTTAAGTTTTTCCATTCTGTAAAGAATAAAAACTGAAGAAATTGATAATACCCGATCTCTTTTGCATAAGTCTGCGTTAACTGGGTTTTGAATTCTTCCGACGGAGAGCGGAACTGTTCCGGCCAGTCAAGCCAGATACGCCCGTCGTTTGCATCCTTTACTGACATATAAAGGGCATAATCATTAAGCCAGAAGGCTTTCTCTTCACAAAATTTCTGGAAATCCTGAAAGAGTGCGTCTGATGGCTGTGTCAGAAATTGTTCATAGGCGGACTTTAAAAGGCTGTATTTCCATGGGATGACCGCGCTGTAGTCTACGTGTTCAAGATTGCCGGATGGTGCGCCGGCGAGAAGTTCGTCGGTAATAAGTCCAAGCTCTTTTAAATGGTCGGGGCTTATAAGAAGCGGCTGACCGGCAAAGGCGGAGAAACTTTGATAAGGAGAATCTCCAAAGCCTGTATGAGTTAAAGGCAGAAGCTGCCATAGATGTTGTCCGGAATCTACAAGAAAATCGATAAACCGGCGCGCCTCCAGTCCGAGATCTCCGATTCCATAAGGGGATGGAAGAGAAGTCGGATGGAGGAGAATACCGGACATTCGCGATAATTGGTGCATAATTACTGTCTCCTTCATTGCTTTTGTGACCAGTATACAACATTTTTGTAATTTTTCCTAGCGCTGCTGTGTATGATGTTAAAGAGAATTACGTGTGGTGTATTGATGAAGAAACTATTTTTGTACATACTTCTGCCGGCAGTGGTCTGCACATTTAGCGCATGTTCTATAGAGAAAATGGAGGAAGAAAAGAAAAGAGATCTTGCATACACAGTCATAGAACAGGATGAAATGCCGCAGGAATTGAAAGAACAGATTGAAAAAGAAGAAAAAAATGTCTTTGGCATCACCTATGCAGATCAAGGCATCCTGTATGCGGCAAGGGGATTCGGCGAGAAGAAAACCGACGGCTATCACGTGGAGGTTACAGCATGCTATGAAACAGAAGATACGATTTATGTGACAACAGAACTAAGAGGACCGCAAAAAGGAGAAGACATAAAAAAAGAAAAAAACTGTCCCTATGTAGTGATAAAAATGGATTACGAGGAAAAGCAAGTCATGTTTTTGTAGGAGTAGAAGTAAAAGGAGGCTGTATCATATGGAATATGAAAAAAAGGAAATGCTTATTTATCAGCAGGGCAAGACGATCACAGATCAGTTTTATCTGGATGATGATTATAATGTGCCGGATGCCAGAAGTGATGTCGGGAAAGTCATATTAAGTGAAGGAAAGCTGAAGGTTGAAGAGCTAAAAGAAGTGGAGAATTATATCAGAGCCGCAGGAACGCTGGCTTTTCGTATTCTCTATGAGAGTGACGATATAGAGCGGAAATTGTGTGTTCTGGAAGGAAGGATTCCGTTTGAAGAGATGATCTATGTAGAGGAACCGCTGGCGGGAGCTCCTTTTTTGAAATCGTCGAATGCAGAACTTACCGTGACGGTTATTAATTCCCGCAAGCTGAGTCTCAAAGTGTTGGCAGAGCTTCTTGTAAGTTCGGAAGGGAAAAAAGAGACAGAGCTTACCATGGATGTGGAAAACAGTGAGAAATTATATAAGAAAAAAGAAACCACACAGCTTCTTGGATTATTCTCCGGGGGGAGAGATATCTATCGCATCAAAGAAGAAGTGACGCTTGAGGGGACAAAGGAAAATATCGGTACACTGTTGTGGACAGAACTTTCCAGCCGGAAATTGGATACAAGAATCGGAACCGATGAGATTGAACTGAGAGGGGAACTATTGCTTTTTTGTCTGTACGAGTCGGTGGATGGAAAAACAGAATGGATGGAACAGACCATTCCTTATGAAGGCCGGTTAGAGTGCAGTGGAGCGCAGGAGCAGATGTATCATCAGATCTATCCGGAATTGACGGATATCAATATCGAAGTGCGGATGGATGAAGACGGAGAAATGAGATGTTTCGGCGTAGAGGCGGCGTTGGAGGCAAGAATGGTTATTTATACGGAAGAGCAGGTGGAGCTTCTTCAGGATGTTTATGCGCTGACGCAGGTGTGCCGTCCGCAGTTTAAGGAGCAGGTCATGGAACAGCTTCTTATGCAGAATCATTCAAAATGTAAAGTGAGAGAGCAGTTATCACTTCCGGAGCTTCAGGACAATATCCTGCAGATCTGCCACAGCAGCGGAAGAATCCAGGTGGAACATACGGAGACGGTGGAACAGGGCGTTCTGGTGGAAGGAGTTCTTCATGTCAGCTTCCTGTATGTGACATCGGATGATGAAATACCGTTTGATGTGTGGCAGGGAATGATACCGTTTTCCTATGTGATGGAGAGCAACGAGACCTGTGAGGATATGAAGTGTGATTTTACACATTTTATCGAACAGCTCTCGATCAGTCTTCTGGGCAACGGAGAGATCGAGGTAAAGGCGGTTCTTGCATTTCACAGCTTCTTCAAAAAGCCGGTACACCTGTTTAATATTGAAGAAATTACCTATGAGCCAATCGATATAAAAGAAGTGGAGAAACGTCCGGGAATTATCGGTTACATTGTGCAGGACGGGGATGATCTGTGGGAGCTTGCCAAGCGGTACAGCACTACGATGGAAGGAATCATGGAAGTCAATCAAATGGAAAATTCGGATTTAAAATCGGGAGATAAAATATTGATTTTTAAGGAAAATATGAGTATACTATAGGTACATTGTATACAAGATACAGAGTACAAAGTACAGGAGAACAAAAGATGGATAAAATAAAATTAAAAGCACTGGGCAAGATCAATCTTGGTCTGGATGTTCTTGGAAGACGTCCGAACGGTTATCATGATGTCCGCATGGTTATGCAGACGGTGTATCTCTATGATCAGATTCTGTTGGAAAAGACAGATAAGGAAGGAATTTCTCTTGAGACCAATCTTTTTTATCTTCCGGTCAATGAGAATAATCTGGCTTATCGCGCAACGAAAATGTTGATTGACGAGTTTGCTATAAAAGAAGGCGTTCATATTTCTCTGGAGAAACACATTCCGGTTGCGGCAGGTATGGCAGGAGGAAGCTCCAATGCGGCAGCAGTGCTCTATGGAATGAACCGTTTATTTCAGTTGGGACTTACAGACCAGGAATTGATGGATCGGGGTGTTCAACTGGGAGCGGATGTACCGTACTGTATTATGAGGGGAACTGTTTTGGCAGAGGGAATCGGTGAAAAACTGACGCCGCTTCCGGCGATGCCGAAGTGCCATGTACTGTTGGCAAAACCGCCTATCAGTGTATCGACACAGAAGGTGTACGAGAAACTGGATGCGCAGAAAGTGACAAAGCATCCGGATATTGACGGGATTCTTCTTGGACTTCAGACAGGTGATCTTAAGAAGATTACTTCCAGTATGGGAAATGTATTAGAAAATGTTACCATTACGGAATATCCGCAGATTGAGAGAATCAAAGACGTGATGAAAGAAGAAGGCGCGTTAAATGCCATGATGAGTGGCAGTGGCCCTACGGTCTTCGGTATTTACGATGATAAGATGCTTGCGCGCCGCGCGGCTGCAAGAATCAGAGAAGAACAGCTTGCAAAGCAGGTGCATGTGACTACTATGCACAATGCGAGGAGGAAATCATGAAAGAACTGAATTTTAGCGTAAATATGGATGAATTTCTGCCTTTGCGTGATGTCGTGTTTAACACGCTCCGGCAAGCGATTTTAAGAGGAGAGCTTAAGCCGGGCGAACGATTGATGGAGATTCAGCTTGCCAATAAACTGGGCGTCAGCCGGACGCCGATTCGAGAAGCGATCAGAAAGCTGGAACTGGAAGGGCTTGTGCTTGTTATTCCGAGAAAAGGTGCTGAGGTGGCTGATATTAAAGAAAAGAGCTTAAGGGATGTGCTGGAGGTTCGGAAAGCACTGGAAGAGCTGTCTGTGCAGCTTGCATGTGAGAAGATTACAAAAGAAGAGATCGAAGAATTGAAAGAGGCGGCAGAGACATTTAAAAAAGCTCAGAAAACGAAGGATATCACCCAGATCGCGGAAGCGGATGTTCATTTCCATGATATTATCAATACAGCCAGCGGGAATCAGAAGCTGATCCAGCTTTTGAATAACTTAAGAGAGCAGATGTACCGTTACCGGGTGGAATATTTGAAAAACCCGGAAGTATATCCGCAGCTTATCGCAGAACATGAGGAACTGATTACGAAGATCACGCACCATGAGAAGCAGGAGGCAACGAAGATTATGTGCAGGCATATCGATAACCAAGTGGAGGCAGTCACGGATGTGATCCGCACAAAAAAAGTGTAAATTTCTTGTATAAACACCTGAAAAGATGTACAGACTCCAGATAGAAAAGAAAGAAAGGGAGTACATAACAGGTGGAAAGAAAGAGAATAGAAGCGAATAAGCAATTTAATGATAATAGAAGAAAACAGTGGATCTGTGTGATACTGAGCATTTGCGCGGCATCTTTTCTTACGTGGGCAGTAGCAGTGAATCGAAGCCTTGCAGCAGAAGCGCGCATAGAGAAAACGCAGATCCGATTGGCAGACGAGGTGTTGAGATTTCATGTCCCTGCCAACAGTGACAGTAAAGAAGACCAGAGAGTGAAGCGGGAAGTAAGAGACGAAGTTCTCTCATATATGGAGGATAACATGACGGCTTCTCCTACGGTAGACGAAGCGAAACAATGGGTGCAAGCGCATCTTGATGAGCTGGAAGAGACCGCAGAGAGTGTTCTCGTAAGAGAGGGTATGCCTTATCATGCCAGAGCAGTAGTGAGAACCTGCTATTTCCCGGATAAGAGGTACGGAGATGTATTTTTCCCGAAGGGATATTATGAGGCGCTCCGCATAGAACTGGGATTGGCAAACGGACATAATTGGTGGTGTGTGCTGTATCCGAATCTCTGTTTTACAGATGCAACCTGTTCTGCCGCAGGAGAAGAGGGAAAAGAAGCGCTTCACAATGTGTTGACGGAGGATGCTTATGAAATGGTCACTGCTGTTTCAAAATTTAAGATAAAAAGTTATTTCTTTGGCTAAAGAAATGATACAAAAGAGATGGAGGAAATGTCATGACTGAATTTCTGGTAAGACATTTTGTAAAAGATTATGAAAATGTAAAAAAGGTGTCTGTGCGAACTGCTTACGGAGTGCTGGCAAGTGTAACAGGCATCTTTTGTAATGTGTTTTTGTTTGTTGTAAAATGGCTGGCGGGATATTTGATGCACAGTATCTCTGTTATGGCTGATGCATTTAACAATCTATCGGATGCCGGTTCATCTATCATTGGACTTGTAGGTGTGAAGATTGCAGAGAAACCGGCAGACGAAGAGCACCCGTTCGGGCACGGAAGGATTGAATATATTGCGGCGCTGATCGTCTCCTTCCTCGTTATGCAAGTCGGGTTCACCTTTTTCAAAGATGCAATCGGTAAGATCAGACATCCCGAAGCGCTGAAATTTCAAACCGTTTCCATTATTATTCTGCTGTTATCTATCGGTGTGAAATTGTGGATGGGGAAATTTAATAAGAAGCTGGGGGAGCGTGTAGACTCGAAAGTGATGCTTGCGACGGCAGCAGATGCAATGGGAGATGTGATCACCACATCTGCAACCGTTGCTTCCCTTCTGTTTTTCCGGTTTACCGGAATCAATATTGACGGCTTTGTAGGACTTGGAGTGTCGCTGGTTGTTATGTGGGCAGGAATCGGAATTGCGAAGGATACGCTGGAGCCGCTGATCGGTGAGGCAGTAGACCCGGAAGAATATGCCAAGATCTCAGAATTTGTGGAGAGCTATGACGGAATCGTAGGAACCCATGACCTGATCGTACACAACTACGGACCGGGAAGAAGTATGGCTTCTATCCATGCAGAAGTTCCGAATGATGTGGATATTGAAGTATCTCACGAGCAGATTGACCGGATTGAAAGAGACGCCAGAAAGAACCTGGGACTTGTGCTCGTTATACATATGGACCCGGTGGAGACGAAGGACGAGCAGGTGTTGAAGGCAAAGGCTACCGTGGAAGAAGTAGTACGCAAGATGGATGAAGCGGTAAGTATCCATGATTTCCGAATGGTAGACGGAAAAGAACAGATCAATTTAATCTTTGACATGGTTGTACCGCATGATTATGATAAAGAGAAGCAGATTGAAGTGAAGAAATATGTAAGAGAACAGCTGAAAGAGATTGACTACCGGTATCAGTGCGTGATCACGACAGAAAGGAGTTACGTAGCAAATGCAAAGGAATAATGAATATTCATTTGGCGGAAAAGTAAGATTCAGTGAGATTGACCATACAGAGAAGATGACACTGCCTTCTATGATTAATTATTTTCAAGATTGCAGTACCTTTCAGTCGGAGCTTTTAGGTCTTGGCGTCGATTATCTCAAAGAGCATCAGAGAGCATGGGTGTTGTCTGCATGGCAGGTAGAAGTTGTGCGCTACCCAAAGATTGCGGAGGAGATCAGTGTACATACATGGGCATCTGGATTTAAAGGCATGTTTGGAGACCGTAATTTCTGCATCAAAGACAAAGAGGGGAATATGGTCGCATATGCACATTCTCTCTGGGTGTATATGGACATGAAAAAAGGACGCCCGGTAAAACCATCAGAGGATGAGGTGGAACTCTATGGCACAGGCGAACCCCTTGAGATGGAGGTGCTCCCGAGAAAGATTCCGCTTCCGGAACAAATGGAAGAGCGGGAGTCCTTCGCGGTAAGAAGAAGTGATATTGATACAAATGAACATGTCAATAATTGTCGATATGTCCAGATGGCGCAAGAGGTGCTGGAAGAGGAAATAGAAGTGAAGCATCTGCGCGTCGAGTATAAAAATTCAGCGCGCTATGGGGACAAGATTGTTCCGAAGATCGGAAGAGACGGAGAAAGAACAGTGGTGGAACTTTGCAGTGAGGAAGACAAGCCTTACGCAATTGTAGAATTTCGTATATAGGAGAAGAAGATGAGATTACAAGATGAATTAGGAAAAAAACGAACATTAATGGTAGTGAAAAAGGTAGATTTTGGTGTTTATCTCGGAACAAATGAAGAGAAGGTACTGCTTCCGAAAAAGGAAGTTCCGGCAGAGATTGAAATCGGCGATCCGATTGAAGTTTTCTTATATAAGGATTCTTCCGATCGAATGATTGCGACTACACGGACGCCGAAGCTGCTGTTTGGAGAAGTGAAGCCTTTGAAGGTTGCGGATACTGCAAGAGTGGGAGCGTTCCTTGACTGGGGATTAGAGAAAGATCTTCTGCTTCCGTTCCGTGAGCAGACCGGCAAAGTGTCCAAGGGCGATGAGGTGCTGGCGGCTCTCTATGTGGATAAGAGCGGAAGACTTTGTGCAACTATGAAAGTATATGATAAGCTGTCTCTTGATACACCTTATAAAAAAGATGATGAGGTGAAGGGACGTGTCTACGAGATCAGCGATAATTTCGGAGTATTCGTAGCAGTGGATGATCAATATTCGGCACTGATTCCGAAAAGAGAAGCACCGAATGGCTTCCGGGTGGGCGAGGTGATCGAAGGACGAGTTGTGAAAGTGCATGAGGATGGAAAAATGGACTTAAGTGTGCGGAAAAAAGCATTTCTTCAGATGGACGATGATGCGCAGATGATACTGGAACGTCTGGAAAGTGCAGGAGGTTCTCTTCCATTTAACGATAAGACAGATGCACGTACCATAAAGGCTGAATTCGGAATTAGTAAAAATGCTTATAAGAGAGCGGTCGGACGTTTGTTTAAAGAGCGTAAGATACAAATCTTCGAAAATCATATTGAAATCTCGCGGAAATAAGTTATAATGAAAAAGGAAAGAAAAGAGCTGATATAAGGAAGGAGACTGTAACATGAAAGTACAGAATATTACAGATATCGATGCATTTTTTAAAACAGTTGATGAGTGTAAAGGACGAGTTGAATTAGTGACAGGCGAAGGCGACAGACTGAACCTGAAGTCTAAATTATCCCAGTATGTTTCTATGGCAAATATTTTCTCAAACGGAGAGATTCCGGAGCTTGAAGTTATTGCGTATGAGAAAGAGGATACAGACAGACTGATCAGCTTCATGATCAATAACTAATTTTTTTGAACGATAGGATATATAGAAGGCAGAGATAAATGTAGTGTTTGTCTCTGCTTTTTTCAACAAAGGAGACATTTTATTATGAGTTTTGCGCATTTACATGTACATACCGAGTACAGTCTGCTGGACGGTTCTAATAAAATTAAAGAGTGTATTTCAAGGGTAAAAGAATTGGGCATGAACAGCATTGCCATCACGGATCACGGTGTGATGTTCGGCGTGATCGATTTTTACCGCGCGGCAAAGGCAGCGGGCATTAACCCGGTCCTCGGATGTGAGGTCTATGTAGCGCCCGGCTCCAGATTTGATAAGGAAGCTGTAGGTAATGGTGACGACAGGTATTATCACCTTGTACTGCTTGCCGAGAATCAGGAGGGATATCAGAATCTGATGAAGATTGTATCCATCGGATTCACAGAAGGGTACTATTATAAACCGCGTGTGGACATGGATGTGCTGAAGAAATACAGCAAAGGCATCATTGCGTTAAGCGCCTGTCTTGCCGGAGAAGTACAGAGAAATATCGCGAGAGGGATGTACAGCGAAGGGAAAGCTGCCGCGCTCCGCTATCAGGAGGTGTTCGGCGAGGGGAATTTCTTCCTGGAATTGCAGGATCACGGCTTGCCGGAACAGAAGCTGGTCAATCAGTCTCTTCTTCGGATGTCTCAGGAGACAGGGATTGAACTGGTAGCGACCAATGATGTGCATTATACTTATGCGGAAGATGAGAAGCCTCACGATATGCTTCTGTGTATTCAGACGGGGAAGAAGCTTGCGGACGAAAATCGCCTTCGCTATGAAGGCGGACAGTATTATATTAAGTCCGAAGAAGAGATGCGCCGTTTATTTCCATATGCGCTGCAGGCGCTTGAAAATACACAAAGGATTGCGGATCGGTGTCACGTAGAGATTGAGTTTGGGGTGACAAAACTTCCGAAATATGATGTGCCGGAAGGCTATACATCATGGGAATATTTGAATAAACTGTGTCGTGACGGTCTGGAAAAACGATATGAGCCGGTGACGAAGGAACTGGAGGAAAGACTTACCTATGAGTTATCAGTTATCCGGTCTATGGGATATGTGGATTATTTCCTGATCGTATGGGATTTTATCAAATATGCAAGAGACCATGGAATCAGTGTGGGGCCGGGACGAGGTTCTGCGGCGGGAAGTATTGTGTCCTATTGCCTGGGAATTACCAGTATCGATCCGGTAAAATATCAGCTTCTGTTTGAGCGGTTCTTAAATCCGGAGCGTGTCTCCATGCCGGATATAGACGTGGACTTCTGCTTTGAGAGAAGACAGGAGGTCATTGATTATGTAGTGAGAAAATACGGTGCTGACCGTGTGGTACAGATTGTAACATTCGGTACGATGGCGGCGCGAGGCGTCATCCGAGACGTAGGGCGTGTGATGGATCTTCCGTATGCATTTGTAGACAGCATTGCGAAGATGATTCCAAAAGAGCTCAACATTACGTTGGAGCGTGCATTGAAGATCAGCCCGGAGCTTAAGAAAGCGTACGGAGAAGACCCGCAGGTACAAGAGCTGATCAATATGTCCATGCGTCTGGAGGGACTTCCGAGACATACATCTATGCATGCGGCAGGTGTTGTGATCGGTCAGAAGTCTATCGATGAATTTGTTCCTCTCTCGCTTGGGTCAGATGGTTCTCCGGTGACACAGTTTACGATGACGACCCTGGAAGAACTGGGACTTCTGAAAATGGATTTCCTGGGACTTCGGACGTTGACGGTGATTCAGAATGCGGTGAACCTGGCGGAAAAAAGCACAGGGAAAAAGATCGATCTGGATGCCATTGACTATGATGACAAGGGTGTTCTGGAGCTGATCGGAAGTGGAAAGACAGACGGGGTATTCCAGCTGGAAAGCGGCGGAATGAAGAGCTTCATGAAAGAGCTGAAGCCACAGAGTCTGGAAGACATTATCGCGGGGATCTCCCTGTACCGACCGGGACCGATGGACTTTATCCCGCAATATATCAAGGGGAAGAATCACCCGGAACAGATTACTTATGACTGCCCTCAGTTAGAGCCGATTCTTGCTCCGACTTATGGCTGTATTGTATATCAGGAGCAGGTAATGCAGATCGTTCGTGATCTGGCAGGATTTACACTGGGAAGAAGTGACCTTCTTCGCCGTGCTATGTCTAAGAAAAAAGGCGATGTGATGCAGAAGGAGCGTCAGGCCTTTGTATACGGAGATGAAGCAGAAGGAGTGCCGGGATGTATTGCAAATGGAATCAGCGAGGCTGTAGCAAATAAGATCTATGATGAAATGATCGACTTTGCAAAGTATGCGTTTAACAAATCTCATGCGGCAGCATATGCGGTGGTATCTTATCAGACGGCATGGTTAAAATATTACTATCCGGTAGAATTTATGGCGGCGCTTATGACATCCATGATCGACAATCCGGGGAAAGTGTCGGAATATATTTATTCCTGCAGACAGATGGGGATTAAAATCCTTCCGCCGGATATCAATGACGGAATCGGAGAATTCTCTGTAGATGGTGGAAATATCAGATTCGGTCTTGCTGCGATCAAGAGTATCGGACGCCCGGTTATTGAAGCGGTCATTGCAGAACGGGAAGCGCGCGGAAGATTTAAGACGCTGAAAGACTTTATTGAGCGGTTGTCCGGCAAAGAAGTGAATAAGAGAACGATCGAAAGCTTTATCAAATCGGGAGCATTTGACAGCTTAAGCGGCACGAGAAAACAGCTGATGATCATCTACGTGCAGATTCTGGATCAGGTGAATCAGGAGCGCAAATATTCTATGGCAGGTCAGATGTCACTCTTTGATATGGTAGGCGAAGATCAGAAATCAGAGTTCGACATACAGCTTCCTGATGTGGGAGAATATGAGAAAGAGACACGGCTTGCTTTTGAAAAAGAGGTGCTGGGCGTGTATCTGACCGGTCATCCGATGGAGGAGTATGAGGCGCAGTGGAGAAAACAGATTTCAAAGACGACACTTGATTTTCAGTTTGATGAAGAAGTGGGAGCATCCAAGGTCCGGGACGGAGCACGGGAGATCATTGGCGGAATTATTGCCGGGAAGACCATCAAATATACAAAAAACAACAAGGTCATGGCGTTTCTGATGGTGGAAGATCTGCTTGGAACAGTGGAAGTGGTTGTGTTCCCGAAAGATTATGAGAAATACAAAGAGTATCTGGAGGAAGAAAATAAGATATTCGTACGCGGAAGAGTCTCTGAGGAAGATGATGCCAACAGTAAGCTGATGTGCGAATCCATCGTTCCGTTTCATCGGATGCGGAAGGAATTGTGGCTTCAATATGAATCAAAGGAGATTTTTCTGGCACAGGAAAAAATGCTCTATGAGATGCTTGCTGACTCGGACGGAGAAGATGAAGTAGTGATCTACTGCAAGAAGGAACGAGCTGTTAAACGGCTTGGGCGGAACCGAAATGTAAGGATACAACCAACGTTATTAAGCAGATTGACGAATTATTTAGGAGAATCTTGTATAAAAGTAATAGAAAAACCCATTGAAAACATTTAATAATTCATGTAAAATGGTGCACGAACATAAAAAAATTAACAAACACACATCAAATACAGACAATGGAGGAAGAATTATGGCAGACAAAACGATCCGTACAATCGGGGTATTGACAAGTGGAGGAGATGCGCCGGGAATGAATGCGGCAATTCGTGCCGTAGTAAGAACAGCACTTGGAAAAGGATTAAGAGTAAGAGGTATCCGCAAAGGATATCAGGGACTTTTAGATGAAGATATTATCGATCTGACCGCCAGAGATGTATCTGATACGATCCAGCGTGGAGGTACTTTTCTTCAGACTGCAAGATGCAGTGAGATGCGTACTAAAGAAGGACAGCAGGAGGCTGCTGCGATCTGCAAGAAATACGAGATTGATGGTCTTGTAGTAATCGGTGGAGACGGTTCTTTTGCAGGAGCACAGAAGCTTTCTCATTATGGTATCAATACAGTAGGAATTCCGGGAACTATTGATCTTGATATTGCATGTACAGAATATACAATCGGCTTTGATACAGCGGTAAATACAGCGATGGAGGCAATTGATAAAGTGCGTGATACTTCAACTTCTCATGAGAGATGTTCTATCATTGAGGTTATGGGAAGAGATGCAGGATATCTGGCACTCTGGTGTGGAATTGCCAACGGTGCAGAGCGAATCCTTATGCCGGAAGAACACAACTATGATGAAGAGAAGATCATTGCAGACATTCAGGAGTGCAGAAAGCGCGGGAAGAAGAATTACATCATCATCAATGCAGAAGGTATTGGCGACTCTATGAATATGGCTAAGAGAATCGAAGAGGCAACCGGCATGGAGACGAGAGCAACAATCATCGGACACATGCAGAGAGGCGGAAGCCCGTCCTGTAAGGACAGAGTATATGCATCCATCATGGGTTCTATGGCAGTGGATCTTCTTATGGAAGGAAAGACAAACCGCGTGGTAGGATATCGCCACGGCGAATTTGTAGACTTTGACATTAACGAAGCGCTTAGCATGAAGAAAGAACTTCCGGCATACGCTTACGAAGTGGCAAAGCGTCTGGCATTGTAATCGCTATGACAAAAGATGTGTTACTTAAGATTTCCGGACTTCATTATGCAATGATGGAAAATACAGAAGAAAGTGAACCCATTGAGGTCATTACACCTGCTTCCTATTACCTGAAAAATGGAAAACACTATGTGATCTATGAAGAAGTAGTAGAGGGAATTCCGGGAACAATAAAGAATAAAATACGCATGACCGGAGACGGAGTCCTTGAGATCATGAAAAGCGGGATTGCTGACGCACACATGGTTTTTGAAAAGGGAAAGATTCATGCGTTTTCCTATGAAACTCCGTATGGAGAACTTTCAATGGGAATCTTTACCAGAGATATGATCTTCACAGAAGAAGAGAATCGCATGACAATCGCTGTGAATTATGAATTGGATATCAATGGCGAAAAAGCTTCAGATTGCGATATCCATATTGAGATCAAAGCAAAAAAAATAGAGCAATAATCAAGGAAAGATTGTTGTGATAACGGTATCCTTTGTGACATTATCACAGAAAAAGAATAAGAGAAATGATATAACAGATGTAGGATGATTCCTGCATCTGTTTTAGGTTCAGCAGGAAAAAGCCGCTTAAAAGAATATATTATAAGATGAAAGAGGAACAATATATGAGTGATAAAATGAAAAAAGGAATCCGTAAAGCTGCTTTTATAGTAGGCGGTATAGCTCTTGGGCTGGCATATTACTATTTTGTGGGATGTAAAACCGGTGGATGAGCGATAACCTCCAATCCGGTGATGACAACGCTGTATATGGGTGTTGTTGGATGGCTGTTATCAGGAATATTTGAAAAGGATGGTGAAAAGTAATGCAGTATGCAGTTTCTTTTCTGGAAGGGATTATTACCTTTATTTCGCCGTGTCTTCTTCCAATGCTTCCGCTTTATATTTCCTACTTTGCAGGAGGCGGGGAACGAAGTACAGGGAAAACATTTAGAGGCGCATTTGGATTTGTGACAGGATTTACAATCGTATTTATGGCATTGGGAGCGTTGGCAGGAACGCTTGGCGGTTTCTTAAGAGAATATCAGACCGTAGTGAACGTCGTTTCGGGATTGATTGTTATTTTCTTTGGACTTAATTTTCTCGGTGTATTGAAGTTTAATTTATTTAAGGGAATTCAAAGGGATGTGAATACCGATAATATGGGCTTCTTGTCTGCGTTTGTATTCGGCGTAGTTTTCTCCATAGGCTGGACGCCTTGTGTAGGAACCTTCCTCGGCTCAGCTTTAATGCTTGCGTCACAGCAAAGTCACGCGGCAGCGGGAGTGCTCATGCTTCTGGTGTATTCGCTTGGGCTTGGAATTCCATTTGTCCTTTCAGCGGTATTGATCGATTATCTGAAAACTGCATTTGACTGGATTAAGAAGCATTATAAAATAATTAATGGAATCAGCGGAGGGTTGTTGATTTTTATTGGCGTTATGATGGCAACAGGAGCTTTCGGACGATTGATGAGTTTATTTAGTTAGGAGATATTATGGATAAAAAGAAAAAAGTGTTGATTATTTTACTTGTATTTGTCCTCCTGTTCGGAGGAGCCTCGGTATTATATAAGCAGCTTGGGAAAAATGCAGATGCAAACCAGCTGTCCTCTGAAACGGATGTTGCTTCTGAGGAACAGGATGATAAAGACGAAGCAGAGGATGAAAGGGCGATGGCGCCTGATATGACAGTTTATGACCGGGATGGCAAAGAAGTGCATCTGTCAGATTATATTGGGAAACCGATTGTGCTAAACTTCTGGGCAAGCTGGTGCGGACCATGCCAGAAGGAAATGCCGGATTTTAATGAGAAGTATCAGGAGCTTGGAGAAGAAGTACAGTTTTTAATGATCAATATGACAGATGGGTCAAGAGAAACTGTGGAGAAAGCGTCAGCATTTATAGAGGAACAAGGATATGGATTCCCGGTTTTCTATGATACAAAGTTTCATGCGGCAAACGCTTATGGGGCAAATTCTTTGCCGACAACATTTTTTATTGATGCGCAAGGGAAAGTGACTGCACAGGCGAAAGGGGCAATCGATGGAGAGACCTTGCAGAGAGGAATTGATATGATCACAGAGAAATAGTGGAGAAAATGCCAGAGCTAAGAAGTATAGCTCTGGCATTTATTGGTTATTTGATTCCTTTATATAGATTTTCTAACAGGGTGATCAATTCATCTTCCGGAATACTGCTGCTGTCTACACAGATTGTGTACTGACTCATATCGGTCCATTTCTCATCGGTGTAAAATTCATAATAACATCTTCGCTGTTTATCCATGCGTCGAATGAGTGACTTTGCATTTTTTTCATCTGTGCAAGCTCGTTTTGCAATTGTTTTGATTCGATCTTCCAGAGGAGCATATACGAATACACTGCGACAGTTTTCGTTATCGCGCAGAATATAGTTTGCACATCTTCCTACGATGATACAGTCTTCCTTCTCCGCAAGTTCACGGATGATTTCTTCTTCTGCATCAAACAATACATCGTTGATGGGTTCTGAACGATATTGAGGAGACATTTGATATTCGTCCTCTACCGGATACCGCCACATGCTTGCCCTCTTTTCGTCGACTTTGACCAGTTCTTCATAAGGGATACCCTTGCGTTCACTTGCCAGTTTTAAAAGTTCACTGTCATAGAAACGGATTCCGAGTCTTTCGGACAATGCTTTTCCGAGTCTTCTCCCGTTGCTTCCATACAGTCGGTTAATAGTAATGATACGTCCACTCATGATCCTTCCTCCTTCTGTCTGGCGGTAGAATTGTAGAAGTGCAAAGCACGAAAAAGTCGCCAGACATCTTTTGACACTGTAATTATGTATATATTATAGCACAATTTAGAGAAAAAGGTAAAAATTTCATGCAATAATAAAAATATAAATAAAAAAGACAGGCAAATCAACCTGTCTTAATTAGTAACTCGTCTGTAATCCTATTTGTTTCTCAGTCTTGCAAAGAAGCCTTTTTTCTTCTCCGGTGTGTCCAGCGGACCTCTAAGTCCCTTAACTCCGGTTATGTAAATACCGCTTATCGTAGCTTTTACTTCTTTCTTTACAGGAATGATCGGATAAATCTGTGCATCGCACATTAAAGTCATAACCTTTGGTCCAACCTTTGCTTTGACAACCGGCACTTTAGAACGGCGAAGATACTTTGGTGTGTTCTCGACAACGATTGGCGGGAATCCAGCATCTCTTAAGCGAACACGGCCTTTATCAATGATCAACATGGAAACAGTCTGCTTTACAGCATCTAATTGCTCCTGCTGTTCTGCCTGCTTTTTCTCTGCTTTTTTTCCGAGAAAATATAATACGATACAAGCAATGATCAAAATCGCTAAGATAACTAATAATACAATCGTAACTTTACTCACGGCTAACCTCCTACAAATCTTTTTCACGGATTCCATTGTATCATACCTTGGCGGACAAGTGCAAGAGATTTACAGGTTATTTGAAGGGTTATTTACGGAAAGGAGAATATGAAATAAGTGTGAAAAAGGTTTTCAGAAAGTACAGAATATGGTATAACATAAGAAGTGTCTGCAAAAAGGCCAAGAAAGAGTGAAATAGATGAGGTGTATTATGAAAAAGACAATCGCAGTTTTATTGACAGGTGTTATGGCATCAGCGCTTTTGTTGTCAGGATGTGAAGCAAGTAAAGGGCTCGAAAACGATGATATTAAGATTACTCAGTATAAAGGGATAGAAATTGATGAGGTAGAAAAAGCCAAAGAGGTTACAGATGATGATGTGGATTCATTTATTAAATCCATGCAGGAGTCTCATGCAGAAGTGACAGAGATTACAGACCGCGCAGTAGAAGACGGGGATACGGTAAGCATTAATTTTGTCGGCAAGATGAATGGGGAAGAATTTGAAGGCGGTTCTGCAAAAGACTATTCTCTGACGATTGGTTCCGGTGTATTTATCGAAGGGTTTGAAGACAGTGTGATCGGACATAAAGCAGGGGAGACTTATGACTGGAACGGGAAATTCCCGGATGATTACGGCAATGCGGAGATGGCCGGAAAAGATGTAGTATTTACAATTACAGTAAATGCTATTACAAAGGAAGACGTGCCGGAGCTTAATGATGAATTTGTAAAGTCTGTGTCTGAAACATCTAAGACAGTAAAAGAATATAAAAAAGAAGTAAAAGAACTGCTTCAGAAGGATGCAGAATTGTCTTATGAATATTCTGCAGAAACAGCCGTATGGGAAAAGGTGATGGAAAATACGGAAGTAAAGAAATATCCGGAAAAAGAACTGAAAGAAACAAAAGAAAATTGGATCAAACAGTATCAGACAGCAGCAGAATATTACCAGATGGAATATGAGACATTTATTGAAGAGCAGATGGGAATGACGGTAGAAGATTTCGAAAAACAGATCGAAACTGCTGTAAAAGATACCATCAAAGAGAAGATGGCAGTTGAAGCAATTGCCGATAAAGAAAAGATCAAGCTGGACGATAAAACGTACAAGAAAGAATTGAAAAATATTGTCAGTGATTATGGCTACGAAAGTGTCGATGCTTTGAAAGAGGCGGTTGAGGAAAAAGATCTCAAGAAAGAAGCGTTGAAAAATGTAGTGATAGAAAAACTTGCAGAAAAGAGTATTCAGGTGAAGTCTGAATAAAAGGAAAAAGACCGGTCAGCCGGTCTTTTTTTGACTGTTTTTTCGATATTGACCGGGTGTCATGCCGGTTTCTTTTTTAAAGATGCGGATAAATGTCTCTGTGTTTTCATAACCAAGACTCAGAGAAATGTCGTTGATGGTGTCTGTTGTATTGACGAGAAGACGTTCTCCCTTTCTAACCCTCAGCGCACGTTTCCATTCACTGAACCCCATGCCGGTTGTGTTTTTGATCAGTTTGGAGCAATAAGAGAGGGAAAAGCCAAAATGCCGGGAAATATCTGCAAGCGTCACAGTGTCAATATGCTCCTGTATATAATTCAGCACGAGAAAGTCTTCCAGACCGCGCGTATGGCTGGAAGAATAAGAAGACTCCATGGTGTCCTGAAATCTTCGCATTGTATCTGCGCTTAAGTAAGTCATCATCCCAATCAGGATCTGATCAGAAAAAGCATCGTGATTCAAATGTTCATAATACATTTTCAATACGAAGGACTTCCAGGAATCCTGTGTGTGATATACGAGGTATTCTAAGCGGTGCTGGTTGTAAAGCCCTTCTTTAAAAAACTGGCTCTGCAGATTGTTTCCGCTGGCGAGCGGGAGAAACATCTGGTGAAATGTTTTCTGCTGAATCAAAATATTAAAAACAACAGCCTGATCCTGAAAGACCTCTATAGTATGATAAATTCCCGGGGCAATGAAAATTACATCCCCTTCAGAGAAATGTTTCCGAGTTGTACCAATGTTCTGGGTACATGTTCCATGATATACAAATACAATTTCAAAAAAATTATGGCGATGAAGAAATGCGGGAGTGTAGCGGTTATGTCGGCTGATATACACATTTCGCTGTTCGCCTTCTTTAAAATATTCCTCATCGTTCATCTCGTAGGAAATAATCTCAGGAAGAAGCTCTGGGATTACGAGATGGCGGCGTATGGCGTCCTCTTTATCCACACCGGATAAGAAAGCTTGAAGCTCTCGGGAGGATTGTCCGGCTTCATAGTAATCTCTATAAAATTTCTCGTCTTCATTTAATAGAAAAATCTGTTTTTCCAGCGTTTTGTATCTTACATCCATATTGTTATCCTCTTCATGTAAGTATGTCCGGGTTTTTGTCTGTTTATTGTTTTGTTCCGTTCGATTTTATGTTATCCTATATTTTCCCATAGAGGACAAAAAAAGTCAATTATATGGACTAATGTGCCAATTAAAAATCGTAAAAGATTTGTATATAATACAGACATTGATTCATGCAAATGCAGGTTGAAATGTAGTGTACGAGAGAGGAAAGGTGTGAGAAAAATGGAACAATTGCAGAATTCAAAGACTGTGACCAGAGGATTTCTGTACAGACAGAGATTTGGGTATGGACTGGGAGATTTTGCCTGTAACCTGATCTGGCAGGTAATATCCTTATATTTACTTTATTTTTATACAAATGTTGTGCATTTGGATGCAAAAGCAATTGCTGCAATGTTTGTTGTGTGTCGGGTGATCGATGCGATTACAGATGTGTTGGTGGGATTTGCCATTGACAAGACGAGGACGAAATGGGGGAAGAGCAGACCGTGGTTCTTGTTCGGGGCAATTCCATTTGCCATTTCCGCGTTTCTGGCATTTAGCGTGCCGGACATATCTCCGGATGGGAAGCTGGTTTACGCCTATGCGACTTATATTTTCCTGTCCTTTATGTATACGGTAGTAAATATTCCGCTGGCATCTATTTTACCGACTTTGACGGACGATATGAACGAGAGAACGGTGTTGGCAACATGGAGAAAATTCTTGGCATTTCTCGGTTCATCCATTGTTTCTGCTACGGCATTGACGCTTGTAGAAGTGACCGGACGGGGACAGGAAGCGCTGGGCTTTCGGATTGTGATGGGAATGTTTGGAGTGGTAGGCTGTGTATGCTTTTTCCTGACATTTTTCCTTGTAAGAGAAAATAATCTTCAGGAAAATGTGAAAAGTGCAACTTTGAAGGAAACGATACATTCGCTCGGTCAGAATACTCCTTGGAAATTATTTGCGGTGAATATTATGTTTATGTGGACCGGATATTTCCTTCAGTCTTCGGCGCTGGTCTACTACTATAAATATTATATCGGAAGTACATCTATGGCTTCTCTTGTGGCAACGATCATGACGATGATTCCGATGGCGGCAAACTTAACGGTTCCTTTTCTTGCGAAGAGGCTTGGGAAGCGAAATCTGTATTCCGGTGCGGCGGCAGTGCAGTTCCTCGGTCTTGTGGTAATCCTTGCAGGAGGTTTTCATACAGGAATCATCGTTGCAGGTGCAGTAATCTCAGCGTGTGGTTATGGAGTAAAGGAAAGTATTTACTTCTCTATGCAGGCAGACCCGGTAGACTACGGAGAATGGAAGACGGGAATTCAGGCAACCGGTACGCTGTCATCTCTGAATGGTTTCCTCGGAAAAGTCGCACAGGCGGCAGCAGGAGGAATCTCCGGTTTGCTTCTTGCGTGGGGAGCGTATGATTCGACGGCGGTTACGCAGACAGCAGAAGCGTTAACTGCAATCAAAGCAATGTATCTCTATATTCCAATGATCTTGCTTGTGTGTTCTATCGTTACGATGCATTTTTACAAATTAGATAAACAGTTCCCTCAGATTCAGAAGGAATTGGAAGATAGAAGAAAGGAAAAAAGGTAAATTACAATGAATGAAACAACGAATAAGAAACAGTATATGCCTTTAGTAGGGGCAGCAGGTATCGGGTCCATGCTTGGGTCCGGAATCATTATCGGATTGTCGGCAACGATCACCGTTTGGCAGAGTGGCTTAGGATTAAGTGACGGGCAGGTGGGAATTCTGTCCGGTGCACTGACATTTGCGATTGCGGCGGGCTCTCTTCTGGCAGGAAATATTACAAAAGCGTTAGGCTTGATTCGTTCTTTTAACTATTTAAATCTTCTGTATGCAGTGGGAGCATTGATCTGTGTATTGTCCGGGAATTTTCCGGTGTTATTGGCAGGCTTGATTCTGGCAGGCTTTGCTTC
>FR892665.1:58121-70603 GCA_000433535.1 Dorea sp. CAG:317
CACGATGCTCCGGATGAAAAGACATCTGCAAGTCTGGTGGCTTCTACTCAGGTATTCTGGCAGATCGGAGTATTGGCATCTTATCTGATGGCATTTATTGTATCCCGTACAGAGGGAGCGCTGGGGGCACGAATTGTATTCGGACTTCTTGGCGGTTTTGCAGCGATTGCATTTTTATGGAGAACATTTTCACCAAAATTTAAAGAATTCCATGAAGCAGGGGATCGTTACCGGGCAGCAGAAGGAGAGACTGCTTCTGAAGAAATCTCTTTCACAAAGTTATTTAAAGGAAAAGAAAGTAAGAAATTTATTTCCTTCTTTACATGTATTATGATCTTTTACATTTGTTGGAATCTGCTGGCAAATACATTTGGACAATTTCAGACTTATATTCTGGTAAAGGCAAATGCTTCTCAGTCTTTGGCAACAGGGTGCGGAATTATTCTGAACATTGCCGGATTGATCTGTGGTATTTTATTCGCATCTGCGGCAGGAAGTAAACATAGAAATAAATTTTTCTATGTTGGTATTGTGATTCAGGCAGCGGCTATGATCGGAATTGCTCTTGGCGGCGGTTCAGTATTCATGATTGTTATTATGATTGCCTGCTACAATATCGGAAATCAGTTTGCAGGAGAGTCTATTTACAAGGTGTGGACACAGGAATCCTTCCCGGTATCAGCAAGAGCATCTATGCAGGGCTTTATTAATGGATTTTCAAGATTTTGCTGTGGTCTGTTTGCGTTAATCACACCGATTTTGGTGGCGCCGGAGAGAATTCAGACAACCATGTACGGATTTGCAGGAATTGTAATCATTAGTGCGATCGCAGGTTCTTGTATGTTGAAGTTACAGAAAAAGCATGGCATTGGTCAGATGGAATAGGAGGAAAGATCATGGCGTTTACATTTCAGATTAATAACGATTTACAGTTTATCCATGATGAAGCGCTGCTTAGTATGGCGGAGGTAAACCATCCACAGATCAAGAGACAGACGGTGCTTCCAACTGCCATCGTTGATCTGGTGGAGGATGAAACGAAGCTGAATGGATATGGCGTAAAAGAGAGCGAAAAGAAAATTGAAAATCTTCAGGAATACAACTTTAGAAGAGATGAGAAATTAATTCTTGATTTCGGTGATCATCAGGTGGGAAGCTTTAAAATCGATATCGATCAGACCGGTTCGCCGATGGATGCGCCGCTGTATCTTCGTTTGAAATTTGCAGAGATGCCGGCAGAGCTTGCGGCAGAATCTTCGGAGTACGAAGGATGGCTTAGCCGCTCATGGATACAGGAAGAGTTTATTCATATAGATGAGCTTCCGATGACATTGGAACTGCCAAGAAGATATAGTTTCCGTTATGTGGAATTGAAGGTTATTGATACATCACCGAAATGGCAGGCTGTCTTTTATAATCCGGTTGTGACCAGCGAAAATTCAGCAGATATGACAAAAGTAAAGAAGCCGGAAATCGAAGATGAGAAGCTTGACAGAATCTATCAGGTTGGGTTAAAGACGCTGGCAGATTGTATGCAGGATGTATTTGAAGACGGACCGAAGAGAGACAGACGCTTATGGCTTGGTGATTTAAGACTTCAGGCGCTTGCGAATTATGCAACTTTTGATAACAAAGAACTGGTGCGCAGATGTCTGTATCTGTTCGCAGGAATGACTACGGAAGATGGAAGAATTTCTGCAAATGTATTTGTGAAGCCGAAAAATATCCCGGACGATACTTTTTTGTTTGAATACAGTCTCTTTTTTATTTCAACTTTGTACGATTTAAATGAAGCTCACCCGGATATCAAGATTGTTAAGGAACTGTATCCGACTTGCAAAAAGCAGATGGATATCACTCTGGGAATGTTTGATGAAAACGGAAAGCTTATGGTGGATGAAGATTATCCGGTGTTTGTTGACTGGTCCAATGAATTTAACAAGGACACGGCGGGACAGGCAGAGACCATCTATGTTTTAAAACAGTTTATTGAACTGGCCAAATTAGCAGAGGATGAAGAGCTGGCAAAATACGAAGAGGCGTTAGAACTCATTTCATTTTATGCAAAAAACCAGTTATATAATGAAGAGAAGAAGTTATTTGTTACAACCGGAAATGAATATAACATCGCCAGTCAAGTGTGGATGGTACTTGCGAAGGTGATGTCTCCGGAAGAGAACAAGGAGATTATGAAAGCAATGATCGACCAGTTATTCCCGGTGAAAAATATTGCGACACCGTATATGTATCACCATATTGTAGAGGCGTTGTTTGAAGGCGGATTAGAAGAAGAAGCTATTCAGCTTATGAAGGATTATTGGGGAAAGATGATTGATCTTGGCGCAGATACTTTCTGGGAGGCATTTGATCCGGATCAGCCGGATTATTCTCCATACGGAAGCCCTATCTTAAACAGCTATTGCCACGCATGGAGTTGTACACCGGTGTACTTGATTCATAAATATATATTAAAAGATTTTTAGAAAAACAGAAGATTCTTTTGACAGGATTGCTATTATTTGGTGGACAGGATATAATGATTTTAGCATTGTGTGACACACAGATAAAAGGAGAGCATTGGTATGGAGAAAGAATTAAACATTGTTTATCGGGAACCGGAAGTTGAAGACGCGAAGAAGATTGTTGACTTCTACAATTATGTTGGAGGGGAAACGACATATTTGAGTTTTGAAAAAGACGAATATCCAATGGATGAAGAAGCGCAGAAAGGGGATATCATTTCAACGAAAGAGCATCCTGCAAGCATTATGATTCTTGCTATGGATGGAGATGAAATTGCCGGAATCGGGACGATTCATTCAGGAAATAAGATTAAGGCGCGTCATCAGGGAGAACTTGGAATTGTTGTTGCTAAGAAGTATCAAAAGTTCGGAATCGGAAGTGAGATTATCCGTCAGCTGATCGATTTCTGTAAAGGTAATGGAATTACGACAAGAATTCAGCTTGATACCCGCAAAGATAATGAAGTAGCTGTAAAATTATATGAAAAATTCGGATTTGAGATTGAAGGATGTCTTAAAAACACAACACTTCTCAATGGAGTGTACTATGATTTATATGTAATGGGATTAATGTTGTAGGAGATAGTGTGTCAGATTGGCAACAGCCGGGCGAGAGCCCGGCTGTTGCTTTTGGGGGAATTAAGAGGGATAGGTCTAAGACTATGGTTCTTTTAGATGAAATGTGTTATAATCACGCTATGGAATTCCTCTGTAGAAATGGAGGAAGAATGAAGAAGAGAAAAACCTTACAGGATTTAACGATTAAGGATAATTTCATGTTTGGTGCGGTAATGCAAGTTGAGGAAAATTGTCGCGGTTTTTTGGAAATGGTATTAGGTTTTCCAATCGAACGTGTCGTTATCAGTACAGAAAAAAGTATTATCTATCATCCAGAATACAGGGGAGTTCGCCTGGATGTTTATGCAGAGGATGAGCAGCATACTCATTATAATGTAGAAATGCAGATGCGTAAGAAGCGGGCGCTTGGAAAGAGAAGTCGGTATTATCATAGTCAAATTGTTATGGAAGCGTTGGAAAAGGGAGTAGAGTACGAGGCGGTTCCAGATACCTTTGTAATTTTTCTGTGTGATTTTGATCCGTTTGGTCAAGGACTTTATTGTTACACATTTCAGAGTACATGCACAGAAGATGATACTGTAATGCTGGAGGATGGGTGTCACACAATTTTTCTTAATACAAAGGGGAGAAATCCGGAGGCGATTCCGGTGGAATTAGTTAAGTTTTTGAAATTCGTATCGGCTGATTTAAGAGAAAGCGAAGAGGATTTTGGAGACGAACTGGTCAGAAAGTTTCAAAATACGATTCGCCAGATTAAAATCGATCGAGAAATGGGAGAACGTTATATGATTTTTGAAGAGATGCTGCGGGAAGAAAAAATGGAAGGCAAGCAAGAAGGAAAAATAGAAGCAAAACGAGAAGATATTATTGAGCTTCTTGAAGAACTCGGTGATGTTCCGGAAGATTTGAAAAATGAAATTGAAAAAGCAGAAGATCTTGATGTGTTAAAAATTTTATTTAAGTTGGCGGCAAAGGCGGAGTCTATGTCTTCTTTTCGAGAAGAAGCGAGCAAGTATCTCATCTCTAATAAGTAATCTTACTCAGGTGCAGGTAGCTGTGTCTGAGTCTATTAAATCTGAGTCTATAATATCGTGGTAAGAACCATCTTACTGTTCAGTAGTTTATCAATGAATCAAAAAATTTAACAGGGGAATTCTATTTATGTTTTTTATAAGCAAGGAGATAAAAAATCAAGGAGTTTCAACTTAAATAAAAAGTAGGAATATCTTCCTACTTTTTATATTATGTATTCATCTCAGGGGTTAGGAGATTGTGGCTAGTATAGGCAAGTTCTCTATTAGAGAGTGTGTGTTCGTAACGTATTTTATCTGTAGAAGAATAGTTGGCGAGAAGGATCTGCCAGGCGTTTTCACAAAGTTGATCAATTTCTAAAGCCAGAGTTGCTTGGTGATTAGCCTCTTCTATTAATCCGATGGATGTATAGTATTTACCGATTGCAACACGCAAGTTGACATAACGAGTATCATATTGATCTCGTAACAAATTAGCCCAATCGCATTTTATATCTTCAAAATATCTACCTCTGTATAATGAGGCACCATATAATACATCGTTTATATTTTCGGAAGTAATGTTCGTTGAGAGAACTTCAGCTTTGTCAAAAATATCTAAGTCACAGATTACAGAACCTAAATCTAAGGAATAATATCCGCTTTTATACTTCAATGAAATATCAGTCCCGGTTTTTTTTAAAAAGCTTCGAAGGTAGTAATTACAAGTGTTTAGATTAGAAAGTGCTTTTTCTTCTGATAAATTGTCCCATAAAATATCTAAAAGTTTTTTCCTAAATATTCCATTTGGATGATTTTGAAGGAAAAGAGCGAAAAGTTCTCGGACTTTTGCTGTTCTCCATTCGGGTTGTGGATTAGCGGTTCCTGTGATTTCTAATTTACCAAATGCATGTAGCACTGGCTGCTCTGATATAGAACCGAATGCGGGTGCATTTGATGGCAAAATAGAAGATGTCTGAATAATCCGTGATATAGAACGCTGAAAACGTTCTTTATTTACTGGTTTAAGCAGATAATCTGTTGCCTCTACGTCAAAAGCAGATACAGCATATTGATCGAAGGCTGTGACAAATATGATTTTTATATTGTTTGCTAATTTATGCTTTAAAATAGAAGCTAATTCCATCCCGTTTTTCCCTGGCATAGCAATATCGAGGAAAGCTACTTGTGGTTGTAAACTATCTATAGAATTAATCGCATCATTTGCATTATAAAAGGTGCCTACTAATTCAAAATTTTTGTAATCTTTTAATAAATAACTTAATTTTGCTAATGCTGGAGGTTCATCGTCGACAATGATAGTTCGGTATATCTTATTAGAATTCATAATTATACTCCTTGAATTATTTTTATTTATTATCTGGGGTTAAAGGAATCTGTATTAAAATTCGAGTTCCTTTTTCCGGAATAGTCTGGATATCCAATGGGACACCGTAATGAAGCCGTAATCGGCGATTTACATTTTTAAGACCGATTCCTCCTTGGTGACTGATTTTTTCTTCATCCAACAAATCAGCAATTTTTGTTGGTTCTATGCCTTTTCCATTATCTTGAACAGTAATTTGAATGCAGTTTTCATTTTCGGTAATCGTTAATTTTACATCAATTTTTTGATAACTATCTAAAGTTGCATGTCGTATGGCATTTTCTACTAAAGGTTGAATAGTGAGCGGAGGAAGAGAAAAATCTTTCTTTGTGTTAATTATAGAAGTAAATTGTAATCTCTCTCCAAATCTAGCCTGCTCAATATGCGCGTAAGAATTGACAATACCAAGTTCGGTCTTAATAGATACTAATCCTTGGTTGACGTTCGTTCCAAAACAACCGCGTAAGTAAATCGCAAGATCATCAATAAGTTCACTGGCCTTTAATCCATCAGAAAGCGCAATAGCACTTATTGTATTAAATGCATTGTATAAGAAATGAGGCCTGATTTGTGCTTGTAAAAATAAAAGCTCGTTATCAAGGGCGGATTTTACTGATTGTTTAAGCGTAATTAAACTGAATACTCTTGTTCTAAGTTCAATGCGATCGGCAGGTTTTACTACATAGTCGTTTGCGCCAGACCAAAAGCCGGTGAGAATCTCTTCCGATGAATCGCAAGCTGTCAGTAACAATACTGGAAGTTCGAAATGAGAATAGCGCTTGCGAATTAATTGGCACAATTCAAAACCACTCATTTCTGGCATTAGAACATCTAATATGATGATATCATAAGAAGATTTTTCAAGCAATGATAAAGCTTCTTTGGGACATTGAATACAGTCGATATCAAAACTGCAGTCTTCAAATATTGTACGAATAATACTAAGATTATCTTTGTTGTCATCAATTACCAAGATGGAAGCTGAAGAACCGGAAAAATCTTCAAGATAATTATTTGAGGCATCATATTGTTCAGGAGATATAATTACATTTGGGTCAAAATCAGAATCCGGTTCACAGGAATTTAAGGAAAATGTAATACATGTTCCTTTTCCAGGAGATGTCCAATCTACAAAAATAGTTCCATCCATTTGTTGGATTAATTTTTGGGTAAGATAGAGTCCATACCCTATTCCAGTAGATTTTTCTACAGCACTGTCTAAACGGACTGATTTATCAAAAATTCGGTTAATATCCTTGGATGGCATGCCAATCCCTGTATCCATTACAGAAATAAAAACTTTCTCATTCTCTTTTTTGCTGGAAATAGTAATAGTGCCTGATTCTGTATATTTGATGGAGTTTCCGATTAAGTTGTTTAATATTTCCCAAAGCTTCGATTCGTCAGCTAAAACCCATAGGGCGTCTTGGGCGAGATTGTTTTTTAATATAAGTCTTGAATTTGTAGAAGTATAATGAAACAGTTCTATAACGGCATTAACTTCGGTATCCAGATTTACAGGTTTTAAAGTCGCGTTTTTACGTTCGGCAGAGGAATAAAATCCATATAGATCATTCAGGACGCGATTCATTTTTCGGGCCAGCATAAGGCCAAGTTGAAGCTGTTCTTTTGCTATGTTAGGATTATCTAATTTTGTGCCAGTAGATTCAATAATGTTGATGATACCGTGCAAAGGGGTGCGCAATTCATGTGAAGTTGCAGAAATGAATTCGCTTTTTAGTTTATTTGTAGCCACCATTCTGTGGGCAAGTCGTGTATTTCCAGTATAAATTTTTGATACTTGTAATGCTACGTATGCAAGTTGTGAGGTGACATAAGCAATCAATAAGAAAGTATAACTGCCATTATATGAAATTGCAGAAACCATTCCCTGACTATTAAAGTATAGGAGTATAAAATAGCTAATGAAAAATATAAAGGAAAGATGTAGCATAAGTGCACTATGGCTGTTGTGTAATATCCTTCTTAACAGGAGAAGCATTGTATGCAAAAAGGTTATGATCAAATAGATGATTGTAAATGTCTTTGCATAGAAGAAAAACCTGTCTGAAGAAAAGAAAATTGCAAGAAAAAGGACTGGTACACAATATAAATATATTTTTCTAATATATTGTGATTTTTCGGTTTTATGATCAATTTGCATGGCTGATAAGATCATGCATAAACCCATTATACAATATAAAAAAACATGAATTTTTGTCATTATAAAGTATGTGGATGAATGAACAGGCTGTGTCAGCAAGTCTGTGCTTGAATAAATTAAGTGGAAGGAAAAAGATAATGTAAATATGAGAAGATAAAAAGTTCCTTTCATTTGAATTTTAAAAATTAGTAAAAATATCAGTAAAATAGCCAGCACCCCAACACTCATTAATCCAACAGATTCTGCAAATTTGAATTGAGAGGAAAGACGATAGCCTTCAATCTGTGTGCCAAAGTATATGGGAGAACTCATTCCAGAATGATAATTACTGAAATTAGATACCTGAATAATAATTTCATGTGTTTGACGCATAATATCCAAAGGGAATACGACATATTGATTATCTTTTATGGTTTCAGAACTCTCTTTTAATGAGGAAGTAAAACCTATATCAGATAACAAATTTCCATCGATATAGATACGCGCTGCACCAGGAATTGATGTAAGGCGGAGAGAATATAAATCGCTTGTTCCTAAAAAACTAAATGTAAGTCGGTAAGTGCCATAACCATAGGTGGAAGATAATTGCCCAGGTAAATTTCGGTATTCTGGTACAGAAGTTGATTTTCTATTATAGGAAAAATCTGAAGGAAAAAGAAATTGGTTATCGTAATATTCCCATTCTCCATTTAAAGCTACAGGAAAATGATTTTCAATATAGGAGGCGTTTAAAGCACCAGTTGTTGCTTTTTTGGCAGTATCTGGTGTGACGATGAAAAAATAGAAAATGACAGGAATTAGTAAAAGTGAAATGATCCATATATGGAAAGGGGTTATTTTTTTAATTGCATGTTTATTGATTGTTTTCATAGTAACCTCCGATTAGCTTGATAATATAAAATATTATATCATGAAATGTAAAAAAGAAGAAAAAATTGTGCATATTATACATATTAGAAAGAATCTTATTAGTAAAAACGTAGATGTTTATTAAAATGTTTATTAAAATATTGACTATTATGTATATTAATATATAATGAAATCATAAAAAAAGCAAGAAAAGGAGGAAAGGAAATGAAGAAAAGTAAAAAGTGGTTTGCAGTTGTTGTAGCAGGTGCGCTGATGGCAAGTGTTTTAGCTGGTTGTTCAGTTGATGAAAAAACTTCAGAAAGTGGAACTGCACAAGAAGAAACAAATCAAGGTGATGGAGAGGGAACTGTTACGAAAAGTGATAAAGAAGGTAGTTTTAAGATCGGAATTGCAGCAAGAGAAATTACCAATGATTATAATCGTAGCATTGTGTCTGCCGCACAAAAAATGATTGAGGATGCAGGCGGAAGTGTAGTTATTGCAGATGCGCAATCAGATGTTCAAAAGCATAATGAAAATATTGAAAATTTGATTAATTCTGGAATTGATGGTCTTATTGTTCATTTGGGGGATCCTGAGCAAATGGCACCATTGATGGAAGAGGCTGAAAAAAAGGGAATTCCGGTTATTACGAATGGAGTCGGTTCGCCGGTTGCCCATACACTGGGTGATGTAAATGGAGACGATCCTCTGATGGCGACATTAGCATCCGATGCATTGTTAGCAAGTATCGGATATGCAGGAGATGTATATGTAGTATGGGTGCCGGGAGCTCCGCTGCTCGAGACAAGGAAGCGGATTTTTGAGTCTATCGCAGCAGATTATCCAGATGTAACAATCCATGAAGTTCCGGCAGAACATAATCCAGCCAAAGTACAGACTCAAATTGAAGAGATTTTAACAGCCAACCCAGATGAAGGTAGTATTGCAGGAATTTTTGGAACATATGATCAGTTGGTGTCTGGAGCTAGTGAAGCAATTCGTCGTGCTGGACGAGGTGATGAAATAAAAATGGTCGGTATAGATGGTGATGTTCTTGGCTTCCAGATGTTATTCCAAGAGGATAGTCCGTTTATTTCGACAGTAGTTATGGATACAGAGAGTATTGGTAAGCAGTCTGCGGAAGTGTTGCTTGGAGTTATGAATGGTGAAGTAGATCCGGCAACAGTGAATAAGAAAATTCCGGCAAGTTGTTATGTGGCAACAAGAAAAAACGGAGTAGAAGCTGCCGAAATGAAGTGGGGAAAGAATTTTTGGGAAGACGCAGGACTTGTAAAAGAAGATGTGGAAAAAACATTTCCTAAAAAAGAAGAAGTGGTAGTTACCCTTCCGAGTATTCCATAAAAGGAGATGACTTCGAGCGGGTTTAAGCCCGCTCGAAATTAGTTTACAGGAAGAGAGATAAGAAAGCAGGTGAAGTAGTGGGAAATAAAAAAGTAGTATTAGAATGTTGCGGTATATATAAAAGCTTTGGAAAAAATAAAGTTTTGCAGAATATTAATCTTCAAGTAAAAAAGGGGGAAGTACATGCGCTTTTGGGACAGAATGGCGCAGGGAAATCTACACTTGTAAAAATAATTACAGGGGTATATTCTATGGACTCTGGGAAAATATTAATGGATAATCAAGAAATAAGTATTCATTCACCGAAAGATTCTGAGAAAGCTGGAATATCAATTATTCACCAAGATCAACAGTTAGTTCCATTTTTCGATGTCACGCGGAATGCATTTTTAGGCTCTGAAATAAGAGGGAAAGGTGGAAAACTTGATTTCAGGAGGATGAAAGCTCTAGTTGATGAAAAACTTGAACTCATAGATTCTGATTTTACTTCTGACAGGCAAATTTCAACATTGAGTGTCGGTCAGAGGGAGCAAGTTGCAATTGTAACTGCATTGCTTCAAAATCCAAAGCTTTTAATTTTAGATGAGCCAACAGCATCATTGAGTACTCGTGAGATAGAGAAACTATTTGAGGTAATTGGAAGATTGAAAAAAGAAGGAGTAACGGTTATCTACATATCACATCATCTAGATGAAATTTTTCGAATCACAGATACAATTACGGTATTGCGTGACAGTAAAGTTCAGGGGACGTTTCCAACAGAAAGTGTGAGTCACAAAGATATTGTGAGTTTAATGATTGGAAAAGAATTGAAAGATTTTTATCCAAAAGAGAATGTGCAGATGGAAGAGACGATTTTAGAAGTTGAGAATTTAAAATCAGGGAAATTGGTGAATGGAGTAAGCTTTCAATTACGTAAAGGAGAAATTTTGGGGCTTGCAGGGTTAGTCGGAGCGGGAAGAACGGAAACAATGCTTGCGATGTATGGTGTAGAGAAAATTGAAGATGGACAGATTAAAATAGAAGGGAAGCCATTTGTTCCTCGAAATCCACTATCGGCATGTAATGCGGGGATTGCCTTTATTCCGGAAGACAGAAGAAATGAAGGAATCGTTGCCCAAATGGATATAGGAGAGAACTTGTCTCTAACAGCAACAAAAATGTGGGCCAAGCATGGAATCATAGATAAAAGGAAAGAAAAAAGCAGATTTGAGAATATACGTGAAACTTTAAATATTATATGTGCCGGCAAAAATCAATTGGTTGGTGAATTGTCAGGAGGGAACCAGCAAAAAGTTGTAATTGGACGGTGGATGACAGGAGCGTATAAGATATTTATTTTTGATCAACCAACAACAGGAGTAGACATTGGTGCAAAGACAGAAATATATAAACAGATGGTTGCTCTAGCAAAAAAAGGGTGTGGCATTATATTTATATCCTCTGAAAATGAAGAATTATTGGGGATTTGTGATCGTATTGCAGTTATGTCGAAAGGAAGGATTGTCAAAGAATTTTCGAGTGACGATGTGACAGAGCATGACATTTTGTATTGGGCAGCAGGAGGAGATGGAAGTGATAGAAAGGGGGAAGCTGACATTGAGTAAAAGAATGAAACTTTCTTCAAATAATATTGGAACGATATTGTTGAGTCGAGGAACTGGAATAGGTATGATTGTTATTCTTTTGATTTTAGGAATAAGAGCACCGTTGTTTTTTGACTTAACGAACATTATGACAGTGCTAAAGCAAGGAAGCGTATTGACAATGATTGCGCTAGGTCTTACGGCTGTTTTAATTGGCGGGGGCTTTGATATGGGGGCTGGAGCATTAGTTCAGCTTACATGTAATCTGTCGGCAGGACTTTTGCTTGCTGGTACAAGTGTTGTCCTAACAATTACATCAGGGCTTGCCGTAGGTCTGGGTGTCGGACTGATTAATGCATTTCTTGTTATCTGTGTGAAGATACCAACGTTTGTAGCTACATTAGGTACTATGTTTATTATGCAAGGAATTACATCGTGGTATAACGATGGAAAAGCATTGACAATCAAAGTGATTCCGGGTTTTGCAGAATTGGGGCAAGGGAGAATATCAATTATTCCAATTATCTTTTTAATTGTCATAGTGGTTTGTGTTGTTCTACATTATTTTTTTAAACATACAAAAACAGGGTTACGTATGTACGCTACTGGAGAAAATGCAGCTGCCGCAAAACTAAGGGGACTTAATACAAAAAAATATCTTTTGTTATCTTACATATTGTCAGGAATTATTTTGGGGTTTACAGGGGTATTACAGTGCTCATATAACTATGGTGCGTCTGCAATTACAAGTGGAATGGATTTTCTGATTCAAGCATTATCAGCAGCTTATTTAGGCAGTACTTTCTCTAAAACCGGAGAATTGAGTGTGATAGGAACTGTGATTTCGGGAATGTTTATTGCAGCGTTGTCGAACGCATTAATTATTAATGGAATCTCAAATCAACAGATTTCAGGAGTTCTAGGAATCATATTAATATTATCTATTTTACTTACAGTGATTAAGAAGCGTGAAATTGGACAAGTAACTATATTTTAGAAAGGGGGTATTGGGAGTGGAAG
>FR892665.1:70669-70894 GCA_000433535.1 Dorea sp. CAG:317
TTGACATTTATAGCAAGACATGGAGCTATTATTGGAATTTGCTGTGTGCTGATTGTTTTTCAGATTATCGAACCTAAATTTATGCGACTTAATAATATTCTGGGAGTGTTGAATTCCAGTTCTATTTTAATAGTTATGACTTTTGGTATGACGATGGTAATGGCTGTTAGAGGGATTGATTTATCGATTGCGCAGGTGGCAGATGCGTCTGGAGTAGTGGCAGGG
>FR892665.1:70904-95330 GCA_000433535.1 Dorea sp. CAG:317
GCGTCTGGAGTAGTGGCAGCGAGGCGTATTTTATCAGGGAAAAATTTTGTTGTTGCGATAGCGGGAGCAATGCTGTTCGGCTTACTAGTTGGGGTGATTAATGCGGTTTTAATTTCATATTTAGGAGTACCTGCTATTATTGGAACATTGGGAATGATGTTTGTTGTTAGGAGTTTTGAATTGACATTAACTAATGGAGCACAGCCGCAAATATTATTTACTCTTCCGGCAGAAAGAGTTAAAAATTTTTTCTTTATGGGGCAAGAAAGTGTAGGCCCAATTTCCATATTGATTATACTTACGATTGTGATTACCCTGGGAATGTTTTTAGTAAAAGAGCGTTCAGTATTCGGAAGACATATGGATGCTTTATGTGGAAACGTTAGATCTTCTCTGTTAGCGGGAATTCATGTACGAAAAGTTTTTGCGGCAACATTTGTAATTAGCGCGTTGTTGGCGGCATGGGCGGGAATCATGCTGGTCTCAAGATCGGGTAATGCTGTGCCAAGAGGAGTGGAAACATATTTGACAGATTGCTTTGTGGCAGTGTATATAGGAACGTTGATATCTGATCGCAATAAATTTAATATAATAGGAAGTGTAATCGGAGCATTATTTGTTGGTTTTACAAGTAATTTTATTACATTGATGGGAATGGGGATTGCTTATAAAAATATTTTTAATGGAATTTTTATTATTTTAGCTGTAGCTTTAGGAGTGCTTAAGAGTAGAACACAGTCATAACAGGAGGATAATTTATGATGAAAATTGATGCGCATTCACATGTGGGTAAAGGAGCAGCAGTATGGAGTGGACAAGATGTTGTAGATAGAATGAATACTATGGGAGTGGACAAAACAATTATTTTCCCGTTTACAGAAGGGTATTTTAATAATGAGGATATACTAGGATATGTAGAAGAAAATCCTGAACGTCTAATACCATTTTGTGCTGTGAATCCGTGGAACGGTCAGGAGGCCCTTGATGATTTGGAAGAATGCTTAAAAAAAGGATTCAAAGGAGTGAAGCTACACCCTACATTATGTGGTTTTCCTTTGAGTAATCAAAAATTGGTGAATCCGATTTTTGAAATCGTACAATCCTATGGTGGGGTAGTTATTGTACATGGTTCGGCAGATTTGTATAACTGCCCGTTGGAATTTGATAGAATGGCACGCAGATTTCCACAAGTTCCTCTAATAATGGCCCATTGTGGATTTTTCTGGGAATGGGAATTGGCTATAGAGGTGGCGATGGAAAATGATAATTTATATTTGGAAACATCTCGTGTGCCGGGATTTGAGACAAATAAAATAATTCAAAAGTTAGGAGGAGATAAGGTAATATGGGGAACGGATGGCCCATTTTGCGATTATGAGTGGGAATTTAATAAAATCAAGCGGTATGCGAATGGAGAAAAAGAGTTTGATAAAATTATGGGAGGTACTATCTTAAGTCTTTTAAAAGATTAAATGATATACTTCTTTGAGAAATTTGGTGAAAGTTCAAAAAGGAGCTGAGAATATTAAGTATTTAGTATTCTCAACTCCTTTTGTTAAAAAACAGGAAATTTATTTCACTTGCTATTTTTGAAGAAACCTTACATAATGAATTTATCGAATAGTATAGTCAGAAATATCGGGAGAGGTGTTGTGTGATGGGTGAGATACGAAATGTCTATTATCCGCAAAATGAGATGAATACAGTATTGCTTCCGGTTGCAACAGGCTGCCCTTACAATCGATGTGCTTTTTGCTCTATGTATAAGGATGAAATATATCAGGAAGTGCCGATTCAAGAGATAGAGCAGGAACTAATGAATGGAGATCCATATACGGAACGTATATTTTTGACAGGTGCGGATCCGCTGGCTGTTGGATATGACAGAATGTTCCGTATCTTGAAGCTGATTGCAAAATACTTCCCTTATTGCGGATGTGTGGCAGCGTATGCATCTGTGAGAAGTCTCAAGAGGTACTGTGTGGAAGAGCTTGAATCGCTTCATAGAGAAGGACTCAGACTTCTCTATGTCGGATTTGAAACAGGGGATGATGAAGTGCTGACTTTTATGAAAAAGGGAAATACAGCGGAAGAAGCAGTGCAGCAAGGTCGGAAATTAGCTGAGGCGAATCTGATGTTTAACGCAATTATCATGTATGGAATTGCCGGAAAAGGTAAGTCTGTGAGAAATGCAAAACTGACAGCAAAGATGTTGAATCAGTTAAATCCGAGGAAGATTATTACAATGAATCTCACTGTTTTTCAAGGAACCGAATTGGCTCATCTTGTAGAAAAACAGGAATTTGTCGAAGCCGGTGTAAGAGAAAAAAGAGACGAGATAAAAGTTCTGATCGAGAATCTGGATGTCGGAAAAAAGGTGGAGTTTGATACAACTCATGCAACGAATCTTGTGAAATTGCAGGGATGGCTTCCTGAACAGAGAGAAGAATTTATAGAAAAACTGGAGGATTGAAAATGCTTGCCTACACGTATAAGGAACAAGGGAAATTTATTTTGGAAGAAAAGGAGAAACCAAAACTTCAAGGTGAACAAGATGCAATTGTGCGTGTAACTCTTGCCAGTATTTGTTCCAGTGATCTTCATATTAAGCATGGAGCGGTTCCAAGAGCGGTTCCGGGAATTACAGTTGGACATGAAATGGTAGGAGTTGTAGAGGAAGTAGGGGACAATGTTACGAAAGTAAAACCGGGAGACAGGGTAACTATAAATGTAGAAACTTTTTGTGGAGAATGTTTTTTCTGCCGGAATGGATATGTGAATAATTGCACGGATGAAAATGGCGGATGGGCGCTAGGATGCAGAATTGACGGAGGGCAGGCGGAATATGTCCGTGTTCCATATGCGGATCAGGGATTAAATAAGATTGCAGAGTCTATTTCAGATGAAGAAGCATTGTTTGTAGGAGATGTGTTGGCAACCGGATTCTGGGCGGCTAGAATATCGGAAATTACAAAGAATGATACGGTTGTGATTATCGGAGGAGGACCGACTGGAATTTGTACGCTTTTATGCGTGATGCTAAAAGCTCCTGAAAAGATAATTATGTGTGAAGTCGATCCGGAGAGGATCACGTTTGTGAAAGAACATTATCCAGAGGTACTTGTGGTAAATCCAGAAGAAACAGATGTGGAAGTGTTTGTGAAAGAACACAGCAGGCATGGAGGAGCTGATCGCGTACTGGAGGTTGCAGGAGGTAATTCTACTTTTGAGTTAGCATGGAAAGTGGCAAGACCAAATGCGATTGTAACGGTTGTTGCGCTCTACGAAGAAGGGCAGAACTTTCCGCTTCCGCAGATGTACGGAAAAAATCTGATTTTCAAAACAGGCGGAGTAGATGGATGTGACTGTGATGAAATTTTGAAATTAATTGAGGAAAAGAAGATTGATACGACACCGCTAATCACACATACGTATTCATTGCAAGACATTGATGAAGCGTATGATATATTTGAAAATCGCAAAGATCATGTGATTAAAATTGCAATACGTCCATAGGAGGATCTCGATGGATACAAGAATAAAAGAAAGAACAATAAAATGGAAGCAGACCATAATTTTTAGTATGTTTGTATTGCTTGCGGCACAGATTAATTTTGATATTTTCACTACATATTTTCGAGTGTCTCTTGGAATTATTATGATTCCGATTCTTATTTTTTTATTTCAGAGGATTCCGCTTCTTCCGGTAACGGTACTGTCAGGCATCGGGGTCTGGCTGTCACGAGCTTTGTTTTCGGGGGTGCAGAATGGATTTGCCGGACAGGAGTTGTGGAACTATTTTCCGGAATTAGTTTTTTACCTGGTGTATGGCTTTCTTGTCTGGTTCTATTTTCGGAAGAAGGATTATAAAATACAAGGATGGAAAAGTTATTGTTTTCTGCTTCTGGCAGACTACTGTGCTAACTTTTTTGAATTGTTTCTGAGGTTGCAGGGGGACGCTCTGACAATGAAATTGCAGAGCAAAATTTTACTGATTGCTCTGATTCGTACAGTTTTGTTGTGGGTAATACTGACCGGCCTTGGAAGTTATAAATTGGAGCTTTTGACACAAGAGCATGCAAGCAGATATCAGCGGCTTCTTCTTTTGATCTCAAAATTAAATGGCGAGGTAATCTGGATGAAAAAGAATACGGAGCTGATTGAAAAGACGATGGAGCTTTCATACAAATTATTTTCTGAGATGCAGAAGCAGAATGTGGATAGAGAATTATCGCAGACGGCGCTTGCAGTTGCAAAAGATATCCATGAGATCAAGAAAGAGTATATGCTGATCTTAAGGGGCATTTCAGAGGCTATGGATTTGAACCTTCAAGATGGAAGTATGTCCTTGTCAGATATCCTTACAGTTATGGAGACAACGCTCCAACAGGCGGCAGCAGAACAAGGTAAGAAGCTGACATTTGCGAAAGAATATAAGACAAATATTATGACAGATAAACATTATTTTCTGTTATCGATTTTTCGAAATCTTTTCACCAATGCATTGGAGGCAAATGAAACAGGAGAAGTCACATTGAGATTTACGCAATGGGAAGAGGGACAGGAGGATTGTTTCTCTATTTGTGATGATGGTCCGGGAATTCCCAAAGAGAATATTCCAAACATTTTCACACCCGGATTTTCGACAAAAATTAATTTCTCTACAGGGGAGATTAATCGAGGGCTGGGACTCAATCTTGTAAAAGATATGATTGAAAATCAATTTCACGGGAAGATTACCGTAGAGTCGGTTCCCGGACAGACAACGTTTTTGATTCGTATTCCGAAAATACAGTTGGAGGTGGACTAAGTGAAATTCTATTTGATCGATGATGACCAGAACATCATTAATATTTTAAAGTTGATCATTCAAAACCGCAATCTGGGGGAAATCTGCGGGACAAGTCTCAATGCAGAAGATGCAATGGATGATTTGAAATATGTACAGCCGGATATTGTGATCGTAGATTTGCTTATGCCGGTTATGGATGGAATTACATTTGTGAAGCAGGCTTCAAAGCTTTATCCGGAACTTGTATTCATTATGCTGTCCCAGGTTGCCGCAAAGGATATGATTTCTTCTGCGTATGAAAGCGGGATTGAGTTCTTTATTCAGAAGCCGATCAACAGTATTGAGGTGGAAAATGTAATTAAGAAGGTTGTAAAAAACCTGACGATGCAAAGAACGTTGACGGAGATGCAAAGTCTCTTTATGAATCAGATGCAGGAAATTCTTCCGCAAGAACCAAGCAAGACTGTGCAGGAAGATGCACATATTGAACGGGTAAAGGACATTTTACAGAAATTGGGTGTCATTGGGGAAATCGGAAGTAAGGATATTGTCAGTATCGTAGATTATATGATCACGAATCGTGATACCGTTGCGGACGCTACTTTAGTGGAGCTTTGCAGTAAATTTACAGATAACCCGAAGTCTATGGAGCAAAGAATCCGAAGGACGGCAAACAGTGCGATGGTGAATCTGGCGAATCTTGGAATCGAAGATTATTCTAACGATACATTTATTGAGTATTCGAACACACTGTTCAACTTCGAGCAAGTGCGCAGAGAGATGGATTACATCAGAGGAAAAGAGCCAAAAGGGGGAAATGTGAAAATTAGGAACTTTTTAAATGCTCTTGTATCTTATTGTTACAAATAGCTTTGGTAATATTTCACAAAAATACGTGATATTTTAAAGAATGGAATAATTTTTTGAACAAAATTGATACCGTTTGAAACTTTTTGAAACTTCATATCTATATTCTTAGCATCGAAGGCAACGTTTATATGAATGGAAGAATATGAGGTGAAGTTATGTTGACAATTATTTCAGGAGTTGGATTATTATTAGTAACACTGGCAGGTTTTTCGCTTTTTAGTATGAAAGCGCCGAAAGGCTCTGAGGCAATGTCCGGAATGGCGAATGCAGCAATTGCTTCTTTTTTGATCGAGGCAGTGCACAGTTATATTACAGGGGATTTGATGAATATCGAATTTTTCAAAACAGTAGGCGCGACATCAGGAAGTCTCGGCGGAGTGGCAGCAGCTATCACGGTTCCGATTGCAATGGGCGGGAATCCAGTGTTTGCTGTAGTTGCAGGTTTGGCAGTCGGAGGATTTGGAATTCTTCCGGGATTTCTTGCAGGCTATGTCATCGGTTTGATTTCACCGATCATCGAGAAGAAGCTTCCGGAAGGGTTAAATATTATCGTTGGAGCTCTTGCTATTGCACCACTTGCAAGAATCATTGCTGTTCTTGTTGATCCGGCAGTGAATGCAACACTTGTAAAAATCGGTGGAACTATTTCAGCGGCAGCGGATCAGTCTCCGATCGTTATGGGATTTTTGCTTGGCGGAATTATGAAAATGATCTGTACTTCACCGCTTAGTTCTATGGCGCTTACTGCAATGCTTGGGTTAAATGGTCTTGCAATGGGAATTGCGGCGATTGCATGTGTGGGCGGTTCTTTTACAAATGGAATTATTTTCAAACGGTTGAAACTTGGAGATAAGAGTAACGTGATCGCGGTCATGTTAGAACCATTAACACAGGCGAATATCATTACTGCAAATCCGATTCCGATTTACTGTTCGAATTTCTTTGGCGGTGGTCTTGCAGGAATTTCGGCGGCGGCATTTGGAATTATCAATAATGCACCGGGAACAGCATCCCCAATTCCGGGGCTGTTGGCACCATTTGCCTTTAACTCTCCACTGAGTGTGGTGGGAGCGCTGATCTTTGCTGTGCTGGGCGGATGTCTCGCCGGATATGTGGGAAGCCTCGTGTTTAAGAAACGGGTTGAAAAATCTGAGGTCTGCTACGCATAAGTTGGGGCAGTAACCAGTTAACAATATGGAAATCTTTGACTTAGAACGTAAGAGAGCGTTGCGTCTTTTTGAAGCAGCGCTCTTTTTGTGTGATGAGAATCAGGTTGAAAGTTTACTTTGCAGTTCTTGGAAAATAGTTTCATATTCTTGAGAAAAGATACTGTCTTTATTCCACAGAAAAGTGAAATCATGCATGACCATAAAGTCAGAAAGAGGAATTTGTATAAGTGTTCCTTCTTTTAGTTCTTTTTCAACAGCAGCTTTGTACAAGAAAGAAATTCCGCAGTCATCCTTTAAAAGTTGTACGATTGTATGGATGTTTTCAATTTCTATCAGGTTTCGAAAATCTTTCATGGACATATTTTTCAGAGCCAGTGTCTTTGTTAAAATAGCTCTTGTTCCGGAACCGTGTTCTCGGATAATGAGTCGTTCGTCTTTCAGATCATTCAGGCAGTGGATTGGTTTTTCAAAAACATGGTTTGCAGACGCAACGGCAATGTATTCTTCGGACTTAAAAATTTTTGTTTTGTAATAATCTCCTTGGAAATATCCTTCGATAATAGCAAAATCAATAATTCCATCTCTGAGATACGATAGAAGCATCTGTGTATTGCCATATCGTATGTGCAGATCTATATTCGGATGTGCTTTTATAAACCTGGCAAGAGAAGGAACGATGGTATATTCTCCGATGGTCATTGTCACACCAAAGGTCAGGACCTGTTTGCCTTCAAGACTTTCTCTCATGCGTTTCTTTAATGTATTTTCGTCATTTCGCATTGTCTCCAATGCAGAACGCAGAATTTCTCCGGCGGGAGTTAAGATAAGCTTTTTCTTGTCTCGAACAAATAAAGGGGTATCATACTTTTGCTCTAAATATTTTATGTGCTGAGAAACAGCAGGCTGTGTCAGATTTAAATGTTCGGCGGCATGTGTAAAATTCATATAATGACATACGGACAGAAATGTATCCATACGAAAATCAAGCATATGTGAACCTCCTTTGTCTCAAGTGTAAATAAGATTTATCATATTATATCATAAATTAAATTTATCATACTATCAAATATCATAATTTTACAAAATGCATATATGAGATTATAGTATATGTGACAACGGTGGCAGATGGAACGATTGCAGCCATTCGTGCGTCAAAATAAAAATAAGACAAGACAGCAAGTAAAAATTACGGTATAATACAAACGACAATCAAAAGATAAGGGAGAGAGAACATGGAGTTTATGAAAAAAAACTGGAAAGGTATATTATTTTGTCTGGCAATAGCATTGCCTTCTGCATTTTTAGGGGAAAAGTTTCCTGTCATAGGAGGCCCGGTATTTGCAATCCTAATAGGAATGGTGCTTGCATTAGTGATTAAAAATCGGGAACCATTGGAAAGCGGCGTGAAATATACATCGAAAAAGATTTTACAATATGCAGTTGTATTGCTTGGTTTCGGATTGAATTTAGAAGTTGTTATGCAGACCGGAAAACAATCACTTCCGATTATTCTGTGTACAATTACAACTTCACTTGTAATTTCGTATGTGCTTCATAAGGCGATGCACATTCCGTCAAAAATATCTACGCTGATAGGTGTGGGCTCATCTATTTGCGGAGGGTCTGCGATTGCAGCGACAGCTCCTGTTATTGATGCGGATGAAGAAGATGTTGCACAGGCAATTTCTGTAATCTTTCTCTTTAATATTCTGGCGGCACTTACTTTCCCGGCATTAGGAGCGGCGTTGGGGTTTTCCACAACGTCAGGGGAAACATTCGGAATTTTTGCAGGGACAGCAGTAAATGACACATCTTCAGTAACGGCAGCAGCGTCTACATGGGACAGTATTTACCATCTTGGAAGTCAGACATTGGATAAGGCGGTTACGGTAAAATTAACAAGAACACTTGCGATCATTCCGATTACTTTGGGACTTGCACTGTATCGCGCAAGAAAGGCAGAAGAACAGAGCGGAGAAAAAGTATCTATGCGCAAAGTGTTCCCGTTCTTTATACTTTTCTTCATCGGAGCAAGTATTATTACAACAGTTGCAACGGCAGCGGGGATACCTGCAGAGACGTTCCAGCCATTAAAAGAATTATCCAAATTCTTCATTGTTATGGCGATGGGCGCAATCGGATTTAATACGAATGTTGTAAAATTAGTAAAAAGCGGTGGGAAGCCGATTTTAATGGGTATGGCTTGCTGGATGGGAATTACAGTTGTGACATTGATTATGCAGCACTTGATGCATTTGTGGTAAAATGAATACAAGAAAGAAGGTCGGAGACGCCGGCCTTTTTTTTGCATTTTAAGTTTAGAAGAAGAGAGAATAAAGTATGCTTCTTAGTAAAGGCGCAGAAAATATTTTTCAAGGAGAATGCCAACTCCTTACTATAGCACGCACCATTGCATTCGTTCCAAAGATTATTTTTTTTGATGAAGCGATAAGTAAAGTGTACTGTGGCAGGAGTTCTTTACGGAATGTTCTTTATGGAAAAATTATATCCGTTTAAATGGGTTTTCATTACGCCATTGTCTAGGAGAAATCCCATAAATTTTTTTGAAAGCTCTGGAAAAATGCAGTTGGTTTGAATAGCCGACTGCGGAGCCGACTTCAGCAATGGATAAAGAAGTCAGTTTTAGCAATTCGGTTGCTTTAGTCATTCGATAGGAAATGAGAAATTCCTGTGGAGATTTTCCTAAAACCTCATGGAAAATTTTCCCGAAATAGCTACGATTTAAACCACAGCAGGCGGCAATCTCTTCGACGGTAATGTCGTTTTGAAAATTTTGTTCAATAAAAGAAAGCGCTTCTTTGATATAAAAATCCCGTAAATTATTACTTTTACTTATCTGAGTGATTGCAGAAGATTTTACGAAGCTATCGATAAAAAGGTATAAATGACCAATCAGATGAAATGGAGAATCGTCTTTATGATTTATGATATATAACATTTCATCTTTCATAGTCTGAGCAACATCCTTATATTTGGCTTTGTAAACCGGAGAATTAACGCATAACCCAGACAATTCTACAGTTTCTTTGGCTCGAAGGCCATCAAATTCAATCCAAACATATTCCCAAGGTTGTTGAGCATCTGCGATATAGGTGCAGATTTGATTTGGAAAAATCATGAAGCCTTGACCACTTTTAATAGAATAAGAAATTGATTCTTTTTTGGAATTTTCGGCAATTAAAGTACCGGTTCCGGAAATCACATAGTGGAAAAGAAAATGATTGCGCATTGCAGGACCAAATGAATGGGAAGGTTCGCAATGCTCCCAGCCAAATTGATACAGTCCCAGATCTATGAAATTTTTGCTTGGAAAAATAGAAAAAATAACTTCACTCATATACAACACCTGCATTTATTTCTTTGTTCTTATACATAAATATATCAAAATGCTAGGTGATTTACAATATCGATATTTAAAATAGCATAAAGATATAAAAGCTGAATTATGATGATATTTTAAGACGCATAATGGTATGATATGATACTTATAGAAAAGGTTAGGAGGAAAAAATATGAAAAGGACATGGATGAAAAGATTGATAGTTGTAAGTTGCTGTATTACGACGTCTTTTGTCTTTCAAGGATGTGAAAAGGCAAAAAACAACAGTGTAACAGAAATAGAGATCGTTCAGTATAAGCCGGAAGCGGCAGCTTACTTTGAAGAACTAGAAGATGAATTCAATGCCTTACATGATGATATACAGTTGACGATAAACTCACCAAATGATGCAAATGCGATTTTACGAACACGATTTATCCGTGAAGATTATCCGGATATTATCGGTGTTGGCGGAGATATCAATTATTCTTATTACATGGATGCCGAGATTTTTGCAGATATTTCAGATTATGAAGGGCTGAAGAAAATTAAACAGGCATATCTTGATATTGATCAAGCATTGGAACTGGTGCCAATGGACGGAGTTTATGCGGTTCCTTATGCCGCAAATGCAGCAGGAATTCTATACAATAAAGATTTATTCCAAGAACATGGATGGCAGATACCGAGAAATTGGGAGGAATTGATGGCGCTTTGTGAAGAAATAAAAGGAGAAGGCATACTACCATTTTATTTTGGATTCAAAGATACATGGACATGCCTTGCACCGTGGAATTCTATGGCAGTAGATTTGGCACCGGCCGATGTTGCACAACAAGTAAATCGTAGTAAGACTACATTTTCGAAGGAATATCGGGAACTGTCAGAAAAATATTTGAAGCTTATTGAATACGGACCGGAGGATCCATTTGCATACGGATACAATGATGCATGTACTGCCTTTGCAAAAGGAGAGTCAGCAATGTATCCTATCGGAAGTTATGCCGTACCACAAATTTTATCAGTAAATCCGCAATTAAATATTGATTCATTTGTGATGCCTGCAAACGATCTGGCAGAGAAAAATGCATTGAATTCCGGAATTGATCTACAGTTCTGCGTGGCAGAGACCTGTGAGAATAAAGAAGCTGCCTATGAAGTGCTTGATTTTCTGTATTCGGATGAAAATATGCAGGCATATGCCGATTTGCAAAATGCTATTCCGTGCAAAGAAGGAGATTTTAAATTGTCTCCAATGCTGAACGGTATGACAGAGTATATCAAAGCCGGGAAAATGTTCGATTTTCAGGATCATTATTATCCATCAGAAATGGCAGTGGATGCACAAATTCAGACGTTTTTAATTCGAAAAGATGTGGATGCGTTTTTAAAAAGATTTGATACAGATTGGCTGCGATACAATAGAGATATTATTCGTATGGTAGAAGAATACGAAAATAGTCGGAAGAAATCAACAAAATAAAGGAGACAAATGGGATGAAGAATGAAAGAAAGAAAACGTTTCTGATAATTACAATACCGATTTTGGCGTTATTTATTTGTTTTAATACAATTCCATTGATCAGAGGAATTATATATAGTTTTACAAATTCAAGAGGATTTGGTAACTATGATTATGTAGGTTTTCGAAATTACATGGATTTGTTTACAGATACAAGAGTATTGAAATCGTATTGGTTTACTTTTAAATTGGCAATCGTTACAACCATTGTGGTAAATGTGATCAGTTTGTTACTTGCATTAGCGTTGAATAGTAAGATTCGTGCAAAAAGTTTTTTTAGAGGTGCATATTTTCTGCCGAATATTTTAGGATCATTGGTAGTGGGGTATATTTTCAACTATTTCTTCACATATATTGTCCCTGCGGTTGCAGATATGGTTGGAGTGGAAGGATTAAAATCCAGCATCTTATCTAATCCGAATACTGCGTGGATCGGTATTATGATTGTGTGTGCATGGCAGGCAATTGCAATGAATACGATAATCTACATTTCCGGTTTACAGACGGTTCCGGTTGATGTCTATGAGGCTGGAGAATTAGATGGAGCAACCGGAATTATGAAATTCAGAAAACTTACATTCCCGTTGATTATTCCATTTTTTAGTATCAATATGGTGCTTTGTATCAAAAATTTCCTTATGGTATTTGATCAAATCATGGCGTTAACAAAAGGTGGTCCGGCACAAAGTACAGAATCTATTTCCTACTTAATCTATAACAATGGAATGTCTGGTGGACAATTTGGTTTTCAAAGTGCAAATGCAGTTGTATTTTTCATTGTGATCGTTATAATCTCGGTTATGCAGATGAAGATATCCAGTAAGAAGGAGGAGCAGTTATGATAAACAAAAAGAAAAATTTACCGGCGATGATTTTGCTTATATTGGGTCTGTCTGCGATTGCACTTCCGCTATATATGACAATTGTCATTGCTTTTAAACAGCCAACAGAGATGACCAACAGTATTGCCGGCATCCTGTCTCTGCCTCAGACGTGGAGTCTGCATAATTTTAAAGAAGCGATGAGGGTTACAGATTTTTGGCATTCTCTGGGGAATAGTTTGATGATTACGATCGTGACTGTTGGCTTATCATTGGTAATTCATTCCTTGATGGGCTATGCACTTGCCAGAAACAGAAAGGAAAGTAAATTTTATAATTTTGTATATTTGTTTATTGTGAGTGGAATGTTTGTGCCGTTTGCGATTTTGATGATGCCGTTGGCAAAACAGACAGCAGAAATGGGATTGGAAAATTGGTTTGGCGTGGTGTTATTGTATGTTGTTTTTTATATGCCGATGAATATTCTTCTTTATTCGGGATATTTGGTAAATATTCCATTAGCTTTGGAAGAAGCGGCAAAAGTAGACGGAGCTTCCATTTGGAAAACATACTGGTCCGTGATTTTTCCGGTTATGAAGCCGATGCATGCAACGGTTGCAGTACTTACTGCATTATCCGTATGGAATGATGTTATGACACCATTGGTGATTATGGCAGGAAAAGAATGGAATACATTGCCGCTTGCACAATTGAATTTCCAGTCACAATTTGGAACAAATTATAATCTGGCATTTGCTTCATATTTATTATCCTTAGTTCCTATATTGATTTTTTATTTAATCTGTCAGAAACAGATCTTAGACGGCGTAGTAAATGGTGCAGTGAAATAAAGAAAAGGAGAAACGATATATGGCGATTCGATATTGGAAAGAAAAACAGATTTTTTCAATTGATACTAAGAATACAACCTATCAGATGAAGGTGGATTCCTATGGATTTTTGCTACATTTATATTATGGAGCAAAAGTAAACGGAGCAATGGACTATCTTTTAACTTATGCAGATCGAGGATTTTCCGGGAATCCGGCTGAAGCAGGAGCGGACAGAACGTATTCCTTGGATGTTCTTCCACAAGAGTATCCGACTTGGGGAACAGGGGATTACAGAAATGCAGCCTTGCTCATTCAAAATGCAGATCATTCAGAAAGCTGTAAGCTTCAATATGCAGGACATACGATTAAAAAAGGGAAATATAACTTATCGGGTTTGCCGGCAGTTTATGCAGAAGAAAACGAAGCGGAAACTTTAGAAATATATATGGAAGATTGTGTCAGCAATTTAAAAGTCACATTGTTATATGGGGTGGTGGAACAACTTGATATCATAACAAGAAGCGTAATCATTGAAAATCATGGCTCTGAAAATATCATAATAGAAAAAGCGGGATCTGCGTGCTTAGAATTATTGCCCGGACAATATGATCTGCTTAGTTTTTGCGGACGTCATACTATGGAAAGAACTGTGCAGAGAAAAAGGATAGGTTATGGCAGCAGTGTGTTTGAAAGCAGGCGGGGAACCTCCAGTCATCAATATAATCCGGCATTTATTTTAGCGGATGTAAATGCGACAGAAGATTGTGGAAATTGCTATGGGATTGCGTTTGTATATAGCGGTGGATTTCGATTTGAAACAGAAAAAGATCCGTACGATCAAGTGCGGACTGTTATGAGCATCCAACCGGAACAATTTGCTTATCCGTTAAATCCCGGAGAGCGATTCGTCGTACCGGAAACCATTTTCTCTTTTTCTCAGAATGGCTTCGGAGCATTGAGTCACAACTATCACAATTGCATCAATCATCATGTGATTCGTAGAAGTTTCCAGAAAAAAATGCGTCCCGTTTTGATCAATAGTTGGGAAGCTGCGTATTTCGATTTTACAGGAGAAACCATGCTGGAATTGGCAAAAAATGCAGCGGATGTAGGAATCGACTTGGTTGTTATGGATGATGGGTGGTTTGGAAAAAGAGACGATGACAATAGCGGATTAGGAGATTGGGAAGTCAACGAAGAGAAACTCGGCTGTTCACTCGGGACTTTGATAGAAAAAATAAACGAGTTGGGTGTTGACTTTGGAATTTGGATTGAACCGGAAATGATTTCGGAAGATAGTACATTGTATAGGAACCATCCGGATTGGGTGCTGCAGATTCCGGGAAGAAGTCCGGTTCGCTCCAGAAATCAACTTGTATTAGATTTTTCCAGAAAAGATGTGAGAGATTATATCTTTGCTTCGATATGCAAAGTTTTGGATCAGGGGAATATCACCTATGTAAAATGGGATATGAATCGAAGCATTTCAGATGTATATTCGCATGTGAGTGTAAGAGGAACTGTATTACATGATTATGTAGTAGGAGTCTATGACTTTTTAGAACAAATGATTCAAAGATATCCGGAGCTTTTGATTGAGGGATGCAGCGGCGGAGGAGGAAGATTCGATATCGGAATGTTGTATTATACACCGCAAATATGGTGCAGTGATAATACAGATGCGATTGATCGAACCAAAATTCAATACGGAACATCATTCTTTTATCCGGCATCTGCAGTAGGGTCGCATGTATCGGCGGTTCCAAATCATCAGACCGGACGCATTACCAGTTTAAAAACTCGGGCAGTCGTTGCGATGGCAGGTACTTTTGGATATGAATTAAATCTGCAGATGCTAAGTGCAGAAGAGAAGGAAGAAATAAAAGAACAAGTTGCCGTATTCAAAAAGCAGAATGAATTGATTCAACAAGGAACATACTATCGGCTGACAAATCCGATGGAAGACGCAATGGCAGCATGGTTGTTTGTATCAGAAAATAAAAAACATGCATTGTTCAATGTTGTGGTGCTGGATAAACAGGCGAATGCGGGAGTGACTTTTATCAAATTAAAAGGTTTGCTGGAAGGAAGCACATATATCTCATCGGTAGATAACAGAGAATATGCTGCGGATGGATTGATGGAAGCAGGATTTCCAATACCAAGCACTCTCGGAGAATATGAGGCATATCAGGTGGAATTCATATGGAAGTAAGAAGAGAAAAGAATGCGCAGATATTATGGAGAGAAATTCAAAAACTATTGCCGGAGGTATTGGAGAAAAATCGAGGACGCGCAATCCTATCTCTATATGGTGGCTCGGGCGCAGGTAAAACATGGATATCAAAAGAGTTAGCAGAATATCTGGAAGCAGAAGGGTTTCATGTGTTCGTTTTATCAGGAGATCACTATCCTTATCGTGTTCCCAAACAAAATGATGAAGAACGTCGACGCGTTTATGAATGTGGAGGAAGAAAAGGGTTAGAAGAATATCTGGGTACAGAGCAAGAAATTGATTATGACGCAGTCAATCAAGTGCTGACTGCATTTCTGGAAAAAAAATCACAGATCAATATTCGATACATTGACTCTGAAAAAGTCTATGAAAAAATGGAGGACTTTTCTAATATTGATATTCTTCTCTTAGAATGGACACATGGGAATAACGAACGACTGAAAAAGATTGATATTCCAATATATTTACAAAGTACTCCGGAAGAAACTTTGCGGTATCGCATGGAAAGAAACCGAGATACGGACATCGATAGCCCGTTTACGGCACTTGTTTTAGATATAGAACAAGAGCTTTTGGAACGACAAATTTCAAGAGCAAAAATTGTTATGAATCTTTCCGGAGAATTGTCAGTTTCTACAGAGGAAAAGTATGAAACTCACGGGAAAAACGGACCGATGCTGAATGCATACCCGGACAGCCTAGGAGGAAAGCTGTCGGATAGTGTTGCTTTTCTGAATGAAGAAGATGTGAAAGGAGCTTTCCAATCCTTCTATATTCTTCCAAGTCTTTACCATTCGGATTTAGATCGTGGATTTTCTGTGATTGATTATGAGATTGATGAAGCGGTTGCAGCAAAAAAAGATTTAGAGGAATTGAAAGCTTTGGACATAGATTTGAAATTAGACTTTATATTGAATCATGCTTCAGCACAATCGCCACAGTTTCAAAATCTTGTGAAATACGGAGAAAAGTCAGAGTATAAAGATTTCTTTATCAATTGGAATGAATTTTGGAAGGGCTATGGCGTCATGACGGAAGAAGGATTTATTCAACCGGACGATCAATATTTGCAAAAGATGTTTTTGCGAAAACCAGAATTGCCCATTCTTATGGTGCAATTTCCGGATGGGAAAAAAGTGCCGTATTGGAATACCTTCTATCAGGAAGACAGATATCCCCAGTATTTGGGACAAATGGATCTGAATATCAAATCCCCGCTTGTGTGGCAGTTCTATCAAGAGACGTTACAAAAACTGGCAGGGTATGGTGCAAGCATTGTTCGCTTGGATGCATTTGCCTATGCACCGAAAGAACCCGGCGAAAAAAATTTTTTAAATGAACCGGGGACATGGGACTTATTAAGCCGGATCAAAGAATTGGCAGATTCCTATGGGTTGACACTCCTGCCGGAGATTCATGCGTCTTATTCCGAAGGAATTTATAAAAAGTTAGCGGAAAAAGGATATATGACTTATGACTTTTTTCTTCCGGGATTGATCATAGATGCACTTGAAAATCATAGAACTGAATATCTCGAGAAATGGGCAAAAGAAATATATCATGAAAAAATACAAACAGTAAATATGTTGGGGTGTCATGATGGAATACCACTATTGGATTTGAAAGGTTTGCTGCCAGAGGAAGAGATTCAAAAGTTGATTGATATTCTGATAGCTCGGGGTGGATATGTAAAAAATCTTCACGGGAAAAAGAGTATCTACTATCAAGTGAATACTACATATTTTAGTGCGTTAGGAGAAAGTGAATCTAAGCTTTTGCTGGCTCGTGCAATTCAATTGTTTATGCCCGGAAAACCACAAATATGGTATTTGGATCTGTTTGCAGGAAGAAATGATTACGATGCGGTCAAGAAAGCCGGAGCAGGAGGACATAAAGAAATCAATCGTACCAATTTGAAGAAAGAAGAAATTCAGGAGTTATTGCAAAAGGATGTTGTAAAAAAACAACTGATGTTGCTTAAATTTCGAAATTCCTGCAAAGCCTTTGGGAACGGAGCATCCATGAAAATAAAATCAGAAAAGAATTTGCTGGAAATCACATGGGAAAATGCCGGAGAAAAAGCAGTGCTTTCGGCAAATGTCGAAAACTACCAATTTGAAATAAATTATGAAAAGTAAAATGAACGTCAATTTGTCTTGGGCAGATTGACGTTTTTCATTATGGGTGGTGTTGATTTTTAAGTTTAGAGGAAAGAGAGAATAAAGTATGCTTCTTAGGATTACGCTGATTATTATTTTGACAAGAGCAGGATTGTCTCTTGACTTAAATGATTTAAGAAAAGTAGGAAGACCGGCGATTTTGATGTGTTTTTTGCCGGCTTGCTCTGAAATTGCAGGAGCATCTGCGGATGAAACAATTGAAGATAAATGGGGAAAACTTATTCCGTTTGCATCATTAATTGCAGTTATGGCAATCGGCATTGCACTGCAAAAGAAAAGGGAATGTGTAGCAAAGAGAATGTCTGTAAAATTTAATGAATTGTGGGTTGGTGCGGAAGTCATGCTGTTTGTACTGGTTGGTGCAACGGTGAATATTAAGTATGCGTTGTCTTTCGGTATTTCAACTGTGATTTTAATCTTCGGAGTAATGGTCTTCCGGATGGTTGGAGTGTTTATGTGTCTTATTAAAACAAGGCTTAGCAGAAAAGAACGACTGTTTCTTTCGGTGATTTTATTGTGTTATAGATGGGAATCGGTTAAAATAGAATACAGAAAGCAGGTGGAAGAAAGGAGAAGAATATGGCTTTAGAGAATAAACTTCATATTATAGATTCCACAGAACTGGCTAGAATGGAAGAAATGATAAGTAAGAAAAAAGCTGTTGAACTATTTGAAAATGGATATTTGGATGTTTATGAAGCAGGAACATTTCAGATGCTTGCAGCTATTCACAAATATTTATTTGAGGAAATATATGAGTTTGCAGGAGAACTGCGGACCGGAAATCTTGCAAAAGGAAATTTTAGATTTGTACCAGTGATGTATTTGCAGGCGGCTATCGAGAATGTTGAGAAGATGCCACAGTCAACATTCGATGAAATTATTGAAAAGTATGTAGAGATGAATATAGCGCATCCATTTCGGGAAGGAAATGGAAGAAGTACAAGAATATGGCTTGATTTAATTTTGAAAAAAGAGCTGAATATGGTTATTGATTGGAGCGCTGTTGATAAAGAAGATTATTTACTTGCAATGGAAAGAAGTCCGATAAAGGATATTGAAATAAAATATATTTTAAAACAGGCTCTGACAGATAAAGTTGGAGATAGAGAAGTGTATATGAAGGGAATAGATCATAGTTACTATTACGAGGGGTATACACTATATAAAGCAGAAGATTTATAAATACAGTGCGAGCATCTGACGAAAGTTGGATGCTTTTGCTCGCTCTTGAGTAATGTTCCGATTAGCGGGAAATATTATTCCGATAGCGTTGCTCTTTTTCCGTGAAAGTAAGATTGTTTGCTAGAAAAATCATTCGAGGCAGATAGACAGGAGTCATTATACGATATAAAATTTATGTGGGATTAGAAAGAGAAGTATTTATATCAAGATAAAATAGTTTTTTGATGATTTTTCTCAATCTACCAATCCATACATACTCACAATTTTCCCTGCATACATTGTAAAAACAAACTATGCAGGGGTTATCTATGAAGGACTATATTGAGGAGAGGGCAGTAGAAATCGCACATTATATCATTGAACATAAAGCGACAGTGCGGCAGACGGCGAAGCAGTTCGGAGTAAGCAAGAGTACCATACATATAGATGTAACAAAAGAGGTGTTTTTTTGAAGGTTTTGTATGTGGTGAAATAAAAATAGAGGATAGAGGAAGGAAAGGTCGCAGAAATGCGGCCTTTTTTACGGAGGCAAAGTGTGTTCCTTTTTTGGTACATGAGAAAAGTTAAGATTTATTTATAAAAACCAAAGAGGAGAGAACTGTGAATGGGAAAAATGGAATTTACTTATACAAGTGGCTGGGAGGAATTTGAGCAGTATTGCAAAGAGCTGTACCGAGGATATTTGAATAGATATTGTCAAGGAAATGAAAAAGGATGCGAAGACGAAATCAATAAAGCATATGCAATTGGAATGAGCTTCATTCGGGAGAAAGTAAAGGAAAATAAAGAAATTTTGAAACAATTATGGGTAGCAGCGTTCATTGGAAATTTGGCAAGAAAATACGATTTGACAGTTACTGTAAGAACGCAGTCTTGTGCGTTTATTCTTGGATTGTTCAATCTGCTGCCTTATGATGTTATGAAGAAAACGAGTATAAATTATCCCTTTGCAAATATTTCTTTGACGGAATATGAAGTTGGAGAACTGTTTTATAATACGGCTAAACGGGAAATAGAAGCATTCTTTCATGATAGTCGACATGAAATTCTGTGGTTGGGTTCTGTGGAAAAAGATGAAATACAATCAATAGGGATTGCTGTTTTACCAGAAGGCAAGACTAAATTAGATTACATTAAGAATTGTGTCAAATTAACAGATGGTTCTATAGGGTTAATAGAAGAAACGACAAGTGCTTACAACGAGACAGAAGAATCTATTGCGGAAATATATTATTTTCGACCAACAAAAAGAACTACAAAACTTGATATGGATATTTGCGAGGGCTTAAAAATTGACAAAACAGAAAATTTTGTTTGTTCATGGGAAAATATGATTGAAACAGGATTTATGACTCCGGAAGAAGAAGTGAGATTTCAATATATCAAACCTGATACTGAGTTTGAAATGATGGAAATATTGGCATTCTGCAGGGCGGATGTAAACTATCCGGAATTAGAAGATGAGAATATATTGTTTAGTGTATATCCATTTACAAGAGAAGATGTATTTGGATATTTAATAAATATATCTATGTCCGAGAAAAATGCGTGTTATTGGACGGAAGTAATTCGTAAAGGACAGTTTGCAGATAAATATGAAAAAGGAAATGATAAAGACGAGGCAAATTATTTTGATGACAGTGAGGTTGAGATGTTCAAGGCTGTGAAATATCTGCCGTCAGAGATTTCGGTTTCAACTACGTATGAATTGTATAAGAGGTGTGCAGTGCAAAATAAGATTGCCCAAATTCGCGATTTGGAAAGGCAGAAAGAATGGTTTGGATATAGCTGTAATTAAAGGGATATTATATATTGTTTTCAAATAAAAGCGTGTGATATGATGAATAAAAGGAGGTTTACCATGTACACAAAACAACCCAAAAAGATGATCATTATAAATATTCTTGATATATTAAAGCGATATACGGATGAAAATCACCGCCTCAGCCAAAGAGAAATTATGGATATTCTAGAACGGGAATATGATATGAAGGTTGACCGAAAAGCGGTTAAGAGGAATTTAATGAATTTGATTGATTTCGGATATCAAGTAGAATATAGTGAATCAATTCGTCAAGGTAAAAATGGAGAAGAAGAGATTATATTTACGGATTGGTATCTGGAAAAAGATTTTACGGATTCCGAACTTCGGTTATTGATTGACAGTCTTCTCTTTTCAAAACATATCCCATATAGTCAATGCAAAGCATTGATTGAGAAGTTAGAAGGGCTGTCTAACTGCTATTTTAAGTCAAGGGTAAAACATATTCAGACGATGCCGGATACTGAACCGCAAAACAAACAGCTCTTTTATACGATTGAGATGTTGGATAAAGCGATAACAAAAGGCAGACAGGTGGCATTCTATTATAATGAGTATCATACAGATATGAAGCTATATCCGAGGGAAAATGATGAGGGAAAAAAACGCAGATATGTTATCAATCCATATCAAATTGCCGCAATTAATGGCCGATATTATTTAATCTGCAATTATGATAAGTATGACAATGTTGCGAATTATCGACTGGATCGGATTACAGATATAGAAATGTTATCAACACCGGTAAAAGCAATGAATAAAGTAAAAGGATTAGAAAATGGTCTTAATCTTCCCAAACACATGGCGGAGCATGTGTATATGTTTACTGGGGAAAGTGCCACAGTAACATTCCGCGCTAAAAAATATTTGGTGAGTGAAATTATTGATTGGTTTGGAAAAGAAGTGAGATTTTCCGATGAGACAGAGGATGAGGTAATGGTTCGTGTGATGGTTAATCTGGAAGCAATGCGAAAATGGGCATTGCAGTATGCTGTACATGTGAAAGTATTGGGACCTGAAAAATTGGTGGAATTAATAAGAGATGATGTGAAGAAAGCAGCAGAGCAGTATGGAAGGGGTAGATGATATGAGTAAAGAAAGATTTGAAGAATTGGAGAAGAAAGCGCAGCAAGCAGGTAGCTTGAAAGAATTGTTTGAATATTGGAAGGAAGCGCAAATAGAAGAAAGTAAGGAGTCTTGCGAAACAACATTTCCGAGAGGAAAAGAGTTTGAAGAACTATATGGTGCAGAGTTTAAAAAAAGTTTCAAATGCGATGGAAAATTAAATTGTGATGTTGAGAAAACGGAATCTTTAAATGTACCAATATTATTCGTTTGTAAGGAATCTAATGCAAGTGATGAAATTGAGCGTATGTTATCATCATATGCTTTACATCAGAAAGCATATAAGGAATTGAATGCAAGGGAGAAAATGGAAAGTAAAGAATGGGGAACGAATTTCTGGATGCAGGATGTTATAAGATGGAAACTATATCATGAAGCACCTCAAGGGAGAGCGGGAAGTAAATATTATAATTGTTTGAGGACATTGGTTAAAAACGCTCAAAATGCAATAGGTAGTTGTGAATTAATAGATTGTGCATATATGAACATAAATAAAAGAGGTGGCTATAATACAGCAGATAAAACACGGATTAGGAACTATGCAAAAAAATACGAGAAATTTATAGAAAAAGAAATTGAATTGTTGGATCCTGAGATTATCATTTGTTGTGGGATATTAGATGATCAAGGAATATGTAAAAAAATACTGAAGAGTTGCGGTAAATCGGTTTATTTATATAAACGACATCCTAGTAGATATAGTAAAGATTTATGTAACTGGGAAAAACTAGAAGAATTATAGGAAAACTAATCATTGTTAGAAGAATTAAAAGAACGTATTGAAAATGAAGTGTGGGATATTAGAAGAGATATCTTAGAAGAATATTCAAATGACGGATGTATTGAAGCAATGTATTTGCTGGGAGAATCGTAGTATTATATAGGTGATGTTGAACAAGCCAAATCTTATTTTGAGGACGCTGCATCACAAGGATATGGACAAGCTAAAGTAAAATTAGGAATTATATATGAAACAGGAGTTCCTTTTGGAGTAAAAGAGGATTTAGAAAAAGCATTGGAATTATTGGAAACGACTTATGAAGAAGCTGTAAGTCGCGATTAACGTGAGAGAATTATGCTGTGTATTTTTGAAGCTCCAGTGGGAAAATCAAACATAAAAAAAATATTTTTAAGGAAATGCCATGATGTATATGCACTATGGCATTTTTTATATCCCTTTTTTGTCCCATACGATGGGATAGAGTACAAATATAAATAAGAGAAAAGAAGAAAAATATGGAGGGAAATGTTTATGAGTAAATTTGATATGATTATTGGTTATACAGGTATAAAGAGAGAGCTTCAGCAAATCGCAGACACGTTGAAAAATTGTGAAGCTTACGAAAAACTTAATGTTTCACCATCTAGAGGATTGCTTCTTCACGGAGAGCCGGGAGTTGGTAAATCCTTGATGGCAAGTGCTATTATTTATTATTGAGGCAAGTGAAAGACCTGTATTTGTTTGTCGCAAAGACAAGCCGAATGGTGATTTTGTAAAAGAAATCAAAGCAATATTTGATAAAGCCGTTGCAAATAAACCATCGATTGTATATTTGGATGATCTAGATAAGTTTGCAAATAGTGACGAAGATCATCGTGATGCAGAAGAATATGTTACCATGCAATCATGTATTGACGAAGTGAAAGAAAAAGGTGTATTTGTTCTTGCTACTGTGAACAACATAAGATGTTTACCACGTTCTCTTGTATGGATGGATTTCATTTATATCGCGGTGGATATGACATTAGTGAACGTTTGAAATCAGAACAGGAATTAGTGATATCTGTTGAAGTTGAAAAGTTTTATCATAAAGCGAAAGAAATTATTTCTTCCAATCAGGAGTTCTTTGAGAAGATCGCTGCCGAATTGCTACAAAAACGTATCCTTTCGTTCGCGGATATTCAGAGAATTAAAAGTGGATGTAGAATTGTTCCGGCTACGTTATAGATATATTTATAAAAAGTAACAAAAGAGATGTTAAATAAGGAGAATGTATATGTCAAGTAGTAAAATGGAACCAATCATATTAACGAAAGACAATTCTAATAATCAAATTATTGAAATAACAGCGTACCATCTGCAAGATTTGAGTATGGTTGAGAAAGCGCCGAATCTGTGTAAATTAAATTTAATTGGCGGAGAACTACATGATTTTCAAAGTCTGGAAAAATGTTCGAAATTGCAAGAACTGAATCTGCGTTTAACAAAAGTTGAGGACTTTTCATCGCTGCAGAAAATAAAGAGCATAAGATATTTAGAAGTAGCGGGAATGCAGGAAAAATTAATTGAGACAATTTCAAAAATGTCAGAACTTAAAAGCTTATCACTGAAACATGTTTGCCTAAGTAACTTAAGAGGGTTGAGGAATTTAAGGAAGCTTTCTCAGATATTTATTGGAGATATGGGGAAAGATCCGGGAATATTGGAACTTTTTTCTATCCCTAGTATCGAAAGACTAAAATTGTTTATACCGAGAGAATATGAACAAGAAAGAACAGATGGTGCTAGAATATAAATAGTACAAGTCAAA
>FR892666.1:0-29187 GCA_000433535.1 Dorea sp. CAG:317
TTGAATGTCCGCAAAATCCGTCCTACATCATCCGTCCGCTGTGTTGCTCTGCATAGCGGATAGACAGTGACACCCCACTGCTGCATAAAATTGCTAAAATAAGATAAATCATTCCTTTTATATAACTCCGTTTCTTTACTTCCCAGAAAAAATATGTTTCAAAAATACATACATCACAATTCCAAAAGCCATCAGATACCCAAAGGCTCCAAGCGCCGGAATCCCCCAGATCTTCGGAGTCATATTTGTTGTACATATGATACTGGAGCTAATAAGAAGCGCCATAACCCAGAGTCCCATGACAACATTTCTGACCAGTCTCCGAAGAAGTCTCTCCAACTCGTGCGAGGCATGAAGATCCAGATTGATCTTTGTCTGCCCTTTCAAATATCCTTGCAAAATGTCATTGACCAGAGAGGGAATCCCCACTGCTTTGTGAATGGACCGATAGAGATTTTTACCTCCATCTTTTAATTCTTTCTTCCAGTTTTTCTCTTCCAGAAGTTTCCCTGCAATATGTCTGGATGCGATTTCCACCATATTGATCTTTGGCGCAATATCGGCAAGCACCCCTTCCATATGCGTAAGTCCTCTTGCAAGCATGGTCAGACCGTGCGGCATAATGATCTTATTTTCTTTCATAACTTCCATAAGTCTCATCATGACTTCTGCCACATCAATTTCTCCCAGATCCATCGTTCCATACTGGGACAGAAGATTGCTGATATCATCATAGAGACAGCTTTGATCCGGCTTCTCCCTGAACTCGCCAAGAGCCATTACAACATCCTGAATCTGTCCTACATCCGAGGTTGCAATCCCTTCAATCGCCCGTCCGATCAATTCACGATCCCGTTCCGTAAGTCTGCCCATCATCCCCATATCAATCCAGATAATTTTTCCATCCCGTACCTTTACATTGCCCGGATGGGGATCAGCATGGAAAAATCCATCATCCATAACCTGTTTGATATAGTGATCCACCAGCTTCATTCCGATTTCTTCCAAATCGTAGCCTTGTTCCAGAAGCCATTGTTTATCATCAATGCTGCAGCCATCAATTTGTTCCATAACAAGAACTGCATGATTCGTATACTCATCATACAGCTTCGGTACTCCCACAAAGGCTACTTCTTTATTCCTCTGTGCAAATTCTTTCATATTTGCCGCTTCCGTGAGAAAATTCATCTCTTCTCTCGCCACATCCCACAGTTCGTCCAGCACCATATCAAGATCCACCATATCTTTGATGCTCACTGGCGGAAGCAGCTTTACCGCCCGGTGAAGAAGCCCGATATCACGCGCCATCACTTCATAGATTCCTTTGCGCTGAATCTTTATCACAACCGGCTCTCCGGTTTCAAGGCGGGCGCGATGAACCTGCGCAATAGATGCTGAGCCGATCGGGGTCTTTTCAATCTCTGAAAATATTTCCTGCCACGGACAATGATAGGCTTCATAAAGAACTTCTTCCACTTCCGCAAATGGCATCGGAGCAACCTCCGACCGGAGACGCATCAATTCATCACAATACCGCTTGGGCAGAATATCCGAATGTAACGACATAATCTGTCCAAGCTTAATAAAGGTAGGTCCTAAATCTTCTAATATAAGCCTCAGCTTCTCCGGGGATACTCCCCTTGTGATTCCGTGCTTTTTCAGCACTTCTGTCATTTCTCTAAGCCGGGCTCTGTATTCTCTTGATTCCTGACTGCTCATTTAAGAAGTCTCTCCTTCAATGCCTCTATCTGTTCCGGCGTCATTTTCTCCAATAATTCATCCAGCTCTTCAACAGGATCTGCTTTCTCGGTATTTTTAACATTCTCTTCCACTGTCTTTTTAATGTTATGCTTCAGTTCTTCATTCAAAGCTTTCCCCTGCTCTACGGTAAGCTCTCCTTTTTCCACTAAATCATCCAGAATTTCTTTTGACTTCTCTACCGTAGTTGCCGCAGCGCCGACTCCTGCCAATAATAATTTTTTTACGTTTTCTCCTAATCCTTCCATGCCACATGCTCCTCTCTGTTTTCAAGTATTATTTTAAAAAGCTTATGAGTTTTGGAACAAAAATAAGAAGCCCTGCCATAGCTGCCATGACAGCAGCAATCAGCACCGCCCCTGCCGCCGTATCCTTTGCAAGCTTTGCAAGTGGTTTCTTGTCTTCTGTCACAAGATCTACCACCGCTTCAATGGCGGTATTTACAAGCTCCAGAGACAGAATGAGACCAAACAGCACCAGGCAGATGCACCACTCCGTGACAGAAATATGAAACAGAACACCTGCCACGACCACACACACTGCCGCAAAGCAGTGAATCTTCATATTCCTCTCCCCTCGGATTCCTGCAAAGATTCCTTCAAATGCATATCCAAAGCTCTTATACAATGGATTCTTCCCGGTTTTCTTCATCTCATTCACCCTCTTGTCCAAGATTTATTCTTATTATACTACGATTGGAAACAAAAGTGCATTTTTTCAGATATTTTTAATAAAATAGTTCTAATTTCCATATTCGATGCTGATTTCATTGAACAGGCCAAGAAGCTGTTCCACAGACAGTTCCTCTTTTTCTTCCCCTTTTTTATCCAGAATTACATTTCCCTGATGCATCATCAGCAATCGATTTCCATATTCTACGGCGTATCTCAGATTATGGGTAACCATGATCGTTGTGAGCTTTTTTTCTCTTACAATCTGCTCTGTAAGCTCCATAATCCGGTCTGCCGTTTTCGGATCTAACGCGGCTGTATGTTCATCCAGAATAAGGAAATCAACCGGCGTCATCACAGACATCAGAAGTGCCATAGCCTGGCGTTGTCCGCCGGACAACGCTCCTACTTTCACGTTTAGTTTATCCTCCAAACCAAGATTTAATTTTCTTAATTCTTCCCGGTAAGCATTGATTCTTGCTTTATTTGTCCCTTTGGTAAGACCGAAGCATTTTCCCTTATGATCTGCAAGAGACAGATTCTCCAAAATCGTCATGGAAGGACAGGTTCCCATTGCAGGATTCTGATATACCCTGCCAATTTTTCTATTTCGTTTATACTCTTTTTCTTTCGTAATATCCCTTCCCTGCATTAAGATCTGCCCGGATTCTACCGGAATGCTTCCACAGATAATATTGAGCATAGATGTCTTACCGGAACCATTACTCCCAACAACCGATACAAATTCTCCTTCTTCTATTGTCAGATCAAATCCATCAAAGAGGCACATCTCATTTACCGTGCCGGAATGATAATATTTATTGATGTTTTTTAATTCAAGCATATTATTCCGCCTTTCTTTTTCTCTCCATACTCAATATCAGAATCACCAGAAACAGAACCGCTGTGATCAGCTTCATTGCATTCGGCTCAAAATTCTTTAATGCCACAGCAACACACGCCTTATAGATTACGGAACCTGCCAACACTGCTGTCGTTGTCTTCACCACAGTGAGTTTCCTGAAAATGCTCGTTCCGATGATCACGCTTGCAAGCCCAATGACAATCGCTCCTGTTCCCATAGAGATTTCAAATACGCGCTCCTCCTGTGCAAAAATGCAACCGGCAAGAGCAGTAAGGCCATTGGCAAGCGCAAGCCCGAGAATCTTCACATTTCCCTGATCTTTTGCCAGCGCAGTTACAAGCGCATCATTGTCTCCCGCCGCTCTTAAGAGATACCCGGACTTTGTCTTAAGATAAAGATCCAGAAGGATTTTGCAGATTACCGCCAACAGAAGCACGATCAACAATGTACTGTATGGTTTCACAGCATCCGGAAAATATTCGGACACTCGATCATTTCTAAAGATTGTTTTCTGCGAAAAAAGCGGTACATTGGACGTTCCTGCAATATAGAGATTGATAGACCAAAGCGCGGTCATCATAATAATTCCTGATAACAGATCCCTGACTTTCCCTTTCACATGAATGACGCCGGTACACACTCCGGCAAGCGCACCCGCCAAAAAGGATGCCGCAAGTGTGAGAAACGGAGAAATTCCTCTTGTGAGAAGTGCAGCTGTTACAGCTGCACCCAGAGGGAAACTTCCATCTACTGTAAGATCCGGAAAATCCAATATTTTATATGTGATATACACTCCTAATGCCAGAATTCCATAAATCAAACCCTGCTCGATAATCGTTATTACAAAATCCATGAATCTGCCTCCTGCTCTACTCTGCAGTAATCTCACTGAAATTTTCTACTGCATTTTTTAATAAATCTTCCGGAACTGTAATTCCAAGATCTGAAGCTACTTTTGCATTTACATAGAAGCCCGGCTCTGTAATGGTCTCAAAATTCAATTCAGAGGCTTTTTTCTCTCCCTTTAATACCTGTGCTGCCATCTTACCGGTCTGTTCTCCAAGAGCAATGTAGTCAATTCCTTCTGCTGCCAGACAGCCGATTTTCACCTGTTCGATCTCACTTCCAAAGACCGGGATCTTCTTCTCATTTGCCTTATCTAAGATTGTGCTCAAAGAAGATACTACGGTATTGTCTGTCAGGTTTGTCATACAATCTACCTCACTTAACAGTTCATCTGCTGCCAGCGGAATGTCTGCGGTTGCCGTAATTCCTTTGGTCACCAGCTGGAACCCGTAGTCTCCTGACAACTTTTCGTACTCTTCAATCGCAGATACAGAATTTGCTTCGCTGGTCGTATACATGATTCCAAGCTTCTTCGCATCCGGAAGCATCTGACGCATCATCTGAAGCTGAGCTTCAATCGGAAGCTTATCGGAAGTACCTGTAACCTCACCTGCCGGCGCCCCTTCTTCATCCGCAAGCTCTGCCGCCACCGGATCTGTCACTGCTGTGTAGATAACCGGAATCTCAGAATCCATTGCTGCGTTATAGGCACTTTGTGCTGCCGGAGTTGCAATCGCACAGATCATATCTACCTGAGCTGATACAAAGCTGTCAGAGATCTGTCCTGCTGTTCCCATATCTGCCGCCGCATTTTTATATTGCACAGTCAGATTCTCACCCTCTGTAATTCCTTCACTTTCAAGTCCCTTAAGGAATCCTTCCCGGCAGTTATCAAGAGAGCCATGCTCCGCAAACTGCTCGATTCCAATAGTATAGCTTTCCTTACCATCCGCAGTTTTCTCTTCGGATTGCTTGGAACACCCTGTTGCTGCTACTGTCATCATTGCCAACGTTACCACTGCTGCTACTACTTTTTTCTTCATAATTTCATTCTCCTTTTTACTGCTGTTTTACACATCTTACTGTGCTGCTACGATCTGTTAGGAGAGAAAATGTTCGGGACCGGTGTGCGGATAATAACAGAATTTCCTATTACGTAAAAAACCGCCTCAAACCTTACGGTTTGAGACGGTAATAATTAAAATTATTATTATCGCGGTACCACTCAAATTGACGAATTGTCCACTTTCTCATGTACTAACATACACTCCTGATTGATAACGGGTTCGGTTCCCGACAAGTCCTACTCTTCTCACTCCTGTACGAAACAAGAATTTCAGCCTGCCCTCGAAAGGCCATTCACTTATCTGCTTCATACAGCAATCCCACCACCTGCTGTTCTCTGGAATGTCACGTAATAAGCTACTCTTCTTTCTCAACGGTTTTTTTATTTATGTTCATCACTTTACTGTATGAAATTGAATTTGTCAATACTTTTTTCAAATTCTTTTTTATTTTCTGTTTTTTTAACTGTAGCCTGTTCAAACTATAGGAACATACCGATCTGATATACTGCAAAAGCAGCAAGCCACGCAATCACACATTGTCCGATCACCATGAGTGTTGCCCATTTTCCTCCAAGCTCACGCTTCACAGACGCAATTGCAGCCACACAAGGCGTATAAAGAAGGCAGAATACAAGAAGTGAACCTGCCCCCACAGCGGTAAGCGTACTCTGTAATGCTTCTGTGCTTCCAAATAATACTGTCAGGGAAGACACCACACTCTCCTTCGCCATAAATCCTGAGATCAGCGCAGTCACAATCCTCCAGTCTCCAAAACCGGTCGGGACAAATATAGGAGCAAGAACCCCTGCAAAAAGCGCAAGAATACTGTTTTGTGAATCTGATACCATATTCAGTCCCGTATCAAAATTCTGCAGGAACCAGATTAAAATAGTTGCCAGGAAAATTACCGTAAATGCTCTCTGGAGGAAATCTTTTGCCTTATCCCACAGCAAATGCAGCACATTTTTTGCCCCCGGCAATCGATAATTCGGAAGCTCCATAACAAACGGAACCGCCTCACCTTTGAAGGTTGTCTTTTTGAAGATCAACGCCATCACAATTCCCATTACAATTCCAAATACATAGAGGGCTATCATAACAAGCGCGCCTTTTCCCGGGAAAAATGCCGCAGTAAAAAATGCATAGATTGGAAGCTTCGCGGTACAGCTCATAAACGGAGTTAAAAGAATCGTCATCTTCCTGTCTCGTTCTGACGGAAGCGTCCTGCTTGCCATAACCCCCGGAACCGTACATCCGAAACCAACCAGCATAGGGACAATACTTCTTCCCGACAAGCCTAATTTACGCAGAAGTTTATCCATGATAAATGCGACACGCGCCATATAACCACTGTCTTCCAGCATTGACAGAAAGAAAAACAAGGTGACAATAATCGGCAGAAAGCTCAAAACACCACCGACACCGTTGAAGATTCCGTCAATCACAAGGGAATGCACAACATGATTCACATTTGCCGCTGTCATCGCCTGATCTGCCATGCCGGTCAGCTCTTCAATTCCTGATTCCAGCACCCCTTGAAGGAAAGCACCTATCACATTGAAGGTCAGCCAGAACACTAACCCCATAATACCGATAAATGCCGGGATTCCCGTATATTTTCCTGTAAGGAAACGGTCGATCTTTCTACTTCTGAGTCGTTCTTTACTTTCTCTTGGTTTTATGACCGTTTCACTGCATACACTTTCTATGTAGTCAAAACGCATCTGAGCAACTGCCGCCGCACGGTCCATCCCCGTCTCTTCCTCGGTCTGTCTGGCGATATCCGTCAGCAGATTCTGCTCATTTTCCGTCAGTTCCAGCTGCTCCAGAATCTTCGCATCCCCTTCCAGAATCTTGCTTGCAGCAAACCGAACAGGAATACCGGTCATCTGCGCATGGTCTTCGATCAAATGCATAACTGCATGAAGTCCCCGATGAATCCCCTCTTCTTTCTTACAGAAATCCGTATCCATCGGACGCTCCTGATATTTTGCCACGTGAACAGCATGACGCACCAACTCTTCGATTCCTTCTCCTTTCACCGCAGAAATCGGAATCACCGGAACTCCGAGCGCCTCCTCCATCTCATTAACCATAACAGAACCGTCATTTTCTCTTAGTTCATCCATCATGTTTAACGCTACTACCATTGGAAATCCCAGTTCCAGAAGCTGCATCGTCAGATAAAGATTCCGCTCAATATTCGTTGCATCTACAATGTTGATAATTCCCTTTGGCTTCTCACGGATAACAAATTCTCTGGTCACAATCTCTTCACTACTGTAAGGAGACATAGAATAAATTCCGGGAAGATCTGTAAGCAACGTATTATCATAGCCTCTGATCACACCATCCTTGCGGTCCACCGTTACACCCGGGAAATTTCCCACGTGCTGCTTCGAGCCTGTCAACTGGTTAAACAGTGTTGTCTTCCCACAGTTTTGGTTGCCCACAAGTGCAAAAGTAAGCGTCACATCATCCGGAAGCGGATTTTCTTCTTTCCGGTCGTGGAATTTGCCACCTTCACCGTAGCCGGGATGATGCTTCTCCACTCTTAATTCTGTATTTTCACTTTTTTTCGGCTTATGTGCTTCGCTGATTTCGATATTTTCGGCATCTGCCAGACGAATAGACAACTCATATCCGTGAATTCGAAGTTCTACCGGGTCCCCCATTGGCGCATACTTCACGACGGTCACTTCCGTTCCCTGAATCAGCCCCATGTCAAGGAAATGCTGACGAAGGGCGCCTTTGCCTCCTACTGACAATATGGTCGCAGTATCGCCGATCTGCAATTCACTCAGTTTCATATCTATTCCACTCCTCAAATTTATCTCTCTATTATTTTGATAACTTTTCTCATTTATCCGTTTTATTCTACCACTATTCCTATCATTTGTCCAGACAAAATTAACTTCTCAAAACCATGAACTATGCTGTTTTTATCAAACAAAATGCAGTGGATCAATCTCCACTGCATTCTATAAGAAACCCTTTTTCCTTCAATGTATTTTCAATCAAATCCAGTGTTTTTTCACTGTCTGCGCTGACTTTGTGATAGTGATAGCCTGATGTAATATTTTTCAGGGGACTGGACTTTCCGCTTCGGATATCTTCCATAAATTCACCGGCTTTCCTTCGGGAATTCACCTGAAGATTTGCCTCGATCTGACCATATACGCGGTGATTTACCATGACATTTTCCACACATCCGCCCAGATCTACAATGGAGCACAGTTCTTCCTCTAACTGTTCATCCGTGTGATTCACCTTGAACACTCTCACTGCGTGAACCGGCTGTTCCAATACGTAACCTCTGTTTGTTGAAATCACATGATACCCTGCTGCCCGGATTAAAGCAATATCCTGCACGATCACCTGACGACTGACTCCGTAAGTTTCTGCCAGACTTTTCCCCGACAAAGGGACAGCACTTCTCTGAATCTGTTCAATCATCTCTGCTCGTCTCTCTAAACCTGTCATAACCGCTCCTTCTTCCACCTTTCATTTTTCTCTTTAAACTGCATGCAGATTTTTCAAAGAAATATCAAGGATAGGAGCTGAATGTGTCAGTGCACCGCTGGATATATAATCTACTCCGATTGCAGTAAGACGTCCGATATTTTCCTTTGTCACATTTCCGGAACACTCTGTCTCGGCTCTGCCGTCAATCAACGCAATGGCAGCTTTCATCTCATCCACAGACATATTGTCAAGCATAATAATGTCCGCACCTGCTTCCACCGCTTCTTTTACCATATCAAGATTCTCTACTTCCACCTCGATCTTACGGACGAACGGAGCGTATTCTTTCGCCATTTTCACAGCCTTTTCTACACTTCCTGCAGCGCCGATATGATTGTCCTTTAACAAGACTCCGTCGGATAAATTATAGCGGTGATTATACCCTCCGCCGACTCTGACTGCATATTTTTCGAAAATTCTCATATTCGGTGTTGTCTTTCTCGTATCCAAAAGCTTCGTTTTGCTTCCCTCCAGAAGAGCTGCCACAGAATGTGTGTACGTAGCAATTCCGCTCATGCGCTGCAGATAATTAAGCGCTACACGCTCGCCGGACAGAAGCACCCGGATATCTCCCACGACCTTGCCCATCAATTGTCCGTTTTTCACCTCATCACCGTCTTTGCAGTACAGCTCTACCTTTGTATCGGCATCTAACAGTTCAAATACCCTTGCAAAAACGTCCAGACCTGCAATCACGCCATCCTGCTTGCAGCGAAGTTCCACTTCTCCCACAACAGCTTCTTTCATCACAGAATTAGTTGTCACGTCCTCACTGGAAATATCTTCTTTTAACGCTTCCATGATCAAATGATCTGCCTGAAGCTTCATTGTAATTTGATTCATTGATTTCTTCTCCTCTTCTCTATCTCTTAATCTTCTCTGTTCATTTCTATAAAATCTGCACCTATGCTCTTTCAATAGCTTTCGCTGCTCTCTTTGCAAACACCATACTCTCTAAAAGTGAATTACTTGCCAGACGATTTTTCCCGTGGACACCATTACAGCTTGTCTCTCCAACTGCATACAGATGTTCCATAGAAGTCCTGCTGTCATTGTCTACCCAGATGCCTCCCATAAAATAATGCTGGGCGGGAACAACCGGAATCCAATCTTTAAACACATCATAGCCCTCTTCCTGACAGCGCTGACAGATATTCGGAAAATGCTTTGCAATATCCTCTCTCGGAATATGCTCCATCGAAAGCCACACGTGATCGGTTCCATCCTTCTTCATCTGTTCTCTGATTGCCTCTGATACAACATCTCTCGGAAGTAATTCATTGACAAAGCGGTGTCCGTTCTTATCGTAAAGAACTGCTCCTTCTCCGCGCACTGATTCTGAAATTAAGAATCTCCGCCCCGGCTTCTTGGAATACAGCGTTGTCGGATGAATCTGCACATAATCCAGATGCTCCATACGGATTCCGTGTTTTTTTCCTATATCCAATGCATCCCCTGTTAAATGCGGAAAATTCGTGGAGTGCTGGTACCTGCCCCCGATTCCGCCACTTGCAAGAATCGTATTTTCAGCATAAATCTTCCATTCAGCGCCTTCATGTTCCGCCAGTATCCCGATACACTGTCCATTTTCTTCCAAAATATCCGTCATCGCCGTATATTCGTAGATGGAGATATTCTTTCTCTCTTTTGCGCGTTCCAGTAATTTACTTGTAATCTCCTGCCCGGTAATATCCTCGTGATACAAAATTCTCGGCTTAGAGTGAGCGCCTTCGCGAGTATATGCGAATTCTCCATCTTTCTTCTCGAATTCCACACCATAAGACACCAAATCTTCTATGATCTCTCTGGAAGAGCGGATCATAATATCCACCGATTCCTTACGGTTTTCATAGTGTCCCGCTTTCATAGTATCTTCAAAGTAACTCTCATAATCGTCATCATCCCGCTCTACGCAGATTCCTCCCTGCGCCAAAAAAGAATCGCTGCTCTCCATATCAGACTTGGTAATCAGCACGACTTTCTTATGTGGTTCTATATTTAATGCGGCAAATAATCCGCCCACACCCGTGCCGACGATGACAACGTCTGCATATATATCCATCGTTTATTTCCTCTCTCATTTACAAACTCTATTTAGCAAGTTCCAGCATCCGTTCCAACGGCTTTCCGGAATTTTCCCTTAATTCATCCGTCACATGAACTTCATTTTCTCCTGTTTCCAGCACATGCAGGATCTTATCAAGCGTCACGCGTTTCATATCCTCACATACCGGCTCTGTCTCTGTAAAATAGAATACTTTCTCCGGATTCTGCTTTTCCAGTTCATAACGCACTCCATTTTCTGTGCAGATGATAAATTCCCGGGCTGCGCTCTCTCCGGCATATTTAATAATGCCAGACGTGCTGCCTATATAATCCGCCATCTCACAGATCTCCTGTGTACATTCCGGATGCACTAACACTTCCGCCTTCGGATGAGCAGCTTTTGCTTTCTTGAGTTCCTCTGTCAAAAGCTTTTCGTGAACCGGGCAATAACCTTCGTTATATACAAATGTCTTCTCCGGCACCTGCTGTGCCACATAGTGGGCAAGATTCCGATCCGGTATAAAGAAAATATATTTCTGCGGCAACGCTTTTACAATCTTTACAGCATTGGCAGATGTCACACATACATCCGAATATTGTTTTAATTCAGCTGTAGAATTGATATAGCAGACAACAGCCAGATCGTCATAAGTATCCCGCATCTTCTGAATGGTCTCCTTATCCGCCATATGTGCCATCGCACAATCTGCAGACAGATCCGGCATCAGCACTGTTTTATCCGGATTCAGTATCTTGGCACTCTCTCCCATAAAAGACACGCCACAGAAAATAATCATCTGCTCCTTTAATCCGACGGCAACTTTACTCAAATAAAAAGAATCCCCTATGTAATCTGCAATCTCCTGAACTTCGGCAGGTACATAGTAGTGCGCTAAAATCACGGCATTCTTCTCTTGTTTTAATTGTTTTATCTGTTCTGTAATTTCCATAACTTCTCCCTTTCTCAGACTCACATTGTTCCTATTATACCACCTAAGTTTACATGTGACAAGACAGTTGTTAAGACAAATAATTAACACATTCATAGCATCTTGTAATATAGCCAAAAATAAAAGAGGCTTCCGCCCCTTTTATTACCATTAAGGATTTTCTATTCTGACTTTACACAATGGAATGTGTAATAATCAACATCATCCGAATAATCGATGGTTAATGTTCCATCTTCATTGATCGTCACATAAATTCCCGGATTCTCCGTATCAATGGTACAATATCCAAGCGCAATCGTCCATCCGAACTCACCTATATCCTGACCTTTGTACCTCACAGCTACTGTGTGATCTTTCTTAAATTCAAGCCGCAATGCGTCACCTATATTTTCAACTCCCTCCATAGAAGTCTGCGGTCCGTCTCCCAGAAGTTCCTCCACACTGTCTGAGCTCCATGTTCCTACCATCGCTTTTTCTTCCTCAGTCATATAGAGGGACGGGTCCATGGCGTCAGTTCCATCTTTGGCAAATATCACTTTCACTCCCATTTCAAGCATATCTTCAAATGTAATACAGTTATCGCCAATCTCACCTGTCATTTCTGCTCCTTCAATTGTCAATGTGAACTGATTCTCTTCTACTGACCATTTCCCAGACCCATGTTCGTCTCCCACTGTAAATTCTACCTTGTTATTTTTCTTAACTTCAAATTCAAACGCGCCTCCTATTGCCTCCTCTACAGACATCTGTACTCCCATTGTTTCTGCAACCAGTCCAATCCACTTCCCTTCATAAGGGCTTTTCTTTTCTTCGGATGTTCCACATCCACTGAACAACAAAATGGCAGCTACCAAAAGAATGGACACCTTTTTCCAGTATTCTTTTCTCATCTCGTACCTCCTTACACTGTATTATGATTTTGTTTCTGTAAAAAACGGCTGAAGAAGTTCTGCCACCTTTGTAATCGGCATTGTCTGAAGAATAATCTTTCCCGGTCCTTTGATTACAGTGTTAAAAATCCCCTCGCCACCAAGAAGCATATTTTTTACTCCCGGTACTTTCACAACATCCATCGTACAGGTTTCTTCCATTGCTGCAAGATATCCGGTATCAACCACCATCTGTTGTCCTGCTTCCAGTGTATACTCTACACCATATCCATCAATTTCAATAAATGCAATTCCATTTCCTGATAATTTCTGCATAATAAATCCCTCACCGCCAAACAAGCCTTTTCCAAGCTTTTTCTGGAAATGCATAGACAACTCTACTCCCTCCTGCGCTGCCAGAAATGCACTTTTCTGAACGATCATACTTCTTCCTGCAGATATCTCCAAAGCATTGATAGAACCCGGAAAACTGGAAGCAAATGCAATCAATCCTTCTCCTCCCTGTGGAGTATAGCGATTCTGAAAAATGCTGTCTCCGGATAACAATCTGCCAAATGCTTTCTTCATGCCGCCTCCACTATTTGTCTCCATCTGCATATTGGGACTCATCCAGCTCATACTTCCTGATTCCGTAATCACAGCTTCTCCCGGATTCAGGTGACATACAACAACCGGTAAACTATTTCCTAATATTTCGTATCTCATTTTCTTTCTCCTTTCACATTCTTTTTAAAATATTTTTCTTAAAAATACATTCCTAAAATCCACTCATCCGATACACAAGGAACTCATCTGCGGATTCATCCTCACGCTCTTCTGCCATTCCTACCAAAATACTTCCATCCGGCAATTTTGTAGCTGCACTGATCCATGGATAGTTTGTACCAAACAACGCATCATCTTCTAAAGCACCTACAAAAGTTCCGTCTGTCTTCCAGAAATAAAGTTTCCTCATATTTCCGTCAAATGCGATAAATCCCTGTTCCGTCTCTTCCATCTGGGTAACAGCGCCAAGCCAGTCCGGATTATCCATTCCTTTATTTCCAAACACAAATTTCTGATTTCCATCGAAATCAAATGCCCACACTGTATGATTATCCGTTGACGGGTCACTTCCCATCACATATACGTAATTCTCTGTGATATCTGTCTCTGACAAGTTCTCCGTCTCCATCAAATTCCACGGTTCCACTGCTGCAATTGCCTCATTCATAGTCACTTTTTCTAATTTACTGTGCGGAAAACTGGATACTCCAAATGCTCCGCCTTTGTGCATCACCGTTTTTCCCGGTCCTTCGTTAGAAGCAACTATTTCGCCGTCACAAATGGTTAACATCGGCTTCATAAATCCTGATACATAGAGATTGCCATTATCATCCGCACTTATTTCTTCATATCCTTCTTCTATTTCAATCTCCCGGACAAAAGTAAGGGTATCACTCCATGTATACTCTTTTAATTTTTCATCCAATAAGATCCAGACGGTATTGCCGGAGCTTGTCATCCGTCCACTGAAAATATCATCTACAAGTACCGGTTCTTCCATTTCGATCCACTCTGTACTGATCTTAATATCAGCTACCATAGCTTCGTGTACACGCTCTGTTTGAAAAGCAGTTCCGTCTTCTGGTTTCTTTTTCTCTTCCGTCTCTTTTTCTGTTTGTTCTTTTTTCTCTTCTGTTTTTTCTTTTTGCTTATCATCCTTCTGGCTGCAGCCAATACAACACATAATAGCCAAGCAGATAAACACTACAGAAAAAATCACTCTTCTTTTGTTTTTTCTTCTCATCTCTCCTACCTCCCTTTTCTTTCCTGGAAATGATATCTGTTAGCTCATATGTACCAAAAAAAAGAGGAAATATCTATGGGAATGATTCGTATTTCCCACGTATTTCCTCATCTACTAATCATTAGTATATGTCTTTTTTTGTGCCTTTAGACAGTTATTTTTCCACTTTCTCCCGCTTCAAAAGCTGATCGATCCGTCCACATCTCCGAAACAAATCAATATACAGCATTAGTTCTTCGTAAGTCGTTGTCCCCAGCTTACGATTCATGTTCGTATTATGTTTTCTTGCAGTGCCGATACTGATACATTCATATTCAGCAACCTCTTTAATATCCATCCCTTCTGCATAGTGACACAATACAATCTGCTCCATAGGGGTCAATGTATCCGCCCGTTCCATAAACTGCCGAAGCAATACTTCTACATTCTCCGGCAACTCATTTTCAAGCAGAAGCTGTCTCTTCTTCTCCTCCTTCTTTAAATACTGTGACAATATAAATGCGACTAAAAGACAGATCATAAGGCATGCGGTACTCCCCAGCATCCATTTTTTCCATCTTTCTTCCTCCATTTTTTTCACTCCTGTTTCCGGAAGTAAACTGACAACCGCAAACGGTGATCCAGATGCCGAATAAATCTTCAGTATTTGATGATTTCCAATATATTTCCGCTTATCAGAGGCATAAATATAGTACCCTTCTTTTTCTTTTATTGTCAGTTCCCCTTCCGGCTTCAAAAAGGTGCCTTCGGAATTCCCCAGCATTGCTTTTTCAAGAGATATCTTTTTTTCTTTCACAGGCGCAAAAGCTGTTACTATATTTCCATAAGGACTATCCACAGCCGGATAAGACAAACTGAAATACAGATCACTCATCTCTAATCCACAGATACCTCTCACCATTCCATGACTGTCTAAAACAGGAACACAAACCAGGATCACTTCTTCCCACGTACCTTGGAGTTTGATTCTTTCCGTCCAGAAGCAATTCTCTGATAATCTCCCTCCTGATTCTCCTGCGACATTTTCATATCCGGGGAGATTGGAAATATCAAATTCCAGATTCCATCGATTATGTAATTCCACATTATCCTTTCTTGCGACCTCCGCCATTCCTCGAAAATACTTAATGTGTTGATTATAAGAGCTGACAGCCTTCAGATCAGAAAGACGCAAATAGACTCCCATGCGTGATGTTTCTGCTTTTTCTATCTCTGTATTCACAGTTGCATCCATGATGAAAAAAGCGCCACTGCAATAATTTGTATTCAATGCCGCTTTTACAGATGAATAAGCAGCTGTTTCCAATTCAAAGATCAGTTCCGGATCATTATTAATTTCTTCAAATGTTTTTCCTCTTGTACTTAATACTTGCTCCAGTTCCTGCGTCAGTTCCTCTGAAAGCGCAATACTTCTTGCAGTCAGTGTTTCTGCCTGCCTCTGAATCAATGCCACTGTATTTTGCTGCTGCACCTTTAACATCTCATTAACTTTGCGATCTTCCGGTGGCAAAGCCCCGATAAAAACAAGCGCTAACAACAATGCAGACACAAACGCCCCGACTCTGCTTCCATCATATACAATCATCTGAATCTTTCTTTTCTGCATTCCTTCTCCTTCATCATTTTGAATAAGCGCTCTTTAACTCCTGAAATGTAATCTCTGACATTTCATCCGGCGTCCAGCCTTCTTCTGTAACCTTATTTCTTCCCGTCAACAAAATTTGACGAACCAGTTTTTCAAAGCGTGTTTCCAGATCAAGATAAGTATCCAATTGAGGCATTGTATAAAATTTATAAGTTTTCTGCATTTCCATAAGTGTCTTATAAAGTGATACATACATCGGATCTTGCAGATTATGAATTGCCTCCGGGAGATAGCGATCAAAGGACTCCTGTTTCACCGGCATATATCCGAGGCTTGTCACAAATTCCACATTTCGTTTTGCATCTGTCAGCCATTTTAAAAATGTCATACATGCCTCTTCCCGTTCCGGTGAAGATTTTACTGTACAAATTCCTGCTCCCCTTTGCATTACCAGACGACTCCCCTCTTCAAATACCGGACACGGCATTGTTATGATTTCAACTTTCTCAGATGTATTGTCTTCATAAGTCACTTCGTCAGAATAATACAGTACACTGGCAGAAGATGCTACCGACACAATGGTATCTCCGGTACGAAGAGGCTCTGTTGCATAACCTCCCTGAAGCCAGACCCCTCCCGATAACGCTGCATGTGCATATGGCTTCCACACACGTTCAAAGGCTGGCCCAAATACCAGACTTTTCTCATCAAAAAAATCTTCTCCAAGAGAATCTACGCCTACTTGAAAATAATTGAAATGATAATCATGTACAAAGAATGTTTTTCCTGTCCTACGCGCATATTCTTCCGACGCCTCATATAGTCCGTCCCACGAAACAAGATTTTCATATCCTATTCCGGAAATATCTGAAAAGCGTTCGAACGCTGTCTTGTTAACAAACATAGTCTCCGTCGATTTTGCAACAGGCAATATGACTTGACGGTCATGAAGAAAGCCTTCCTCCATGAATTCTGGAATAAATTCTTCTAATTCTTCTTTGGTAAAATAATCCCGATAGTCTACTAAGATATCTTCATCCGGCATAGCCAGAACTGTTTTCGGATAGGATACAAACATATCGGGAAGTTTGGATGCCCCCGGCTCTTCAAAAGCCGATGATAATACGCTCTCATGAATTGTATTGGTATTTGTCACACTTCCAACGGAAACACATATATTCTCTTCTTCTCCCACCGTCTGATTAAATTCATCGATCAAATCATTCAAAGGCGATTCTGTCTGCCCTCCATATACATGCCACAATGTAACCGTCACAGGCTCTTCCTTTTTCCCCTCTGAATTCGACGCACATCCCATACATGCTCCCAGCACTGTCAATATCAGGATAACACTTAACCCTTTCTTCACTCTTCTCATTCCAGTACCCTCCACACTTTTCTGCAAACAATATCCTTATTATAAGGTTTCTATTTTCCGCCTGCACCACCCATCTGGGGGGGGATAGAATTTTAAAATCCATTTATAATAAGATTTTTCTGGGTTACTGCCACAGCAAGCTTTGTCTTCGAATCAAAATTTGTTTTTCTCAGCATATTACTGATATGCCACTTCACTGTTTCATGTGAAATTTCCAAATTCTCGGCAATCCTTTTATAAGATTTCCCCTCGACAACCAGGCGAAGCACCTCTATTTCCGCCCTTGTAAACTCACAGCTTTTTGCGGTTCCTACCATCACTTCCGGTGTCGTATCCGGATACACCGATTCCCCTTCCATTGTCCGATCCATTACTGCTAATAACTCTTCTGGCGTCGCGTCTTTATACCAGAAACTATCCGCACCTGCTTCTTTTGCCTTTTCTAAAAAACCAAACTCTACCATAGATGTAATCATAACAATCTTCACCCATGGCAACGCTTTTTTTATCTTTTTTGCAGCAGCAAGTCCACTCTCATCTTCTTCCGTACAAATGTCCATTAAAATTAAATCCGCACCACATTTTCTACATACCGCTTCTGCCATAGCCGCATTAGAGATGGATGCTACTGTCTGATAACACTTGCCAGATGCCAGATATTGCTCCATCGCTAGTCTTACCATAGGTTGATCCTCTACGATCATTACTTTGACCACCACAATCCTCCTTTCTCTTTCGGCAGCACTATGATTACCGCGAATCCAAGCTGAGTTCCAACTTCCATGACTCCTCCGTCTTGTTCAACCTGTCTTCTAAGCTCAGAGAGACCTCCGCCTTCAATAAATTGCTCTTCCGGCTTCTTCCCATCATTTGTGATTTTCACCCAAATTTCCTGAACTGCCTCTGTAATGTCCACATACAAGGTTTCTGCATCTGCGTGGCTGACTGCATTTGCTGCACATACATCTACCGCCAACTCAAAAACCTTCTGCATCCGGGATTCTTGAGGAAATTGTCCACAATATGCAATCTTCATTCCAAGCTCTTTTACTTTGTCATCCATCCGATATCTCTTGTTCTTGTCCGCCGGATTTACAAAAAGAGTCTGCAAACTCTCCATCCATTGCAGACAGAACAGATGCTCTTCTCTTCCTTTGATCTGCCCTTCCAGAGCTCTGTGTGTTAACAATAACTGCCTTCCGAGTTCTTGATGAATCCTTATTTTTAACGCACGAAGCCGTGTGGCCTCTTCATTTTCTAATTTCTTAAAATTGCAGCTTTCAACCTCTTCACGATATGTAAGGGATAAGAGCCATGAACCGTCATAATCTTCTTCACATTCTGCCCCACAACGTTTCACAGCCTCCACCGGACATAGATCTGCCTCCACATTCATTGTACAAACAATGTTTTGCTCCTCCTGCCTCAAAGATATCATGACAGCCGAAACATCTTCGGACACTTCATCGATAACCTGCTGAAAAAAGTGATATATTTTAATCGCTGCTCTTCCGGATATTTTACCGTCTTCTACGCTATAGAAACTGCCGGATACTCCCAAGGTATTCAATCCCTTCAAAGACTCCTCCAAGCAGAACTTAAGTTCCAGAATCGGAAGAAATGCCGGACACCTTTCTTGCTGCAAAGACAAAAGAATCAAATTCAGATAACGTTTAAGATAGATTCCATTTAGCATGATCTTACCCAGTATTTTTTCTTTTCCATTTCTCTGCTTACATTGTTGATAACGGTCCAAATATCCAGCCATTCTCTCTATTCTGTCTCTGATTTCACTTTGTACTGTCTCTAAGCTTTCTCTCTTCAATTTTTTATTTTCTTCCTTTGAAACTTTTTCTATATTTTATCATAAAATATAGAAAGAAATCATTCTAAATCTTATTTTATTTGCACAAAAGTCTCATTGTCAAAAAAAGCCTTCGAACTAATGAAATCTTATCTGTTTCATCAGCTCGAAAGCTCCTATAAATGACATTATTTAACATTTCTCTGCAATCTCATAGATCAGACGCTCTGTATCTGTCCATCCGAGACACGGATCTGTGATAGAGCGTCCATATACCCGTTCACTGTCTATGCTCTGATTGCCTTCTTCCAGATAGCTTTCAATCATAACACCTTTTACCAGTGTCTTAAGTTCCGGGTTGTAATTCCGGCTATGGATCACTTCGCTGACAATACGTATCTGTTCTTTGAACTTCTTATTTGAGTTTGAATGATTGGCATCAATGATTGCCGCAGGATTTTTCAGTTCTTTCTTCTTATAGGCTTCCAGAAGACGCACAAGATCTTCATAATGATAGTTCGGAATACAGGTTCCGTATTTATCTACGCCGCCACGCAAAATCACATGTGCAAGATCATTTCCCTCCGTTGTCACATCCATACCGCGATAAATAAACCGGTGCGAATGTTGTGCTGCGACAACTGAATTCAACATAACAGCAAAATCTCCACTGGTTGGATTCTTCATACCAATCGGTATATCCATACCACTGGCTGTCAGTCTGTGCTGCTGATTCTCTACGGATCTGGCTCCGATAGCCTCATAGGACAGAATATCGTCCAGATAGCTCCGGTTCTCCGGGTAAAGCATCTCGTCTGCCGCTGTCAATCCACTTTCTTCAATCGCACGCAAATGCATCTTACGAATCGCTATGATCCCTGCCAGCAGGTCCGGCGCTTTATCCGGTTCCGGCTGATGAAGCATTCCTTTATAGCCTTCTCCGGTTGTTCTTGGCTTATTCGTATAGATTCTTGGGATGATCATCAGACGGTCTGATACTTTTTCATTCACTTTTGCCAAACGATTCACGTATTCGCAGACGGAATCTTCGTTATCTGCCGAGCATGGACCAACCAGAACAATAAACTTATCTGATTTCCCGGTAAAAATATCTCTGATTTCCTGATCTCTTTCTTTTTTAATTTCCTTTGATTTCTCCGGCATTGGATATTCTGCTTTTAAATCTGCCGGAAGCGGAAGTTCTGCATTTACTTTCATTCCCATTCTGTATTACCTCGTTGCCTGCTTAAAACAGTCCTTCTATCTTTCAAATATATGTTACATTTATTTTCCGTTAATTGTATCATAATTCATTTGAAATTGAAAATATTTTTTACAGGAAAATGTGATTCTCGCATACAAACTCGCATACAAAAACCCCGCTTGTTTCCAAGCGGGGTCCTATGCTTCAATCTATTAATTCAATTGAAAATCTTATTTCTCAGCGATAGCTGCCTGTGCTGCTGCAAGACGAGCGATCGGTACACGGAATGGTGAACAAGATACGTAGTCTAAGCCAATCTTATGGCAGAACTCTACGGAACTTGGGTCTCCACCGTGCTCTCCACAGATACCGATGTGAAGGTTTGGATTAACCGGTTTGCCTAATTTGATAGACATTTCCATTAATTTACCAACACCTGTCTGATCAAGCTTAGCAAATGGATCGTTCTCGAAGATCTTAGCATCATAGTAAGCATCTAAGAACTTACCAGCATCGTCACGAGAGAATCCGAATGCCATCTGTGTTAAGTCGTTAGTACCGAAGCAGAAGAAATCAGCTTCAGAAGCGATCTCGTCAGCTGTAAGAGCTGCTCTTGGGATCTCGATCATTGTACCAACTTCGTATTTCAGGTCAGAACCTACTGCTGCGATTTCAGCGTCAGCAGTCTCTACAACTACCTTCTTAACGTATTTTAATTCTTTTACATCACCAACAAGTGGGATCATGATCTCTGGGCATACGTTCCAGTCAGCGTGTGCTTTCTGTACGTTGATAGCTGCACGGATAACAGCTCTTGTCTGCATCTTGGCAATCTCTGGATAAGTAACTGCAAGACGGCATCCACGGTGACCCATCATTGGGTTGAACTCATGTAAGCTGTCGATGATTGCTTTGATCTGATCAACAGTCTTGCCCTGAGAATCAGCAAGTTTCTTAATGTCTTCTTCGTCTGTTGGAACGAACTCATGAAGCGGTGGATCAAGGAAACGGATAGTAACCGGGTTACCTTCCAGTGCCTCGTAAAGTGCTTCAAAGTCTCCCTGCTGCTCTGGGAGAATCTTCTCAAGTGCAGCTTCTCTTTCTTCTACAGTCTCAGAACAGATCATCTCACGGAATGCATCGATTCTGTTTCCTTCGAAGAACATGTGCTCTGTACGGCAAAGTCCGATACCTTCTGCGCCAAGCTCACGAGCTTTTTTAGCGTCTGCCGGTGTATCAGCATTTGTACGAACTTTCATTGTTCTGTATTTGTCAGCCCATCCCATGATTCTTCCGAACTCACCAGCGATTGTAGCATCAACTGTTGGGATGATTCCGTCGTAGATAGCTCCTGTAGATCCATCAAGAGAGATAGAATCTCCTTCGTGGAACTCTTTACCAGCTAATGTAAATTTCTTGTTTGCTTCGTCCATAACGATATCGCCGCATCCAGATACACAGCATGTACCCATTCCACGTGCAACTACGGCAGCGTGAGATGTCATACCACCACGAACTGTCAGGATACCCTGGGCAGATTTCATACCTGTGATATCTTCTGGAGATGTCTCAAGACGAACAAGGATAACCTTCTCACCTTTTGCAGCCCAAGCTACAGCGTCATCTGCTGTAAATACAACTTTACCGCAAGCAGCTCCTGGAGATGCTCCAAGTGCTTTGCCCATTGGTGTTGCAGCTTTTAATGCAGCAGCGTCAAACTGTGGGTGAAGCAAAGTATCAAGGTTTCTTGGGTCGATCATAGCAACAGCTTCTTCCTCTGTTCTCATTCCCTCGTCAACAAGGTCACAAGCAATCTTCAGAGCAGCCTGAGCAGTTCTCTTACCGTTACGTGTCTGAAGCATATACAGTTTACCATGCTCTACAGTAAACTCCATATCCTGCATATCTCTGTAGTGATTTTCAAGTGTATTACATACTTCTTTGAACTGTGCAAATGCCTCTGGGAATTTCTGTTCCATCTCGGAAATGTGCATTGGTGTACGAACACCGGCAACAACGTCCTCACCCTGCGCGTTTGTAAGGAACTCTCCGAACAGACCATTTTCTCCTGTAGCTGGGTCACGTGTAAATGCAACACCTGTTCCACAGTCATCACCCATGTTACCGAATGCCATCATCTGTACGTTAACAGCTGTTCCCCAAGAATATGGGATATCATTGTCACGACGGTATACATTGGCTCTTGGGTTGTCCCATGAACGGAATACAGCTTTTACTGCTCCCATTAACTGCTCTTTTGCATCAGATGGGAAGTCTGCGCCGATTTTCTCTTTGTACTCAGCTTTGAACTGTCCAGCTAAAGTCTTAAGATCTTCTGCTGTAAGCTCAACGTCCTGTTTTACGCCCTTCTCATCTTTCATTTTGTCGATAAGCTCTTCAAAGTACTTCTTACCAACTTCCATAACTACGTCAGAGTACATCTGGATGAATCTTCTGTAGCAGTCCCATGCCCAACGAGCATTTCCGGATGCTTCAGCCAGAGTCTCTACAACTTCTTCATTTAAACCAAGGTTCAGGATTGTATCCATCATACCTGGCATAGAAGCTCTTGCTCCTGAACGAACAGATACAAGAAGTGGGTTGGTCTTGTCACCAAATTTCTTTCCTGTGATTCCTTCAAGTTTCTCAATTGCTTCCATAATCTGGCCCATGATCTCATCATTGATCTTTCTGCCATCTTCATAGTACTGTGTACAAGCTTCTGTTGTTACTGTGAATCCCTGTGGTACTGGGAGTCCAAGGCTTGTCATCTCAGCAAGGTTCGCGCCTTTACCACCAAGAAGATTTCTCATGGTAGCGTTACCTTCTGTAAACATATAAACCCATTTTGCCATTTGTCATGACCTCCTAAACTAATATTTTCTAAGTCGCACATCTATTTTACTGGTTTTGCCAGTTTTCGTCAAGAGGTTTCATAGAAGGACTCGACTTTTTCCCCTAAAATCAAATTTACCCCGTATCTTTTCGATACGGGGCAGCATTTTCTTTCATTTTAGCTAAGTTCAACCTTCATAGCCTCTTCTGGTTTGAAATCATTTGCCAGATCATAAATGTTATGTCCGGTAGACTCACTGAGCACTCTTCCTTCCAAAGAATAGCAGCGGATAAATCTTTTGCCGTCTACGCTTGACCAGTGTTCCACGTCCCAGCTCATATAACCGTCTTCATCACTTTTCTTTTCTTTCAGATGCAGATCCACCTGACGTCCGTCTTTCATTAACTGAATAAGACCTTTGGTTCCATCTACTTCTACTTCTGTTTTGTTTACTGAATCAAATACTTTCATTACCAGTTCCTCCTTGTTTACTTCCGTAATAAATTCTCTCTTGATTATAGTCCTTCTTCCCAAAAAACACAAGGAACGATTCTTATTCTTCACTTCTTATGTATTTCATCCACTCTTTAATCTTTTTCTCATATCCATTTTCAGACGCCTCATAAAATTTTGCATCCCGTATCTCATCCGGAAGATATTGCTGCTTCACATAGTGATTCGGATAATTATGAGCATACTGATAGCCGATTCCGTGCCCCAGTCCTGCCGATCCTGCATAATGTGAATCTTGAAGATGAACAGGCACCGTCGTCTTTACCTGCTTTACATTGTCCATTGCTGCAAAGATCGCATTGTATGCAGAATTACTCTTCGGCGCGGTCGCAACATACAGAACCGCTTGCGATAAGATAATTTGAGCCTCCGGCATACCGACACGCTCCACTGCCTGTGACGCAGACACTGCCACCGTAAGCGCCATCGGATCTGCATTGCCCACATCTTCCGACGCACAGATCATAATTCTTCTTGCGATAAACTTAATATCTTCGCCGGCATAGAGCATCTTCGCCAGATAATAAACCGCCGCATCGGGATCACTCCCGCGCATACTTTTTATAAATGCAGAAATTGTATCATAATGGTTATCCCCTGTTTTGTCATATCTTACCACCCGCTTTTGAATACATTCGGAAGCTACATCCAAGGTTATATGAATCTTACCATCTTCACCGCGCTCTGTAGTCAGCACACCAAGCTCCACTGCATTCAGTGCGCTTCTTGCATCTCCTCCTGCAATATCGGCAAGAAATTCCACCGCGTCATCATCAATCACTGCCTGATAGCTTCCCATCCCTTTTTCCACATCATAGACGGCACGCCGGATCAGTGTCGCAACATCTTCTTTACTAAGTGGCTGCAGTTCAAAAATGCTGGATCTGGAGATCAGCGCACTGTTTACTTCAAAATATGGGTTTTCTGTTGTCGCACCAATCAAAATAATGGTTCCATCTTCCACAAACGGAAGCAGATAATCCTGCTGCCCTTTATTAAATCTGTGAATCTCATCTACAAAAAGAATCGTTTTCTTCTGGTACATGCCAAGCGTCTGTTTTGCCTGTGCAACCACTGCTTCCATATCTTTCTTTCCCGCTACAGTAGCATTAATCTGGGTAAACTCTGCGCTCGTTGTATTTGCAATCACTTTTGCAAGCGTGGTCTTTCCGGTCCCCGGCGGTCCATAGAAAATAATTGAACTGATTTTATCCGCTTTGATCGCACGGTATAAGAGCTTGTCCTTTCCGATAATATGCTGCTGACCGACAACTTCTTCCAGCGTAGTGGGTCGAAGCCTTGACGCAAGCGGTGCCTCCTGATCCATATTCTTTTCTCTCATATAATCAAATAAATCCATAATCTAACCTCTCTTATTTCCCTGACTTTTCTAATCCGGTATCTATACTAAGATATTCCGAGAATGTCCCGCACTGCCTCGCCGGCGATCAGAAGTCCGGCAGTCGGCGGAACAAAGGAAATGCTTCCCGGTATACTGCGTCTTACTCCTTTTTCTTCTCGGTCTTTTTCAGACTCCGGCTCATTCACCGACACATCCACCGGTTTTTCCTTCGAATATAAAACCTTCAGATGGTAGATCCCTCTGGCTTTTAATTCCCGTCTCATCACCTTACAGAGCGGGCATACAGAAGTTTTACTGATATCTGTAATTTCAAATAACTCTGCGTGTAATTTATTTCCCGTCCCCATGCTGCTGATCATCGGAATCTTATATTCTCTTGCTTTCTCCACCAACGCAAGCTTGGCAGTCACTGTATCAATTGCGTCAATGATATAATCCGGTTTTTCTCGGAACAACTTGTCTATATTGTCCGGCAGCACAAACATTTCATGCGTGATCACTTCTGTCTCCGGGCAGATTTCTTTAATCTTTTCTTTCATTACCTTTGTCTTATAGCAGCCGATCGTCCGGTGAAATGCGATAGACTGCCGATTCAAATTCGTCAAGGATACCGTATCATTATCTATCAGAACAAGTCTTCCCACGCCGCATCTTGCCAACGCCTCTATACAATGGGAACCAACTCCTCCCACGCCAAATACCATCACGGTTGTATTGCGAAGCTTCTGAAATGCTTCTTCTCCGATCAATAATTTTGTTCTGGAAAATTCATCTATCATTTATCTATCCTCTTATTTATCCTTATTTTTCATCTGATCAATCGATCAGCAACCGGTCAACGGTTACAAATTCATATCCTTCTTTCTGTAGAATATCTACAATCCGAAGTGCCGCCTCTACGGAAGAGGCATAACAGTCATGCAATAGAATAATATCACCTTCCTCCACTTCCGTCACTACCTTACTCACAATTTCGTCTACATTTTCTGTCGTCCAGTCCAAAGGGTCCACCGACCACAGCACCGGAAGTACCTCCATCCTGACTTCCAGTTCTCTTTGCCACGCGCCAAAAGGAGGACGCATATATGCAACATGTTCTCCGGTAATTGCGCTGATTACCTGATCTGTCTTTTCAATCTCTCTAACAGCCGCTTCCTCCGACAGATGTGTCATCTGTACATGACTGTATGTATGATTTCCGATCAAATGACCTTCCTTATATATTCTCTCCACCAGCACCGGATTTTCCTCCGCATTTTCACCGATCAGAAAAAAACTGGCCTTCACATTTCTTTCCTTTAGTCCATCAAGAAGTCTGCCTGTATAGCGGCTGCTTGGCCCGTCATCGAAAGTAATCGCAATACTTGGCTTTTCTTTCACTCCCGATTCCTCCACAGACTCCTTTTGTTGTATCTCTCCTTCTGTCTCTTTCGTTTTTTTCGAAATTCCTATAAAACAGCAGCCGCAAAAAAGTATCAGAATCGCATAAAATCCCTTTCTTTTCCACTCATTTGACCATTTATACATACCGTTTCCTCAGACACTTTGCTTCATAGATTATATATGCATCTTTCAAAAGCTTCATTCAAAAGTCTTATGGAATACATTGCAATATAAATTTTGTAATGCTATAATACGAGTTGCGTTTAAGGAGGGATAATATGACGAATGCAAATGAAATTACTTTAGAAAAAGAAGAAAATAAAATGGGAGTTATGCCGATTCCCAAGCTTTTAATCACTATGTCTTTGCCGATGATGATCTCCATGCTCATTCAGGCACTTTATAATATTGTTGACAGTATGTTTGTTGCACAACTCAGTGAAAACGCACTGACTGCTGTGTCACTGGCATTTCCGATTCAGTCTTTGATGATCGCGATTGCAGCCGGTACCGGAGTCGGAATTAACGCGCTCCTTTCAAGAAATCTGGGTGAAAAAGATTTTACCGGTGCTGACAGAGCAGCAAAAAACGGAATCTTTCTTGCCATCGTAAGCTGTATCATCTTTGCCATACTCGGAGTTTCCGGCTCTCATTTCTTCTTCGCTATTCAGACAGACAACCAGCAGATTGTAGATTATGGAACTCAATACCTCTCGATCATTACTTTCTTTTCTGTAGGAATCTTCTTACAGATTACTTTCGAGAGATTGTTACAGTCTACCGGCCGCACAATCTACAATATGATCACACAGGGAACAGGCGCTATTATTAATATTATTTTAGATCCGATCCTGATCTTTGGATGGTTTGGTCTCCCAAGACTGGAAGTTGTAGGAGCTGCACTTGCCACAATTATCGGACAGATTATCGCACTTACTATGTCCATTTTCTTTAATCATACTAAAAACAAAGAAATCAACCTGAGCATGCGGCATTTCCGTCCGCATAAGCGTACGATTTCTGTAATTTATAAAGTAGGTATTCCATCTATCATCATGCAGTCCATCGGTTCTGTGATGACCTTCGGTATGAACAAGATCCTACTGATGTTCTCATCTACAGCAGCCGCTGTATTCGGTGTATATTTTAAGCTCCAGAGCTTTATCTTTATGCCAATCTTCGGACTGAATAACGGAATGATTCCGATCATTGCTTACAACTACGGAGCAAGAAATAAAGAACGTATTAAACAGACAGCCAAGCTTAGTATTATCATGGCAATCGGAATTATGCTCGTTGGACTGATCATCTTCCAGACTTGCCCGCGCTTCCTGCTTGCAACGCTGTTTGACGCCTCTGACCACATGCTGGAGATCGGCGTTCCTGCCCTTCGCATTATCAGCTTAAGCTTCCTGTTCGCAGGCTTTTGTATCATTGCCGGTTCTGTATTTCAGGCGTTGGGAAATGGTGTCTACAGCCTGATCGTATCAGTTGCCAGACAGTTACTGGTAATCCTTCCGGTAGCATATCTGTTCGCAAAAGTTTTTGGACTTTCTATGGTATGGTGGTCTATTCCGATCGCAGAGATTGTTTCTCTTACCTTGTCTGCCGTTCTTTTAAAACGGATTTATCGGTTGAAGGTTGATCCGATGTAAAAAAGGACATAGGCTTTTTCTATTTAGAACACCCGTAAATGCAGTTTGGGACGTAGGATTTTGTAAAAATCCTACGTCCCAAATTTTATCTTTTCTTACCTTTTTTATTCTTCTTTTTCTTTCCTGCCGTCTGTTTCCGAACACTGTATCCGAATGTTCCAAGCTTTTTTCCAAGTGTATAGTATTCGCCGTGAGAGTATGCAAGAAGCTGTGTATCATTCAGTTCAAACTTCCCGGTTTCATTCATATAGCTTTCGTCCACCTGCACAGCCCCGACCTTTGCCAGAAACATGTGATGTGAGCCCAGTTCCTGTACTTCTGTCACCTTACACTCGATATTTACCGGACTTTCCTGAATAATCGGCGCATAGGTAAGTTTCTCGGCTTTTCCTCTTGTCAGGTGCATTTCCTTCCATTTGTCAAAGTCTCTGCCGGACCGGACACCGCACCAGTCTGTCGCTTTCGCAAGTTTTTCTGTCGTAAGGTTTACAACAAACTCTCCGCTCTCCCGGAGCATATGATACGAATAACGTTCCGGTCTTACAGAAATATAAAGCATTGCCGGATTCGTACATACTGTCCCGGTCCATGCAACTGTAATGATATTATCATTTCCTTCCCGGTCCGCAGTGCTGACCATAACCGCCGGAAGAGGATAGACCATATTACCCGGTTTCCATATCTGTTTTCCCATGCTGTTTGTAAGCTCCTTATCTTCTTAATGCTGTAATGCCGCTACCAGTGTCGGAATCAGCTGTTTCTTTCTGGATACCACGCCTTCTAACACGATCTTATCCGAATCTTCTCTCAAATCAAATGCCGAAATGATATATTCCTTCGCATGATTGCCGCAGCACAAAAGCTCTGTGGACTCTCCGAGAATATCAGTAAGCATAAAATATACCATATTCAGTTGATTTTTTTCTTTTACTTCTTCCAGATGAGGTTCTAAGATCTCTTTGATCTCTGCCAATTCATCTTTACTCATAGAATTGATCTGTCCCACACCGAAGACTGTATTATTTACCGTAAATTGTTTGAAATCCTGGAAACAGATCT
>FR892666.1:29271-125721 GCA_000433535.1 Dorea sp. CAG:317
TGCCATTTCTTCCAGATTAATGCCTGCAATCTTTGCAAGATTTTCTGCAATTTTCTCATCTACTGCGGTACAGGTCGGTGACCGGAACAAAAGTGTATCGGAGATGATCGCAGAGCAGAGAAGTCCTGCAATTTTCGTCGGAATCTTCACCCCCGCTTCCTGATACATCTGTGTTACGATCGTTGCCGTACATCCTACCGGCTGATTTCTGAAAAAGACCGGTCCCATCGTCTCGATATTTCCCAATCTGTGATGATCAATGATCTCCATGATGTCAGCTTCTTCAATACCATCAATCGCCTGCGATTTCTCGTTATGATCTACCAGAATTACCTTTTTCTTGCTTGCATCCATGAAACGACGTCTGGAAATAAATCCTTTGAATCGTCCATGACGGTCAAGAATCGGGAAATCACGGAATTTCTTCTTCGTCATCACTTCCTTGATATCATCAATATAGTCATTCATATGAAAAGTCACCAAAGGACCCTTACTCATAAAATATTTTACCGGAATACTCTGGTTGATAAGACGTGCCGCAGTAAATGTATCGTGCGGCGTGCGAATCACCACAATGCTCTGCTCTTCCGCTTTTTTGACCAGCTCCTTGGGTACTTCTGCATTCTGACAGACTACAAGACAACTGGCATCAATATCTACCGCACAGGCCTGCGCCTCATAGCGGTTTCCAAGGATGACCAGATCATCTTTATCGATAAACTCCGCCATCTTCTCCGGATCGGATGCTCCGATCGTCACTTTCCCACCGGTAAAATATCCATGCTCATTTCCGGTTATCAATGTTCCGTCTAAGGTTTTAATAATGTTGCAATATCTTGTTCTTGCACTGGATAAAATCGTATTGTCATACACATCCATATAAGAAGTCGCAATATCTCCGGTGGAGATCACTCCTACCAGTTCTTCTTCTTTTAAAACCGGTATTGTTTTTATATTATTGGCCTTCATTTTTGCCCATGTATCCTTGATAGAAACATCCGGCGACACACCGTCAATTTTATGGATATCCATATCCTTGACCTGTAATTTTACATTTTTTAAAAGTTCCGGCGCTTTCACACCGAACTTGGACAGTACATACTGCGTCTCTTCATTGATCTGACCGGCGCGGCGCGCAACGTATTCTTCCCCTGTTATCGTTTTTTTCAACTCAGCATATGCGATAGCAGAACAGATAGAATCTGTATCCGGATTCTTGTGTCCGATTACATATACTTTTCCAGATTTTTTAGCCATAATCTTTCTCCTATTCATATTCTACTAGTAAGAGTGCCATTTTTTTGCGGTTTCGTCAACTATAAATTTGTGTTATACTAAAGTTAGTTTCCAAAATTCATCGGAAAATCAGCATGAATATCAAGGATAAGGAAGGAATCAAACTATGAGCGAAGAATTATTACAAAACAGTGAACACACAGAAACAATGGCCGATTACGAAGAACATTTTGACGATGCCAACCCTTGGAACGTAGTTTCTTCTTATATGGAAAAAGGCACGGTACTCCCTGTAAAAGTTGAGGGAATCGTAAATGGCGGCGCCATTGCAATGGTAGAGGGACTGCGCGGATTTATCCCGGCTTCCAGATTATCTCTGTCTTATATTGAAGATCTGGAGTCTTATCTTCTCAAAGACATTGAAGTACGGGTCATCGACGTAGATCAGGCAAATAACCGTCTCGTATTATCTGCAAGAGAACTCTTAAAAGAGAAAGAAGCAAAAGAACGCGAAGCAAAGATTGCAAGTATTAAGATCGGCAGCGTTCTTACCGGCACCGTTGAAAGCTTACAGACCTATGGTGCATTTATTACTCTGGAAGACGATCTGTCCGGTCTGGTACACATTTCACAGATCAGCCAGAAGAGAATCAAATCTCCAAAAGATGTGTTAAATGTAGGTGATGAAGTCACTGTGAAAGTCATCGGAATCAAAGATGGTAAGATCAGTCTCAGTATAAAGGCACTGGAAGAAGTACAGGAAGAGCCGGAGGAAAAGGTCGAAATTCCGAAAGCCGAGAATATCGGTACAAGTCTCGGAGATCTGTTTAAAAACATTCAATTATAATTTCAGTTTCCGAAAAAACTTATGGGGACGGTTTTTGAAAAACCATCCCCATTTTTGTTTTCTTTTCTTTTACGAAAGCTTTTCTACGTCATTTAACCAAACAGTCGCACAGGCGTCACTTGGCATACGGAAGTCTCCCCTTGGAGATAATGCCACTGTTCCCACCTTCGGTCCATCCGGAAGACAGGAACGTTTGAACTGCTGACTGAAAAATCTCCAATAGAACGTACGGAGCCATTTCTTCATTGTCTCATTATCGTATTCACCGTCAAAGGCAATCTTTGCCAATCGATAGATCTTCTCTGGTTCATAACCGAAGCGAAGCACATAATAGAGATAGAAATCGTGAAGTTCATAAGGTCCTACAAGATCTTCGGTCTTCTGCGCAATCTCTCCGTCCTTTGGCGGAAGGAGTTCCGGGCTCACCGGCGTATCGAGCACATCGTACAGCACATCCTTTAATTCCTGATCTTCACACGTATCTGCATAATAATGTACCAGATGACGAACCAGTGTCTTAGGCACGGAGGCATTTACTCCATACATAGACATATGATCTCCGTTGTAAGTAGCCCATCCAAGGGCAAGCTCAGACATATCTCCGGTACCGATCACCAGACCTCCGGTTTGATTTGCAATATCCATCAACACCTGTGTCCGTTCTCTTGCCTGCGCATTCTCATAAGTAACACTGTGATCATTGATATCATGGCCGATATCAATAAAATGCTGCTCCACTGACTTAGCAAGAGGAACTTCCCGAAGTTCCGCTCCAAGTTTTATGGACATTTTGCAGGCATTCTTATACGTGCGGTCTGTAGTTCCAAAACAAGGCATCGTCACCGCTGTAATTCCTGATCTGTCAAGCCCCAGTGCGTCAAAAGCTTTTGCTGTCACTAAAAGAGCCAGTGTGGAATCCAGTCCTCCGGAAATGCCGACAACTGCACTTTTTGCATTCGTATGCGCAAGACGTTTCTTAAGTCCCATTGCCTGGATTGTCAGGATCTCTTCACATCTTCTTGCCCTTTCTTCCTGTTGCTGCGGTACAAACGGGCGCGAGGAAATCGTTCTTGTAAGCAGTGTTTTTTCTATTGTGATATCAAAAGGAATCCGAAGCAATGTCTGCTCTTCTTTCATGCGGAAGGTTGTATTTTTTCTCCGCTCAGATACAAGACGTCTCACATCAATCTCTGTGTAGATCACCCCATTTTCAAACCGGCTGCTCTCTTCTAACACCGTACCATTCTCAGCAATCACGTTATGTCCGCCAAATACAAGATCCGTTGTAGACTCCCCTTCCCCTGCATTTGCGTAAATGTAGCCACAGATCAGTCTTGCAGACTGCCCTTCAATCAGACTGCGCCGATAAGAAGCCTTTCCAATAGTTTCATCACTGGCAGAGCAATTCGCAATCAGAACTGCACCTTCTCTTGCCGCCTCAATACTTGGCGGTACCGGACACCAGACATCTTCACATACTTCTGCGGAAACTACCAGTTCTTCCATTTGCCGTGCCGCAAATAAAAGCTGTGGTCCAAAAGGAACTTCTCTTCCGTCATAGAGTACCGTTCTCGCCTTCCGGGGACCTTGAGTGAATTGTCTCATCTCGTAAAACTCTCCGTAATTCGGAAGAAAACTTTTCGTAGTCAACCCCAATAGACGTCCCTGATTCATTGCCGCTGCCACATTATAAAGTTTTCCTTCAACCTCTGCCGGAGCCCCTACAAAATAAAGTCCGTCTTTTTCTTTCGTATACTCTGTTAACTCCTTTAGCCCTTCCTTCACTGCCTTCAACAGAATCGCCTGACCAAAGAGATCGCCACAGGTATATCCTGTCAAACAAAGTTCCGGGAAAACAACCACTTTTGCGCCCTGTTCATCCGCTTCATCCATCTGTTTTTTTATCTGTTCTACATTATAAGCCACATCCGCAACCCGGATATCCGGTGTAGCTGCTGCAACCTTTACAAAACCATGTCTCATGGCATCCGCCTCCATTTTCCTTACATTTCACCTTATTATTTGCTTCTTTTTATAATCGCCTTCAGATCCTCTACCGTATAATGATAAGCACTGTTACAGAAATGACATTTCACTTCGATCGTTTCACCGTCTTCAATCATTTTCTGAATTTCTTTTCTCCCAATGCTGACAATCGCCTGCTCTACACGCTCCTTGGAACAGTTGCAGTAAAATTGTGTCGGAATTGTATCTGTAATCTCAAGCCCTGTATTGCCAAGAAGTTCTTCCAGCAGATTCTCCGGTGTATATCCTTTCTCCAATAAACTGGTCACAGAAGTCACATTTTTCAGATTCTCTTCAATCTGTGCAATTGTCTTTTCCTCGGCAAACGGCATCATTTGAATGATGAATCCTCCGGCTGTCTTCACTGTATTATCCTTTTCCATCAGCACTCCGAGACCAACTGAAGATGGAACCTGTTCCGAATTCGCAAAATAATACGTCAGATCTTCTGCAATCTCACTGCTCACCAAAATCGTCTGTCCTACATACGGTTCTTTTAACCCCATATCTTTGATCACCTGTAAAAGACCGATACCGACTGCGCCTCCCACATCTAATTTCCCGTTTTTCGCAGGAAGGATTACTTCCGGATGCTCCACATATCCTTTGACATTCGCCTTACTGTCCGCAGTTACCGTGATTCCGCCAAGCGGACCGTCTCCGCGCACCTGCAGAGTCAGCATATCGGTTTCATTTTTCATCATGCTTCCCATTAAAGCTCCCGCTGTCAGAAGCCTTCCAAGTGCCGCTGTTGCCACTGGGCTTGTCTCATGATGCTTTCTTGCTTCTTCTACTATATCTTTTGTCACCGCGGCAAAAGCCCGCACCTGACCTCCTGCCGCTGTTGCTCTTACAATATAATCCTTCATTCTAACAACCTCTTTCTTCTCAGTTTTCTTCTTTCTCTATACTTTTTTCTCTGTAACTTTTCCACATTCTCGACAAACAACTACGATTCTCTCACTTTCTTCGGTCGCAGTCTCTCTCGTATAATCATCATAGGCATTAAGAAATGTTAATCCTGATTTCTCAATTAATGTCTTTATCTCCTCCAGGGTATATGCCCGCTGAAAATGGACTTCCTGATATTTTCGATATAAATCCTCCTCTTGTCTGCACTTTACAAAAAGAGTCAGTTCATATTCATTGATTTGTTCTTCCTGATCATAATAATTATCCCAAATAAAACTGCAGTCTTCCCGGTCCTCTGCTATCACCTGCTCGCCAAGCACTGTTTCATATTTGTATCGGGTATTGAAATCAAACAAAAAGAGGCCTTCCGGGTCCAGATAGTTATTCACAAGCCGGAACACTTGAAGAAGATCCTCATCCTCTGTCACGTAATTTACACAATCACAGGCACTGATGATTGCCCGAACGGTTCCATATAGTTCAAATTCCCGCATGTCCTGAAGAAGATATAAAATATCCTGTCCGCTTTTCTCACGCTTGTCAAGGGCGATCTCCAGCATATCTGCTGAATTATCCACTCCGATCATATCGTATCCTGCCTCTGCCAATCGCTCTGTCATGCTTCCGGTTCCACACCCTAACTCGAGCACAAGCCCGTCTGCAATTCCATCTTCTTTTAAGGTTTCTTTTATATAGGCTGCCCACTGTTCATACGGGACGTTGTCCATGAATGTATCATAAACCTCTGCAAAATTTGTATATGCTTCCATGACTTTTCCTTTCTTTCTTAATCCTTCTCTATTCTCTCAGAAAACACAAAAAAAGGAAAGCTTTTTTCAAAACTTCCCTTTGATTTTCTCTATTTTTTATAGATACCTTCCAGACAAATACCTACCAATAACGGCGAACCGCAAGGATTGTTCTGTAATCCGCAGGAGAAGATATTTTGATTCCGCCCTTTGGGTAAGGTGAGCTGTTAGATGCATGTACAATTTTATTATTTCCAATATAGATTGCTACATGACCACTATAGCATACCACATCGCCCGGCAGCATGTTGGACACACTTACGGACTTACCGCCCTTACGTATGCTGCTGGAGCTTCTCGGCGTTGATATGCCAAACTTCTTATGTATTTGCTGAACAAAACCAGAACAGTCAATTCCATTCGTTAAACTATTACCACCATATACATACTTATTTCCAACATATTTGAGTCCTTTATTAGCAATCTTCTGTCCCAAAGAAGCATTGCTCGGCTTGGATTCAGAACTCTCTTCTTTATCTTCTTTCTCCGAAGGTTTAGATTCATTGGATGGCTTCGATGGTTTGGATTCATTAGATGGCTTAGACGTAGAATTATTCCCACCATTATTACCACTATTGCCGTTACCTCCTTGATTGCCATTGTTCTGATTACCGCCTTGATTATCGGATGGCTTGGAACTTGTACTTTGATTGTCGGATGACTGGCTATTGTTATCCGATGAAGTATCTGTAACATTAGCTGACGTATCCGACTCTTCCGTCAGCTCCTCAAGCTGAACTTGAGCTTCTTCCTCCGCCTGTGCAAGCTGTGCATCAAAATCTGCTATCTGGCTCTTCATCTCGGTAAGCGTTCCCTCCAGATTGGATTTCTGCATCTCCATCTCCGATGCCATAGATTCCATCTCTGCCTGTCCGCTTTCCAATTCAGTTTTTAATGTCTGTACTTCGTTTTTAGTCTCTACATATTCATTTAACTTGTCCCTGTCATAATCATGGACATTCTTCACATATTCCGCCTTATTGACAAGATCTGCATAAGAAGAAGAGTCTACCATTGTCTCAAAAAAGGTAGCATCGCCCTGTTCATACATATATTTAATACGAAGCTTCATATCTTCATATTGCTTTTCTTCTTCTTCCTTTGCCTTCGCAAGATCAGTCTCTGCCTGTGCAATACGATCTTCCTGCGTTGCCATATCCTGTTTTAAAGCGTTAAAATCCACAAGAAGTGAAACCAGCTCTTCATTTACACTGGCAGCCTGCGCTTCAGCCTCGCTTTTCTTTGCTTCCAGAGTCTCTTTATCCTCTGTCGGAGAAGCACAAACAGGAACTACAATTAAAGAGCTCATCACAACACAAGTGATGAGCGTCTGCAACAATCGTCTCTTCATGTTATCACCCATCCTTATCAATTATTAATCTCCCTCATACGCCCCCACGTAGTATAAGAGTAGCATACAACAATTTTCTGCAATTTTCAATACTTTTTCCCATCCAAAAATTGGAACCTAAAATCAGAAGTTAAAGCACAATTTACCATACATTAAAAATGGCAGCCTTTTAGGACTGCCATTGACTTAATATACCTTATTTAATTTTTCAATTATGGACGGACAATAATCATGTTATCCGGAACTGATGCATATTTCACCACTGATCCAGTATGAGGTGCATGAATCATCTGACCACCACCTACATAAATTCCTACATGACCCACTCTGTAACATACATCACCCGGTCTCGGATCACTGACTTCCGGAAGTCCGGCAAAAGAACTGGATGTATAACTACGTTTATACTTTCCTGTCAGACAGAAGCCTACTAATCCTGAACAGTCAAAAGCATTCGGTCCAACTGCTCCCCATACATATGGTTTCCCAAGCGCTGACTTCGCACGGGACACTGCATCTCCCGGAACATAACTGCTACTGGAGCCGCTGCTTCCACCATTTCCTTTATTACCGCCGCTACTGTTTCCACCATTGTTACTGTTGTTACTATTGTTATTATTGCTATTATTTCTATTAGCCTCTTCCTGTGCCCGACGTTCTTCTTCCTGCTGACGGGCTGCCTCTGCTGCAATCTCCTGTAATTCTGCATCCAGATCTGCAATCTCTGCTTCCTTAGAAGTGATCATTGTATTCAGGTTTTCCTGTTTTTCCGTAAACTCTGCTTCTTTCTCTTCCAGCGCTTTCTGCTCTTCTTCCAGACTCGTCTTAAGCTCAGCAACCTGTTCTTTCGTTGCTACATATTCTGCAAGCTTCTGTCTGTCATAATCATGTACGTTCTGCACATACTCTGCTTTGTTTACAAGATCGGAAAAATCTTTTGAAGAGATTAATGCCTCTACTGCGCTTCCGTCTCCCTGCTCGTACATATATTTGATACGAAGTTTCATATCCTCATACTGTTGCTTCTCTGTCTCTTCTGCCTCTTCAAGATCAGCAGTTGTCTGGATGATCTGCTCACCCTTCTCAGTCAAATCTTCCTCAATCTGGTTGATCTGAGTCACTACTTCTGTTAACTGAGACTTTAAAGATGCCGCTTCACTCTGAGCTGCCGCTTTCTCCTGTTCTATACTCTCTGTTGATGGCGCAGCCATAACCGGTGTCACAATCAGTGAACTTGTCACTACTGCTGCTAACAATTTTGTACTAAATTTATTCATTCTATTCATCCTTTTTACAAGTTTTTTAACATAGTAAACCTTTATCAAGAGTAATTATATACTACAGACAACATTTTTGCAACAACTTTTAACAATTCTGTAACATTATCTTGTCCGGTTTTTCCTCGATTCTCTGCATGAAAACAAACATTGTAGCTGCCGCTGTCGCACAGATGACCGTGATTACGCTGATTCTCATCGGGTCTTCCATCATCCACCCAAACCAATTATAATTTGTGCCAAATACCGATACCAGATTGGCTGCCACATGAGCCGCAATCGGTGCTTTCACAGAACCGTATTTTTCGTAGGCATAAGCGAAAACAAAGCCAAGGAAAAATCCGTAAAACATCTGAATCAGATTCATGTGCATAATCCCGAATACAAGGGCTGAATGAAAGGCAGCTTGAAAATACGTGGTTCTCATACGGATTCTCTTAAAGATCAAACCGCGAAACACAAGCTCTTCACAAATCGGTGCCAAAATTCCAAGACTTAACACCTGGAGCGGCACCGGTGCAGAATAGATTGCCTCCATTACCATCTGATATTCCTCACTGATACTGGAGAAGTTACCAATTAAAATCAGGTTATTCATTGCTACGCAAAGTGCGATTCCCATAATAATGACTGCCGCATATTTCCAAAGCGGAGCCTTTTTGTTCGGGACATATCCGACTCTTCTTTCTCGCACACGATCCCTGTGGAACATAAACCACATCACAGGAATTGTGATAAGCGACGCAACACCGTCCACCAGCGTTGTGTAATCGTAAAATTTCAAACTGATCGTCTGTGCCAGTTCCATTGAATCCCGCATAAAACGTTCTGAAATGATCTGCATCTGTCTTGCATCTGCAAGCACTTCCGCATTAATCCCATAATGCCTGCACAGATAATACACGCCAAAAATGGCTGCTGCTATGCTGGAAATAATAAATCCAATTCCCATCTTAATGATCAGAGGCCCCCAAATATGCCAAAACTGTTTCCCCGGACTGTCGGGATACATCATTCCCACCGTCTTTTTATTCTGTTCTTCCATAATTATCCTCTTTACTATTTCATATATTATAGTCGGATCTTGACAACATCAATATCCAGATCCCACAAAAATTTATCCAGATCTTTGTAAGATAAAAATACCGTTGCTGTATTTTCCAACGGGTGAATCCCAAGACTCTTGCATTTGCTGAGATCCTTATCAATAAAAAATTCTACCGCATGATCTTCGTCATTCATAAGGCCGAACGGTGATACACTTCCCTGTTTCAATCCCAAATATTTCTCAAGACGTTCTTCGGATGCAAAGCTTAAATTTCCTCCGCCAAGCTGTTTTCCAAGAGCCTTTAAGTCTACCTTCTTACTTTCCTCACAAGTTACAAGAAAATGTCTCTTCCCTTTGGAGTCTCTCAAAAACAAATTTTTGCACAGAGTTCCTTTTTCCGGCAGACCGAGTCTATCCATGTCTTCCATTGTATGTACCGGTTCATGCTCTACAACTTCATATTTGATCTTCAATTTATCGAGTGCGTCATATACGCGCTGTTTCTGATTTTCCATGCTGCAAACTCCTTTCATTTTCAATCTCCAAGTTCCCTCTATTATATGTTATCTCCCTTTTAAAGTAAAGCAAAAAGTTCGGCGACTGCCTGCTCGTAATCTTTCGCATTCTCCGCTTTCTTCAGCTTTTTGATCCGTTTTTTATCTTCCGGAAACAACTCTTTCATATAGGTCCATATTTCTTTCATTTTAAATAAAACAGGAAGAATCCCGTCGCTTACCTGCCCATATCCTTCATACAGCGCATCATGAAAATTTCGAAGCGTGTCTTTGTCAATTTCGTTCTGCTCTTCCGGTTTTTCAAAAGACGCGGTAAGAAATGGATTCGCAATAACTCCGCGTCCAAGCATGATTGCTGAAATTCCGGGAAATGTTTCTACAATATTCTCTTTGTCTTCTCTCTTCTTCACATCTCCGTTATAACACAGCGGAAAACGACTCTGTTCCACAGCATATCCAAACATGGAAAGGTTAGGCGTATTTCGATAGAAATCTTTCTGTGTCCGCGGATGAACGATCAATTCCTCTAACGGATATTTATTATATAATTCCATCAGCTTATAAAATTCGTCCGGCTCATCTCTTCCGATTCTTGTTTTGACAGAAATTTTTACCTCCGTCTTTTCAAAAATTTCTTCCAGAAAATGATCCAGCTCTTCCGGCATAGCAAGAAAACCTGAACCTCTGTTTTTAGACACCACTGTTTTGGAGGGGCACCCCAGATTCAGATTCACTTCTTTATAACCATAATTTTCAAGCTTATGTATGGTATTTACAGTGTCTTCCGCCTGATTACTTAAAATCTGCGGAACAACATAGAGTCCTTTATTGTTATCCGGATTAATCTCCCTAATTTCTTTCGCGCTAAATCCTTTCTTCGTATGGGGCACCAGAAATGGGGTGAAGTATTTATCCATAGGGCGAAAATACTTGTGATAAGCATTCCGGTAAACTTGTGTTGTAACACCCTCTAATGGGGCAAGATAATACTGCATAGTTAATCTCCTGAACCATTTTATATATAAAGTCAATATTTTCCGATATTTTTCTCAAATCCCTTGAGTAATCAAATTTCTTTCGATATAATTTTATTAATTCTTTATGAGGAGGGGTACTCATGAACCAAAAAGATGCGTGTTTATTTGCTCTCGACAAAGCAAAACTCTTTGAAAGTTCCGGTCACCGGACACGTTTTAAAGAATTGATGGACTGCTACAGCCAGTTTCCCTTTTTTACAAAAGGTCTGTGCAAATGTATGTATCTGTCGGCGTGGGACGAACCACATTTCTTCATTTTACTGGAGGTACTGACGGACTTAAGCCTCGGCAAAAACACAAACACGGACGATATGCGTGAAAATGGAGATTTACTTGCAGACAGACAGGAGGATGGGGAGTATTATGTCTATCAGCTCTCTAATGCATTTCTTGATAACACATCCTTCCACCTTGACGAGTCTGTAAAACTTGAGTCCAAATTCCGTTACATTATCGACCGTGCATTGGCTGCCGCAGAAGTAATCGACAGTGTTCTTTCACCTGAAACGCTTTAAAATAAGCTTCTTCCATTGGAATCCATCGTTTCTCGAATACCGGAACCTGATCTGCGCCATTGCGCTGTTCAATTCTTCGAAGCTGCTCTTCTTGATCAATATCGATGAAAATCGTCAGATCCCACGACTGCACAAATTCCGGATGGCAGCTGTAAGCACCCTCTATAATTACTACAGGCGCAGGGAGTATCTCTATTTCTTTTGCGAAAGACATCTGATGGCAGTCAAAGCTCCGATAAGTGAACGCTTTGCCTGCCTTCAATGGCTTCAGCACCTCTTCCATAAACCGTTCCCGATCTACATTCCCTCCGGCTTGTGCAAGACGCTCTTTTGTCCTTTGCTCCGGTCTTAAGAAAAAATGATCCATATGAATCACGCTGCATTCCATAATAGAAGAAAGTTTTTCCGCAAAAGTTGTCTTACCTGCCGCACATCTTCCATCTATGGCAATCAGAAAAGGACTTCTATTTTGCATTTTCCGGCACCACCTTTTTATGTACGACAACCGCCATAATTGCAGGAATCAACACAAGTTGAAGAAGGATTCCCGGAATTGCATTCACAAGTGCTCCGGCAAGGAACATCTGCCATGTAAATCCATTTCCTCCAATGCCAAGAAGCAAGATTTCTACCATTCCCCAGACAACTCTTCCGCAGACCATAGCAAGAAGAAGCGCTTGATAAACAACCAGCGTGTTCTTTCTTTCTGCCCGTCCATATATCCACCCTGCCACAACACCATAGACCGCAAGTTCAAAAGCCATGGCAATCGCCATTGGATACATCATCGGCATCCCGAATAAAAAAGATCGGAAAATCGGCAGAATAAATCCAATCGCCAAACCATACGGCGCTCCACAGATCATTCCGCATAAAAACACCGGAAAATGCATTGGGAGCAGCATATTCCCAATCTGTGGTACCTGTCCGGTGAAAAACGGCAGGATGATACCGATCGTCAAAAACATAGCTGATAATGTTAATTTCTTTGTGTGTGTATTCATGAAATAACTCCTTTTTAATATTTATTCTTTTGGGCTTACATTATATCCCCTTTCACCTGCAACCGCAAGCATTTGCAATCCTTTGCGAATACTTCTGTTTACAAAAGGCATTGATTTTTTGACGCAAATTGCATATAAATACACAGATTCTTCCCTTGCTGCAGGATGCTGTAATTTTAAAATGCTAGAAGAAAAATGCAATTCCTATTCCGATACATAAACACACATTTTTCCAAGCCTTTTTTCTTCCATATTCCTCAAAAATAAGTCCAACCCAAATATATTCCGGCAACCGCTTAAGTGCCAAAATCATATCAAAACACTATATTTCTATACATCTCTTTTATATGTCTTTCTCTAATTTCGGCAAATTATTTAAACTCATATTTTCCAATGTCTGTAACTGCTGTACCGCCAATTGCCGAAGCAATTCCATCCTCTCTTTCTGATTCTTACACTGATTTATTAAAACGGCATTATAGCTTTCTAAATTTGCCAGTACCAGTAACTGACTCAATGTTGCTGCATCCCTCATATTCCCTTTAACAGTCGGATTTTCATCTTTCCATTGCTTAGCCGTCTTTCCAAACAAAACAACATTCAGCATATCTGCTTCATTTGCATAGGTATACGCCACCTGTACGGGTGTTAATTCTGGCGGTATCAAATTATCCTTAATCGCGTCAGTATGTATTCTGTAATTCAACTTAGAAATCTCTCTGTTCAAATTCCAATTCAGAGATAGCCGACTATTCTCATCAGTCTTTAATCTCCTGTAATCTTTCATGATATATAACTGGAATTCAGGAGAAATCCATGTTGCGAAAGACATAGCAATATCGCTATGGGCATATGTTCCGCCATAACGTCCTGCTTTTGAAACAATACCAATGGCATTCATCTGTGTAATCCATTTTGTTGGTGTCATGACAAAACGATTTAATCCCGCCTCATTTTTAACCGCCTCGAATTGCACACGGTTAAAATCTGGATTATGCAATTCTTCCCAAACACCTAAAAACTCAATCGTATTTCTATTTCGCATCCAGTTTTGAATCACAAATCGCGGGTCGTCCTCATTTCGATATTTTGCAATATCCGTTAATGAAATAAATTCATTTTCAAAATTTGTAGTATAGATTCCTATGTCAATACCTTTTGCATGGATAGTCTCCTTAACAATTTTCGCCATAAGTATCCTCCTCTCCCCAGCATAAACTTAAACTTCTGCAACATAAGCGGTATGTACCTTAAACCCATACTTCTTCTCTACATATTCCTGTATCATCTTATTATTTAACTTTCGGTTTGGGCTGATATTTCTTCGCCCGTTCTGCAATCGCATCCAGCGATATCTTGTCCTCACCTTCTCCAAACTCCACCTTCACATTGATTACGTTGTAGATTTTTCTCGGGATAAGAGGCACACCGTCTCAACGGTATTACCTCTTTCCCACAAAACTTTCCTTACCTGCCTGCCGTCAATATAAATCGGAAAGTTAAATTCTATCGACTTCAACGGCATTTCCGATTCTCCATTCGGGTATATCTGGATTTCTTTAATGAGGTAAGTGATAAGGCTTTTCTTTTCCTCATCACTCATTATAGCATACAGTTTTCCAAAATTCTGCATGATTTTGTAAACATTATCAAGAGTGATTGCTTCCATCTCAATAGAGCTTTTCCTCAATTTTGCATCCTCAATGCGTTCCTCCAATTCTGCCATTGTATCATACAAAGCATCAAGCCTTAATGTCATATCATGGATTTTTCTCTCACGAAATCGGGCATCCGCAGGAAGATTATCAATCTCATTTTCCAAACGAGCCTTATTCAAGTCCACTTCTTTCAGCTTGTTTTCATAATTGGCAAGTTCTTTATCCACCGTGCTTGTATCTGTCTGCACTCCAATTCGCTTTTCAATCTCTTTGGCAAAATAAGCATCGCTTACCAGTTCTTTTACGGCTTCAACTACAAGCGGCTCAATGTCAATTTTACGCAGGGATGCTTTGTAGTCGCAGTGATGACCTCGCTCCTGCTTATTTCTGCCGCATATATAATAGTAAACTTCCTTATATGTGCCGTCTTTATTTGTCCATGCGTGTTTATTCGTGTACATCGAGCTGCCACAAATAGGGCATTTCAATACGCCAGTCAGAAGATGTGACCTGTCTTTGCCAACCTTTGACGGCTGCTTAATTCCTGTTGCTTTCCGCTTTGCATGAACTTTCTGCCAGAGTTCCTCGCTGACAATTCCCTCATGCTGTCCGTCCTCTAAAATATAATCATCTGTATGGACTTGCTTATATTCGTTTTTTGTTCCCTTGACTTTTTCCCGTGTCCTCCTGCCATAAGCAATTTTTCCGCAGTAAACAGGATTGTCTAATATCTGCCGTATTAAGTGGCTGCTCCATGTTTCTAACTTTCCGTTCTGACGGGGAATTTTCTTTATTCCTTGCAAGTTAAGGTATTTCGCAACTCCACCAAGTCCTATATCTGAATTTCCAAACTTGTTAAATATAATTCGGATTGCTTCAGCTTCGGTTTCTTCTATTAAAAGTTGATTATCTTTCAGATAATAACCATATGGGGCAAAGCCGCCGTTCCAACCGCCCTGTCTTGCTTTTTCCCTGCGTCCGTTCATGGTCTGATCAATAATGTTTTCCCTCTCAATCTCCGCAACCGCAGAGAGAACGGATATTAAGAGCTTGCCGCTTGTCTGGGATGAATCTATTCCTTCCTCAATACAGATAAGGTTTATTCCATAGGACTGCACAAACTCCAGAGAATTTAGGATGTCGGCTGCGTTTCTTCCAAAACGGGAAAGTTTATAAACAAGAATATATTCTATCTCCAATCCGTTTTTTATGTCGGAAAGCATCTTCTTAAATGCAGGTCGCCCCTCGATTGATTTTCCAGACTTTCCTGCGTCCTCATAGATACCAACAATCTCCATTTCCTCACGGTCTGCAAAACGCTTCAAACTGTTTTTCTGCCCCTCAAGGCTATATCCGTCAACCTGCATCTCGGTACTTACTCTGGGATACAAGACACATTTCTTTCCTTCTCTGTTCATTCTACCACCTCCAATAATTTAGGAAAATGTGATATGTACGGTTGCGTAAACCTACGCAACACTATCCAATTCCTGCAAAACAAATCTTCCGTATTTTTCAACAATCTGCACCATAGCTTTGATAAAAGTATCGAAGTTTTCCGCTTCATTAACCTTGCTTTCGTGCTGCTGTTCTGCATTTATGGACGCTTTAACATTTTCCATCTGGCTACCTCCGCAAAACAAAGCGGCTGTACATCCCAAATTATAGAGATACAGCCGCCATTTGACCAATGTACAAATTCCTCCGTTTCCTCTAATTTGCACATTTTCTGTCGGGTTTGTTATTAAGTGAAATACTAATGGCAAGAGCTTTATCTACTCTTGCCATTATGTTTTCGGGCATCATTCCCATATGCTGTTTTAACCGTTGTTTATCTATCGTCCGTATCTGTTCGAGCAAAATAATCGAATCTTTATCAAGTCCCTCAAAATCATTTACTGCCGTATGTGTAGGTAATTTTGCCTTTGTGTGTACTCGGCTCGTAATAGCCGCCACGATTACCGTAGGGCTATGCCTGTTTCCTATATCATTAGAAATGATAAGCACAGGTCTTGTGCCGCCCTGCTCCGAGCCGACAACAGGATTTAAGTCTGCGTAGAAGATGTCCCCACGCTTAATAGTCCTTTCCATTATGTGTTTAGCCTCCTATCTGGATTTAGGCAGGGGCTTCCTGCCTATGTAGCCGCCAGATACAAGGAAGTATTTAAGGTCGGGAGAGCGTAAAATAAAGCTCTGTTTCCATAGACCGCCCTGTATCTGGCTTGATATGATAGGAGGCAATAAAAATCCCTCCAAACTTCAAAAAGCGAAGTCGGAGAGTGTTCAGAGCATAACAAAGCGACTCACCGAAACATCGTTTTTTTTATTCGGTGGGCTTATCCTACCTATGATATATAAAAGAAAGAGCCGATAAACCTGTGATTGCTCACTTGTTCATCGGCTCTGCGTCTTATGCGTCTGGCTCTTTGATGACGATTACTTGTAAGTCCTTGGCTTCGACCAATACTTCCTGTTTGCACTTCGGGCAGTAAAGAGGATAGTTTTTTAATACAGTATCCTCTCTGATTTTATTGCGGGTTTTATTTCCGCAAAGAGGGCAATGCACCCAATCAGTAATAGCATCCTGCTTACTCATAATTGGCACCTGCCAATTCTTTCTCTAAAAATTGCCTTATATATGGATTGTTTTCCTCGCTCAATGTAGGTTGAAACGCCATGTAACGGCATTTCTGATACTGCTCACCATCCAACGTAAAGGTATATCCCATTACACACTTCGGATTACAGTCATCGGGATTGATAAGCCGCTTGCAGACGGATGCTTTCTTGATTTCCTTTTTCACCTTTTCGGGGAGAGTATCAAGAAAACTCTGATATTCCTTTATATGTTCGGGATAAATGCGGAGTTTCATCCCTGTTTTTCGGGATACGAATGTTGCCAGAGTTCTTTTGCTGCTGTTTAGCACATAGGACACAACATAGCCGCTTTTTTGCAATTTAATGTCGCACTTACAGCCGTTCTCTGTCAAATACCCATTGATTTGATTTACAAAGTCACGGAAACGCTCATCAACCGTTTCCATAAACATATTAAATTTCTCGTCCATAAGTCCCTCCGTTATCCCTTTTTCTTTGATACGGGTATCCATACCTCATATTGTGCGTTCTGTGGGTCTGGATTTAAGTAAACCTCAATATCGGGGGCATTGGCATACTCATATCCAGAGGTGGGAAGCCACTCTGTTATAATCCGCTGCTCCAATTCCTGTATGGACTGGTTTGTACCCGTTCCAGAAAAGATTGCCCAAGTAGATGCAGGCACGGTATATTCTTCAAACTCACCGCTTGTTTTTGTACTGGAAACGGCAATGAAATATTTCCATTGTTCTTCATCATTGCAGGCACTCACGCCCAAAAGCCCCATTGGCGGCGTATCCATCATTCCTGCCAGTTTCTGTATTGTTCCATTTACAGCGGCATCCTGCCACATCTTAGGTACAACCATAAAGTTATTTTCGATTTCCTTATCAAGCGGTGCAGATATACCAATAATGCGGAATGCTTCTTTTGTTTCAATTCTATAATTCATTTCTGTCGCTCCTTTCACAGCAATTCTAAACACAATGGGGGAAAAAGATTTCACGGATACGCCCCCGTCTTTCACAGATGAGGGGGCTATTCCATGAAAAGACTGGAACGCCCTGTTAAATGCAGTCGGGGAACGGTAGCCGTACTTCTCTGCAATATCAATAATCCGTTCATCCCCGCCCTGCAAGTCTACTGCCGCTAAAGACATTTTTCTTCTTCGAATATACTCTGCCAGAGTGATGCCCGCCATATAAGTAAACATCCTCTGGTAGTGATAGGTGGAGCAGCAGGCAATCCGCCCAAGCTGTTCATAGTCAATTTCGCCTGTCAAGTGTTCTTCAATATAATTCATGCTTTGGTTTAATCTTTCAACCCATTCCATGAGATACCTCCTTATCCGCACATATTGTGCTTTATGGACATAAATTCGCCTTTATTATTATAAGGCTTATTCTTAAATTTTTCCTCTCTATCCTTGCACAAAAAAGAGAGGCGGCTATTCAGTAATTGATATTTGCTTTTCTGGCTTGGCTACATAAGTCACGAGTGGACAGCGTGTAGCTTTTTCCGTCTTTGATAAAATGTGTCCCACACTGCCGAAACTCAAAATGTACTTTATGGGTGATACATTGCTCCCGTATGGCAAGTACCCAGGCATAATCAAGCGGTCTGGCGTTTCTGTCTGATTCGCCGCCGACTACGACTAATTCAACATTATCAAGATAGGCGGCAAGATTTATTTTCTCAATCAATGGCTGGCAGATAATATTTTTATGTTTGATTGGCAGTTCATTGAAAATGGAAAGCCTGTAATCGGCTCTGTCTTGATTTTCCACCGTACAACCAACCGTAACATTCTCGTATCCATCGTTCCAGTCCTCTGGGATACAATCCATAAACCGTTCAATACGCTTTGTCAGAAATAGAAAGTGCAGGTCAGAACGCTCCCATATCATCCGCCAACATTCAAAACGCCATTCATCGGCTTCCTCAACAAGAAAATCCGTGGAAAAGCAAAGATATACGGTCTGTCCCGATTTGATTTTATATGCTCCCGATTTGTTTTTAGCAATGGGGGCGTAGAAGTTATCTGTCTTTACAACATTGTTCGTATCAATCCCACGCTTGAAGTCGCCTTTATGAATGTAACAGTATTTGCATCCCTCGCTATGTTTGTGGCAGCCACGCCACGGATTCCACATTGCCATTTTTATAACCTCACATTCCCGCAGACAGGGCAGCGTACCCACTCTGCTCTATTGTTTATATCCATAAGATGACAAACTGCTGGATATCGGACTCTGGTATCCAAGTCGTACCCAGACGGACGGCGATTTCCGCTGCAGAGAGGTCTTTCGGGATGACCTGCTTCAAGGCTTCCACATTAAGTGTTAGGGCGGGGTCGGACTTCGCCGCTATCTCCGCAACTTTCAGCTTCTCCCGCACATCGCCCGACAGGTATTCGTCTGCAGCGACATACCGTGCAGGCTCGGTGTTCGGCACACGGAAGATAACGCCCTGCAATTCCGTGACGATTTCCTCCTGCGTTTTGCCTGTGAGCTGTGCCATATAGCCAAGGTCAACACGGGCTTTTTCCCCGATGGAGAGTGCAAGGGCTTCGCTTGCCGTTTCCACGGAAGTAATTTCACGATGGGGCTTTATCGTCCGCTTGGTGAACATATCCGCCTTGCGTTTGAAATTGCCCTCGTCATCAAGCACTTCAAGGGAACACAAAAGGAAATAGCTCTCATCGGCGGCAAAGGCAAGATAATTCCCTCGGTTGTTGATTAGCCCGTATTTCTGGGTGAACGCATCATAGAGCCGATTAAGGTTTTCCTGCTCGGTGCTTATCACTTCATCGGGGTAGTCGTTGGTCTGGTACTCGATAAGGCTGCGTACACTGTCCCGTATCTCAAGCAGCCCTTTGACACGGTTTGCCGCCGTCATGGAGAGCGTGGCAGGGGTCATGCGGTCATTCTCTCGGAAGTAAATCTGACCGTTTACCAGAGTATAGGAGAAGTTCCGCACATTGGGGTCGGCAGGGATGGAATTATCCTGCTCATCGGAAATCTGGTCGATTTCGCTTTCGTACTCTGGTATCTCGCCGTTTATCCGCTGCATGGCTTCGTGTAGAAGCTCGGAAAGGGGTCTGTCCTTGTCTGCTTTGCAGGCAGGCTCTAACTTCCCGAAGCGTGTACTTTCCATCTGCATCGTGCCAAGCACCATCTCTGGATGCTGCACAAAATAACTGTTCATGGTGATGTCATCCGTATTGGTACCGCATTGGGAGCATCATACATCGGCAATCCTAAATCCCGTTTTACCTCTGCGATATATGCGGTATGTACTTTGAAGCCGTATTTTGCTTCTATGTACTCCTTAATCATTTTGTAGGTAACTCGCTCTTTCGGCTTGTATGCTTCGGCTCTCTTGGCGATATTATCAAGTGGCACTTTGCCCTCACCCTCGCCAAACTCCACTTTTACGTTGATTACGCTGTCGGGTTTTTTGTGGGAAAGCATTACAACCGTTTCCACATGCACCGTATTCGGGAATAAATCAACGCATGCTATCTTTTCCACTTTATATCCGCGCCCCTGAAGCATCTCCAGATCTCTTGCAAGACTGGTTGGTTTGCAGGCGATATAAACCATCCGGTTTACGCCAAAGTCAATGATCTTTCGAAGTGCTTTTGGGTTCACACCATCTCTTGGAGGATCTAACATGATGAGATCCGGAACTTCTCCCAGCTCATCGATCACTTTCAACACATCCCCTGCCCAGAACTTACAGTTTTCAAGTCCGTTAAGCTGTGCATTTTCTCTGGCTGCTTCCACCGCTTCTTCTATAATCTCCACACCGACCACTTTCTTGGCTACCGGCGCAAGAATCTGGGCAATCGTTCCGGTTCCGCTGTACAGATCGAAGACAACTCTGTCTTTCGTATCCCCCATATATTCACGTGCCTTTTCATACAAGATTTCTGCTCCAAGGGAATTGGTCTGGAAGAAGGAAAACGGAGTAATCTTGAATTTTAAGCCAAGGAGTTCTTCATAGAAATATCCCTGTCCGTACAAAATCTCTGTGCCTTCATCCTTGACCACATCTGCAACACTGTTATTGGTTGTATGCAATATTCCGGCAATCTTTCCATCCAAAGAAAGACAGCACAGAGCCTTCACCCATTTTTCCAGATAATCATTCATTTCTTTCTCTGTGGCACAATCTCTGCCATCTGTTGTCACAAGATCAATCAGTATTTCTCCTGTCTTCACTGCTTTTCTCACAAGTAGATGGCGGAAATATCCGGTATGACGCATCCGATGATAATAGGGAAGCCCGCTTCTTCTGGAAGCTTCCAATGTACAGGTTAAAATCTTCCGGTAATCTTCATCCACAATCTGACAATGTTCTACATTTACAATGTCATGAAAACTCCCTCTCTTATGCATACCAAGCGCAAGAGGACCATCTTTGTATTCATCCCCGAAGGAAAATTCCATTTTATTTCGATAGGCAAATACCACTGGGCTCGGACACACACCTTCCCACACATAATCGCCTTCCACCGCCTCATCCATCATGGCTTTCACTTGCTGTTCTTTCAGACGGAGCTGTTCTTCGTAAGGAAGATTCTGGTATGTGCATCCACCACATTCTCCAAAATGCGGACAGGATGACGGAATTTCTGTCGGCGCTTTCTCAAGCACCTCAAGAATTCTTCCCTCTGCCTTTTCCTTGCGGATTTTATTTACAGAAAACCGAACTTTCTGTCCCACAAGTCCGTTTTTCACAACTACGATCTTATCTTCTTCTGTAAGCCGAATTTTTCCCTTATTAGGAAAATCCACCGACTCTATGACACCTTCATATACCTGTCCCTTTTTCATATGTTCTATAACCTTTCCTGTTTTTATTCTTTATACTTTGCGATCAAGATTGTTCCGGCGCGCTTCACCTGTATATGATCAATACTCTTTATATACTTGTTGAATTGTGAATATCCGTAATCATTAATCTTGAAATCTTTGAATTTCTCATATGCCCGGTTTCCCAGTGTACTAAGTTCTATACCTGAAGCACCGGAGGCTTTCACAATCTGAAGCAGATATTTATCCACATCTGCCTTCTGTCTTCGATCCTCACGAAGGGCAACCGCAACAAAATTTCCCTTCTTTACAAGTTCTATTTTTTCAAACTCTTCCAAAAATTTTGACAACATATTATATCCGTAACTTCGCACATCAAAATCCGGGTGAAGACTTACAAGACGGCTTCCCACTTCTCCAAGTCCGGTCGTTTTATTATTGTCTTGATTTTCAAGGATCATTTTAATAATATCCTCTTCAATCTTCTCTTTCTTAATAGAATCACCGGAGCCCTGTGCCGTACCGGGAGCCTGCTCATTTAAGAGGTTCTCCAGAATCGTAAATTTATCACATGCTTTTCGAAATGGTTCCGGCGTCTTATTCTCTCCCATTCCGATCACTATCTTACCGCTTTCTCTGAGTCTGCTTACAAGTCGGGTAAAATCACTGTCACTGGATACGATACAGAAGCCATCTACTTCTTGAGTATATAATATATCCATAGCGTCAATGATCATTGCCGAATCAGTTGCATTCTTCCCTTGTGTATAACTAAACTGCTGAATCGGTGTGATCGAATTCTTCAACAGTTCATCCTTCCAGCTGGAATGCTGGGTGCTGGTCCAATCTCCATAAATTCTCTTGTATGTGATATTTCCATATTTTGATAGTTCTGTTAATATCGGTTTTATATATTTTGCCGATACATTATCCGCATCAATCAATAACGCAAAACACTGTCCGTCCATTTTTCTCCTCTTTTCTGTCTTCTCACAGTGAACTAAGATGCTCTTACAAGACAAGAAAAAGCAGGTCGGAGACCTTCTGATTCCCATCGGCTTCGAACCTGCTTTTCATTCTTTTACATCTTGTGATTTGTCACTTATACCTGATCTTCATCATTGAAGAAATCATCATCAAAATCGTCTTCGAAATCTTCTTCAAAATCTTCCAGATAGTCCGGTGTAAAGAAACAGTACACTGCATAAGCAATTGCTGCGATTGCTGCTACTGTACCAACGATAGCAAGCGCCCACAGAACCGTCTTACCGTGTTTATCCTCTTCTTTTTTATTCACAAGCTCATTTAATTTTGTTGCTGCAATGAAATCTTCTACTTTGCTCATGTTTTCACGTCCTTTCCCGCACTCTTTTACAAGTCGAATCATTTTATTTATTATAACACTATCGTTTTCGGATTACTACATTTTTCAGAGAAAATTATTTAGGGAAAATTATTATTTACTGAAAATTATATATTTCAGAAGTTATATTTTCACCAGCTTCGCAAATGCGGCAAACATTTTCTTTGTTCCTGCTGTGTCAAATGCTACAGTCACCTCATAATCTCTGCCGCCTTCTACGATCGCTGTCACTGTCCCTTCTCCGAATTTTATATGACGCACACGATCCCCTGTTCCGTAATCCAGCCCTTTACCGGAAGGTTTTCCGAAAGATCTTGCCGGTGCCTGAGAATACGGTGCCGATCCGCCAAAAGGTTTTGCCTTAAATGCCTGCTTTGCCTGCATGTAAGCGCTCACTTTCACTTCCGGTTCTTCTTTCTCCTTTGTAAAAACCGCCCCGGTTGATAACAGCTCCATTGGAATCTCTTTTAAAAACCGTGACATTTTATTATACTGCGTTTCTCCGCGAATCATACGTCTTCTTGCGCAGGTCAAGGTCAGTTCCTTCTCCGCTCGTGTAATTCCAACGTAGCAGAGCCTTCGCTCTTCTTCTACTTCCTCCGGATCATCTGACGTGATTGTCATATAGCTTGGAAATAGTCCATCTTCCATTCCTGCCAGATAAACATTGGGAAACTCAAGCCCTTTGGCACTATGTAAAGTCATAAGCACTACATAATCTGTATCTTCATCCAAACTGTCAATGTCTGCCACCAGCGCCACTTCTTCCAAAAATCCGCTCAAAGATGCGGGTTCGTTCCGGTCTTCACAATCCTCTTCGTAAGCAGCCACTTTACTGAGAAGCTCGTCGATATTTTCAATTCTTGTCTCGGCTTCTACCATATCCTCCGCCTGGAGGCTCTCAATATATCCGGTTTCTTCAATGATTTCTTTCAAAAGATCTGAGATGCTCATATCCTCCGCATCCGTTTTAAAGTGTTCGATCAGCGCCACAAAAGACTCCAATTTGGAAGCACCTCTTCCGATATTCGGAATCAGGTCCACCGCGCGAAGCGCATCATAAAAACCAATATTATACGCCGCTGCATAATCCTGCACACGGTTAATGCTTGTCAGACCAATTCCCCTCTTCGGCACATTGACAATACGTCGAACAGCCAGATCGTCCTTCCCATTATCTACGGTTTTCAGGTAAGCAAGCAGATCTTTAATTTCCCGTCTTGCATAGAAATTGATACCGCCAACAATCTTATACGGAATATTCGCGGTGACAAATTTTTCTTCAAACAAACGAGACTGTGCGTTTGTTCTGTAAAGAATTACATTGTCATGATAACTATATTCTTGCTCTCTTACTCGCTTTCGAATGTCATCTACAATATATTCTGCCTCATCATATGCAGAATCAAACTGCCGGAACTGAATTTTTTCTCCCTCTCCGTTATCGGTCCACAACGTTTTATCTTTTCGTCCTGCATTATTTCTGATCACTGCATTGGCTGCATTCAAAATATTACTTGTGGATCGATAGTTTTGCTCCAGCTTGATCACCTTGGCATCTTCAAAATACCGCTCAAAATTAAGGATATTTTTTATATTGGCGCCCCGGAATTTGTAAATGGACTGATCATCATCACCGACTACGCAGAGATTCCGGTACTTCGATGCCAAAAGTCTTACCAATTCAAACTGCACTGTATTGGTATCCTGATACTCATCCACCATAATATAGCGAAAACGTTCCTGATAATATTCCAGCACATCCGCCTGCGTCTGGAACAATTGCACGGTCTTGATAAGAAGATCGTCAAAATCAAGTGCATTGTTCGCTTTTAACTGTTTCTCATATTCCTCATACACTTCTGCAATCTTGCGCTGGCTAAAATCCCCTCCGGCATTCAATCGGAATTCCTCCGGTGTCACCAGTTCATTTTTTGCATGAGATACTGCTGCCAGAAGTGCGCGCTCCTTATAGATCTTCGTGTCAATCTGAAGAAGCTTGCACACATCTTTCATTAATGTCTTCTGATCATCCGCATCATAAATCGTAAAGTTCGTATCATATCCAAGCAAAGAAATGTGTCTCCTTAAGATTCTTACACACATTGAATGGAACGTGCTCACCCAGATGCTCTCCGAGCCGAACCCCACCAGTCTGTCCACTCGCTCCCGCATCTCTCCTGCCGCCTTGTTCGTAAATGTAATTGCCAGAATATTCCACGGATTCACGCCCTTCTCTTCGATTAAATATGCGATTCTATGCGTCAGCACTCTTGTTTTCCCCGAGCCGGCTCCGGCAAGAATCAGAAGCGGTCCCTCTGTATAATATACTGCTTCCCTCTGTGGTTCATTTAATGTGTCGTAAATACTCAAGTCAACAATTCCTTTCTATCATTTATCTTCCATTCTTATTCTTCAATCATCATTTTAATGATCTCTTCATTCGTCTCTCTCATACCGTCTTTGCCAAGGCGTCCGATATTACCGATGGTCGCCTCTACACCCTTTGTCACAATTCCGTCACCGGCATAGAACTGCTGACCGTTGAGATACATATTGTATCCAAGAATACCTGCATCCACGGAAGAGGCAATCTTTGCAGCACAGGATGCTTTTGCCCCGTCGCATACCATACCGGATACAATTGCCAAAGCGTTGACTACGGTATGGATCACTTCATCATAACCGCCTCCGCACAAGTAAGCAATTCCTGCTCCTGCTGCCGCTCCGGCGCTTACAGCTCCGCAATACGCGGATAATCTTCCGATTCCTGTCTTCTGATGAATTGCCACCAGATTAGAAAGAGCCAACGCGCGGTATGTTTTTTCTTCACCGGAATTCAACTCTTTCGCATACTCAAGCACCGGAAGAGAACAGGTCATTCCCTGATTTCCGCTTCCTGCATTGATAATAACCGGAAGTTCACAGCCATTCATTCTTGCATCCGAGCCTGCTGCCGCTCTGGCTTTCGCTCTTGTTCTTACATCGTCTCCGTATGCTTTCAGCAATACCTGTCCGATATTCGCACCATAATCCCCGCGCATTCCTTCGTCTGCAATTGCAGTGTTATATTCAATCTGACGCCCGATCACTTCACGGATATCTTCTATGTCTGCTGTGTTGATAAAATCCCAGATAGATTTTACATCCAAAAGGCTTCGATCCGTCAATCCCTCTTCATTTTCTCCTTCCACCGGAATCTCAAGAAGTTTCTCATGGTCTTTTTCAATCAAGACAATATTTGTGTGATAATTTGCAATACGGACTTTTGCATAAGAATCCCCTTTGCTCACAGTCACTATGATTTCAAATGTAATACCATTGTCCACATGCTCTACAGAAATCTCTGTTTTCTGAAGGAATGAAACCATCTCTTTGGTCTGTTCTTCCGTTACTTCCGCAATAACCTCCAGCTCTTTCTCCGGTTTTCCTGCAATGATACCTGCTGTGGCAGCTGCCGGAATTCCTTTCAAATGATTCGTATTCGGAACGATCACACTCTTTACATTTTTAATGATACTTCCACTGGCCTCGATCACAACCTTATCCGGAAGACATCCTAAGACTTCCCGCGCCTTTGCCGCCGCATAAGCAAGAGCGATCGGTTCCGTGCACCCCATTGCCGGTACCAGCTCCTCTTTTAAGATCTGGACATATGCCTGATATTTTTCATCTGTTTTATTCATTTTCATACCTCCTGTGTACCATATCCTTCGTACCTTTCATACCTTCCCGTATTATAACACGTATCCATAGATTACGCATAAAAATTTTCTCAAAATAATCAATTTCTGATTTCTTGATTTGTTTTGCCTGCAAAGATCAATCAAAATAAATCTTGCTATCTAGTTTTGAATACTATATAATGTTTGTATCGAGGTGATATTATGACAATTGACACAAAAGACATGCTGAACAGTATTTTATCCAGCATCTCACAAATCGACTACATCAAACCGGAAGAGATTCCAAATATAGATTTATATATGGATCAGGTAACCACTTTCATGGAGAAGAATTTAAGCTCCACCAAGCGCTATGAAGAGGATAAGATCCTTACAAAAACTATGATCAATAATTACGCAAAGAACAATCTTCTTCCGCCGCCTGTAAAGAAAAAATATTCCAAAGAGCACGTGCTCGTTATGATCTTTATCTATTATTTTAAAAATATTTTATCTATCAAAGATATTGAGACTTTGCTCGCACCCCTGACAGACAACTATTTTGATACCACAGGGAATTTAACTTTTACTGATATTTACAAAGATATCTGTGACCTGGAGAAATCAAGGATCACTGACCTTATGAAGGATGTGACAAAGAGTTATCAGTGTGCGCTTGAGACCTTTGAGGACATGCCCGAAGAGGAGAGAGCAAAGCTTCAGACTTTTGCATTTCTGTGCAATTTAAGCTTTGATGTCTATATAAAGAAACAAATCATAGAAAAATTGATCGACGGCCTTCCAAAGCCGGAATCTGACAAAAAGAAGAAGTAAAAACAGCCGGCTCATGACTATGAGATACAAATAATCCCCGGGGGTAATGTGATATTTCCCCCGGGGATTTCTTGTTGTTTATAATTTATTTACGGCCGCTGCCAGATATTCATTGCTCGCCTCATAGAAACGCTCTTCTTCTACCATTTCTGCAAGTGCCGGATCGATCGGCATTTTGCCAAGTACCGGGATTCTGAATTTCTCAGCGGTCTCATCTACATGGCTCTCACCAAATACTTTAATTTCTTTCCCGCAGTCCGGGCACTTCAGATAGCTGTAGTTTTCTACAATACCAAGCACCGGAATATCCATCTGTCTCGCCATATTGTAAGCCTTGCTTACGATCATCTGAACCAGATCCTGCGGAGATGTAACGATCACAACGCCGTCCACCGGAAGGGACTGAAAAACAGTAAGCGGTACGTCACCGGTTCCCGGCGGCATATCTACAAATAAATAATCCAGCTCTCCCCACATTACATCTGTCCAGAACTGTGTGACTACATTTGCAATAACCGGTCCTCTCCAGATGACCGGGTCAGATTCGTTTGGCAGCAACAAATTGACAGACATGATCTTTGTTCCGTCTTTTGCTTCCTGTGGAAAGATTCCGTTTTCATCGCCTACTGCCGCCTCGTGAACACCATACATCTTCGGAATGGATGGTCCGGTAATATCTGCGTCAAGAATACCTACGGAAAATCCCTGTTCCTTCATCATTCTTGCCAGAGATGCGGTAACCATAGATTTACCTACGCCGCCCTTTCCGCTGACAACTGCAATCACTTTATTCACATGAGAGTGTGGATTTGCAGGTTTCTTAAAGTCCTGTGGTTTACTGCTGCAAGAATCTGCATGTGCACATCCGGCACAATCAGATGGCTTGCAGTTCTTCTGCTCTTCTGCCATAATCAATTGTTCCTCTTTTCTTAATACTTACTCTTCTCTGATGCATCTGACTTTGTTTCATGCATCATATTGCGTTCTATTCAACGACTGCGATAAGCTCCACTTCACATTTTACATTCTTAGGAAGTGTTTTCACAGCGACACAGCTTCTTGCCGGTTTTGATGTGAAATATTTTGCATACACTTCATTGAATGCCGCAAAATCACCCATATCTGCAAGAAAACAGGTGGTCTTCAATACGTTGTCAAATGAAGTTCCTGCTGCTTCCAGAACTGCTGCCAGATTTTTGCATACCTGCTCGGTCTGCTCCTCGATAGTCTCAGCTTCTACTGCATCAACTGCCGGATTGATCGGAATCTGTCCTGCTGAATAGAAAATTCCATTGTGTACATATCCCTGTGAATATGGTCCTAATGCTTTTGGCGCTTTGTCTGTTGATACTGCTTTCATAATCTACCTCTCCTTTGTCATTTCTAATATTTTCTGTGCAATACACACATCAAAGAGTCCCATTCCTACCGATTTAAAATAGGTGGTCTCTCCGGTATCTGTAATTTCTTCGGGATCTTCTGCCAGATAATCACTCATCAAAACAGTCTGTGCCTTCTTAAGTCTTCCTTCTGCCAAAGGCTGGCTCAAATCTCCGCTCTCCTCACAGGCATACGGAAGTTCAATGTAAACCCGTTCCACAAGATCCCAAATCGCATCGGGAATTTCCCGCATATCCGGGGTATAAGAACCGATGGCAATGATACACTTCCCCCGAAGCAGTTCTCTGTCATTCGGAAGCACCGGCTCTTTAGACGGTGTTGTTGTACAGATAATCTCACTTGCTTCTACCAGTTCTTCTACCGTCTTACATTGTACTACTTTTACAGACGGATTATCAATAGCTTTTTCCAGTCTTATCAGATAATCCGTCAAATCACGGTCACTGTGGTTATATATATACACCGTATGTATCGGTCGTGCCGCACATGCGTACAGCGCCTGATAGAATCCCTGTACTCCGGCGCCGACAATTCCTACCGTATGACAGTCCTTCCTCGATAGATGACGGATTCCCACGCCGCCCACTGCTCCGGTACGCCACGCAGTTACTGCCTGCCCATCCATGACCGCCAATGGTTTCCCTGTTTGATAATCATTGAGATACATAATCCCGTCAATGGACGGAAGTCCCAGACTTGCATTGTCCGGGAAAATGCTTAAAATCTTCGTCCCGATCACTTCTTTTGTATAGCATGGCATATAAAGCATGGTCTTATTGTCCTGCTCTACACTTGGTCTTGGCGGCATGTAGAACTCGCCCTTCCCAAAGATCCGGTATGCCTCCTCAATCTGATCCATCATCTGCTGAAGATCCATCAGCTCTTCTATTTGCGTTCTGTCTAATATAATCATTTTCACACGCTCCTGCCGTTTGTGAATGCCACTTTAATGGTTTGCTATTTTATAAATCTCATACATATCCTGCATATCTAATCGCTTGAAACATCCAAGTTTTACTGTACCTCCCTTGGTTGCGCTTTCTGCCATTTTCTTAAGCACCTCATCCGGCTGTACACCAATGGAAAGTTCTCCGATACTCACCGGCATATCAAGCGCTCGGAAAAATTCTTCGGTCTTCTCGATAGCCGCTATTGCCGCCTCTTCTGCTTTGTCTAGTTCTATGTTCCAGACTTTCTTTCCGTAATTTGCAAATCTTTCGATATCTAACTGATACACATATCTCGCCCAGCTTCCCCACACCGCTGAAAGTGTTGCTCCGTGTGCCTCATCAAACATTCCGCCTATTTCATGCCCTAATTTGTGACAGGCAAAGTCCTTCGGTCTTCCAAGACCTGTCAGATTGTTGTGGGAGAGACTTCCGCACCACATAATCTCACTTAACGCATCATAATCCTTGGGCTGTTCCACCGCTTTTAATCCATTGCGGATCAATGTTCTCAACAAGCCTTCCGCAATCTCATCCGTCAATTCATTTCCATCTTCCGGTGTAAAATACCGTTCGATCGTATGCATGAAAATGTCTACGATTCCGCAAGTCAGCTGGTATTTCGGAAGTGTATACGTAAGTTCAGGATTCATAACTGCAAATCTCGGACGGACAAGATCTGTATTCACACCACCCTTTTTCCCTGTCTCTTCATTTGTCAATACTGCGGAATCACTCATCTCACTTCCCGCTGCCGCAATTGTAAGGACTGCTCCGACTGGAAGCACTTTCGTGATCGCTTCTTTTCCGCTCCAGAATTCCCGAAGATCAATTCCCTCATTTGCCGCACCGATAGCAATTGCTTTTGCAGTATCAATAGAGCTTCCTCCACCCACTGCAAGAATCAGGTCTGCTCCAAAAGAAATCGCTTTTTCCACACCTTCTCTTGCAAGAGACATCCTTGGGTTCGGCTTTACTCCTGCAAGTTCTGTATAAGCAATGCCTTCTTTTTGCAGCGACTTCTGCACGCTCTTAAGAAGCCCGCTTTTTATAATACTGCCTCCTCCGTACACAATCAATACTTTGGAAGCTCCCTGCTCTTTTGCAAGCCTTCCGGTTTCTTTTTCAACCTCTTTGCCAAAGACAATTCTGGTAGGGGTGTATAGTGTGAAATTCTTCATATCTTTTCTCCTCCTTCATTTATTTTGTATTTAAATAAAAAACTGCCAATTGTGTCCGGTCGCGCAGATTAAGTTTGTCCAGAATACTGCTTATATAGTTTCTGACAGTTCCTTCGCTTAGAAACAGCCGTTCCGCAATCTCTTTATTACTCAACCCTTCCGCCACAAGTGAAATGATCTGAAGTTCTTTTTCTCCAATCTCGCGGTCCAGCCAGTCAAATTGTTTCTTCTCCATCAAAAGCTCCGGAAGCTTCTCCATAATCTGTGTCCCGAATACGCTCTGTCCGCAGCAGACTGCCCGAAGCGCCGGGAGAATGCTCTGATAATCTTGTTTTAGCAGATATCCTTTCACTCCGGCTTTCAATGCTTTGATAATATATTCATCATCAGAGAAGGTGGTAAGAAGAAGAATCTTCGCCTGAGGATCTTGTGCAAGAATCTTCTCTGCCGCCTCCAGCCCGCTCATCTCTTTCATACGAATATCCATAAGAAGTACATCCGGTTTGTATTCATGATATAATTCCAGTGCTTCTCTTCCGTCTGCCCCCACTCCCACAACTGTAATTTCTTCCGTGGTCTCCAAAATTGTCTTTAAAGCACCTGTTATAAATGTATCATCATCTACGATTACCACTCGCATCTAGCCTTCTCCCTTCTTCGGCACTGTAATATAGATACTGAACCCTTTTTCGCTGGCGATCTGAAAGGTTCCTCCCAGATTTTTTACCCGCTCTCTCATATTCTGTATCCCGATTCCTGCGCGCTCTTTCATCTCGGAATCTGTCATCTTTTCTTTGAGCCTTCCATGGCTTCCATTATCTTTAATGACCAGCTGGTACAACCCCGGGTGTTCCCGGACCGTAATCTCCGCCTTCTCTGCACCACTGTGCTTCGCAATATTGTTAAGTCCCTCTTTGACAATGGCAATAAAACTGTATTTCACTTCGCGCGGCACAAAATTTTCCACATCGTAAGTAAATTGTACCGGACAGAACTGATATCCTTCGATCAATCCCTGGATTGCTTCCTCCATATTGACAGAAGCATCGTGCAGGTCGTGGACGCTTTCTCTTACATTTGTCATCGCTGTATTTAAAGTTTCTTCAAGCTGCTTAAGAGGCTCTGATAGCGCTTCCTGATGATTCACTACTTTCATGGCTCCTACCATCAAAATTGCCCGGGACAGCATATGTCCGACATGATCATGGATCTCTCTTGCGATTCGGTTTCTTTCCTTTAAAGTCGCCGTATAGATCTCATAATCCTGATTTTCCAGCAAATTCTTATTTTTCTCTTTCAGAACGATGTTCCATTCGGTACTGTCATCTCTTGTTTTCCGGTACTTCTTCAACAGACTTTCATAAGCTCGAAACTGTCTGGACAGCACACAGGCAAATGCACATCCTGCCAGCTGAAGAATAACGCCCTCCGGCTCTTTCTCCATCCACATCAAAAAGCTGAGTGAAGCAAGAATGATTGCCGGTATATATCGCTCTTCGTTAAGCATACTGTAACATGCCGCAGCAGCAAAGATGGATAACTCCGGCACCCCAAGACAGAGGAGAAGCCATACCCATGGCAGTATTTGCCGAATCCGATAGGGAATCTTCAAATTCCACAGACCAATATAAATTGCCGTCATAAGAAATGCCGACACAAACACAGCATCTGCCGGTACAAGTAACAGAAATACCATGCCATACAACATCAAAATGATCTGTCCGGTCATCCGCAGCCTCTTTCCTTTCTTTCCAAACAAAGAAAATGACAATTGTCATTTTCACTTTATGACTTGTGACACTATCATTATAAACAGAAGTTTTTTATACTACAAGTAACAAACGTCATAATTATATTTTAAAAGAAAGGAATTTCTGCAATGATACATATTGAAAATCTAGTCAAGCGCTATGGCTCTGTGCTGGCTCTTGACCATCTCAGTTTAGATATCCAAAAGGGTGAAATCTTCGGTCTTCTCGGTCCCAACGGTTCCGGCAAAACAACCGCCATCGGCTGCATTCTCTCTCTTCTTAAATATGACAAGGGCACCGTCACTGTCTTCGGAGAAGAAATGCGTCCGGACAGTTATGAACTAAAGAAAGAAATCGGTGTTGTCATGCAGAACGTCGCTGTCTTTGAACAAATGTCCGTCTGGGAAAATATCGATTATTTCTGTGGTCTGTATATCAAAGAAAAAAATCGCCGTCATAAGTTCGTGGAAGAAGCAATTGCATTTACCGGGCTTGAGGACTACCGCAAGGTACGCCCCGGAAAGCTATCCGGCGGACTTCTTCGAAGACTGAATATTGCCTGCGGTATCGTACACAAGCCAAAACTCATTATTCTGGATGAGCCGACAGTTGCTGTTGATCCACAGAGCCGAAACCGCATACTGGAAGGAATCTTAGAATTGAACCGACAGGGCTCTACTATCGTCTATACTTCCCACTATATGGAGGAAGTAGAACAGATCTGTTCCAAAATCGCAATCATTGACCACGGTCGTGTGCTTGCCTGCGGAACGAAGGATGAACTGAAAAAACTGCTCAAAACAGGAGAAACGATCACGATTGAAGCAATTGCCCTTGATGATAGTATCCTCAGGGAATTACAGTCACTTCCCCATATTCTGGACATTACATACGAAGAACAGCGTCTGATCATTCGCTTAAGCAGTGCAAAGCATAATCTGGTGCGGATCCTGAATTATCTTACAGAGCGCGAAATCTCATTTGGTCGTGTATTTTCCGAGCTTCCCACGCTCAATGATGTATTCCTCGAAATCACCGGAAAAGAACTGCGGGATTAGGAGGTTCCTATTATGTTATTTTTACTGAAATATCGCTTTTTACAAATTGTTCGGGAATTCTCTGTCATGTTTTGGGCACTTGCATTCCCACTCATACTTGCCACACTTTTTTATTTCAGTTTTGGCAGTGCGGGACTTTCTTCTACCGGGGAGTCTGAGTGGGATAAAATAAAGGTATGTGTTGTCACCAGCCAGCAGGAAACGGCCGATTCTGACGCATTTCTTAACTTTTTAGATGCAATGGAACAGCAAACATTAGAGATTCTCCCGTGCGATTCAGAAAAAGATGCTCTTGAAGCATTAAATCAGGGGACGATCAGCGGCATCTACTATGCCTCTGAATCGCCGTCTTTAAGCGTAGGAAAAAATGGATTACAGGAGAGTATCCTGACTTCGCTCCTTACGTCTTACACGCAGAATGCTGCCATGCTCAAAGAGATTGCCGCCTCACATCCTGAACATTTAGACGCAGCAATCCATGAAATCAGCAATTACCGGCAAATGGTGCAGGAAACATCCTTAGGCGGAGAAACTCTCGATCCAAACGTTCAATATTTTTTCGCCCTCATTGCTTACGCCTGTCTATCGGGAACCTTTCTCGGTGTCCGCGCAAGCTTTGACAGTCAGGCAAATTTGACGCCTCTGGGGGCAAGGCGCAGCATTACTCCGACACACCGTCTGACACTGATCCTCGTAGATATGCTCGTCCTTACTGCCATTCACTTTATCAATATTATGATACTTACTGTTTATATCGGGAAAATCCTCGGCATCGGACTCGGCCATAACCTTCCCGCTCTGCTGCTTATCAACCTGATGGGAAGTATCATCGGCATAACACTGGGGCTTGCTTTTGGTTCTCTGACAAAGTTGTCTCTTAATATAAAATTAGGGCTTTCTGTTTTATTAACGCTGTTCCCGTCTTTTCTTGCCGGTCTTATGTTTGGCAATATGAAAAATATAATTGAACAGCATTTTCCTGTTCTGAACCGGATCAATCCTGCGGCTGTATTAAGTGATGCTTATTATTGTATGGGAGTGTACAACGACATGGAACGGTTCACAAAATGTATACTCATTTTAGCTTTTATGAGTATCATCCTTTTATTTGCAGCATTTTTAGGAATCAGGAGGGAACGTTATGACAGTATTTAAAGGATTTTTGACAATCGCAAAGAGAAATCTCGGAATGATGTTTCTTTATATTCTGATTTTTCTCACTATCAGTCTGTTCATTCAAAATGCACTCAGCGATTCCACAACCTCCGGTTTTCAGGCTGAATCTCTGCCTATTGCAGTCCTTGATCTGGACGGCGGAGAACTGGCAGAAGGAATGAAAGATTATCTTGCTTCCATCCACCATGTCAAAGAGCTTCCCAATGACCAGAGTTTCCTTCAGGAACGACTCTTCTATCGGGATATTTATTACGTCGTTACAATTCCTGAGAACTTCGAACAATTTTGCCTGTCCGGCAATGGGAAGCTTGCTGTGACTAAAATTCCTGACAGTACCACCGGGTACTATGTAGATCAACAGATCAATGACTTTTTAAATCATATGCGGACATTAACAGCCGGAGGTTATTCTATATCTGAAGCGCTTCGTATAATCCGACAATCTGTCACCGCAGCGCCTGAGATCACTTTAATCGACAAGACAGGACATGACGGAAATGTACCGGCTCATGCATTTATGTTCCAATATATGCCTTATATCATTCTTTCCATCTTGTGCTACATATTGAGTTATATTATGATTTCATTTGGCAACCCGAATGTAAAGAATCGAATGCTTTGTTCCTGCATCTCTGCCCGAAGCATTAGCTGTCAGCTGATTCTCGGTCACATTGTCATCGGACTTGGCATCTGGATCATCTGCCTTTTAATGCCGATTGCTTTGTACGGGAAAGAATGTCTGAATGATCCGCATCTTCCGTACTACCTGCTAAACACGTTCCTTATGACGCTGGTATCACTGTCCATTGCCTTTCTCATCAGTTCTTTCCCAATAAAGGAAGAGATCATTAATGGAATCGTCAACGTCATTTCTCTTGGAATGTCATTTACCTGCGGAGTATTTGTCTCTATGGATATTCTTGGAGCAGGCGTTAAGAAAATTGCACACTTTCTTCCTGTATACTGGTATGAGCTTGCTAACAACACCCTTTCTTCTACTGCTTCTCTGACAGACTCACAGCTCCAGTCTCTCTGGCAGGCATATAGTATACAATTTCTCTTCGCAGTAACATTCGTGATTGCCGCAATGGTAATTCGAAAAAAACGATCGACCGTGTAACAGTACAAGAGTGTAAAATAAAAGAAGCTTCTGATGATTAATCATCAAAAGCTTCTTTCATTTTATCCATAAACCCTTTTTTCTTCTTGCCGTTCTTACCGGATGTTTCATTTTTTTCATCTGCCACATGCAGTGTATTTCCGGTCAGCTCATCAAACTTGCGAAGCGCTTCTTTCGCTTCATGACTTAGTTTCTCCGGTGTCTGGATCACCAGTGTCACATAATGGTCGCCTCGAATCTGTGAATTACGCACGGACGGTACTCCTTTTCCTTTCAGACGCACCTTCGTATCTGTCTTCGTTCCCGGTTTAACATTATAAATGACATCGCCGTCCACTGTCTTAATCTTAATATCGGCTCCCAGCGCTGCCTGCGCAAAAGAAATCGGAACGGTAGAGAAAATATGCATATCCTGACGCTGGAAGATCGGATGTCTGGATACCATCACCTCAACAAGAAGATCTCCTCTTGGTCCTCCGTTTACGCCCGGTTCTCCTTTTTCGCGGATACGTACGCTTTGACCATTATCAATACCGGCCGGAATGGATACAGATATTTTCTTACGGTTGGAAACATAACCTGTACCTCCGCAATCTGAACATTTCTCACGGACAATCTTACCACTTCCGTGACAGTCCGGACAAGTCTGTACATTTTGAACAGTTCCAAAGAAAGACTGTTGTGTATACACCACTTGACCTTTTCCGCCGCATTTCGGACAGGTCTCCGGTGAAGTTCCGGGCTTTGCTCCTGTTCCGTTACAAGTCGGACACGGATCTTTTAAGACGACATCCAGCTCTTTCTCACAGCCAAACACAGCCTCTTCAAAAGTAATCCTTACACTCTTGCGGATATTCATTCCCTGCATAGGACCCTGGCTTGCACGTCCGCCTCTTCTGCCTCCGCCGAAAAGATCGCCGAAGATATCACCAAAGATATCACTGAAATCTGCGCCGCTGAAATCGAACCCTCCAAAACCGCCGGCTCCTCCGGCTCCGCCTTCAAATGCAGCATGACCAAACTGGTCGTACTGACGGCGTTTATCCGGATCACTTAAAATCGCATAAGCTTCGGAAGCTTCTTTGAACTTCTTTTCAGCCTCTGCATCACCCGGATTTACATCAGGATGATACTTCTTAGCAACCTTTCTATATGCTTTTTTTAATGTGGCATCATCCGCATCTTTGCTGACACCAAGCACCTCATAATAGTCTCTTTTAGTCTCTGCCATAAAACCTTCTCCTTACATAAGGAAGTTCTGTCTAAACGTAGGAAATCTGCGGAACCAGACTTATGAAACATTTCGCCAGGTTCCGCAGAACAACCTTTGTACCGGCAAAGGGACACCTTACGTTATCCCTTTGCTAAGTGTTCTGGGTTTAGACTTCCTTATAATCTCCATCTACAACATCATCACCCTGGAATCCTTCCGGTGCCGGACCTGCGCCTGCACCCATATCCGGGCCTGCACCCTGAGCTCCGGCTCCCGCTGCTGCGCCAGCCTGCTCATACATCTTTGTGAATAATTTCTGAGCGCTCTCTGTAAGTTTCTCTTTTCCTGCCTTGATCTCTGCGATCTGCGCATCAGACATATCTTCCATATTTACTTTCTCAAGTAATTCTTTTAATGCTTTGCAATCTGCTTCTACTGCTGCCTTATCTGCTCCGTCAAGCTTATCGCCAACTTCTCCGAGTGCTTTCTCTGTCTGGAAAACCATAGCATCTGCTTCGTTCTTAGCGTCAATGCCTTCTTTACGTTTCTTATCCTGAGCTTCGAAAGCTGCTGCCTCTTTTACAGCTTTATCGATATCTTCGTCAGACATGTTAGAACCTGCTGTAATTGTAATATGCTGCTCTTTTCCTGTTCCAAGGTCTTTTGCAGATACATTTACGATACCATTTGCATCAATATCGAAAGTAACTTCGATCTGTGGGATTCCACGTGGAGCTGGTGCGATTCCATCCAGTCGGAACTGTCCCAGAGATTTGTTATCTCTTGCGAACTGTCTCTCACCCTGTACAACGTTGATGTCTACTGCTGTCTGATTATCTGCTGCTGTAGAGAAGATCTGGCTCTTCTTTGTAGGGATTGTTGTATTTCTTTCAATTAATCTTGTAGCAACGCCACCCATTGTCTCAATAGAAAGAGAAAGAGGTGTTACATCAAGAAGAAGGATATCGCCTGCGCCGGCATCTCCTGCAAGTTTACCACCCTGTACGGAAGCACCGAGTGCTACACATTCATCTGGGTTCAGAGATTTGCTTGGCTCTTTACCTGTCAGTCGTTTTACTTCTTCCTGTACTGCCGGAATACGTGTAGAACCACCTACGAGAAGTACCTGACCGAGTTCAGAAGCAGAGATTCCTGCATCAGAGAGTGCTCTCTGTACCGGCTCAGATGTCTTCATTACAAGATCATGTGTTAATTCATCGAATTTTGCTCTTGTAAGGTTCATATCAAAATGTTTTGGTCCTTCAGCAGTTGCTGTGATGAATGGAAGGTTGATGTTAGATGTTGTTGCGGAAGAAAGTTCTTTTTTCGCTTTCTCAGCAGCTTCTTTTAATCTCTGAAGCGCCATCTTATCTGTAGATAAGTCTACACCTTCCTGTTTCTTGAATTCAGCGATCATGTAATCTGTGATCTTCTGGTCAAAGTCATCTCCGCCGAGTCTGTTGTTACCTGCTGTAGATAATACTTCGATAACACCGTCACCGATTTCAATAATGGATACATCAAATGTGCCGCCGCCTAAGTCATATACCATGATTTTCTGTTCTTTCTCGTTGTCAAGACCATATGCTAATGCTGCCGCTGTAGGCTCGTTGATGATACGTTTTACATCAAGACCTGCAATTTTACCGGCATCTTTTGTTGCCTGACGCTGAGCATCATTAAAGTAAGCAGGTACTGTAATAACAGCTTCTGTTACTTTTTCTCCCAAATATCCTTCTGCGTCTGCTTTTAATTTCTGAAGTGTCATTGCAGAAATTTCCTGTGGAGAATATTTTTTGTCATCAATTGTTACTCTGAAATCAGAACCCATTTCTCTTTTAATAGAAGAGATTGTTCTCTCAGCATTTGTAACTGCCTGACGTTTTGCAGGTTCACCTACAAGACGCTCTCCAGTTTTTGTAAATGCAACAACAGATGGGGTTGTTCTTGCTCCTTCTGTATTTGTGATAACGGTTGGCTGTCCGCCTTCCATAACTGCTACACAGCTGTTTGTTGTTCCTAAGTCGATACCAATAATTTTACCCATGATAAATTCCTCCTAAATTTTTTGCTGAATATTATATGAAGTTCTGTTCGCTAAGCTCGAAATTACCTCGCTAATCTCACAGAACGACCTCGCACTACGTGCTTTCGGTCAGTTAGCTACTTTTACCATACTGTGTCTCACAATGGAATCACGGTATGTATACCCTTTCTGAAATTCTTCGGCTACAATATTTTCACCGAAATTCTCATCCTCCACATGCATCACCGCATTGTGTAAATTCGGGTCAAATTCCTTTCCTACCGCTTCGATAGGTTTCACCTCGATTTCTTCCAGTGTTGTCATCAAGTGCTTATACACTTTCTCCATTCCCTGGACAAATGGATCGTCTTTCTCTTCTTCCTTCACTGCATCCAATCCTCTTTCGAAATTGTCTACAACCGGAAGAATCTTTTCTATGATATCTTTCGCTCCAACTTCGTACATCTGAGATTTCTCTTTGTCTGTACGCTTGCGGAAGTTATCAAACTCTGCCATTTGACGAGTGAGTCTGTCAGTCAGTTCCTCAATCTTCTCATCTTTTTTATCTTTTTTATTTTTCTTGCCAAATAATTTCTTCTCTGACTTCTTATCTTCTTCGCTTTCTTCTGTCTTGACTTCGGTTTCTTCTGCTTCTTTTTCTTCTGTCTCTTCCTCTGCCATCTCTTCTGTTCCGGCTTCAGTCTCTTCTGCTTCCTGCGCGTTTTTCTTCGCTTCCTCCACCGCTTCTTTTACCATTTCTTCCTGACTTTTATCCTGTTTATTTTCCAACGGTTCTCCCACCTTTCTTATTTTTTCTGATGAAACATCTGATCCAGTTCATTTTGAAGACGCTTCATTGATTTCAGCACATGTTCGTAATCCATGCGCTTCGGACCGATAATTCCTATGGTTCCCTTCATTCCGTCTCCCAATTCATACGTCGCAGTCACTACACTGCAGTCTTTCATCGTCTGAACCGGCGTCTCATCTCCGATATATACTTGAATTCCTGTATTTTCTTCTTGTGCAAGTGTCTGTGTCACAAGCTCTGTAAGCTGCTGTTTTTCTTCAAATGCACTGATAATATCCTGCGCACTCTCCTTATCCGAGAGTTCCGGGTATTTGAAAATGTTCGTTGCGCCACTTGTATAGATCTGCATATCTTCGTCAATCTGTATCGCATCCGCAACTGCATCCAATACATTTCCGACAACCATACTGTGGATGCCTGCCTGCTCTTTTAACCGGGCGATCAATCCGAGATTAATCTCTTCGATCGACATTCCGTTGAGCGTTGTGTTAAGCAGCATATTCAGCTTTAACAAATTCTCATTGCTGAGAGGTTCTTCTAAATTAATGATCTTATTCTTGATCACATTTCCACTGAGAACGATCACTGCAATGATCTGCTCTTCATCCACCATGGACAACTGAATAAACTTGATCTTGTTGACATTGTTCATAGGAGTGGAGACCATCGTCGCATAGTTCGTACTGCTCGCCAGCACTTTCGCTGCCTGCTTTAGAAGCTGTTCCATTTTATCAGCCTTCTCCAGCATCTGCTCCTGCTTATCGTTTAACTCCTGCTCCTTTTCTTCCATTAGGATATCTACATAAAGGCGATAACCCTTATCCGAAGGAATTCGTCCTGCTGATGTATGAGGCTGCATAATGTAGCCAAGCTCTTCCAGATCTGCCATCTCGTTTCGAATCGTCGCAGAACTCAGATTCAAGTCCGTATACTTCGAAATTGTCCGAGAACCAACCGGCTCGCCAGTTTCCAGATATGTCCGAATGATCGCGTATAGGATTTTCAGTTTTCTATCACTCAATCCATGCTCTGTCACCATCTGCATTCCTCCCTTCGATTTCTTTATTAGCACTCTTTAAATTCGAGTGCTAACATCTTTCGAATATAATTTATCACTCCGATTTTCGTTTGTCAACAGGGTTTATGTAAATTTTATCATTTGGGACGTAGCATTTTGCAAAAATGCTACGTCCCAAATGATATTCCCCCTGTTCCAAAATGAAAAATGGGGTGTCCTTTTTGATTTTCCTTCTATATATATTATATATTTATAACTTTCTCCTGTACTTTCGTACACAATTCTTTTGCTTTTTTTAGTGATATTTGCATTTCGTCTTTTATTTTGTAAATATAAGCCAGCCTTATATCTTTTTCTTCAAATACTTGTGATAACACTGGCAAGTTATGCTTTGTTTGCAGACTTTTAGCATAATCAATCGCAAGTTCAACTCGCTGCGTCAGCATTTCTTCAGATATATCTAAAAAGACTTTTGTTTCTCTTTCTTTATGAAATTCTTCGAAACTTTTAGCATCAGGAAATGTCTTTTTATACATAAGCAACGCTTTTTCATGAATAACAATTGCCGTATTCGACCTATATTCATTGACACTGCTATATTTATATTTGGACAAATTGTTGACCATACCCGCTTTCACAGGATTTAAGTGAATATATCTTAAACACATCCAGAAATATTTTTCATTTTCAATACATTCGCTGGCGAATCGATTTTGAAACACATGACCATTTCGCTGATGTTTAAAATTATAATATAACGCATATTCTGATAAAACAGCTGCCATAAATCTTGATAAAAACTGAATTTCTGATCGGATAATAAAATGAGCATGATTAGACATAATACTATAACTATAGATTTCCACCTTGAAGAGCTCAAGGTGTTTTAGAATAATTTTAATTAAATAGCTTTTTTCACGCTGTTGGTTAAAAATCCTTTCCTTATTAATACCTTTAACCATAACGTGATACATTCCTGTACTGCTTTCCTGCCGTCTTTTCATCGATAACTATGTCCCCTTCCTAATTAAGTACAGGTCGAAAATCAATTTAGGACACCCCATTTTTCATCTTGGAACATAGCAATTGTTAATTTGGGACGTAGCATTTTGCAAAAATGCTACGTCCCAAATTATTATTTCATTTCTTCTCTTACTTCTTTGAAGCATTTAACGATGAAATCAATATCTTCTTTTGTATGGCTTGCGCACACTTGTGTACGAATTCTTGCTTTTCCCTTTGGAACTACCGGGTAAGAGAATGCTACCACATATACTCCTTTTTCCATCATGCGTTTTGCAAATTCTGCTGCTGTTTTCTCATCATAAAGCATAACAGGTACGCATGGATGTGTTCCCGGAATGATATCAAAGCCATTATCTGCCAGTTCTTTACGGTAGTATGCTGTCACTTCTTCCAGATGGTCACGAAGTTCTGTGCTTTCATCCAGCATATCAAATAATTCGATACTTGCTCCTGCGATTGCCGGTGCCAAAGAGTTAGAGAACAGATACGGGCGGCTTCTCTGACGGAGAAGATCGATAATTTCTTTGCGTCCGGAAGTATATCCGCCGGATGCTCCGCCAAGTGCTTTTCCAAGTGTTCCGGTAATAATATCCACACGTCCCTGCACTCCACAGTATTCCGGTGTTCCACGTCCGGTCTTTCCTACGAATCCGACTGCATGGCTGTCATCCACCATAACGAGCGCATTGTATTTATCAGCCAGATCACATACACCCTGAAGGTTACAGATAATTCCATCCATGGAAAATACACCATCTGTTGCGATCAATTTGATTCTCGCTCCGGCTTCATCAGCTTCTTTTAATTTTGCTTCCAGATCTTCCATGTCGTTGTTTTTATAACGGAAACGTTTTGCTTTACAGAGACGCACACCATCAATAATAGAAGCATGGTTCAATTCATCACTGATTACAGCGTCTTCTGCTGTAAGTATTGTCTCAAACAATCCTCCATTTGCATCGAAGCAGGAAGAGTAAAGAATTGTGTCATCCGTTCCAAGAAAATCTGAAATCTTCTTCTCTAATTTTTTGTGAATGTCCTGTGTTCCGCAAATGAAACGAACAGATGCAACACCATATCCCTTTTCATCATAAGTTCTTTTTGCAGCTTCGATCAAACGCGGATTATCCCCAAGTCCGAGATAGTTGTTTGCACACATACACAGAAGTTCTCTTCCGTCTTCCATTTTCACACGCGCTCCCTGCGGTGATACAAATGGTGCTTCTCCCTTAAACAGTCCGGCCTCTTTAATGCCTTCTACTTCTTTTGTGTAAATGTCCAAAATATCATTTTTACGTGCCATTGTTTTAATTCTTCCTTTCCATATTAAATATGATACTTAACAATCTTCCTGACTGCCTCTGTCTTTGACATCCTTTTACTCTTTAGTCATTCACATGTGCCCAGTCAAGAATTACTTTTCCAGATTCTCCGGAAATCATTGCTTCAAATCCCTTTTCGTAATCCTTAATGTCAAAATGATGAGTGATAATCGGAGAAATATCCAGTCCTGCCTGAAGCATTGTAGACATCTTATACCATGTATCCCACACCTTTCTTCCATAAATGCCGCGGAGATTTAATCCATTAAAGATCACTGTTTCAAGATCTACTTTTGCATCTGTTCTCTGAAGTCCAAGAAGTGCAATATTTCCACCATGCTTCATGTTATGGATCATATCATGAAGACCTGCCTGTGAACCTGACATTTCAAGACCTACATCAAAGCCTTCTGTCATTCCGATTTCTTTCATTACGTCCTTCAGATTCTCTTTTCCCAGATTTACCGCTCTCGTTGCACCAAGTTTCATAGCAAGATCCAGACGATACTGGTTAAAATCTGTAATTACAACATGTCTTGCTCCTGAGAATTTCGCAATTGCTGCCGCCATGATTCCAATCGGTCCTGCACCGGCTACCAGCACATCCTCACCAAGCATATCGTAAGAAAGCGCTGTATGTGTAGCATTTCCAAATGGATCAAAAATCGCATACATCTCTTCCGGAATGTTCGGATTACATGGCCATACGTTTGAAGATGGGATTACAAGATACTCTGCAAACGCACCATTTCTATTAACACCAACACCTTTCGCATCTTTACAATTTTCCTTGTGTCCTTCCAGACAGTTTCTACATTTTCCACAAGTAATATGACCTTCACCAGATACAAGATCGCCAATCTTAAAGCCTTTTACACCGGGTCCAACCTCTACAATTTCACCAACATACTCATGTCCTGCCGTAAGTCCGATCGGGATTGTGTGCTGCGCCCAATCATTCCACTGGTAAATGTGTACATCTGTTCCGCAGATGGCTGTCTTGTGAATCTTGATCTTGACATCATTCGACCCCACTTCTGGAATCGGAATCCTCTTCATCCACAAACCTTCCTCAGGTTTTTCTTTTACAAGTGCCCACATCAATCCATCGTTTCTTTCACTCACTTTATTAGACCTCCCGTTTCTATCGTCTCCCCGGACGATTTATTTTATCAATATAATTATAACACTCATTTATAGCATGTACAACTTTTTTTTATTATGTTTTTGTCAGTTTTGACATTTTTTTCACATTCCAAAATCATTTTTATAGCACTTTTTACATATTTTTATAGACAAATTTATCATTTTTATTTATAATTAGGTTGTTACTTGTTGATACGTTTGTGCGGAAAGTGTTCGGATAGTTCCTCTTCCGGCTCTTAAACGTATCATCTGCATTATCACAATCGGGGGACAAATCTATAGAGAAAGAGAGGTAGTGGATATATTTCGACAATATATCTGCAAAATCAACATGAAAAAAGTTTTTGAAAAATGGAACAGTATCAGTCTAGTTCTTAGAATTTTATGCGGACTGATCATTGGTATCATCCTGGGACTTGCCATTCCTAAGGCAACTGTGATCATCATTTTTGGTGATTTGTTTGTTGGCGCCTTAAAGGCAATTGCCCCACTTCTGGTATTCTTCCTTGTTATGAGCGCACTTGCTCACATGGGCGAAGGTCAGAAGACAAACATGGGCTTCATTGTTATGCTGTATATGCTTGGCAATCTGTTCTCAGCACTTGTATCCGTTGTCGCATGTAAACTGTTCCCAGTCACCCTTACACTCGCAGAAGCAGCCGGAGGCGATATGGCTCCTCCTAGCGGTGTCGGTGAGGTCTTAAAGAATCTGCTCTTAAATGTTGTATCCAATCCAGTAGGTTCTATCGTAAACGCTAACTATATCGGTATTCTTGCATGGGCTTGTATTTTCGGTATCGCATTAAAAGGCGCTTCCGCATCAACAAAGAAAATGCTAGATGATTTCTCTGACGCAATCTCTACCGGAGTTAAATGGGTCATCAGTTTTGCTCCATTTGGTATCATGGGTCTGATCTTCAATGTTATTTCCACCTCCGGATTAGAGGCATTGTTATCCTATGGAAGACTGATTCTTGTATTAGTAGGAAGTATGGCATTTGTAGCATTGATCATGAACCCGATTATTGTGTTCCTCTGCATCAGAAAAAACCCATACCCGCTCGTATTCAAATGTCTGGCAAAGAGTTTCATCACTGCATTCTTTACACGTAGTTCCGCTGCTAACATCCCTGTTAATATGGAACTTTGTGAAGAACTCGGTTTAGACGAAGAACAGTATTCTATCTCCATTCCACTCGGTGCAACGATCAACATGGCCGGAGCTGCCATTACAATCTCTGTTATGGCATTATCCGCAGCTTATACTGTTGGAATCGATGTAGACTTTGGAACAGCGCTTGTACTTTGTGTACTTGCAGCACTCAGTGCAGCCGGTGCTTCCGGTGTTGCCGGTGGTTCACTCCTTCTCATTCCAATGGCTTGTGGATTATTCGGAATTCCATCTGAAATTGCAATGCAGGTTGTAGGTGTAGGTTTCATTATCGGCGTAATTCAGGATTCCTGCGAAACAGGTCTCAATTCTTCTACAGACGTTCTCTTTACAGCAGCTGCTGAATTAAGAGACAGAAGATTACACCCGGAATATTACGCAAATAAAAAAGAAGCTAAAGCTGAATAAGCTGAATATCAATATACATAAAACAGGCATCCGATTCATATCAGATGCCTGTTTTTTTCAATTTGGGACACCCCTCTTTTCAATTTAGGGCAGGGGGAAATGCAATTTGGGACGTAGCCTTTTGCAAAAAGGCTACGTCCCAAATTAACGTCCCAGATTAATTACCACTCAAACTTTTTAGCAAAGTAAGTATCAAGTTCATCAATTTTAACTCTTTCTTGTTCCATTGTATCACGGTCACGGATTGTTACTGCCTGGTCTTCTTCTGATTCGAAGTCGTATGTCACACAGAATGGTGTTCCGATCTCATCCTGACGGCGGTAACGTTTACCGATGTTTCCTCTCTCGTCGAATTCACAATTGTATTTCTTGCTTAATTGTGCATATACTTTTTCTGCACCTTCACTCAGTTTTTTGGAGAGTGGAAGAATACCGATCTTAATCGGTGCAAGTGCAGGATGGAAACGAAGTACCGTTCTTACATCTCCGCCTTCCAGTTCTTCTTCATCATAAGCACTGCAAAGGAATGCGAGCACCATACGGTCTGCGCCAAGTGATGGCTCAATAACGTAAGGGATATATTTAATCTTCTTCTCGTCATCAAAATAAGTCATATCCTGCTTAGATACGTTCTGATGCTGCGTCAGGTCAAAGTCTGTTCTGTCTGCAATTCCCCACAGTTCTCCCCAACCAAACGGGAATAAGAATTCGATATCTGTTGTCGCCTTACTGTAGTGGCTTAATTCTTCCGGTGAGTGATCGCGGTAACGCATCTCTTCCTCTTTAATTCCAAGAGTCTCTAACCAGCCAAGGCAGAACTTCTTCCAATATGCATGCCATTCAAGATCTGTATCCGGCTCACAGAAGAATTCCATTTCCATCTGTTCAAATTCTCTTGTACGGAACGTAAAGTTACCCGGCGTGATCTCATTTCTGAAAGATTTACCGATCTGGCAAATACCAAACGGAAGTTTCTTTCTTGATGTACGCTGTACATTTTTGAAGTTTACGAAAATTCCCTGTGCTGTTTCAGGACGAAGGTATACAACATTTTTAGCATCTTCTGTAACACCCTGAAATGTTTTAAACATTAAGTTAAATTCACGAATCTCTGTGAAATTATGCTTTCCACATGTCGGACATGGAATGTTATGCTCTGCGATATATGCTTCCATCTGTTCGTGACTCCACCCATCAATGCTGTCACCGATATCCAGACCATTTTCATGAGCAAAGTCTTCAATCATCTTATCTGCGCGAAAACGTTCGTGACACTCTTTACAGTCCATCAACGGATCACTGAATCCGCCAATGTGTCCGCTGGCTACCCATGTCTGTGGGTTCATCAGGATTGCACAGTCAACACCTACATTATACGGAGACTCCTGTACAAACTTCTGCCACCATGCTTTCTTAACATTATTCTTAAGTTCTACTCCCAAGTTACCATAATCCCATGTATTTGCAAGCCCACCGTAAATCTCAGATCCCGGATATACAAATCCTCTTGATTTTGCCAACGCTACGATCTTATCCATAGTTTTTTCTACCATACCTCTTCTCCTCACCTTCTATAAATATTTCCTATAATATAATAATAAATAATTATACCTTATAAATACACTTATTTTCAAGACTTATTGTGTAATTGTTTCCAGTATTTCCAAAGATTTAAACTGTTTTCCCAAATATTCTTTGAGATAAGCTGTCACAATCTCGCTTAATTGCTGAAGCACCTCTTCTTTTACGAGGAAATTATAAAGCTTCTCTACCGGAGAAGATACAATATACTGCAATGTATACAGCGTGGATGGATGCAAGGGAGTTCCGTCCGTTATATGATTCATACATTTTCCGCAGACGAGCCCGCCCTTCCTTACACTGAATACAGCACTTTTTTCTCTTTCCCCGCAACAGATACATTCGAAAACCTGAGGACCTTCACCGTTGATACAGAGCATTTTTAATTCATATATGTATCGGATCAGCCGATCCGGAAGTCTGGGATTGGTCAGTGCCCTGAGTGTCTGATAAAGAAGTTTCAACATCATCGTTTCATCATTTGCCTCTCTGGCATAGTAATTTGCAAGATCCAGAAAATAAAAGCCATAATAAGCTCCTTCAATATCTGTACGCAATTCTTCGAAATAATTTGAAATAGAGGCCGACACCAATGTATACGATGTCCGCCCCTCGTAAACGGTAAATGTTCCGAAGGAAAAAGGATTGGTTGCTCCGACCAGAGCACTGTTTGGGCGTCTTGCCCCTCTTGCAAAAGCCGCAATCTTTCCACGTTCCTTACTTAAGATTACCACTCGTCTGTCATTTTCACCAATAGCGGTCTGTGAAAGCACCATCCCGGTTACTACGATCTGATTCACAAGTTTCCTCTCTTTCGCGTTTTTCCATAATTTCTGCACAGATTTCAATTCCTTTATAATAAAGGTAATCTTCAATCTTTCCTGTCTCCAAAAAACGATTCCAATAGATTTCTTCCATGTCATCACCTCATCCTATGTTCTGTTCTTAGGTTCTCCCATGGAAGATGTTTTTTATTCCTCTTCTCGATATCCAAAATTTTTCATCAGAAATTCACTGTCCCGCCAATCCTTCTTCACTTTGACCCAAAGCTTCAGATTTACCTTGCATTCCAGCATTCTCTCTATTTCAAATCTTGCGGTACTGCCAATTTTTTTCAACATATTTCCTTGTTTTCCAATAATTATCCCCTTGTGGGAATCTCGCTCACAGATTATTGTTGCATCTATATGCATCACTTTATTTCTCATTTTCATCTGATCAATTGCTACTGCGATTCCGTGTGGAATCTCCTCATTTAAACTGTGCAGTGCCTTTTCACGGATAATTTCCGCTACAATCTGACGTTCCGGCTGATCTGTAACCGTATCTTCATCATAGAACTGTGGTCCGTACGGAAGATATTTCATAATTACTTTTAACAATTCTTCTGTGTTATTACCATTTCTCGCAGAAACCGGAACAATTTCCGCAAACTCATACAAATCCTTATAAGCGGAAATAGATGCAAGAACCTCTTCGGGCTTCACACTGTCGATTTTGTTAATAACAAGAATGACCGGCGTCTGCACTTTTTTAAGCTGGCTTGCAATGTGCTGCTCTCCCGCTCCGATAAATGTTGTCGGCTCAACCAGCCACATGACCACGTCCACCTCATTGAGCGTGCGCTCCGCGACATTGACCATGTATTCTCCAAGCTTATTTTTAGCCTTATGTATACCCGGAGTATCCACAAATACAACTTGCCCCTCTTCCGTTGTAAGTACCGTCTGAATACGGTTTCTTGTTGTCTGCGGTTTATTTGATGTAATTGCAATCTTCTGTCCGATCAAATAATTCATCAACGTTGATTTCCCCACGTTCGGACGACCGATCAATGTCACAAACCCTGATTTATAATCCTTATTCATATGTCCTCCTTGTTCATTTGGGACGTAGCATTTTTGCAAAATGCTACGTCCCCCGTTAAAAGCTTGTCAAAGTTTTAAACAACTCTTTTTCTTCTTCTATTTTATCTTCTCCACCGATGACACACATCTGATCTGCCTGAAGAACGGCTTCTGCCACTTTGTATAAAGCGCGGATATCATCCTGTTCTGCATCAAGGATCTGATTTCTCTCTTCGCGTATCATTTCTGCACTCACTTTATTCATGTAGAGGTTCATGGAGCGCTCTCCTTTGGATGCCGGTGTCATTGGCTGGTCAATACCGCTCATGGTTCCGATAATATATTTTGTCATATCACGCTCACTGACAGTAAAGTTTTTAAGATAATCTACAACACCGTCATATACATCCAGTGTCCGTTTCAAATTCGGATCACGGTAAGATACAAAATATCCTTCCCCAATCCGGTTGAAATTGCTCATACATCCGTATGCCCCGCCTTTGACACGGATATTCTGCCACAGATAATCGTAACTCATGATAACTTTGAGAATCTGTAATGCCCCTGTATAAGCTACGCCCAGGTCAATAAAGTTTCCTGCCTTGGCAACATACTGTACCTTGGATGCTGTTTTAAAGCCTTCGTTCTTTTTCTCGCAGTGGATCACACAGCGTTTATCTTCTTCTGCCGTTCTGGTATGAAGGCTGTTTTTTAATTTCTCTACCATTTCCTCCAAGCCCTCAAGTCCTTCTCTCGCAGCAGTATAACTGAGCATCATATTATCTCCACAGAATAATTTCTTTGAAAGATCAATTAATTTCTCTGATAATTTTTCTTTTTCTTCTTCAAAATGTTCTTCTATATAGGAAACCGTCTCATAAAAAGCAATTCCATTGGTCATATCCTTCAATTTTGCAGCAGGTGAAGCATACGACTGTGCCCGAAGTACAGCAGTCACATGACCGGAAGACTGGAATTTCATCAAAAGCCTTGACTTTAACATTGCAAGGATTTCACGAATTCTCTTCCCGTCATTCAGTTTTGACTCCATTAAAATCTCACGCATCATGTCAAATGCAACCGGAAGTTTTCCGTACAATGCCTTCCCTTTTATTTCAAAGGTTGCCTTAAATGCTTTCTCTCTAATATTCGTTACGTCATTATAAAGCTCCAGAGAAGTACCGATTCCTCCTGTATTTACATTAATTTCGTTAAATAATGTTCCGTAATCATACCGTTCCGTATCGATAATTCCAAGAACGGACTGCAAGATTCCTACATACGGAAGATCCTGTTCCTCTACCAATGACATATCAAATAATACATCTACATAACCGATTCCATTCGTTTCAATCTCATGGAAAATGACCGGGACACCGGCAAGTGTCATTTCTTCGTTAATGATAGGCTCAATCTCCCTGCTGATATCCTCTCTCTTTAACACCGGAATCTTCTCCAGATTTTCCTCACTCTCCGGTTCAGACTGGTAAGCCTCCAGCGCCTGTGTCTTTTGCACGAAAGCTTCTACTTCTTCTGCTGTAAGTGACTCTTTATACTTCTGAAGCTTCTCCTCAAGTTCCGCTTCCATGCGTGCTGTACGCCCTTTTTCCGGCGTAACAATAACAATTGCTCCATGAGGATTGTCCAAGAGATATTTTTGAATCAGCTCTTCATAGTATCCCGTTCCAATTTGTTTCTTTAGAAATTCAAATGTATCTAATGCTTCAATGTGGATAAACGGTTTTTCCTCATCATACAGCCAGCTATCCATCATTTGAAGTCCATACATCAATCCCTTTGGATAATTTCCAAAGTCAGCCTCCCGATAACGGAATTCATAATAATTAATTCCTGCTTCGATTGCTTTTGTATCAATTCCATTTTTAACGCTTGCTCTCAAAACATCTTCGATCACTTGGATAAATTCTTCTTTTTGCTCTTCGTTGGCATTCTTAGCAATCACAGAAAAAATCGGCTGGTAAATCCCGTTATCGTAAGACCCCATAATATCTTTCCCGATTCCCGCGTCAGTGAGCGCTTTCTTAAGCGGCGCACCCGGAGCCGACAATAACGCATAATCCAAAATCTGAAAGGCGAGATACAGCTCTTTATCTAAGCTCGTACCGACAACTTTATTATAAGAAAGATACGTATTATCTTCTTCTGATTCTTCACTGGCTATAGAATATGGGATAACTTTCTCCTGCATTTCCGCAAAAGGTTCCTGGAAACGGATTCTGGAATCTACCGGTTCTCTGTCGTATTTCCCTAAATATTCCTGATCCAGCCAATGAAGCTTCTCTTCAATGTCCATATCTCCATACAAATAAATATAGCTGTTGGATGGATGATAATACTTTCTATGAAAATCTAAAAATTGCTCATAGGTAAGTTCCGGAATCACCTCCGGATCTCCTCCGGATTCATTTGCATAGGATGTGTCCGGGAAAAGTGTATTTAATATTACCCGATCCAGCACTCCTTCCGGTGAAGAAAATGCTCCCTTCATCTCATTGTATACGACACCGTTATATTTCAGCTTATCTTCTGCCGAATCGAGTTGATAGCTCCATCCCTCTTGTCGGAAGATTTCTTCATGCTCATAAATGTTCGGATAAAATACCGCATCCATATATACATGCATCAAATTCTGAAAATCCTGATCATTACAGCTTGCCACCGGATACACTGTCTTGTCCGGATAAGTCATGGCATTTAAAAATGTATTCAACGATCCTTTCACCAGTTCCACAAAGGGATCTTTCGCCGGAAAATTTCTGGAACCGCAGAGCACAGAATGCTCCATAATATGCGGAACTCCTGTACTATCTGACGGCGGTGTCCGAAATCCGATACTGAACACCTTATTATTGTCATCATTTTCTATATATACAACTCTTGCTCCGCTTTTTCTATGGCGAAGAAGATAGCCTTTGGCCTTGATTCCTTTCAAGTCCTCTTCTTTTTGCACTTCATAGGCTTGTAAGTCTTTCATACTCATAAAGCGATCTGCTCTCCTTTCACGAAACTAAATCTCATCGCTATTATTCTATCCTTTTTCTTCTTTTTTCACAAGAATATCTTCGGATATTTTCCCGCTATCTGTCCCAGCATGTCTTTTCATCTTCTTTTGTAATTTCACGGATTGCTTTACACGGGTTTCCAACCGCCACCGAGTTGTCCGGAATATCTTTTACGACAACACTTCCTCCTCCGATCACCACATTACTTCCAATTGTCACCCCCGGCATTACCTGCACACCGGCTCCGATCCACACATTGTCTCCAACTGTGATCGGATATGCGTATTCCAGCCCTTGATTTCTTCTAACCGCATCAATTGGATGTCCCGCTGTATGGAAGCCGCAATCCGGAGCAATAAATACATTATCTCCAAAGGTTACTTTCCCACCATCTAAGATTACCAGATTATGATTGGAATAAAAATTCTCCCCGATCTCAATATTATATCCGTAATCGCACCAAAAAGGGGCTGTAATGCAGAAGTTTTCTCCTGTTTTCCCCAACAATTTCTTCAAAATGATTCTCTGGTTTTCTTCATCCGATGGGCGAAGTTGATTATAATCATAGCATAGATTTTTCGCTTCTGTTCTTTCTTTATACAATGTTTCATCATAATTCGCATCATAAAGTTTCTTTGTTACCATCTTCTCTTTTTCTGTCATTTGATTCCCTGCCTCCACTTTCACATTTTTTCTATTTCTCATCACTTTTATTTGTCTTTGAAAACAATTTTATACTCGTCAAGATCATATTCATCTGCAAAAAATCCCGTCAGCATAGTCTCTGCATTACTTCTCGCATTTTCCAGTAATCCATTGGCAATTGCATTTTCCTGAGCGTTTAACTTCATTTTCTTTACTGCATCATTATTTTCTTCCAAGGTGATTTTACTGAAAATACTTTCTTCCTCGTGATAAACTTTAAAAGAATCCATATCCAGTTCATTGCTCAATACTTTCGCTTCCGGAAGTTTTACTTCAATCGTTTTATTCTTTTCTTTCCATTCAATCTCGTTAAAATCATATCCCGCTTTGATGACAATATCGTAACTATATATGTATTTACTCTGAGTAAATGGGATTCGCATTCCATACAACTCTTTCGCATCTTCCGTTACATTCACTTCTGTACAATACGCAGACTGCGTTGCCATCTCGCCAATATCTTCAAAACCTATTTTTGTTGTTTTACTTTCAGACACGTTAATCACGCATACACCTACTCCAATTGCTGCCACAATAGCCATCAAAAGCGCAAGCTTTAAAATAGTCCCAAAATTTCTGCTCACAAATCTGCTCACCTTACTATTCTTCGTTTTTTTCTCTTTCCTATTTTTTCTTTCCATCTGCTCTCTCATGACTGTATCCTCCGATTTTCATTTTCTTCACTCATTATCTTTTAATTATCTAACATTAACACAATTTCTGCAATCTATAAACACAAGAAATATAAAACATCGGAATAAAAAAGGAGCATCTCACAGACGCCCCTTAGGATCCAATACATTGGAAAACATTTGATTGAAAACTAACCGTTGCAGTTTCCTTCATGCGCATGTTCGTGACATACAGCACCGGTAGATTTGAGTTCTCCTTTCAGCCATGCCTCTACACAATCTTTTGCATCTCCCTGTGCTCCGACGATCACTTCTACATTTCTCTCATTGAAAATATCGACAGCACCGCCGCCCATACCTCCTGCAATAATCACTTCTGCACCATTATCTGCCAGAAAATTCGGCAAAAATCCCGGACGGTGTCCCGGATTCGGAACGCTCTTTTCGTCTACAATTTTGTTATCCTCTACATCGAAGAAGATAAAGTTCTCACAGTGTCCAAAATGTCCTGCTACGGTGTGTCCCATAGCTGCTACAGCAATTTTCATAATTCATTACTCCTTTTTCATCTTTATTTGTTATTTTTGATATAACCTGAATTAATTCTTCTGTGCCAGCCCCAAAAGCCCTCGCACATTTTTATAAACTTCCAAAAGCGCAGTCCTTGCAGCACAGTCAATCTCTGCCAGACTTTTTCCTTCATTGATTGCCTCGGAAGCCGTTTTATCATAAGGGATCTTCCCCACAAATGGAATTGCATTTTCCTCACAAAAAGAAAGGATTTGCTCTGTATTTCCCGGACTCTGGTCCCATTTATTCACACAGACCGCAAGCTTCGTCTCAAGCGTCCCTGCCGTTTTCACAAGACGCTTCAGATCATGGAGCCCTGATACCGATGGTTCTGCAACTACAAGAGCCAGATCCATTCCACTGACGGAAGCTATGACCGGGCAGCCAATCCCCGGAGAGCCATCCACAATGGCAAGCTCCGTCTCAGGCGCATGCTTCAGCATGTCAAGCTTCACTGCTGTCACCAGTTTGCCGGAATTTCCACGACTCATTTTCAACGTTGCCGTACTAAATACTGTGTCACCAAGATAAAGTTCCTGTTTTCCTGCCACATCTTCTACCAGGCGCACTGCATCATTCGGACAGACATATTGACAGACACCACAGCCTTCACAATGATATTCATCCACACCATAGGACCTTCCCTTGTCTGAAATAGCGTTGAACCTACATTTTTCTGCACAGTTTCCGCAGTGTACACACAAAGTCTCATCTATAACCGCTTTTTTTGACCCGATAAATTCCTTAGTTCTGCACTCGCCTGTTTTCTCTGTAACAATATGAAGATTCGGCGCATCCACATCACAGTCTGCAATAGCATGTGATTGCGAAAACTGAATAAATGCAGCAGCCGTTGTCGTTTTACCGGTTCCACCTTTTCCACTCAAAATCAGAAGTCTCTTCATGATCTCTCACCTCCGATTTTCTTCAAAATATCCCGGAACAGTAAACGATACTCTTCCTTCTCTTCACATACAATCTTTCCTTTTGCAGAAAGCTCTGCTGCCTCCCCATCATAAGGAATTCTCGCCAGAATTTCAATTTGATTCTCTATACAGAACTTTTCCATAGGTTCATACGGAAGATCCTGTTTGTTGATGACAATTCCGCATTTCTTTCCTAACAGATTCACTAATTCATAGACCATCTTAAAATTGTGAAAGCCAAATGAAGTCGGCTCTGCCACTAAAATACAATAGTCTGCATCCCCGATGCTCTCATTGACACTGCATGCGCTTCCCGGAGGGCAATCAACAATGCTAAGTCCGTCCCTTTGAAATCCTTCCTTTTTTGCAGCTTTGATCACTGCAATACCTGAAGCTTCCCCGATATTTAAGATTCCTGTAACAACATGAACCTGTTCGTGAACCCCCGTTTCCACATGTCCCAGTTCATATTCTGCTTCGATGACAGCATCTTGCGGACAAACAAGCTTACATCCACCACAGGAATGGCACACTTCCGAAAAAAGCATGGGCTTATCCTTCACATACACAAGAGCGTGGAACTGACAGAAATCTACACATTTTCTGCATCCGTCACATCTGTCTTCACGAAACTCAGGCAGGCATCTGTAAACGATTTTATTTTCCACATTTTGCGGTTTCAGAAATAATCTACCATTTGGCTCTTCCACATCACAATCTATATACGTTGATCGTCCTGCGGATACAGCAAGATTTACAGACACAAATGTCTTTCCTGCGCCGCCTTTACCACTTAGAACTGCAATTTTCATTATTGTATCCCGTGAAAGCCTGCATGAAACTTCGTAAGTTCTGACAGCTTCTCTTCCTTTAATAATTTTACATTTTCTCTTGCATCTTCTACCTGCGATTTATACACTTTGATCTCGGCTGCTTTAAATACATTTCCTGCATTTTCACCGCAGCGAACAGTAATAACCGTATCTGCACCGCTGTCTAATACAAACTGTGCCGCTTTTAATCCTGCACCGCCTTCTGCCTCTGCAGCAGGATTCTCTATTATTTCAACCGCGTCTTCATTTCCATCACACACCATAAAATAAGGTGCTCTGGCAAATGATACACAGACATCTTTCTTATTTTCATCCAAAGGTATTGCAATTTTCATACCAGACTCCTCCTTCTTTCTCTTCTCTTGTCTGTAACAGCGGTGCATTCTCTGCCCTCTGCAGCAGACACTTGATTCTTCCTCACACAAATGAAAATCACCGCCCCGAATCACCAGTGTACTGCCATCAACTATAGCTTCGGCAATCTTCTTTCTCGCCTCTGCGTAAATCAGTTGAACCGTTGTTCTTGCTACATTCATGTACGCACTGCATTCCTCCTGCGAGAAGTTCTCCTTATCGATCAGACGAATGGTCTCATATTCATCCACCGTCAAGACCACTTCTTTTCTAACACCACCTGCCTGTGTCGGGGTAAATTCATTATATCTTGGCATAGAACATACCCTTCGGCATTTTCTCGGACGCGGCATGAAATTCTCCTCCTTTTCATACGCATTTTCATTTATGGCATATGTCATTTATATCTCTATCATACACCTTTATTGGAATATGTCAATAACCATCTTGGATTCTGATGCAAATAAACCACCCCGGATATCTATACCGGAATGGTTATGTTATACTACTATATTTCTCTTAATGTTTTAGAAATCATTAAATATATTACAGTCAGTGGTATTACTACACAGGCAAACATTATAGTTATCCATATCGGAATCTGCACTTCTGGTCTAAGTCCCAATATTGATATTCCCATATAAATACTACCTATAATTTCCAATAAATTCTGCACTTTTTTGCGTTCTTCCTGAAGCTGTAATCTACTCTTTATCTTCTCTGATCTCCAATTTCCATATTTAATTTGAATATCATTCATATCTTCATCAGAGACAAGTTCGTCCATACTTACCCCTAATTCTAACGCCAGCTTTTTTGCCATAATCAAATCCGGACATCTCGAACCATTTTCCCAGCGACAAATAGTTTGCCTTGAAACATATAATTGATCTGCCAGCTGCTGTTGCGTAAGGTTTTTTTCTTCTCTTAACTTCTTGATGTTATCATTTAATGCCATACTATATACCTCTCTTTCACCTTTATCATATACCGCTAAAGCTTAAAACAAAAGCAACTGTATGGTTTCCCTTGTTTCCATTTTGGTAACACCGTGCTAGGCTCAACAAAACCATTTATTTCCAGTTCTTGTCCATGATTTCTTTCGCCTGTTCTTCGGTAAGCTGATATTCTTCTTTTATTTGGGAAAGAGTTTCATCATAAGACAAACCTAATTTTCTACACATCTCTATTCCACCTTGTTGCTTTCCAGCCAGTCTTCCATGCGCATCTGCTTCTTTCAATTCTTCTGCAAATAATTCATTTAATGCGTCACACATCCTTTTTTCCTCCTCCATCTGCTTCCAATTCGCTCTCTCAATCAGGTTCATTACTGCAGAGTAATCTTTGGAATGTCTATTTTTCTCATAATTCGAAGCGCCGCCGCAAATGCCGGATGCCATTGTAACTTTTCTTTACTCATCTTACGCTCCTTCCCGCAGGAAAGATGTAAAATAAGCTAGTCTTATAGAATAATTATAAAGACACTTTCTCAAATATACAACAGCTTTCCTGCCATATCTAATTGTGATTTTGGAAATCTTGGAATTCTCTGACCGAATGGTCTGAATCTTATAGATAACGTTCCTTAGAATTCTTTGATAAGATTAGTATAGGGGATAGAACGGGAAAATGCAAGAATCTACTATAATTTGCTCTCGCTCGCCTTATGTAAGCCACACTCAGTTGTGGTTCTCTCCCACTACTTACGGCAGCGCAGCACAAGCTCACGAACAATTCGTTCGCTTGTAGGGCATACGCCCTATGAATATTCCCAATCCGTAACCTGCGCTTCCAACCTCGTGAGCAAGCTCACTCAGTTGTGGGGCGTCGCCCCATAAATAATTCAAGCCGAGGAAACTTCCCTGTAATGGTGTTCCCTCGGCTTTCATTATTTGCGCGGCTTACTTCTGCACAATATTTATAATCTTCTTCGGTACATAGATTTCTTTTACGATCGTACCTGTCAGTTTATCTGCTACTGCTTCTTTTCCGGCTGCGATAGCATCTTCTTTGCTGATGTCTGTTGCAATGGAGATGACTGCTCTTGTTTTTCCGTTGATCTGTACCGGAACTTCAATCTCATCATCCTTCATTTCGCTTTCATCGTAGGTTGGCCATCCTGCTTCGAATACGCTGTTTTCGTGTCCTAACTGCTCCCACACTTCTTCTGCAATATGTGGTGCAAATGGAGACAGAAGCACTGCCATTGTAGAAAGTGTCTCTACGTCAATTCCACCGGCTTTCTTCGCAATCTCGATCAATTTGTTATTGTGCTCCATGAAGCCGGAGATTGCTGTATTCAAGCTGAAGCTTTCCAGACGTGTTGTAATGTCTTTCACAAGCTTGTGGCGTTCTTTTATCATTTCTTTAGATGCTTCTACGTTTGCATCTTTGCTGTCCATAACAAGATTCCAGAATCTCTTTAAGAATCTGTTTACTCCGTCGATTCCTCTGTCATCCCACTCTGCATCTAACTCCGGCGGTCCAACAAAGAGTTCATACATTCTTAAGGAGTCACATCCGTAATCTCTTACAAGATCGTCCGGTGATACAACATTTCCTTTGGATTTACTCATCTTGATTCCGTTTTTACCTGTGATCATTCCCTGATTGAACAATTTCTGGAACGGCTCATCAAAATCAATTGCTCCGATATCGCACAGGAACTTTGTATAGAAACGTGCATACAGAAGGTGAAGCACTGCGTGTTCCACTCCTCCGATATACATATCTACCGGAAGCATCTCATCTGCTTTTTCTTTGGATACCAGTTCTTCGTTGTTGTGATTATCTACATAACGAAGGAAATACCAGGAAGATCCTGCCCACTGAGGCATTGTGTTTGTCTCACGTTTTGCTGGTTTTCCACATACCGGACAAGTGCAGTTTACCCACTCGTCAATTGCTGCAAGCGGAGACTCTCCGGTTCCTGTCGGCTCATAAGATTCTACATCCGGAAGCTCCAGCGGAAGCTGATCTTCCGGTACCGGAACATTTCCACAATGTGGACAGTGAATGATCGGGATTGGCTCACCCCAGTAACGCTGACGGGAGAATACCCAGTCACGCAGCTTGTAATTTACAGTTGCGCGTCCGATTCCACGCTCTTCAATGATATGCGGAGCTTCTTTTTTGAGAACAGCGGATTCCATTCCATTCCACTCACCGGAATTAATCATTGTTCCTGCTGCCTCTGTATAAGCTTCTGTCATATTTTCAATTTCTTTTCCGTCTTTTGCAATAACCTGAACGATCGGAATACCGAATTTTGTTGCAAACTCAAAGTCACGATCGTCATGCGCCGGTACACACATGATTGCTCCGGTTCCATAATCTGCAAGTACATAATCTGATAACCAGATTGGTGTCTTTTCTCCATTTAACGGATTGATCGCATAGCTTCCTGTGAACACACCTGTCTTATCTTTATCCTGCAGACGGTCTACATTGGATTTCATAGAAGCATCGTAAATGTATTTTTCTACTGCCTCTCTTGTCTCATCTGTAGCAAGGCTTGCTGCAAGTTCATGCTCTGGTGCCAGTACCATAAAGGTTGCTCCGTATAAAGTATCTGGTCTTGTTGTATAAACGGTGATTTTTTCATCTCGTCCTTCTACAGGGAAATCAACTTCGGCGCCATAAGATTTGCCAATCCATTCAGCCTGCATCTTTTTCACCTTTTCCGGCCAGTCAAGTTTATCTAAATCACTTAACAGGCGTTCTGCATATGCAGTGATCTTCAGCATCCACTGACGAAGATTTTTCTTCGTTACTTCGGAGCCACAACGCTCACATTTTCCATTTACAACTTCTTCATTTGCAAGACCTGTCTTACAGGATGGGCACCAGTTGATCGGGAATTCCTTCTCATACGCAAGACCTTCTTTAAACATCTTCACGAAGATCCACTGTGTCCACTTGTAATAATTCGGATCTGTAGTGTTCACTTCGCGATCCCAATCGTAGAGAGCTGCAATCTCATTGATCTGACGCTTAATGTTCTTAATATTTTCCGCTGTAGAAATAGAAGGATGAACTCCCATCTTGATTGCGTAGTTTTCTGCCGGAAGACCAAATGCATCCCATCCCATTGGATGAATGATGTAATAGCCCTGCTGCAATTTGTATCTGCTCCACACATCAGAGATTACATAACCTCTCCAGTGTCCTACATGCAGACCATTTCCTGACGGGTATGGGAACATATCCAGACAGTAATACTTTTCTCTCTTACTGCCATCTGCATTTTCTTTTACGTTGACTGGGTTCTTCTCCCAGTTCTCACGCCATTTCTTTTCGATTGCCTTATGATTATAAGGGATCTTTGACATAATAACTTCCTCACTTTCTGGTTTTTATGTGGTTCTTTGAATCTAAAAAAAGAAAGCCTTTCCATCTCTTAAGAGACGAAAAGGCTTATTTTCCGTGGTACCACTCTTCTTCATTTGCATCTGCAAATGCACTCATTCTTTCTGTAACGGGAATTCCCGCCGGCATCTACTTCTTCTTTCAACACCGGAACTCCGAGGCGAGTTCAAAGCTTCTACCTCCTGCCTTGCACCTACCGACAGTTCTCTGAACGGTTTACACTCCTACTGATCCTCTTCACTGTTTTTGCCATATATGTTAAATATTATAGGAAGAATCTTAAAATAAGTCAAGAGGGTAAATGACAGTATTTTTTATTTCTGACATTTTTAAAATAATTCAACATTTGTTCTAATTTTTGTATAAAAAGTCATATTTCTGGTTGTTCGAATACATTTTTTCATGTATAATAGATATAAGTTAATCGTACTGAAGGTGTTCAGTATAATATGATACATAAAGGAGATGTTTGCCATGGTAAATTTATTAACAGGACCTAAGGGAAGCGGAAAGACACAAAAAATGATTGAGCTGGCTAACGAGCAGGCAAAAAAATGCGACGGAAACGTAGTGTTTATTAAGAAAACACATCGCGACACTGCTAGTGTTTCCTTTGATATTCGTACTATTTGTATGGATGATTTTGCAGTAATCACAACAACAGACGCATATATCGGATTTTTATACGGTATGCACAGTTCCAACAATGATATTCAATGTGTATTTATTGACGGCATTTTAAAACACGCTGATATTTCAATCGAAAATATGCCTGAATTTATTGAAAGACTGAAACAGATGTCCAAAGAATGTGATATGGACTTCTATGTAAGCATCAGTGCTAAGAGAGAAGAATTATCCGCAGTCAACCTTGAAGGTTGTGCGTTTTTAAACTAACACATATATAAGGGGAAATCACGGGCAGCCTTATTTTGGCTGCCTGTTTTACGGTAAGAGAATATGAGCGGAATCAAAGATGCAAAGCGACGGCAGCGACGAAGACGCCGAAAGAAAAAAATACAACGTCTGACAGTTATATTTGGTTCTCTTTTTCTCATTCTCCTTCTTGTTTTTGCCGTACGCGGTATATCACATAAGATTAATGAGAAAGAGAAAAAAGCAGAGAAGAAAACTACTGTTAAAAAAGAGAAGATTGACACTTCTCATGTAAAAGTGAAAAATCTCGTAATCAATACAAAAGACAGCAAAAAAGACAAAAATAAAACCCGTACGATCACCATCAGTTCTATGGGAGACTGTACTCTTGGAACAGATGAAAATTTTGACCAGTCACGGAGCCTGAATGCCTTTTATAATTCACAGGGTGCAGACTATTTCTTTAAAAATGTACGGTCTATTCTGGAAAAGGATAATCTGTCCATTGTAAATTTTGAAGGCACGCTTACTACATCTGACACAAGAGCCGATAAAAAATTTGCCTTTAAAGCTGAGCCGAAATATGTAGATATCCTGACGGGAAGCTCTGTAGAAGCTGCTAATATAGCAAATAATCACAGTTCCGACTATGGTGAAAGCAGCCGTACCGATACGCTCAAAGTATTGAAAGACGCCGGTATTGCCACCTTTGGTTTTGAACATGTGGCGCTTCTTGATGTTGACGGGGTTAAAGTCGGGCTTACCGGCATTTATGAACTGGCTGAGCACCTGGAGAAGAAACAGCAGGTAAAAGAAAATATTGCGGCGCTCAAAGAAGCCGGAGCTGAGCTTATCATTGTCAATTTCCACTGGGGCATTGAAAGGGAATATGTTCCCAACGATACTCAGAAAACACTGGCTCATCTGGCCGTAGACGAAGGAGCGGATCTTGTGATCGGCCATCACCCTCACGTTCTTCAGGGCATTGAAAAATATAAAGGCAAGTATATTGCCTACAGCCTTGGAAACTTTTGTTTTGGCGGCAACAGTAATCCGCAGGATAAAGATACCATGATCTTTCAGCAGACTTTCACCATTAAGAACGGCAAAGTAAAAGACGATGACAAGATCAATATTATTCCATGCTCTATTTCATCGAAAACCAATAGCAACGATTACTGCCCAACGCCCCTTAACGGAGAGGAAAAACAAAGGGTATTGGATAAAATCGAAGAATACAGTAAACAAATTTAAAATTGGGGACGAGGTAAAACTTAATTTGGGACGGAGTTTTTTGAAAAAACAATGTCATTAAGTTAAGTCCATCACGATTATTGTGCGCGTGGATTCAACCCGAACATATCGACAGATATGCTCGGGTTTTTCTTTTGGGATATTTTAGCTTTACCTGCAATCAGCATACTGAAGTTATGCAGAATCAGTTTTGCCAAAACCTCCTGTAGAATGGAGTTTTCCTGTTTTGAGTGAAATGCAATCAGACCAATGACATATTTTAAGAAACGGAAGCCCGTTTCGATCCCCCAACGAAGCCTGTAGATTTCTTTCAAATCTTTTTTCCGGGATAGATATTTGTATTCTTTGAATTGTGGTGCTACATCTGTTTGCTGAGTAAAGTAATGAAATAGCTGCTCAAATGCTTCGCAACTTAGTTTTTGCCGTTGTTGAACGAAGAATGAAGTAGTTAGGAATTCTTTATAAGAGAAAAACTTTCCTATTTCAAATCCCAGACTGTTATTGTCAAAAGACAGAATAAACTTCATAAGAACTGGCAGATTCCATTTACTTTTGCGTGAAAAAGCATTTGCATTTGAAGTGGTAAATTTTTCAGCTTTTGTCAAGTGAGATTGAATTTGTCAAGGACATTTTCACCCAAACTACGTCAGTTGTACCTTTCGTGCAACTACTGCACAATATCTGGGTTGTTTAAATCTGTATATTGATAGAAGTAAAAAACACCTCTGGCATCCTGTAAATAGACCTCTGAATAAAAGACGCTATTTTCATGGCAATTTTCTTTTGTACTCAAAACAGTCCACCGGATTGTTTTATCGTATGCTGGGCAACGAAAAGCGACGAAACAGGTGTCATTCATACACCCGCCTCGCCGCCAGTCTCATTATTTGTTATTGTGTTTTTCGCTATGTTTACGTTTACTGCCCAGCAATCCAGCAATTATGCCCGTTAATGAGATTCCAAAAAGTGCCAGCCACAATGCCAGATTTGTCTCATCCCCTGTTTGAAGGGGGTTATCGTTCGTCTTATCCGGTTTGCCTGTGGTTGCGGGATCTGTTGGCTTGTCTGGATCAGTCGGATCACTTGACCCGTTCGGCTTACTCGGGTCGGTCGGCTTATCCGGATCGGTTGGCCCGGTAGTGCCAGGATCTTTCTTCCACTGAGCCGTCAGCTTCAAATCCGCATCCAGAATGGTCACATTATCTCCCGGCTTATAGGTTTTTGTCCCGTCGTACCAGCCGGCAAAGGCATAACCTTTTCGGATAGGCGCCGCCTTGATAGTAATCGTCTCGCCTGGCTTCACATTCTCCTCATCGTAGGTCTCGCCGTCGACAGCTATTCCGCCATCCAGATCATAGGACACAGTATAGGTGGTCTGATAGTCCGGCGTTCCGTCGCCATTGCTGTCAATCGCCCATACGGCGTAGAGGGTCACATCCGCCGTTCCGATCCGATACGTTGTTCCGGTAATCAGGAACTTTTCCACATCCTCCTGTTTATCCTGAGCCGTGAGTGCGGCATCATGCTTTGTCGCACTCCAGCCCACAAAGATTTCATTAGGATTTCTTGTGAATCCCTTCACCTCTGTCAATTCGACCTCGGTGTTCTTTTTTATGCCTGATACCTTTGCCGGTGCAGCTTCGCTGCCGCCGTTGAGGTCATATGTGAGAGTGTAGGTCTCCAGCACATCCGCTGTTCCGTTGTTATTCTCATCATAGCCCCATGCGGCGTAAACTTTCTTATTTGCCGATCCAAAGGTAACCTTTGTGGTGGTAGTAGGCGCTGTGTCCGCGCGGCTGAAAATTGAATTCGTCTGCGTTTCAGTCCAACCGATGAAGACAACCGTCTTGCCGTCCACATCGTCGTGGGTAGGCACTGCTGTGCTCAAGGTAACCTCGTCACCAGGGATGTGGATGCTTGTATCCGTCGGCAGCTGAGTCACAGTGCCGCTCTGCTGGGCATTGCCATAGTAGGTCAGCGTATACTCTTCCAGATAGTCCGCCGTTTTATTCCCGTTGCGGTCAGCCGCCCATACGGCGTAAACATTGGTGTTACCGTCCGCATCGGCGTTGCCGCCGTCAGCCTTCGCCTTCTCCATCGTAACCTCAGTAACGATGCTGTTCTTCAAATTCTCATATTGTGCATTGGCTGCGATTACGTCCGGCATTGCAGTGGTGCTCCAACCGATGAAGATGTGAGCGTTGCCTGTGTTTTTATCAGCGAAGGTAAAGGTGTGGGAAGTCACCTCGCCGCCGGCATCGGATGCCGGTTTATCATGGCGCAAGCTCTTACCGGAAACCGTACCGTTGGTGGAGAGCTTCGCCGTTGCTCCTGCCACATGGTGGTGAGGACAGATAATGTCCTTATAGTCGCCGTTATTGCCGTGGTAACGGACGTGGACGGCATCATCGTTGTAATCCGGGTTGCCGTTGCCGTTGCCGTCCACCGCGTAGACGGCATAAAGCGTAACATCCTGGGCGGGCATGATGTGCTCATCATGCGAGATAATCTTGTCGATATCCTCCTTCTCCGCGTCTTCCGGAAGCGCCTTCTCGATCTGCGTTTTACTCCAGCCGGCAAAAATCGTCTTTTCGCCCTTTTTCAGCTTTCCCGTGCCGGTATAATCCGGGCTGACCTTCTCTCCCTGAATATGCCAGGTGGTCGCCGGAGCCGCTGCTCCGCTACCTCCGTTGAGGTCATAGGAGAGGGAATAGAGTTTTTTTACTTCCGCCGTAAAGGTTGCATCGCTGGAAATTGCTACTTCCTTGAGCTGATCGGCGGTATATGTGTTGGTTCCGTCTGTCCAGTTTCCGGTAAAGCGATAGCCGTTATTGGCCGTTACTGTCGGGACAGCCACAAGCTTCTCACTGTGCCACACCTTGGTTGTAGTTCCGCCCTGCCCATTTGGCACGCTGAACGTCACCGTATGGGGCTGCTGGAGGCCGATCATCAAGCTCTTCGCGCCATTGATGTCATTAGACGTTTCGTTCATATCCAAAACAACGCTGGCCGTGGCGGTGTTCTTTCCCGCATCCAGCGAGAATTTTCCTCCGCTTTCCGGCAGGGAGAATTTCAGCGGATTATTGCCGTTGGCGTCGGTGCTGCCCGGATTGGCGACAGTCACATGGTAGGTGTCCGCCCGGCGGCCGGTGAATTTAAATGTTCCATTTTGGGTGGTTGTCTTATGCGCATCCGCTCCCTCAGAACAGGTTTCATTGCCGTTGCTGTGGTTCGCTTCTACCGTAACACTACCGGTGTAGAGCACATCCGTGTCTTCGTCATATGCGCCGTTAAAGTTTTTATCGATAAAAATTTTACCGCCAATGATGCCCGTCTGGAACTCCACCTGAATGCGGGGCAGAGGGTTGTGACCCTGATTCAGCGTATTGCCCACGGAATAAGGGGACACACCGCAGGGTCCGAAGTTGATCTCGCTGCCCACCAAATCCGCGTTCTCATCAAACATCGGCTCCAGTCGCATGTTGACTTTCAGTTCGGCGTTTTGCGGGATTGAATCAATACCGGGCTTCGCCGCAATGCGGATCATTTTGACTTTTTTCCACCTCTCAGCCTTTGCCTCATCGGTGGTACACCCCTTTAACAGCTCTTCCTCTGTCTGGTAGTTAGCCGTATTTGTATAGTGCTTTGCTTCACCCGCCTGCGCATTGGAATCGATCTCCGTAGCGTAGGTGACCAGAATATGCTCCGCAGAGATTCCCTGAAGCTCCGGTGCGCGTGTCAGACTCATATCAAATTCAAATGGCTGATCCTGCATATGGCTATCCCACAAGTCGCCATTCTTAGGCACCGGAATAAAGTAATAGAAGGCATGGGCGTCCTCCTCGGAAAACTCCCGCCCGGTTTCATTCTTCAGGGTGAACAGCATGTCCACCACGTGTTTTGCGTCCTTCAGATATACCGTGTTCTTGCCAACCTCAAAGTTGGAATACTTCGTGGCATCGAACTCAGCCGTAGAACTCTTTTCCGTTATTCTTGCGCCGAAAGTGAAGGTCAAGCCAAGCCTTGCCGCCACTACAGACAGCTTCGTGCCCTTTGCGTTGACATTAAAGGTGCTGTACCGCACCCCCTCATCCATAACCTGATATTGTGCCAAGGTACCATTGTTTGATGTTGAGGTCAGTGATGCACTCTTAAACCGTACGCAGTCTCTCATATCGAGGGTCATGGCATCGGCATCCTTGGCGATATTCATATCAAAGGAGATTCCGATCTGGTACTGCCCCAGTCCATCGGTGAACCAGCCGACCTTTGCGGGGTTATCTTGGTTCGTAAAGGAAATCTTGTACAGCTTGTAGCCTGCTTCGTCAGATGTCACAGCCTCAAACTTGTATGCAGTTTTGGGTATTTCCGTTCTTTGGGGATTCGTCACAGTCTCTGTGACTGCATCGAGCAGGAAAACCTTATCCGCTATTCTACCAACCTCCTGATACAGCTTGAGATTTTCAACAGTTATCTTCTCCGGCAGACGGATATAGATTTCCTGATCCGTTGTGACATTATTGGAGGAATAAGGATAAGCGGATGAACTGAGCAGGCCGTTGAAGGTAATGGTGTCTCCCGCCGTTGCGGAGGTCTTGCTCAGGATAGGCACTCGCTCCAAAGTTCCTTCCTTATACGCCTGCTCCATGGCCAGAGGGATCTCGCCCCTTGTGTTTGTGACCTTTACGGTATAGTTGCCCGATTTGGCTGTGCTATCACCTGAAGCGGTATCGTACATTTTCATGGAAGCAAAGTTGGAATAAGTAGCCGCGTCTGCGGTCAGCAACTTGCCGAAGGTGGTGGCGTATCCCGATGTAGGGTCCTGGTCACGGGAGGACACATAGCCCACGTAATCCTTCTCATAGCTGCCTACGTTGGCCTTGATCTTGGTGAAATACTCGTCCTCACCAAGTCCTGCCATCTGGGCGGTAAAGGTGACAAAGCCGCCGCTGCTGGTGAGGGTGCCGTTGTACTTTTGCTCGGTTGGGTTCGTTGTCGTCGTGTACCAGACTTCCACAGTATTGCCCGTGGTTGCAGGAATCTTCTGGGCGGTGACGCCGATTTTATCATTGTTTGCGTAGGTGAATTCCACCGTCTTTGCAGCGCTCTTATCGCCGCCCTGGTTGACCACATGGAACTGTCCCAGATAATAGATAATATCGGAATCGCCTGCGTAATTATTATAGATTGGCTGATTGTTGGCTTTTCCCGTCACACTCATGCTCTCTCCTGCTTGGGCCGTGAAGCTAAATGTCGTGCAGTCGCCATTATAGAGATACCATGTACTGTCATCCTGCCAGGTAATCGTTCCGCCCACTGCGGAGGCAGCACCGGTAGTAGGCGTTTTACCCTCGTAGCATCCGGGGGCGCTCTTACCGGTGTTGAAAATCAAATCGCTGCTCCACTTGACAGCATTTGTAGCTGTGTCGTCACAAGCAGACGTCCACTTAAAGTAAGGGGTAAAGTAGTCCTGCCCGTACTCCAAATACAGATTTGTCCATGTCAGTGTGACGGTGTGATTGGTATCGTTTACCGTCTCTGTGAAGGTAAACCCGTCCTTATAGCCGCCGTCCGCATCCTTGTGATTTTCAGGATTCAGCAGGTTGGGCCTGGTGGACTGTCCCGCAGGATCCCAGGTGATGTGATCGAATTCCGCATAAATATTGCTGCCATTTTTTGTGTAGTATGGCAGGGCAAAGGTGATCTCCAGCTTCTTGAAGAACTGGGGCATATCGATGTAGTCCTTGTCCGGGTTTATCCAGATTTGCCGCAGGGCAAAGGGCTGATTCGCTGCCGTAGGTACACCGCTCTTCACACCGACACGTGACAGTCTAGGACCGGTCTGGATAGCTCTGTTGTCATCGGCCGCATCATTGTATTTGCCCGTAATCTTAGGGGTGGAGGAGATTGTCTGATATGTTTGAGCGTCTGTGTAGACTTCGATTTTAAACGAAGAATCCTCGAGTTTCTGTTCCGACCTTCTGTTCCATAGGGTGGTGTCCGGAGCCAGAACGATATTAAAGCTGTTCTTTTCCGCCGTATTTTTGAGAGAATAGGTGATGGTGCCATTTGTGGGACAGTATCCACCGTAATTGTTCTTACTATGCAGCTCGTCAATGCTTTCAGGCGTTACGCTCTCCGCCATACCGCCCCGCTCAGGAATCGGATATTCCACCACGGTCAGCCCGTCAGGCACGGTGATCTTCACCTTTTTGTTCGCCAGATTCAACTTGCTTTCCACCTCAATGTGCAGGGTAAACTGCTTGGAAAAGTCAATGGTGAAGGAGTCTCCAGCTGACAAAGCCTGATTGTTCACTCCCTCCGCCCGGATCTCGGCGGTGACAATCTTCATTCCATCTACAGCGCTATCGCTATCTTCCAGCGTCTGAATATTCAGGGTCTCCACAAACGCTAAAAGCTTGTCGATCTTGTCTGCGTCGATCTGGCTCTGTTCTTCCCACGCCATGCGTTCGTATGCCCGTTTGGCGGCAATGGCCTGCTCCGAAAGGTCAAGCATCCCTTCTTCATCCAGCTCATCTGCCTGCTCCAGCAGAGCAAGGACGGCGTCGATCTGCTCTTCCACATTGGATGACTCTAACAGCTCCTCCGTGGCATCAGCACCCGGAGAGACACTCTCCGCACTCTGTCTTTCTTCTTCAATGAGCGGCTCATCCCGCATAAGTTCCTCGGCCGCCGATACTTCCATCTTATTTGCGCTGAGCAACACAACACAAAGTGCCACACTGACGGCTCTGCGCCAAAAATAAGGCCTGTGTTTATGTGATTTCATTGATATAATCCTCACTTTCCTCATAAATACAAACTATCTCGCGATAAAAGAGACCAAAAGCTAAAAAATGAATGTTGTGTTTTGCATTAGAGCTATAATCAAAAGGTACCTTTTGACAGTCCTCTTCATTCTCAAATTATACAGCCAAATGGTCTGAACTGCAAGACCATTTGGCTGATTTTAAATGTAAAGCATGAAGGCTTTTCTTATTGTGAAGTACAAGGATGTTATCGGCGAAATATTGTCAAAAGGTACACCTTTTGATATGCACATGGCCGTTATTATTTCGGTTTTCCGCCTTTTGAGAAGCCTGTATTCCCGCAATCTTCGGTAAAACGTGACTCCGCTCATGTTACATTGATTAAGAACTTCTTCAAAAGGAAGTCTTTTTTGTTCCCAAGCGTGGATGATTTTTCCAAAATCACTTATGAAGGTATGCAGCGCATCGAGCGATATTTTTTATCCGAAGATGCTCTGCGTGAAGCTTTACTGAACGCTCTGTGCCACAAGCAATACCAATCCGTCGTTCCTGTTCAGATCAGCGTATATGAAGATAAACTGTATATTGCTAACTGCGGCTGCCTGCCAGAAAACTGGGCATTAGGGAACTTGATGCGTAAACACGCTTCCAGTCCGTACAATCCTAAAATCCTAACATCGCTCACGTATTCTACTTGGCCGGATTTATTGAAAGCTGGGGGCGTGGAATTGAAAAAATTTGCTCAGCCTGTAAAAATGACGGTGTGCCGCAGCCTACTTACAGCATCAATCCCGGCGATATTATGATTAAGTTTACCGCACCAGAAGATCGCATTATTCGTTCTGCCACCCACAAGGTGACAGATAGAGTGACAGAATTTCCATTCGCTCGTTGCGCGCTTTGTTGATTTCAGCCAAAGTTTCAACAAAGTACCGCTCAAAAATAGATTTCATAAGCAATCAACTCCTTTATGTTGAATTTTCAGCGGTTATAAGGCTTTTTAAACTCCTTTCCTACAACTGCTTTTCCATTCACCACAAATGAGCCGCAGTCATATGTATTTGGTGGCAGAGACCATCATTTACATATTAACTCTTGTTTTTAAATATTTTTAAATATTTTTCTATATTTTTAAAACCAAAAGGCGACTATGTAGTTTTACATAGCCGCCAAATCCACGAGCACAATAATCGTGATGAGCTTAACTTAATGACATTGTTTTTTCAAAAAACCCCGTCCCCAATTAGTAAGAACCCTGTTCCTAATTTACATTTTATAAAACATTTCATATAACATAACCATTACCGGCATGGTGATAATACAGAATATTACGGACATAACATTGATCACGCTGGCATATTTTACGTCTTTGTCATAAAGCTGTGCCAGCTGTGTGACCATCGCCGCTGCCGGCGCTGCTGTAGCGAGAAGTACGATCATCAGAATATATTCTGCATCCGAATGAATGCCCGCACGGCCCAGAAGTCCAAATCCTGCAACTCCAAGCAATGGATACAGGATCAGTCGGAAGAAACAGATAAGATACGGTCTCTTCTGTTTAAATACCCACTTAAGATCCACATTTCCAATTGCCATACCAATTACCAGCATGCTGGCTGGACTAATCATACTTCCGAAGCTGCTGACGCAGGTGGCAAGTACACCGGGAAGCTCAATCTGGAATATAAAGAACAATAATCCAATGACCATTGCAAGGATATTCGGATTGAGAAAAATATTTTTATAGTCTTTTTGTACTCTCTGGCTGATCAGACTGACACAATGCGTCCACATCAAAACAGTCTGCACAATAATAAATGCTGTGGTGTAAAATACCCATTCGCTGCCAAGCACTGCTCCAACAAGAGGGATGATCAGGTAACCTGCGTTGGTATAAATAAGAGACGCTTTTTCAATACTGTTAAAATGAAAAATCCGATCCAACATCCATGTACCTACGATCAAAACAATATGCACAACAATTGCTGCCAGCACTGCCAGCAGCAACCCTTTGATTTTATCATCTGTCATCTCAATCTGGAAAGAATCCACGATCACACAAGGTGAACAGATATATACGACCAGATTAGATAGTACTTTCCCATCTGATTCCTGAAACAGACCTATCTTTACAATGAAAAATCCCACCGCCATAATAAGGAACATTGCAAGAATCTGTTCTGCCAGTAATAAACTAAGCTCCATTATTCGGTAACCTCTTTTGCCTCATCCTCCAAAGGGATCACTTCTGTTGGATCTGCCGCTTTCGCTTCTTCCTCTGATTTTCCCTGCGTAACTCCGTCAATCGTCAAAGACATCACTGTATTTGCCTTCTCATCTTCTTTGTATTCCATTGTAATCTCCTGTCCCACTTCGCATCTTACTACATCGAGGAAGTCTACAACAGACAGGTCGAAAATATCATCTGAGCCTTCTACCGTGAGATAGTAATGAGAAGTACCTTCCAGAACCGCCTGCGCAATCTTTGTGATTTTTCCGGTTATTGTCTTCACTTCTCTTGTATCCTCTTCTTCTTTTTTCACACCACTGCTCATAAGAAGTTCCAGATAATTTTCTTCACATTGACTCACACTGTCACCGATGGCTACAGTCTGGTATTTCTGTACGTTTACCATCGCATATTTCTTCACCAGACCCGCATCGTCTTTTAAGGCAATAAAATAAGTCGGCTCATCGGAAATATTAAGAAGCAGCGGAAATGTTGCCTTGTATTTTAAGTTCTGCACCTGACCTTCCGCAGAAGACATAGCTGCAGCCTCTGTAGCGCCTTCTACCTTATAATACTTTGTCTCCATCGTCCGCTGATTAGACAATACAAATCCCACATTAGACTGGTCACCATTTACAGAAGTAACACCTGTATACATCCACACATCATCTTCAAGAGCCAGATAATTATAACCATCTGTTGTTTCCAGACAATCCTTCTGACTTAACACGCTGTTAAAGAAACCATGCTTTAAAGTTCCATAATAATCAAAAAGCTGCACAAGAAGATCAGCAGAATATGCACGGTCTACCCACTGCGGAACATTTTCGATATGATAAGTTTTCGTCTCTCCGGTAATGGCGTTACAAAGCACTACTTTTCCTACTGTTTCACCGCCAAATAATCCAATATTGTATTTCTTCACCGGTGCGATCCAGTATGGAACGCCCTGATCGTCAATCTCAAAACTCAGCTCTCCGTAAATATACGTGGGATGTGCAAATCTTAAATGACGATAAATATTGCGGTTAAAGTATTCGCTGGTGGTATATTTCATCCCCTTTTCAAGCTTCACAAGCTCTGTGGACTGTGTTGCCATATTGATGCGGATATACGCCGGAATGCCTGACCGATGATTCGTCAGCCATTTAATCGGACTTGCATATTTTAAAGGAGATACCCGCACCGGATTATCCTTGTAATTGATCTGACTGTAAATATCATCTGCTTCAAACTGAGATACCATATCTACCATGCTTCCCATTTTACGGTCGCCCAAAATAGCCGCTGTATCTCTGTCAAGGATCGGTATCTTTTCAAAAGATAATTCTTCCACATCTTCTGCAAATGCGCCCTCTTGCACCTTCATAAGCTTCTGATATTTCTTCGCATTTACAATTGGTGAAGACAATAAAGTTCCCACCAGATAAACAACGCCCAATGCAAGAAGTACGGTTAAAATACTGCGAAAACCTTTATCGGTTTTGAATGCGCCTTTCCCCGGTTTCTTCCGCATTGTGTAATAGACAAGACCGATCACCGCTAATGCCATCACAAAAAACCATGTCTCGGAAGAATGGATATTGAATGCAGGAAGTGCAACATAATAATAAATTCCTGCTACTATAATGACCATCAGCGCAATCGCTAATTTCCCTTTCTTTTTCATAGATTACCTCCCTGTTTATTTCTATCTCTATGCGAGATTCCTACCAGAATTTACGTCTCCATACTTTTGTTGTAAATAACATCAAAAATGGAAATATTTCCAAACGTCCTGCCAGCATATCAAAACAAAAAACAAGCTTTGACAATGGAGAAAATGCAGAAAAGTTTCCTGTAGCTCCCACATCTTCAATTCCCGGTCCGATATTATTAAGTGTTGCAATTACAGAACTAAATGTCGTTGCAAAATCAAAATTGTCTGCGGAAACAATTAATACGGATAGTCCTGCAATCCCGGCATATGCCATGAAGTAAACAAATACGCTTCTAATGACATCATTTCCCATCTTTTTCCCATTTACACATATGAGATTCACAGATTTTGGATGAGCCATCTGCTTAATCTCACGCTTGATGCTCTTCACCGCAATCATAAAACGTGATACTTTAATACCGCCACCGGTTGAAGAAGCACAGGCTCCGATAATCATAAGCGCAATCAAAACACATTTAGACAACATTGGCCAGACGTTAAAATCTGCCGTCGCATATCCGGTCGTCGTAATAATGGTTCCAACCTGAAAGACCGCATATCGGAAGGACTTCAGTACGCTTCCATACTGTGGAAGGATATTGATCGTAATCACCGCAGTCGCTGCAGCAATGATTCCGAAATACACGCGAAGTTCCTCATTTTTCCAAACTGCCTTGTATTCTTTGATCAACAACAGAAAATAGAGGCTGAAATTCACGCCGAATAAAATCATAAATACAGTGATCACACCATCTACGTAAGCACTGTCAAAATGCCCCACACTGTCAGCATAATTGGAAAATCCTCCGGTTCCTGCCGATCCGAATGAATGGATCAGACTGTCAAACAGGCTAAGCCCCCCGAACATGAGAAGAATGACCTCCAACGCTGTCAGCGCAAAATACATACCGTACAGAATTCTTGCTGTGGACATCATCTTAGGAACCAATTTATCTTTCTCCGGTCCCGGAACCTCTGCCCGCATCAGATACATACTGCTCTTCTTATCAAGAGAAGTTAATACCATAACAAATACTAACACTCCCATACCGCCGATCCAGTGTGTAAAGCTTCTCCAGAAGTGCATACACTGCGGAAGGATCTCAACATCCGGCATGATTGATGATCCGGTTGTCGTAAAACCGGATACCGTTTCGAAGAATGCATCCAGATAACTTGGTATGTAACCGGACAGGAAAAACGGAAGTGCTCCGAACAGAGACCACAAAATCCACGCAAGCGCTACGACTACCATTCCTTCTTTCGCATATATGGTAGAATTTTTCGGTTTTTTTCTTCCTCCGATCAAATAGATCAATGTCAGAAGGATGATCGGCGGCAGAAAATACACCGCACTTTTTTCTTGATAGATCACTCCGACAATTGCCGGAAGAATCAAGAGAAGAGCCTCGACTCCTAACATTTTTGCCAATATATGAGCAATCATTTTTCTATTCATAACGCTATCTCCTATGCAAGTATATCAATGAAGTTATCAATCGGACGTCCTTTGGTCACTACAATTACACTGTCTCCGACTTCGATGTGACTGTCTCCATTTGGAATAATGACCTTCCGGTCTCTTCCAATACATGCAATCAAGGTGTTCGGCTTCGTCGGAAGATTTTTCAATGGAATATTCGTATATTTACATTCTTTCTTAATGATAAATTCCTGTGCCTCAACCTGTCCATTTACCAAACGGTACATGGATTCCACATTAGCGCTGTCGTGAGAATTCTTTCTTGCTCTTACATATCTTAAAATAGCATCAGCTGTAGCACTTTTCGCTGATACGATACTGTCAATTCCAAGTCCCTCTACCATCTGGGCTCTCGTGTCTTCATTTACCTTTGCAATGATTTTCTTCACACCCTGCGTCTTGGCAAATAAAGCCATAATGATATTTTCTTCATCCATGCCGGTAAGCGCTACCACTGCGTCTGCCTCACCAATCCCCTCTTCTAACAGAAGGTCATGACTTGTCGCATCCGCATTGATCACGGTTGCCTTAGGAAGAAGCTCACACAAGGTCTCACACCGACTGCTGTCCTTTTCGATAATTTTTACCTGCATACCAACCTGAAGAAGCTGTAGCGCCAAATAAAAACATAAATGTCCGCCTCCGCAGATCAATACGTTCTTAATACGCACCGTTTTTTTCATAAGTGATTTGAAAAAGTTCTTCAAATTCTGATGTGATGCGGCAATGTGCATTTTGTCTCCTGCCTGAAGCACAAAATCTCCATCCGGAATATATACCTCATCTTTTCTTTTTACTGCACAAATCAACACTTGAATCTGGAATTTCCGATACAACTCTCCAAGAGACAACCCGACAAGCGGACTGTCATCACGGACCGCATACTCTACCAATTCCACTTTTCCCTTCATAAATGTCTCTACTTTATTTGTCTCCGGGAACAGAAGAATTCTTGCTATTTCATTGGATGCTGTCAATTCCGGATTTACTGCCATGCTCAAATGCAAATCCTCTTTTAATAGGTCCATCTGTTTATAATAAATCGGATTTCTTACTCTGGCAATTGTATGCTTTGCCCCCAGTCGCCTTGCCAGAAGACAGCTGAGCATATTCAATTCGTCTGTAGATGCACAGGCAATTACCAGATCTGCATGCGGAACATCTGCCTGCTTCTGCACTTCTGCATCTGCCCCATTTCCTGTAATACAGAAAATATCCAATTCATTCAAAGCAGCTTTTAACTTTCCTTCATTTTGATCAATCAGTACAATGTCATAATTTTCTTCGGATAATTGAGTGGTCAGTTTATGGCCTACTTTTCCATCACCGATAATCACAATTTTCATCTCTTATACTTCCTCATCCTTATATGATTTTTCTTATTGTTTTCAGGATTTAACGCAAAAAATCCCTTTATAGCACCCACGATTATAGCACCTTTATAATAAGAAAAAAAGCCCCATCAGAGACTTTTTTTCTTATTATAATTACTTATTCGTTTCTTGTGTTCATTTATTCTTCTGCTCTTTTTGCAATCTCTGCTTCCTGTACATCAGAAGGTGCCTGCTCATAGCGTGCAAACTCATAAGAATAAGATCCTCTTCCGCCTGTCATAGAGCGAAGGGTTGTGCAGTATCCAAACATTCCTGTCATTGGAACATCTGCCAGAATTTCCTGACTTCCGCCTGCTACCGGATTCATTCCAAGCACGCGACCGCGGCGTTTGTTAAGATCTCCCATAACATCTCCGGTATAATCGTCCGGAACTGTAACTTTTACAGAAGCGATAGGCTCTAATAATACCGGTGAAGCTTCCATAAAGCCTTTTTTAAATGCCTGAATTGTTGCAGTCTTAAATGCCATTTCTGAAGAATCTACCGGATGATAAGATCCATCATATAAAACAGCTTTTACGCCTACAACCGGATATCCGGCTAATGGTCCCTTAAGGACAGATTCCTGAAGTCCTTTTTCTACTGCCGGGAAGTAGTTCTTCGGAACTGCTCCTCCTACAACTTCCTCTGCAAATACATATGGTGTCTCCGTATCGCCTGATGGCTCAAATCTCATTTTAACATGTCCATATTGTCCATGTCCGCCGGACTGCTTCTTATATTTTGTATCCACATCGGAATTCTTGCGGATAGTCTCTCGGAATGCAACCTTTGGAGTCTCCAGTGTAATCTCACATTTATATCTGGATGCCAGCTTACTTGCAGTAACCTCTAAGTGCTGATCACCCATACCATAGAGAAGTGTCTGACGGTTCTCACTGTCATTTACCATCTTAAGTGTAACATCCTCAGCCATCATTTTCTGTAATGCCTGTGAAACTTTATCCTCATCACCTTTGTTCTTCACTACATATTTCATATATGTATATGGTTTGGAGTATTCTGTCTTACCGAATAATAATGGTGTTGCTTTTGCAGAAAGTGTATCTCCTGTCTTTGCATCTGATTTTGCAATAGCTCCGATATCTCCTGCAAATAATTCACTGACCTCTACCGGTTTGTTTCCTACCATTGTATAGATCTTACCTAATTTTGCTTCTGTGTCTGTATCTGCATTATAGAGGACGTCCTCTCCTTTTAACACACCTGAACATACTTTAATGAAAGAATACTTACCGATGAACGGATCTACCATTGTCTTAAATACATATGCGGATTTTGCTTTTGCGAAATCATAGTCTGCTGCATAGATCTCATTTGTCTTACGATTAATACCTGCACACTCTCTGTAATCAGGGCTTGGGAAAAATCTTACGATATCAGACAGAAGATTTGCCACACCCTGTGCTTGGAGGTTTGAGCCCATAGCAACCGGAACAATGAGACCGGACATTACTTCTGTTCTCATAGCTGAACGAATCTCTTCCACAGAGAATTCATCACCGTCAAAATAACGCTCCATAAATTCTTCACTTGTCTCAGCAACAGCCTCTAATAATTTCTCGCGGTACATCTCAAGATTCGGTTTACAGTAATCCGGAATCTCACACTCTTCTCTCTGTCCGACTCCTGTATAACGTCTTCCTGCATTTTTAATAATGTTGACATATCCAACCAGCTTTTCATTTTCACGGATTGGCTGGAAATGAGGCGCGATCACTTTACCGTATCTGTCTGTCAGATCCTGCACTACCTGACGGAAACTTGCGTCATCCACATCCATCTCTGTCACATAGACCATACGAGGCAGGTTGTATTTATCGCATAATTCCCATGCTTTTTCCGTTCCTACTTCCACACCTGCTTTACCGGACACAACGATAACAGCTGCATCTGCTGCGCTTACTGCTTCCTCAACTTCACCGACAAAATCAAAATATCCCGGTGTATCTAAGATATTGATCTTCGCTTTCTCCCACTCGATCGGTACTAATGTTGTGCTGATTGAAAACTGTCTTTTCTGTTCCTCTTTATCAAAATCACTGATCGTATTGTTGTCCGCTACCTTACCCATACGATTGATTGCTCCTGATACATAGGCCATAGCTTCTACAAGGCTTGTCTTTCCGCTTCCGCCGTGTCCTAAAAGAACAACGTTTCTAATCTCATCCGTTCTGTAAACTTTCATATTATGTTGCCTCCTTACCTTAGTAAAAATCTCATGTATATATTGTACTAAATGTTTAGCTTTATTACAACTATTTTGTGCATTATTTATAATTTTTTATCATATTATCATGGCGATACATCTCTGAATTCTCTCTATAATTTTTCCGCCTTGATAATCTCTTTATCATAACTTGCCACTACCTGATATCCCGGCGGTACAACAAGGAACTCTTCTTCTGACCACATTCCATCCACAAGCTTCCTGAGAATTGTATTTTTTCCCAAAACTGCATCAAATTTCCATCCTTTCTCTCCGGCAAGTTCTTGAATCGCGTTTTCATACTCCGGAAATGAAAGGTCCTCCCACTTAATATACGTAAAACCCTGATAAGAATCTGTAAATGATTTTTCAATTTCAACAGCCCGTCTTGCCTTTTTTTCACTTCCTTTATACCTTGTCAAATACATTTGATATCGTCTGTCCCATACCGCATCATCATCCGGATATCCAATTTCCACAAACCCGGGAGTATAGTAAAAAAATCCCTTATGTGTGTCGTAATAATCCGCATATTTTTCTTTACTTCCCATAAAAAGGGTGATGCAATCATGTGCTCTCGGTACTACAAGTGGATATTTGTTGCTGTGAAGACCAACCGTCGCATTGGAACACAGACCATATCCTAAGAGAATCGCATCAAAATCATTTACCTTTGTATCATTAGAATATCGGTGATTATTTCTCTCCAATTCATCAATCTCATTTTGCAGCGCCTCGCGCAGATTATCCGGCCGATCATGCAATTTCTGACGAAGCAACGTTACGTCAATTACATTTTTGCAATTATATACAATACTGGCGATTTCTCTCTCTAAAATTTTACATCCTAATAATTTATAACGTCCCATACTCATTCCTTCTCCCTTTTTCCCGCATACCTATCTACCTATTATCATACTCTTTCATATTTATCATGTCCACCTCTTTATTTTTTCACTTTAAACCACTAAACTTCTTCACTTTAAAGCATTATAGATTGACAAATAAAATAGGAACGGGGTAAAATAGAGTTCGGGACGGGGTTTCCAAAATCCCCCGTCCCAATTCTATTTTATTTCCACTTAGGAGGATTACTATGAAAGACAAGATAGGTTTTATCGGTCTCGGACTGATCGGAGGCTCTATTGCGAAAGCGATCCGACAATATTTTCCAGACTGTGAAATCGTCGCATTTGACAAAGATAAAGGTACGCTTGCATTAGCCACACAGGAATCCATCATTGATGTGGCAGCGACTACCATTGACGATAATTTTGCAAATTGTAACTATCTCTTTTTATGTGCACCTGTTTCCTGCAATACTGCTTATCTAAAACAGATTGCACGCTATATAAATGAAGACAGCATTCTTACAGATGTCGGTAGTGTTAAGACAAGCATCCACGAAGAAGTACACGCTCTTGGTCTTGATGCTTACTTTATCGGCGGTCACCCAATGGCTGGCTCTGAGAAAAGCGGCTATGTGAATTCGAAGGCTATGCTTTTGGAAAATGCTTACTACATTTTAACACCTTCGGATACTGTCCCTTTAGAAAAAGTACAAAAATATACGGAATTTGTCACAGCTCTCAAAGCACTTCCGGTCACACTGGGATATAAAGAACACGACTATATTACCGGCACGATCAGCCACCTTCCTCATATTATCGCTGCCAGTCTTGTAAATTTTGTTAAGGAATCTGACACCGAGGAAGAATGGATGAAACATCTTGCCGCCGGAGGTTTTAAGGATATCACAAGGATAGCCTCATCCTCCCCCACGATGTGGCAGCACATCTGTTCACAGAACCGTGAAAATATTACTCAGATATTGACCGGCTACATTCAACTTCTGACAGAAGCGAAAGAACAGATCGCCGCCGGAGACGAACAGGCTGTCTACGGATTATTCGATTCTTCCAGAAATTACCGCAATTCTATTCCTGATTCCTCCTCCGGTCCGATCAAAAAGGCCTATGTTGTATACTGTGACATCATTGATGAAGCCGGCGGAATTGCGGCGATTGCCACCATTCTTGCATCGAATCATCTAAGTATTAAAAATATTGGAATTATACATAACCGAGAATTTGAAGAAGGGGTTCTGCGCATTGAATTTTATGAAGAGGATTCTTCTAAGAAAGCTTCCTTATTATTGCAGAAATACAGGTACATTGTTTATGAGCGTTAAATCTATCCAACCGGCTCGTCGCCTTCGCGGCGAGATTACAATCCCGGGAGATAAATCCATCTCCCACCGCGCTGTAATGTTTGGTTCTTTGGCACGAGGCACAACTAAGATCACACATTTTTTAAATGGCGCAGACTGTCTGGCAACGATTGACTGTTTCCGACAGATGGGAATCTCCATTGAACAGGAGCAGGAGCGCGTGTTGGTTCACGGGAAGGGACTTCGGGGATTGACCGCCCCGTCAGCACAGCTATATACCGGAAATAGCGGAACGACCACACGGCTTCTTTCCGGAATTTTATCCGGTCAGTCCTTTACTTCTGTCCTGTCAGGAGATGAATCACTAAATACGAGACCGATGAACCGAATCATGACTCCGTTAACACAGATGGGCGCCAATATCACAAGCATACATGAAAATGGATGCGCCCCTCTTCGGATTTCCCCTAAATCTTTACATGGAATCTCCTATCAGTCTCCGGTAGCTTCTGCCCAGGTAAAATCAGCAATTCTACTTGCAGGATTGTATGCAGAGGGCGAGACTTCGGTGACAGAACCGGCGCTTTCCAGAAATCATACCGAATTAATGCTGTCGGAATTTGGTGCATCTATCCGATCTTCCATTCAGGAAAATGGAACGGCAACTGCTGTTATTCAGCCTTGTAACGAATTATACGCACAATCAATCTGTGTGCCGGGTGATATTTCTTCCGCAGCTTATTTTATAGCCGCCGCACTTTTAGTGCCGGATGCGGAATTGCTTATTAAAAATGTGGGCATTAATCCTACAAGAGCCGGTTTCTTAGAAGTGTGTCGTGCCATGGGCGCAGACATTACACTGTTAAACAAATCTGCAGAAGGCGGCGAACCACATGCAGACCTTCTTGTAAAGAGCAGCAATTTAAAAGGAACAACCGTACAGGGGAATCTGATTCCCACACTGATTGATGAAATACCAATGATCGCGGTTATGGCTGCCTTCGCCGAGGGAACTACCGTCATTCAGGATGCTGCCGAATTAAAGGTCAAAGAAACGAATCGAATTGATACCGTCACCTGTAACCTCAAGGCGATGGGCGCCAAGATCACTCCGACAGAAGACGGCATGATCATTGAAGGCGGAGCCGGATTAAATGGCGCTGAGATCATGAGCTTTCTGGATCACCGCATTGCAATGGCATTTTCTATTGCAGGCCTTGCATCGCAGGGAGAGACCATCATTCAAGAAAGCCAGTGTGTAGATGTATCCTATCCTTCTTTTTTCTCAACTTTGGAAGAAATTGTTGAATAGCGATTATTGAATAGAGCTCATCCGCAGAAACATATATTCCTTTAGAACAATACGATAAAAAAAGCTGTCAGCCAAGTTGTCTTCAAACTTGACCGACAGCATTTTTTAATCTCTCTTATCCTCTGCCACAATCTTTCCACAGGCAATTTTCTCACCGGAATCTCCCGATGGCTGTGTGTGAAAATCATCCGGCCGATCGTGAATCACCACCGTTTTCCCGATCACATCCTCCGGGAAAAAGCGGGACGTATAGACGGACATCCACGCCTCTCCCGCATCGGAGAGCAGAGGCGGAAGATCCCCTGCGTGTTGGGGATGCGACTTATTCCCCGGGTTATAATGACCTCCTGTATTTGCAAACGAATCGGATTGCTTTCCGGTACAGCTTGCTCCTTCATGAATATGGAATCCATAAAACCCCTGCTCCTGTCCTGTCCCTGCTTCGGTAAGTCCGGACACCTCTGCCACAACGACAGTTCCTCCATACACGCCATAGAACTCTATTCTTCCCTTAATCTCGGGATGTCTGTTGTCGCCGGACACTTCTGCACTTGCTTCCGGCATTGCTGTAATTCTCTCCACGTTACACCACACTCCTTTTTGCAAGTTTATGAATGTACCCATTCAAAATAGAACAAAACAGAGTGTAACATGTGGCTTTCTCTCCTTACAGTACCAGTGACGGTGCGGAATAGACTCTTCCTGCCAGCTCATTATCCAGCATATACAGACTCTTTGGATCATCGCCAAACAGCGCATATTTCTTTACCAGATTATCTGCATTAGTCTCTTCTTCACCCTGTTCTTTTACAAACCAGTCTAAAAACTGCATGGTACGGAAATCTTTCACAGAATAAGCCGCATCATAAATGTTATGTATTAAACTTGTCACATACTGCTCATGCTTCAATCCTTCTTCCAGAACCACTTTCGCACTTGTAAGCTCCACATCCGGTTTCGCGATTGCTTCTAACGTAACCTTCTCTCCGTTGTTCTGTAAATACTGTACAAACAGCATTGCATGGTCACGCTCTTCCTGCGCTTGGATCTTATACCAATTTGCAAATCCGTCTAATCCTTCATCACTATAATAATTAGAAAAATCCAGATACAGATATGCAGAATAGAATTCTTTATTCACCTGCTGATTTAATAATTCTACAACTTTCTTATCTAACATAATCTTGGTCTCCTTCGTTCATTTTTCATTAAAATTATAGCTCGGTTTTTGGCACATTGCAATAAGTAATCCTTTCAAACATGTCGTATTCCATATCCTCATTTATTTTTATAACTGATGCATATATTTCTTAGTAACATCTAATATTCATTTATCTGCAATAGTATAGTGTGTATTTCGTGCTTTACCATTTTGTTTTAACAAGTTATTTTTTACCATTTTTCGAATAACTCTGGAAGCTGTAGAAGCACTCACTTCAAGCAGTTCCATCGCATTGTTTTTTGTAATTACACCATGAATTCTGGTGTATTCCAATATTTTTTCTTCTTCATCACTTATCTTTTTTTACTAATCGTGGTGAACGGTGTACCTGATTTTACTTCCAGCATAGGCAACAATCCTCCAATCGAAACAAATTCAATTCGGTCTGCATAAATACTAATAAAGGCACTGGCACTAAAAGAATAATCACGATGAACCAGCAAATTCAGCAATGCTTCTCTAACTGCAATTTCAGGATAATCTCTGGCATCAACCCGATACAATTTTTCTATGGTTGCGTGGGTTTGATTGTGAAAATCAATAAAATCATATATTTCGTTCATTTGCTGCATCAATGATCCTGCAAATTCTCGACGATCCTTAAAGATTGTCTGATCTGTCCCCTGAAATGCTGCCACTTTAACAGTATGAACACATTGGTCTGACAGGAGCAGTGCCAGATTGCTGTAAAGTCCATCTTGGTCTACCAGCTTCAAAGTACGCATTTGCTGAGATCCAAAATCAGTTTTTCGAAGTTCAAATTCTTTTTTTGTTGCCTCAAATGTAAGATTCTGATTTAAACAGCGCATTGTTTCAAAACAATCTCCGTCCGTTTCCTTTATCATACGCCGAATTGCCGTATCAGTTGCAGGAACATTGTTATATCTGATTTAATTGCATCTCTTACCATATTGCTGATTTGCAGAGAAATACTATCTGCATTATCCAATCCGACTACTGTACCATCGTCTCGAACCCCTATATACAGTTTCCCGCCATCACAATTCGCAAAAGCAATGATTTCTTTTTTTATATCATCAACCACAACTTCTTTCAATTCTATGGTTTCACTTTCCCGAAAAAGCATAATACCATCTCCTTTATTTCAAGTTTGTATATTTATCATAGCAAATCGAGTCAATCGAATCGACACGATTTTGACACGATACTTTCATTATACCCAAAATCTCATTTTTCTAACTAATATATGATTACCTCTACACTGCGCACCTGCCGGAATAGACATCCACCAACCGTTACCGTGAATTCCCTGTCAAAAAATGGAGCAGATCACTCCGCTCCATTTTCTCACTTCCATATTATATTTCATCTACTTTTCTACTGATTTGCGCGGTAAGCTTCGTCCGCACTGTACACATCGAACCCGCTGCCTTTCAAAATATCCACAACCCGCGCCGGATCATCACTCTTTAACACTGCTGCCGCATCACTTCCATTTGCGAATGCATACATATATTCAATGTTGATCTCTCCTTCTACAATCTGATGCATCGCTTTACTCAATGAGCCTGTCGCATGCGGTACACGCAGCGCTACTACATCGGTAAGCATGGATGTAATATCCGCATCCTTCAATGCCGCACGTCCTTTCTGCGGGTCTGACACGATCATGCGAAGCATTCCATAATCAGAAGTATCTGCAAGGCTAAGTGCTACAATATTGACATCATTGTCTGCCAATATGGATAAAACTTCGTCCAAACGACCTTCTCTATTTTCCAAAAATACAGACAACTGCTGAATGGTATTACTGATACTCATAATTCCCCTCCTTATAAATTCCTGTTATCAATGACACGTTTCGCTTTTCCTTCACTTCTCTGAATGGTCTTAGGCTCAACTAATTTTACTCTCACGGACACTCCGAGCGCCTGTTTCAAAACTGCGCCCACTCTATTTTTCAATTCATCCAGTTTTCGGATCTCATCAGAGAAATATTTCTCGTCTACCTCAACCATTACGGTAAGTACATCCAGATTATTTTCACGATCTACGATCAACATATAATGCGGAGCCACGCCGCCGCCCATAGAAAGAAGCGCTGTCTCAACCTGTGTCGGGAATACATTGACACCGCGGATGACTTTCATATCATCTGTACGTCCGGTGAATTTCTGAATTCTCGGAAGTGTTCTTCCACACTCACATGTATCACGCTCAATGCTTGTTAAGTCTTTGGTCCGATATCTCAGAAGCGGCATTCCTTCCTTGGCAAGTGTAGTAAATACAAGCTCTCCGGTCTCTCCGTCTGCACAGGCTGTGTGATCTGCCGGATTCAATACTTCAGGATAGAAATAATCCTCGTAAACATGCAGCCCTTTGTGATGGATACAATCCATAGCCACGCCGGGACCGGTAACCTCACACAGACCATAAATGTCAAACGTATTAATGTGGAAAATACTCTCAATCTTCTTGCGCATCTCGTCCGTCCAAGGTTCTGCGCCGTTAATACTTACTTTAATTTTCAGTCTGTCTATAACGCCCGCTTCCTGTGCTGCTTCTGCCAAATACATCGCATACGATGGGGTACATGCGAATGCAGTTGCTCCGAAGTCCTCCATACACATTAACTGTCTTTTTGTATTCCCTGACGACATAGGAATCGCCATTGCGCCAAGCGCACGTGCTCCGAAATCAAGTCCCAGACCTCCGGTAAACAATCCATATCCATAACAGATATGAATGCGGTCAGAGGCATCAAGTCCTGCCATCGTCAGCGCTCTCGCCACACACTCTCCCCACACATCTACGTCTTTTTGCGTATAGGATGCCAAGGTCAGCTTCCCAGTCGTTCCTGAAGTCCCCTGTACTCTGACAATCTTCTCCTGTGGAACCGCCAAAAGACCAAATGGATAGTTATCTCTTAAATCCTCTTTTGTTGTAAATGGAAGTTTATTGATATCATCAATCCCTTTAATATCCCCCGGAAGAACTCCGAGTTCATCCATTTTTCTTCGGTAAAAGGCAACATTATCGTATACATTTTTCACTTGTTTTACAAGCCTTTCACTCTGCAGTGCATGCATCTCATCTCTGCTCATGCACTCAATCTTCGGATCTCTGATCTGTTCTTTCCAATCTGTCAACGCTACTCCCGCCATGCTTCTTCACTCTCCTTCTTTTGTCACACGCTATAAGTCATCTTCTTCTACAATCTTCACATTATATTTCTTTAAAATCTGTGTCGCCTTTTCATAATCATCGGTCTGAAATACCATAACCGGTGCACGTCCGTCACGGATCACAAAAGAATAAATATAATTAATATTAAGCTTTCCTTCTGCCAATATGGATAACATCTGGTTTAAATTACCCTTTTTATCCTCCAGTTCAACCCCCATCACTTCGTGAACACTCACCACATATCCCCTCGCTGTGAGATATTCTTTTGCCTCCTGAGGTTTATCTACTACCAGACGAAGGATTCCAAAATCCGGTGCATCAAAATTGGCAACTGCCCGGATATTCACATGCGCCTCCGTCAATCTTGATGTTACTTCCATGAGACTTCCGGGTTTATTTTCTACAAGTACTGATAATTGTCTGATCATACGGCACCTCCTACAATCCATATCCAACATCAAAAGCCTGTTTGTTCACGGCAATCGTTTTCGGCGGCACTGTATTTTCAATCACTTCATACCACTGCTCTTTTGTAAAATCCATGTGCTGTGCCGCAACACCGAGCACGACTAAGTTAAACACTCTTGCATTTCCGATTTTCTTCGCTTCTTCTGTGGCATTTACCGTATAAACTTTGTGCTTTTGCTGTAATTGTTCTATGATTCCTTCCGGATACTCTGCTGCTCCGATCACGACCGGCATCGGATCGATTCTCCAGTCATTGACGATCAACGCTCCGTCTTTCTTTAAGAAATGTGCGTATCTCAAAGCTTCCAGACGTTCAAATGCAATAAGAACGTCCGCCTGCCCTTCCTCTACGATTGGTTCTGCAACTTTCTCTCCATAACGAACGAATGTCACAACGCTTCCGCCTCTCTGAGCCATTCCGTGAACCTCTGACAGCTTCACATCATATCCCGCGCACGTTGCAATTCCTCCTAAAACTCTGCTGGTAAGAAGTGTTCCCTGACCGCCCACACCGACGATCATAATATTTTTTGCAGCCATTACTTTCCCTCCTTTACCAATTCGATCGCATTGAATTTACACAGACGTTCACACAATCCACAGCCGGTACACATAGTATCGTCAATATGAATCGTTCCATCTTCATTTCTTGTCATTGCCGGGCAGCCCGGTTTCATGCACATCCCGCATTTCTTACATTTATCCGCATGAGCAATGTACAATGGTTTCTTGCCTTTTGTAAGCAATACACACGGACTCTTCGTAATGATCACGGATACTTCATCCTTTGCTACTTCCTCTTTGACCGTCTTCTCCAGTGTATCAATGTCAAAGGCATTGACTTCGATTACATTTTTCACACCCATTGCTCTGCAAAGCGCCGGTATGTCAATGGCGTAAGTCGGATCTCCCTGAAGTGTTTTACCGGTTGCCGCATGATCCTGATGTCCTGTCATTCCGGTTGTGGAGTTGTCAAGAATCATCACCGTACCGGTTGCATGATTATATACCATATTCATAAGTGAATTTACGCCGGTATGTAAAAAGGTGGAATCACCGATCACAGCTACCCAGTTCTTAATATAGTCTTTGCCCTTTGCCTTTTCCATTCCATGAAGCGTAGAAATACTGGAACCCATACACATCGTTGTGTCTACCACACTCAACGGCGCTACCGCACCAAGTGTATAACATCCGATATCTCCTGCCGCGTGCATTTTCAACTTATTCAATACATGGTACACACTTCTGTGCGGACAGCCCGGACATAGAATCGGGGGTCTTCCGGGTACTTGTGCCGCTTCGTCAAGGTCAGGATTTTCTTTCAAAATTGCTTTTCTTAAAAGATTTGCACTGTATTCTCCCTGCTCTGTGAGTATTTCTTTGCCGACTGCAGGAATTCCCCATGCCCTTACCTGTTCCTCAATTACCGGATCAAGTTCCTCCACGATATACAAGGTGTCAACTTTGGATGCAAACTCTTCAATCAATTTCTTCGGAAGCGGATTCACAAGTCCAAGCTTTAACACAGATGCTTCCGGCAACGCTTCCTTTACATACTGATATGGAATTCCGCTTGTGATCACTCCTATCTTTGTATCACACATTTCGACTCTGTTGATTGGAAGTGTATTTGCCGCTTCTGCAAGTTCCTGATTCCGCTTTTCGATTTCCACATGGCGAAGCTTTGCATTTCCCGGCATCATGACATTCTTTCTAATATCTTTGACATATGCTTTATCTTCCACATCTGTCCGTTCCTCCAGTTCCACAACGCCCTGAGAGTGCGCAAGTCTTGTCGTTGTCCGATAGACGAAAGGACGGTCAAATTTTTCACTTAATTCAAATGCAAGCTTCATAAATTCTTTTGCTTCTGCACTGTCAGATGGTTCTAAAACCGGAAGTTTTGCCGCGCGGGCTACCATTCTGGTATCCTGTTCATTCTGGGAACTGTAGAGTCCCGGATCATCTGCAACTACAATGACCAGACCTCCGTTTACCCCCATATAAGATACGCTGTATGTCGGGTCTGCCGCTACGTTGAAGCCCACATGCTTCATACATGCCATCGCTCTTGTTCCCGCAAGCGATGCACCTACCGCTACCTCTGTCGCTACTTTCTCATTTGGTGACCATTCGCAATAGAGATCTTCCTTGTACTGTACAAGATATTCACTGATCTCCGTGCTTGGTGTCCCCGGATATGCAGCAGAAACTTTTACTCCCGCCTCATAAGCTCCTCTGGCAATCGCTTCATTGCCGAGCATGATTACTTTCTTTTTATCCGCCATTTTTATAATCCATCCTTTCGTAAATCTGTCACTCTCTTTGCTTTTCCTTCAAATCTCTGAAGAGAATATGGCGCTACCAGTTTGATTCTTGTAGCTAATCCAAGCTGCGCCTTTAATTCCTTCACAATCCGCTGTTCTAATTCACTTAACTTACTGTAACTGTCAAGCAGTCTGTGATCTACCAGCTCTACGGAGATCGTCATAACATCCAGTCGATTCTTGCGTTCTACTACAATCTCATAATGAGGACCAATCTCAGGAATCTGAAGCAATACTTCTTCAATCTGCGTTGGGAATACATTCACGCCGCGGATGACAAGCATATCGTCTGCCCGTCCGGACAGATTCTCCATACGGACCGTTGTTCTTCCACATTTACAAGGTTCGTAAAAAAGTCTTGTCAAATCTCCGGTTCTGTAACGCACCAGCGGGAGCGCTTCTTTCCCAAGGCAGGTAATGACCAGCTCTCCTTTCTCACCTGCCGGAAGCACTTCCCCGGTCTTCGGATCGATCACTTCCGGTATAAACCAGTCTTCATTGATATGCATACCGCACAGTTCTTCACACTCTCCTGCAACTCCCGGACCGCACAATTCACTCATTCCGTAGTTTTGCGTACAAAGGAATTTCTCTCCCCATACTTTGTGCATCTCATCACGCATAGGTTCTGTCATTCCTTCTCCGCCGAACAGACCGATATGTACTTTCAAGTCTTTCTCCGGGTCCAGCCCCCTTGCTCTTATCTCTTCTCCAAGATGCAGTGCATACGAAGGCGTTGCAACAAGCAGCGTAGTTCCTACATCCTGCATGAACATAATCTGTTTTTTTGTATTTCCGGAAGACATTGGGATTACCGCAGCTCCAAGCTTCTCCAGTCCTCCGTGGAGACCTAACGCTCCTGTGAAGGTTCCGTAGCCAAATGCGATCTGCGCCACATCATCCGGTGTTGCGCCTCCCATACATGCAATTCTTGCCACGTTGTTCAGCCAGTTATCAAGGTCCTTCTTCGTATATCCTACTACCGTCGGTTTCCCGGTTGTCCCTGAACTTGCGTGAAAACGTACCAGATCCTTTTTCTCTACTGCAAATAGTCCGGTTGGATAGTTATCTCTAAAATCTGCTTTATATGTAAATGGCATTTTCTTCAGATCGCTCAGACTCTGAATGTCATCCGGTTTCACTTGTGCTTCATCCATTTTCCTACGATATGGCTCTACTTTCTCATAGATATAGCTTACGGTTTCTTTTAACCGTGCCAGCTGAATCTTCTCAATCTCACGTCTTGGCAGTGTCTCTTCCTTCGCCCAAATCATAGTATCTCCTCCTTCATACTTCCAAGTTATCAGCTTATACTGAAAAAACAGCCGCAAGTATTTTCTTACGACTGTTTTAGTATAGCACATTACTTTCGCAAGTTAAAGCATTAAGTTGCGAAAATTTATTTATTTTTTGAATGCCTTTTACATGTATAAGTGTCCAGATCAATTTTCAAAACCGTCACAGACTCCACAAGCTTCGGATTCATTTCGGACTCGTCAAATATTTTTCCCGTTTGATGTTCCATGATTTTCCCGAGCGCCTCTTTCTTCTTGTACGTTTCTTCCACAATTTTCGCATGCCCGTTTCCGATGAGACTGGCATAATAATAACTGTATTGACAGGCAAGGTCTCCTTCTGCCAACTCATGGTGACAGTCCATCTCAATACCGACTTTTGCATTTTTCCTGATCAGATCAATCTTACGGCCTTCCCCTGCACAGTGAATATAAAGAGTCAGCTCTTTTCCCTTCATATCGTACCCGAAATTCACCGGTACAATGTAGACTTCTCCTTCCTCACAGAATCCAAGGCGGCATACTTTACACGCTTCAACAATGTCTCTGATCTCATTGGGTTCGACCACTTCTCTTTCTCGTCTTCTCACGTTTCTTCCCTCCTTATTTACTCCTTGAATATAAATACCGGCATCGGCGGATTGTTCCCTCTGTTAAAATATGTATTTTGAATAACGGTATACTCTCTCGCCGGTAAGCTTCTCAAATATTCCAAGATGGCATCTTTTTCTTCAAATCCGGTATCTCCTCCGCTGTAAATGCAAAGGCTCATCATTCCGCCATGTTTTAATATCTTAAGACCTTTTTTAATTGCCTCTACACTCGTTGTCTTCTGTGTGGCTATCTGATGGTCTCCCCCGGGCAGGTACCCGAAATTAAAACATATCACATCTGCCGTCTCTTGCCCGGCATACTCATCCATATGCTCGTGACCGCCAAAAATCAACTGAACGCTGCCATCTTCATACAGTTTCCGCCCGATTTCGTGATCTCTCAGCAACTTCTCAGTTGCTTCCAGTGCCTCTTTTTGGATGTCAAATGCAAGAATATGTCCTTCATCTCCCGCAAGTTCACAAAAGAATCTCGTGTCGTTTCCCTTCCCCATAGTTGCGTCAATGTAAAAACCCCCTCGAACCGCCTGGGAGCGAATGATCTCATGGCACCAATGGGTGATCTGTGATTGTTTGCTCATTTTTCGTTCTCTCCTTCTATATGTTCTCTACGATATATGAAACATCAATGTAGCAATCTGAAAATATATGACAATGGAACAGGTATCAACAATCGTTGTGATCAACGGAGACGCCATGATCGCAGGGTCCATGCGAAGACGTTTTGCGAGGATTGGAAGGATGCATCCCACCAACTTTGCAATCACGATCGTTACTACAAGCGAAGCCGCTACCACAACAGCCATGGGAAGATTTTTATATACCCAGAAAATGCGAACCCCATTTGCCAATGCCAGAACAACTCCCACAACGATCGCAACCCGGAATTCTTTCCAAAGTATCGTAAAAAAGTCTGAAAAATGAAGCTCATCTACCGCCAGTCCGCGAATGATCAGTGTGGAACTCTGGGAACCACAATTTCCGCCCGTATCCATAAGCATCGGGATAAAGGATACTAAGAGCGGGATTGCAGTAAATGCATTCTCATATTTCGTTATGATCGCACCTGTAATTGTTGCGGAAAACATTAAGATCAAAAGCCATAAAATTCTGTGTCTCGCATGTTCGAGCACGGATGTCTTAAGGTAAGACTCCTCACTGGAAGCGATTGCCGCCATCTTATGGATATCCTCGGTCGTTTCTTCGGTCAACACATCAATCGCATCGTCAAATGTTACTATCCCGACAATATAGCCCTCCTGATCTAAGACAGGAATCGCGATCAAATCATATTTACGGAATAATTTCGCAGCATCCTCCCTGTCATCTGTGGTGCGGATGAAGATATAATTTTCTTCCATCAGTTCCTTCACCTGCGTATCTCCGTCATTGGTCAACAATGCTTCTGCCGTAACAATCCCGCACAGCTTCCTTTTCTCCACTACATAACAAGTGTACACCGTTTCACTGTGGATTCCTATCGTACGGATTTTATCCAAGGTCTGCTGCACTGTCATCTGCAAAGTAACGTCAATATACTCCACGGTCATAATGCTTCCTGCGCTGTCCTCCGGATATTTCAGCAGGCGGTTGATATCTGCCCTTGTATCCTGACTCACCTGATCCAGCAGGTGATTGACTACATTTGCCGGCATATCCTCCAAGAGATCCACCGCATCATCTGTATACATGGCATCCAGGATCAATCGGATCTCCTGACTTGTGAAAGACTGAAGCAGCACCTGTCTCTGGTCATCATCCATGTAAGAAAATACTTCTGCCGCCTTATCTTTATCAATCATCCGAAACACAAATGCAAGATCTTTATCTTCCATATCCAGTAAAAGTTCTGCCAGATCCACCGAATTATATTCTGACAGGACTTTTTTCAGTTCTAAATATTTCTTATCTGTTAATAATTCAAGTAAAATGTTTTTTGCCATAATTACGCCCTCCTGTTTTAAGCCGCAGTATTTCCAACACTTTTCCAAAAAAGGGCATAAAAATACTGCCTGATCCATCGAGTTTCTCACGGACAGGCAGTTTCTGCACATCTATCACCACACCTTTATCACATCTGTGTTCCTTAAGTTCATGCGATAAAGGCGCTGCAAGAAGGCAGACTCATAGCATTGCCATATCCGTTCAACAATATGTAATTCCAACTTCGCGCCGAATTACCGTCCATGGTCTTACCTCCTTTTTCATTTATCCTATTTTTCTATTTGCTCGTTCAGTATACCCAAAAAATCCGGGAAAGTCAACCCGGCGTCTTTCTACCCCGGGGTACAGTGTGTTTTTCCCCCAGGGGACAGCGTGTGTTTCCCCCGGGGCTTATCGTCTTTTTACCCCGGGGTACGAAGCTCTTTTTTATTATAAAAGAACATGAGCACAGCCATCCCGCATATGATTCCGTAGCCCACCCAGCTGAGTACATCTGGAATCTGACCGAAGAACAAGAAGCCCAGAGCCGCCGAAAATAAAATCTGCGAATAATCGTAAACCGAGATTTCCCGTGCCGGCGCATAAAAGTATGCCGCTGTAATGGAAAACTGTCCGCCTGCTGCCGCAAGTCCCGCCAAAAGCAAGGTTATCAACTGTGCTGCCGACATCGGATGATAGTCAAAGATCAGCCATGGCAAAGTTGCCAGACAGGAAAAAGCCGAGAAAAAGAATACGATAAACGGACCCTTTTCTCCTCTCTCTCCAAGCTTTCGCACCATCGTATAAGCGGCTCCTGCTCCGATTCCTCCCAAAAGCCCCAACACAGACGGGAACAAATTCATATTGGCAAATGTCGGTTTGATTACGAATAAACTGCCGAGAAAGGCTCCTGCTACAAACAGCGCCTGTGGAACTGTCACCTTCTCTTTCAAAATCAGGAAGCTGAAGATTACCGCAAAGAACGGGGACATCTTGTTGAGCATCGACGCATCTGCCAGCACTAAGTGATCAATAGCATAAAAATTGCACAGAATTCCAACTGTCCCAAATACCGCTCTCAAAACCAGATAGATGAGATTTTCCCGCTTACAGCGAAATGGTATGTTCTCTTTCAACAGGATTACACACGCAAAGATTGCCGCGACAAAGTTTCGAAAAAAGCTTTTTTGTATAGATGGCAGATCACCCGCCATCCGTACAAATAGATTCATGAGTGCAAAACAAAATGCCGACACAACGATGTACAAGATTCCTTTATATTTTTTATTCATATAACTGCTTCATCTCTTTTCTTATTTCTTCATCCTCTCTACAGATCAAAGAGAGACAACTGATTGGATTCCGGAAGATCTCCTAACAGTCCCAGACTACCCATGTAATCGATGACTGTTTTACTTGCCTTTGTTCTCTGGCGGAAATCATCCCTTGACAGATACGGTCCGTCTTTTGCCGCTTCCTCCATTCCTTCTGCCGCTTTCTCACCCATTCCGTCAATACTGGAAAACGGCGGCATTAATTTCCCGTCGATGATCTGAAATTTTGTTGCCTTCGCCTTATAGATATCAATCGGCAGAAACTCATAGCCTCTGGCATACATTTCCTGCACGATGTGCATATCCTTCATCGTGTCCTGCTCTTTTTTACTAAGCGAGGCGGACCTACGGTTATAATCATTAATGTAATACTGAAGCTTCTCTTTCCCCTGACACATGATCTCATAAGAGAAGGCATCTGCGCGGATACCAAAATAAGCTCCGTAATATGCAAGAGGATAATTAATCTTACAGTAGGCGATCCGGTACGCCATCATAACATATGCTGCCGCATGTGCCTTCGGGAACATGTATTTAATCTTTTCGCAGGACCAGATATACCAATCCGGCACGTCATGCTCAGCCATATCCTTCTTAAAGTCCGGCCACTCCTTACATTTCCCTTTTGCAACCGTTCCTTTACGGACACGTTCCATGATCGTAAAGGATTCCTCACTGTCCATCCCCTTATTAATGAGATACGTCATAATATCATCACGGGTACAGATTGCGGTAGAAATGGTTGCTTTCCCGCTTCGAATCAATTCCTGCGCATTGTTAAGCCATACGTCGGTTCCGTGTGAGAGCCCGGAAATACGGATCAGATCGGACAAACTCTTTGGCTTCGTGTCCACAACCATCTGAATAACAAAGTCGGTTCCAAACTCAGGAATACCAAGACAGCCCACCGGACAGCCTCCGATATCCTCCGGCTTGATGCCAAGTGCGGACGTATCATGGAACAGCGACATTACCCCCGGATCATCCAGTGGAATATCCGTCGCCACAAACTTATGGTCTGTTTCATTATATTCATTTTCCATCGCCGGAGAACTGATATATTCTTCCAGCGTCTTAATCATCGTCGGATCATCGTGTCCCAGAATATCTAATTTTAACAGGTTATGGTCAATGGAATGGTAGTCAAAATGTGTTGTAACGATATCCGTTGTCATATCATTTGCCGGATGCTGCACCGGTGTAAACGAATTAATATCCTCGCCCAGCGGAAGTACGATAATACCTCCCGGATGCTGACCGGTACTTCTGCGGATACCGGTACATCCCTGCACGATCCGGTCAATTTCACAGTTTCTCTTTCCCTGACCTCTCTCCTCGTAATAGTTTTTCACATAACCGAATGCCGTCTTGTCCGCCAGCGTTCCTATGGTTCCGGCACGGTAAGTCTGCCCCGCTCCGAAGATAACTTCTGTGTACTTATGCGCATTACTCTGATAATCTCCCGAGAAGTTCAAGTCAATATCAGGTTCTTTATTTCCTTTAAATCCAAGGAACGTCTCAAACGGAATATCGAATCCATCCTTTATAAGAGGCTCTCCGCACACCGGACAAGCCTTATCCGGCATATCCCATCC
>FR892666.1:125816-211916 GCA_000433535.1 Dorea sp. CAG:317
TAATAATGAGGGCTTAATGGATTTACTTCCGTAATTCCCGCCATCGTTGCAACGAAAGAAGACCCGACAGATCCACGGGAACCTACCAGGTAACCGTCTTCATTGGATTTCCACACCAATTTCTGTGCAATAATGTACATAACCGCAAATCCATTGGAAATGATAGAGTTCAGCTCTCTTTCCAGACGCTCCGTAACAACCGGCGGAAGTTCCTCTCCATACATGGAGTGCGCCTTATTATAACAGATCTCTCTTAGCTGCTTATCGGAATCCGGAATGACAGGAGGACATTTATCCGGTCTTACCGGTGAAATGCGTTCCACCATATCTGCAATTTTATTCGGATTCTCAATAACGATCTCCCGCGCTTTTGCCGAACCAAGATATTCAAATTCCGCCAGCATCTCGTCGGTTGTGTGAAGATACAACGGCGCCTGTTCGTCTGCATCTGTAAATCCTTTTCCCGCCATAATGATCCGGCGGTATACTTCATCCTCCGGGTCCATAAAATGTACATCGCAGGTTGCCACTACCGGTTTATTAAACCTTTCTCCAAGAGAAATGATCCGGCGGTTTATATTTCTGATGTCCTCTTCACTGTTTACATTCCCGATTCGGCTGCTCTCGATCATAAACCGGTTATTTCCAAGGGGCTGTACTTCCAGATAATCATAGAAATTCACGATTCTTGCAATCCGCTCCTCGGACTTTTCGTTTAAGATTGCCTGATAGAGCTCTCCTGCTTCACATGCACTTCCCACGATCAGACCTTCTCGGTACTTCGACAGTTCACTTTTTGGTATTCTTGGCTGACGTCCAAAGTATTCTAAGTGGGACTTTGACACAAGACTATATAAATTCACACGCCCGGTCTGATTCTTGGCAAGAATGATCACATGGTAAGAGGGCAGTTTTTTTACCGCATCTTTGCTCTTTGCTCCAAACTGGTTAAGCTTCGTGAGCGTCCGAATATTTCTCTCATCTAACATTTCCACAAAACGGACAAAAATCTCCGCCGTCGCTTCCGCATCGTCTACTGCCCGATGGTGATTTTCCAGAGAAATGTGAAGCGCATTCGCCACAACATTCAGCTTATATTTCGACAACGTAGGCAGAAGAATCCTTGCCATGGCAACAGTATCCACAGAAGTAAAATCCGGTTGAATATCCTGATACCGGCAGTTTTGTTCAATAAATCCCACATCAAATCCCGCGTTATGCGCCACCAGAACCGCATCCCCCACAAATTCCAGAAATTGTGGCAGAACAGTCTCTATATCCGGCGCATCCAACACCATCTGATCGGTGATGCTTGTAAGTTTTGTAATCTCAAACGGAATCGGCACCTTCGGGTTTACAAACGTACTGAAGCGTTCTGTAATCTTCCCATTTTCTACCTTTACCGCGCCGATTTCAATAATCTTATCTTTGATCGGACTAAACCCGGTCGTCTCCAAGTCAAACACAACAAAGGTTCCGTGCAGCGACTGTCCTTTTTCATTAACTGCCACATCCTGCAGGTCATCGACTAAATATCCTTCCACCCCGTATATCACCTTAAAAGGATCATCAGCGGGGAGTCTCTCAATAAAATGATTGGCATCCGGGAATCCCTGCACAACGCCGTGATCAGTAATCGCAATCGCTTTATGTCCCCAGTCATGCGCCCGTTTAAGAAGCGCTGACACCTCCGATACGCCATCCATGTCGCTCATCTTCGTATGACAGTGAAGCTCTACTCTCTTCTCCGGCGCAGTGTCCTGCCTTGATTCTGTAAAATCAGCAATCTTGCGGATTCCGGTCACAGAACCAATGGTCAGTTCTCCGTCAAATTTATCAATCGTCGTCACACCTTTGATCTTCAAAAATGCTCCGCTTTTTACTTCGCCTAAGATTTCCGGCAGCTGTTCATTTCTCACAAACATTTTAACCATAATAGTATCTGTAAAGTCTGTGATTGCAAACATGACGATTGTTTTTTCATTTCGGATCTCTCTTGTATCAAAGCTAATGATCTTACCGCGTAGCGTAATCTCACCCATCTCGCCGACGACTGTTCGAAGTTCGATCGGGTCATCATCGAAATCACGTCCGTACACAAGATTCGGATCGTCCGAGTTGCGTTTGATCGGAGAATAATTGTCTCTTTTCCCTTTTCCATAAGCTGAAAAGCTTCTCTTTTCTTTTCCGGGAGAGACTTTCTCTTTTCCTGCTTTGCTCTCTTTCTTATCCTCTTGCTTCTCCGAGACTCCTTTTTCCGCCTGCATTGCTTCTGCGTGATCCAAGATCGCATTGACTTCCTGCTTGAGTTTCATGTCGTTGTACTTTAATTTGCTGTCCTTCGCAGCTTCATATAATATACGAACTTCTATGGGACGCCGGAAGCGCTCTGCAAAAATCGTTTCCAGATAGGAAGACAGCGCTTCTTTCTTTCCTTCTGCCACGATCGTATCTGTAAGCCTCAGACATAAGATATTCTCGTCCTCAAATGAATAGCTTGCCCCCTGCATCATACTGCGCTCTACGACGCTTCGGTTCCCCAGCTCCAGATAGATGCTGTCAAGATATTCATTCATCAGATTTTCAGGGGTATATTGCGCTGACAGATCATACTGTTCTACCAGCTGCACCTGTATATAATTTTTCCCGAACAACTGCTCCTTTAGCATTTTTTCAATTTCATAAATGCGCTGTTTTTGAATAAGATGTGTGCTCACAATATGCACTTTAATAAAGTCGCGCCTTGTATTCGTCGCGACTTTAGCCACCTCAACGCCCTGAAAAAGCAGTTGGATATCTTCATTCACTTTTAAAGTTGGAAATACTTCAAAAAATGATTTATTCATTCCAGTGTAACAACTCCCATCTAAGCGTTTCTAACAATTCGTCTTCTTTTATCTTTTTCACGATCTCGCCCTTCTTGATCAGAAGCCCTTCTCCAATCCCGCCTGCGATTCCGATATCTGCCTCTTTGGCTTCTCCAGGTCCGTTCACCACACAGCCCATGACAGCAACCTTAATGTCCAGCGGAATGTCAGATACCATCTTTTCTACCTGATTGGCAAGCCCGATCAGATCAATCTTAGTTCTTCCGCAAGTCGGACAGGACACAACTTCAATACCGCCTGTTCTAAGTCCAAGGGTCTTAAGCACAAGCTTTGCTGTTCGAATCTCCTCCACCGGATCACCGGTCAGAGATACACGGATCGTATCACCGATTCCCTGCCCTAAGATCATTCCCAGTCCAACCGACGATTTAATATTTCCCGCCCACACAGTTCCGGACTCTGTGATACCTACATGAAGCGGATATTTACACTGCTTTGCAATCAGTTCATGGGCTTTGACACACATCAGCACATCGGAGGATTTGATACTTACCACAAGCTGGTCATATCCCATCTCTTCGATCATATGCACTTTATCCATAGCACTTTCTACCAGCCCTTCCGCTGTAACTTTACCATATTTTTCTACCAGTTCTTTTTCCAGAGAGCCACTGTTCACACCTACACGGATAGGCACCCCATATTCTTTTGCTTTGTCTACAACCGCCTGCACACGTTCTCTGCTTCCGATGTTGCCCGGATTGATGCGGATCTTATCTGCGCCATTTTCTATTGCGGCAATTGCCAGACGATAATCAAAATGAATATCTGCCACCAACGGAATATGTATCTGCTTTTTTATACTTCCAAGTGCCTGTGCCGCCTCCATGGTCGGTACTGCGCAACGAATGATCTCACAGCCGGCTTTTTCAAGCGCCAAGATCTGTGCCACTGTAGCTTCCACATCTTCTGTCTTTGTATTTGTCATAGACTGAATCGCAACCTTGTTCCCGCCGCCGATTGTTACATTTCCGATCTGAATCTCCTTTGTCTTCTCTCTGAACATACCTTTTCTCCCTTCTTTATCCCTATGGATTGTTTGTTCCTGCATAATCAAACCCCCTCTACCAGCGATGTGTATAGAGGGGGTACACTTTTATTTTTTTGTAAATATCATCTGCTCACCATACTCTCGCTCAGAGAGCGTCAGCTGTTTTTTATCCACGCTGTAGGAAAAAGTTCCGGTAAGTGTATCCACTACCGCTTCTAAATCTTCTTTTGTATAATGGCCGTCGGACTTTTCTGCCAGCTTCTCAAGCTCCGAATCTTTTGATGAAATCGTAATGATCTTATCGTCCTTATCAATGCTGTACTTCACATTCACATCCACACGGTCCTCTTCTGCGAAATCCAGCACCATCATCGTCATAGTACCATTGCTCTTGATGTTGAGATCAATTCTTCCGTTCTCATCTATCCATTCGCCTTCCAGCGGATTTGTTGTAAACATCTTGGTAAGAAGATATATTCCTATGATTACGATCAAAGCAGACGAAACGGTAGTTACGATCCTCCATATCCTGCTTCTCTTTTCTTCATCATTTTTTGCGATTATCATATTTTCTTCCTCTCTACTGTCATTGTTGTCTTCTTATAAATTATAGGTGGTTTCTCCAAATGTGTCAACGGTCTAAACCGGCTCTTCATCTAATTCCACTACGAGATAATACCCTCTCTGCGTCTTCTCTATTTCTTTTATGATTCCTTTTCTCGACTTGATTCTCTGCCTTGTACGATAAATCCCGGACATCGCCACAGATGGCTCTACCAGATATGTATATTGACCGGTCACAGCGCTTCTTTCACTGATCTCCACTTCCTGTCCTTCTTCTACGAGACCTTCCCGTTCCATTTTAAATCTTTCCTGTCTCATTTATAATATTCCTCTCTTCTTCACATTCTATCAATACAGATTGTTCCGTATTGCGTCATTCTATTGTTTCACATGCAACATTTTGTTGAGCTTCGGCACTAACTATGTTCTTTATCGACACAATTGATAAAATATAACCATCTTAAGAAAAGGAGGATCAAGAGCATGTCATTTGACCAGAAATTAAAAGCACTTCGTCTTGAAAACAAAATGACGCAAGAATATGTAGCCCGTAAACTCAATGTCGCCCGTTCTACAATTGCCGGCTATGAGACGAAGAGCCGTCAGCCTTCACATGAGAAGCTGGCATCTCTGGCAAATCTTTTTCATGTCAGTGTCGATTATCTTCTGGACAGTCAGACCGGGCAGGAAACTATAGAGTTAACTCCCAGCAGAGAACCTGTATACTCTGATGATGAAAAACAGTTCATTCAACGATACCGTCACCTCTCCCGATCTTCCAAAAAATCGTTAGCCGATTATATCTCATTATTAGAATTAAAGGATAGTCAAAACAAGAATGCCTGAAACGGCATTCTTGTTTTTTACTCATCTCCTAATTTACTTGCAATAAACCAACCAATTGCAAAAGTCACTACTCCTGTGAGCACCGCTGCAAGAGAAAAACCACTCCAGTCTGTCTTCCAGAGAATTGCAATCGGTGATGCCATAATAAGACCGATGATCGCCCAGTAAGCATGTGTTTCTGCGCGTTGGAAAATAAATTCAATGATCTTGGCGATCAGGAAAATTCCAAATACGACTCCCACTCCGAACGGAGCAAGGATCAACACGTTCTGCATCAGCACGGACAGATTAAAATCAGCAAGCGCTGAAACGGTATCATTAATGCATTCCAAAATCGTATTATAATATCCGAGGATCATAAGCATCATAGAACCACTGACACCCGGAACTACCATGGTCGCTGCCGCAATAACGCCGATACCGAATAATTTTATCACATTGACAAGTCCAAAGCTTACATCCGCTGCATTTCCTTCGCTTTCTCCCATAAATGCCATCACGACAACAATCCCGAAGAATACGAGGAAGGAAAGGATCATCCCGACGGAAATACTTTTGCCCTTGACGTGTTTAAAAATAAACGGAAGACTTCCGACGATCAATCCACAAAACAGTAAATTTGTCTGAATCGGGAACATGGCAAAGCACGCTTCCAAAATTCTTGCAATAACAACAATCGCGATTCCGACACCTGCAAATACCGGAATTAAAAACTTCATACTTTCTTTGAATTCTTTTCTCAGGTGTGTGATGGAATGAATCAATTTATCATAGATTCCCATAGCAACCATCATCGTACCGCCGCTGACGCCGGGGATGATATTCGCAATTCCTATCACAATTCCCTGTAATATTTTTTTCATAATTTTTACTCCTTTTCGACTACTTCATAATCTGGTCAAGACACGAGAACAGCGTCTCCATTTCCGCTCTTGTTCCGATGGTCACACGCAGATACTGGTCGATTCGTCTGCTGCCAAAATACCGCACATAGACGTCCTTCTCTTTCAATGCTTCGAACAGCGTCTTAGCATCCTGCTTCGGATGTGTAACAAACAGGAAATTTGCACTGGAATCCGGAAATTCAAATCCGCGCTTCTTAAATTCTTCCTTTGCCCACTGCCTTGTCTTCACGATCTCTGATACGCACTGCTCAAAATAAGCCCTGTCTCTCACAGCCTCCACACCGCACAGAAGCGCTGTCTGATTCATAGTATACGAATTAAAAGAATACTTCACATCATTTAAGTAACGGATCAAAGCCGGATTACTAATTGCATAACCGATTCGCATTCCGGCCATAGAACGGGCTTTTGAGAAGGTCTGCACAACAATCAGATTCTCATATTTATCAATGAGCTCCACTGCAGATCTTCCTGCAAAATCAATATAAGCTTCATCCACAATTACAATCACATCCTGATTATGCTTCAGAATATCCTCCACCGCATCAAGATCTTCATAGAGTCCGGTCGGTGCATTCGGATTCGGAAAGATCACGCCGCCGTTTTCTCCGTAATAATCTTCCGGCACAAGATGAAACTCGTTATCTAACGATTTTAACTCATACGGTATCCGATAGAGCTCTGCCCACACTTTATAAAAAGAATATGTAATGTCCGGGAAATAAACCGGACGCCCGGAATTAAAAAAGGTAAGAAAACACATGGCTAATACATCATCGGAACCCACTCCGACAAACACCTGATCTGCACCCACCTGATAGTGTTCTGCAAGCGCCTTTACAAGCACTTCCGCCGCCGGGTCCGGGTATTTGCGCAGAAGCTCTGCGTCAAAGGTGCGAAGGATTTCTTCCACCTTCGGCGCCGGCGGGTACGGATTCTCATTCGTGTTCAGTTTGACAACCTTTCTCTGTGGCTGTTCTCCCGGTACATAAGGCTCAACTTTTCGGATATTTTTTTCAAATGCTTTCATATGACCACCCTATCTCTATCTGTTCACTTAAAAATATTTCTTTGCAAGCTCCTGAAACTTCGGAAGTGAATTTACTATTGTTTCATACGATACACAATATGCCAGTCTTACATATCCCGGACAGGCAAAGGAACTTCCCGGTACCATAAGAATATGTAATTTCTTCGCCTCTTCACAAAAGGCTTTTTCATTTTCCACCGGAGATTTTACGAACAGATAAAATGCTCCCTGTGGTTTGATACACTCAAATCCACAATCAATCAGACCGTTATATAAAGTCTCTCTGTTTCTATTGTAAAAAGTAAGGTCTGTCTTCTCGTTGATACATTTTGCAACGACCTTCTGCTGCAATGTCGGCGCATTGACAAACCCGAGAATTCTGGTTGCCACATTTGCCGCAGACTTTACATCATCACTGTCTGCCACCTCATCCGGAATCACAAGATAACCGATACGCTCTCCGGGAAGTGATAATGATTTACTGTAAGAATATCCGATGATCGTATTGTTGTAGTATTTCGTCAGATACGGAACTTCCACTCCATCATAGGCAAGCTCTCTGTATGGCTCATCGGAAACGAGATAAATATCTGTACCATATTCCTTCTGTTTTGCTTCCATGATCTCCGTCATTTTCCGAATTGTTTCCTCTGAATATACAACTCCTGTCGGATTATTCGGTGTATTCACAATAACAATCTTGGTCTTTGGAGTAATCTTCTCTTCAAACTCCTCAAGCTTTGGCTGGAAATTCTCAGTATTTGGAGAGATCTCAACAAGAACTCCATCGTAGTTGTTCGTGTAGGAACGATATTCACCAAAATACGGTGCAAATGCGATGACTTCATCTCCCGGATTCAGAAGCGTCTTAAAGATTACATTCAATCCGCCTGCTGCCCCTACCGTCATCACAATATTCTCTCCGGTAAATGCAGTTCCGAATCGTTCATTTACTGACTCTGCAACGGTTTGTCTCACATCCGCATACCCGCTGTTGCTGTTTGTATAGCCGTGAAGCACCACCGGATCACTCTCATCAAGGAGCTCTATCATTGCCTGTTTCACCGCCTGCGGTGCAGGAACATTCGGATTGCCGAGGCTGAAATCATATACATTTTCTGCTCCGTATATTTCTGCAAGACGATTTCCTTCTTCAAACATTGCACGGATGGCAGAGCTGTTAGCTACCATTCCTTTCATTTTTTCAGCGATCATGTTATCTCTCCTTTTCTTTTACAACACCTTTTTCAACTAAAAATACCGGTCGATAAGACAATTTGGCTTTTCTTAATCCCTCTGCTCCAGTATCTTCTTCCCTGTTAATATACTGATATTCTCCGCATTCATTGGAGACAAACTGCTGATTGATCATCGGATAGGCTCCCTGAACATCTGCATAAGCTTTCTCAATATGCACAACAAACGTATCCTCGCTGACCGGTTCTCCCATTGTAAATGCTATGATTTCTCCGTCCAGTCTCAGAACGCCTCCTGTAAGCTCCAGTTCCTCAAACAGTCGAAGAGAATTCAACGTAACACACATTTCTGCATTTTTCTCTTCATCATCATTGCACCCGTTATCGTTTCTCCACTTAAGAGCCATCTGAAAACACTCTTCCAGATTGTCTTTCGTCATTTTCTCATAACTCCAGCGGTTTTCATACATCGCCTTGAATTTATTAATATGATTTCTTTTACCGTGAAGCTTTTTCCCGGACAGCGTCGCAAGCTTCTCCATCTCATATACATAATCTGCCAGATCACGGTCGTACTCAATTTCATACTCTCCCGGAAACCATTCTTCCAGTTTTTCATAGTTTTCCGGTGTCACATTGTACATGGTGAAAGGATAGCCCCGCTCTTCGCAGTACGCTTTCAATACCGGAAGGACTTTTTTAATGTCTTCCTCTTCTCCTGTAGGAAATGCAAAAGACAAATGCTCTTCATCCTCACTTTTAAATACAAGTGTCCGGTCAATAACCGCCCATTTCACCGGATATTTTCTGGACCACAAAAATACATTGACAAAGGTTCTTTCACAGCTTCTGCCTGGATAACGCCTGAAATAATCCGAGATTACTTCTTTGTCTTCCAGCTCTGCTCTTTTAAAATTAAATTCTTCCACGTTTTTACCTTCTATCTTTTTTTATCTTTTTTTATCTTTTTTTACACGTTTTTTAGTATAGCATTTCACAAGAAATCTTACAACAAATACAAGAAGCAGCAGAACGACTCCGGCGATTCCTACGATGACAAACGTAAATTTATTAGGATTCTTAAGCAATTCCACTATATTTTTACTGTCTGTATCTGACTTTCTGCCTTCGGTTTTCTCATATTTTTCAGATATCTGAGGCAGTTGTTTTTCATTTTTTTCAAAGGAAGACAAGTAGGATGCAAGCGCATACCACTCTTTCACTTCCGCTCCCTTTTGATCATACAAAATGTGCTTCTCAAAATCTTTGATCACATTGCCGTCTTTGTCTTTCGGCGTAATCTTCAGAAGTCCCATAGACGTATCTTCCACGGTTCCGAGCATCTGCGCAGAGTACAGACCTGCCACTACCCGGTACAATTTATCATCTTCAATGGTTCCTGAAAGTTCTTCTCCATCGGTATCTACATCTGCGTTCAGTCGTACATCTATCACCCGGTTTAAGATCAGTCGGTTGGAATTGTACGTCCATCGTATCCCGCTCGGATACAGCTGTGCGGTCGTCATGATCGGTGACACTGACACATCGATCTCGGCTGCCGTCTTCAATTCTTCACCGGTTAAATATACACTGACCAGCGGATAGCCTGCCACTCCATCTGCTCCCACTCCCAGTGAACAGACATTAAATGCATCCGATACGGTGATCTCCCCTTTCTGAAGCGTGTCACGAATGGTACCGGACGGCGCATAGGCTGCCGCCACAGGTTCATAGTCTTCTCCTTCTGCTTTTGCAGTCGCATAAATATAAGAATCTGCGATCAGACTTCCGAGAGTATCTTCCTCCACTCGTTTTCCGAAATCATCCATCTGCGTAAAAGAAACCGGATTTTCTGCCAGAACCTGATCAAACGTATATCCAAACTGACTTAAATATTCTTCGTCTACTAATTTTTTATACTGCCCTAACATCTCTGTGATCTCCGGGTCTTCTTTCACATCATCCGTCAAATCATTCAACTGGTATTTCTCCGCTTTCCATCTGTCTCCTGACTTTTTCAAACGAAGCTCTCCCAAAGCTTCTCCGTAATTCCCGCAAGATACAATATACGTATCTCCTTCTTTGATATAGTCCTCCAGCTTAGTATGTGTATGTCCGCTGATGATCACATCGATATCCGGTACCTTTCTTGCCAGCTCTTCATCCTCTGATTTGCTGCTGTCTTCATTGGTACCGCTGTGAGACAGACATATGATCATCTCTGCCCCTTGATCTTTTAATTCTTTGACTATCTTTTTCGAAGTATCTACGATAGGATCAAAATCGATTCCGCTCTCCGGTGCAAAATCCTCCGCCTCTTGTCCCAGCACGCCGTAGATTCCGATCTTCACACCGTTCCTCTCAAGAATCGTATACGGTTTGGCTCCATATAGCTCCATTGCCTCTCGCAGTTTTTGATCTTCTTGATCCTTATTTTTCTCCCAGTCAATGTTCGCACTCAGGAGCATCGGAAGTGTAAGAGAAGCATCTTCTTCCTTATTTTTCACCGCTGAAATAAGCATCTCTGATAATCCGTTGCTCCGGTAATCAAATTCATGATTTCCGAAGGTCACCGCATCATAGCCAAGCCTTCCCATCATCGTAAGCTCTGCGGCTTCGGTCCGGTTGATGGTCTGATACAGCGTTCCCATAGAAAAATCACCGCCATCCAACAGCAGAAGTCCCGGATCTTCCTTTCGTTTCTCATCGATCAACGTTTTCATTCTTGCAAAACCGCCCACGGTCTTCGTTTTCTCCCCGGATTTTTTCACTTTAAAACAGTCCAGATGAGAATGCACATCATGAGTAAACAGTATATCTATCTTTTTCTCTCTGTCTCCTGCAACTACAGAAGTGATACACAGCAGACAAAATGCCATCACAATCAACATCGCTGTACGCATTCTTTTTCTATCTAACATTCTTTCTCCCCCTTTTCGTTTTTTCTTATTATACCCACCTTTTCCTTCTTCAAGCCGAAGATAAATATTGAAAAAAGAGGACTTCAAGCCTTGCTTGTATTCCCCTTTTTTTCTATTATTTATTCAATCTTATTCATTCATCTGAGCAAGCTTCGCGCTCTGGTCTGCTGCGATACATGCATCGATGATCTCCTGGATATCTCCGTTCATGATCTTGTCAAGCTTGTAAAGTGTAAGCCCGATTCGGTGATCTGTCACACGCCCCTGTGGGAAATTATAAGTACGAATCTTCTCAGAACGGTCTCCTGTTCCGATCTGACTCTTTCTCGCCTCTGCCTCTGCATCGTGACGCTTCTGACACTCCAGATCATACAATTTGGCTCTTAAAAGCGCAAATGCCTTCTCCTTGTTCTGAAGCTGTGACTTCTCTGTCTGACTGTAGATAACAATTCCGGTCGGATAATGTGTAAGACGCACTGCTGAGTCGGTCGTATTGACACACTGACCACCGTTACCGGACGCACGCATAACATCGATACGAATATCCTTCTCATCGATCTGCACATCCACGTCCTCCGCCTCCGGCATCACGGCTACTGTGATAGTTGACGTATGGATACGTCCGCCGGACTCTGTCTCAGGCACACGCTGTACACGATGAACACCGGACTCATATTTCATTACAGAATAAGCGCCCTGTCCATTGATCATGAATGTAACATTCTTCATTCCGCCGATGCCGATCTCTTCACATTCCACCAGCTCCACTTTCCAGCGTCTGCTCTCTGCATAGTGAAGGTACATACGGTAAATCTCAGCCGCAAACAGAGCCGCCTCGTCTCCGCCTGCTCCGGCACGAATCTCTACCACTACGTTCTTGTCATCATTTGGGTCCTTTGGAAGCAGAAGGATCTTAAGCTCATGCTCCAATTCCTCCACACGCTTCTTCGCATCATTTAATTCTTCTTTGGCAAGTTCACGCATCTCTTCATCGCTTTCGATTTCCAGCATCTCAAGGCTGTCTGCGATCGCCTGCTTACATGTCTTATATTCTCTATATGCCTCAACAATCGGAGTAAGATCATTTTGTTCTTTCATTAATTTACGGAAACGGTTTTGATCATTTGCCACATCCGGCTCCTGAAGTTCACTTAAGATTTCCTCAAAACGAATGAGCAGATCTTCTAATTTATCAAACATATTTTTCTCCTCTCTTTGTCCAATCCTTCCTCAAACTGCAAAACTACAGCTAATTTTTATTGTACCTTGCGCCTGCCACACGGTCAAGACCTGACAGATCCTTTTTCACATGGATTTCACTATAACCGGCCTGTTCCATAAGCCTTGTGACCGGCTCCGCCTGATCGTATCCGATCTCAAAGAGCAGCCAGCCCCCATCTTCCAGATAAGCTTTGGCATCTTCTATGATCCTTCGGTAAAAATAAAGTCCGTCTTCTTTTCCGTCCAGAGCGATATATGGATCGTGAAGCCTTACCTCTTCCTGAAGGCTTTCAATCACCCCGGTCTGAATATATGGCGGATTCGATACGATCACGTCATATTTTTCTTCAACCTTCTCGAACAGATCACTCTGAAGCCACTCCACTTGCGGAAGTGCCAGATGCTTCCTGTTGCGCTCTGCCACCTGCAAGGCTTCGGAAGAAATGTCAGCTCCGGTTCCCTGTACCTGATATCTCTTTAAAATACTTAACAAAATGCAGCCGGAACCGGTACACATATCAAGTACCTTCTTCCCGTCTTCCACCTTGTCGAGTGCATGTTCTACGAGAATTTCCGTATCCTGTCTCGGAATCAGAACATGCTCATTGACAAAGAATTCATGTCCCATAAATTCCTGAACTCCGGTGATATGCTGAAGCGGTATCCTTTCAGACCGTTTCTCAATACACTTCCGGTATTCCTCTGCCTGTGCAGCGGAAAGTTCCCGATTCGGATCACCGTAATAGGATGCTTTCGAGATTCCTGTTACATATTCTAACAAATACCATGCGTCCAGTTGATACTCTTCAATCCCACTGTCCTTCAACCGTATCTGTCCTTCTCTATACAGTGTCTGTAACGTCAAAATTTTCTGCTTCATACGCCCTCCAGTCAAACACTGCTTCCACCGCCCGAATTGCCACTTCAATCATATCGTCATCCGGTTCCTTTGTCGTCAATTTCTGGATTGCAAGTCCCGGACTGCTGATGAGACTGATCAGGATATTATCACTTCGCCCTGCCAGCTTCAGCACTTCATAAGAAATACCTGCGATCACCGGCAAAAGAAGAATCCGCACAACCACTCTCATCACCGCAGAATCCACGCGAATCAAAAGGAGCAGTACGATACTGATCGCCAGCACAAGAAACAGAAAGCTTGTTCCGCAGCGCTTATGCTGTCTGGAGCTCTTCCTTACATTCTCTACTGTAAGCGGAAGTCCATGCTCAATACAGTTAATGCATTTATGCTCTGCTCCGTGATACATAAATGTGCGCTGGATATCTTCCATTCTTGAGATCAATAATACATATAACACAAAAATTCCAATACGCACTAACCCTTCAATGACTGTACGCACCTGATAGGACGGAATCAGTCCTTTCAGGAAAGAGGTCAGGAAATAAGGAAGCACCATGAATATTGCCACTGCCGCAACAACCGAGAACGCCACTGTCGCGCCCATCAGCAATTTTTCCTTTTTTTCCTTCTTCTTCACCGCTTCTTCTGTGAGAACCTCTTCTTTTTCTTCTTCCTCTTCATAAAAACTGGCGGAATAAGTCAAGGTTTTAATTCCGATTACCATAGAATCAATAAAATTAAAGACACCTCTGATAAAAGGAGTCGTTGTCAGCACTTTCCATTTTACAATACTGTGGTATTTTTCTTTTTTTACAGAGATCTCTCCGTCCGGCTTTCTGACAGCTACTGCATATTGTTCGTTATGCTTCATCATAATGCCTTCTAAAACGGCCTGTCCTCCAATATTCGATGACTTCATATATTCTCCTCATATTCGGAAATTTAAAAAAGGTTGAGATCATACAACCTCAACCCCCAGTACATGCAATACTTATTTGTCCATTCCGTATTTTTTATTAAACTTATCAACACGTCCACGAGCCTGAGCTGCTTTCTGCTGTCCTGTATAGAATGGATGACATTTTGAACAAATTTCTACGTGAATGTCTTCGTTTGTAGAACCTGTTACGAATGTGTTGCCACAGTTGCAAGTTACAGTTGCCTGATGATATGCTGGATGGATTCCTTCTTTCATGATTTTCACCTCTTCTTTATTTTAGTTACGCGATTATCGCGATTATGTTTCGTGTTCTAAACAGCTTTGTTATTGTATCACAAAACCTCTCTCTTGTCTAGATTAATTTTGTCTTTTTTACTAATTGCATTAATTCCTCGTTATTGCGGGTTCTTGAGAACATATTCAGAATGTTATCTGCCGCCTCTTCCGGGCGCATTCCATTTAATGCGCGACGCATAGAATCTACCGCCCCCTGCTCTTCTTTCGTCAGAAGCAGATCCTCACGTCTTGTACCGGACTTCGGAATATCGATCGCCGGGAACACTCTCCGTTCAGAAAGCTTACGGTCTAATACAAGCTCCATATTACCTGTTCCCTTGAATTCTTCATAAATTACATCGTCCATTTTACTTCCTGTATCCACAAGCGCAGTGGCAAGAATGGTCAGACTTCCGCCGCCTCTCATATTTCTGGCAGCACCGAAGAAACGCTTCGGCATATGAAGAGCCGCCGGATCAAGTCCTCCGGAAAGGGTTCTTCCTGACGGCGGAACAGTAAGGTTGTACGCTCTTGCCAGTCTTGTAATACTGTCCAGTAAAATCATAACGTCTTTCTTATGCTCTACCAGCCGCTTAGCGCGTTCAATCACCATCTCCGACACCCGCTTGTGATGCTCCGGAAGCTCATCGAACGTGGAATAGATAACCTCTACATTATCTCCTTCGATAGACTCCTTAATATCAGTAACTTCCTCCGGACGCTCATCGATCAGAAGAATCAGAAGATGAATCTCCGGATTATTCTTCCGCACAGACTGCGCCACCTGCTTTAAGAGTGTTGTCTTACCGGCCTTCGGAGGAGAAACGATCATACCACGCTGACCTTTTCCGATCGGAGACAACAAATCCACAATACGCATAGCGGTACTTGTCCGTCCACATTCCAGTCGGAGTCTCTCATCCGGGAAAATCGGTGTGAGATCTTCAAAATTCTTTCTCTTCATCGCTACAAGCGGATCAATATCATTAATCTTTGTCAAATACAGAAGCGCGCTGAATTTTTCCTGCTGTGTTTTAATTCTTGTATTTCCTTCCAGAATATCTCCGGTCTTCAGATTGAACCGGCGGATCTGGGACGGTGAAACATAGATATCATTTTCTCCCGGCAGATAATTGGCGCTTCTTATAAAGCCATAGCCATCCGGCATAACTTCCAAAATCCCGCATACAGCAACTCCGCTGTCAAGCTTATCTATATCGTGAAGTTCCTTCAGCTCCTTATCTCCTGTATTGGCAGACATCTCCTTTACCGTCTCTTGGCTGCTCTTCTTCTCTTTTTTCTTCTCGTTCTCATCTTCCTTAAGCATAAGTTCGATCACCTCTGCTTTTTTCATCGTTGAAATTCCTTTTAATCCCCGCGTTTTCGCAAGTTCTTTCAACGTAGCAAGAGGAAGAGACTCATATTTTTCTCTCATCATCTTTTATACAATCCTTTCCTGCTTTTCAAAAATTGTTTTAAGGGAATTTCAGCCTGAACAGACCGAATTGAAGCATACTATAAAATATTAATATACAGTATACTATATTTTCGTTAAATTTAAAAGTATTTTTTATTATTGCTTTGCCCCCCTTTCCGGTGTTATCATTATAGGCGGAGCAAAAAAGCGGAGATATGACAAAGAATATGACAATGCGTTGGGACGAAAAGAGATACTATTCTCTTGACTATTATTTAAAGCAGACTTATGGCGAGAAATTATATAAGATTGCTCTTGACGGCGGCATGACCTGTCCGAACAGAGACGGCACTCTTGGTGTGCGCGGCTGCATTTTCTGCAGCGCCGGAGGGTCCGGTGATTTTGCCGGTGATCGGCGCACTTCCATTACCGAACAGATTGAAGCCGGCAAAGCTCAAAGCATCCGAAAGCACAGTGGTTCCTCCTACATTGCCTACTTTCAGGCATACACGAACACCTATGCCCCGGTTTCTTATTTGAGATCCGTCTTTACCGAAGCGATCAATCACCCAGATATTCGTATCCTGTCCATCGCCACAAGACCGGACTGTCTAAACGATGACGTTCTTGCACTTCTTGCTGAATTAAATAAGAAGAAACCGGTCTGGGTTGAACTCGGACTCCAGACAATCCATGAAGAAACTGCACAGTTTATCCGGCGCGGCTATAAGCTTCCAGTATTCGAGGATGCTCTTCGGAAGCTTCGAAAGATTGGCATAACCGTGATCGTTCACACGATTCTGTGTCTTCCGGGAGAATCAAGAGAAATGATGCTGGATACGATCCGCTATTTAAATACACAAGATATTCAGGGCATAAAGCTTCAGCTGTTACACATACTGAAGCATACCGATCTTGCTGATTACTACGAAAAGCACCCCTTCCATCTCCCCTCGCGAGAGGAATATTATGAGTTGCTGGGAATGTGCATCTGCAGCCTGCGACCTGACATCGTCATTCACCGACTGACCGGAGACGGACCCAAGCAACTGCTCGTTGCACCTCTCTGGACCGGGAACAAACGTCAGGTTTTAAATGGTATGCAGCGTTACTTTAAAGAACAAAACATCTGGCAGGGAAAGGAGTTTATACATGGCAGAAACATTTAAATTATACAAGTTAATTATTTTATATATGTTGGATCAGGTGGATTTTCCATTGACTAATTCCCAGATTTCCGAATTTATCTTAGATGAGGGATATACAACATATTTCAAATTGCAGCAGGCTTTATCCGAACTTCTGTCTTCGGGTTTCATCCACGAAGAAGCAACCCACAGCAGAACATTTTATCATCTGACAGAAGAAGGCGCTGCTACGATACAATATTTTAAAAATGACATTTCACCGGCTATTCAGACAGATATCCATACTTTCTTGAAGAAGAAAAAGTATGAATTAAAAAATGAAGTTTCTGTAAAGGCAGATTTCTACCAGAGCACTTCCGGCGAATACAATGTGCGCTGTCAGGTAATCGAGCGGGGCGCGCCTCTCATCGATCTGACGATCGCAGTTCCTTCCCAGGGAGAGGCTGAAACAATTGCCAACAACTGGGCGAAAAAAAATCAGGAAGTTTATGCTGCCATTATGGCAAGCTTGTTATAGAGGGTGAACTTATGAAGATTCAAAAATTAGGAGAGTTGTATGTGAGTTTCTTTAAGATCGGAGGACTCACATTCGGAGGCGGACTTGCCATGCTTCCCATGCTGCAGCGTGAAATCGTTACAGCGCGGAATTGGTGTACCGAAGAAGAGATTCTTGACATGTATGCCATCGGACAGTGTACGCCCGGAATCATTGCGGTAAATACTGCTACTTACGTAGGATATAAACAGGCTGGTTTCTGGGGAGGTCTTTTCGCTACTTTAGGCGTTATCTCTCCCTCTATCATCATTATCTGCCTCGTGGCAACCGTGCTTAAAAATGTTCTCCACTATCCGGCAGTCATTCATGCCCTTTCCGGCATCCGGATAGCTGTTTGCGCCCTTATGCTTAACACCGTTGTTACAATGGCAAAAAAAGGGATTGTCGACAAGCTTGGCGGTTTCTTATTCGCAGGTGGATTTATCCTTGCCTGCTTCTCTCCGATTCCGACAGCTGTGATCATTGTTTTATCCGGAATCATCGGTGTTATTGCAAAAAGAACAGGAGGCAGTAAAAACTCATGATCTATTTACAGCTTGCATTTGAATTTTTTAAAATAGGACTATTCTCCATTGGCGGCGGTATGGCTACTTTACCGTTTCTTATGGATCTTACGAAAAAATACAACTGGTATACTGCCAGTGAACTTGCCAACATAGTTGCCATCAGCGAAAGCACCCCCGGACCGGTCGGCGTGAATATGGCGACTTATACCGGCTACAATGCCGCAGGCATTCCGGGTGCTCTGATCGCCACACTGTCTCTGACTGCACCGGCATTGATTATTATTATTATCATCGCACGATTTTTGGAAAATTTCAGCGAAAATCCTACTGTGAAAGCTGTTTTTTACGGAATCCGTCCTACCGTTGCCGCTCTCATCGGCTATGCAGTATGGGAGCTTTTAAAAATCACGCTCGTCACAGTCACAAATGGTGTGACAAGGATCAATTACTGGAATCTTGCCTTATGCATCATTTTCTTCGGGCTTATGCAGATCAAAAAACTGGGAAAACTTCACCCGCTGTTCTGGATCGTTGCAGGAGCCGCAGCCGGTATTATCTTCCAGCTTTAAACGGATAAGAGGAATTCACTCATCACGTAATTGCTAAGATCAATTCCTCTCTCTGTAAGGCGCAGATATCCATCTGCGTCTTCCATCAATCCCATTTCTTTCATTCTTCGGATCACTTCATGGTAAATGCTTTCTATTGTACATCCAAATGTCTTCTCAAACACAGCGCAGGAAACTCCTTCCATCTTTCTAAGTCCCAGAAACATAAATTCTTCCATCTGTCCCTGTCGATCGATTTCTTCCTTGTCTTCTCCCTGTATCCATCTTTGATTATCCATAAGAGAAGAGGCGCCTCTTCCAATCCCCAAATACTCTGCCCTCTCCCAATATCCGAGATTATGCCGGCAGGCGTAACCCTTCTTCGCATAATTGGAGATCTCGTACCGCTCGTATCCATATTGCGCCAGAATCTCTTTCGTCATCTGATACATCCTTCGCTCGTCTTCTTCTCCCGGAAGTTCCTCCTGATGTTGCCCCTGTCCGTAGCGCTCGTAAAAAGGGGTTCCTTCTTCAATGATCAGACTGTACGCTGAGATATGCTCCGGCTTTATCTCCGCAACAGTTCGCAATGTATGTTCATAGCTTTCCACTGTCTGACCGGGAATTGCTGACATGAGATCGATATTTATATTATGAAATCCTGCTTCTCTTGCCAGCTTATAAGTGTCCAGAAACTCTTCAAATGTATGAATCCGCCCAAGCTTTTTCAATTCTTCATCCAGCGCCGACTGAAGTCCAATACTGAGCCGGTTGATTCCCACCTCTCGATATGTCCGAAGCTTCTCCTTATCTACTGTTCCCGGATTCATCTCAATTGTAATTTCCGCTTCACCAGACAACTGAAATGTTTCTTTTATACTTTTAAAAATATCTTTTATCTGGGCAGGTGTCAAAACAGACGGTGTTCCCCCGCCCAAAAAAATGCTTACAACAACATAAGCCTCTGCCAGATTCCGATAGGACCGGATATCTCTGCAAAGGCTCTCCACATAATCCTGCCGCTCCTGAAATTCGGAAGGAGCGGACAGGAAATCACAATATTTACATTTACTGATACAAAATGGTATATGAAGATATAATTCTAACGGTTTCATTTATTTATCATCCAACTTCAACACACTCATAAATGCTTTCTGCGGGATTTCTACATTTCCCACCTGGCGCATACGCTTCTTACCTTCTTTTTGCTTCTCTAACAGCTTTCTCTTACGGCTGATATCTCCGCCGTAACATTTTGCCAGCACATCTTTTCTCATTGCTTTTACAGTCTCTCTGGCAATGATCTTGCTGCCGATGGCTGCCTGAATCGGAATTTCGAAAAGCTGTCTTGGAATCTCTTCTTTGAGTTTCTCACACATCTTACGTCCGCGTTCATATGCTGTATCTGCATGCACAATAAAGGACAACGCATCCACTTCCTCCTTATTGATCAGGATATCCAGCTTCACAAGCTCTGACTGTACATATCCGTCCATCTCATAGTCAAAAGAGGCATATCCCCGTGAACGTGACTTCAGCGCGTCAAAGAAATCATAGATAATTTCGTTAAGCGGAAGGTGATAACGAAGCACAGCACGCGTCTCCTCAATATATTCCATCCCTTCATAGACGCCTCTTCGCTCCTGGCAAAGATCCATGATCGCTCCGATAAATTCAGAAGTCACCATGATCTCCGCTTTTACCATTGGCTCCTCCATATACTCAATCTCAGAAAGATCCGGAAGATTCGATGGATTGGTAAGTTCGATCACCTCGCCATTTGTCTTGTGCACTTTATAGATAACACCCGGCGCTGTTGTTACCAGATCAAGATTATATTCTCGCTCCAGACGTTCCTGAATAATTTCCAGATGAAGCAGACCTAAAAATCCACAGCGGAAACCAAAGCCAAGTGCTATCGACGTCTCCGGCTCAAATTGAAGAGATGCATCATTTAACTGAAGCTTCTCTAACGCATCCCGAAGATCCGGATATTTTGCCCCATCAGCCGGATACATACCGCAATAAACCATAGGATTCACTTTTTTGTAACCCGGGAGCGGCTCTGCGCACGGACTCGCCGCATTCGTAATCGTATCACCTACGCGGGTATCTTTTACATTTTTTAAGCTGGCAGTAATATATCCAACCATTCCTGCCGAGAGTTCGTCACACGGAATAAACTGTCCGGCTCCAAAGTAGCCCACTTCCACAACTTCTGCTCTTGCTCCTGTCGCCATCATCAGGATCGGTGTGCCCTTCTTTACCGTTCCTTCTTTAATTCTGCAAAATACAATCACGCCTTTGTACGAATCATAGAGAGAATCAAAGATCAGCGCTTTCAACGGCGCTGCCACATCTCCTGTCGGCGCTGGAATCTTCTCCACAATCTGCTCTAACACATCCTCCACATTCAGTCCCGTCTTCGCTGAGATCTGCGGGGCATCCATTGCCTCAATGCCAATCACATCTTCAATCTCATTCATCACACGTTCCGGTTCCGCACTTGGAAGATCTACCTTATTGATTACCGGCATCACATCCAAGTCATGATCCAGTGCAAGATATACATTCGCAAGTGTCTGCGCTTCCACGCCCTGCGCAGCATCTACTACAAGAATAGCGCCGTCACAGGCTGCCAGACTCCGAGATACTTCATAGTTAAAATCCACGTGTCCCGGTGTATCAATCAAATTGAAAATATATTCTTCGCCGTCTTTTGCCTTGTATACAGTACGCACGGTCTGGGCTTTGATCGTAATCCCGCGCTCTCTTTCCAGTTCCATATTGTCCAATACCTGAGACTGCATCTCTCGGCTTGTCAGCAAACCGGTCATCTCAATGATCCGGTCCGCCAATGTTGATTTTCCATGGTCTATATGTGCAATAATGCAAAAATTTCTGATTTTATTCTGATCTATTCCTGCCACAATCGTCGCTCCTTATCTAATAACATACATAATTATTGTACCACAGGGGTGCTGTATTTTACAATGAAAACTTCTACCCCCATCACATCTCCAAGCCTTCCTGTCTTGACCAGTTCTTCTATCTCTGCGGACTCTTCCATGATCGCGCGAAGTTCACTGCTTTGAAAATTCCGGCACTGGCTCATATATTTTCCCGCCACAAAAGGATGCAGCCCCGCAGACTTGGCAATCTGTGCTTTATCATTTCCCTGCTTTACCAGTTCTTTCACATGAAGCAGCAGCTTAAATTGACGGCTCAACAGATATAGAATACGCATCGGAGGCTCTTTTAACGCCAGAAGATCATAATAATACTCCAGTGCTTTCTTTTGCTGCTTTAAAGCTACCGCCTCGACCATGTCAAAGATCTTATTTGTAATCTGGGTCGTACAGATCTCGTCAATATCCTGCATAGTTACTTCTTCCTGTCCCATGGCATAAGAAAATAATTTTTCCATCTCTTTTTCCAGATTTTCCATATCCGTTCCTGTCTTGGACACCAGATATCGGGCTGTAGATTCCTTGATCTTCATTCCTTCTTTTTTCACACTTCCGGCGATCCAATAGAGAAGCGTTTTTTCATCCTGCCTTGACAGCTCCACGATCCGGCCTTTTTCCTTCACCGCCTTATACATTTTCCCCCGCTTATCTACCTCTGACTCCACAAAAAGAAAGTATGCAGTTTCCGGAAGATTTTTCAGATAATCTGCAAGCTCCGGTGCCGCGTTTTTAAAGAAACCGGAGTTCTCGATCACGATCAGTCTTCGCTCTGCAAAAAAAGGCATCGTCTCTGCCAGATCGATCACTTCTGCCACATGGATTCCTTTTCCCTCGTAATAAGTATAATTTACGGTATCATCTTCCGAAATCATTGCCCTTGTAAGCTTCTGTTTATACTGTTTTTTCAGATACGCCTCTTCCCCATAGAGAAGATAAATCTGCTTAAATACACCTGTTTTAATATCTTCATTCAGACTCTTCATATTTTTATCCCCGTCTCGATCTTCTTCCAAAAAGTATAGCGAATTTCCTCCTGTAATTCAACTATTTAAAACCAGAAATCGTAAACTCTCCCTCGGATACAACGATCGTCACCGCTCCTTCTTCCTGCGTGGAATATATAATAGCACCCGCGTCCTTCAATCGCTCCAACGTCTCCTTGTGAGGGTGCCCGTAAGAATTATTTTCCCCTGCTGATATAAAAGCATATTGGGGAGCAGCTGTTTTCAAAAACTCTTCCGTCGTAGAATTTCCGGACCCGTGGTGAGCGGTCTTTAACACATCCCACACACATTCAGAATACTCTCCCTGCAAGTGGCCGACGAGGCGCTTCTCTCCCTCGCCTTCCACATCTCCGGTAAATAACATGTCAAAATCACCATATCGAAGGGCAAGCACTAACGAAGCACTGTTCCCGGTCTCTTCCATCTCTCCTTTCCCCGGCTGTATGCAGGTAAGAGACAGCTTCCCTTCCGTCAGACATTGTCCTTTTTCCATTGTAAAAACAGGAATTCCTTCTTCTGCCGCCAGCTCTGCCAGCTCCTTCAGCGCATCATCCCATACGGTCTGCGTCGGAAGAACAAGCCTCTTAATCGTTACCCCTGTCTTTTGCCTTTGCACCATCTCCCGGATTCCGCTAATATGATCCTGATCTCCATGAGAGACAAAGACATAATCAAGACTCCCGATTCCCTGAGATAAAAGATAGGGTTCTATCCGGTACTCTCCCACCTTCTTCACATCACTGCTTCCGCCGTCCATGAAATAGGTCTTCCCTTCCGGACCTCGTATCACAAGCCCGTCTCCCTGTCCCACGTCCAGCATTGTAATTGTGATTTTATCTTTTACTTGTATTGTAAATAATAAAATTGTCATCCCTATACTCACAAGCAAAACCGAAAGAAAGCCCCTCCTCTTTCTGCTTCGTTTCTCCCCTTTGTTTTCCTCCTTCTTTCTCAGCAATAATACCGCTGCGAACAGAAAAACATAATAGAACAGAATCTTCCATATAGCCGGCTGCCCTGTGACCACCCTTGCAAAAGGAAGACGAAGCGCCGCTTCACAGCTATGCTCATACACCCGAAAAATTATTCGACAACACAAAAAGATTGCTTCTCCTGCATGTTCCCAAAACAGACTGATCATCGTTCCTGTAAGACCCGCTGCCATCAGTACCGACAACAGCGGAATTATAATCAGATTCAGGAAAACTCCATAAATCGGAAATTCATAAAACGAATACATCAAAATCGGAAGAAGGAAAAGATTCACACTGACACTCGCCCAAAGGCTTTGTGCTGGTAAATTTTTAAATATCGGAAGAATGAAAATAATTGCTATCAAAGCTCCAAACGAGAGCCAGAAGCCACTATCGTACAGAGAAAGCGGGCGCCACAAGCAGACGATCACCGCAGCAGCCGCAAGCGCTGTCGGACTATCATAATGTCTGCCTGAAAGATCTGCTCCTATGCGAAATAAAAACATCACCATTGCCCGAAACGCCGAAACCGTCATCCCGATCATCAAAATATAAGCAGACAAAAATAATATGCCCGCAAGCCCTCCCACGGTATACGAGCCCGTGATTCTTCGCAGGAGATGATAGACTCCCACACCAAGGAACGACAGATGAAGCCCCGAAACAGCCAACACGTGGGCAATCCCGTTTACCTGATACAGTTCCCTGATTTCTCGGTCCATCCCCTGTTTTTCTCCCAGGAGAATTGCCGCCAGAGCCCCGCCGTCTTCTTCTCCTGCTGCGTCAATAAGAATCCGTTTCCACTTCTGTCTCAGCTCATACAGTCCCTGTTTCAAGGGATTGCTTTCTCTATCTGTCACGCGCAGAGCTTCTGCCCACAGGAAGGCTCCTATCTTCTGTTTTTCATAATAAAATTTCTGATCGAAATTTCCCGGATTCCGCGCTTCCTCAAAAAGAGAAAGCTCTCCTTTGACGTTTACTTTATTTCCTATTTGAACCGGTTGTTTTGCATCATCATATACAAGAATTCTGGATGTTTTTTTTGATAAAATAAGATATAGAATTTGATAAGATTCTCTGACTTCAATTTGATATACCTGACCGGTAATCTGAACTTCTTTTCCTGCCTGCTTTTTCATTTCAGGAGGCACAAGCTCTCGAAAGAACCGACTGCCTCCTGCCGTCATTCCTATGGAAAAAATCAGAAATACCATCAGGCACACACTGCATAATGGTCTGTTTCTCAATCCTTTTTCTCCACATAATCATAGTCTGCCGCAAAAGGCTGACTTAAATCTACACTGCTTTGATACGTAACCTTCGTCTCTCCGTTGACCAGAATCTGAACCTGACCTGTCGCACAATTCTCTACGATTGAATTCACCAATGCATAAATGGTCACATACGGGTCAACTTTATAATCTGTATTCAAAAACTCTTCATTAAAATTCACATAACAGATTCCGTCTTTCACTGACACGCTGCGCACTTCTGTATTCGGAGAAATCACCGGAAAGTTTCCGTCCTTTCCCGGACCTTTCAGTATTTTTTCCACGATTACTTTTTCTCTCGACGTATTGCTGTTATACCGTACTTTCACCGTTTCCGAGCCAAGTCTGTCTCCCTTAGCATTCGAAAAATAAAGCCGAAACTTTTCAACCTGATAAGAGTGAAGCGAAGATCCTGTATTTTCCACAAAGTCTTCGGCATTCATAGCTCCCAATTCGCGGCCATGCTGATCCTTCAAAGGCTCATCTTCTATGAAAAACCTCACATCATCCACACCGTCGATCTGTGTCAACGTCTGCACGACTGCCGCCCGGAGCAACAATTCCCCCTCTCCGCTAAGCTTCTCATACCCGTCGTCAAAGTACAATTTCACACACTCATCGGACAGCTCCCATTTTTCCAGCTTTGCCTCTTCTGCAAAAGCGCTTTGGTATTCCGTTGTATCCTCCACTCGGCGCATGGCTTTGAGTACATTTCGAACCTGTTCCTCTGCGGATGTTCCTTTCAATTGAATCTCCTCTTTTACAAGCCCCGTTCCTTCTACATTGACATAGTAGATACCAGGTTCCCCTTGTGCCGGCTTCCTGTCTTTTCCGCAGGCTGTTAAAAAGAGGACGCACACAAGGAATAGGGCTATCATATCTCTACTCTTCTTCATATCATTCTTCCTTCTTTCTACGCCACATAGTTCAGTGGAATCCGCATAGTAAATGTTGTTCCTTCCCCCGGCTGACTGAACACTTTGATCGCACCCCGATGCATTACAACTGCACTTCTTGCTATAGCAAGCCCAAGCCCTGTGCCGCCGATTTCTCTGGAGTGAGATTTATCCACGCGATAAAAACGTTCAAAAATATGTTCCACTTCATCCTCTGCAATTCCGATTCCTGAATCCGCCACTTCGATATAGAAAAATTTGTGGTCTGCATTCAAGGATACATGCACCCAGCCATTTTCTTTATTGTATTTAATCGCATTTTCCACGAGATTACTAAGCGCCAGCGAAAATTTTGTTTCATCTACCTCTGCTGTCACCGGACGGAAGCTCTCATAGACGACCTCAATATTATTGGCTGCTGCAATTGGACGCAGACGTTTCAAAATCTTCTCCACAAGCTCATTCATATTCTCTGACCGGATATTCATGGTGTTCGCTGTCTTGTCCATTTTCACAAGCGATAACAAATCATTAATGATCTTAGCTTCTCTCTCGATTTCCTCGGACAGATCTTCCATAAATTCCTTATACAATTCCACCGGCACGTCATCCTGTAAAAGGAGCGAATCCGCCAAAACCTTCATAGATGTGATCGGAGTTTTTAATTCATGCGACACATTTGATACAAATTCCTGTCTGGAATCATCCAGTATTTTCAGTCTTCCGAGCATTTTGTTAAAGGCTTCCGATAAAAGCCTTGTCTCTGTATAGCTGTTTTCATGAAGATAATCGGCATTATACCCTTCCGTCACAGCAGCTATCGAATGAGTGATTCGGCCAAATGGCTTCACCATTACAAATCCAAGGAACAACGCTGTGATTATCGTCACAAGTCCCATTGCCATTCCCAGAATGTCCGCTTTGTTCTCCAGAATCTGCCGTCCTTCTACGATGGGATCTGTGGAAATGCTTACAAGGATCACTCCGGATACCTCATCGGAATCCATTGCCATAATCGGTGATGCCACCTCAATATAGCGATTTTCGGCATCATAACGACTGGTGCTGTTCCCATTTTTGCACCGAATCACATCTTCCGACACGATTGTCTTTCCTTTATCCATATCATATGTATCTTCTACAATGCGGTATTCACTGTCGATGACCATTACCCGTCCGCTGTAGATATTGGACAATTGGGTAAGTTCGCCCTTGATTACTTCAGATGTAATCCCGTCTGAATAGTCTAATGTTCTCAGCTGATTACAAAGAATAGTGCACTGATTCTGTATCTCTGCCGTCTGCACTTCCACGGCTCTTTTTTCATAACTATTAAGAATCACCGCTCTCATCAGTGCGCCCGAACAAAATCCTACGACAATGACAAGCAGCGCGATCCGAAAACGGAGACTCTTTAACATATCTGCTTTGATATACTTACTAACCCTTGAAATAATAACCCACTCCCCACTTCGTGTATACATACTTCGGATCACTTGGATTGGTTTCAATCTTTTCACGAAGTCTTCGAATATGTACATCCACGGTTCTGGCATCTCCCGGATACTCGTATCCCCATACAATATTCAGAAGATTCTCTCTGCTGTATACTTTCCCCGGATTCATGGCAAGAAGCTCCAAAAGATCGAACTCCTTAGCTGTGAGGTTCACTTCTTTTCCGCTGATCACTACCCGTCTGCTCTCACAGTCAATTCTCATGTCACCTTTTGTCACTACTTTATCGTTCGTTTCTTCCTGACTCTTTCTGCCCATTCGTCTCATGATCGCTTTGATTCTTGCTTTCACCTCAAGAATGTTAAATGGTTTGGTAATATAGTCGTCTGCGCCGTATTCCAGTCCGAGGATCTTATCCATATCATCCCCTTTTGCTGTCAGCATAATAACCGGCACATCGGAAAACTCCCGAATCTGCTGACACACTTGAAAGCCATCGCATTTTGGAAGCATCACATCCAGCAGGATCATATCATAAGAATTCTCTCTGGCAAGCTTCAGCGCTTCCTCCCCATCATAAGCACAGTCCACTTTCATGCCGTCCTGTTCCAGACTGAACCGGATTCCTTTCACGATCAACTTTTCATCATCGACAACCAATACCCTTTTTCCTTCCATACTGCGACCCCCTCATGAAACTTTAATCTGATCTTTGATCTTGTCAAATATACCGTCTTTGATTCCTTCTACTTCTTTTAATTCTTCTGCCGAACGGAATCCACCCTGCTTCTTGCGGTACTCAAGAATGGCATCTGCTCTTGACTCGCCGATGCCGTTCAGCGTCATCAATTCTTCTTTCGACGCCTTATTAAGATCTACTCTTGCGTCCTCCTGCTCTCCCTCCGGCAAAGGGACAGCCGACGCCTGTACTTCTTCTCTGGACGGGACATATATTTTCTGACCGTCCTTTAGGCTCTCTGCCTGATTCAAATAAGTATCTGCTGCAGTCTCTGTCATACCTCCCGCAGCCTGCACCGCCTCATAGAGACGGCTTGTGTTCTTCAGTTCGTAAACTCCCGGCTCAACGACCTGCCCGCATACATACACGCAGATCTTCCCGCCTTCTGCTCCACCCTCTTCATTTTGCTTTTCCTTCTGCTCTTTTTGCGGTTCTTTCGAATCTTCCTCTATCGTCTGAACCTCGGCAAGCGTTTCCCGCTCTTCCTTCTTAGAACATCCATAACAAAGAGTGAAACAAAACATTATGATACACAATTTGATCCATTTTCCTCGCATAAATCTTCTCCTTTACAGCTGTCGAGACTGTAAATACCCCTCTTTATGCAAGCTATATTTATTCTACTATTTCCATTGAAAAATTGCAACTCCAATCAGGGCAATCACCATACCAATTACTTTTCTCCATTCCAGCGCAGCTTTCTCTACCCCAAACAGACCGAACAATTCAATCAGATATGCGATAATAAGCTGAGAAAACACGATCAGAAGAGCTGCCTTTGCAGGACCTAGCTGTTCCATGCTTTTAATGACCGTCCACGTGATTCCCGCTCCGATCACACCGCCTAAAAGAAGGTATTTGGGCTCTACTTTGGCAATTGCCGATACAGAATCTCTCCCTGTCACAAGCCATGCTCCTGCACATACCAAAAAAGCGGTAAGCTGCACCCATCCATTACTCACCCACATTCCGGCAGTTTTGGTCACCTGTGTATTAAATACCCCCTGTACACTCATCAGCGCTCCTGAAAGGATCGCAATCAAAAAACCAATCATCGTAATCTATACCTCCACATTTTTACTATCAGTATATCCAGATGACTGGTTTTTCATTATAAGACTTTTCTCAATTTTTCAATCATTTCATCTACATGCTCTTTTTCGATCACCAGAGGCGGCACCAGACGGATCACGTCGCTTCGGGCACTGATGATAAGAAGCCCTTCTTCCATCGCCTTTTTCACCACTTCTCCCACCGGTCCACTTAGCTTGATTCCCCGGATGAGTCCAAGACCTCTTTGTTCTACCACACAGTCATAGTCTTCCACCAGCTTTTTCAGCTGTTCCTCCAGGTAGTCACCAACTTCTTTTACGTGCGCTGCCAGCTTCTGCTTTTCATAGATTTCCAGCGTTTTGGCAACCGCCGCACAGGCAAGTGGATTTCCTCCATATGTCGTTCCGTGATCTCCCGGCTTCAAAGATGCTTCCGCCACAGCTTTGGTCATGGCAAATGCGCCCACCGGCACTCCGCTTCCAATTGCCTTTGCCATCGTCATAATATCTGGTTTTGTTCCATATAGCTGCCATGCAAACATTTCTCCCGTCCTTGCCATGCCGCACTGGATCTCATCACAGATCATCAAAATACCTTCTTCATCACAAAGCTTGCGAATTCCGGTCATAAATTCTTTTGTCGCGGTATTGATTCCGCCTTCTCCCTGAACAGGCTCCACAATGATTCCACAGGTTTTTTCATTTACGAGCTTCTTCACACTTTCCAGATTGTTAAATTCAGCAAAAGACACGCCCGGAATCAACGGTTCGAACGGTTCTCTGTAAGCCGGATGCTCTGTTACCGACAACGCTCCCATTGTTCTTCCATGAAAAGAATCTTTCATTGCAATGAATTCAAACCGTCCGCTCTTTTTCTGCCATGCGTATTTTCTCGCTGCCTTTAAAGCGCCTTCGTTTGCCTCTGCCCCGCTGTTCGTGAAAAATATCCGGTCCATCCCGCTTACTCTGCGAAGCGCCTCTGCCGCCTTTCCGCAAGTGGTATTATAATATAGGTTTGAAGAGTGAAGCAGGTTGTCAATTTGTTCCTTCAACGCATTTTTCAACTCTACATTCCCATAGCCGAGACCTGACACTGCAATTCCCGCCATAAAATCCAGATATTTCTTTCCGTCTGTATCGTATAAATACACACCGTCTCCCCGGTCTAAGGTAATCGGGAAACGATTGTAAGTATGAAGGAGATTTTCCTCCGTCATTTTCATATATTCATTCATGCTATTCCTCTCCTCGATAATAAGTCGGCTCACCATCATTTAAAATCGCAGTACCGATTCCTTTATTTGTAAATATTTCAAGCAGCAGGCAATGCGGAATCCTTCCGTCTAAAATGTGGACTCTTGATACGCCATGTTCGATAGCCTCCACGCAATTATAAAGTTTCGGAAGCATGCCTCCACCAATATATCCTTCATCCATAAGCGCTCTTGCTTCTGACACCTTCAATTCTGAAATCAAAGTTTCCGGATCTTTTGGATCTTTATATACTCCTTCAATATCTGTCAAAAATGCAAGCTTTTCCGCTCTCATTGCCCGGGCAATCGCACAGGCAGCATCATCGGCATTAATATTGTAAGTATTGTAGTCATCATCCAGCCCGATCGGGGCAATAACCGGAAGAAAATCTTTTTCGAGAAGATCATATAAGATACGCGCATTGACCTCTTTGACATCTCCGACATATCCGATATCTTCTCCGTCGGCAAATTTCTTTTTCACAGACAGAAGCTTTCCATCCTTGCCGCTTAAGCCAATGGCACGCACCCCAAGGCTTTCTACAAGCTGTACAAGATTTTTATTTACTTTACCAAGCACCATCTCCGCCAGCTCCATCGTCTCTTCATCCGTCACACGCAGTCCGTTTACAAATTGGGGCTTCATGCCTACTTTACTCACCCATTTGCTGATTTCTTTTCCTCCGCCGTGCACAATGATCGGCTTAAAACCTACCAGCTTAAGCAATGTCACATCCTGAATCACATGTTCCTTCAAAGTGTCGTCTACCATTGCGCTTCCGCCGTACTTTACTACGATCACTTTCCGGTTAAAACGCTGGATATAAGGAAGCGCCTCGATCAACACCTCCGCCTTGTCCAAATATTTCTGCATCTGTTTATCCATCTATATCGCCGCCTTTTTGTGAATTTTCGTAATTTTTTTATGTCTTTTTATATTTTTTTATTTTTTTAGCTTCTGTAATCCGCATTAATTTCTATATATCCATGGGTCAGATCACATCCCCATGCCGTCGCTGTTTTTTCACCCATTTTCACATCTGCAATGGCAGTCACTTCCGATTCTGACAAAATCTTCGTTGCTTCTGCTTCACTGTAATCTATCGCTGTTCCATTTTCAACGATTTGAATCTTGCCTGCCTTGCTCTCAAAGAAGAGATCGACCTTCTCCGGATCAAACTGTGCACCTGAATAACCCATTGCACACAGAATTCTTCCCCAGTTCGCATCGTGTCCTGCAATCGCTGTCTTGGTAAGATTGGAACACACAATCGCTTTCGCCAGTGTCTTTGCCTGTTCTTCGCTTGCACATCCTACCGCTTTCACTTCAAAAAGAGCAGTCGCACCCTCTCCGTCACCTGCGATTTTTTTCGCAAGATACTCATTGATCTCATGAAGCGCCTCGACAAATTTGTTATAATCCTCACTTCCATATATAATTTCCTCATTTTCCGCAAGACCATTCGCCAGAAGGAGAACGGTGTCGTTAGTGGATGTATCACCGTCTACGGAAATCATATTGTACGTATTCTGCACATCCTCGCTCAAAGCCTTTTGCAGTGTTTCCTTTGAAATAACTGCATCCGTCGTAATAAACGCAAGCATCGTACACATATTAGGATGGATCATGCCGGAGCCTTTTGCCATTCCTCCTATGGTGACTGTCTTACCGCCCGCTTCAATCTCTATCGCAAGCTCTTTTTCACATGTATCGGTTGTCATAATTGCCTTTGCCGCTTCATTTCCGCTTTCTATAGAATCATTTTTCTTTTCTGCAAGCACTTCTACTCCGGCAATCAGCTTATCCATCGGCATCTGCTTTCCAATCACTCCTGTAGAGCCAAGAAGCACTCCGTCTTTCGATATCCCAAGCATTTCTGCTGCCGCTTTTGCCGTATCTTCACAGTAACCAAAGCCTTCTGCTCCGGTACATGCATTTGCAATGCCGGAATTTACAATCACTGCCTGCACACCGGCACCTGACGCAACAACTTGCTGATCCCATTTTACAGGAGCTGCTTTTACCACATTGGTAGTAAATGTTCCTGCTGCCACACAAGGCACCTTGCTGTAGACCATTGCCATATCTGTGCGATCCTTGTATTTGATTCCTGCTGCCGTTGCTGCTGCCTCATATCCTTTTGCTGCGGTTACTCCACCTTTTATCTTCTTCATATTCCATCCATCCTTTCTTCTTTCTCATTTCTATCTACTGTTTTCTTACTGAATAAACGCTGTAATATTTTTCTCATTTAACGTAAAGTCGTAATAATTAAGATCTTCTCTCTTCGTCCATGCAATTTCTTTCCAAAATGCATTGCCGATATCGTTCTTTGTAAATGCGATCAGTGAAACTTTATTGATTTCTTCTTTTTTAAGCGCCTCCATGGCAAATGCCACCATGGATTTACCAATGCCTCTCATTCGGTAGTCCTTGTGAACGCAGACGTGATATAAGCATCCTCTTCTGCCGTCATGACCACATAAGATCGCGCCTACAACTTTCCCGTCTTCTTCTGCCACTACACTGGTTGTCGGATTACGCTTTAAGAAACGGGCAACGCCTTCTCTTGAATCATCCATACTTCTGATTCCAAATCCTTTGATACTGTTCCAAAGCTCTTTGACCTGATCATAGTCTTCTATTGTCATTACTCTTACCATCTAACCACTCCTTTTATTACGGGAACATCGGAACCAGGTTAAGTCCTTCATTTTCCGGCAGACCAAACATAAGATTCATATTCTGTACTGCCTGCCCCGCTGCGCCTTTTACCAGATTATCGATGGCGCCCATCAGGATAATCCTGTTTGTTCTCGGATCAATCTTAAAATTTATGTCTACATAGTTGCTGCCTTCCACCCATTTCGTTTCCGGGCATACACCTTCCGGCAAAAGGCGGATGAATTGTTCTTTGTCATAATATTTTTCGTAAATTGCTTTTATATCCTCGTATGTAACTTCTTTCTTAAGAGACGCATATTCTGTCACCAGAATCCCCCGATTCATCGGCACAAGATGCGGTGTGAAGTTAAGCACCACCTGCTCTCCTGAAGCATAGCCAAGCTGTTCCTCAATCTCCGGTGTATGTCTGTGGCTGGCAACTCCGTAAGCCTTTATATTTTCATTAACCTCACAGTACAGATTCGGAAGCTTCGCCCCTCTTCCCGCTCCGGATGTCCCGGACTTGGCATCAATGATCAAGGTATTCATATCAATAACCCCCTCTTTTGCCAGCGGATATGCTGTCAATATGGAGCAGGTTGTATAACAGCCCGGATTTGCCACAAGTCTCGCTTTTTTCACATCTTCCCGGTTGATCTCACACAGACCATATACCGCTTCCTCAATAAACTGGGGACTTTGATGAACGATCCTATACCATTTTTCATAAGTTTTTACATCCTTGATTCGGTAATCCGCGCTCAAATCAATGATCTTCGTCTTTTTAAGAATCTCTTCCGTCATCACTGACGCACAGAAGCCCTGCGGCGTAGCAGTAAAGATCACATCCGCCTCTTCTGCCAATTGCTCCATATGATCATCCATACATTTAGCATCCACGATCCGAAACATATTTCTATAAATATCCGCATAGTTCTGATCCACATAACTTCTGGAACCATACCAGACAATCTCCACATCTCTATGATTCATCAAAATTCTAACAAGCTCCGCTCCGGCATAGCCGGTGGCTCCAATAATCCCTGCTTTTATCATAATTACCTCCTGGGGACGTAGCACTTTTGCACTTTGCTACGTCCCAAACTGCATTTTGCCCTGTCCTTTTTGAAAAGTTTTGCATAATTATACTTCTTTATTGTATATTATGCAAGTATTTTTTATTGATTATTTTTAAGATATTCTGCGATTCTTTTTTATATTAGAAAAAAGACAATCAACTTCTCATTTGAAATCAACTGTCTTTCCTGTGTTCTATTCGGTTTTTATGTATTAAATGGGTATCTTTGAGTTAACACTCTGTTAAAGGCAGATTTGTTTTGTTCGGCTTTTCTTTGGCTCTTTTGCTATGTTTTGATATCGGTAGATGCTAAATAGTAATCCGAGCAATATTCCGGTCACAACCGCGCTGCTTCCTCCTGTGCTTAAGAATGGGCAGTATCCATCTCCGTATGGCTGCAGTCCCAGATTACCGAGAAGATAGATCACCAGCCGTCCTACAAGCACTACCGTGCATCCTAATCCCATGATTCTGCCCGCTTGGTTTCTCTGACGAAGTGTATGCTTCAGCAGATAGAATAGCAAAACTGCAATTAAACTAATAAACAGAACCGCTGTCAAAATTCCGCAAAATGAAAGGATATAGGTAAATAAAAAGTCTCTGTCCCCATACATTTCCAGTCCTTTCATTGCCTGTGCCGAACTTCCGACCATATGGCTGTTCGCTGCCGCTGACCTAAGAGGCTCCATTACCGCTGATATTTCTTCTCCATAAGGCGGAAGAAGCATTTGCAGCCGCTCCTTCTGATACAATGCCCCAAACTTCCAAACCATACCGGCATACAATACCGGAAGAATCAAAACCGCTGATACTGTTCCAAAATATACTCTTTTTTTCTTTACACGGAACCAGTCACAGGAGACCGCATAAAGAAATATGACCATCGAAAATACACATAACAACAAAGCAAGCATTAAGCTGTTAGCATAAAACACTACCACAACCGCCGGAAGCATCCATACAATTGCCTTCCAGATCACTTCATATCCTTGTCCGCGGTAACGGTACAGAATCGCTCCATACAACGGAAGGAACAGATATACTAATACCCTTACGTTCAAAATCATCATTCCGCCTACACTGATCCATCCCACACTTCCATTGACAACCGTCCCACCAAACCAGATACCTGCCATCAAAATGAGAAACAGTCCGACTGTAAGTTCTCTTGCCTTTTCTCCGATTCTACTGTAATCCACGTAACAAACTCCAATCATAACTACAAATGCAAGCACATAATATACCCATGAATTTGCAATATAGATCCCTAGACCGCTCCGATCATACAATAGGTATCGAAAAATCATTCCTGCCAGATAAAGTGCTCCGGTAAGCAAGATCAATCCCCAAGCCATCTTTGGGCGGTGAATGCGGTCCATATCAACACCGACTGACACCGGATCTCCCATCTCCATAACTGCCGCTGCCTCGGCTTCTTTCTCTGTCATCCCGGACGCTAAAAAATCCTTCTTCTGATCTTCCATGTGGTCTTCCAGTTCTTTTTCAATCATCGGAAGCGCTTTTTTATAACGAATCTGCTCTGCCAGAATCTCCAAATATTCCTTCTTATCCATAACATACACCTCCAAGTACTCTTCCCACTGCCTGTGAATATTCTTCCCACTCTTCTTTTTTCACCTGAAGCTGTTTTTTCCCCGCCTTAGTAAGTGTATAGTATTTTCTCGTTTTCCCTCCAATCTCTTCCTCATAGGTTTCCACATATCCCTGCTCCTCTAATTTATGAAGAATTGGATATAGTGTCCCCGCCTTCAATGAGAAGACATTCATAGAACGTTCTCGAAGCGTTTCGATCATTTCATAACCATACATATCTTTTTCCTCCAGAAGCTTCATAAGAAGCATGGAGTTACTTCCTGACAACAAACTTTTATCAACAGCCATTTTTATTCTCTCCTTTCATTCTTTCCGTCACATCGTCCTTATTCTTGATTTTTAATATATAGAACATCTATACATGTTCTTATCTTTATAATACATAGAACATCTATATATGTCAAGACAACATTTCCGAAATGATCTCATTTTAACACTGCACTATATTTGATTCATTTTATACATATGTTTTGTATATTTTGAATAATTTAATGTTTTTTCCATTTTTCTATTGCATATTTATAAATATTGGTGTATATTAATTCTTGCGATCAAGAATTGCATATTTATACAGGCAAAACAATTTACAGTTTAGGAGGTTTTACATATGAAAGAGAAAGTTGTATTAGCGTATTCCGGAGGGCTTGACACTACAGCCATTATCCCTTGGCTCAAAGAAAATTTTGACTATGAAGTTATCTGCTGCTGTGTAGACTGCGGACAGGAAGAAGAATTAGACGGTTTGGAAGAACGTGCAAAATTATCCGGCGCTTCCAAATTATATATTGAAGATATCGTAGACGATTTCTGCGACAATTACATTGTACCTTGCGTACAGGCACATGCCATTTATGAAAATAAATATTTACTCGGCACTTCTATGGCACGTCCTGCAATTGCAAAACGTCTTGTGGAAATCGCAAGAAAAGAAGGGGCTACTGCAATCTGTCACGGAGCTACCGGAAAAGGAAACGATCAGATCCGTTTCGAGCTCGGTATTAAGGCTCTGGCTCCTGATATCAAGATTATCGCGCCTTGGCGTATGACAGACGTATGGACCATGAATTCTCGCGAGGAAGAGATTGAATATTGTAAAGCACATGGTATTGATCTCCCATTTGACGCAAGCCACAGTTACAGCCGTGACCGTAACTTATGGCACATCAGCCACGAGGGTCTGGAACTGGAAGATCCTGCATGCGAACCAAACTATGACGACTTACTGGTACTTGGCGTATCTCCTGAGAAAGCTCCGGATGAAGCAGAGTATGTAACAATGACTTTTGAAAAAGGTGTTCCTAAGAGCATCAACGGAGAAGAAATGAAAGTTTCTGATATTATCCGCAAGCTAAATGAACTTGGTGGAAAGCACGGCGTCGGAATCTGCGACATTGTAGAAAACCGTGTTGTGGGCATGAAATCCCGCGGAGTCTATGAAACACCTGGCGGAACCATCCTCTATGAAGCACATCAGCAGTTAGAAGAACTCGTTCTCGACCGTGCTACTTATGAAGTAAAAGAAGAAATGGGCAACAAACTGTCTCAGGTTGTATATGAAGGTAAATGGTTCACACCACTTCGCGAAGCAATTCAAGCATTTATCGAGAGCACACAGGAATATGTGACAGGCGAAGTAAAATTCAAACTTTACAAAGGAAATATCATCAAAGCCGGAACAACTTCTCCATACTCTCTGTACAGCGAATCTCTGGCAAGCTTTACAACCGGCGATCTCTATGATCACCACGATGCAGACGGATTTATCAATCTGTTCGGTCTGCCGCTTAAGGTTCGCGCTATGAAAATGGCTGAAGTCGAAGGCAAATAATAGTATACTATGAATATCCTTATATAAAAAAGGGGCATATCAGAAATCACATAGTGAAAACTGATATGCTCCTTTGCTTCATTTTAAACGCAATATTACTCGTCTTTACTTCCTCTTACCAATCCTGCCGATTCCGACGAAAACTGCACCGATAACAATATAGAAATCCGCAAGATTCGCTGTCAGACTGGAAAGGAATTTATTTTTGCTCTGAAAACCAATGTAATCAATCACCTTTTTCCTTACCAGACGATCGTAAATATTGCTGGCTGCTCCTGCTGTGAGAAAGATCATTCCTGTTTTCTCCAACCATTTCCCTTTCTTTAGGAACAACAAGAAATCATAGAACAAAATCACCACGCCTGTGACGGCAGAAGCCCCCTGCACAATTCCGGGATATTTCTCCAAGGTACTTAACAAAAAGCCACGGTTATATACTTTGCGAAGCACAATTCCCGGAACAATACACTTTCGTTCTTCCCGTCTGTCAAATGTATCTTCGATATACTGCTTTATCCCCATATCAATACAGAGAAGAATCGCAAACATACCGACAAAACCGGCAACCATTACAAAACTCCCTTAATTCGCTCGATCTCTTCTTCCAGTCTTCTCGTCTCTCTGTCACGCTTTTCAATCGCTTCACACATTGCCACATAGTCAAGATCTGAGATCTCACCGTCTTTAAACTTCTCATAAACCATACGTCCGATATCAATGAAATCCCTGTCATTCGCACGCTGAAGTCCTCGGATATTACTCTTTAACTTCTGAATCTCTATCGTATCTTCTGTCTTCTTCCCGATGTCACTTGCCACATCTGATATTTTCTTTCCAAGTTCTTCAAAAAAATCTGCCATTACTTTTGTCTCCTTTTCTCTATTTTCTTACAGCTGGCGCAAAGTATCCAGTGAACGATACAGATCCATCGTCCCATACCCCCACTCCTCATTGGGATACTCAGCCTGCGGCTGCCGGTTCGCACCCAGCACAATGATCGTTCTGATCTGGCTTGCGCTCACCCCTCTCGCCCCCGGCTGCTGCATGATCCACTCCAGAAGCAACGCCACTGCTCCGGCAGTGATTCCTGTCGCTGCACTGGAGCTGCTCCTCGTCACAAAATTCTTCTGAATACCGGCTCCGGTGATATTCACTCCCGGCGCTGCAAAATCCGGCTTAATAATTCCATCTCTAGTATACCCTCTCCCCGAATTAATATCAACCGCATTATCGTCACTATTATAATATGCCACTGTCATCGCATGCCTGCTTGTTCCGGGCTCTGTAAGCGTGTTATCCGGATTCGCTTCGAGGAAATACACTTCCCCGCTTAAGAACTCTTCCATGGGAAGCCACATGTGATACTCGCCCTCCGACATCTGTATCGGTTCCACATTGATTCTCCATATTCCCGGCGCCGGATTGTGAAACCGCATAAAAATAAGCTGTGAATCGTTATTCTCAAGAAACAGGCGATATTCTACATCTACTTCTGTCCGTTCAAAGGTAAATACAAAGTGATAGCGATATCCCTGTCTTAACGATACTTGTCTTGTACGCTCCCCGGAAGGAGATGTGATAGAAAGCGTCACGACATTCGGAAGCGCTGACCAAAGCTCTGTCACAAAACCAGTGACCCCATTCCCCACCCGGATTTCTGCCGAAGATGTACTGTTTCTGTCTGCAAAGCGGTGATAATAATGATGCCTTTTTGCCGCTTCATTTCCCGTTCCGATCACGACACTGCGATTTAACACACGGGAATAAAAGTCCAAGATCAGCGATAGGGGGGTCGTTCCGTTATGCCCTCCGAAATTAGTTCCGAGGGCAATGCAGATTACAAGCGGCATCTTCCTCTGCTGCGCCAAATGATTCAAATATTTAAGCCCCAACATAATATCATTTTCCTGATAACAAAGCGCATCTTCCCGAATTGCGTAAAAATCCTTCAGATACTTCTTTGCCTCTTTCAGTTTTACTACTGCAATGGATGCCGCCGGAGCCGCCCCAAGAAATTGCTGCTCCAGATCTGCACCTCCCGCCGCCACACTGGCAAGAAATGTCCCATGCCCATGTAGATCCTCACTGGGTACAATGTCGAGGGGATTTTCTGCACGAAGCGCCCGGTTGATTTCCTCTTCCGTGTAGGCGCTTCCATATTCCAATCCTTCCGGCGGCGTCCCTGTCTGTATCGTCTGATCCCAGATACCGACAATTCTCGTTTTCCCTTCTGAGTCAAAGAAAATGGGATTGCTGTAGTTAATTCCTGTATCTACGAAGCCGATCATCACATTTTCCCCCAGTAATTTTAACGTCGGATAATTCTGTACCGCCGTTATCCCGGCATCTTCCAGTGCTTCCATATCAAGGAGACTGTAACAATCCGGTATGGAATTGTACCAATAGCGCTCCAGCGTAAGTGGCTCCAGATCCAAGCGGTTGACATACGCCGCATAAAAATCAAAATCCATCTCCTGCATACACATATCTCCGCTATCAACACCAAGCACTTCCTGACTTCTATTCGGTGGAAAGATAAAGTCCCAATAATCCTCTGACGAAATCTTCTCTTTACAGCTTATCTGACTTGCCTGAAATTCTTTCATATAAAAAAACTGCCTCATATACTTTTGCTTTAAGTATATGAAGCAGTTCGCTATCCATGCAGATGTTTATTTAACAATCTCTCAATGATCTCTACCGATTCTTCAATTCCATAGCTTGCACTGTTAAAACAGATGTCATAGTTTTCAGCTGCGCCCCATTTCAATCCGGTATAATTATGAAAATATTTTGCATGTTTTTTATCATATTTTTTTAACTGCTTTGCAGCTTCTTTAAATCCAATCCCCTGCACTTCCATGATTCGGCGTACTCGCTGTTCAAACGGAGCTGTAATAAAGATACTCACATGGGGAATCCGGTTATTGGCAAGAATTACGTCTGCGCATCGTCCCATAACGATAAAATCTTCCTCTTTTGCCATTTTACAGAGAAGATCACTCTGGTTAAAGAAAATTGCATCCGCTTTCTTAAGTCCGTGATAACGGTTAAATTCTCTCAGTCGTTCTTTGATTCCTTTCGAAGATTCAAAGCCCTTCTGATATTTATTTGCCATCATTCCGCCCTGTGTATCTTCTTCGGCATGGATTCCATAATCCTCCGCCTTTTCTACTTCCAGTCTTTTTAATACTTCACTGAAAATCTCCACGTCATAATAATTAATGTGAAGAGCATCTGCCAGGGCAAATCCGATGTCATTTCCCGCACTTCCCTGTGTACGTCCGATACAGATAACCAGATGATCATCGTCCTTAAACTTCTGATGAAGATTGGCGGTGTTTAATTTTGCACGCTCTTCATTGATGATATCTACTTGTCCAAATGTATCCGGAAGGGCTGCAACTTCTTTTAAAATCGCATCATATTCTGTCATCACCTTGGATTTTTCTTCTTTGTTCTTAATGGTTCTTGCCATATTACTGATCAGAGCCAGCTCACTTCGAAGAAGATGTCCCTGCGGACGGATCATCATAAGCTCCGCCAGATTCTCCACGCAGATTTTCCGCTCTTCAGAAAATGCGCGTCCAAGAGAAGAGCCGACGCATCGATACACTTCTAAATCCAGATCATAGATCCGCTCTGCGATTTCCAGACATTTTTTACGTTTATCTTCCATATCCGCTCTCCCTCCTTACACAAAGAATACCAGGCTGTCCACAAGGAACACCGGCACCAAAAACATCAAGGACCATAACATGTATCCGAAAAAAGAAGGCATGTTAATACCATTTTCGTCGGAAATAGATTTCACCATAAAGTTCGGTGCATTACCGATATAAGTATTTGCTCCCATAAATACTGCTCCACAGGAAATTGCAGTCAGCATCTTCACGGACACGGTTCCCACCGTTGTTGCCATTCCACTCGTAAATCCAAGCGTACCTGCGGTAGTAAGGAATACAAGATAGGTCGGTGTATTATCAAGAAAGCTTGAAAGTGCGCCGGTCGCCCAGAACATCTGCAACGGCTTTGTAATTCCAAGCTGCGCGCCATATGCCTTCAAAAGCATAAGCGCCGGCTGCATGGTAATGAAAATACCGATGAACAGCACTGCAACCTCCTGAATTGCTCCCCATGTGAAATGGTTTCTTGTACGAATCTTCGCATCGGTTGTTTTAAAGGACAAATATGCCGCCAGCAGGATAATTACAATTTCAATCAGTGAAGCATAACTCAGTGTCACCTCTCCAAACACATGAATCCCCAGCGGATTACCGGAAGCATCCTGAAATGCCGGCATATTTGGCAAAGTCCCACTTAAGATAACTGCTGCCACGATCATAACAACAAAGATTAAATTGTGAAGACCATCAATCTTAAAATCTGTTCCCGGTTTACTGATATCCGGCTTCAATCCTCTTGCAATATCTTTGCGGTAAGCTCTGCGATCGAGGAAATAGAATACCGTCAATAAGATAACTGCATTAAAGATCAATATTTTGAATAAATGCATACTCCAGAAAAACGGAACTCCTCTCATAAATCCCATAAGAAGCGGCGGATCTCCGATTGGTGTCAGACAGCCGCCCATATTGGATACGAGGAAAATGAAAAACACCATAATATGACGTTTTCTTCTTCTCCATGAATTCATTTTCAACACCGGACGCACAAGAAGCATACTTGCTCCCGTCGTGCCGATCACACTTGCAAGTACAGTACCAAATCCCAGAAGTGCCACATTAATTCTCGGCGATCCTGCAAAGTCACCTTCCAAAGTTATGTTACCTGCTACGCAAAACAGTCCAAATAACAGGACAATGAACGTCAGGTAATCATTTAACACACACTCCAATACTGTTTCCACTGAAGCTGCCGGTCCATTTAACACTGCAAACGGGATAATGAATAGCAGGGAACAAACAGCCACCACCAGCGGTTGATTTTTCTCCCACCATTCTCCTTTGACCAAAGGAAGTACCGCAATGCAGAGCAAAAGCCCTGCAAATGGAATGCAGAGCCATGCCGGTACAGCTAATTCTATCATATTCTCCATTTAAATTTCCCCCTACTGTAGTCTCGGAACATCCTGACCGCGCAGTGTAATGATCGGTCCGCCTGTTCCTTCTATATATTCTCTCGTAATTACTACATGACCGATGCTGTCATCTTTTGGAATCTCATACATGATATCCAGCATAAATTCCTCGATGATCGCACGGAGTGCACGGGCACCTGTATCTTTCTCCATCGCCTTCTTCGCAATGGCACGAAGCGCACCTTCGTCAAATTCCAGATCTACTTCATCCAGCGCAAGAAGCTTCTGATACTGTTTCAGAATTGCATTGCGTGGTTCTTTTAAGATCTTGATCATCATATCTTCGTCTAATCCCTTTAAAGTAAATACAATCGGAAGACGGCCAAGGAACTCTGGAATCATGCCGAAGTTTCTCAAATCTTCGATAGTCACTTTCTCAAGAATCGTCTTATCGCGATCATATTTATCCTTCAGATCTGCGCCAAAACCAATGGACGCCTGTTTTGTCAGACGTTCTTTGATGATTCCGTCCAGATCCGGGAATGCACCGCCGCAGATAAACAAAATATTTCTTGTATTGATCGTAGTCAGAGGAACCATTGCATTTTTACTGTTTGCGCCAACCGGAACTTCTACGTCACTTCCCTCCAGAAGCTTCAACATTCCCTGCTGTACGGATTCACCACTTACATCTCTCTGACTCGTATTTTTCTTCTTGGCGATCTTATCGATCTCATCAATAAAGATAATTCCCTGTTCTGCTTTCTCTACGTCGTTATCTGCTGCTGCCAATAATTTCGAAACTACACTTTCAATATCGTCGCCTATGTATCCCGCTTCTGTAAGGGAGGTTGCATCTGTAATGGCAAGCGGCACATCCAGAAGGCGCGCCAAGGTCTTCACAAGATACGTTTTACCGGAACCGGTTGGTCCGATCATCAGCATATTAGACTTCTCAATCTCGATATCGTCCATCGTATCTGTAGCCACACGTTTATAATGATTGTAAACAGCAACAGAGATTACTTTCTTCGCATACTCCTGCCCCACAACATAATCATCCAGTTTGGCTTTGATCTTATGAGGCGCCGGAAGATTCTTGATGTCGATCAGAGGCTTTCTCTCTTCCCCTTCTTTTTTCTTCTTCAGCTTCTGTTTCTTCGGAATCGCCTGCTCCAGATCAGACATATTCATAATCTGGATTCCCGGCATATTCATAAGCTGGCTGTAATCAATATTTCCATTATTCATAGCGTCAAAGCTCTTCTGCATACAGTCGCTGCACACAGAAATATGGTTGGGCAGATCAATCATCTTCCCTGCCACACTCTCCGGACGTCTGCAAATAAAACATACTTTTTCGTACTCGTCATCCTTCTCATCTTTGGTCGACTCTACGCTGACAGTTTCAACCTTTTCTACTTCTTGGTTCTGGTCATTTGGATTTTTATTTTCCTGATCAGACATACTATCCCTTCTTTCTCCTTGTTCTTATTATCCATTTTTCTTTGTCATATCTATAAAATCCTCTTCCGAAATAATCGGTATCTGAAGTTCATTCGCCTTCTTATTTTTTGAGGAAGTAGATGTCACATCATTATTAATGAGATAATTCGTCTTGGATGTGACAGATCCTGTCACTTTCCCACCCAGACTTTCAATCAATTCCTTTATTTCACCACGATTGGCAAACTGTGTAACACTTCCGGTGATCACAAAATTAACACCGGCAAAGATCTGCTCTGACTGCTGCGCCACTTCTTTTGGAATATCCAATTCGTCCAAAAGCTTCCGGAACCGCTTGACATGAAGCTGGTTTTTAAAATATCCGGCAAATGCCTCTGCAAGCACAGGACCAATACCGGAGATCTCGTTCAAACGCTCCGCGTCTGCATGAATGATCTGCTCCACATCATACTGAAATTCCCGACAGATCACCTTCGCGTTGGCAAGTCCGATTCCCGCAATCCCAAGTCCGTAAATGACTTTCGGAAGCGTTGTATGTCTCGCTTTTTCTGCGCTTGCAATGAGATTGTTGTATGATTTCTCACCAAAACCTTCCATCGACTGAATCTCTTCCTTATAACGGTCTAAGTGAAACAGATCTGAAAACTCCCGCACATATCCTCTTGCGATAAATTTCTCCAGAGTAGACTCAGAGAGACCTTCTATGTTCAGCGCATCTCTGCTCACAAACAGAGCAAAAGCTTTCACATGCTTTGCCTGACAATCTTCATTAAGACAATATAAGGCTTTTGCATTTCCTGCCTGTTTGATCTCCGTTACGCCGCCGCACACCGGACAATGCTTCGGAATATCCCTCACACCGCTTTTTGTCAGATTACGGGCAATCTGAGGGATGATCATATTCGCCTTATAGACTTCAATCTCATCACCCACACCAAGCTTAAGTTCTTCCATAATACTGATATTATGCACACTGGCGCGGCTCACAGTCGTTCCTTCCAGCTCCACCGGTTCAAAAATTGCCACCGGGTTGATAAGTCCCGTCCTTGACGGACTCCACTCAATCTCTGTAAGCTTTGTCTTACGGATCTCATCTGCCCACTTAAAAGCGTAGGAATCCCGCGGAAATTTGGAGGTTCTCCCAAGAGACCGTCCATATTCCACATCATCATATACTAACACAAGACCGTCCGATGGGAAATCATTTTTTGCAATTTTTTCCGAAAATTTAATAACTGTCTCTTCCACCGTCTCTTTGGTCACTTCTTCGTATTCAACCACATCAAATCCCTGACTCTTAAGCCACTCCATCTGACACTTTCTGGAATTGTGAAAATCCACATTCGCTGCCTGCACTAAAGTAAACGCATAGAACTTCACATTCCGCTTCGCTGTGATCTCATTATTTAACTGGCGCACAGAACCACTGCACAGATTTCTTGGATTCTTATATTTTGCATCCACATCCTCGATTTCTTCGTTGATCTTCTCAAAATCCCGATAGCCGATCACTGCTTCACCGCGCAGAATAAGTTCTCCGTCATAGCTAATCTTAACCGGAATATTTTTAAATACTCTGGCATTGTTGGTAATCACCTCACCGACTTCGCCATTTCCTCTTGTGACTGCTTTATACAATTCTCCGTTCCGATAAGTAAGCACGATCGTAAGTCCATCCATCTTCCATGACATAAGTGCTTTCTTATCTCCTACGAATGCTTTCAGATCTTCCACATCCTTGGTCTTATCCAGAGATAACATGGGGCTTTCGTGCCGTTCCTTTGGAAGCTCACTCAAAACTTCATATCCCACATTCACTGTAGGGCTGTTGGACAACGTAATTCCCAATTCTTCTTCCAGCTTCAGCAGTTCATCATAGAGCTTGTCATAATCATAATTACTCATGATCTCCTGTGCGTCCTGATAATATGCCTTTGATGCTTTATTTAACAGTTCCACCAATTCCTGCATTCGTTCCTGCTTGTTCATATAATTCCTTTAACTCCTGTTTTGATAATTTTCTTACTTCTCCTGCTTTTAGACTGCCTAGCGTAATATTCATAATACGAACTCTCACCAGACGTTTCACCTTATATCCCAACGCTTCGCACATTCTTCGGATCTGGCGATTGAGCCCTTGCGTCAAGACTATGGTAAAGGTATATTTTCCAAGCACCTCTACCTTACATGGTCTTGTAACTGCATCCAGATTCTTTTCCTTATCTGTAATGTGAACGCCCTGCTCCATTTTCTCTTTAAAATCTTCTCCTAGCGGACGATCCACCGTCACCTTATACTCTTTTTCATGACCGTATCTTGCACGCATCATTGCATTGATAAGATCTCCGTCATTGGTCATAAGAAGAAGCCCTTCGGAATCCTTATCCAGTCTCCCTGCATAGGTCACACGCACCGGATAGTTGAGAAAACGGATAATATTTTTCTTCTCCCGCTTGTCTTCCGTGCATACGATCCCCGCAGGCTTATTAACCGCCATCACAATTTTCTCACGTCCTGTATGGATCAGCTTCTTTCCCACACGGACTTCGTCCTCATCACCTGCCTGCATGCCCGGAACCGCCTTCTTGCCATTGACAGTCACCTGACCGCTTTCAATGAGCCGGTCCGCCTCTCTTCTTGAGCAGACTCCTGCTTCACTTAAGTATTTATTCAACCTCATCGTTCTATCTCTCCACAGATTTGCATCTTTTTTGTTTCTAATATCTTAAATAATTATTATAACATATTAGTGCATTTTTCCGCTAGTATTGTTATAATATTCTTAGTAACAATTCAGCCATGCACAAAGTCATAAAAATCTGAGTTCAAACTTGTTTGAAAACGAAGATTTTTTGTGTACTTTGTATATGGCTGAACGGTTACGCATCTTTTGACCTTAACATCATTTCTCAAGGAGTTTCTGTACATATGATTACCATTCCTCTGAAAACAAAACCAAGTATGTCACACCTTCTATTAAAAGATACATTCGATCAATTTTCTTTTATAGAGGGCGAGATCACTACATTTAATACATTTACCATCGATGGATATTTACAAAAAGATTTTTTCGAAGAGAAACCGGAAGATTCCCACGCCCACTGGAAAGACGTGCGGGAATTCTGTTTTCAGATCATCCGCGGAAAACGGACGCCTTTGAACTTCAAGATCATTCTGTCACTGGCACCGGAGAACTTCCCCGGATTTCTGAATCAACAAAACGTTACCGGATTCCGACCGGAAGATATTCAGGGGATGTATCTGAATCTCTCATATGATGGTTTGAATCTTACATGCATTACCGGAATCTCTATGAAAACATTTACAATGGACAAGTCTCTGGAGCGGGCATGGGATGACGCCGCGCAAAAAAAGCTTCTGGAACTGGAACTTGTCGTGTAAGGAAAAAGGAGGAACACTTCTATGAATAAACTCCCGCAAATATCTGAGGCTGAGTTTGAAGTTATGAAAATTGTATGGAAGTATGCACCCATCAGCACAAATGAAATTACTGAAAAGCTCGTAAAGACAAGCAGCTGGAGCCCCAAGACGATTCAGACTCTGATCAAGCGTCTTGTAACAAAAGGCGTTCTTACTTATGAGAAGCAGAGTCGTGTCTTCGTCTACACTCCAACAGTAACAGAAAATGAATATATTGATAAAGAAAGTAATTCATTTCTCAATCGGTATTTTGATGGCGATATCACTGCAATGGTGTCTGCCTATCTGGATAATGACCGCTTATCGGAAGCAGAGCTTGACACACTCCGCACACTCCTTTCACAGAAGAAAAAATAGGAGGAAGTTACTATGGCTGATTTTATGGTTCGCTTTGGCATCTGCAATCTATTCCTCTGCGGTATCATCGGCATCCTTTTTCTTGCCAGACACCTGTTCAGAAACATTCTGTCTGCCCGCATGCAATATCACCTTTGGTTTTTGCTGCTTGGGCTTTTAATCGTTCCGTTTTTACCGTTTCGTCTTTTCAAATTTCCACAGATTATATTATGGTTTCAAACTCTGAGCATCTCTCCTGTTTCTAAGGCAGAACACACAATAGGAAAAGCGACAACTCTTAACCAGACAGCCGGCAATGCCTGGATGGAAGATCTTACCCTTTCTGTAGATAATAAAATACCTTCATCCATCGGCTGGCTTCTGTTGATCCTTTGGATATGCGGTATCGTGGTTGCGCTCGCTGCCATGGTAAAATCTGCTCTGCGCCTGCGCGCTTTAAAGAAGTCTTCTCTCCCTCTTCAAAATCGGAAGATTGAAGATTTATATCAGTGTTGCCTGAAGGAATCCGGCATTACAAAGAACATTCCTATATACAGCACGGTTTTTCTAAAATCGCCTATCATCACAGGATTATTTCGTCCGCGCATCTATCTTCCCATTCCTCTTATATCAGATGGTAATGAGACGGATATCCGTTATATGCTGTTGCATGAACTACAGCATTATAAACACAAAGATGGAATTGTAAATTATCTAATGAACATCGCCAAGATTATATACTGGTTCCATCCGCTTGTCCGATATGCGCTAAATGAGATGAAAAATGACTGTGAGATCGCCTGCGACACTTCTGTTTTAAATCAGTTGAGCCATACGGACTATATCGCTTATGGCGACACCTTGCTTCATTTTGCCGAGAAAATTTCTCTTACGCCCTTTCCCTTTGCCTCCGGCATCAGCGGAAGTATGAAACAAATGAAACGAAGAATTACGAACATTGCCACTTATGAAAAACCGACATTACGGAAGCGGTTCAAAGGAATGCTCTCTTTTCTTCTGACATCCATTCTCCTCTTCGGACTTACACCATTTGTTTCTACCTATGCAGCAGATGAAACGCACTATCAACAAAATGTTTCTTCAAAAAACAATTCTAAGATAGATCTTTCCGATTATTTCGGCGAATATGAAGGAAGCTTTGTTCTATACGATTTAAAACATGATACTTGGAAAATACATGATAAGGAACGCGCATCTTTGCGCGTTGCACCAAATTCTACTTACAAGCTATACAGCGCTTTGTTTGGGTTAGAAAATAATATAATTACACCTGCAAATTCTCTGATCCGGTGGAACGGTGAAAGCTATCCCTTCGAAGCATGGAACAAAGACCAAACACTGCAATCTGCCATGACCTCTTCCGTAAACTGGTATTTCCAATCCATTGATGAACAACTGGGAAGCAGCGCTGTTCAGAATTATCTCCGAAACATCGGCTACGGAAACGAAGATTTGAGCGGTGATTTTTCTTCTTATTGGATGGAATCATCCTTAAAAATCTCGCCTGTCGAGCAGGTGGAGCATTTGACCAAACTATATAACAATGACTTCGGATTTGCCCCTGAAAATATAAAAGCTGTCAAAGACTCCATTCATATTGCTTCTTCCGACACCAGCAACTTCTACGCAAAAACCGGAACCGGGCGCGTAAACGGACAGGATGTGAACGGTTGGTTTATCGGTTTTATCGAACGCACGGATAACACATACTTTTTTGCCACCAATATCCATGCCAAAGATCATGCAGATGGCAGTACAGCAGCAGAGATCACCATGTCTGTATTATCTAATATGAAAATCTGGATATAATAAAAATCGGGTAAGCTCCATTACAATGGACCGTTACCCGATTTTTGATTATTGCATAAGCTGTATGACACCTTCATATTTCCACGTACTTCCATAATCCGCCGACCGAAATACAATCCCGTCACGATCGCCGGCCTCTGTTGTGACCGTTACTGTCAGCATATCTCCGTCTTTCTCCGGCATATGAAAATAATCATAATCTTCCAATGTATATCCGTATTCTTCTGCAACTGCCGGCAATTCTGTCACTGTACTCATAGGAAATTCTATTCTTTTAAAAGAAACTCCTCCATCTCCAGTCACATACAATTCCGAACCAGACTGGGATGCTCCTGTAAGCCCGATTACCCCAAACTGTTCATCAAAAAATACCAGCCCTTCCGTCACTCCGATTTGACCGCCAAACGGGTCTTCATTCATTCGCTTCCAGTTGCTTCCTCCATCCGTACTCTTTTCCATCACATAGAATCTACTTCCGGCAGCAGCGTCGGCGACCACCAGACGCCATCCGGTCTGCTTATTTAAGAAAAAATACATGGTTCCATCACTCTGATCGATCGTCCAACGCTCTGTGCCCTTCGCTTTTTCCACCTGCTGCCCCGTATTTTTTTGCTTTAATTTTTCCTGACTCATATATTCCGGCTCCATCATATAGCGTACCGGCGTCACATTCTCCACCTCCGGCATATGAAGAGACACCTCAAATCCGACGATTTCGCCGCCATTTCTAAGCTGTTGAAAAACTTCGTTTCCTGTTGGTACTCCATATCCTTCTTGTTCTTTCGCATTTCCTTCGATATATTGCAGACCTTCCTCTGTCTGAAACGCCCTTCGTCCCATATAAAGAATCTCGTATATTTGCGATTGTCCGCTATTTCCCGCCCATTCCTTTACCTGATTTATCCAGTCTGCTTTCTTCAGTATTTCAAGCATCGGAGACAGGCGCATATCTTCCTCATATTCTCCATTTACATTGCCATCTATCCAGACGGTCATCGCATCGCTTTTTTTAACATTGTACTCAACGAGGTATGTATTTTTCTCTCCTTTTTTATCCTGCCCATATAAAAAGGTGTCAATACGCTGAATTTTTCCGGTTTCATCAAAGTCTATCTGGAATTTTCCTGATATATAGAGGTTCTCCGGCAGCTTTAATTCCTCCTCTAAATCCGACAGAATCCCTTCAACTCCGCTTTCGTACAGATTATTATGCTCCAACGTAACCTCTTTTTTGTGTGTCCATTCATACATCTTCCAAGACAATGCTCCGTTATACGGAATTGCAGAATAAATGATGCGTCCTCCAAAGAATAGTGTTGCAGCAAAAATCACGGCAAGCTCTATATAAAACATCCGCTTCCCGGGCTTATCTCCGGAGTCATCTTTTTTATCCCTTTTTCTGCCGATCCCCCATATTAGAAATGTACATGCGCACATTACTATCACCGCAGCCAATTGAAACACATGGCTTCTCAGTCCCCCGTATTGACATAAATGCCAGAATTGATACAGCGTGGCAATATAAAATACCATGCTCAACTTTCCGCAAATCTTGTAAATATAAGACATGATAATCCCTTCTTTCTTTCAAGTATTTTATACGTTCTATCTTCCATCACTTTCCTCCATACTGCGCCTCCCACTCAGCTCTTGTCAAGCGTGGTTTGTGCCATGCTATCTCTTGATTCCCCACCGGCTCTACCACTCGATTTGCCACATATTGGATTTCTCCGTCTCCCATATCCCGCACAGTCACTTCGTGTGTATATGCTTTTGAAATTCCTCTATACGGAAACACCGCATTGACCTTTAATGTGAGTGTCCCATCGGCATTTTCTTCATATGCTGTTACTTCCGGATATGGGTACTCAGGATATTCTACTTCCTCCAAACCTCTTGGTTTATATTCATAGCGTTCTTCTTCCGAATCATATACAGTCTTGGATTGAAGCATTTCGCTGCTGATTTTAAATTTTGACATGATGGACCGTTCAAAATCTTCCTTCGGGATCATATAGACCGCACAAGTTTTCATGCCATTATCTGAGGTATCATAAACCGACTCATTCACAGGCTGCGGATGAAATACATCAAATAAGTCATAGAAGTCCAGCTTTCCAAAATCCTCCTCGCTCCAATCTTCCAGAAACATGTTATTACAGGCATATCCCACCGGGAGTAAATATTTACGGTTCAGCTCTCGACACGTTTCATCCAAAGGAAGCACTCTGTATGCCGTATATTCCATCATCTTATCTCTCGTAATTTCATAGGAGTCCTTTAGCGTCAACCACCCAGAAAACATCAAATATCCATCTTCTGTATATTCCCAAGACTCTGCGTGATATGTATCTTTTGAGGATAATTCCATTTTTTCATCCCCATACACATAATAGTTTCTGATAAGCTTCACATCTCCGTTTTTCGTTTCCATCTCCCGAATGATACAGCTTCCTTTTCCCGAAACCTCCACGACAGTCATGTGGCTTCTTTTCTTTGCTTCTACCGCTTCGCAAAACTGCAGCAGCTTCTCGTGTTCTGTCATATTCATTTGATTCTCGCTGTCAACTGCTGTATATCCATTTTTTCCAAGCTTATCCAGAAGCTCACGAATCATCTCTAAATCATCCAACTTGTCTTCTTTTTCCGCTTTTGTATAGCTTTCAAGGCAGATCTCAACGATTTCTTCCACCACCTTTTCTTCTATCTTTTTTTCTTTCATTTTCTGCTTTTCATTCTCTGCCTCATTAACTTCCCCACTATCTATCCGGTGATTACAGCCCATCAGATAAAACGCAAACAGCACGCCAAAGACCAACAAACACGTTTCCCAAATCACACATCTCTTTCTTAACATGATCTTCTCCTTTTATTACACTTGTAAGAATTCTTCGCAAAAAAATATCTTTCTGATTATTTATTATATTTACATAAATATTACATATGTAGGAATTAAAAGTCAAGTAAATTTATAAATACCTTTCAGATGTTTTATTGCATTCAAAATACGCCTGTGCTAAGATAAGAAAAAGCAGATTTTTCTATATTCTTTTTGGGAGTTCTCGCTCCTGTTTCTAAATAATATCCTATAGCAGAAACCTTTCTGCTTTCCGAAAAATTCATGCTTTCAATCACTATTTTAACTAAGCAGGAGTTTTCGGATGGCAAATCTCCTGCGGCAATTTTTAGCGGAAGATTACCGACAATATCTTGAAATCTGCTGCTGACCCTGAATACCAGCAAAAGCTTTTTGAGGAATTTAACTTATAGTGAAAAGCAAGAACGGAATCCTAAGACTTTTATTGCCCTAGGATTCCATTTTTCTTCTTATTTCTTACTCCACCACGCGAATTCTTTCTACCACTGACTTTTTCCTTCCGATCAACCGTTCAACAATAAGAGGCACTGCCACACATACGACTACTACAATAACCGCCATGATAAAGACAGGAAAGATAGGAATCATAAAAGGAACTCCCCGATAATTCATAGACTGGTACAGATAATAAGTCACCGCGGTTCCTATCGTTGCTGTCAAAAACAAAGAAATTCCTGCAAATAGCAGTCCTTCTATCATTAGCATCCGCCGCATCTGTTTCTCTGTCATTCCCACACTTTCCAAAATTGCCAGTTCCGTCTGGCGGCTCTGTATATTTCCGGTCATCGTATTGACATAATTCAAAATTCCAATCAACGCCAAAATCAACACAACTCCTATGCCTACACCCATCATATTTCCCTGTGCCTTCTCTACATCTTCTGCTTCTTCTATCTTAGAATCAAAGGAGAAATCTTTGTAATACGAACTGTCATTCATTCGCCTTCTCCACGTCTTCTGCTTCCTCTATCTTGGAATCAAAGGAGAAATCTTTGTAATACGAACTGTCATTCATTAATTTCATAAGCGCATTTTCCGTTTCTTTTTGGTATTCCTCTTCGTACTTAATCCCCACTTTGGATACATAAGTATGATTGGTAAATGCTTCTATTGCCCGATCACTGACAATCATGGTTGGCGGCATACCTAGGAGCGCTCCCGTATAATAGTTCTCATCTGTCAAACCTGCTATAGTAAATGTCCTTGTATGATCTCCATTTCCATATTCCGCGCAGGCAATCTCTTGTCCCGTAAGATTACTATTTTTAAATTCCAGACTGTTCCGATAGATCAGGCAAGTCTCTCCGGCAAGAAATCGTTCTTTATCTATTGGCTGCTCCAGTAATTGATTCAGATAATCAAAGTCTGTCTCATCAATACCTATCATAAATGAGCCGAAATTCTCCGGATGTTCCTGGTGTTCTTTCCTGTCTTCTTCATATGGATAATACATCCACATATCATAACTTTCTTCCATCCATTTATCGATCACTTCTGGTTCCCACGGAAACATAATCTCCGCACTCTTAATAGGATGAACGCCTTTGACACCTTCTGTTTTTTTCATTTGCTCCAGCATGGTTTCATCGATAATCTGCGTCCAATCATTATGGTTTTCCTTCTTGAGCGTGTCATTTTCCACGACCAGATCGAGATTCATATAATTTCCTACGATTGTCCGTGGTCCTTCGCTTTTAAGAAGTGTAACCAGACACAAAAATACACACAGGCTAACCGTCAATGACAAAACCACCACAACCGTTTTTTTCTTATCTTTTGCAAGTTGTTCCTTCGCCATTCGCAAGATCAGATTTCCATTTCCGGTTTTCCGTATACTCTTCTTTCCTGTCTGTACTCGGTAGCCAAGGGCTTCCACCGGAGATATAGAAACTGCCAGCTTCGCCGGCTTCCGGCTTCCCATATAAATGGTAACGCCTGTAAGTAAAATAGTAATCAAAAACACAAGTGGATGAAAGCGCACTTCAATGACTGCCTCCCGGATTCCCAATGTTTTCACTACTGTCGGAATCAGGAAAAATGCCACAAGACTTCCGACTGCAAGTCCGGCCGTCATTCCAATAGATGCAATCCACAGCATTTGCCTGTACATAAAGCGGTGAATTTGTCTTCCGGTCATCCCCACGGTCTGCAAAAGCCCATAATAGCGAACGTTCCCGGATACTGCGAGATATAAAATATTATAAATCAGCAAATATGCACAGAAGCACGTAATCAGTACCAAACCTATCATTCCCGTAAGAATCTCTAACGCATTGCTGTAATCAGAAAGGAAAAATAAATTCTGCTGTTTTTCAAGCTTCATACTCGCAAGAAACGCATCCTGTTCTTTCTTGGGCATATATTTCTTCTCAAAGTCAATATAATACCTTGTACTCATCACATCATAAAGTTCATAACCGGACTGTTCAAAATACGCTTTTGACATATAGAAGGTATCCGTATCACCATAACCTTCCCACATACCGGAAATGCGAAATTCTTTTGTATAGCTTCCATTTTTATCCGCGTATTTCATTAAAAAGGAATCTCCGACTGCAAGATTCTCCAAACCGCATTCCTTCAGCGCATCCATGGATGCCATCACTTCATTTTCCTTGGTCGGATATTTCCCTTTCACCCATTTGATCGCAGGTCTCTTAATCTGCCTCCAATAAGCATCATCCGCCCACACAAAACCAACATTCGGTGTCTGGTCTTTTTCCGTCTCCTCCGCATAACCACAGACTACAACCGCTCCGGTTTCTTTAATATCCGGGTTCTTTTCACACAGAGATTTCTGTTCTTCGGTAAGTCCATATAAAATCGCATCATATTCTCCGCCATTGAGACGGATATTCTGTGTTTTTTGCATTTTAAAATAAGTGATTCCTACCGTAAATACACTGAACAGCATAAAAGTCGCAAGTGCCACCGCCATAATCATGATCATGCTTCGTCTTCGATTATTGTTAAGAGAACGCCCCGCCATACGGCTGATCACTTTCCGATTATTATTCTTAATCATCAAGCTCACCCGCCTTTACCACATGCCCGTCCTCTATTCTCACAATCCGATCTGCCATCTGGGCAATATCCTGATCGTGAGTAATTAAAATCACCGTCTGCCGAAACTGTCTCGCTACCATTTTCAGAAGCCCCATAACGTCATGGCTGGTTGCTGTATCAAGATTTCCGGTTGGTTCATCGGCTAAAATAATACTCGGCTTTGAGGCAATTGCCCTTGCGATTGCCACCCTCTGCTGCTGCCCGCCGGATAGTGTATTGGGAAGTGCTTCCCGCTTTTCATCCAATTTCAGAAGTTCTAAGATTTCATCTACAAATTCTCTGTCAATGCGTTTTCCATCCAGTTCAATAGGGAGAACTACATTTTCATATACATTAAGATCCGGCACCAGATTATAATTCTGGAACACGAACCCCACTTTTCTTCTGCGAAAGATTGTAAGCTGTTCTTTGCTAAGCTTCCCAAGCGCCTGATTCCCTACATATACCTCTCCCGAAGTCGGCGTATCCAATCCGCCGATCATATGTAAAAGTGTACTTTTCCCGCTTCCTGATTTGCCGATGATTGCCACAAACTCCTGCTCTCTCACTGCAAAATTCACATCATCTAATGCTTTCACCGTATGAGTTCCCAAACGATAATACTTTTTTAGATGTTTCGTCTTCACAATCCATGATTCCATATTTTTGTCTCCTTTTCTCGTCATTTAGAAAGATGATTCTTTCTAAGGAAATCATACGAATGAAAAATCACAAACCAGTTACGATTTGTGATTTTTGCTATTTTTTCTATCTTTTTTCCACCCTTTTATTCTTCATTTGGAAAATACAGAATGAACTCTGAGCCGCGCCCTGCCTCAGAGCGCACTTCAATGTATCCCTTCTGTAACTCCATAATCTGCCTTGCGAGGAAGAGACCAATCCCGATTCCTTCCTGCTCATGCACCTCCGGCTCCCGATAGAAACGGGTGAAGATCTGCGCCTGCCGCTCTGTGGCAATTCCTTTTCCTGTATCTCGGATACTAAGCCTTGTAAAAATCTCCTGTGGCTGAATCTCAATATGAATCTTTCCTCCCACATCTGTATATTTTACCGCATTATCCAAAAGATTGAAAATCGCTTCTTCCGTCCACTTCCTGTCGTGTAAGATCCAGAATTTCTCCTGCGTATCCACTGATATTTCCATCTGTTTCTTCGCTGCCCGCGGCACAATCTGGGCTACAGCATGAGAAAGCGTCTGTACCAGATCCTCTTTTTCTTTCTTGATCAAAATCATTCCTGTCTCAAGTCTTGACATCTTGACCAGATTCTGAAATAAAAATTCCAGCTTATCAATCTGCTTCCCCATTTTCACAAGGTATTCCTGTCCCCGCTTGGAAGTAAGTTCCTGTACTAATATTTCAAGGTAAAGTTTCTGATTGGCAATCGGCGTCTTTGTCTGGTGAGAAATATCAGAAATCAACTCTTTGATCGTCTCCTTTTGCTCTTGATTGGTTCTCTGCCTTACCTTCCACACCTTCGAAAGTCTCCCTAACTTCTCATTAACTTTTCCAAATAGTGTATCCTCCATATCTTCCACATCTTCAATATCTTTGTCAGAAAGCAGATCATCCAGATGTCTTTCAAGGCGATCAGCGAAATCATAAATATCCTTCTGTTGCCTATAAAGTTTATATAGCAATAAAATAATTAATAACAATAAACATATAATTATTACGATAAATCCAGCCATTGATATCCCATCCCATATACATTTGAAATATATTTGTGCTGCCCATCTTCAATCTTTCCCCGCAGACGGTTCACATTTACAACCAGTGTATGTTTATCTACAAACTGTCCGTCACAATCCCACAGACGCTCCAGCAAAATATTGTAAGTAAGAAGCTGTCGCCTGTTCTCCAGAAAGACCTGCAGAAGCTTAAATTCTGTAGGCGTCAGAGAACAGAGCTTCCCGTTTACTTCTACTTGGGCTTTCGACAGATCAACCTTAAGATAACCATCATCAAATACGCTGTCCTGCTCCTCGGACACAAGCTTTAGCATGACACGGATTTTTTTCAATAAAATTTTCATGGAAAATGGTTTTGTCACATAATCTTCCGCACCAAGCTCATATCCTCTAAGGGCGTCTTCTTCCAGATCTCTCGCTGTCAGAAACAATACCGGAACATCCTTCCTTTCCTTCACCCACTTACAAAACGTGAAGCCTTCTCCATCAGGAAGATTTACGTCCAACAAGATAAGATCCGGCTCCTGCGCGTGATATCTTTCCCTCGCCTCTTTGATGGAATATGCGCAAGACACTTCATATTGTTCCTGCCGAAGCATATACGTAATACTTTCATTTAATTCATAATCATCTTCTACTAGTAATATGGTCTGCATGAAAATCTACCTCTTGACGTTCTGATATGTTTCTTATTTTTCTTTCTTCACTTTACAACTTTCTTACGGTATTTTCAATTCAAAAAACGAGAGCTACAAGAAATTCTTTTCTTGCCGCTCTCGTTTACTATATTTTTATATGCTGTAAATTTTACTGAGCTTACTTTGTAAGCATCATCATAATTTCGTTGCTTCTCTTTACAAAAGCAGTCATTTCATCCGGATTCAACGGTTTGTGCGCAAGCATTGCCAGATCGTAGAGCTGTTTACAGATAATATTTGTATTTTCACTATCCTTATTCTCTACAACGTAAGTTACAAGCGGATGATTTGCATTGAGGATCAGGGTGCTCTCGCCTCCCATATCCATGCCCATACCTGCCATGCCGTACATCTTCATCATTTCCTGCATACGACGGCTCTGCTCAGATAAAGTAATCATAGACGCAACATTGTCATCTTTCAGTTTCTCGATCTTCACATCCAGCTTATCATTGCCGAGCTCTTTACGGAAAATCTCAATCAAGCTGTCTGATACTTTCTTAAATGCTTCCTTGTCTTCCTCTGCCACTTCTTCTTTCACATGTTCCGTCACATCTGCATCGATTCTCTGGAAGCGAATCGTTGGATTGCGCTGTTCTAACTGTGTAATAAATGCAGAATCAATGTTGTGGCTTAAGATTACCGCATCCTGTCCCTGACTCTTGAAGAGATTAATATACTGACTCTGCTGGATCTCGTCTGTAATATAATAGATGGTTGTCTTAATCTCTTCTACTTTATTTTCATCCTGATTCTCGTCTTTCTTGTCATTCGGCTCAATGACTTCTCCGCCATTCTCCTCTACGCAGTCTTTCAAGGTAAGATATTTGTGCTCAATATTCTTAAAGAGGATTGCATCCTTCATCTTGTCGCAGAATTTCTCGTCCTTTAAGCAGCCGAATTTGATAAACGGACTGATGCTGTCCCAATATTTCTCATAATCTTCTCTCTTGGTCTTGCACATTCCTGCCAGTTTATCTGCAACTTTTTTGGAAATGTAATCTGCAATCTTATTTACAAATCCGTCATTCTGCAATGCGCTTCTTGAAACGTTCAGCGGAAGATCCGGACAATCGATGACACCTTTTAATACCATCAGGAACTCTGGAATCACTTCTTTGATATTATCTGCGATAAATACCTGATTGTTATATAATTTGATGGTTCCCTCAATGGAATCGTATTCTGTATTAATTCTTGGGAAGTACAGAATTCCTTTCAGGTTAAATGGATAATCCATGTTCAAATGAATCCAGAACAGTGGCTCCTTATAATCTAAAAATACTTTGCGGTAAAATTCCTGATAATCTTCATCAGAGCATTCATTTGGATGCTTTGTCCACAGCGGATGGATATCACTCAAAGAAACCGGTCGCTTCTCAATCTTTACCTTCTCTTTGGCAGGCTCTACTTCCACCATCTCTTTTTCTCCGTCTTCATTTTCTTTCTCTTCCATTTTCGCATCTTCATGAATATGCTCTACAACCACATCGTCTTCTTTTAAATCCGCTTCATCAATGGTCTCATATTCTTTTTCTGCATTTTCTTTAGACAGGAAGATTTCTACCGGCATGAAGGAACAGTATTTTTCAATCACTTCACGCACGCGGTATTCGTTGGAGAACTCCACACTTTCATCATTGAGATATAATGTCATGGTGGAACCGACCTCTGTCTTTGTTCCCTCTTCCATCTCATATTCTGTACCGCCATTGCTTACCCAATGTACCGGTGTTGCTCCGTCTTTATAAGAAAGCGTATCAATATGAACCTCATCAGCTACCATAAATGCAGAGTAGAATCCCAGTCCAAAGTGGCCGATCATATCGTCCTCTGTTGTCTTATCCTTATATTTCTCAAGGAACTGTGTAGCTCCGGAAAATGCAATCTGTGTAATATACTCTTCTACTTCATCTGCGGTCATACCGATTCCGTTATCTGTAAATTTCAATGTTTTCTCTTCCGGGTTTACTTCCACCTTAATACATGGTTTGTAATCATCCGGAAGCTGATATTCTCCCATCATATCTAATTTCTTTAATTTTGTGATGGCGTCACAGCCATTGGAAACCATTTCACGAACAAAAATATCGTGATCTGAATACACCCATTTTTTAATAATCGGAAATATGTTTTCACTACTGATTGATAAACTTCCTTTTTTTGCTGCCATTTTTATCACTCCTATTTTTTATTATCACAAGCGAATCTCACGCTTTTTTCATCTACAAGATATGATAATACTGCAAAAAATAAAAGTCAATATAAAATTAGCACTCTTTTCAAAAGAGTGCTAATAATTCCGTGAAAAATATAAATTTTCTCTAAAGTTGTTCTATTGCGTAATCCTGAAAGGCACTGTTTATTCTATGCTCTTCAGCGATTCTACCATATCGATTTTACGCAGTTTGAAATACATCACTCCATTTACGATCATGGAGAATAAAATCGTAAATATAAAGCTGTAAATGTAACTTGGAAGGTTGATAGTTCTTCCGAACATAGCTGCCGGGACTTCCACCGTTTCAATAATAAACAAGTGAAGAATCTTGCCAAGTCCTGCTCCCACGATTGTACCTATCAGCGTCAACAAAATATTTTCCCTATAGACATACGCTGCCACCTCCGGGTTGTAAAAGCCTAACACTCGCAAAGTTGCAAGCTCCCGCTTTCGTTCCGCTATGTTAATGGTATTCAAATTGTAAAGCACCACAAATGCCAGCATTCCGGCTGAAACGATCAATACAATAATAACCAGATTCAAACTCTTAAGCATATCATTGAGCCGTTTTTCGATATCCTTCATATAACTTAAGCTCAATACTTCGTCCCTTGCAAGAACCTTTTCCCCTGCTTCCTCCATCTGTTCTCTTGTGTAGTTATCCTGCACAGAAAACAACACTGTATTGTACTCCGGTTTTTCTCCATACACCTTTTCATAATACTTAGGAGTAAGGTAGAGGTAATGTCCCATGTAGTTTTCACAAATATTTTGGATTACTATATCCTTATTTCCATCTTTTTCATCTTTAATGGAAATCGTATCTCCCACCTTCGCATTCAGAAGTTTTGCCGTTTTCTCACTGATAATTGCGCCATCATCGGATAATTCATACGCTTCTTTTGTTTTACGGTCATGGAAATGCACATAATTCTCACTGTCCTTCGGCTGACCGAGCACCATTACATAAGTCTCTCTCTCATAACCGTCCTTTGTCAAAATGAGATTCTTCATATATGCGTCCATAAATCTGGCAATGTCTTGATTCTGCGCTAAGGACTCGGTTAATTCCCGGTGCTCGTCTTCACTTAGATCTTCTTGCAAAATCAAATTCCCATCATAAGTCTGAATCTCGGTATATTGTATATCAGCAATCTCGAATACGGAATCCCGGATTCCATACCCTACAAGCATCAGCGCCATACAGCCGCCAATTCCGAATATAGTCATGAAAAACCGTTTCTTATAACGCATCAGATTACGAATCGTAGACTTCCATGTGAAATTAAGCCGTTTCCAGATAACTCCAACATACTCCAGAAGTACCCTCTTTCCAATCTTCGGAGCCGGAGGTCTCATCAGAGATGCCGGTTGTTCTCCCAGCTCCCGATAACAGGAAAATACTGTTGCCAGCATCGTACAAGCCACTGCTGCAAGGGATGCCTCAATTGCATAGGACCAGTCATATGGTACCAGTATCTCAGGAATGTGCTGATACATAATTCCGTAAGCATATATGATAATAAACGGAAGTACCTTCTCTCCGATCAGGAAACCAATGATGCTTCCTCCTGCTGTTGCAAGAAGCGCATAGCCCAGATATTTGGAAGCGATCGCCCATTTACTGTAGCCAAGCGCTTTCATTGTACCGATCTGAGTTCGCTGTTCTTCTACCATTCGTGTCATACTTGTCAAACTGATCAGTGCGGCTACAAGGAAAAAGATAACCGGAAATACCTTACCAATCGCACGCATTCGATCTGCATTTTCCCCATATCCGTCATGCTCCGGAAGATTACTCCGGTCATATACATACCACTTGGGATCTTCAATCTCTGCCAGTTCTTCCTCTGCATCCGCAATCTTAGCTTCTCCGTCTGCAATCTCGCCCTCTGCCTCTTTCTTGCCCTCTTCATATTCTACTTTGGCATCTTCAAGCGCCCGTTCATTTTCTGAAATTTCTGCTTCGCCGTCTGCAAGTTCCTGCTCTTTCTCATCAAGCTTCGCCCATCCGGATGACAGTTGTCCTTTCCCCGTCTCAATCTGCGAATATGCATCGGAAAGCTGCTGCTTGCTGGAATCAAGCACTGCCTTCGTATCGGCAAGCTGCTGTTCTTTTGCCTCCAGTTCGGCCTTGGAATTATTTAACACGGTAAGCTTGGACTGATAGTCTTGTTCCTGCGTCTCCAGCTCTTCTAATCCCTTGTTTACCTCTGAGATACCAGTCTCCAAGCCCTTGATAACAGGTCCCCATTTTTCTTGCCATTCTTTATGCTTTGTATCGTAATCCTCATCCTCAGGCCCCGGCTCCAGACTCATAATATCGGCAAGCTGTCCTTCTAATTCCTTAAGTTTCCCCTGCGCTTCTTCCTTTGCCTCGTCTAATTGCTTCCGATACGCTTCAAGTCCTTCCTCGCCTTTCGCGATTTCTTCCAACGCTCCCGGTTTTGCCGCCTCAAACTGAGCAAGCCCTGCCTCGTAAGCTTCCGTTCCTTCCTGCCATTTTTTTAGTCCGCTGCTATATTGTGTTTTCGCTTCTGCAAGCTCATCTTCCTTGGAATTTAACGTTGTCTTAGCTGATGATATCTGACTTTTCCCGTCTGCAATCTGCTGTTTTGCTTCTGAAAGTTTAGCTTCACCATCATCAATCTGTGCTTTCGCATCATCCAGTTCTTCCTGAGCTTTCAGCTTCCCTTCTTCTAACTCTGCTTTTGCATCATCAATTTCAGCCTGCGCATCATCCACAATTTCCTGCTTGCGGATTCGTCCCCGCTCTCCGGTAATCTCCTCAATCCGATCCAGAACGGTTTCGATTTTCCTATCATATTCTTCGGTATAAGCGGTTAAGTTCTCCGCCCCTTCTACCTGTACATACGCCTCCGTAAATACATCCAGTGCGAAGGTCTTCGCCGGAACAAACATAAAACCGCTGACACTTCCGCTTCCAATGGTGGTAGAACCCCGCCCAAAGGAAATGTAACACGGGCTGTTCCCAATTCCTACAACCTTATATTTCTCCTGTTTCAACGTATCTGATACCGGATCATCCGTCCCGCTTTTTAAGGTAATCGTATCTCCCACCTTATAGCCCATATCATCATCTACCAGACACTCTCCGATTTTCCCGGGCAGACGTCCTTCCGATACCGTCACATGATTCATATTTTCAGGAAGAGACATCACATGAAATACATATTGCTTCTTCTTTGTTTCACAGAGCATGTCCGCACTGTAAGCCCCTTCCACTCTTTCAACACCTTCTACTGCTTCTATGGCATCTATATCATCGTCTGTGATTCCGAAGGTACTAAGCGCCTGTATATCCATCAATTCTTCCTGATCAAAATAATGGTCACCAGTTATACGCATGGACGGTTCAGAAGCGCGGATGCCGGAGAAAAAGGCAACTCCGAGCGCAACAATAAAAAGAATCGACAGAAATCTGCCCGGACTCTTTCGGATTTCCATATAAAAATCTTTTCTTGTTGCTCTTGTGCCCATATGCCACCTCTGATTTATTACCACTCTATTGTCTCTACCGGAACCGGGGCTGGATTTTCAACAATTTTTGACACCCGTCCGTTTTTAATCTTGATGACGCGATCAGCCATCGGTGCGATCGCCGAATTATGTGTGATCAGAACTACCGTCATGCCGCGTTTCCTACAAGTATCCTGAAGAAGTTTCAAAATAGCTTTGCCGGTATTATAATCAAGTGCTCCTGTAGGTTCATCACACAAGAGAAGCTTCGGGTTCTTGGCAAGTGCCCTTGCAATGGACACTCTCTGCTGTTCCCCGCCGGATAACTGCGCCGGGAAATTCCCCAGACGGTCCCCAAGCCCTACATCTTCCAGCACCTCTCTGGCATCCATAGGATCTTTACAGATCTGGAGTGCAAGTTCTACATTTTCAAGCGCCGTAAGATTGGGAATGAGATTGTAAAACTGAAATACAAATCCAATATCGTCTCTCCGATATGCAGTCAGCTGCTTCTGAGAATATTTTGCAATATCTGTTCCATCAACGAGAACTTGTCCCTCGGTTGCAGTATCCATCCCTCCGAGAATATTCAGTACCGTTGTCTTTCCCGCTCCGCTTGGTCCGACTACAACAGCAAATTCTCCCTTTTGAATCTCAAAATCAATTCCATCTGCCGCCATAATCTTTACTTCGCCCATTTGATATATTTTTTTCACATCTTTTAATGTAACAAATCCGCTCATAGTCTTCCTCCGAACGACTCATTATAATTGTTCATTGTATGATATAATTATATCATTTATAATAGCAGAAGAGAATTCACATTTTCTAAAAGTATTATAAATTTACCACATAACAAGTCAGTTATTTAAAAATATACGGAGGGATATATATGATTCAGACATTTCACATCCAATCAGCAAAAACCGATGAACAGATTAAGGATATTGCCAATCTGGCAGAGATAATTTGGAACCAACATTTCACACCGATCATCGGTAAGGAACAGGTAGATTACATGGTTGAAAAATTCCAGTCTTACCCTGCAATTAAAAACCAGATCACAAAAGACGGTTACGAATATTTTGAAATTTTCTGTGACAATACATTAGCCGGATATACCGGAATCCATACAGAAGCACAAGCACTTTTCCTTAGCAAGCTATATATTCACCCGGATTTTAGGGGACGGCATCTTGCTACGAAAGCGTTTCAATACCTGATTGATATTTGCAAAGAACGGGGACTTAAGAAAATCTGGCTTACATGCAATAAGCACAATGACAACACGTTGAAGATCTATGACCATCTGGGATTGCAGATTACAGATTCGCAGGTGGCAGATATCGGAAATGGGTTTGTGATGGATGATTATATTTTGACATATGAGATTTAGCATGCTATATAGGTAACACCATATATAGATAACCATCAGACTAATCTATGTTGGTTTTGTTTGTTGTATAAAAACCTTCTCACCTCCATAATTTTATCAGGACCTTCATCATCGATCACGACATAATATACAATATAATTCTTTACGTATATTCTATAATATTTATAACGTCTTTCTTTTACAGAACAGTAAGGTTCAAACGACTCTGCATTTGTCACTCTTTCTAATATTGCCTTTTCAACCGCATCCAATAGTTCCTGTGCGGCCTTGCTGTTTTGTAATGTTTCTGCAATATACACTATTTTTTCTTCCAAATCCTTATAAAAAAGAGGTAAATATCTTAAAATATACTTATCATTAGTCATTTATTTTTCTCCGAAGATCTGCAAACACTTCTTCATGCGTATATCTTTTTTCATTCTCTGCTGCAAACTGGTCCGCTTCGTCCAATGCTGTTTCAACACCATCTGTAAGCCTAGAATAAGCCTCCAGACTCAAAACAACCATCGCACCATAACCGTTCTTTGTTAAATATACCGGTTCTCCTCCTCCAACCGCTTTTTCTATTTCTGGAAATTTATTTCGTAAATCCGAAACTGGTCTTATCTGAATCATAGTACCCTCCTTATTATTGTTTTATCATTATTTTATCATAATTTTGTCTTTCTAATATAATTCTACCCTTTTCTTATCATTTTATCAACCATATTCATAGGATTCTAAAATTTTTTATTGCCTTCTCTCCTTTCGCCTTGCTTCACCACAAATCACTTCGTGCTTTGGGGCGCGGGCTTTCGCAGCTATTCTCTCCTTTCGCCTTGCTTCACCACAACTCACTTCGTGCTTTGGGGCGCGGGCTTTCGCCCTATAATAACTCAAAAACCAGTAGGTGAACACAAGTGCTCTCCTACTGGTTTTTTCCTTATTGCAAGGCTCAATGCTTTCGCGGCTATTCTTTTCCGTTGAAGCAGTATGTGCATACTTTGCATGGATCGATGCCGATGGATTCGATCAGATCGTCCAATCTGTGGTAGCGGAGTGTGGTGAAGTTCTGTCTTTTACGGATTTCTTCTACCATGCGCTCATACCGCTCTGTTGTCGGATCTGCATACTCGTCCAATGCTTCTTGGGAACATTCTCCGCCTTCCAAATCTCTGATTACTCGTCTTGTGATCAGATCCATCTCTGATTTTGAACGGGAGAAGTTCAAATATTTACAACCATATAACAGTGGTGGACATGCCGGACGTACGTGTACTTCTTTGGCGCCACTTCTATATAGAAATTCTGTTGTTTCACGAAGCTGTGTTCCTCTGACAATGGAATCGTCAATCAGAAGAAGTTTTTTATCTTCAATCAATGCCTGTACCGGAATTAATTTCATACGGGCAATCAGATTTCTCTGACTCTGTGTACTAGGCATAAAAGAACGCGGCCATGTCGGCGTATATTTAATAAATGGTCTTGCGTAAGGAATACCCGAAGCATTCGCATAACCGATCGCATGGGCAATCCCTGAATCCGGAACCCCTGCCACAATGTCCGGTTTCACAGAATCTCCATCCCTCTTTGCAAGCATACTTCCACATTTATAACGCATCTCTTCTACATTCACACCTTCATAAGAAGAAGTCGGATATCCATAATATACCCATAAGAAAGAACAGATTTTCATCTCTTCTCTGGCTTCACTTAAGACTTCTACTTTCTCCGGTGTTACATATACAATCTCGGAAGGACCAAGCTCTTTATAATCTCGGAAGCCAAGATTAATATATGCATGACTTTCAAAAGACACACAATAGGCTCCCTCTTTCTGACCGATCACAAGCGGAGTTCTTCCGTAACGGTCTCTCGCAGCATAGATTCCTTCTCCCGTCATAACAAGAAGCGTCATCGAACCATCTACACACTCCTGAACATACTTAATACCTTCCAGAATACTATCTTTTTCACAGATCATGGCAGCAATCATTTCTGTCATATTGATCTGTCCATTAGACATTTCCTGAAAATGAGAATGCGCTCCTTCGTAAAGGCTTTGTAACAGCTCTTCAGAGTTATTCACCTTTCCGACAGTTGTAATGGCAAAACTTCCAAGCTTTGAGCTGATGATGAGTGGCTGCGGCTCATAATCGGAAATACATCCAATGCCAATATTTCCTTTCATCTCTCCCACATCTTTGTCGAATTTGGTACGAAATGGTGAATTTTCAATATTGTGAATGGCACGGTTAAATCCGTCTTCTCCGTGCGTTGTCATTCCTGCTCGTCTTGTTCCAAGATGCGAATGATAATCCACACCATAAAAAAGTTCCAATACACAGTCCTGTTTTGATGCTACACCAAAAAATCCTCCCATAGCTGTTCTCCTTTTTTATTCTATTAAGTGATATTTATTTTTTACACTAGAGATTGTAGCACACTGTTTTCCATTTCTCAAGAATTTCCTATAGGATTTCAATTCCCTCGTATCTATCTTTTAAAATATTTCACTGCAAAGCTGCTGCATTTTCTCATGTATTATCGGCATATCGCGCTCATCTGTCATCGTTACAAGTACGTCACCTGCAAGAAGTCTTGTCTGTCCCCGCGGGATCAGTTCTTCTGCCCCTCGCTGAATTGCCACCAACAGGCAATTATCCGGCCATTCTGTGTCACAGATCCGTGTTTCTTCTACTCTTGAACCTTGATGAATCACATAATTTGTCAAGATTTTCTGCCCATGTCCCTCCGACACCTGCACTCCCTGTTTTTCAAGAAGACGATCAAGAAGGCTCTCATAGATCGGCTTTGATCTTAAAAGTGTCGCCACAACATACGCCACAATAGATACAATCGCCAGCGATAACATCTGACTCAGTGATCCGGTCATTTCAAAAATTAAGATAATCCCCGTTAAAGGCGCTCTCACAATGGCAGAAAAATAGCCTGCCATAGCAAGCAGAACAAAATTATTGATATACATGCTATCTAAGCCAAAAAACTGTACACCGACTGCCGCGAATGCTCCTCCGATAAATCCTCCGATCACCAACAATGGGAAGAAAATACCGCCCGGGGCTCCTGAGCCAAAGCTGATTGCCGAAAATAAAAATCGTCCGAGCAACAATAATAAAATCGTTCCCAGCATCATCTCTGTATGTGTCAGCTCTTCAATCAGCGCATGTCCGCTTCCAAGAAGCTGCGGTGCTGTAAATCCAATGAGTCCTGCGCACAAAAAAGGCACAACTATTTTCATTGTCGGATTTAGAAACGTTGCTTTCTGATAACACTCCTGCGCCTTCAACGTAAACCAATTATAAAAAGCGCCTGTAATACCAAGCACCACGCCAAGGAGCAATATCATCCAATAATACTCCATGGGAAGTGCCTTTAGGATATCAAATTGAAAAACAGAATCCATCCCCAATATCGTAGAGCTTAAAAAATCCGCTGTCAAAGAAGCTGACATCACCGACACAAGCACAGATACTGAAAAATTCTTATGCACTTCCTCCAATGAAAACATTACTCCGGCAAGCGGTGCATGAAAAGCGGCGGCCAGACCCGCGCTTGCGCCACAGGTCAGAAGAAATTTTTCTTCTGTTTTTCCTCTGTCTAATCCACGAGATATTCCTTTTCCCACCATGGCGCCTAACTGAATTGACGGACCCTCTCTTCCAAGTGCCAGACCCCCCAGCATACACAAGAAACCGCCCAGGAATTTCGACGGAAGCACCTTCCACCACACTTGATCAAGCTTTCCGGTCATTTCACCTTCCAGCTGCGGAATTCCACTTCCTGATATCATAGATTCATATTTCAAAAGTCTTGCCACGACACATGCCAACAGGGCAAGCACTATCAGCCATCCTGCCATCCGCAGCAGATTCCCCTTGGTAAATGTTAAAATCTTCTGAGTCCACTGTCCGGCATACCCTAAGACAATTCGGTAAAAGAGCACCACAAAACCTGCGATTGCTCCCACCAGAATCCCCTCTCCTATTAAAATAACCTGAAATCGCTCTGCACGTTTGATCGTGCCTTTCGCATCATGATTCACAGTTCTCTACTCCTCATCGTTACATTTCTTATGATCCTGACGGCATATAAGGTCTCAACACTCCTGCCACATTGCTGATCGGCATAGTCTGAAGCCATACACGTCCCGGTCCGGTAATGACAGTGTTAAATACACCCTCACCGCCAAACAGCATGTTCTTCACTCCCGGAACACTGCGGATCTCCATATTACAGCTCGGTGTCATAGCTGCTAAATGTCCGGTATCTACAACGATCTGCTGTCCCGGCTGAAGATCGTATTCGACCACATGTCCATCAAATTCTGCAAAGACAATTCCCTGTCCGCTCACTCTCTGCATAATAAAGCCTTCACCGCCAAACAGACCTGCACCAAGCTTTTTATTAAAGAAAACAGAAAGATTTACGCTTGCTTCTCCAGCCAGAAACGCACTCTTCTGAAAAACCATCTCCTGCCCCGGTGCAATCTGAAATGCTTTGATGGATCCCGGAAAGCTGGATGCAAATGCGATCAATCCATTCCCGCCCTGTGCAGTATACACATTCTGGAACATTTTCTCACCTGCAAACATTCTTCCAAATGCTTTTCCGATTCCTCCGTTGGTGGTTGTTTCCATCAACATATTAGGAGACATCCAAGACATGCTTCCTCCCTCATTGATCATTTTCTCTCCACCTTCCAGTTCACAGATCACAACCGGAAGTGTCTCGCCTACTATTTGATATCTCATACAAAAATACCTCCTCACACATTTATGATTTCATCATAATGTGGAGGAGGATGTTCTGTCAATTATTATCTGATATTACTGAGTTTTTTTCTTTTTAGAACTTGTCAATGCACAGAAAAGTACAAAACCAAGCAAGAGTACAGCAATAATCATCCATGTTACGAATGCCGCAGTACTCATTCCGCTGAATTTATCATAATATCCTTTTAAGTAAATAATCATAATAATCAACGGGATTCCATAACCTACATATCCTTTCAGCATTGCAGGGAATTTCAACCCTTTTCCTGTATTTACTTCTGCAAGGAAATTCTCCCATCCCCAGCCGTTCTTTCTAGTAATAAAGAGCAGGTATCCGAGGCTTCCAAGTGGAAGAAGGTTATTGGATACAATAAAGTCTTCCAGATCCATGATCGTACTTCCGGCTCCTACCGGCTGAAAATCTGCAAGTACATTAAAACCAAGTACACAAGGCATGCTCAGAACAATAATTGCAACCATGCTGACGATCACACTTTTTCTTCTGGACCATTTTAACAGATCCATGTCAAAAGAAATAATATTTTCAAATACAGCTACTAATGTAGAGAACGCTGCAAATGTCAAGAACAGGAAGAACAATGCTCCCCACCAGCGTCCACCCGGCATCTGTGCAAACAGATTCGGAATAGTAATAAATATAAGGTTCGGACCGGCATCCGGCTGAATATTAAATGCAAAACATGCCGGAATGATAATGAAGCCTGCCATCAATGCAACAAAAGTATCCAAGATTGTAATATTTATCGCTTCTCCGGTAAGACTTCTGTCTTTTCCCATGTAGCTTCCGAAGATCATCATAGCGCCAATACCGATGGACAGTGTAAAGAACGCTTGGCTCATTGCTCCAAAAATCACATTTCCAATACCAATATCCGCCATCTTCTGGAAATTCGGAATCAGATAAAATTCAATTCCCTTTTCTGCTCCTTCTAAGAAGAATGAATGTGCTGCCAGAACAATCATAATAAGAAGCAACGCAATCATCATAACTTTTGTCACACGCTCTACACCTTTTTGAATTCCAAACCAGCAGATCGCAAAACCGATTACCGTAATAAGGATTGTCCAAAATGCCATTGTGGACGGACTTCCGATCATTTGACCAAAACCATTCTGAATATCTTCAGAAGAAGCACCTACGAACTCTCCTGTCACACTGCGATAACAGTAATAAAGCATCCAACCGCCAACGGTTGTATAGAACATCATCAGAAGATAACTTCCGATAATACCGATCCATTTTGTGTGATGCCAGCGGCTTCCTTCCGGTTCCAGTTTTTCATAAGCTGCCGCTACACTGTATCTACTTGCCCGTCCTACAGCAAATTCCGTAACAAGCACCGGAATTCCCATAACAAGCAGGAATACCAAGTAAATCAAAATAAAAGCGGCTCCTCCCATCTCTCCACAGAGGTAAGGGAATTTCCATACATTTCCAATTCCAATCGCACATCCGGCTGATACTAAAATAAAGCCAAGACGCGAGCCAAATTTTTCTCTTTTCATAGTATTTCTCACTCCTTTATAACCTGTAACCGTTATATTATAAAACATAAGTGTATAAAAATGCAAATGAAATCGAAGTTTTCTAATTAAAAACCTAATGTCAAAATTGATAATATATGATATGATAAATATATTATATCATAGTTATCACATATAATAATTCACAATAAAATCAATACCGTAAATCCTATTCTCATCTCAAAAATGTTATACTAGGAGGAATAATTATGTTAAAAATAAACATGTCTAATTTAAATAATCTTGATGTTAAAATTCACAACTTACTTTCTAAAGAATGTAAGTCAAACCCTAAACTAACTATCATTGATGCAGCAAACTTATGCCATTGTTCCCCCTCAAAAATATCAAAATTTGTCAAAAAAGCGGGATTTCAAAATTATAAGCAATATGTTGACTATCTTTGTAATCGCACATCACCTACAAAGGTATTTTCAAATGAATTCGAGCGCATTCATCACTTTTTAGATACTTTTGATTTGTCTATTATTGATGAATTTATCGCAAAAATTTCTAATTACGAAAAAATTGTTTTAGTAGGATATGGTCCTTCTAAACATTGTGCCTTATACTTTCAATTTAAACTTCAACTTTTTTGCCCGCAAACTATTTTAGTAATTGAAGACGAACTTTCTGCCCCTTCACTCCTCGATAGGAACTCTATATTGATCGTGTTTTCTACAACAGGTGCATACCATTCTTTCCGTCACTTTCAAACCATTGCGCAAGAAAAACAGGCTGCTTTCTTACTCCTCGTTGAAGAGTATAATCCATCTATTATTCCTGATTATGGAGAAATTATTTTTTTAACAGACAGTTATCAAACTATTTCTACTATTCCCTATGAGAAATCTCGAATAGTATTTTTTATTTTTATTGAAGAAGTTATTTCTCATTTTATTAAAAATAAATCCTGACATAAATAAAATACTGAGAATATTGATTAATTCTAGTTCCCCTTTTTCTAAGTAGTTACCAAATTATAATGCAATAAAAAATTACTCCAACTCTTCCTAAGTTGGAGTAATAAAAATATAATTATTTTATAGACTGAACTAAATTTCACAGATTCCCATACGATTAAAACATGACCTTTCCCCCTACCTCAGCCATCACATTACTTTTTGCGCACTTTTTTCATTTACCTTCTTAAATTTAAAGCCGTTAAATCATGAACAAGCGGAGTAACTGATGTGATTTTCTTTACACAAGTAGTATATATATCATCATCCATTTCCAATTCATTTTCATCGTAATCTATTACTGTTTTTAACTCATACGGTTTTGAAAAATCTCTTTTTTTAGGTTTTAATGAAACAAAATAATTTTGTTTACTTTGTCTAGTTATACTATATTTCTCAGGTTTCGGAACATTATGTGGCATATTTATATTTAACCATTTTGTCCCATTTACTGTTCCTGCTTTTAAAAGTTTTCTCACCCAAAAATCAACCACCGCTTGTGCATTCTTCCAATCAACTGCAAGAAATGAATCTCTTCTTTGTACATCTATACTTGCAGGGATAGAAAATGCAATTCCAGGCACTTGATATGTGCTTGCTTCAAGAATAGCACCAACGGTTCCACTACAAGTTAAATTTGTTCCTAAGTTTTCCCCATAATTAATACCACTCAAACATAAATCTGGTTTCCTATTTACAATTTCTAATATTCCGTGAGCCACCGCATATGCTGGTGATCCATGTACTCCATACTTCTGCATTTTCTTTCCATTCAACAACAATTCTTTTTTATCAATAACACCCAGTTCTTTAGATCTAGGAAACGCTCTTCCCATTGATGTTTGCTGATAGGCTGGTGCTACAATAATAATATCACCTATTGTTTCCGCAACTTCCGCCATAGCCAATAATCCCGGTGAATCAACTCCATCATCATTCGTAATTAAAATAAGTGGTCGCATTTATCCCTCCGAATTATAATATTTATTTGATTCGTTTACTTTTATACAATTCTCCAAGTGCATCTGCCATTTTAATATAGTTTATAATTGCCTCTGGCGTAATTGCTACTGCTTCCTTAACCCATTCCGTATGTTCGGGATTCCCAACAATACGTTTAAAATTTTCATCTGTTTTTTCAATACTCATATCTTTTAAAGTCATCGGAAGCCCAACATCATAATAAAACTCCAACAGCCTATCCACTAAATCAGGATCTGCATTCTCAGCCACTAATTGACACATAATTCCAAATGCAACCTTTTCTCCGTGCAAAATCTTTTCTCCATTTGCCACATCTGTTAATCCATTACACACGCAATGAGAAGCCGCACACCCGATATTTTCAAAACCAATTCCGCTCATCAATGTATTAGCTTCAATTACTTTTTCCAATGCTTCTGTTACAATATGCAATTCGTTCGATATTTTAACAGTTCTGCCAAATTTCATAATGGTTTCAAAACATGATTTTGCAATAATACGTGCCGTGTCGGTATAACGATATTGCCCAGTCTTTGTGCATATGTAATTTTCACAATCAGATTTTATACTTGCTTCTGCCTCAAAATACGTTGCAAGTGCATCCCCATTCCTGCAACCAGAAACCGAACAGGTGCTTCTGCAATAATTTGACTATCAATTAAAACTAAATCAGGGTTTTTCAAAAAATATTCAAATCCAGTATGTTCATGTTTATCATTATAATATATTGCCATCGCACTTATAGGTGCATCTGTTGACGCTGTAGTAGGAACAATAATCAATGGCAATTTCATTTTCGCTGCTACACTTTTGGCTGAATCAATACTTTTCCCTCCTCCAATACCTACAATGACATCTGGCCCAACTAATTTCAGTGTTTCTACAACACTATTAATATATTCAATAGTAATTTCTTTATCATATTTTACTCCATAAAACTTTTGCTCTTTTTTTGCATATAATGCTCCTAACATTTTTGTATAAGAATCAAAGAAAAATTCATCAATAATACCTCCCACTTTACCCCCATATTGTTCTGTATACTTAGGAAGTCTTTTTAATTCTCCAATTCCTTGAATATATCTTGATGGTGAGCCCCATGCTCTACTTTTTCCATTCATTATTGTATATACTCCTTTCACATCACTCAGGAATTATTTTTTCTTCATCTCTTTCTATCGAAAGTTGCACAGACTCAATCGGACGTCCTGCAATATCATAATCTTCCTTATACACATCATATTTAACTGGATTTCTACTTACCTTTATAAGTCCAATGGCAAGTATTATCATAATAAACAGACTTGGGAATCCTCCTAAATCAGAAGCTGCTTTGATTCCATCTACTCCTGCAAAGCTGATGACAACCCATGTAAGAATACCAAGAGTCATTCCCCAACAAATCTTCAGCCATGCCGGTGATTCCTGGTTATCTACAGTAATACCGTCCACACATAAGCCTGCCATTGCGTTTGTATTTGAATCCGCCGCTGTTACAAAGGAAATGAACACAATAAACAAATAAAACGGAATAATAATACTTGAGATTGGAAGTTGTTCTAACACTTCATAAACAACCGATTCTGTTCCTCTATTCAATAAACTGTCGTATAACCCTTTCCCTTGCATTTCATAATAAATAGAAGAACTTGAAAATAATCCCATCCAAATCATACTAAATACAGCTGGAATAAAAAAATTACATTTGATTGCATCTCGAACTGTGTACCCCTTCAAAATTTTCCCAAGAAATACTCCTGAAATAGGTGCCCATGCCATCCATACACACCAATAAAAAATCGGCCAGCTTCTCGCCCAACTATCTCCTGTTATTTCACCCGTTTCAAGACTCATTCGGAAAAAATCCTGTAAATATGCTCCTAAAGATTCTACAGAAAAATTCAACATAAATGCAGTCGGGCCAAAAATCAGAATAAATACTAATAAGAACACATACACATATCCATTCACAGATGATAATATTCTAATCCCTTTCATTATTCCAGAAACACTAGATATTATAAACACTGTTACAATGGCAAATATAATTACCGCCCAAGATGCCGGTCCGCTTGTAATTCCAAATACTTTTTCAACGCCTCCACCCAAGGTTAGTGTTCCTGTTCCAAGAGACGCTGCCATTCCAAGAACTAATGCCACCAAACACACCACATCAATGATTCCACCATACTTTTTAACCTTTCCCCCAAACACCGGAACAAATGCTGAACCAATAGAATAAGACTGTTTCATATTATAAAAAACAAATGCAAATAAAACTGCAACAACTGTATAAATAGCATAGGGAGATAATGTCCACTCAAGAAACATTGTTTTCATTGCAAATATTGCAGCACCTGCACTTCCCGGTTCTACCCCCTGCGATATTGCAGGTTGATAAAAATGATATAAAGGTTCTGCACACCCCCAAAACAAAATTCCCGAAGCAACCGTTGTACAAAGAGTAATCCAAACAAGGTTGCTAAATGACATAATCGGTCTGGCCTTTCTTCCACCAATTCGAACTTTACCGAGTGGCGAAAAGAATACAAATATAACTGTTCCCAGACACAATAGTGTTACAGTATTGAATGCCCATGCAAAATTTTCTAATATAAAATTTGTCACAAAATGCATTCCGTCTAAAAATTTTTCTTCATTCCACAGGCTAATTACCACAAGTGCCACTAATAAAAGCCACGGGGGGAAAAATATCCATTTTTTAAACGATACCTTTATTTCTTTATTTTTTTCCATATAGTTCACCACTTCTTTCCTAATGTAATAATATTTTTAAAAAAGGAATCTTTTTCTGTGCAAGTATACTATACAACATACTCTCTCCATCTTCTCCAAGCACTCTTCTAGGAATGGCAAACCATTCTCTTTTCAACCATATAACTAAAATTTTATCTGTATATAATACCCTTGCCTTTTCTATAGATACTTTCCTATTATTCATACCGCATACAATGTTCTCATCGTTTAGTTCAATTTGATATATTGGTTTATCTTTTACCAATTGTCGTACACGTTGACGTCTTGTATAATCCACACCATAAGATAGGTAAAATAGTACTCCAATAAGTAGTATCAATAATACAAGTTGATAAAAGTTGTCTGGATTTTTGATATAATCCCAAAGCAAATATACTCCTAAAGCACTAACAACTCCTATATGAATTCCTTGATATTTACTTTTTCTCCATTCTACACATTGAATCGTATCCCTTGCTTCTTCTACTGTCAGATAATATTTAAGTATCACTATGCCTCTCCTTTATGTGCATATACTCCTGCGAATTTCGCAAGAGTATATGCATACTTTGTTATTCATTATAAATATTATGAATTTCTTTTAACACTTCATCTGTGTAATGTGGCATAACCTTATAAGCCTTCTTATTTAATCGTTCGTATAATGCGGCATTGTCTTTATTTGGATAAAAAACATCCTGTACCTTTACCATTTCTTTAACAGCCTCTTCATAGTCTTTAAAACAACCAAGCGCAACAGCTGTATTAATAACTGCTCCAAGGCTTGCCGATTCGTTCACTATATTTCTTTTTGCTGGAAGATTAAAAATATCTGCAAAAATCTGCATAAATAAATCGCTGTTCGATCCTCCGCCAGAAATCACAATCTCCTTCAGTGGTTTTCCAAGTTCTTCACACATTTCATCACAATGATTTTTCATTGTATATGCGATTCCCTCTAAAATAGAACGATACATATACGCTTCATTCATGTGAGCTCCAAATCCCAACATAATTCCCCGTTTGTATGGTTCCCAAGGATTAGCAAGCCAATCTAAAACAGTCATTAATCCATCACAACCTGCTGGTACCTTTTCTGCTTTTTTATTCAATAATTCTTCTGGTGAGAGTCCCTGTTTTTCTGCTTCTTCCACCAATCCATCTCCAAAAAGATCGCGGAACCAACTTACAGTCCACATTCCACGTCGAATGCCATAGCTCTCATAAAGATACATTCCGGGCACTGATGATAAAATTGCCCAAAGTGCTTTGGGATTGTCCGGAAGTTTTTTCCCCTGTATCATCAATGTAATATATGTACCAAGAGAAATAACTGCGGTCTCCTCATTTATAAGACCCGATCCCAGCCCTTCTACTGCTTTATCGTTCGTTACACTTACAACAGGAAGTCCTTCTGGAAAACCTGTTTTTTCTGATGCATATGAAGTAACTTGTCCGATAATCTCTCCTGGCTTCACTGCCTCAAACAGCATTTCTCTTGGGATCTGATACCTTTTAATAACTTCTTCATCTTTACTCCAGTTCCATGTTTCCATATCCACTGGCCATTCTCCAAAAGCGTTTCCAATACAATCTTTAAACTCACCCGTCAATCTACATGAAAGATATCCCGTAGAAGAAGTTACATAAGCCACTTCTGGATTTGTATGCTCATATGGAACTGCTGTACGAGCATCCATCCAACTAATTACCGGCTGTGCCAGAGTTCCGTCTTTTTTTAATAAAGCTCTGCAACATCTTATACCACCAATTCCTATACCAATAATGTTTTCAACATTCTCCTTTAAGTCTGCCAAAGCTAATTGGCTAGCTTCGCAAAGTGAATCCCACAGATTATCATTTGGATGTTCTACAATTCCAGGAGATTCCAAGTGCATTGGAGCCAATTTTTTCTTCCCTTTTGCGACAATTTTTCCGGTCAAATCATAGATAAGTACTTTTGCGCTCTGAGAACCCACATCTATTCCAACAATATATTTTTTCTCCATGTTGTACCTCCAATTATCTAATGAGGAATCCACCATCTACAGCTAAAACATGTCCATTTACAAATTCAGATGCTTCGCTGGCTAAAAACACTGTTGCTCCCATGAGATCATGTACTTCTCCCCATCTATTCGCCGGTGTGTGATCTACAATCCATTTGCTTCTTTCTGGATCATTAACAGAATATTCCGCTGCTTTTGTTTTAAAATATCCTGGTGCAATACCATTTACTTGAATATTATACTGTCCTAATTCATCACAATATGCTTTCGTTAATCCTGCAATACCATGTTTAGTTGCTACATAAGCAGGAGAAAGCTGACAACCAAGAAAAGCAAACAAAGAACAAATATTGATAATTTTTCCACTTTTCTGAGGGATCATCACTTTTGCCACCTCATGACTCATTTCAAAGGCTGCTGTTAAATTTACTGCTGTCATCTTGTCCCACAGTTCTCTTCCAAATTTTGTAACCTCTTCGCAAAGACAAATTCCTGCACAGTTTACTAAAATATCTACTGAGCCAAGTTTTTCTACACAAGTCTCTACTGCCGTTTTACAAACTCCATCTTCTGTAAGATCTGCTTTCATATACACAGCCTTTCCACCTTCTGCCTCAATCAAACTATTAAATGATGGATTATCTGGCATGATACTCGGCATAAAAATATTTGCTCCTGCTTTTGCCAAAGCTAAAGAAAATGCTTGTCCTAATCCAGTATTTCCACCTGTTACAATTGCATTTTTTCCTTTCAGTGAAAAGTAATTCATATTAAAATCTGTAATGTTTTTCATAATCTCAAATCTCCTTTTTTTGATTTTTTCTAATTTTCTCTGATAATTTTTCTACAAATTCAATAGCATCTCCTTCTACTACTATTGATGCCAAACTACATATTGGGGCATTCTTATTTGTATTTACTGCTATAATGTTATCCACATTATCCAAACCTTCAATATGTTGCAAAGAACCATAAATTCCCAAAGCAATATATAATTTAGGACTGACTATTTTCCCTGACTGTCCTACTTGAATACTCCGTGGGGCTATTCCCGCATCTACTAAGTTTCTGCTAGAAGCAATCATAGCATGTAACGGTTCAACTAATTTTTGAAGTTTAGGAAATTGTTTCCCCACTCCCCCTCCACCGGCAATTAATACTTTTGCATCTCTAATGTCCGATTCTTTTCTGCTAATATTTTCACTCAGAACTTTTATTGGAAGGTTTTCTTCGGTTCCCAATTTATGCATTATGGTTATAGTTTTTGTTTCTCTATCTGCTTCTCCTCTAAAGTGAAAAATCCCTAGTCTCACAGTCATTATTACAATATTCTCTTCTTTATTTAAGATACACGCCATTAATTTACCTTCAAACGCTGGTCGTACCATACATAACTTCTCTTCTTCCTTTCGAACCCCCACTACATCTGCTACCAATCCAGTCTCCAATTTAATCGCTAAAGATGGAGCAATCATTCTCCAAATCGGTGTAGAAGGTATAATAATGCAACTATATTGTTCCTGTTCCTGCAACATTCGTATATGTTCTGAAATCCAACGCACGTTATAAGTTTGTTCTTTTGATACCGCAAACTGATGAATTACATCAAAATATCCAGTCACCTCCTCAGAAATTTTTCCAAAAGCAACAGCATGTAGTTTCACTTCCGTCCGCAAATATAAGTTTTCCACTACTCCTGCCAAGTCTACTGAACGCTTTATATCATGCTCATCTAAACACACTAATATTTTCACCATTTTACAGAAATCCCTTTTCTTTCAAAAACTTATAAACACAATCAATTCCTACCTCATCTGTCTTTACTACTATTTTTTTCTGCTCTTTCATTTTCATAGGATATGTCTTAATAACTTGTGTTTTCGAACCTCTTAATCCAACTTCTTCTTCCGAAAAATTCAACTCTTTATTTGTTTCTATTTGAATCATGGACGAAACATCTTTTTTCCTATTTTCATACTTTACAAAAGGTAGTTTATATTTACTGTCACTACTAATTCCAAGTATTGCTGGAACTTTTACCGCCAAAACAGTTCTCTGCTCTTCAAAAGCAGTTTCTAATATTATTTCTCTATTTTTAATATTTCCTTCTATTATTTTAATCACATGACTCATAAAGGAAACATCTAAAAACTCAGCGATCTGTGCAGGAACATGTGCTGTATCTCCGTCCCATGAATGTACTCCCGTGAAAATCAAATCACATTGCTTTTCTTTTATACTTCGCGCTAAAATTTTACTGGTTACATATGTATCACTGCCACGAAACAAAGGATCTGTAATAAGATAAGCCCGATCCACACCGCGTCGTATTAAATCTTCCAGATAGGTACGATTACTCTCGGGACCCATACTTAAAACTGCTACATCTGCACTAAACTCTTCTTTCAAACGAAGGGCTGCTGCCACTGCACAAGCATCATCTGGATTGATAATCGATTTTTTGTTTTCTCTTACTAAAATATTTTTTTCATAATCGTATACTATATTTTTTACATCTGGAACAATCTTTACCAGACACATAATTCTAAGCTTATCCATTTTCACCCCTAGTTGACTTCTTTGTTTTTCTTTACCAACATCATGAAGATTGCAATAAATACTACACCAATAAAACCAAGCACTGCACTTCCTATAAAGTACGCATTATATCCTGCAATTGGACCAAAATGATTAAACATAAATGAATTAAACATAGGAATTACAATATCCGGAAGATATCCCAACAAAGCTGTGAATCCCATAGCCGTACCTATAATAGCAGGATTTACTTTACAGTCGTCCATTAAGGACCAATAGGTTCCTCTCACAGCATAAATAAAGAAAGATAATACCAAAATAATTGCAATAAAAAGTGTATTTCCTGATGTTACAGGTAATATGGAAACAACAATTAGAAGAATAGCTGACGTAAGTAATGCTATAAAAATTGCTTTTGCTCTCCCAAATTTATCTCCAATAAATCCTCCTACAAATCCTCCTACCGGTCTCAACCATAACACCACTGTCATAACAACTCCTACAGTTACCGCATCAATACCTATATTACTTTCAAGGAAGCCACTGAAATAATATAATGTCCAAGTAAGAGAATATGCCATAAAGACAATTGCTGCCATAACAAATACAGTTTTATTCTTCATTAATTCTTTACATTCACTCAACTTAAATTTTTCTGATTTTACATCAGAACCTTTTCGAAACATACCATTAGGATTCTTGTCATCATCCATAAAAATGATAACTAACACCATAACAATCACAATTGCAATTGTATAAAGATATACTAGTGCTACCATGGCACTTCTCTTTTCATCTGCTCCTGGATCCACTCCCATACGATTAGCAAAAATTGTTACTGCAACGACTCCAAGAATTGCTTCAATTAGTCCACGACCTCCATCAAGAATTCCAAAAAATCTTCCTTGTTCTTCCGGTCTTGCCAATAATTTAATCAATTTCATATGAGCTGCCCAAAAAGTAAAGATCGAAAAAATTCCCCAGAGAATATATATCATAACGATTCCCGCGAACTCTGGAACGGTAGCGAACCAAAATCCCGCGGCCGCCGTTCCCGCTAAAGAAATAACTAATAACTTTTTACAAGAAAATTTGTCACAAAGAATTCCACTTGGGAAATAACTAACCACAGATATAATTCCTAGAAACAAAAAAATTGTATTCAAATCTTGCAAGCTGATATTAAAAACGCTCAAAAGTGTTTCTTGATAATTGTTTTTTAAATAGGCAATTGGATAAATCACCCCTGCCGACGATACAACTAATGCTAATTGAACATATCGTTTTAAAGTTTCTTTATTCATAGCCTCTCCTCCTTACTACTCTCTATATTTTTCTCCTTCTTCAACTGGAAAAATCGTCCCGTAATTCATAATACCATTAGGGTCGAAAGCTTTTTTAAGCGTTTCTAACATATAGTATGCTGATCCATGTTCTTCTTCAGTCCACTGGTTTCTGTATTTCCCAATACCATGATGATGGCACATAGATCCTCCCAATTTCAGTGTTTCTTCTACAATAATTTTTTGTATCGGATGATGATACAAGCGGAGTTCATCCTCAGGCGCGCAGTTGATATTATAGTTATATACAAAATACATGTTTGTTCCATTAATATAGCTATGAGAAGAGTGCCCACCTAGCATAGTCAAATCTTCTGCCATCTCATACTCGTTTCTGATTCTATTCATAACATTGTAATATATCTGTGTAATATGCTCCCAATCAGCAGAAATTTCTGTGGTATAACCATCATGTCGATCATTATCTATCATACCTTGACGTTCATCATCTAAATCTTGCTGTGACCAGTTTAAATGATTAAACCAGTCCTCTATAAGCTGACTATCTACTTTTTCTATAATTCCATCTTTATACTTATCCACTGCCTTTTCTATAGCTTCACACGTTGCATTCACAATGCCAAGTGGTCCTTCTGCCATGAAAATCAATACACATTTTCCTTTATGGAAATGATAAAAATGTTGTCTTGCATCTTCTTCTGAATAAGTTCTCGCTACCGAAGGCCTAAATCCTTCTGTCACAACTTCACGCAATACTTTAATTCCAGTGTCAACATCATTAATTAAATAACCATAAAATCTGTTATTATCCGGATAATACTTAAAAATCTTAACTGTCACTTCTGTAATATAACAAAGAGTACCTTCATTTCCGAGAACAACATGTCTGATATCCGGGCCTCCAGAACGTCTCGGAACATTTTTAATTCGTGAAATATGGCCATTAGGAAATACACATTCTAATCCTACAATCATATCTTCAATAGCCCCATATAAAGTGGAAAACTGTCCAATACTTCTTGTCGATACTAAACCTCCATATTCTGCCACAGGTTTAGATTGAGGAGAATGTCCAGTCGTATATCCCAGTTTACGAAGTTCATCTTCCAAAACTTGAAGTTGCACTCCTGCTTGTACGGTAGCTTGCATATTGTAAGTATCAATTTTTATAATTTTATTCAAATTTTTTGCATCTACAACAATAGTTAATTCCTTCCAATTTTCCAACCCGCCCTCTGTAGCAGTATTACCACTTCTCGGAATTACATTAATTCGATTTTCATTACAATATTTTAATAGTTTCTGTACTTCTTCTGCGGAATATGGATAAACAATCGCACTCGGCATTGGTACATTTAAAGCTTTTTTGGCTCTTGCATATTTTTTATATCTGTCAGCTGACGCTTCATACAAATCATCTTCGCTCAGATTAATCTGTGTTTCTTCTAATATTTCATGCAAGTCTCTAATAATATCTCCTTGAGTTTTACTCATATCACAATCCTCCAAATTTGTTAAAATTAACCAAATTAAGTACTTATTTGTTTTAACATATGTTATTTTTTTATAATTGGAATATATCATAGTATTATTCTATTTTCAATACTTTTTTAGAAAATTTTCTATTTTTTTGTTTATTTTATATATTTTTGGAAAATTTTCCAATTTTTCAGTTCGTAATTATTATATAATTATGCCATTTGGACATTCCATAAAAAATAAATCCACTCGTATGATACCAAGTATGCCCAAAGTCCAAACTCATCGATAATGATTCTATGAAAGCGTTCTGAGATTTGTAGTTTGTAAAGAAATCTCAGAGTATTAACACTTATAAAAGCACGCAAATTATTTTCAAGCAGCATAAAAAATGCCAGCAGATAATCTACTGGCAGAAAAATTCATATTTTTTATCGTCTACTTGACCTGGAAACATCAGATTAGGATTATCCCATCAGCCAAACAACCTCTTCTTTTAAAATATTGCTCTATTTCTTATCCCTTAATTATACTTTCATAATATCTCCGTTTCCCGTTTCAATAGCTCTGCTATTTTCACAATTTTAATACTTCCTCAATGTATCATGGCTGTCATCCGTTGTGTTTTCTATCTTTCTGATCACTACATAATAACCACTGTCTCCGGCTTTAACAAAGACACGGTCACCAACTTTATGTCCTTTTAAGGCTTTGCCAAGCGGGGACTCAATACTGATAAGCCCTTGTAGTGAATTGCCGCGCACACTTGTCACAAGACGGTAAGTCTCTACCTCGTCATCATCTTCAAAATACACATCAACTGTATTATTGATCCCTACTTCATCTTCTCTGGACTCATCCGACACAATCTGCGCATATTTCAGCATTTTCTCTAAATAGCGAATGCGGCTCTCATTACGATTCTTATCCTGCTTCGCTGCTTTATACTCAAAATTCTCACTCAAATCACCTTGCGCTCTTGCTTCTTTTACCGCTTCAAGTTCTTTCTTACGAACAACAAGCTTGCGGTACTCAATCTCTTCTTTAATCTTCTCTACATCACTTCTGGTCAATTTTTCTCCCATGATAAACTCCCTATGATTCCACTAAATTATTTCCAGTATTTATTCAGCCATTCCTTCACAGTCTCGTCAGATGCTGAAAACTTATCGTGAACTTTTGTCTGTGTTTCTTCCCGAGACATTCCAAGCTCCTGCAGCATTTCTATAATCGCCTTAACACCTTCTTCTCTACCTTCACTAACTCATTGACGCCATCCACTGTTCATCATATGTTGATAATCCCTTAACGCTTTTTGCCTTGCTTCATATTCCATTCGTTTTTCTTCATCAGCGCTAAGCTCCACTAATCGGTCATATGCTTTCTGTGTATATTCATTTCCTTCTGCTGCCATTTCCAGTTCCTCCTTGTTTGTAGCATTAAAGAACCGTGCCCATTTTAAAAGTTCTGTCTCCGGATAATCATATTTTTCAAGTTTGGGAAGCTCTAACACATGAATCTCAAACTTATCAGAATATTGAAGCCGACGATTATCTTCCCATATATGGAATCTGGAGTAATATTCCTCATCATCAAATAACTTAAAATCCAGAATACCAACATGAATGCACTTCTTTAACTGCCCATAATCTTCTCCCTCGTGAATCTGGTCAACATACATTTTACTTATATAAAACAATAAACGCTCCGCCCAGTAATCATATGCAATTACCTGTATTTCAACATCCACCTGCGACTCGTCCTGCAGCATAACCCGTACATCCAAAATGCCAAACTTATCGTCCTTATGCTGCTTTCTCAAATATGTTGGCAACAATTTTGTCCAAAGAATCATATCCGGCGCCACGCCTAGAATGGCGGAAAGGAACCCTCTTCTCACATACTCATCACTTAATAATTCTTTGAAACAAAAATCCACTTTAGGTTTCATAATAAAAAAATCTTTCGTACCCATACTATACTCCTTCCCGCGGGAAAGAAATATTAATATTAAATACAAAAAACAAGTATACTATTATTATAAATATACGCTTAAAAATATACAACTGCTTTCCCGCCATATGTTATTTTGATTTGTATTTCTTGGAATTCTATGGCTGAATCGCCTGTGACCTATATAAGACGGATCGAATTAGAATTCTTAGATAGGTTTATTGTAATATAGTTATACCAAAAAGACAAGAAAAAAGAGAAGTTTAGTAACAACCTCTCCTTCCTCACATTATTAAAACAATAGATACGGATTATATAAAAAGAACTCACCCGCCATAGCAAACAGTAAATATGTCACCGCCCGTCCTTCCACATATCTCTTTGGCAGACGAATTTCACAGGTAGATACCACCAGCTCCAAGTCATCTATCTCCAAAGTATCTGTTTTCAGATGCACACCAAAAATTTTCGTAAATACTTTCCAAACAAGATAACCAACCAAGGTTCCGAGAATATTCGCAGTCAAATCATCAATATCCAAAGCACGGAAGTTAAAAAGCTGTGAAATCTCAATAAGCATAGAAAACATTGCTCCTATGAGCACCGTCTTTCCCACACTTCTGCACTCTTTCCAGAT
>FR892666.1:211981-237654 GCA_000433535.1 Dorea sp. CAG:317
CACATAATAACATTTAACACATAGCCAATTCCTACTTCAGCAAACGGTTTCAAATTGATTCCACCTGACAAAAGGGGCGTATCTGTGCGGAGTACATCTGCCAAAAGCCCGATTCCCGTAACCTCATACACCATCCACACATAAACAAGAAAAATATATATCCAAATAAAAGAAACAGCCTGACAATGTTTTCCACTTTTTCTTCCCTGATATACCAAAACAAGCTGATATAACAAGCATGGCAAAAATACACTTGCCAGACTATATGCTGTAAATATATTAAACATTCCTTCCATAATTCCTTCTCCTTTCACCTTCGAGATATCTTATATTTCTATTATAGAAGTGAAATCTTTATATTCTCGAAAGAAATTTATTAAGGAATTATGAATTTTATTCTTTTTCTCACGAAGCTTACGATAAAACTTTCCTGCTTATTCAGGAATCAGCCCATAATGTACCATCGCCTTATAAATCCCGTCATTCTCTACAGTATCTGTCACGTATTCTGTATAAGGTTCCAACGCTTTATCATGTTTTCCCATAGCCACCGCATGAGTTGCATATTCAAACATAGACAAATCATTGCTGCTATCACCGAACACATACACCTCATCCTTGGAAATGCCGAGGTGCTGCCTTATGTATTCAATCGCAGTCGCCTTACTGTATCCCTTCTGAATACACTCATACATTCCACCTCTGCGATCAATAATTTCCATTCCATCTTCAATGCAGGCAAAAAACTTCTCCGTCTCACAGTGTTTATCTGTAAGAACCAAAATTTTATCATACTGAAAATTTTTCTTCTCTATTGTTTTCTCTGTTCCAAGTCCCATAGATGCCATATACCGCTTTGTGCTTTCTACAGGCTCAAACCGACTAATGCGCTCCGAAAAATAAATGTCTTCTGTTCCTTCTAAAAATCCTTCCACCCGGTACTGTTCCATAGCTTCAATATAGCGAACACCCCGTTCATACGGAATATGGCTTTCCATCAAAACTTCCTGCTTATAGACTAAATATGTTCCGCACCCACACAAATAGCCATCAAAATCTAAATTTTTAATCATTGCGGGAATACTGCAGATCGTGCGCCCGGTGTTAATAAAAATCTCATGTCCCTGCTCTTTTACTTTTTTCAACGCCTCCAGCGCACTTTCCGGTATCGTTCCCGTAAGTCCACTGATCAATGTATCATCAATATCGAAAAATAATGCTGCCATTATTGTGATTCTCCTTATCTTGTAATTCCCAGATATGCATCCACTCCATTTGCAATTCCCGCTACAATCTGAAGCTGATATTCTTCTGTTGCCATTTTTCTGTCTTCCTCCGGGTTTGTCATATAACCCATCTCTACAATTGTCACCGGAACCTTCGCCCAATTCACTCCACTCATGGTATCCGTCTCCCATACTCGTTCTTTGCGGGCTCCGGTAGCTGCCACTGCGCTGTCAAGCACACAAGAAGACAAAGCTTTACTTTTCTCATACAGTTCCCCATTATATGGATTAGAAGCAGTCTGGCAAATGGTCATCATGCCATTGGCGCCGCTATTTTCTGCGCCGTTAGCGTGAATACGGATAAATGCATCTGCACCGGAAGAGTTCGCAACTTCTGCTCGCTCTGCATTAGAGATATCCACATCAGAGGTTTCCCGAACCATGATTACCTCATAGCCCCGGTTTACAAGCTCTTCCTTAAGCTTCATAGATACTTCCAATGTCAGCTCGTACTCCGGCTTACCCGTGGCAACACCGCTTGTTCCTGACGCGACCTTCGCCTTCCTCTCAGACGCTCCCGGTCCTACCGGCTCTTTCTCACTATTTCCCTGCGCCTGATGTCCGGGATCAATCACCACAAGATAGCCATTAGTTTCTGGTTCTTCGACCATTGCATCCTCTTTCGCTTCTTCTGTTTCTTCCGGTTCTTCTGTCTCAATCACAAGCTCTTCCGGCTTTTCTTTTGGTTCAGCCTTGGGTTCTTCTTTTTTGCTGCATCCTGTTACACATACCGCAAATAGGAGCCCCAGCAAAATTACTTTTTTCATTTCCTGATTCCTCTTTATTTTGCAATTCCCGAAAGGTCAATTTCCCCGTCAAATACTACTTCTGCAGGTCCCGTCATAAATACATGACCTGTATCTTCCTCCCACTCTATTATCAAATCGCCTCCGAGTAGCTCTACTGTCACTTTTCGTTTTGTCAAACCATTTAAAATACTGGCTACTGCCACTGCACATGCACCCGTACCACAGGCCAGTGTTTCACCCGAGCCACGTTCCCACACGCGCATCTCTACCGTATGTTCATCCAGTACATGTGCAAATTCTGTATTGATCCTCTGTGGAAATCTCGGATGGTTCTCAAACTTCGGACCGATTTTTTCAATCTCAAGTTCTTTTAAATCATCCATATATACAACGGTGTGCGGATTGCCCATAGACACACCCGTCATACGGTACTTTCTTCCATCCACATCGATCTCTTCATCGATCACTTTTCCTACATCTTTATTTTCCATTGCGATTGGTATCTCTTCCGGCGCCAAATGCGGTTCTCCCATATCCACCTTCACAAGGCGTACTTTTCCATTTTCTACCGCAAGGTCAAGATATTTAATTCCTCCTAATGTTTCTACGGATATCCTTGTCTTATCAGTCAGCCCATAATCATACACATATTTTGCCACACAGCGGATACCGTTCCCGCACATTTCCCCTCTGGAGCCATCTGCATTATACATAACCATCTGAAAATCTGCTGTCTCTGACGGACAGATTAAGATCAATCCATCGGAACCAATTCCAAAATTCCGATTACTAACAAATTTTGCTACAGCAGACGGATCTTCTATCGTCTCTTTAAAACAGTTTACATATACATAATCATTTCCCAGTCCCTGCATTTTCGTAAATTTCATAGCAAGCTCTCCATTCTTCCCGTTCATTTTAATCCTAATCAATTTCACCCAAAATTATATGTCATTCCATATAGAAAGTCAAAGACATCTATGATCTTTTTGTTGAAAAACCGACCGCACTCTGTTACAATGTGTTTTAATCAACAACGAAAAATGAGGTGATCCTTATGGGACTTGCAATTCCAATTGAGACAAGCGCCAGACACATCCATCTATGTCAGGAGGATTTTGAAAAATTATTCGGCGAAGGACAAACGCTGACTTATCAGGCTGACTTAAGCCAGCCCGGGCAATACGTTGCAAAAGAAAGACTCTGTGTAAAAGGACCGAAGGGAAGCTTTGATACTGTTGCCATTTTAGGACCCTTTCGTCCGGAAACACAGCTTGAGATCTCAATGACAGATGCACGCAAGCTTGGGATTCCGGCTGTGATCCGCCAATCCGGTGACACTGCTGACACTCCCGGCTGCACATTGGTCGGCCCCGCTGGCTCCATTGACATTGACCACGGTGTGATTGTCGCAAAACGGCATATCCACATGACTCCTGTCCAGGCTGTACAGGCAGGCGTTCAGGATAACGACGAAGTCTTTGTCATTATGGACAGCTTCGAGCGTTCTCTGATTTTTGCCGACGTGATTGTCCGCGTAAACCCTGACTTTGCCCTAGCCATGCACGTGGACACAGACGAAGCGAATGCTTTTGCCGGAAACAGCCACCCAACCGGTGTGATTTTGAAGCTCTTCGGCGGACGAACCTACAATCTGCAAAAGTGGGCAGATGAACTGCAAAGCGGCATCAACCGATTATAACCGATTTCCCCAAAAACAAAAGGAAGAGATAAACGCGCATCCTGCGATTGCCGCCTTTATCTCTTCTTTCATATCTTCATCCCTTTACTTCTTCAACTTATTATATCTTCGCGGTCAATGTCTTCGCACTGACACCCTGAAGCATGCCTAACTTCCCGGACAGGGTACTCGTTATATTCCCCGGTGCATCCAGCACAACGCTAATGATGGACACGCCTCTGTCACGATATGGAATTCCCATTCTTCCTACAATATACTGTCGGAATTCATGGAGCAGTTCATTGACTCTCCCCGCTGATTCCTCATCCTTCACAATGATACTGATCACTGATACTTTGTTGTCCATGATTAACCCTTCTCTTCTTATCCGATTGAAAACTTCTGCATGATAACGGACTTCTACATTGCATCAATAATCTGCTGTGCAAATGCGTCCAGCTCTGCTTCTCTGTCATTTTTCAACACAGATTTGATTGACAACTGCTGTGTAAGAAGCTCCATCTCTTTCATTTCCTCTAACTTCTTCACAATCTGTTTTCCTGCTGTCGGAGCCCATGTTCCATTATCCATCAATGCAACCGTGCGTTTCTGTACTGATAACGCTTTCATGTCATTTAACAGGTTCTCCATCGGAGGATAGATCCCTCCGTTGTAAGTCGCGCAGGCAATTACAATATGACTTGCACGGAAGATTTCTGCGATCAATTCTGATACATGGGTTTTTGAAACATCATATACTGCAATATGGCGGATTCCTTTTTCAGCCAGTTTTCCTGCCAGTGCATCTACTGCCTGTTCGGTATGTCCGTACACAGAACCATAAATCATGACAACCTCTTTATCCTCCGGCTCATATTTGCTCCATTTATCATATTTATCAATAATATAAGAAAGATTCTCTCTCCAGATCGGACCGTGCAGAGAGCAGATAAGTTGAATATCAAGTCCTGCTGCCTTCTTGAGAAGCGCCTGTGTCTGCATTCCGTATTTACCTACGATATTTGCATAATAACGTCTTGTATCTGCCAGCCACTCTTTGTCAAATTCCAATTCGTCACTGAAAATATTGCCGTTTAACGCACCGAATGTTCCAAATGCATCTGCGGAGAACAATACCTTCTCTGACTCTTCATAAGTAACCATAACCTCCGGCCAGTGTACCATCGGCGCCATAACAAAGCGGAAGGTATGTGTTCCTGTCGTCAAGGTATCTCCTTCTTTTACAAGAACAACACGATCCTCCTGCGGAAGGTCGAAAAACTGTCCGATCATCTGTATGGTCTTGGCATTGGCTACGATCTTCATATTCGGGAAGCGACGCATCATTTCCTGAATACCGGCTCCGTGATCCGGCTCCATATGCTGAACGATCAAATAATCAATCTCTTTTCCATCCAGAACATAATCTATATTTTCCATAAACTGCTGCAGTGCACATACATCTACTGTATCTAATAATGTAACTTTTTCATCCATGACAAGATAAGAATTATAGGAAACTCCTCTCGGAATCGGAAATAAATTCTCAAAAAGTGTCAAGCGGCGGTCATTACATCCTACCCATACAATATCGTCTGTTACTTTTCTTGTATTCTGCATATCAGAATCCTCCTAATCATATGCTAAATCTCTTTATCTTCTCTTCATTTACGCAATATTCGCAATTATTATAACACACTTTCCTTCTTTCGTATGCATTTTTTTCAATTTCTTCAAGAACAGTTACACGCAGGCATTTTTCACCCCTCTGAGGAGATTATCGGTAATCGCCGCCATCTCTTCCACCGTCTGATCTGAGTCTTCATCCAGCCATTTTTTAATCATTCCAATACATCCGAACAAACAGAACGTATAAGCATACTGCAGTTCATCCACCATTTCCGGATGCTGGCTCTTAAATAACCTCACACTATGTTCCGCAATCAGCTCCTCTAACCGATAGACAAACGCCATATCGCCATGTTCCCCCATAAGCGCCTGACAGATCTCTCTGTTTTTCTCCAGCACACTGAAGATTTCTTTCACATAAGCCGCATTTTCACACTCCAGATCCACTTCTGGATGATCCGCGATCACCTGACGAAAATCTTCCATCAGTTCTTCTTCGATGGTGCTCATCATATTATAAATATCCGTGTAATGGAGATAAAATGTAGAACGGTTGATATCTACTTCTTCTACAAGTTCTTTCACCGTAATCTCACGAATATTTTTCTCTTTCATCAACTTGGCAAGCCCTGCCCGCAATTGATTTTCTGTTTTTCGTATTCTTCTGTCTTTCTTTTCTTTTACCATGACATACCCTCTCTTCTTATCATTTTTCACCGAATACTGTTTATAAAAAATTTATAATTTATTCTGTACATTTTCTTCCTAACTGTCCAGTATCGGACAAACACTCCCCGATTGTCGTTTGCCTCTCATTCACCCTTTTAGTATAATTACATCGAGACGATAAAGCAACTATGTGTCCATTAATAGATTTATCATCTATAAAATAGCACAATTTAATCTCTGTTTCAATCATTTTTTTATACATAATTACAAGGAGGTCGATTTTATGATTAAACAGGAGTGGGCATATCTTAGAAAAAATAAGATTTTACTGCTTGTTTTTCTGGCTATCATTGCCATTCCCACTATTTACACAACGTTATTTCTAGGTTCTATGTGGGACCCGTACGGAAAAGTTGACCATCTTCCGGTTGCCATTGTCAACGAAGATAAACCGGTCACTTACAATGATGAAACGTTAGAAGTCGGAAATGAGATGGTTGATTCTTTGAAAGACAATGATTCTCTCGATTTTCATTTTGTTTCTTCAAAAGAAGCGAAAGATGGATTAAAAAATGGTACTTATTATATGGTCATCACCATTCCGGAAGATTTTTCAGCAAACGCTTCTACCGTACTCGATGAGCATCCAAGAAAAATGGTTCTGGATTATGAAACCAATCCCGGCACAAACTATATTGCCTCAAAGCTAAGTGAGACTGCTCTTAACAAAATTCGTACCAGTGTCGCAGATACAGTAACAAAAACTTATACCGAGACCGTATTTGATCAGATTGTCACAGTCGGAGAAGGTATGACAGAGGCTTCCGACGGTGCCGGACAGCTCGCAGATGGCGCCATTCAGCTTGCAGACGGAAACAATACCATTACAACGAACTTAAATGTACTGGCAAATAGTTCTCTTACCTTCAAAGATGGCGCTGACACTCTCCATGTAGGTCTGAAAAAATACACTGACGGTGTTGCTCAGCTTGATGATGGTTCCAAGAAGTTAAAAGACGGGTTATCTACTTTAAATAGCGGAGCTTCTGCTCTTGCATCTGGTGTCAGTCAGCTCTCCAGCGGTTCTTCCAGCCTTGCAGCAGGACTTAATCAGTATACAAGTGGAGTCAGCACCGCACAGGCAGGCGCTGATACCTTAGATAAAAGCAGTATTTCTTTGACAGCAGGGGTTGCGGCGCTTAAAACAGGAGTCGATACCCTGGTTTCAAAAAACAATGCGCTAAATCAAGGCGTTGCAGCTATTTCAAATGGGCTTGGCAATATCATCTCTGAGATCGATCAGATGTCTGCCTCCACACCAGAAACAACCACTGAAGTTTCTGCTCAGCCCATAGACACCTCCTCAGCTTCCGCCAACGTCTCCGCCGTGTCGGACGCTTTAGGCACTGCGTCCTCCAACAATCAGGCATTAATAAGCGCCATTGAGAACAGTTCTCTCTCTGAAGAGGAAAAATCTTCTCTCAAAACTCTGGCAAATGACACGCAGACTTCCATTGATAATGCTTCTGCCAATGCCTGTGACACGGAAGAAAGTATTTCGAAACTACTAACAAGCACATCCTCTTCCACAACAACCACGACACAGTCAGGAGCTGCTTCAAGCGATGCTCTGTCAAAATTAAAAGGACAACTTACCGATATGAAAAATCAGATTGATCACAAACAGACGGGATTAGCTGCCAGTATCCAGGCTTATACTGCAGGAGTCGGAGAAATCCAAAAGGGACTAAACGGTGACGGAAGTCTCAAAAATCCTGGTCTTGCAAACGGGATTAAAGCCTACACAAACGGAGTCTCCACATTAAATACCGGACTTACAACACTGAACAATAATTCTTCTTCCTTAACCTCTGGTGCCGGTCAGTTGAACAGTGGTCTTACCAGTCTGAACAAACAGACTCCGGTCCTGACTTCCGGCGTCAGTCAGTTATCCAATGGTTCTGCACAGTTATATGCGGGAACCGGGAAGCTCACCGCTAACAGCGCAGCTCTTATAAGCGGAAGCAGTCAACTCTCTGATGGTGCCGGAAAGATCAGTGACGGAGCCGCAGCACTCGCAGATGGTTCCTCCACACTTGGGAACGGAATCTTCCAAGTAAAGGACGGAGCTGATACACTTGCCTCCAGTCTTGCAGATGGCGCTGACGAAGTGACTTCTATCCACGCAGATGAAGAAACAACTGATATGTTCTCTTCACCGGTAGAAGACAATGGTTCCAAACTGACTAATGTAAAAAATAACGGACATGGAATGGCTCCTTATATGATGTCTGTTGCACTCTGGGTAGCCGGAATTGCATTCTCCATCATGTATCCGTTAACCAAATATCACGATCAGTTAAAATCCGGTTTTTCATGGTGGGCAAGCAAAGCTTCTGTATTGGTAATTCTATCCATTGCAGATGCGCTTCTGATGATTGGATGCCTTCACTTCTTTAATGGCTTTGCTCCGAAAGAAATGGGGAAAACCATGCTGGTTGCAAGCTTTGCCTCTCTTGCATTTATGTCCATTATGTACTTCTTCAATGCCGCCCTCGGTAAAGTAGGAAGTTTTCTGATGCTTATTTATATGGTTGTTCAGCTCGCCGGTTCTGCAGGTACTTACCCGGTAGAATTATCCGGCAGCTTTGTTCCGGACATTCACTCATTTTTACCGTTCACCTATACGGTAGACGCATTCCGGAGCACAATAGCCGGAGGAACAAGCATCATGCCTTGCATGATTATGCTGATACTGATTACTGTCGTCTTCTCCATTTTAACGGTGTTATTATTCGAGAGACGGGCACATAAAATCAAAGCCGGAAAACCAACACTGACAGATCTTTTGGAAAAATTAGGGCTTGCTTAACCATCTTTAGGTAAGCGTAAGGATACAAAAGCCACCTAAACTAGTCGCATATATTCAAAGAGCCTGCCGATTCATGAACATACCTTCGTGAATCGGCAGGCTTTTCATTTCCTGCCATCTATTAATTATTCAAAATCTAATTCAATCGGGCAATGGTCTGAGCCCATTACATCAGTCAAAATCTTCGCATCCTTCAACCGCTCCTTCAGGCAATCAGATACACAGAAATAATCAATTCTCCATCCGGCATTCTTAGCCCTTGCGCTGAATCGATAAGACCACCATGAGTAGATTCCTTCTTGGTCGGGATAAAAATATCGAAACGTGTCAACAAATCCGGCTTCCAGAAGATTAGAAAATTTTCCTCTCTCTTCATCCGTAAATCCCGCATTTTTTCGGTTAGTTTTCGGATTTTTCAGATCGATCTCTTTATGTGCCACATTAAGATCCCCGCAGAAAATTACCGGTTTATTTTCTTCTAATCGCTTAAGATAAGCAAGAAAATCATCCTCCCATTTCATCCGGTAAGGAAGTCTTGCCAGCTCATTTTGCGAGTTTGGCGTATATACCGTAACAAAATAGTATTCCTCAAACTCCAAAGTAATCACACGGCCTTCCTGATCGTGTTCCTCGATTCCGAGACCATACGCCACAGATATCGGTTCTTTCTTTGTAAATACAGCAGTTCCCGAATACCCTTTTTTCTTGGCATAATTCCAATATTGATAATATCCCGGTGTATCAAGCTCCAACTGTCCTTCCTGCATTTTAGACTCCTGAATACACAAGATGTCCGCATCAATATCTTGGAAGAAATCCATAAACCCTTTCTGTACACAGGCACGGATTCCATTTACGTTCCAGGAAATAAATTTCATATTCTTCTCCTATCATTTATCCTTCTATTCTTTTCAGTCCGGCAATCACTTATGACCGCCGCACTTTTACATTGCATACTATCTTTAATAGTACACTTTTCGCAGGAACAGCCCTCTTGCCGGAGCAAGAAATCCTGCAAGGCTTCTATCCTCTGCTGCAATCACCACCGGAAGCTTAGAAGCATCTCTTTTTCCGGTTCCGATCTCCAGAAGTGTTCCTGTCAAAATTCGTACCATATGATATAAAAAGCCGGTTCCATAGTAAGTGATCCGCACTTTATCACCTGTACTGACAATTTTAATGTTTGTTATCTTACGAATCGGATCTTTACATTCTTTGTCGTCTGTAAAGCTGGTAAAATTCTTCGGTCCCAGCAAATAAGGCACTGCTGCCCGCATTGCTTCGATATTTAATTTCTCCGGATAGTGATAACAATATCTTCTGGAAAATACATCCGGTTTCTCCCTGCAGTCAATATAGTATTCGTACTTCTTCCCCTTGGCACTCTTGCGCGCGTGAAAGCCGTTTTTTACAAGTTCTACTTTCACTATGCGGATATCTTCCGGAAGATATCGATTGAGCGCATCTTTTAATTCCTGCACATCATAAAGTTTCGATAACTTCACACTTGCCACCTGTCCACGAGCATGGACACCCGCATCTGTCCTTCCGGACCCATCTACCTGAACACGGTAACCAACTAATTTACCAATACTCCACTCCAATATAAACTGGATGGTATTGTCAGTTGTTGCCTGCCGCTGCCACCCTTGGTATCTGCTGCCGTCATAAGAAATCGTCAGCTTATATGTTCTCATTTAACATCACCCTGCTATTTTAGTATTTTTTTCAATTCATCCATAAAAGTATTTACATCTTTAAATTCTCTATACACGGATGCAAATCGAACGTATGCAACCTCATCCAGATCTTTTAATGCATCCATAACGATTTCGCCAATCACATGGCTTGGGACTTCTTTTTCTTCTAAGCTGAAGATTTTTGTCTCCACAGATTCGACGGTCTTCTGGATATCTGCCGCTGAAACCGGGCGCTTATAACAGGCTCTTAAAATACCATTTTCAATTTTTCCCCGGTCGTACTGCTCTCTGTTATTATCTTTCTTAATAATAATAAGCGGAATTGTCTCCACCTTCTCATATGTAGTAAATCTCTTGCCACAAGCATCACAAGAACGGCGGCGTCTGATAGAATTGCCATCCTCTGCCGGGCGCGAGTCAATGACACGTGTATCTTCATTATTACAATATGGACATTTCATCTTCATCTAAGTCCTTTCTTTCGTTCTACTTCATAGTATATCTGGTGCAGATAAAGAAGTCAAACTACAAAATAAACATTTTATGTTTCTTCATGCATCTCTACTAAAATAATATCCGGGCCAATTCTTTTGATACATTTAAAAGGAATAATATACTCCGCCCCATCTCCGAATAGCCCGCAAAATTTTCCACCCTTCGGGATAATAATCGCCTCAATATCCCCCCTGCATTCATCGATGACCAGATCCACCACATAACCCAATTTACAACAATCACAGGCATTAATAACTTCCTTATCCTGTAATTCACGAAATCGCATAGCAATACCTCCCCGCGATCACATTCTCTTTTCTTACAATATAATATGTAGAAATCATTAATTCGGGACGGGGAAACCCCCGTCCCGAATTAATAAATATCAATCACCGATACCGGACAGCTATCTCTTGCCTCTTTCGCTGCCTTCTCATATTCTGGTTCGACTTTTTCATATGCTTCTGCCTCCCCATCATCATTAAACCGGAAAACCTCCGGGCAGGCAGCCACACAGGCTCCACAGGATATACATCCTTCATTTACTTTTGCTTCCATATAATACCTCCTTTATTTTAAAAATAGTATTTCCTGTTTCTCATTTTCTTAAACAAAAAAAGCATTCTGCGTAATTACAGAAATGCTTTCCACATGTTCTTTCCTATAATAAATATAAAAAATCGGGGTAACAGGATTCGAACCTGCGACCTCACGGCCCCCAGCCGTGCGCTCTAACCAAACTGAGCCATACCCCGATAGTCCTATTTTATCGAATCGTTTTGAAGAATGCAAGCCCTATTTTTATAAGGAAAATTATATTCTGATCCCTCACGCCAAACTTCCTTTCGTTAGAAAGATATGCTAAAATAAAACTATCTTCATTGTAAATGCCATACGTTTCGTATGGGAAAGGAGTATAAGCTATGAAAATAATTGTAATTGGACCAAGAGGTAAAATGGGGAAATTAATCACACAAGTTGCTGCTTCCAGAGACGACATGGAATTGATTGCCGGAGTGGCACCGAAAGGCCGGGATTATATCGGCACAGATCTTGGAACGGTTGCCATGGTCGGACGTGAATTGGGTGTCCCGGTTGTTGATGATCTTGAAAAAGTAATTGATGCATGTGATGTGATCATTGATTTTTCTACAAAAGAAATGGGAATGGAAGTCTTAGATCTTGCTCTCGCTCACAAGAAGGGGCTGGTATGCGGCACTACCGGTTTCTCGCCGGAAGAAATGGCACGTTTTGAAGACGCTTCGAAAGAGATTCCAATGCTTTACGCTGCCAACACATCCAAGCTCGTCAATATTATGAACAAGCTTCTTGAACTTGTTGTGCGTACAGCCGGCAACGATCTTGACATCGAAATTCTGGAAATGCATGACCAGTGGAAAAAGGACGCTCCAAGCGGAACTTCTAAAGAAATGGGTGAAATCATGGCAGAAGCACTTGGCAAAGAATTAAAAGATATTGCTGTGTATGGTCGCGAAGGAGTTTCTCCACGAGTACCGGGAACTATTGGTTACCACTCTCTGCGCGCAGGTAATATTCCGAGCAGCCACACTGTGTATTTCGGAGGTATGGGGGAACGTCTGGAAATTACCCATCATTCCTACAACTGGGAATGTTTTGCAAGAGGAGCCTGTGACTGCGCTGCATTTCTGGCTGATAAAAGCGCAGGCTATTACACCATTAAGGATGTATTAAACCTTTAGTCTTTCCGAAGATAGTTTTCAAAAATAATTCTTGCATTTCCAAATCACAAACAGTATAATTGTATTAATCAAATAATACAGTTTGCCGAAGGAGGAAAAATTATGATACTTGTAAATACAGACTATATTGAGGGAAGAAAATTTGAAATGATCGGATTGGTAAAGGGAAGTATGATTCAATCTGTCCATGTAGGAAAGGATATCGTCAACAGCTTCAAAACACTGGTAGGCGGTGAACTCACTTCTTACACCGAAATGATGAATGAGGCGCGCGCAATTGCTACAAGACGCATGTCAGAAGAAGCTGCAATGATGGGCGCAGATGCAATCGTCAATATTCGCTATACATCCAGCCAAGTTGTACAAAGTGCAGCTGAAATCATGGCTTATGGTACCGCCGTAAAATTTATTGATTAATCATTGAACATAAAATTTCAAAAGTCGGAGTTCTTACTTGAAACTCCGGCTTTTCTTCTCTTAATCCTCTTTCATGGCTTTCTCAACATCTTTCGCAGTATTTTCATTTTCCATCATTGCATTCAGTGACGGTACAAGACTGGCATCTTTTTCATCCATCCTTATTTTTTCCAACCGCTTGATTCTCTGGTCAAGATCATGTTCTGTCAAATATCGGTACACACTCTTCGGAACGAGATGCGCCCATTCATGGTCCGTTGCAATACAGCTTCTTACCCATGAAGCAGTAATACCTTTATCTTCCGGTTTCTTTCTCCACAGAATCTCTGTCTTCAATCCAAGACTTCGCAAGATCTTATTTTTTTCCTCATCCCATGCATCACAAACTCCCATATAATAAACCGCATCATTTGGAACATATTGAAGCAGATACTCCGGACAATTGATAGGAAATGGCAAAATATCATACTCTGACTCCGGTACATTAAATTCCTTCATAGCACCCCGGATCATCTCATAGCGTTCATAGTAAGTCAGTGGATTTGCCGATTTTGCTGACCGGTTCTCATCATTTACAGAATCCCTTGTATGAAGGCTGTCCGGATTGGTCAGTCCGATAAACAGCTTTTTACAGCGCATTTTCGCCGCAAGAATATATTCCATATGTTTCAAATGTAAAATTTGAAATCTTCCATTTACAACACCAATTTCTGTCATATGCTCTCCCCCTTATGTTTATCCCTTGTTGTCACATTGTTCTGCTTTTATTGTAACATCTTTCTCATTCCTTGCAAAGTCTTTTACTTACAGGTATACTACTTATAGAACATATCATTCACTGAAAGGATTATTATATTACTATGATTTCAAATGCAATGCAAACTGCTATGGCTGATACACTTCCATTTTGGAAAGATTTAAATTCCGCGCAAAAGGAACGTCTCCTTGAAAATGCATCTCATCAATCTTACAAAAAAGATCAGCTCCTTTTGAGTTCTGATGCTCAATGTCTCGGTATGATTCTTGTAACTTCCGGTTCCTTGAGAGTCTATCTGCTCTCCGAGGAAGGTCGGGAAATTACACTCTACCGTATCAACGCCGGAGAATTTTGTGTCTTATCTGCTTCCTGCGTACTAAACTCGATCACTTTTGATGTCTATGTGGATGCAGTTATGGACAGCGAAGTGCTCCAAATCAGTTCTTCCATTTTAAATACTGTGATCCACGAAAATATTTACGCCGAATGCTGTCTCTACAAAATGGCTACCGAACGTTTTTCAGATGTAATGTGGGCAATGCAGCAGATCTTATTTATGAGCTTTGACAAACGGCTGGCTATCTTTTTATTAGACGAATCTTCCGCGCTTCATTCAGATGAACTGCGGATCACTCATGAGCAGATTGCCAAATTAATGGGAAGCGCAAGAGAAGTGGTTACCCGAATGTTAAAATATTTTTCATCAGAAGGGTATGTGACACTTTCCCGTGGAACGGTTACACTGACCGATAAAGCGGGACTAAAAAAATTATTGTAACTTCTTAGTTCATACAAATTACGGGAGCGCCCTGTACGGCACTCCCGTTGCTTGTTCCATATTCTTTTATGATCTATCGGGTTTATAATTTTATTTCTTTTATCTCTATTTTATTACTCCCTATGCATTCAGCATATCAAGAAGCTCTGCTTTTGACTTTGCTCCCACTTCTCTCTTTACTGTCTGACCGTTTTTGAAAACCATCAGTGTCGGGATAGACATCACTCTAAACTGTCTTGCAAGTTCCGGCTGTTCATCTACATTTACCTTACAGATCTTAGCATCTGTAACCTCTCCTGCCACTTCCTCGACAACCGGTCCTACCATCTGGCAAGGTCCACACCAACTCGCCCAGAAATCTACCAACACCGGCTCCTTTGCCTGTAAAACTTCCTGTTCAAAATTTTCCTTTGTTAAATGTAATACTGACATATCTATTTCCTCTCTTTCTTTGATCTCTTTTCATGATCTGTTTTTGTTTTGTTAAGTTTATTATACCCTATTTTCGAAATAATTCTGTGATTGAATCACATTTTTGAAAAAACGCCCTGACCCGTTACCGAATCAGAACGTTTTTAAAGTGGACCTGGCGGGAGTTGAACCCGCGTCCGAAAGCCCATCCATCAGAGCATCTCCCATCACAGTCATTATACTGACATTCCCTCCATCAGACGCCTAATGACAGGCTCCTGACTTTAGTAGCTTCATAATTTCTTTCATCTCCTCAAAGCTTTGGAAACGAAGTGCTCCGCCTCGTTGAAGCCGGTTACTTAAGCAGCGGATGACCTAAGGCCGACTGCCGCCATATTAGGCAGCGTACGCTAATTCTCTATTGTCTGCGTTTATATTTAATTGGAACTTTTAACGTAGTGTCCCGCTACGGATGGCTTCTCCAACTTCCGAACCCCCGTCGAAACCAGTACAAGCCCTGGTTTATAAACTATTTCCAAATAGTTTTCTTACATTTATTTATTATAGAAAGGAGCTTTCTTTTTGTCAAGGCATGACTTCCCTATTTCATCTTAAGTTTTTATTTAACTTTTTATTTAAAACATAGCCTTCCCATTCAAAGCTGCAGATATCAGTTGATCTCCTCCGTTATATACCAGCTTTAAGGAGAAAAACTCCCTGCTTTCATTCAAAAGCCGGAAAAAGATTTTATCACCTTCCCAAATGTTTAACTTCTCTATATCTTTCTTATCCACCCACTGAAGTTCTCCTTCATCACAAGGAATCGGAGTACCCTCAAAGCCGTCTGCTGTAAATAACGACATGTATTCCGTCACGCCATTTCCTGACACAAATGTCACTAAGCCACGATATTGATAAGAAGTCAATGTATATCCGGTCTCCTCTTTCACTTCACGCAGCAGACATTCTTCCGGACTTTCATCCTGCTCAAAATGACCGCCCACTCCAATCCATTTATCTTTGTTTACATCGTTTTTCTTCACAGTACGGTGAAGCATCAGGTATTTCCCGTCTTTTTCTATATAGCACAAGGTGCTTAACTTCGCCATATTTTTCTTCCTTTCCCCGACCTTTTTATCTGTTGCCGATGATATCGCACCAACCACATCTGCATCTTATTATACTCTCTGGACGCTTAACACACAATCCGCTATAATGAATTCAATAAATATTTCGTTGCCAATTTTATTACAATACAAGGAGCCTTATTATGAATCGTACTATTCACTACAACATTTCAAAAGAAAGTAATGGATTTCGCATTGAACAATTTTTGAAGCATAAAGGCTATTCCTCACAGAACCTCACTCAAATCAAACGTATGCCGAAAAGTGTTCTTGTCAATGGACAGCACTGCTATTTGCGTGACACGTTGAAGACCGGAGACACTCTTACCATCTGCATACAGGAAAATGACTGTTCGGAAAAGATTCCTCCCGTTTCTCTTCCACTTAATATTGTATATGAAGATGAGGATATCATTGTTATTAACAAGCCCGCCGGAATGCCGATCCACCCTTCCATGAATAATTACACCAACTCTATGGCAAATGCTCTTGCATGGTATTACCAACAGCAAAACAAACCGTTCATTTTCCGGTGCAGTAACCGACTGGACCGAGACACTTCCGGTCTTACTGTCGTTGCGAAACATCTTGTCAGCGGAAATATTTTATCCTGTATGGTTCGAGACCATAAGATTGACCGCGAATATCTTGCCCTTGTGCGCGGTCATGTAACCCCTCCAACCGGAACAATCCATGCACCTCTTGCCAGAAAAGGCGGAACGATCATAGAGCGAATCGTAGATTTTGAACATGGCGAAACTGCTGTCACACATTATCACACTTTGTCTGAAAAAAATGGGCACAGCCTTGTTTCCTTACATTTGGAAACAGGCCGTACCCATCAAATACGTGTTCATATGAAGCATCTTGGCTTTCCGCTGATTGGTGATTATCTGTATAACCCAGACATGGAATACATGACAAGGCAGGCACTCCACTCTCACAAACTCATCTTTAAACATCCCATCACCGGCGAGCCTATGCGTTTCACTGCACCACTTCCGGACGATATGCTCCGGGTTCTTACCATGCGCTAACCTTGTACTGTTTTATGTTTTTCTTCATTTTTCTTTACAAGCTTTACTACTGTTCCGGATAACAGGAACAATCCAATCAAGTTCGGAATTACCATCATTCCGTTAAATGTCTCTGCTACGCTCCAGAGCAGCCCAAGGTTGATGGTAGCTCCAACGATTGCTATGAGAGAATAAACGATCATAAAGCCTTTGTTTACCTTAGATCCCACAAGGAATTCAATACATCTTGTTCCGTATAAGCCCCAGCCGAGAATCGTTGAAAATGCGAAACAACACATTGCAATTGCAGTGACAACAGATACCCAGCCGCCATATGTATTAGTGAATCCTTTAATGGTAAGCTCTGCTCCCGCTGCAACTCCATACTGAATGCTGTCACCTGCTCCGATTAAAATGATAAGCGCTGTTAAAGTACAGATCACTACTGTGTCTACAAACACTTCAAACACTCCAAAGTATCCTTGCTCTACTGGATCGTCAACATGCGCTGCTGCATGAGCGATGGAACCTGTACCAAGTCCGGCTTCATTTGAGAAAATACCTCTGGAGAATCCACGTTTCATAGCCATAAACATGCTTCCAACAATACCGCCTGTGATTCCTCTCGGTGAAAATGCCCCTGCGAAAATTGCTTTAAACACACCCGGAACTTCTCCGATATTCAGAATGACAACTCCAATTCCCAGTACGATATATAATAATGCCATAAACGGAACTAACTTTTCTGTTACACTTCCAATTCTTTTTACACCGCCAACCAAAACTATTGCTACTAAAACTGCAATTATAATACCAATTCCTAATTTAAGTCCCATAGATGCCTGATCGATCAAGCCCATGTTAACAAGTGCTGAATCAATAGAAGCAACTATTGTATTTACCTGTGTTGCATTTCCCGTTCCAAATACAGTTAAAATTCCAAGAATTGCATACAAGGTTGCAAGAAAATGCCACTTTTTAGAAAGACCGTTTTTAATATAATACATTGGTCCTCCTACCCAGTCTCCGTGCTCATTTTTTTCACGGAAATGGACTGCAAGTGTAACCTCTGAAAACTTTGTACACATTCCGAGTAATGCGCTGCACCACATCCAGAATACTGCCCCTGGTCCTCCCAGTGCGATCGCGCCTGCTACACCGGCAATATTTCCCGTTCCAACTGTTCCTGCCAACGCTGTACATACTGCCTGGAATGGTGTTACCGCTCCATCTGCCGCCTTCTCCTTACTGAAAACACTTCCAAGAATCTTCTTCATCGCATATCCGAATCTGCGAATCTGAATGAAACCAGTCTTAAAGCTGAGCCACAGACCGACTCCGATAATGCAGACCATAGCAGGAACCCCCCACACAAAACCGTTCACTGCATCATTTACCCGTACAACTACATCCATATGTTTTCCTCCTTCGACATACTTTTTTTACGTCTTTACACTATAACTACCATAACACACTCTTCTTTTCGCAACAAGAAAAGTTATGTTTTTCACAATAAAGTTATTATTTTCACGCTTTTTTTGTGCATTTTTTACAAGTATGTCTATTATTTCAACTAAAACGGATGAGTTGAAGGGAATAATTATTCTTCTATATGATTCCTGCAAAAACTGATGCTCCTACTACTGTCAACAATCCTGCCACCACAATTGCCAAACTGCTCATTGCCCCTTCGATTTCTCCCATCTCCATTGCTTTTGCTGTTCCGATCGCGTGAGATGCTGTTCCAAGCGCCAAGCCTCTGGCTATCGGATGCTGGATTTTAAATATTTTACATACACCCTCTGCTATTACATTTCCTAAAATTCCGGTGATCACGATAGACGCAACCGTAATGGTTACAATCCCACCCAGTTCGTCCGATACTCCCATACCGATTGCAGTAGTAATTGATTTCGGCAAAAGTGTTACATACTGCTCATGGTTCAATCCAAAAAGAACTGAAAATCCGAGGATACTCACAAGACTTGCCACAACTCCTGACAAGATCCCGACAAGAACTGCCTTAAAATTCTTTTTCAGAAGTGTAAGCTGCTCATATAGCGGTACTGCCAGACATACGGTTGCCGGAGTAAGAAGGTAACTGATATACTTAGCCCCCTCATTATAATGGTCATAATCCACTTTAAAAATCACTAAAAATGCCATGACTCCAAGCATTGCAAGAAGGAGCGGGTTCAAGATTGCCAGCTTAAACTTTTTCTTTATCAACAGGCCAATCTCATAAGCCACCAGACTGATCACAGCTCCGAAAAAGACTGAATTAATGAAAAACTGTTCCATCTTCTTTTTTCTCCTTCCCGATGATTCTCTGTGCTGCGCGTCCTGTCACTACCATTACAATAATTGTCGTAACAGACGAAATGACAACAACCGGTATCCACACCGGTCGAAGCGACGGCCATGCTTCTAAAAGTCCGACTCCTGCCGGAATAAACATCACCGGCATGATTTCTATCAAAAAAGCAGATACTTCTTTGATCTGATGAATTTTTATTATTCCGGTCATAAGTGCGATCAGCATTAAGACCAGTCCATATACACTTGCCGGAATCGGCAAGGGAAGCAGCATACGAAGCGCTTCCCCCATTAAAGAGATCAATAAGATAATGCCGAACTGTTTTAAATATTTCAATTTTCTCCCTCATTTCTTTCATCTGATAAAATTCAAAAATGTCTGATGAATTTTACCGCGTAGTATAGTCTGGATTCATTAAGTATATATTTTCAATTTTTTCCAGTTCTTCTTCACAAAAAGACGTATTCTGAATTGCCCGAATGTTATCAAGAATCTGTGATGGCTTGGAAGCTCCGATCAACACACTTGTTACGGAATGATCTTTCAGTACCCATGCCAGTGCCATCTCGGCTAATGACTGACCTCTTTCTTCTGCCAATGCATTCAACTGTTCAATCTGCATGATCCGTTCTTTTGTCAAAGCATTTTCTTTTAAAAAGCGTCCATCCTTCTTTACACGACTGTCACAGGGAATTCCGTTTAAATAGCGATCTGTCAGCATCCCCTGTGCCAGCGGACTGAATGCAATGATTCCTTTGCCCAGTTTTTCAGCAGTATTTTTCAATCCGTTATTTTCAATTGTTCTGTCAAAAATAGAATACCGATTCTGATTAATGATAAACGGGCACTTTAAATCGTCCAAAATTATTGCTGCCTTTTCCAAATGTTCTCCATCATAGTTCGACAAGCCGACATACAACGCTTTCCCACTATTTACCGCCTGCGCCAAAGCCCCCATTGTCTCTTCCAGAGGAGTCTCCGGGTCCATACGATGATGATAAAAAATATCTACATAGTCAAGCCCCAATCTCTTTAAACTCTGATCAAGGCTCGCAAGAAGATATTTTCTACTGCCCCAGTTTCCGTAAGGGCCTTCCCACATATCGTATCCCGCTTTTGTACTTATGAGAAGTTCATCTCGATATCCGCTCAGTTCTTCTCTCAGAATTTTCCCGAAATTCGTCTCCGCACTTCCATATTTCGGACCATAATTATTTGCCAGATCAAAATGTGTAATTCCATTATCAAATGCAGTAAAACACAGTTCTTTCATGTTATCGTAGACTGCATTATCTCCAAAATTATGCCAAAGTCCAAAAGAAACGGCCGGCAATTTCAAACCACTGTTCCCACAAAAATGATATTCCATTGTCTCATAACGTTTTTCTGATGCCTGATACATACCTATTACCTCCTTTCGTGTTTTCGCGATATGAATCTAAATAAAATATATTGCTGCTTCTTTGCACTCCCGGAGAGATTATTATACTAAGAAAAGGCACTGGTGTTCAAGCAGTTTTTCACAGGGTGACGGAAACAAAGTGCCGCTTTGCTTAGCGCTTCATCCATTTTGATCTTTTCAATTCCTTCTAATTATTTATTCTTTTAGACACTTGACATTCCCAGAAAACTATCCTATATTGGTTATACCAATTTGAAGGAGGTGTTTATAATCGAACAGAAACAAAGTGCCAGAGAGATTGCAGTCAATTATTTATTGGAGGAAATAAAAAACGGGAGTTTAATTGCCGGTGATAAAATCCTAAACGAAAGAAAACTATCTGATAAATTAGGAATAAGTCGCGTCCCGCTCAGAGAAGCAATTTGCACACTATCAACACTTGGAATTTTAGAAACACATCAGGGTGACGGAACATATGTCAGCGACAACAACACCAAGATATTCGGTAACATCATAAAAAAATACGGGATATTTAACCGATCGATGGTAGATGAAGTATTTGAAGCAAGAAGCTTATTTGAAGCCGATGCTGCAAAACTGGCTGCACAGAATCGAACTTCGCAAGACTTAGAACATTTGCAGGAAGCATTGTCCGAACATGAAAATGCTTTGTCTCTCTACTATGAGGGAAAAATTTCATCAGAAAATATGATGACTTATGATCATAACATTCATTTGGGCATTGCGGCTTCCACACACAATAATTTTATCCTTCAAATTATCGAAGCAATACGCCATGTTACATTAGAACATGAATTTTTTAGCGAACAATTCACACGAAACAAACAACATTTCAAAGAATCCGTAATTTTCCACAGAGATATTGTACATGCGATTGAACAGAAGGATTCCAAGCTGGCATACAGAAAAATGCAAGAGCATATTTTACAAATTCAAACTGCGCTTGATCTAGATAGAATCAGGAGGATCGATAATGAAAACTTATAATTGGGTAACTTTGGGATGTGGTGTCATTGCTCATCAGTTAGCAGATGCAATGCAGCAGGAAGGACGCACCCTTTACGGAGTCGCAAACAGAACCTACAGTAAGGCAAAAGACTTTGCAGAAAAATACCATATTCCTAAAGTATATGAAAATATTCAGGACATTTTTACTGACGAAAATGTAGATATTATTTACATTTCCACGCCTCACAATACACACATCCAGTATTTAAAAGAAGCATTACGGCATGGAAAACACATTTTATGCGAAAAATCTATTACGTTAAATTCACGGGAACTGGAAGAAGCAAAACAATTAGCCGAAGAAAATCAACTGATTTTGGCAGAGGCAATGACCATTTATCATATGCCTTTGTATAAAGAACTGCATGACCGAATAGCAAGTGGAAGCCTCGGCGAGTTAAAAATGGCTCAGATGAATTTTGGCAGTTATAAAGAGTATGATATGACCAACCGCTTTTTTAATCCTTCTCTGGCGGGCGGCGCCTTGTTGGATATCGGTGTATATGCACTTTCTTTTGTCAGATGGTTTATGTCTTCCGCCCCTGACCAAATTGTATCACAGGTAAAAATGGCGCCAAGCGGTGTTGACGAACAAGCGGGAATTTTACTGATGAATCCATCCGGGGAAATGGCGACTATTGCACTCACACTACATGCAAAACAGCCCAAAAGAGGCACTCTCGCCTTTGATAAAGGTTATATTGAAATATATGAGTATCCACGAGCTGAAAAGGCTGTAATCACATATACGGAAGATCAGCACCAGGAAATCATTTCAACCGGTCAAACAGAACATGCATTAAGATATGAGGTTCTTGATATGGAAAAAGCAGTATCCGGGCAAAAAAATGAAATGCACTTAGACTATACGGTAGACGTCATGTCTATGATGACTGAAATAAGAAAATCATGGGGCTTATTCTATCCGGAAGAGCAAGAAAAATAAAGCAAAGACAGCCTCTTTTTCTTGCCATGCTCTTTTCCCAAGGCGGCAGTTTCACTGCCGCCTCATACTGTAAAATTCTCTTATTACACATGTCAATTCCATTTTAGGTCGGCAGGCTCTCCCTCACACAAAGTGCACCCCACCCCACCTGTGGATTCGGATACACATCAAATCCCGGTAACGGTCTCGCACCTCTTCTTAAATAAGCTTTCACCTTCTCTCCATAAAGATAAGGATCATTCCCATTTACGATTCCCCATTCCATCAGAAGTGCTGCTGCCCCTGTAACAAAAGGTGTCGCAAACGAAGTCCCTGTAAAGGATGCATAACCTCCACCTGCCGCCACAGTCGTAATATCCACCCCGGGGGCTACCAGATCCGGCTTTAAAAGCATACCGCTTCCCCCTCTTAAGGGACCTCTCCCTGAAAAATCCGCATAAGAAAATGTACGTCCGTCATAAGCTCCTACTGAAATTGCTCTCCACGAGGTAGATGGAATGGTAAGCGTTGTTGTATTCTTGGGATATAAAAATCCGGTTCCTTTATTCAACGCCGCTTCACTTGGAAGCCATAATTCATACCGTCCAGACACAATCTCTCTTGGTGTCAGAACAATTTTCCATACTCCCTGATTCATATAATCATTGACAGGCAGCATATCGATAAAAATTTCCTGTGCCACGCTAAAGGGACTTGGCTCGCCATAATATAGTAATATTTCTGTCTCTCCCATCGTAAATCTCTGCATTCCAAGTTTTTCCGGAATCGGTCCTACCCGGATACCCGAAGGTGAGATCAATGAAATGTCCATGAAATCAGTATACTCCTTCCAGATCTGCACGTTCAGAGAGGGCTGGCGATTCTGAACCGCTAATTCAATCACCTCTTCTTTATCATCTTGAAGTTTTCCTGACGTATGCCCTGCACTTACCGATTCATTCCCGGTTCCGATACAAATACTATTTTTCCACACCCCGGAAATATCATCAATAAACCGCTCCAACAGGGATGTTCCATCATGAGATCCGTACGTATTGCCAAAGCTTAGATTTATCGCGACCGGACGTCGATATTCCAACGACTTTCTCATAACATAATCAAGCCCCATCATAAGCTCTGTTGTTCTTGGAAATCCATCTTTTGCGGGTGTTCCTAATTTTACTACCAGAAGCTCACTCTCCGGCGCCACACCCCGATATTGAGGGAATCCCACACTTCCGCGTCCTGCCGCCACGCCTGCTACCGCAGTTCCGTGACCAGAAAAATCCTGCGACTTCACAATCTGCTTTCTTTCTTCGTTCGTTCCTGCTTGAAGCGCTTTGTTAATCTCTTCCTGATTATATTCTACACCTACTTCAAATCCTTTTGGTGCAATTCCATCCACACCATTTTGGAGACTTTGATCCCAAAGTGCGCGAATCCGCGTAGTTCCATCTGAATTTCTGAAATCCTCCCGCTCATAATCAATGCCCGAATCTAAAATTGCCACAAAAATCTTTTTTCCTGACAACGAAAGAGGCGGATTCTGAACCGGATAAATACAAGATACCCGTTTCCCCTCCATCACTTCAAAGAAAAGTCTTTTTGGCTTTTCAATATATTCAATTTGTGGAAACTCCGTCAATGTATTAATTCTGTCTTCTTTTATGACAATCACCGCATATCCTCCCATCAGCGGCGTTACTCGCTTTGCAATTCCTCGAACCTCCTGCAAATCACCCGAATATTTGATAATTAACGTCCACTCTTTTTCTTCTTTTGCAAATCCCACATCTAATTCGATTGAACGCTCCCTTTCTTCTCCTGTCGCCTCTAATGCAAGGTTTAAAATATTCTCTCTTTTTTGACTTTCCATTTTGTCCTACCGATTCTCCATTTCACTTTACGTTTATAAATGATACGAAACTTTCTCAGTATTCATGCAGTTATTTATTGTTTTGAAAAAGAAAAAGAGAGACTCCCTTTCTGAAATCTCTCTTAACCTCGTTTTTCGTTTTAATAGTACTCTCCTTCAACAAACTCTAATTCTCCCGATTCATCTACATTTACCACACCAGTCAACGTTCTGAACTTCCCGTTCCCTGGACTAGGACCTTCAAATGTGAGTATGCAGCCCGCTCCTACAACATTGACTCCATCCCACTGAAAAACGGAAATATCCAAAGAAACTTCGTTAACATCTCCACCAAAATAATCGGATAAACGAATCTTAGATTTAATAGCTTGTTCTATCATTCCTTGATAGGGATCAGCATGGACTCCAAAGTCTCCCCACACTCCTGAAAAGCCTGGAAAGTACATTATTAAATCAGCAATGTTCTTATCTATATTTTCATTTTGTTGCGCATCCGAGTCCAACTTCGTATTCTCCTCTGCAGTATTCATCTCCTCATTTTCTTCACCAGTGACTTCCGAATCTTCTTCGCTATTTTCAATCGGATTTTCTTTGCTTGGCAAATCGGGATTATTTACCCATGCTTCTTCATAATGTTCTTTTGTACAGGCACTCATCTTAAACAATGCCATTTTATCCGAATCATTGTAATACATTAATTCAAATACCGTTCCATCTTTATACATATGACCATATCCGCCCGATTCTTTCATTTTAATATACAGCTCCTGAAATCCATCTGTATTATTTCCAAATGAATCACATATTAATTTCCCA
>FR892667.1:0-897 GCA_000433535.1 Dorea sp. CAG:317
AGACTCGGCAATTTCTGAAGAGTTTTGTAGATTGGGACGAGCAAGCCACGAAGGACCAGTTGTAGGTTAAGAACTTTATGATTATGTATGGAGGTTATATAAAATTATGATGAATATACCATTTTCACCACCGGATATTACAGAATTAGAGATAGAAGAAGTTGTAGATACACTAAAAAGTGGTTGGATTACAACAGGACCTAAAACGAAAAAATTTGAGCAACAAATTGCGGAGTATTGTCATACAAGTAAAGCAGTTTGTCTGAACTCAGCTACAGCTTGTTCAGAAATGGCACTTAGAGTTCTTGGAATAGGACCGGGCGATGAAGTGATTACAACAGCATATACGTACACTGCATCTGCAAGTGTAATCTGTCATGTGGGAGCAACGGTGGTATTAGTGGATACCCAAAAAGATTCTTATGAAATGGATTACGAAGCGCTTGAAGAAAAAATTACAGAAAAAACAAAAGCAATTATTCCAGTAGATTTGGGAGGAGTAATCTGTGATTATGACAGAATATTTGAAATTGTAAATCGAAAAAAAGATGTATTTGAACCTAAAACAGAACTTCAAAAGAAAATCGGAAGAGTTGCAGTAGTAGCTGATGGTGCTCATGCGATAGGTGCTGTGCGAGATGGAAAACGTTGTGGAGAAATTGCGGATTTTACAAGTTTTTCTTTCCATGCAGTTAAGAATCTTACCACGGCAGAAGGTGGCGCTGTAACTTGGAGAGATATTGAGGGTGTTGATAATGAGGAGTTATATAAGCAATTCATGTTGCTTTCTCTTCATGGACAATCGAAAGATGCGCTGGCAAAAACACAGCTTGGCGCATGGGAATATGATGTTGTAGCACCTTATTATAAATGTAATATGACAGATATTATGGCGGC
>FR892667.1:941-1685 GCA_000433535.1 Dorea sp. CAG:317
GAAGCGTTATCCAGACATACTTGCAAGGCGTAAGGAAATTATAGAAAAATATAATGAAGGACTAAAAAATCTTCCGGTAAGTGTGTTGGAACATTTTGGAAATGATTTTGCGTCAAGTGGTCATTTGTATCTTGTCAGAGTACACGATAAAACAAGAGAAGAGTGCAATAAGATCATTGAGAAGATGGCTGAGTATGGCATTGCGACAAATGTTCACTATAAGCCACTTCCGTTGTTATCCGCATATAAAAATCAGGGCTTTAATATTAAGGATTACCCAAATGCCTATGCGATGTTTGAAAATGAAATCACATTGCCGCTTCATACGAAGTTGACAGATGAAGAAATTGATTATATCATTGATTCTTTCGTAAAATGTGTAGAATAGGAATTAAGTAGTTATGAAAAAGTGGGAGGAACTTCCAGAAAAATTACAAATTGAAGAAGTGAGAGAATACTATGATGCGTTACAACTGCACAGGGGTGGGTTGTTGGCAAAGAGGATTTTTGATATAATAGTTTCTGGCGTATTGCTTGTACTCGCATCACCGATATTGCTTGTGCTAAGTATTTTGATAAAGCTAGATTCTCCGGGACCAGTTATGTTCCGCCAAGTTCGAGTTACAACTTATGGTAAAGAGTTTCGCATATTTAAATTTCGGACAATGGTGAATCATGCGGATAAAATGGGAAGTCAGGTAACTACCAAAGGAGATGCGCGTGTTACAAGGATGGGGAAACTTC
>FR892668.1:0-23264 GCA_000433535.1 Dorea sp. CAG:317
ACTCGTCGTCGTCGGAATCATAGATATATTCCTGGATATTCAGAGAAGATACTGACCGGATGATTGCTATTGGTAAGCAGGCAACTGCCGGAAGCAAGAATGCCATAATTCATGTCGGCCATAAATTTTTTTTCCGGTTTAGGAAGGTTTTTAGAAATTTTATTGGAAAAAGATAAAATTTCCCGTTTCATTTGATAAGTATTTGATGTAAAATTAACCACAGGGAATCCTCCTTCTTTTTGTTTAGTACGATTTTTTTGTGGCGATTAAATTTTACATCAAAAAAGGAAAGGATTCCTTATATTTTGGACAATTTTTGAAAGTTGTTTATAGTATATCCTGTCAAAACAGGAGTCCGTGGATAAAACTGCGGAAACTCAAGACTCAATTTAGTTGTCATTTTCGCTCAAATAGTGTAGAATTGAAAAGATAGAGAATGTTAGTATTTAGTATGATAAATACCATGACTTTAAATGCTAATAGATAAAAGGAGCATATAATATATGTTAGTATCGTTTTGTGTAATTGCATATAACGAAGAAAAAGCTCTTCCATCGTTGTTTCGAGATATTATCTCACAGGATTATCCTCATGACAAAATGGAAGTGATTCTTGTTGATGCAATGTCCACAGATAATACAAAGGAATTAATGGAGAGATTCGCGCAGGAAGACCATGGCTTTGTGCGTATTAAAGTGTTGCAGAATCCGAAGAAGATTCAGGCGGCTGGGTGGAATGTAGCTATCCGTGCGTCTGAAGGCGATATTATTATGAGAATAGATAGCCATACATTTATTCCAAGTGATTTTGTAAGTAAAAATGTGAAATGCATAGAGAGTGGAGAGTATGTGTCCGGAGGACCAAGACCTAACATTGCGGAGGATGATACGGCATGGAAACACACACTTCTCCTAGCTGAACGATCAATGTTCGGAAGTAGCATTGCATCTTACAGGAGAAGCCATAAGAAAAAATATGTGAAAAGTGTATTTCATGGTGCATATAGGCGGGAAGTGTTTGAGAAAGCAGGTCTTTTTAACGAGAATCTCGGACGAACGGAAGATAATGAGATGCATTATAGGATTTTAAAGGCTGGATATCAAATTTGTTATACACCTTCTATCATTTCCTATCAACATACAAGAAATACATGGCATGGAATGATCAAGCAAAAGTATGGGAATGGATATTGGGTAGGACTGACATTAGGGGTGTGTCCGCAGTGCTTTTCGCTGTATCATTTTATTCCATTTTGTTTTGTGTTATCTATTTTTATCACAAGTTTGTTGGCGATAGTGGAAAACCCCTTTTTAATGCTTTTGTTGTGGGGGATGTATGCAGCAGTGAACCTGATTATGAGCGTTGCATCCATTTACAAAGAACGCAAACATTGGCAGTATATAATGCTTCCGTTGATTTTTTTGTCACTTCACGTTGCATATGGATGGGGAACAATTGTGGGAATTGTTAAGATGCCTTTTTGGAAGAAGAAATTAAAGAAAGATGCATAGAGGAAAGGTGGCAGTATGGCATACTACTCAAAGGAAGAATTAAAGAAGATGCAGGAACGAAGTCTTGAGATGGCGGAGTATTTTGTGAATTTCTGTAAAGAGAATGGACTGTTATGTTATCTATGTGGAGGAGGCTGCATCGGAGCAATACGGCATCATGGCTTTATCCCGTGGGATGATGATCTTGATTTTTTTATGCCTAGAAGAGATTATGAGCGTCTGGCGGCAGTATGGAAGAAAAAAGCCGATACAAAGAGATACGAATTATCCAAGTCTGATGCATATCACATTGACAGAAATCTCTTTCTTACTATAAGAGATAGTGAGACAACACAGATTAAACCCTATCAGGATGATCTGGATATTCCACATGGACTTCCATTAGACATTTTACCGTTAGATGGATATCCGGATAAAAAAAGTAAAAGAATCATACAGTGTTTTTGGGCGTTAGTATATTCTGTTTATTGTGCCCAGACCGTTCCGGAAAATCACGGAAAATCGGTGAAAATGATAGGAAATATTTTGTTGAAAATGGTACCATCACGGAATATCCGATATCGGATTTGGAAGTTTGCAGAAAAGCAGATGACAAAATACAGCATTAAGGACTGTGATTCTATTACAGAGCTTTGTTCAGGTCCACATTATATGAAAAAAAGATATCCAAAAGAAGCCTTTGAATCGGCAGTCTGGAAAGCATTTGAAGATACGGAGATGCCGATACCTACAGGTTATGATTCCTATTTGAAGATTGCATTTGGGGATTATATGAATATGCCTCCGAAAGAAAAGCAGAAACCGCATCATGACACGAAGTTTTTAGACATGGATCATAGTTATAAGCAGTACAAGGGTAAATTTTATTGTGTGAAAGGAAAATAAATTATGATTTTTGCTGGAATTCTGGCAGGTGGTATGGGAACAAGAATGAATATTGCCGATATGCCAAAACAGTTTTTACCATTAGGAGAAAAGCCGATTATTATTCATACGGTTGAGAAGTTTCTACTAAATGCACAGATTGACCATATTTTTATTGGGGTTCATGAGAATTGGGTGCTTCACATGGAAGACTTGGTTGAAAAATATATTCCAATGAAAAAAAGTAAGATCCACGTAATAGAAGGTGGAAATGATCGCAATAGTACAATCATGAATATTGTAGAAGCTATTGAGAATGAATTCGGAGAAAGTGAAGAACACTATATTATTACTCATGATGCAGTACGCCCCTTTATTACAGCGCGAATCATTCAGGATAATATTGAAACAGTTACTAAATATAAAGCGTGTGATACCGTGACGAATGCGATTGATACAATTGTGATGTCCGAAGATGGACAAAATATCACTGATATTCCAAGACGTAGTCAGATGTATCAGGGGCAGACACCGCAGAGCTTCCAGATAAGCTTATTGAAACGTTTATATCGGGATCTCACAGAAGAGGAAAAGAGTATCCTGACAGATGCATGTAAAATATGTGTGGTTCGAGGAGTGCCAGTGAAGCTTGTAGAAGGTGAGATCTCGAATCTTAAGATAACAACGGTCAGTGATTATAAGATTGCACAGGCAATGGTAGGAGGAAAGATAGTTGATTAACTATACGTACCAGTTGGTAAGCCCACAAGTATTCTCTATTAAATATGATGATATTGTAATAAATGATGATGTGATTATCAGACCAACCTATCTTTCCATATGTCACGCAGATCAGAGATACTATCAAGGTAAGCGAAGTGCAGATGTATTAAAAAAGAAGCTGCCTATGGCATTGATTCATGAGTGTTGTGGTCATGTGGAATATGATCCTACAGGAACCTTTCAACAGGGAGAATTAGTGGTACCGATTCCTAACATTCCGCAGAGAAGAGAGATGGGAATCTATGAGAATTATGTCAAAGGATCCAAATTTTTATCTAGTGGTTATGATGGATTTATGAGAGAATACATTAGTATGCCGGCTGAGCGCATAGTTTCGCTGGAAGGGGTAAAGGAACCGGTTGCAGCAGTCAGTGAATTTGTTAGTGTGGCAGTACATGCTGTAACCCGATTTGAAAAAATTTCCCACGAAAACCGTGAAACCATTGGAATTTGGGGAGATGGAAGCCTTGCGTATTGCGTATCGGCGGTTCTAAAGAGAACCTTTCCTGAAACGAAAGTGATTGTAATTGGGAAATCGGTAAGGAAGCTTGCTTACTTTTCTTTTGTGGATCAGACATATCTAGTAGATAAAATTCCAGAAGATATGGAAATTGATCATGCGTTTGAATGCTGTGGAGGAGAAGGAAGTTCCTATGCTATTGATGATATCATTCGATATTGTAATCCGCAGGGGACTGTAATGCTGATGGGAGTCAGTGAGAATAAGGTTTCGGTTAATACAAGAGATGTTCTTGAGAAAGGGTTGAGTCTTGTGGGGTGTAGCAGGTCAGGACGTGCAGAGTTTCTTAAGGCGGCAGAATATATGAAAGAATTTCAGTTCCAGAAGCGCATTGAAAAGATTATCCAAGTAGAGAAGACAGTATCGGATATTGATGGGATACATCAGGTATTTCAGGCTGATTTACAGAATGCTTTTAAAACCGTATTTCAGTGGAAATAATTAAGAATAAAGAAACACTTGTCCTTAAGGGAAAGATAGTGTATGATGTTAAAGGTGTATTTTGAACGTGTACATGTAAGATAAGAGGTGTTTTATGGCTAAGAGAAGGCATAGAAGGGGAAGAAGAAAAAAGGGAAATTGGTTTTCCAGACTCACTATAGGGAAGAAAATCGGCGTGTGCTTTGGAGGGCTTATTTTAGCTCTTGCGAGCTCCGGAGTGGTATATGTGGCAGCAAAGCTTGGACAGTTGGATACGCAAGAGATTCCTAAGGAAGATATTGTGATTAATGAAGGGGTTGAGCAACTGGCGAGCCTCGGTGAAGGATATCTGAATGTTGCTTTATTTGGTGTAGATTCCAGAGAAGGGGATCTGGAAAAAAATACAAGAACGGACTGTATCATCGTTGCCAGTCTGAATAAAGAGACAAAAGAAATTAAGATGGCATCGGTATATCGTGATACGTTGCTTGATTTATCAGAGGGAACGCTTCAGAAATGTAATGCGGCATATAGTTTTGGCGGACCTAAGCAGGCAATTAACATGTTGAATATGAATTTGGATCTTGATATTCAAAATTATGTAACGGTTGATTTTGGTGTGGTTGCGGAAGTGGTTGATCTTCTTGGGGGGCTGGATATTGAGATTAAAGAAGAAGAAGTGGAACCTTTAAATAAATTTGTATATGAGACAGGACAGGTTGCTGGAAAAGAAGCACATTTTGTGGGTGGATCAGGTATTCAACATCTGGATGGTGTGCAGGCGACAACTTATGCAAGAATTCGATCTACAGCAGGTGGTGACTTTACACGTACAGAACGTCAGAGACTAGTAATCGAAAAAATAGTAGAAAAAATGATGAAGAGTGATCTTGCTACGATTAATAAGATTATTGACGAAGTATTTCCAACTATCTCTACAAACTTTACGATGACAGAAATCTTATCTTACGCGAAATATTTTAATCAGTATAAATTGGGAGAGAATACAGGATTCCCGATTGATAAAGCAACTGATACAATCTCCGGACTTGGAAGTATTGTTATTCCTGTATCATTGGAAGATAATGTGAAGAAACTTCATGAATTTTTGTTTGGAACAGAAGAAGGCTATACACCGTCCGATAAAGTTCAAAGTATCAGTAATAAGATTGTAGCTCGTGTAGGACAGAAGAAAGCAGAAGATGATGCATCTTTGAATAGTAAGACATATGAGGCGGATCCTCAGGAGGCGCCGGAGTATACGCCATCCAGAAAACCGCAATCTTCAGGAAGTAACTCTAATAATTCTTCGGGAAATAATTCCGGCGGAAATAATCAGAGTGGAGGCGGAAGTAGCTCACAGCCAAAGCCGGATGAAGGAAACGGAAATTCTGGAAATTCCGGAAGCGGAGGCTCAACGGATCAGGGTTCTGGTGATTCGGGCTCGGGATCTGAAGGAACGGGTACGGAAGAACCGGTAGAATAATCTTTTGTTTCAGAGGGATAATAAAAGTAATGAAAATATAACAGGACTGCCAGAAGGCAGTCCTTTTCGGATAATCGGAGGAAATATGGAACTTGTAAGTGTAATTGTACCGGTTTATAATGTAGAAAAGTATTTGAAGAAGTGTGTAGACTCAATTTTGTCACAGTCTTATCAAAATATAGAAGTTATTTTGATTAATGATGGTTCGTTAGATGGAAGCGGGGAAATCTGTGAAGCTTATGCTAAAAAAGATGAGCGAATTAAATATATTACACAGAATAATTCAGGGCTTGGAAAAACGAGAAATCGCGGGATTGAAGAGGCGTCTGGTAAGTATCTTCTATTTGTGGACAGTGATGATTATATAGAGAATACAATGATAGAGAAATTGTATCATAATATTACCGAGAGTCATGCAGATGTTGCTTCCTGTGGCGTATATAATGTGTATAGACAGAAGTGTATTCCTCAATGCGAGAAGGAAGAGAAGTTTTTGTGTGATGTGGAGAAGGCGTTTGGTCTTTTGCTTGTTGGCGAGAAAATTCCGGGAAGCTCGTGCAATAAGCTATATCGCTCAGAATTGCTTGATAAAGTAAAATTTCCGGAAGGAGTATTGTACGAAGATGTAAAGTTTCATTTGGATTTGATGCAGATTATTCAATCCGTTCATGTCGATACAACTCCTCTGTATTATTATGTTCACCGGGAAGAGAGTATTACGACAAAGAAATTTGATTCTTCTGCAATGTCATTCATATATTTTTATGAGGAGACTTTGAAGGTCGTTCAGCAGAAGTATCCGTCTGTGATCACACAGGCAAGATTTAAGCTGTTTTGGGCATATTTTGCATTGCTTGATCGGATTATCCAGCAGGATGATTATCAGAAGATTCCAGAGTATTGTAAAATTGTGCGGTACCTGAAGAGAAATACGATAAGAATTCTTAAGAATCCTTATTTCCGTAAGGGGCGAAAAGTTGGTGCTTTGATGCTTCTTATAAATGTGAGATTGTACAAGCTACTGGTTGAAATGAATGAGAAAAAGAATAAAGGAATAGCATCATAGGTGAGAAGATGAGAAAAATATGTTTGGTTGATTTTGATATGTCTGTGACCGGCGGTGTAGAGCAGGTGACATCGGAACTTCTCAATGAACTTTGCAAGAACTATGAAGTGTATCTCTACGAGATCAATAGTAATGGCGTCCCTGCATATGATCTTGATCCGCGTGTAAAATATATTAGAGGAGTACAAGGACAGGTGCGTCTAAGAGGAATGATTACAGGAACTTTCCGAAGATTCATTCATCTGGTAAAAAATCGTAACATAGATACAGTGATGTTAATGGGAAACTATCCGGCACTTATTGTTTCTTTCACTCGATTTTTTACAAAAGCTAAGTACATATATTGTGATCATGGAGGACTGATGAATCAGTGGCATCAAAAGGATATTACTGCAATTCGTTTCTGGAGTGCATGTGTGGCACATAAAGTAGTAGTTCTCACAGAGAAGACAAGAAGAGACTATATAGAGAAGTTCCATTTGAAAGAAAATAAAGTAGAGTGTATCTATAACTGGATTGCGGAAGAGATCGGAGAAGCAAAGAAATCTTATGATTGTTCATCAAAGAAAATTCTGACAGTTGGAAGACTAGGAAAAGAAAAAGGGTATGATCTGTTAGTGGAAGTGGCGAAGAAGATACTTCCAACGCATCAAGACTGGCAGTGGCATGTCTATGGCTCGGGAGAAATGCGACAAATGTTGGAGGAAAAGATTGAGGAATATCGTCTTGAAGATCAGCTTATTTTAAAAGGGAATGTGGACCATGCATACCGCTATTATTCAGACTATGCATTTCTCGTACTCCCATCTTATCGAGAGGGTCTTCCATTGGTATTATTGGAAGCGTTAGAACTCGGCCTTCCAATGGTCAGTTTTGATATTGAAACGGGGCCGAATGAGATTATAGAGGATGGGAAGAATGGTTATCTGATTCCACCTTATGATTTAGAGCAAATGGGACAACGCATGACAGAACTTATGGAAGATGCGTCAAGGAGAAAAGCTTTTTCGACTTACGAAGGGAACAAAGATAAATTTAGTAAAAATACGATTCTGAAACAGTGGATTCGATTAATTGAGGGATTACATGAGAAATAAACAGGCTGCAAAAAACATGCTTGCAAATCTGTTCTTGCAGGTCATTATATTTTTATCAGGAATTATACTGCCAAGATTCTTTCTTAAGGAATATGGTTCTAGTGTAAACGGTATGGTGACCTCTATCAACCAGTTCCTTATATATTTGGGGCTTGCAGAGGCTGGGGTGGGAACTGCATCGGTGGTGGCATTGTATGGACCGCTGGCAAGAGAAGATCAGGCAGAAGTCAATAGCATATTGTCCGCTTCAAGGAGATTTTATAATAGGTCTGGATATTTGTTTGGAGCATTAGTGGCAGGCTTTGCGTTCGTGTATCCGTATTTAATTACCGGACAGTTGGACGCAGGATTGGTAAGAATGATGGTTCTTGTTCTTGCCAGCAGTACACTGGTGGATTATTTTCTGCTTGGGAAATATAAAGTTTTACTGACCGCAAATCAGCAAGGCTATGTGGTTGCTTATGTGCAGGCAATCGGTACAGCACTGAATATGGCGGTGAGTATCCTGTTGATTTCTCTTCACATGCCGGTATTGTTCGTGAAAGCTATGGCAACAGTTATTTATATTTTGCGATTTTTCTTTGTACGTGCATATGTACATAAGAATTATAAAGAGACAGATTTCCATGCAGTTCCTAAAATGGATGGGCTGAATCAGAGAAGTGCAGCGCTTCTTCATCAGATTGTCGGTGTAATCGTAAATAATACAGATGTCGTATTGCTTACAGTTTGTCTTGGCAGCAGATCGTTGATTGAAGTCAGTGTGTATGGAATTTATAATATGGTAGTTTATGCTGTGAATCTTATGATGACGTCATTTTCCAATGGTCTGACAGCAGGCTTTGGAGAAGTAATATCAAAGAAGGAAACAGACGTTTTGAAACGTAGTTTTTCTAATTTTGAATATTTGTATATGATGGTTTTATTTTGGGTATTTGCATGTATGATGGTGTTGTTGATACCATTTGTTATGGTTTATACGGCAGATGTATCGGACGCAAATTACATCCGACCGTTATCCGCCGTTTTCTTTACTCTTTTGATACTTTTGCAGAATATTAGAATTCCGGGTCTTACAATTATTTGTGCGGCAGGACATTTTAAGGAGACACGGCGTCAGGCAATTTTAGAGGCAGTGATTAACATTGTTGTATCGCTGATCTTTGTTTGGAATTATGGGATTAATGGAGTATTATTTGGGACTCTTTGTTCTTATGGATATCGTTCGTTGGATGTTATTTTTTATAATCGGAAGTTTTTTGTTTCAGGGACAGGGCAGAATACATTTCGAAGAGTATTGCGCAACATGGTGGTTTCAGGTGTTGCAATCGCGATTGGTTTTGGATTTGTACCACAACAGATGAATTCTTTCTTGCAATGGATATTTTATGCAATAGGAATAGCCGCTGTTTCAGGGGGATTGTTAGTCGTTGTGAATTATTTTTGTGAAAGACAGGAATTTCAGGATATGTTGCAGAGGATAAAAAGCATTGGGCATTAAGGAGAGGATATTTATGTATGATTATCTTATCGTTGGATCGGGACTGTACGGAGCCGTTTTTGCACATGAAGCAAAGAAGTTAGGAAAGAAATGTCTGGTAGTGGAAAAACGGAGCCACATTGCTGGAAATATCTATACAAAAGAGATCGAAGGGATCCAAGTGCATCAATATGGTGCACACATTTTCCATACAAGTAATAAGAAAGTCTGGGAGTATATTCAACAATTTGCAGAATTTAACAGATATACGAATAGTCCTGTCGCATATTATAAAGGAGAGATTTATAATATGCCCTTTAATATGAATACTTTCCATAAGATCTGGGGGGTAATTACGCCTAAGGAGGCGAAAGAGAAGATTCAGGAGCAGATTAGAAAATATGGAGTGAAAGAACCAAAGAATCTGGAAGAACAGGCGATTAACCTTGTGGGAAAAGATATTTACGAAATTCTTGTAAAAGGCTATACGGAGAAGCAGTGGGGACGTTCTGCCACAGAATTGCCGCCACAGATTATAAAGAGACTGCCGGTGCGTATGACCTATGATAATAACTACTTTAATGATCTTTATCAGGGAATACCAGTTGGAGGCTATACGCAGATCATAGAAAAAATGCTGGATGGTGTGGAAGTACGCCTGAATGTGGATTATTTAGAACACAAAAAAGAACTGGATGCCATATGTAAAAAAATTATTTATACTGGTCCTATAGATGCTTATTTTAGCTATAAATATGGAGAGCTTGAATACCGTTCTGTAAGATTTGAGACAGAAATATTAGATGAAGAGAATTATCAAGGTGACGCGGTGGTAAATTATACTGATTATGAAGTCCCATATACAAGAATTATTGAACATAAGCATTTTGAGTTTGGAACACAGCCTAAGACAGTGATTTCCAGAGAATATTCTGCAGAATGGAAATTAGGAGAAGAACCATATTATCCGGTAAATGATGAAAAAAACAATAAGTTGTACCAGAAATATGCAGATGACGCTGCAAAAGAAGAAAAGGTAATCTTCGGTGGGAGACTTGGGAAATATAAATATTACGATATGCACCACGTGGTGGAAGAAGCCCTAAAATGTGCGGGAGAAGAGCTGGGTTGCAATTTTTGACAAAATATAGTAGTATAATGTAGATATTGACACGGAAGAAGGAAAGAGGCTGGTTATGTCGAAAAAAAAGAAACAGCTAAAAGCCGTTCAAGCTGCAAAAATGAGAAAAAAGCGCAGAAATAAAAGGAGAAAGAGAATTTTTGTGCTTACCGCAGAAGTAATCATTTTGACATTTCTTCTGGGGACAGCTTATGTGATGGCAAAATATGATAAAATTCAACGAGTGGAGATTGACAGCGAGAACGTTACGGTTAATGAGGGCGCTGTAAAAGAAGGATATACGACGGTTGCTCTGTTTGGAGGAGACTCCAGAGAAGGTCAGCTTGGTGCCGGTACGCATGCAGATACAATTATTATTGCATCTATTGATAACAAAACAAAGGAAATCCGTTTAGTATCGATCTATCGAGACACGTTCCTGAAGCAAAAGGATGATAAGTATAATAAGGCAAATTCTGCATATTTCCGGGGTGGACCGGAGGAAGCAATCAGTATGCTCAACGAGAATCTGGATTTAGATATTGAAGATTATGTAACAGTGGATTTTAAAGCACTTGTTGATACCATTGATTTAATGGGCGGAATTGAAATAGATATTCAAGAAGAAGAAGTGCAGTATATGAACGAGTTCCTTCAGGAGACTGCCGATGTAGCAGGAACAGAGGCGAACTTTATCGAGCATGCAGGGGAACAAAAGTTAGATGGAGCGCAGGCAGTTACGTATGCTCGTATTCGTTCTACTGCTGGTGGGGACTATAAGAGAACAGAAAGACAAAGACTCGTTATTGAGAAAATTTTCGAAAAAGCGGTTAAGACGAAAATTAGCACGATTAATAAAATTATTGATAAAGTATTTGAACAGGTATCCACAAGTTTTTCTTTAAAAGAAGCGTTGGGACTTGCAGCTGGGGTTGCAGATTATCAGTTGGGAGAAACAGCAGGGTTCCCATTCGAGAAGCAGGATGATGTGAGATACAAAAATTGTGGAAGTGTTGTCGTTGCTCAAGGTCTTGCAGAAAATGTACAGGAACTTCATACCTTCCTGTATCCGAATGAAGAGGAAAAGCCGGTATCTGATACTGTTCAACAGATTTCAGATGATATTGCCTATCTGACTGGCGTTACAAGACCGAAGGAATTAGATGAGGAGAAGACCGAGGGAGAAGAGACTTCTGATACCTCTGTAGGGGAAGAAATGACTTCCGAAGAGGTTGATTCCGAAGAACAATAAAGTTCTATCGCTTAACATATGAAAATATACTATGGAAAAACATAGGAGGAAAAAACAATCATGAAATTAATGAAGAAAATTAGTGCAATTGTATTAAGTCTTTGTCTGTGCATCCCTTGTTTCTCACTGGTTGCGCATGCGGCAGACGGCAAGATTTCTTTTACAGATCCGGAGACGGCAGTCGGAGAGATGGTGGAGGTAAAGTGTGTACTTCGTTCTTCCGGCAGCAGTATGGGAGACATAGAAGTACAGCTTGCTTTTGACAGTGAATATTTAAGCTTCCAGTCCGGTGACGGTGTGGAAGCGGCAGACGGAAGTCTGACGTACAAAGGGGACGGCGGTTCTTCTGAAGTTTCCTTTACAATGACTTTCCAGGCGTTAAAAGAAGGCGAGACAAAGATTACAGTGAACAGCTCTTCGGTCGCATCTGGAAATGGCGGTACTTTGACACTTACAGAAGGAAATTCTACGATTAAGATTGCCGAAGGTGATCCGTCTAAGATTGTTCAGACAGAAACGACATCCACGGGGGCAGGAGATAAAGAAGTAGAAGTAAACGGGGGAAAATATACGCTGACAGATACTTTTGCTGATGCGGATATTCCGGCAGGCTATTCCAAGACAACCGTTTCTCTGGACGGAGAAGACCGTCAGATGGTAGCGAATGAATCCGGAGCAGTTACACTTGGCTATTTGAAGGATGCAGACGGTGTAGGCGATTTCTTCCTATACAACACAGAGAACGCCACATTTGCACCTTACGAGGAAGTGGCTATCTCTGATACAACTTCTATTATTGTGCTCAGTGATACTTCTGATGTGAAGCTTCCAAAACATTACAAGGAAGCAAAGCTTACATTAAATGAGAAGGAATTCCCGGTATGGCAGGATAGCAGTAAAGAAGATACTTATGTGATCTATGCGATGAATAATAATGGCGAGACGGGATATTATCAGTATGATCCGAATGAAAATACATACCAGAGAGTTGAGATCAATTCGACGGATGAGGATGCTGCCAAGAAGAGTACAGGAATTCTCGGTAAAATTCAGAATTTCATCGAGAAGCACCTTGCATTGATCGTGCTGGTTGGCGGTCTTGGAGCTATAATTATTCTTGTTGTGTTGATCGTGCTTGGGGTAAAACTTCATAACCGCAATGCGGAGTTGGATGAGTTATATGATGAGTATGGTATCGACGAAGAAGAGGATGAACCAGAAGAGCCTGTGAAAGAGAAGAAGGGCGGTTTGTTCGGCAAACGTAAGAAAGACGAAGACGAGTTTGAAGAATACGAAGAGGATTCTTTTGACGAAGATGACTTTGAAGACGATTATGAAGACGAATACGAAGACGACTTTGAAGATGATTTCGAAGATGATTTCGGGCGTGAAGATCGTTTCGATACTGTAGAATTGTCAAGCTTTGAAGCGGATGAAGATGTGTTCGCTGGCTATGACAGAAGAGAAGAACTGACCATTGACGATTTGGATGATCTTCTTGGAGAACAGCCGAAGAAACGTGGTCATATCGAAGCAGATGATGCGTTTAAGGTAGATTTCATTGATCTGGACTAAGCGTAGTCGAAAGAAATAAAAAGTAAAAGTATGAAAAAAGCGGATTCTCCGAATACGCCGGGTTTTGGCGGTTTGGGGAATCTGTTTTGTGTTATAATCCGAAAATAAGGAGAAGGAGTTTGTAGTATGGATCAGAGATGTCCGAAAATCTGTTATCAGAAGAAGGAAGATGGTTTGACGGTGACTGCCTGTTATGGCATAGACGGACAGATCTATCTGCCGGATGAGCTTCGAGGTGAGCCGATTACTGCGATTGCGCCTTATGCGTTCTCTGACCGGGAGCCGGAAGAGGGAGATCTCTGTTGGATGGAGGAAGGGGCAGAAGCTCTGTCGGGACTTCATCGTCTGAATATGGAGGCGGTAACGGAAATCCGGCTTCCGGGCGGAGTGCGCGAGATTGGCCGGTATGCTTTTTATCGCTGTCGAAATTTAAGAAAGCTGGTTTTATCGGATGCTCTTCGTGAAATCGGTGGTGGCGCGCTGACCGGATGCCGGATACGGGAAGTAGAGATTCATTTTGCAAATGGAGAACAATCAGCGCTTCCTTCTATTTTGGATGAAATGCGTTATCGAATTCTGGCAAGACTTTATTATCAGGAAGGGAAGACTGCGCAGGTGCTTTTTCCTGAGCATTATGAGGAGGCGGTGGAGAATACGCCGGCGCGGATTCTCTATACCAGTCATCATGGGGCGGGAGGATATTACCGTCAGTGTTTTTATAACCGTGCTCTTGATTACGGGAAGTATGATGAGCTTCTCCCAAGAGCGATTGCAGAGGAGTCGGAAGAAACGGTGCTTCGTCTGGTTCTTGGAAGGCTTCGCTATCCTTATCAGTTGTCAGCGAAGGCAGAGGAGAGTTATCGGGAGTATCTGACGGGACATCTTAAGACTGCGGCGCGGATGTTAGTGGCGGAGGAAGACATGGAAGGGCTTCGCTTTTTCTCGGAGAACAATGTATGGACAAGACCGAGTATCAGCGCTGCGCTTGAGCAGGCGGCAGAGTGGAAGAAGACGGAAATTACCGCCTTACTTACAGAAGAGAAGGCGTTAAAGTTCCGTGTGAAAAAGAAGAGTTTTGAATTATAGAGAGGAAGAATTGTGGAAAAGGAGACGCTTACCAGTCAGCTGGAAACCATTGGAGAGCAGATTTTGATGGTTTCCAGAAATGAATTATATTTAAAAATGCGGTTTATGGATGTAGCACTTTCCGGTTACGCTTTTGTGATGGATGTCGGTCTGGAAACTATCGGCACGGATGGGCTGGCAATTTATTATCATCCTCAGTATTTGGGCGGACTGTTTCGGGAAGACAGGATTTTGGTGAACCGAATCTATCTCCATATGGTGCTCCATGGGATTTTTCGACATATGTTAAGGAGACAGGGGAGAGAAGATAGGTTATATAATCTTTCCTGTGATATTGCTGCAGAGTCCATCATTGACGGAATGAATTACCGGTGTGTGTTAAGATCCAGGTCTTATATAAGGAGACAGATGTACGCTGATCTTAAGAGACAGATGAAGGTGCTGACCGCAGAGAAAATCTATCAGTTTCTGGATGCACAGGGGCTTAAGGAAGCTGAGCTGGAACGGCTGGAGCGTGATTTTTGTGTGGACAGCCATCAATATTGGCCGGAGGATGACCAGAAGAAGCGCCAGGAGATTGAGAATCAGTGGCAGGGGATCAGCGAACAGATGGAGACGGACATGGAGACATTTTCCAAGGAGGCGGCTTCAGAATCAGGAAGTCTTGTGGATCAGATTCGGGTAGAAAACAGACAGCGCACGGATTACCGTGAGTTTCTTCGAAAGTTTTCGGTGCTAAAGGAAGAAATTGGAGTAGACGAGGACAGTTTTGACTATAATTTTTACAGTTATGGCCTTCGGGTATATGGGAATATGCCGTTAATTGAGCCTCAGGAATGGAAAGAGGTGCAGAAGGTCGAAGAGTTTGCGGTTGTGATCGACACATCCATGTCCTGTTCCGGTGAACTGGTCAGAAAATTTCTGGAAGAGACTTATGGTGTGTTAAGCGAAAATGACAGCTTTTTCCGGAAGGTGAATATTCATATTATTCAGTGTGACGACAAGGTGCAGGAAGATAAAGAAATTACCTGCGAGGAAGATTTGAAGTCGTACATGGAGGATCTGACGTTAAAGGGCGAGGGAGGAACGGATTTCCGTCCGGCATTTGCTTATGTAGAGCGTCTGGTGAAAGAGCATGTATTTTCGAATCTCAGGGGGCTTCTGTATTTTACAGACGGACAGGGAACTTACCCGGCGAAGATGCCTGCCTTTGAGACAGCGTTTGTGTTTCTGAAGGAAGATTATGAGGATATGGAAGTTCCGTCGTGGGCAGTAAAGTTGATATTGGAGGAGAGCGACATTTATGAATATTAAGCGGGCAAAAATAGAAATTAAAAATGCCATAGAGGCGTATTTACAGAAGGACGATTTTGGCGAATATACGATTCCGGCAATCCGGCAGCGACCGATTCTTCTGATGGGTCCTCCGGGAATCGGAAAGACACAGATCATGGAACAGATTGCCAGAGAGTGTGAGATCTCACTGGTGGCATATACGATCACACACCACACGAGACAGAGTGCGGTGGGGCTTCCTTTTATTGAGAAGAAATGTTATGGAGGCAGAGAATATTCAGTGACGGAATACACCATGAGTGAGATCATTGCTTCTGTCTATGAGAAAATAGAGGAGACCGGTGTGAAAGAAGGTATTCTCTTTATTGATGAGATCAACTGCGTGTCGGAGACTTTGGCTCCTGCTATGCTGCAATTTCTTCAGTGTAAGACGTTCGGAAATCAGAAGGTTCCGGAAGGATGGATCATTGTAGCTGCAGGAAATCCGCCGGAATATAATAAGTCTGTGCGTGATTTTGACATTGTGACACTGGATCGAATCAAGAAGATCGAAGTGGAAGAAAATTATGATGTATGGAAGGAATATGCGTATCGTGCGCAGATTCATCCGGCGATCCGCTCTTATCTGGAGCTTAAGAAAGAGAATTTCTATAAGATGGAGACAAGCGTAGACGGACGAGAATTCGCTACAGCAAGAGGCTGGGAGGATCTGTCGGAACTTCTGAAGGCTTACGAGGTACTTGGGAAAAAAGCAGACCGTGAAGTGGTGCATCAGTATATTCAGCACTGGAGAATTGCCAAGGATTTTGCAGTGTATCTGGAGCTGTTTGAAAAATATAAAAAGGATTATGGTCTGGAGCATATTTTGGAAGGACATTTCGACCGCGCTTCTATGGAGCAGCTTAAAACAGCCTCCTTTGATGAGAGACTTAGTGTGGTAGGGATGCTGATGGGGAAATTGTCCGGTCTGTTTAAAGACTGTTATCGGGCGGACAAGTATGTGACGATGCTTTACGAGGCGCTCAAGCGCTATAAGGAGAGCGGGCAGCTTGATCTGGTGTGCAGGGAAGTGTCGGAGGAATATGAGCGTCTGCGAAAAGCAGAGCGGCTCTCGAAGGAAGAAGACCATATTTGGAAGAAAGTAGTGTCCAGGTTTTCAGAATATCAGTTTATGACGGTTCGGGATCATCTTGGCAAAGAGGAAGGATTTGCTGCGGTGAAGGAAGCCTTTGAACAGGAAGTAGACGGACGGCAGCAATTATTTGACCGGACGGGAAGTGCCCTTGATCATACGTTTGATTTTCTGGAGGAGACAGGGCTGACCGGGCAGGAGATGGTCGCATTTATTGCAGAGCTTAATACGGATTATTACAGTATCCAGTATTTAAAGGAAAATGATTGTGATAAATATTATATGTACAACAAACGTCTGCTCTTTGATGAACAGCAGGAGAAGATTTTGGGACAGTTAGAGGACGTGGAGAAGCAGCTTGGCGGGATGGAACTTTTGAAGGAGTGATAGAAGATGGGAATCGTGGAATTATTTTTGATCGCAGTCGGTCTGTCTATGGATGCTTTCGCAGTATCTGTCTGTAAAGGGCTTGCCATGAGGCGCTGTACATGGAAGAAGGGCGTCATCGTCGGATTGTATTTCGGAGGCTTTCAGGCATTGATGCCGCTTCTTGGATATGTGCTTGGCGTTCAGTTTCAGGAGGTCATTACTTCCATCGACCACTGGATTGCCTTTATTCTGCTTGGGCTGATCGGGATTAACATGGTTCGAGAGGCGCTGGGAAGCTGTGAGGAATGTGAAGAAGGGGATGAATCCCTTGACGTTCGGACAATGCTTGGACTTGCGATTGCCACAAGCATTGATGCGCTTGCGGTGGGAGTGACGTTTGCATTCCTTCAAGTGCAGATTGTGCCTGCAGTGTGCTTTATCGGCGGAATCACATTTACTTTATCAGCGGCAGGTGTTAAAATAGGAAATATATTCGGAACGAAATATAAATCAAAGGCAGAGCTTGCAGGAGGCGTGATCTTGATCCTTATGGGAGGCAAGATTTTACTGGAGCACTTAGGCATTTTGTTTTAGAAGGAGATTAATATTATGAAATGGAATCAGTTTCGCTTGAAGACAACAACGGAGGCGGAAGATATTGTCAGCAGTATGTTAAATGATCTTGGGATTGAGGGAGTGCAGATTGAGGATAAGATCCCTCTTACCCAGCAGGATAAAGAGCAGATGTTTGTAGATATTTTGCCGGATATCCCGGAGGATGACGGAACAGCATATCTTACCTTTTATCTGGATCAGGATGTGGATACCGCCCGGATTCTGGGAGAAGTTCGTCAGGAATTAGAAGACATGAGAAATTATGTAGATGTGGGAGAGTGTACCATCGAAGAGTCTGAGACGGAGGATGTAGACTGGGTGAATAACTGGAAGAAATATTTCCATCAGTTTTATATCGATGATATTCTTGTGATCCCGTCATGGGAAGATGTGAAGACCGAGGACAGTGACAAGATGGTGATCCACATTGATCCGGGTACTGCATTTGGAACCGGAATGCATGAGACTACCCAGCTCTGTATCCGTGCGCTTCGCAAATATACGAAGAAGGATGCGCTTGTTCTGGATGTGGGATGCGGAAGTGGTATTTTAGGAATGCTGGCGTTAAAATTCGGTGCAGGTCATTCCGTAGGCACCGATCTTGATCCTTGTGCAATTGACGCTACCCATGAGAACATGGAAGTCAATGGAATCGACAAAGACCAGTATGAAGTCATGATTGGAAATATTATTGATGACAAAGCGGTGCAGGATCAGGTTGGCTATGAGAAATACGATATTGTAGCAGCAAATATTCTGGCGGATGTGCTGGTACCGCTGACGCCGGTGATCGTACATCAGATGAAACCGGGAGCTGTGTATATTACAAGCGGTATTATCGACGATAAAGAAGAAGTTGTGGTAGAAGCTGTGAAAGCTGCAGGACTGACGGTGCTGGAAGTAAATTATCAGGGCGAATGGGTGTCTGTAGTTGCTAAGAAAGAGGAGTAGAAGATGCAGCATTTTTTTGTGACGCCGGATCAAGTGGAAGACACGAGGATTGTTGTGGAAGGTTCGGATGTCAATCATATGAAGAATGTCCTTCGCCTGCGTCTCGGTGAAGAAGTGATGGTAAGTGATGGAAATAATCTGTCTTATTTATGCAAAGTTGAAGCTTATGAAGAGGATCGGGTGATTCTTGGGATACAGGAGACGAAGGAGGCAGACACAGAGTTACCGTCGAAGGTTTATCTGTTTCAGGGACTTCCCAAAGGTGACAAAATGGAGCTGATCGTCCAGAAGGCGGTAGAACTTGGAGTCTGTGAAGTGATTCCGGTTGCTATGAAGCGGTCTGTTGTGAAACTGGATCAGAAAAAAGCGCAGAAAAAATGTGCCCGCTGGCAGGAAATTGCCAAAAGTGCGGCAAAACAGGCGGGGCGCGGTTATATCCCGAAGGTACATGAGGTGTTATCCTACCGGGAGGCGCTTGCATACTCCGAGCAGCTGGACAGAGTGCTTCTGCCTTATGAACTGGCGGAAGGAATGAAAGAAACGAAGAAGGTGATCACTTCTATACTTCCGGGGCAGTCTGTGGGAATCTATATCGGACCGGAAGGCGGTTTTGAGAAAGAAGAAGTAGATCAGGCGTTGGAACAGGGCGCAGAAGTAATCACGCTTGGGAAACGGATTCTTCGCACAGAGACAGCAGGACTTGCCGCGCTGGCGGTGTTGATGTTCCATTTGGAAGGGTAGTTACATACCTTAATAACAAGAAAAAGAATGAGGAAGTAGATAGCATGAGAGAAATATATCTGGACAATTCTGCGACGACCAAAGCTTATGAGAGTGTGGGAGAGCTTGTATACAAAGTCATGTGTGAAGATTACGGGAATCCGTCTTCCAGACATGTAAAGGGAGTGACAGCGGAAGGTTATATCAAAGAGGCAAAGGAAATACTGGCGAAGCTTATGAAAGTACAGGAAAAAGAGATTTTCTTTACTTCCGGCGGAACAGAGAGCGATAATCTGGCGCTTATGGGGGCGGCAAGAGCCAACAGACGCGCAGGAAATCATCTGATCACTTCTTCCATTGAACATCCGGCCATTATTAATACGATGCGCCATCTGGAGGAAGAAGGCTTCCGTGTGACATTTCTTCCGGTAGATAAATACGGAAGGATTGAGCTTTCTGCATTGCAGGAGGCGCTCTGTCCGGAGACGATCCTGGTGTCTGTTATGTATGTGAACAACGAAGTGGGTTCGGTACAGCCGATTCAGGAAGCGGCTTCTATGGTAAAAGCTTATAATCAGAATATTCTGTTCCACGTGGATGCAGTGCAGGGATTCGGTAAATACAGAATCTATCCAAAACGATTAAAGGTAGATATGTGTTCAATCAGTGGTCATAAGATTCACGGGCCAAAAGGGATCGGCGCGCTCTATGTAGACAGCCATGTGAAGATACAGCCTATTGTATTTGGAGGTGAACAGCAAAAGAATGTCCGTTCCGGTACGGAAAATGTTCCCGGTATTGCGGGACTTGGGCTTGCGGCAAAGACCATTTACGATCAGTTGGATGAGAAAGTGGAACGGATGCGGGAATTGAAGGAGCATTTTATCGAAGGGGTATTGAAGATCGAAGATACAGTGATTCACGGACTTCCTGATGCAACCTCTGCGCCGCATATCATCAGCGTAGGGTTTGCAGGTATCCGAAGCGAAGTGCTCCTGCATGCGCTGGAAGAAAAAGGGATCTATGTATCTTCCGGTTCAGCCTGTGCGTCCAACCACCCGCAGGTCAGCGGTGTGTTAAAGGGAATCGGAGCAAAACAGGAATTTTTGGACGCTACCCTTCGCTTCAGTCTGTCAGAATTTACGACGTTAGAAGAGATTGACTATACATTGGATACCCTTTATAATATAGTACCGATACTTCGAAAATATACCAGACGATAGAGAGAAGATCGTCTGATCAAAGGAGAAATAAGGAATGAAATTTCATACATTTTTATTAAAATACGGAGAAATTGGATTAAAAGGTAAGAATCGTTATCTGTTTGAAGATGCGTTAGTGCGTCAGATCCGTTTTGCATTGAAGGATGTGGACGGGAATTTTCAGGTACACAAATCTCAGGCGAGAATTTATGTGGACTGTGAAGGAGAATACGATTATGAGGATACGGTAGAGCATTTGCAGAGAGTGTTTGGTCTTGTCGGAATCTGTCCGGTTGTCCGCATGGAGGATCAGGGCTTTGAGCAGTTGAAAAAAGATGTGGTTGCTTATATGGATGAAATGTATCCGGATAAGAATCTGACCTTCAAGGTGGAGGCAAGAAGAGCGAAAAAATCTTACCCGAAGACGTCCATGGAGATCAACTGTGATCTGGGAGAGGCGATTCTTGACGCATTTCCGGAGACAAAAGTAGATGTGCATAAGCCGGATGTCCTCCTGAATGTGGAAGTCCGTCAGGAGATCTATGTCTATTCTCAGATTATTCCGGGAGCCGGTGGTATGCCGGTAGGAACTGCCGGAAAGGCAATGCTTCTGTTATCCGGCGGAATTGACAGCCCGGTGGCAGGATATATGATCGCAAAGCGCGGTGTCGGCATTGAAGCAACTTATTTCCATGCACCTCCGTATACGAGTGAGCGTGCCAAACAAAAAGTAGTGGATCTTGCGAAGATCGTATCCAGATATTCCGGTCCGATCAAGCTTCATGTGGTGAATTTTACAGATATCCAGCTGTATATCTATGATCAGTGTCCACACGATGAATTGACGATCATCATGCGTCGATATATGATGCGGATTGCAGAGCATTTCGCGAAGAAAGACGATTGCCTTGGAATGATCACAGGAGAAAGCATTGGTCAGGTGGCAAGTCAGACTATGCAGAGCCTTGCGGCTACGAATGATGTATGTACTTTACCGGTATATCGTCCGGTGATCGGATTTGATAAGCGGGATATTGTAGAGATCGCGGAGAAGATTGACACATTTGAGACATCTATCCAGCCGTTTGAGGATTGTTGTACCATCTTTGTGGCAAAGCATCCGGTGACGAAGCCGAATATTGAGGTGATTCGCCGCTCTGAGGAGAAGCTGGCAGAGAAGATTGATGAGATGATGAAGACTGCTATTGAGACTGCAGAGATTATTGAAGTGCAGGCATAAAAAAAAGAATGTGCTCCGGCACATTCTTTTTCAAGCTTGTTATACGAGATAAGGCTTTAATACCTGAAGAACATTTTCAGCCTCTTCTCCTTCTGCGTGGATATTAAGATCAATATCCTTAGAAAGATCTAAACTGAAGATACCCATAATAGACTTAGCGTCAATTACGTATCTGCCGGATACAAGATCAAAATCGTAATCGTATTTGGTAATATCATTTACAAATGACTTTACTTTGTCGATAGAATTTAAAGAAATTTTAACTGTTTTCATCGGAACATACCTCCTTGGTTTTGTTTTGTTCTATACCTATCTTAGTTTTAAGAATGAAAAAAGTCAAGAATGAATTGTAAAAGAAAGGAAATATACAGGGTTATGAAGAAAGTAGCGCTGCACAATCTTGGATGTAAAGTAAATGCCTATGAGACCGAAGCTATGCAGGAATTGTTAGAAAAAAGCGGATATGAGATCGTGCCTTTTCAGGAGGGCGCAGATATTTACATTATCAATACTTGCACTGTGACCAATATCGCAGACCGTAAATCAAGGCAGATGCTCCACAGGGCGAGAAAGATGAATCCCGATGCCATTGTTGTGGCAGCAGGATGTTATGTCCAGACGGAGAAGGAGCAGGTGGACGAGTGTATTGATATCGTTGTGGGAAATAACAGGAAGCATGATATTGTAAAGATTCTGGAATCCTATGATTCTAAGCTGAAAAGAGAGATCATTGATATCAATCAGACCAGGGAATATGAGGAGCTTACGCTGGATCAGACTGCGGAGCATACGAGGGCATATCTGAAGGTGCAGGATGGATGTAATCAGTTCTGTTCCTATTGTATTATTCCTTATGCGAGAGGCCGTGTGAGAAGCCGTGCGTTGGAAAGTGTTGTAAAGGAAGTGAAGGCGCTGGCGGCAAATGGTTATCAGGAAGTGGTTCTTACCGGAATCCATCTGAGCTCTTACGGGGTCGATACAGGAGAAAGCCTTTTGTCTTTGATTCTTGCGGTTCATGAAGTGGAAGGGATCAAACGGATTCGTCTGGGGTCTCTGGAGCCGAGAATCATCACAGAGGAATTTGCAAAGACAATTTCCGGTCTCCCGAAAATGTGCCCGCATTTTCATTTATCCTTACAGAGTGGCTGCAATGCTACGCTGAAGCGGATGAACCGCAGATATACTGCGGAGGAATATTATGAGAAATGCGAGCTCCTTCGGAAATATTTTGACCATCCGGCGCTTACGACTGATATTATTGTAGGTTTCCCCGGGGAGACAGAGGAAGAATTTGAAGAGTCCAGAGCATTTGTAGACAAAGTCAGCTTCTATGAGACCCATGTATTCAAATATTCCAGACGGGAAGGAACGAAGGCGGCAGTAATGCAAGATCAGGTGCCGGAACCTGTGAAAGCGGCAAGAAGTAAGGTGCTTCTTGAACTGAATGAAAAGAAGCGTGCAGCTTACGAAGAGCGTCTG
>FR892668.1:23312-88616 GCA_000433535.1 Dorea sp. CAG:317
TTATGGAAGAGCAAATGGAGATTGACGGTATCATCTGTCAGGTGGGACATACGAAAGAGTATGTGAAGATTGCATATGAGACGGAGGAGAATCTGTCGAATCAGATCGTAGATGTAGAAATTGAGAGTCATTTGCAAATCAAACATTGAATTTTTAATCGTAATAAGTTAAAATAAACTGTAAAGTATTTTTGGAGGACGTGAGTATATGAAAGATTTAAGCAATACACAGTTTTTTCAGGTAGAAAGCGGTCCGCAGATTCAGGCAAAAGATATTCTGGAGATCGTGTACAAGGCTCTGAGCGAAAAAGGTTACAATCCGGTGAACCAGATCGTGGGTTATATCATGTCAGGGGACCCTACTTATATTACCAGTTATAATGGGGCAAGAAGTCTGATCATGAAGATGGAGCGCGATGAGCTGGTAGAAGAGATGCTTAAGACGTATATCAAGCATAATCAGTGGGGATAATATCTATGAGAATCATGGGGCTGGATTATGGTACGAAGACAGTTGGTGTAGCGATCAGCGATGCGCTTGGGATTACTGCTCAGGCAGTCGAGACAATTACCAGGAAAGAAGAGAATAAGCTTAGGAAGACTTGTGCAAGGATTGAGGAACTGATCAAAGAATATGAGGTCGGCAAAATCGTGCTGGGACTTCCCAAGCATATGAACAATGATATCGGAATAAGAGCTGAAGCGGCGATAGACTTCGGCGAGATGTTGAAGAGACGGACAGGCCTTGACGTTGTGATGTGGGACGAGAGACTGACAACTGTGTCTGCAGAACGGACGTTGATGGAGAGTAAAATAAGACGCGAAGATCGTAAGAAATATATTGATAAGATTGCGGCAGTCTTTATATTGCAAGGTTATTTGGATGCACAGGATTCGTAAGATTCGTGAGGTGTTATTTTGATGGAAAAGATTAAGTTTATGTCTGAGGAGATGCAGGAAACAGATTTTTATGTGTTGGAGCAGACAAAAGTAAATGGAGTGTCTTACATTTTAGTGACGGATTCGGAGGAAGACGACGCGGAATGTTTAATTTTGAAAGATACATCAGCAGAAGATGATAAGGAAAGTGTCTACGAGATCGTGGAAGATGTGACAGAGCTTGGCGCGGTTTTGAAGATATTTGAGGAACTACTGGAAGATATTGAGATTGAAAGGTAAGAGCTTATGTCTATCAGTCAGGAAAAATTCAAAAAAATGCTGAAAGAAAAAGGTCTAAAAGTAACGAACCAGCGGTTACTTGTATTAGAGGTACTGGCAGACAATTGTCACAGACATTTGACTGCGGAAGATATCTATGAGCTGGTAAGAGAAGATTACCCGGAGATAGGGTTGGCGACTATTTACCGGACCGTACAGTTGTTATTAGAAATGCAGTTGGTTGATCGGATCAATCTGGATGATGGATGCGCACGTTATGAAATCGGCGAGGTTTATGATGGGAAGAATAAGCATCACCACCATCATTTGATCTGCAGGACATGTGGAAAGATAACCCCTTTCAAAGATGATCTGCTGGAAGAGCTGGAACGTCGGATTGAGGAAGAGGAAGGGTTTTATGTGTTGGATCACGAGCTAAAGTTCTACGGACAGTGTATGGATTGCCAGAAGAAGGCGAAACAGCGCGGAGAACACATGGAGGTGTAAACTTGAAGAAAGAGAATAATGGAAAGCTGCGTATCATTCCACTTGGCGGCTTGGAGAAGATTGGAATGAACATCACTGTCTTCGAGTATGAAGACAGTATTATTGTTGTGGATTGCGGGCTTGCATTTCCGGAAGATGATATGCTGGGAATCGATCTTGTTATTCCAGACGTCACTTATTTGAAAGATAATATCCAGAAGGTTAAGGGCTTTGTGATCACCCACGGTCATGAGGATCATATTGGTGCATTGTCCTATATACTTCGGGAAATGAATCTTCCGATCTATGCGACAAAGCTTACAATGGGAATCATTGAGAGAAAGCTCTCAGAGCATAATCTTCTGCGCAGCACAAGAAGAAAAGTAGTAAAGCATGGACAGTCCATTAATTTAGGACAATTTCGAATTGAATTTATTAAGACCAACCACAGTATTCAGGATGCAGCGGCGCTTGCGATCTATTCGCCGGCGGGAATTGTTGTGCATACGGGAGACTTTAAAGTGGATTATACACCGGTATTCGGTGATGCTATCGATCTGCAGCGGTTTGCAGAAATCGGAAAGAAGGGTGTTCTTGCGTTGATGTCAGACAGTACCAATGCAGAGCGTCCGGGATTTACCCAGTCAGAGCGAACGGTCGGAATTACATTTGATCATATTTTTGCAGAACATCAGAATACGAGAATCATCATTGCGACTTTCGCGTCAAATGTGGATCGTGTACAGCAGATTATCAACTCTGCATGCAAATATGACCGAAAGGTTGTAGTGGAAGGGCGCAGTATGGTGAATATCATTTCTGTTGCGCAGGAACTTGGTTATCTGCAGGTGCCGGATAAGACTTTGATTGAGATCGATCAGATGAAGAACTATCCGCCGGAGAAGACGGTGCTCATTACGACCGGAAGTCAGGGAGAGTCTATGGCGGCATTGTCCCGTATGGCGGCAGATGTGCATAAGAAAGTGACGATCATGCCGGGAGATACTGTTATCTTCAGTTCGAACCCGATACCGGGAAATGAAAAATCTGTATCAAGAGTAATCAATGAATTGTCGTCTAAGGGGGCAAATGTAATCTTCCAGGATGCCCACGTGTCAGGGCATGCCTGTCAGGAAGAGTTGAAGCTTATCTATTCCCTTGTAAAGCCGAAGTATGCGATTCCGGTACACGGCGAATATCGTCATTTGAAAGCAAATGCAGGGATTGCGAAAAACCTCGGAATCCCGAAAGAAAATATATTTATTTTACAATCCGGAGAAGTGCTGGAGGTAAGTGACAAAGAGGCGAAAGTAGTCGATAAAGTGCATACCGGAGAGATCTTAGTAGACGGACTCGGTGTCGGTGACGTAGGAAATATCGTTCTGCGTGACCGTCAGCATCTTGCAGAAGACGGAATACTGATCGTAGTGCTGACCTTGGAAAAAGGAAGCAATCAGCTTCTGGCGGGCCCGGATATCGTATCCCGCGGATTCGTCTATGTAAGAGAATCAGAAGGTTTGATGGAAGAAGCAAGAAAAGTGGTGACAGAAGCAGTGGAAGACTGCCTGACACATCAGCGCAACGCAGACTGGAGCAAGATCAAACTGGTGATCCGCGATACTATGAACGAATTTATATGGAAACGCACAAAGCGTAAACCAATGATTTTACCAATTATTATGGACGTGTAGTTGGGGACGTAGCCTTTTTGCAAAAGGCTACGTCCCAAATTGCGATTTGACCTGTCCCAAATTGAAAAAGGGGGTGTCCCAAATTGATCAGTAATGAGAGGATCGCGACGTATATTCATTCGCTGGAGGTGCCGGAAAGCCCGGTGATCGAGGCGATTGAGCAGGAGGCGCTGGATACGTTTGTGCCGATCATTAGGAAGGAAACGCAGAGCTTTTTGAAGGTTCTGCTGAAGATAAAGAAACCGCTTCGAATTTTGGAGGTGGGGACGGCTGTTGGTTTTTCGGCGATTTTGATGAGTGAGTATATGCCGGAGGACGGCCATATTACGACGATTGAAAATTATGAGAAGAGAATTCCGATTGCGAGAGAGAATTTTCGGCGTGCGGGAAAGGAAGATCAGATTACATTGACTCCGGGAGATGCGCTGGAAGTTATGAAAGAACTTTCGGGACCTTATGATTTTATTTTCATGGATGCCGCCAAAGGACAGTACATCCATTATCTTCCGGAGGTGTTAAGGCTTCTTGCGCCGGAAGGGGTACTGATGTCTGACAATGTACTTCAGGATGGAGATGTGATTGAATCCCGGTTTGCAGTGGAGCGGAGAAACCGCACGATCCACAGCCGCATGAGGGAATATTTATATGAGCTTACCCACCACGAGGAGCTTCACACATCACTGCTTCCGCTTGGGGACGGCGTAGCATTAAGTGTTAAAAAAGAAAGTCATTAAGAGCAATAAGAAGAAAGAGTTTTTAATAAAAAGGAGATAAAAATATGAAAAACAGGCGCCCGGAATTGTTGATTCCAGCAAGCAGTTTGGAAGTGCTTAAGACGGCAGTTGTATTTGGCGCAGATGCGGTCTATATTGGAGGCGAAGCCTTTGGGCTCCGCGCGAAAGCGAAAAATTTCTCCCGTGAAGAGATGGAAGCGGGAATTCTGTTTGCACATGAACATGGGGTAAAAGTTTATATTACGGTAAATATTCTGGCACATAACGATGATCTCCCTGAAGCGGAAGTCTATCTTCGTGAATTGAAGGAAATAAAGCCGGATGCTCTGATCATTGCCGATCCGGCAATTTATGAGCTGGCGAAAGAGATCTGTCCGGAGATCGAGCGCCACATCAGTACGCAGGCAAATAATACAAATTACGGTACTTACAATTTCTGGTGGAAGCAGGGTGCCAAAAGAGTGGTGTCTGCAAGAGAACTCTCTTTAAAAGAAATTAAGGAAATCCGGGAGCATATTCCTGAGGAAATGGAAATTGAGAGTTTTATCCACGGCGCGATGTGTATTTCTTATTCCGGCAGATGTCTGTTAAGCAACTTCTTTACCGGAAGAGATGCCAATCAGGGAGCCTGCACACACCCGTGTCGCTGGAAGTATTCGATCGTAGAAGAGACGAGACCGGGAGAGTATATGCCGGTATACGAAAATGAGCGCGGCACGTACATTTTCAATTCAAAAGATCTGTGCATGATCGGTCATATACCGGAAATGATCGATGCGGGAATCGACAGCTTTAAGATTGAAGGTCGTATGAAAACAGCGCTTTACGTCGCTACGGTTGCGAGAACTTATCGCCTTGCCATTGATGATTATCTCAAGGATCCAAAATTGTATGAGGCAAACATGCCATGGTATCTGGAGCAGATTTCCAATTGTACGTATCGTCAGTTCACAACCGGGTTCTATTTTGGCAAGCCGACGGAAAAGACACAGATCTACGATAACAATACTTATGTGAAGGGATACACGTATCTTGGAATCATCGGGGAAGAAAAGGACGGCATGTACCGCATTGAACAGAGAAATAAATTCTCGATCGGTGAAAGTATTGAGATCATGAAACCAAACGGTGAAAATATAGAGGTGACGGTGAAACGCATTGTGGACGAAGAAGGTCAGGAGCAGGAGAGCGCGCCGCATCCAAAACAGGTGCTTTATGTGGATCTCGGACATGAGGCAGAGCAATACGATATTCTCAGACGAAGAGAAGAATAAAGAATCGTTATCAAGAATATTAAGAGAAATTAAGAAATTAGAAATAGCGGATTTCTTGCTTTTTAGCAGGAGATCCGCTATACTGTTTTTACAAAATCTTTAAAATCTTATTTTCATTCAACGCCTGATATTTCGGGCATTGTTCTATGGCAGTCGCCGGAAAAGATTCCATAAGATTTGGTGGAAAAGCACAAAAAAAGTAATTGTCACATAGACTAGAAGCAAACACTTTAAGAGGTGCTTTTCGTGAAATCATTTCCTCAACCCCTCACAGCTTCTGAAGAAAGATATTATCTGCAAAAATATACAGAGGGTGATCTTGAAGCAAAACATATTCTGATAGAGCGGAATCTGCGCCTTGCAGCACATATTGTGAAAAAGTATCAGTCCATGGAGGAGGATACGGAGGATCTTTTGTCCATTGGAACCATCGGCCTCATCAAAGCGGTCGTCACTTTTAACCCCGATAAAAGTGTAAGACTTGGCACGTATGCGGCAAGGTGTATTGAAAATGAGATTCTGATGTATCTTCGGACAAAGAAAAAATCCTCCAGGGAGGTGTCTCTGTATGAACCGATCGGAACAGACCGGGAAGGCAATGAGATTCAGCTCTTTGATGTGATCGAGACAGAAGGCGAGGATGCACATTCGAAGGTGGAATTAAAAGAGGATATCCGAATGTTGTATCAGCGTGTAGAGAAGGAACTGACACCTAGAGAGCGGACGGTTTTGAAGCTTCGCTACGGGCTTTACCATGAGGAGGAATATACGCAGAAGGAAATTGCCAGAAGACTTGGCATTTCCAGATCTTATGTGTCCAGAATTGAGAAAGGTGCCATTGCAAAATTGAGGGGATATTTCGAAATGTAACCAGTGATGAGACGACAGATGAAAGAGGTGTTAGGATGGCATTTAGTACAGTGGCGTCTGCAGTTCTTCACGGAGTGCAGGCGGAAATTATTCAGGTGGAGACAGATGTAAGCAATGGTCTTCCGGTTTTTCATATGGTAGGGTATCTGTCTTCTGAGGTCAAGGAAGCGGCAGAGCGCGTGCGCACTGCAATTCAAAATTGCGGGATGCAGCTTCCGCCTAAGAAGATTGTGGTAAATTTAGCACCTGCCACAATGCGGAAACGGGGCGCGTCATACGATCTCCCGATTGCGTTGTCAGTTCTTGCGGCTATGGGTGTATTTTCGACGGAAAGTCTTCGCGGAGTAGTAGTCGCAGGTGAGCTTGGGCTTGGAGGAGCCGTACAGAAGATCTCAGGGATACTTCCCATTGTAAAGCGGGCAAAGGAGTGTGGGTATCATACCTGCATTGTGCCAAAAGAAAATGTAACAGAAGGAGCGCTTGTGGAAGGTGTGCGGATTCTGGGAGCAGATACACTTCTGGCGGTATGCCGGTATTTGAAAGGAGAGGAGGAACTTTCCCGGGCAGCGGCGCTTGGGAAGGAGAAGTGGGAAGCAGTACGAAATGCAGAGGAACTGGACGAGCAGATTGATTTCTGCCATATCAGGGGACAGGAGATTGTGAAGAGAGCGGCGGAAGTAGCTGTGTCCGGCGGACATAATCTTCTTCTTGCAGGACCTCCGGGGAGCGGGAAGTCTATGACGGCAAAAGCTATTACAAGTATTCTTCCCTCACTTTCTATGGAAGAGAGTCTGGAGATTACCAGAATTTACAGTGTGCTCGGACTTTTGAGGGAAGATCACCCGCTGATCACGGCAAGACCTTTTCGAAATGTTCATCATACAACGACAAAGGCGGCGCTTGTGGGCGGCGGGAATCCGCCCTTGCCGGGAGAAATCAGTCTTGCCCACGGCGGTGTCTTATTTCTGGACGAGCTGACGGAATTTCAAAAACCGGTGCTGGAAGTGCTGCGGCAGCCTCTGGAGGAGCAGGAAGTTCACCTGTCCAGAAGCCATGGAAATTATGTGTTTCCGGCAGATGTGATGTTGGTGGCAGCGATGAATCCGTGTCCCTGCGGCAATTATCCGGACCCGGAGAAGTGCAGCTGCACGCCGGGACAGATTCAGCGGTATCTTGATACGGTCAGTCAGCCGTTTCTCGATCGGATGGACCTGTGCGTGGAAGCTCCGAGAATTTCCTATGAGGAGCTAAAGAAAACGGAAGAGGGGGAGTCATCCGGGGAGATAAGACTTCGGGTGGAACGTGCAAGGGCGATTCAAAATGAGCGCTATGCCGGAACAAAGATCCGGGTCAATGCAAGGCTTGGAGTGAAAGAACTTCCGATCTATTGTAAGCTGGGGGGAAAAGAAGAACAGCTGATGGAACAGGCATTTCACCGACTTCATCTGACCGCGCGGACCTATCACAGAATCTTGAAAGTTTCAAGAACGATCGCAGATATGGAAGGGGTTGACCGGATCCGGACGAAGCATATCAAAGAGGCGCTTGGCTATCGGACGCTGGAGAAGAAATATTGGGGGAGATAAAAGGATGATGTACGAATATTGGCTGGCGCGGGTGCATCCGCTGTCGAATCAGAAAAAACAAAAACTGAGAGCATGTATAGGAAGTGCAAAAGAAATATATTATATAGAAGAAACGCAGATATATCAGTTGGATTTTTTGACGAAGAAAGATCAGGCGGTATTGGCAGAAGCAAAAAAAGAGCTCCGTCTGGAAGAAACATATCGGGCATTGGAAGAACACGGAATCCGGTTCCTTCCGTACTTCGATAAAGAGTATCCGGGCAGGCTTCGTAAGGCGTTATCTCCTCCTTATGCACTGTATGTCAAAGGGCATCTTCCGGAAGAAGAGAAGGTATCTGTGGCGATCGTGGGGGCGAGAAAATGTACTCCTTACGGTGAAGAGATGGCGCTTGCATACGGAGAGAGGCTTGCAGAAGCAGGAATCCAGATTATCAGCGGCATGGCAAGAGGGATTGACGGAGCAGCACAGAGAGGGGCGTTGAACGGAGGAGGAAGAACGTATGGGGTGCTTGGGTGTGGAGTGGATATCTGTTATCCGAGAGAGCACCGGGGACTCTACTGTGATATTTTGAAAGAAGGAGGACTTCTGTCAGAACAACTTCCCGGAGAGCCGCCTCTTGCAGGCTATTTTCCTGCCAGAAACCGAATCATCAGCGGACTGTCTGATCTGGTGCTTGTGATGGAGGCAAAAGAACGCAGCGGTTCCCTGATCACAGCAGATATGGCGCTGGAGGAGGGAAAGGACGTATTCGCTCTGCCGGGGCTTGCGACAAGTCCCATGAGCCGGGGCTGCCACAGATTGATCGCACAGGGGGCAGGGATCCTTTTAAGCCCGGAAGATTTGTTGGAAATGTTAGGATATCAAAAGGAAAAACTCTGTCAAAAACCAGACAAAAATGAAAAAATGCTTGAAACAACAGAAAATATAGTGTATAGTTGTCTCGGTTTGTATCCAAAAGGCGTTCAGAGTCTGTCTGTTGAGACAGGGCTTGCACCGCCAGACTTGATAGAGCAATTGATGACATTAGAATTACAGGGATATATCAAAGAAGTATCTAGAAATCAATATATCAAAGTCCGTTAAAAGTAAGTACGGGCTTTATGGAGGAAGTATTTTTATGGCACGTTATCTTGTGATCGTGGAGTCACCGACAAAGGTGAAGACAATTAAAAAATTTTTGGGGAGCAATTATGTAGTGACTGCGTCCAACGGGCATGTGCGTGATCTCCCTAAGAGTCAGCTTGGCGTTGATCCGGAAAATGATTTTGAACCGAAATATATTACGATCCGTGGGAAAGGGGAAATTCTCGCCAATCTTCGAAAAGAAGTAAAGAAGGCAGATAAAGTTTATCTCGCAACTGACCCGGACCGTGAGGGAGAAGCAATTTCATGGCATCTTTGTAAAGCGCTGAAACTGGATGAGAAGAAAACCTACCGGATCAGTTTTAATGAGATCACAAAAAAAGCAGTGAAAGAATCTTTGAAGCACGCACGCGAGATCGATATGGATCTTGTGGATGCACAGCAGGCAAGGCGTGTGCTGGACCGTGTCGTAGGATATAAGATCAGTCCGCTTCTGTGGGCGAAAGTAAAGAGGGGATTGAGTGCAGGCCGTGTGCAGTCTGTAGCGCTTCGCATCATTGCAGACAGAGAAGAAGAGATCAATGCATTTATCCCGGAAGAATATTGGACACTGGATGCCAATCTGAAAGTAGATTCTGAGAAAAAGCTTTTAAGTGCAAAATTCTATGGAACAGAGAAAAAGAAGATTACGATTTCCTCTAAGGAACAGTTAGATCAGATCGTCAAAGAATTAGAAGGAGTATCTTACCGCGTGGCAGATGTCAAAAAAGGAGAGAGGATCAAAAAAGCTCCGTTGCCATTTACTACCAGTACCTTGCAGCAGGAGGCATCCAAAGCCTTGAATTTTGCAACTTCTAAGACGATGCGTATCGCACAGCAGTTATATGAAGGAATTGACATTAAAGGAAATGGAACCGTAGGTCTTATTACTTATCTCCGTACAGATTCAACAAGAATCTCAGAGGAAGCGGATGAAAATGTAAGAAATTATATTGAAGAGCAGTATGGCAAGCAATATGTGGCTGTAGGAGAGGCGAAGACCGGAACAGATAAGAAGATTCAGGATGCGCATGAAGCTATTCGTCCGACAGATCCTGCCCGTACACCGGCTGCTATGAAGGAATCTCTGACACGCGATCAGTTCCGTCTATATCAGCTGATCTGGAAACGTTTTCTTGCAAGCCGCATGAAGCCTGCGAGATATGAGACCACATCTGTGAAGATTGCAGCAGGCGATTATCGTTTTACAGTGTCTGCGTCGAAGGTTGCCTTTGATGGGTTCCGCATGATCTATACGGAAGCAGGAGAAGAAAAAGAAGAGAGCAATGTACTTGCGAAGAGTCTGGACAAAGATTCTGTGCTACAATATGAGAGCTTTGATTCCAAACAGCATTTCACACAGCCGCCGGCACATTATACGGAAGCTGCGCTTGTTAAGACACTGGAAGAATTGGGCATCGGCCGTCCAAGTACGTATGCGCCGACGATTTCTACGATCATCGCAAGACGCTATGTAGCAAAAGAAAATAAGAATCTGTATCTTACAGAAATCGGAGAAGTGGTCAATAATATTATGAAACAGTCTTTCCCAAGTATTGTGGATGTTAATTTTACCGCAAATATGGAAAGTCTGCTGGACGGAGTAGAAGAAGGAAAAGTGAATTGGAAGACGATCATTGAGAATTTCTACCCGGATATTGAAGAAGCAGTTGAGAAGGCTCAAAAAGAGCTTGCGGAAGTCAAGATTGAGGATGAGGTGACGGACGTTGTCTGTGAACAGTGCGGACGGAACATGGTGATCAAGTACGGACCTCACGGAAGATTCCTTGCCTGTCCCGGATTCCCGGAATGCCGCAATACGAAGCCATATCTTGAGAAAGTCGGAGTGGCGTGCCCGATCTGCGGAAAAGATGTAGTGCTCAGAAAAACGAAAAAGGGCAGAAAGTATTACGGTTGTGAAGATAATCCGGAATGTGAATTTATGTCATGGCAGAAACCTTCCGATCAGAAATGCCCTCGATGCGGAAGTTATATGGTGGAGAAGGGAAATAAGCTCTGCTGTAGCAACGAACAGTGCGGATTTGTAGAGAATCAGAAAAAAGATAAAAATAAGTAGAAAATAAGTGCGAAATTCATTGAATATTATAGAATTGTATGATAATATAGCCTCATAGGATGGAGGAGTGCAGATGAGCGTACAGTTATTAGACAAAACAAGAAAAATCAACAAATTGTTGCATAACAACAATTCAAGTAAAGTAGTCTTCAATGATATATGTGAAGTCCTTACAGAAATATTGGATTCAAATACGCTTGTTGTGAGCAAAAAAGGAAAAGTTCTTGGTGGAAGTAAATGTGAGGATGTTCCGTATATTGAAGAACTTATTGAAAAAGAAGTTGGAAAACATATCGATGATATGTTAAATGAGCGTTTGCTCAGTATCCTGTCAACGAAGGAAAATGTCAATCTTGAGACACTGGGATTTTCGGAGGAAGCTTCCAGAGGATATCAGGCGATCATTACGCCGATTGATATCGCAGGAGAGCGCCTGGGAACTTTGTTTATCTACAAGCAGCATGAAATGTATGAGATTGACGACATTATCTTAAGCGAATATGGGACAACCGTAGTTGGTCTTGAGATGCTTCGCTCTGTAAATGAAGAGAGTGCGGAGGAGACAAGAAAAGAGCATATTGTTCAGTCAGCGATCAGCACATTATCTTATTCAGAGCTTGAGGCGATCATCCATATCTTTGAGGAGTTAAATGGTTCCGAAGGAATTCTGGTAGCCAGCAAGATTGCAGACAGAGTCGGAATTACCCGTTCTGTGATCGTCAATGCTCTTCGCAAATTTGAGAGTGCAGGAGTGATCGAGTCCCGTTCATCCGGTATGAAGGGAACTTATATCAAGGTGGTAAATGATTATGTATTTACCGAATTAGAGAGAATCAAATCAGAAAAAAGCAATTAAATGATTTCAAGAGAAAAAGAATGGATGAGGGTGTCGGGAAACTGATGCCCTCATTGTGAATCTGGAGGAAATTATGGAACGGTTTAAAGGCAGCACTGCAAGATTAAAAATGAAAAAAATGATTTTAGACGGCGGCTATTTTAATGACACGGAATATATTTGTAAAGTGGCTGCATACGAGAAGGAACAGGCGAATATTTATTTACTGACAGGGAAGACAGAGCTTACGGAATTTTCTCTGGATGCCATTTACGAGTGTGTGCTGGACGAGGAGGAACAAGAGACTGCCTGTGCAGGAGTGATACGGGAAAGATATTGGAGCAAGCATGGAAAAGTTCTCGTTTTTCATATTGAAAATGGATTTTATAAAAAAAACGTAAACTAAAATAAAGTGTGTTGACAAAACAAAGAGAGAGTGCTATTTTATATCTAGAGTCTTTTAGCACTCTCTTTTTGTGAGTGCTAACAATCGAATGTTATTTATTAAGGAGGAATAGATATGAAGTTAGTACCATTAGGAGACAGAGTTGTTTTAAAACAGGTGGCTGCAGAGGAAACAACAAAATCAGGAATCGTGATTCCGGGACAATCAAAAGAAAAACCACAGCAGGCAGAAGTTATTGCTGTCGGACCTGGTGGAACAGTAGATGGTAAGGAGGTTCAGATGAACGTTGCAGTAGGAGATCAGGTCATTTATTCCAAATATGCAGGAACAAATGTAGAGATCGAAGATGAAGAGTACATCATCGTAAGACAGGATGACATCCTGGCAATCTGCGAGCAGTAATACTTCAACCGGAAGAAGCAAAGATTTCCGGGTGAGAGTACTGCGAATGTGAAGAATTATAAATTAGAAAATTTTCAGGAGGCGTATGATCATGGCAAAAGAGATTAAATATGGAGCAGAGGCAAGAGCAGCCTTAGAAGCTGGTGTAAATCAGCTTGCAGATACAGTAAGAGTAACACTTGGACCAAAAGGACGTAACGTCGTTCTTGACAAATCCTTTGGCGCACCGCTTATTACAAATGATGGTGTGACAATCGCAAAAGAGATTGAGCTGGAAGATGCTTTTGAGAACATGGGCGCACAGCTGATCAAAGAAGTTGCTTCTAAGACAAATGATGTTGCCGGAGACGGAACAACAACAGCAACCGTTCTTGCTCAGGCAATGGTACATGAAGGAATGAAGAATCTGGCAGCAGGAGCTAACCCGATCATTTTAAGAAAGGGAATGAAGAAAGCAACAGACACTGCTGTAGATGCAATTAAAAAAATGTCCAGCAAAGTAACAGGAAAAGACCAGATCGCGAAAGTAGCTGCAATTTCCGCAGGAGATACAGAAGTCGGAGAGATGGTAGCAGATGCTATGGAGAAAGTTTCCAATGACGGCGTGATCACAATTGAAGAGTCTAAGACAATGAAGACAGAGCTGGATCTTGTAGAAGGTATGCAGTTCGACCGTGGATATATTTCCGCATATATGGCAACAGATATGGATAAAATGGAAGCAAACCTGGATGATCCGTACATCCTGATCACAGATAAGAAGATTTCCAATATTCAGGATATCCTGCCGCTCTTAGAGCAGATCGTACAGTCCGGTGCAAGACTTCTTATCATTGCAGAGGATATTGAGGGCGAAGCTCTTACAACACTGATCGTCAACAAACTGCGTGGAACCTTCAACGTTGTTGCAGTAAAAGCACCGGGATATGGCGACAGAAGAAAAGAGATGCTCAAAGACATCGCAACACTTACAGGTGGTCAGGTGATTTCTGATGAGCTTGGCATGGATCTGAAAGAAACAACAATGGATCAGCTTGGCCGTGCAAAATCTGTAAAAGTACAGAAAGAAAATACAGTAATCGTAGATGGTATGGGCGATAAGAAAGCAATCGCTGACCGTGTGTCTCAGATCAAGGCACAGATCGAAGAGACAACATCTGATTTTGACAGAGAGAAACTTCAGGAAAGACTTGCAAAACTTGCAGGCGGTGTTGCTGTGATCCGTGTAGGAGCTGCGACAGAGACAGAGATGAAAGAAGCAAAACTTCGTATGGAAGATGCGCTTGCAGCAACAAGAGCAGCAGTGGAAGAAGGAATCATCGCCGGAGGCGGATCTGCTTATATCCATGCGGCAAAAGAAGTGGCAAAAGTAGTTGCAGAGCTTGACGGAGATGAGAAGACTGGTGCCAATGTCGTATTAAAGGCACTGGAAGCACCTCTGTTCAGAATCGCTGCAAATGCTGGACTGGAAGGATCTGTCATCATCAGCAAAGTATCAGAAGCAAAACCGGGCGTAGGGTTCGACGCATTGACAGAAAATTATGTAGATATGGTAGAGAACGGAATTCTTGACCCTGCAAAGGTTACAAGAAGTGCTCTTCAGAATGCGACAAGTGTTGCTTCTACATTACTTACAACAGAATCTGTTGTGGCCAATATCAAAGAAGAGGCACCGGCAATGCCAGCAGGCGGAGCAGGAATGGGAATGATGTAATTTCCATAAACAGACATTTATTAAAAATTTGAAAACTCCCAGAGATGGGAGTTTTCTTTTTCTATAGAAGTATGCTACAATACAGATACAATGTAAATGTTGGAGGAAGAGACATGAGTGACTTTTATACAGAACAATTGATTAAAAAACAGACAACAGGAAAGGACCGCATGATCAAGATTCTTTTGATTTTGCTCACAGTAGTGTCGGTGTTGATCATATTTATATTTCCATTCGGTATTATCCTTCCGGTAGCGCTTATCGCTCTGGATGTATTTATGTTTCAGAGAATGGATGTTGAATATGAGTATCTGTTTGTCAACGGAGATCTTGATATCGACAAGATTATGCACAAAGCAAGACGTAAGAGAGTGTGTTCCGTCAATATCAATGATGTGGAGATTCTTGCACCGGCGGATTCGGGAGATGCGAGACAGTATCAGAGAGCGAAGACGCAGGATTACACATCTGCATCCGGAAGCAAGAACGTATATGCCCTTGTAGTAAATGAGAAGGGTGTGTTGAAAAAGATTTTATTTGAGCCAAATGATTCGATCGTGGAAGGATTTTTCCTCATGGCTCCGAGAAAAATTGTAAGAAAAAAATAGGAAAAATCAAGGAAAGTGCAAAAAGCGGTTGACAACGTCCGGTCGGATTAGTTATTATAGCAGTTATAATGTTTTTTATTATCCGTCCTAATAATAAATTAGGGCGGATGATTGTAACATACACAGAAGGAGAAAGGAGATTATCATGGGAAAGATTATTGGGGAAGGGATTACATTTGATGACGTATTGCTGGTGCCGGCATATTCAGAGGTGATTCCAAATCAGGTGGATTTATCTACTTATCTTACAAAGAAGATCAAATTAAACATACCGATGATGAGTGCCGGTATGGACACAGTTACAGAGCATCGTATGGCAATTGCTATGGCGCGTCAGGGAGGCATCGGTATTATCCATAAAAATATGTCTATTGCGGAACAGGCAGAAGAAGTAGACAAGGTAAAACGTTCAGAGAATGGTGTTATCACAGATCCGTTCTATCTCTCTCCGGAGCATACACTGGAGGATGCAAATAATCTCATGGCGAAATTCAGAATCTCCGGTGTTCCGGTGACAGAAGGAAAGAAGCTTGTAGGTATCATCACAAACCGTGATTTGAAATTCGAAGAAGATTTCTCTAAGAAGATCAAAGAGTCTATGACATCAGAAGGACTGATCACAGCTTTGGAAGGAACAACTCTGGAAGAGGCGAAGAAGATTCTTGCAAAGGCGAGAAAAGAGAAACTTCCGATCGTAGATAAAGACTTTAATTTAAAAGGTCTTATTACAATTAAAGATATTGAGAAGCAGATCAAGTATCCATTGTCTGCAAAAGACTCCCAGGGACGTCTTCTGTGCGGTGCGGCAATCGGTATCACAGCTAATTGTCTGGAGCGCGCACAGGAACTTGTCAATGCACATGTAGACGTTGTTGTTATGGATTCAGCTCATGGACATTCTGCAAACGTAATCCGTACAGTAGAGATGGTAAAATCCAAATTCCCGGATCTTCAGGTAATTGCAGGTAACGTGGCAACAGGAGCTGCAACAGAAGCGCTGATCAAAGCGGGCGTAGATGCAGTGAAGGTAGGTATCGGACCTGGATCTATCTGTACGACCCGTGTAGTTGCAGGTATTGGTGTACCTCAGATCTCAGCAGTTATGGATTGCTATGAAGTGGCTGATAAATATGGAATCCCGATCATTGCAGACGGAGGAATCAAGTATTCCGGAGATATGACTAAGGCAATTGCAGCAGGAGCAAATGTATGTATGATGGGAAGCATCTTCGCAGGATGTGACGAAAGCCCGGGAACATTTGAACTGTATCAGGGAAGAAAATACAAAGTATACCGTGGTATGGGTTCTATTTCCGCTATGGAAAATGGAAGTAAAGACCGTTACTTCCAAAGTGATGCTAAGAAACTTGTTCCGGAAGGTGTTGAAGGACGTGTTGCATATAAGGGAACTGTCGAAGACACTGTATTCCAGTTGATGGGAGGTCTTCGTTCCGGTATGGGTTACTGCGGAACTCCTACGATTGAAGACTTGAAGAAGAACGGACAGTTTGTGAAGATCTCTTCTGCTTCTTTAAAAGAAAGTCATCCACATGACATTCATATTACAAAAGAAGCTCCAAACTATAGTGTGGACGAGTAGGAAGGAAGAAAAGATGGCCGGTACATTTGGAACAACAAGTAAAGGCGAGGCTGCTCAGTTATATGAGATCAGGAATGCGTCCGGAATGTGTGCCTGTATTACAGATTATGGGGCAAATCTTGTAAAGCTGTTTGTGCCGGACAGGGAAGGAAAGCTGACAGATGTAGTCCTTGGTTATGAGGATGCCTCCGGCTACGAAGAGGGAACCTGCTTTATCGGTGCTGTAGTCGGAAGAGTGGCAAACCGCATTGGCGGAGCTTCTTTCGAGTTGAACGGCAAAACGTATACGCTTACAGATAATGATCAAGGCAATACACTGCACAGCGGCAGAGATTTTACGAATCAGAGAATGTGGGAAGTAGAGAAGCTTGCGGAAGACAGTATTACACTGAAGCTGCACAGCCCGGAAGGAGATCAGGGATATCCGGGAAGCGTAGATCTCTTCGTGACATATTCTGTGACAGAAGATAATAGTCTGTCCATTCATTATACAGGAACTCCTACAGAGGATACGCTTTTGAATCTCACAAATCACAGTTATTTTAATCTGGCAGGACATGAAGCCGAGAGTGTGCTTTCGCAGAAGGTGATGATTCAGGCAGAGTCTTATGCGAGAGCCGACGCAAGTTCTATTCCTACAGGGGAACTGGTTCCGGTAGAAGAAACTCCGATGGATTTCCGTAAGGAAAAAGCGATCGGACAGGATATTGAGGCGGATTATGAGGCGCTGAATTTCGGCAGAGGCTATGACCACACATGGGTAATAGATGGCAGCGGAATGCGCAGGGCGGCAGTGATGCGTGCAGAAGAGACCGGTATTACGATGGAGGTCTGGACAGATCTTCCGGGAGTGCAGTTTTATACGGCAAACTATGTAGAAGATGAAAAAGGTAAGGACGGCGTTATATACGGAAGAAGAAGCGCTGCCTGCTTTGAAACACAGTATTTCCCGGATGCGATCCACAAAGACAATTTCAGAAAGCCGATCGTGCGTGCCGGTGAGGAATATTGTACAACGACTGTGTATAAATTTTTATAAAGGATAATCTTCATAAAATCCTAAGTAACTTTTCATAGAAATGTGAGAAATATGTGGTATGATAATACAAGATGTTCGATGGAGAGTTTACCAAGAGATGAAGAAGAAACGATACAGAAAGCCGTTAAGCGCGGCTCAGAGAAAAAGAAAGGTCCAGCGAAACATTCGTCTGGGCCTTGTTTTGTTACTGGCGATGTTTGTGTTGACCGGTGTGCTGAAGATCATTCACCCGTCTTTATTTTCGCAGAAATATTATGAGCTGGACGGCGACAATATTGATGCATGCAGACCGGAGATGGAAGTAGATCTTCTTACGCCCAACGAGTATTCAAGACCGGGGACAAAGACGGAGAAGATCACGGCAATTGTGATTCATTATACAGCGAACCCGGGTGCCACAGCCAGAGGAAACAGGGATTATTTTGAAAATTTAAAAAATACTCATATTACGAAGGCGAGCAGCAACTTTGTTGTGGGCTTGGACGGGGAGATCATTCAGTGTGTGCCGACGTGGGAAGTGGCTTATGCATCCAATGACAGGAATAAGGACAGCGTATCGATTGAATGCTGCCATCCGGATGAGAGCGGGAAATTTACAGAGAAGACATATCGCTCTATGGTACAGCTTTCTGCGTGGCTCTGTCTTAAATTTGATCTTACAGAGAAGAATCTTATCCGCCACTATGATGTAACGGGAAAGAACTGTCCAAAATATTTTGTGGAAGATGAGGCGGCATGGGAGACCTTTAAAGCAGATGTGGGAAAAACGCTCGCAGAGGCGAAATAAAGGGCTTACAGCGGTGAAATAGCTTGCACTGTCCGAAAATTGTTGATATAATACACACGCATATAAAGGCTGGGAGGACAGGACAAGGAGAGACAACATGAACGATTTGGAAATGTACAGGGAACAGTTAAGCCTTTGTGATGACAAGATCATAGACGCGCTTGTGGAGCGCGGGAAGATTGTGGAGAAGATCATGGCATATAAAGAAGAGTATGGTATGCCGATTCTTCAGCCGCAGCAGGAGACAAAACAAAAGGTAAGACTGGAAGCAAAGCTTGAGGGAAATAAATACAAAGAAGAGATTTATGATATATTCCGAAGAATTTTACGCAACAGCAAACGGATACAGGCAAGAAAGCTCTTTGGCTATAATATTGTGCTGATTGGATTTATGGGAGCGGGGAAAACAACCATTTCAGATTATCTGAGCACAATGTTTGCAATGAAGGTTGTGGAGATGGACGGACTGATCGCAGAGAGGGAAGGGATGAGCATCCCGGATATTTTTGCGACGTACGGTGAAGAATATTTCCGTGATCTGGAGACGAATCTTCTGAAAGAGCTGCAGGAGGAGAGTAATCTGGTGATTTCCTGTGGCGGAGGAGCTGCTCTTAGAGCGTGTAATGTAGCTGAGATGAAGAAGAATGGCAGGGTTGTTCTTCTGACCGCAAGTCCGGAAGTGATCTTAGATCGTGTGAAGGACAGTGATGATCGTCCGGTGCTGAAGGGACGTAAAAGTATAGAAGGAATAACAGAATTGATGGAACAGCGCCGCGAGCGGTATGAAGCGGCGGCAGATATTGTGATTCAGACAGACCATAAGAGTGTGCAGGAGATTTGTGAGGAATTAATTCAGCGTCTGTCGGAAATGGATGAGGAGTAATGTTTGATTATTTTTTCCCGGACCGGTATATCGCGTCCACTTATGTGATTGATTTTGAAAAATTGTATGAAAAGGGAGTCAGAGGCCTAATCTTTGACATTGACAATACATTAGTGCCGCACGGGGCGCCGGCGGATAAGCGGGCAGTGGAATTATTTGCCAGACTTAAGAAGATCGGATTCCGATGCTGTCTGATCTCCAACAATCAGGAGCCGCGTGTCAAGATGTTTAACGAGAAGATTCAAGTAGACTACATCTATAATGCACATAAGCCATCTACGAAGAATTACCGAAGAGCGATGGAGATCATGGGCACAAAGGAAGAGAGCACCGTGTTTATCGGGGATCAGCTCTTTACAGATGTGTGGGGAGCAAAGCGTGCGGGGATTCCGAATATCCTCGTGAAACCAATTCATCCGAAGGAAGAAATACAGATTGTAATAAAGCGCCGTCTTGAGGCAATCGTGCTTCATTTTTATAAGAAAAGTCTCAAATAAAAAAAGGTTGAAAAAACCGGTAATATATTATAGAATAAAAAGAGCGAATAGAACGAAAAGTGCCAATGCGCACAATTTAAGGAGGATAAAGAAATGGCAAAGAAGTCAGCAGGCGAATTTAGAAATGGCATGACACTTGAAATCGATGGAAAGGTATGTCAGGTTGTTGAATTTATGCATGTAAAACCGGGAAAAGGCGCAGCTTTTGTCCGTGTGAAATTAAGAGATATCATTAACGGTGGTGTGATTGAGACGACATTCCGTCCGACAGAGAGCTTTGACGAAGCGTTCATTGAGAGAAAGAAAATGCAGTATTTATACAATGATGGGGAACTGTATTACTTCATGGACAATGAGACATTTGACCAGATCGCAGTAAGCTCTGAAGACGTAGGAGATTCTCTGAAGTTTGTAAAAGAGAACGAGGAAGTAAGCGTAAGCATTTACCAGGGAAAACCATTTGCAATTGAGCCACCTCTTACAGTAGAGCTTCGTGTTACAGAGACAGAGCCTGGATTCAAGGGCAATACAGCACAGGGAGCTACTAAGCCGGCAATTGTTGAGACAGGTGCACAGGTTGCAGTTCCATTATTCGTAGAACAGGACGAGATGATCAAGATCGATACACGTACTGGCGAATACTTATCAAGAGCATAAGGAAAACTTAATAAGATCCTAAGAAGAAAAGCCTTGCAAATCATGCGAGGCTTTTTTATAATAGAAATCACCATAAATCTTATTCAAAGAAATCTGAATTTCTTGGCAGAGATCTTGCCGATATTCAACAAAAGTTCGAAAAAAACACACCTGCCTGCGTGGCCGGAAAGGAGAAAAATGACATATTGTCAATTTGTGCAGGAGGTAAAAGAAAAAGTGAAAGAGGGGGTGAAAGCCGATCAGTCTGTAACACTCTATACGTCGGTAAAAAATAACGGTGTGAAGAGGACGGGGCTTATGTTCTCGGAGCAGGGAATCAATGTGGCGCCGGCCATATATCTGGAATCTTTTTATGAAGATTATCAAAAGGGACAGCGGCTGGAGGATGTGGCTGATGAAATTCTTGTGCTGTATGGAAAAGTGAAGGCGGATCATTCATGGGAGGAAGACTGTTTCCAATGTTATGAGAAAGTGAGAGATCGAATTGTCTTCCGTCTGATCAATCGAAAAGCAAATGAAGAATTGTTAAAAACAATCCCGTATGTTCCGTATCTTGATCTGGCGGTCGTGTTCTATGTGTTGGTTGATGTCAATGTTCACGGGACAGTATCACTGCTTATAAGAGAACCACTGCTCCTGGAATGGAAAGTGTCGGTGAAAGAACTGTATGATCAGGCGCTTCAGAATACGCCGTCATTATTCCCTTATGAATTCCGGGCGCTCCGGGCGGTGATCGAAGAGGTTTTCCCGAGTGACCGCCAATCAGAAGAAGAATATATGTATGTGTTAAGTAACCACTTTCAAAGCTTTGGTGCGGCAGTGATTCTCTATCCGAACCGGCTGAAGCAGATAGGATGTGTCATGGATGATGATTATTACGTACTTCCAAGCAGTGTGCATGAAGTGCTGATCGTGCCGGCAGAGTATGTACGGAACAGACAGATGCTGGACGAAATGGTGAGAGAAGTGAATCAGATCTGTGTGGAGGAAGAGGAAATATTGAGCGACCATGCATACTATTACGACCGAAGTGAAGATCTTCTTACGATGTGAGAAGATAAACTATGAGTGTAAAGCAAAAAAAGTAAAGGAAATGTGTACAGCATTTCCTTTACTTTATCTCGGAAATGTGCTAATATAACAAATGCAGTTTCTTGTATACTGCTATGCACCCGTAGCTCAGGGGATAGAGCACCGCCCTCCGGAGGCGGGAGCGGCGGTTCGAATCCGCCCGGGTGTGTACCTTGAAAAGTGCTTATATTGTGTGGAGGTAGTCTATGAAAAGAGAGAGTTACGGCCGCCTTATTATGACAATCGGTATTTTGCTGATGGTGATAGCAGGAGCAGTCGGATGTAGTCTTACCACAGAAAAAACACAGCAAGAAGCACAAAAGATAAAGAAGACAGATGTGAAGAACGAAAATAAAGACGGTGAAATTATGAGTAAAAACCCTCTTACGAAGGAGACAACACCTGAATTTACAAAAGCGGTAGAGAAGTATTACGAATCGCTGGCGGATAAAACGGATTACATAGAGGGTTATGAAGGAATTGAAGTTTATAAAAAAGAAGGTCTTTATCCGGATACTTATCTTGCATTTGTCAGATATGGAATGAAGATAAAGGATATATATACCGTAGTTCCGGGGCTTGGCACTTTGTATGTGGTAAAAGACGGGACAAGCGGAACGTATCAGATCCACACGGAAGAATTGGATGACCGGACAGAAGACTATATTGAAACTGTGGCTGCGCATGAAGATGTGCAGGTGATGATGGAAGAGAGCAGGAAGGAATATCAAAAGGCTGTACAGTCAGATGCTTTGCTTCGAGAGGCATTGTCAGATCTGAAGCAGGCGTATGAGGGCTCTGCAGACAGTTTAGAATAATATAAAGAATAAAGAGAGTCGGATTCTTAATGTGAGAATCCGGCTTTTTTTGATACAAGGGTAGAAAGAGGGATAGAGATGGCAGGATATAAGTATGCGATAAAAAGAGCGTTTCCCTATACGATTCCGGTGCTGACCGGATATTTATTTATTGGGATTGCATTTGGTGTGATGTTTGCGGAAAAAGGATATTCGTTTCTTTGGGCAATATTAATGAGTTTGATGGTATATGCAGGATCGGGACAATATCTGGCCGTGAACTTTTTTGCCCCGGGGGTATCATTTCTTCATGTTATTTTTATGACGTTGATGGTGAATATCCGGCATGTGTTTTATGGGATTTCCCTTTTAGAGCGGTTTCACAGTATGGGTAAAAAACGCTGGTATATGATTTTCGGATTGACGGATGAGACGTATTCGCTTCTGTGTACAACGAAGGTTCCGTCCGGCGTGGAGGAAGAGAAGTTTTTGTTTGTTATTTCTATGATGAATCAGTCATACTGGGTGATCGGTTCTGCCATCGGCGGGATTGCAGGAAGTCTGCTTCCTTTTCATTCAGAAGGCATCGACTTTGCCATGACCGCCCTTTTTGTTGTGATCTTTGTGGAGCAGTGGATGGAGAAGAAAAATCGTATCCCAGAATTGATCGGGGTGCTGGCAGCGCTTCTCTCTTTAAATATTTTCGGGGCAGAAAACTTTGTACTGCCATGTATGCTGCTGATCATATGCATTTTATTTGTATCAAAGAAGAAGCTGGAAGGGAGCGTGAGTGAAAAATGCCGGTAAGTGCAGGAACATCATTTCTTATTATTTTAGCAGTTGCACTGACAACATTTGCAACACGTGTCCTCCCTTTTCTTATATTTCCGAAAGGGAAAGAGATTCCGGAAGTTGTTCGCTATCTGGGAAGAGTGCTGACCCCGGCGGTCATTGGAATGCTGGTGATCTATTGTCTGAAGGGAACTACGCTTTCAGAGCTTCCTTATGGAATTCCGGAAGGATTGGCTGTACTTGTGACCGCAGGGCTTCATATCTGGAAACGGAACAACCTGTTGAGTATCGGGGCAGGAACGGTACTCTATATGTTTTTGATTCAAGTCGTATTTTAGAGATTTTACACGGTTTCATCACAGTTTAAACACATTTATCACGTACACTGACTACATAAGAAAAGAAGAAACCGTGAAAGGAGTCATATTTTATGTCAAACGAATATAATTATTATACACCGGAATCTGGACCGGATTATAACTATGAACAGAATCAGGAACCAAAAAAGAAAGAGAAGAAGAAAATGCCAAAACTTATAAAGGTGATCAGTCTGGCACTTGTGTTTGGTATTGTGGCAAGTGTAGCATTTCAGGCAACAAATCTTGTGGCAGACAGATTTCTCGGAACGACAGAGAACCGCGAGGTGAAGTCCGTTGATAATACAAAAATATCCCAAAGTACAGGTGAAACTGCCAAATCTGACATTGCATCCATTGCGGAGGAAGTGATGCCGTCTGTAGTTTCGATCACGAACTTAAGTGTACAGCAGGTACAGAGCTTCTTTGGCGGAATTCAGGAACAGGAAAGTAAAAGTGTCGGGTCAGGCATTATCATTTCCCAGAATGATTCGGAGCTTCTGATCATTACAAATAATCATGTGGTAGAGGGAAATGAGACGCTGACAGTATCCTTTGTAGATGAGGAGAGCGTAGAGGCGCAGGTAAAAGGTACAGATGCAGCAAAAGATCTCGCTGTGATCGCTGTGCAGACGAAGGAAATTAAAGATACAACGATGGATCAGATTAAAGTGGCTGCACTTGGAAATTCCGATCAGCTTCAAGTGGGTGAATCTGTGATCGCAATCGGGAATGCACTGGGCTACGGGCAGTCTGTTACTTCCGGTATTGTCTCGGCAACCGGACGTGAGCTGGATGGAATTGATGAAAAGCTGATCCAGACAGATGCAGCGATCAACCCGGGAAACAGCGGAGGCGCACTTCTTAATGCAAATGGAGAAGTAGTTGGAATTAACACTGCGAAAGTAGCAACGGATACGGTAGAAGGAATGGGATATGCAATTCCGATTTCCAGTGTCAGTGATATTATTGAAAATCTGATGAATCAGGAGACAAAGACCAAGGTTTCAGAGGCAGAGCAGGGACAGCTTGGAATTCAAGGTGTGGATGTGACAGCGGATAGTTCCGAAATGTACAATATGCCGACCGGTGTCTATGTATCGGAAGTGATTGCCGGCGGAGGAGCGAAGAAAGCCGGAATTACAAAAGGATCAGTCATCACAGGAATCAACGGAACCAGCATCGATGGTATGCAGGCTTTGAAGGAACAGCTCCAGTATTACAGAGCCGGAGAGACTGTGAAGATTACAGTGGCAACACCGGAGAAGAATGGGGAATACGCTAAGCGTGATGTAGAAGTAACTCTTGGAAAAAAATCATAGTTATTTGCTATTTTATTTCTTTTGTAGTATAATGCAGTTAAGATTATGAAAATGAGGTAGGAGGCAGAAATACGAATGAAATGTCCGATTTGTGGTCAGCAGTTGCGACCGGGAAAGAAAGATCCAAATTATCTGCTGTGTTATAATTGTAAAAAGAAATTTAAGGTGCCACAGCAGAATAAAGAAGCAGAGCCAGAACAGAAATACTCCAATATTCCACCGAAGAAGGTACGGGAGAAACGGGAGACTGAGATGCGTAAAGCATACGATGACCTGCTTTCTATAGAGGATGAGAAAAAGAAGAAAAAAGCCGCTCCGAAGCCGAAGAAGCGTCAGGATTATGATGATTACGATGACTATGATGATGTATATGATGATGAGCCAATGTCAAAAGCTCCGATCATTATCCTTGCAATTGCAATCGTTGTAGTAGCCGGAGTGATTGCTTATATGTTATTAAAGTAAAAGATATTGGACAGAGATGTGAAAAAACGTCTCTGTCTTTTTTTGCGCCAAGAGCGGTGGAATGTGAAGGCGGCGTGGGTTGGATGCGCACATTTTTTTGCTGCCTTCATACTATAATAGTGCAAATATAGTAGAAAGAAGGAAAAGGGATGCCGAATTATCGATATCAGACACCGGATACAATGTGCCGGACGAGAAATGTCTGTAAAGAATCCTGTATGGAGCAGCGGATGCCCGGACGGGATATTTGTGACGGACCGATTGCTATGGCATATGTTCCGTGGCAGAAATGGCAGGCGCTCTATGAGGCGGAAAAAGGGTTCTGCCGCGGAACGATCTTCGCAGAGCTTGACAAACCATTTGAAGGAACAGGAGGGCGGCTGCGATGATGGAGAACAGGTTATCAAAAAGAGAGTTGTTGGACTGGATCAATGTGGTGAGTTTTGCAGTAGATGACGTGAAGCTGTTTTTAGATACGCACCCGTATGACGAAGAAGCGCTTTTGTATTTTGATGAATTCAAAAAGCAGCGCGTGCAGGCAATGAAGGAATATGCGAAGAACTACGGGCCTTTGACGCTGGATACTGCCGAAGAGTCCTGTGGCAGATGGAAATGGACGCTGGAACCATGGCCATGGCAGGAAGGGGGATGTTAATCGATGTGGAATTATGAGAAACGGTTACAGTATCCGGTACGGATCACAAAGACTAATCCGAAGATCGCACAGATCATTATCACACAGTTTGGAGGCCCGGACGGAGAGCTGGCTGCCTCCATGCGTTACCTGTCACAGCGTTACACGATGCCGTATCGGGAAGTTACAGGAACATTGACAGATATCGGCACAGAGGAGCTTGCGCACATGGAAATGATCTGCGCCATTGTATATCAGCTTACGAAGGATATGTCTATGGAAGAACTGGAACGTTCCGGCTTTGATAAATATTATGTGGATCATACATTGGCATTGTGGCCGCAGGCAGCAAGCGGCGCGCCGTGGACTGCAACATATTTTCAGTCTAAGGGCGATCCGATCACAGATCTTCACGAGGATATGGCAGCAGAGCAGAAGGCAAGAACCACTTACGATAATATTCTGCGTCTGGTGAAAGATCCGGAAGTCTGTGACCCGATCCGATTTTTACGAGAGAGGGAGATTGTTCATTATCAGAGATTCGGTGAGTCTCTTAGAATTGTTCAGGATAAATTAGATGCGAAGAACTTCTATGCATTTAACCCGGAATTTGATCTTCGGGCGCTGGGCAATAAATAAAGGAGTTGTGTCAATCGTGGGGTGGGATTTTGGAAATCTCGCTCCATGATTGCATTTTTTATTTTTCTCTTCCTTTTGTTGTATTTCTTATATGCTCCAACATTTAAGGTTGTTTTTGGGAACGTATATGAGTATAATAATAACAATTGGGAGTGTAAAAGAATATGACGAAAAAAGAGAAAACAAGAAAAAGTAAAAGAAAAATTCAATATTATGATTATAGCCTGGTGGCGATTTTAGTGTTCCTGATCTGTTTTGGGCTGGTGATGCTCTATAGTACCAGTTCTTACAGTGCGCTGATTGACTATCAGGACAGTATGTTCTATTTTAAACGTCAGTTGATCTTCTGTGTGGTTGGACTGGGAGTGCTGTATGTTGTATCTAAGATTGATTATCACTGGTATATTAAGCGTGCGAAATTTTTCTATTTCGTTTCCATCTTTCTGATGGCGCTTGTTCAGACACCACTTGGAAAAGAAGTAAATGGCGCGAGAAGATGGTTGAGACTTCCGGCAGGGCAGCAGCTTCAGCCTGCCGAGGTTGCAAAAATTGCCGTGATCTTATTCATTCCGGTGCTGCTGTGCCAGATGGGCAAAGAAATCCGCACCTTACAGGGAATCGGGAGAGTGCTGTTGTGGGGCGGATTCTCCTCGGCTTGTGTATTGTTTCTAACAGATAACTTAAGTACTGCGATCATTGTATTTGGTATTACCTGTATTCTGATCTTTGTAGTGCATCCGAAGACGGCTCCGTTTGCTGCACTTGTGTCAGTGGGGCTTGTGATTCTTCTTGTGGGAGTCCAGATTATCAGTGCAACCATGTCTACCAGTAAGAATTTCCGTATGAGACGTATCATCGCGTGGCTGAATCCGGAGGAATATGCGGCAGAGGGTGCATATCAGACGCTGCAGGGATTATATGCGATCGGTTCGGGAGGATTCTTCGGAAAGGGACTTGGAAACAGTGCACAAAAAAGGATTATTCCAGAGGTCCAAAATGATATGATCCTGTCTGTTATCTGCGAGGAGCTTGGAATCTTTGGCGCTATTGTAGTTCTTATTTTATTTGCAATGCTCTTATACCGGCTTCTGTTTATTGCTCAGAATGCACCGGATCTCTATGGTTCTCTGATCGTGACTGGTATCTTTGCACACATTGCCCTTCAGGTTGTGTTAAATGTAGCGGTTGTAACAAATACCATTCCGAATACGGGAATTACGCTTCCGTTTATTAGTTACGGAGGTACATCTATCTTATTTTTGATGGCAGAAATCGGGATTGCATTGGGCGTGTCCGGTAAAATCAAGCTTGAAGAATAAAAAGAGGGAAAATAATCAATAAAAGTCTTTCTTTTCCAATGGTTCTGTGATATGATAAAAGACGTAGTATTTAATACTACATTTTACGGAAGTGAATATCATGCCGAGGAATGGCGGTATGTGGGAGGATGACTATGAATTATAAGATTATCGTAGATAGTTGTGGAGAATTGACAGAGGAGATGAAGACTTCGGGAAAATATGAGACGGCATCTCTTGAGATTGAACTTCAGGGGAAGCATATTGTGGATGATGAGACATTTGATCAGGCAGAGTTTTTGAAATTAGTTGCAGAGTCCCCGGAATGTCCGAAATCTTCCTGTCCGTCCCCGGAGAGATATATGGAAGCTTATCACTGCGATGCGGAACACATTTATGCAGTAACGTTATCTGCTGAACTCAGTGGTTCTTATAACAGTGCAGTGCTGGGAAGAAATTTATACGAAGAGGAATATGGAGAAAAGAAGATTCATATCTTTAACTCCCGTTCAGCATCTGTCGGGGAGACACTGATTGCTCTTAAGGCAGCAGAATGTGAAGAAAAGGGCATGTCTTTTGAGGAGACAGTAGAAACGGTGGAAGCCTATATTGAAGAACAGCACACGTATTTTGTGTTGGAGACATTGGATACATTGAGAAAGAACGGAAGACTGACCGGAATTAAGGCGGTTGTGGCAACAGCGCTTAACATTAAGCCGGTGATGGGCTCCACGCCGGAAGGAACGATCTGCCAGCTTGGACAGGCGAGAGGTATTAAAAAAGCTCTCGTGAAGATGGTGGAGCAGGTGGCAGAGGATGTAAAAAATTCAAAAGATAAAATCCTTGCCATCGCGCACTGTAATTGCAGAGACAGGGCAGAAGCAGTGAAAAATATGATTCTTGAAAAAATCACCGTCAAAGATGTGATCATTCTTGATACGGCAGGTATCAGCAGCATGTATGCGGCTGACGGCGGAGTGATTGTTGTTGTATAATTAAGAGAATTGTGATAAGATAATCCTAGTTGTACAATAGAAGGAGTTAAAGTAAGATGAGTCAGGCAAAAGTAGACAGATATAAAAAGGAAAAAGCGAACCGCAAAAAGAATATGAAAAAAGAAAAGATTCAGAACGTATTACGCAAATGCGCAGTTTTTGTGGTAGCACTTGTACTGGTAGGATGGATTGGATATTCAGCATACAACACGTATGAATCAAAGAAGCCGAAAGAAGAAGTGGAGATTGATTATTCGGCGGTAACTGATTTCCAACAGGGAATGAGCGAAGCAGCAGAATAGAAAAATATAAGATGGAAGTGTCAAAAGAAGTACTTGAGAGAAAGTGCTTCTTTTTTTGTGCTTTTGGCGACAATGGAGCTTACCTCTATTTGATATAGAAACTTCATTCAGAATAAAACTTTGTTGGCAAGAAATTGTTTTTTACATGAAAAAGGGCTTGAAATTGCAGATAAAGTGGTTTACAATGGTTTCAAGTGGTAGAAAGTGGTGAAAAGTGGTACAAAGTGGCAGAGAGGGAGCTGCCTGCTTTGAAAGAAGGTGAGTTCTAATGTTGAAGGGAGAGTACAGTCATAATATCGACGCAAAAGGAAGACTTATCATTCCGGCAAAGTTTCGTGACGATCTAGGGGAGAATTTCGTCATAACAAAAGGAATGGAAAACTGCCTTTATGTATACCCGGAAACAGAATGGAACGCTTTCGAAGAAAAACTTAACGCCTTACCAACCACTACAGACAAGAATGCCCGTGCTTTTGCGCATTTCTTTCAGGGAAGCGCAACAGACGGAGACCTTGATAAACAAGGCAGAACATTGATTCCTTCCGTGCTTAGAACCTATGCGAAACTGGATAAAGAAGTCGTATTTATCGGTATGGGGAAGCGTGCCGAGATTTGGGACAAAGCAAGATGGGATGAAAAGAATGCTGAAGTGGAACTTAATATTGAGGATATTGCATCCGAGATGGAAGCGAGCGGGTTCAGTATCTAGAGGGAGAAGATATGGAATTCGTACACAAATCAGTATTACTTAACGAAACAATTGATGGATTAAACATTCAGCCTGATGGCATCTATGTGGATGGTACATTGGGCGGAGGCGGACATGCTTACGAAGTGTGCAGACGCCTCGGAGACAAGGGGAGTATTGTAGGAATAGACCAGGATGCAGCGGCCATTGAAGCCGCAGGCAACCGCTTAAAAGACTTCGGGGAGAAAGTTACAATAGTCAGGAGCAACTATTGTGATATGAAGTCGAAGCTCCATGAACTTGGCATTGACAAGGTCGATGGGATCGTGCTTGATCTGGGCGTGTCATCTTATCAGCTGGACACGGCAGAACGAGGATTCTCTTATCGCGAAGATGCACCTCTGGATATGCGGATGGATACACGTCAGAAGATGACGGCCAGAGACATCGTCAATGACTATGAAGAGATGGAATTATACCGTGTGATCAGAGACTACGGGGAGGATAAGTTTGCGAAAAATATCGCAAAACACATCGTAGCAGCGCGCAAAGTAAAACCCATCGAGACCACAGGGGAACTGACGGAGATTATAAGAGCGTCTATCCCCATGAAGTATCAGAAGAAGTCGGGACATCCCGCAAAAAGAACCTTCCAGGCAATTCGTATTGAATTGAATCGGGAGCTGGAAGTGTTGAAAGATTCGCTGGATGACATGATCGATCTGTTAAATCCGGGTGGAAGACTTTGTATTATTACCTTTCATTCTTTGGAAGATCGCATTGTGAAAAGCGCATTTCGGAAAAATGAGAATCCGTGTACATGTCCGAGTGATTTTCCGGTCTGTGTGTGCGGAAAAGTATCAAAAGGGAGTATTTTAACTAGAAAACCAATTCTTCCAAGCGAAGAAGAAATGGAAGAAAACAGTCGGGCGAAAAGTGCCAAGCTTCGCATCTTTGAGCGGAGTTAAGACGACGAAAGAGTATAAAATAATAGAAAGGGGAAACGTACGATGGCGGCAAGACAGACATCAGGAAGACAAGCTTATTCATACAACAGAACAACGAGACAAGCCTACGTATACGGCAATGTGGCAGCACAGCCGGAATACGAGCCAAGAAGACGCAAGGAAGAGCCGAAGAGACGTAAAAAGGTCAGCCACCAGGTGCGTAAGAACCGTAAGAAAGCCCTGCATATGAGTCAGGGCTATGTGATTTTTTTGGCTGTGGCAGCAATCTGCGCTCTGCTTATCTGTGTGAATTATGTTAATCTTCAGTCCAAGATTACAAAAAGATCGAAGAACATCACTGCGATGCAGGAAGAATTAGCTGGCATGCGAGAGGAAAATACCACTCGTTACAATGCGGTTATGGATTCTGTGAACTTGGAGGAGGTGCGGAAAACTGCACAGGAGAAGCTGGGGATGGTCTATGCGGCAGATGCCCAGATCGTGGAATATCAGAAGCCTTCTTCTGATTATGTAAAGCAGTATGAAAAGATTCCGAAAGAAGGAGTCCTTGCACAGTCAGATAAAAAGTAAATAGCAGGTGGAAGTATGGCAAAAAGAAGAAGAAATCCTTTCCGAAGGAAATTTAGTAAGACCATGCAGAGAAAGCTAGTCATGCTGTTCGCGGCAATTGTACTGGCTTTTGTTTTCTTAGTGGGAAGAATTACATATATTAATGCGGCAAGTGGTGACAAATATACGAAGCTTGTGTTGGATCAGCAACAGTACGGCAGCCGCACGATTCCGTTTAAGCGGGGGGACATTGTGGACCGGAATGGTACCAAGATCGCTACCAGTGAACGAATCTACAATGTAATCTTAGATATGAAAGTTATGCTGAGCAAAGAAGAGTATATAGAACCTACGATTCAGGTGTTAGAGGACTGTTTCGGGATTGCAGAAGAAGACGTCAGAACGTTGATGGATAAGAATCCGACCGGCCGATACAACATTCTGAAGAAGGGTGTAGATTATGCGACGGCTCAGAAATTTAATAAAATTGAATCAGACAGTGAGAAATATCCGAATGTAAAAGGAATCTGGCTGGAAGAAGATTATGTGCGAAAATATCCGTATAATACGCTGGCCAGTGATGTGATCGGCTTTACGGTAGATGGAAATGTCGGAAGTAACGGAATTGAGGCGTCTTACAATTCTATTTTAAATGGAACAGATGGGAGAGAATACGGCTATCAGGATGAAAGCACCTCTTTTGAGCAGACGGTAAAGGAGCCGGAAAACGGGCAGACAGTCATGTCAACCATTGATCTTCAGGTTCAGAGTATCGTAGAAAAACATATTTTAGAGTTTAATGAAGAACATAAAAATCAGGCAAGGGAAGGCGAAGGAAGTCTGAACACAGCAGTGATCGTGATGAATCCGCAAAACGGAGAGATTCTGGCAGAGGCATCTTATCCGAATTATGATCTGAACAATCCGAGAGATCTGACGAAATATTATACAGAAGAACAGATTGAAGCAATGAGTGATGAAGAGAAGCTGGATACACTGAACTCTCTGTGGAATAATTTCTGTGTCAGTGATACTTATGAGCCGGGCTCCACGTTTAAGCCATTTGTGATCTCGGCAGGATTGGAGACCGGTGTGCTGACCGGTGAGGAATCCTATACATGTGGTGGTGTCCTTCATGTGGGGGATCACGATATTCATTGCAGTAACCGTGACGGCCATGGAACGCAGACTTTGAAGCGGGCGCTGGAAAATTCCTGTAACGTAGCGCTTATGCAGATCGGTGAGTTTATGGGAGCAGAAGAATTTACCCGTTATCAGGAACTGTTCGGGTTTGGTGAGATGACAGGGATCGATCTTCCGGGAGAGGCATCCACAGAAGGTCTTCTCTATGAAGCGGAAAATATGGATGCTGCCAGTTTGGCGACAAATGCGTTTGGACAAAACTTTAATGTGACGATGACGCAGCTTGCAGCATCATTTTGTTCTCTTGTAAATGGAGGCAATTACTATGAGCCTCATGTGGTCAAACAGATTCAGGACGAGAATGGAAATGTAACAGAGACGAAAGATCCGGTGCTTGTAAGAAAGACAATCTCGAAAGAGACAAGTGATATCATTAAAGATTATATGTACGGTGTTGTGGAAGAAGGAACCGGAAAGTCTGCGGCAGTGGAAGGTTATGCGATCGGTGGTAAAACAGGTACGGCAGAGAAGCTTCCGAGAAGAAACGGAAAATACCTTGTTTCCTTTATCGGCTATGCGCCGCAGGAAAACCCTCAGGTAGTTGTGTACGTTGTGGTCAATGAACCAAACGCACAGGGTCAGGCAAACAGTGGTTTTGCAACAGAGCTGGCATCCAAGATTATGGGAGAGATCTTCCCGTATCTCGGAATTGAAAAGACAGCAGAAAAAACAGAATAAGTGAATAACCCCGCGAAAGCTTTAATAAATTTATAGAAAGCTTGTGCGGGGTTTTTTATGAAAAATAAAACGTATAATAAGAAAAAAATGTTGATTGTATTTTTGTGCGCGCTGGTCGTTATTATCGGACTGACAGGGCGTCTTGTTTATCTGATGGTCTTCGATGCAGAATATTATCAGGAGAAAGCAAAATCGTTGCATGAAAGAGAGCGGGAGATCAAAGCGGCAAGAGGAGAGATCATTGACCGCAACGGCACAGTGCTTGCAACGAATAAAACGGTGTGTACGATCTCTGTGATCCACAGTCAGATTAAGGAGCCGGAACGGGTGATTAAAGAATTATCAAGTATTCTCGGGCTGGAAGAAGAGACTGTAAGAAAGCGAGTGGAAAAAGTGTCTTCCATGGAACGGATTAAGACGAATGTGGAGAAGGAAGTGGGGGATAAGATTCGTAATCTGGAACTGGATGGTGTGAAGGTGGATGAAGATTTTAAGCGTTATTATCCGTTTGAGGAACTTGCATCCAAAGTCCTTGGATTTACCGGAGGGGACAATCAGGGAATTATCGGCTTGGAAGTTGGCTATGAAAATGAGCTGAAGGGGCAAAATGGGATGATTCTTACTACTACAGATGCGAGAGGGATTGAGTTAGATGGCGTTGCAGAAGACCGGATAGAACCAAGGGCGGGGAATACGCTTCAGATTAGTTTGGATTATAATATTCAGATGTATGCGCAGCAGATGGCAGAGAAAGTGATGGAAGAAAAGCAGGCGGAAAAAGTGGCAATCCTGCTTATGAACCCGAAGAACGGAGAAATTCTTGCCATGGTAAATGTTCCGGAATTTAACCTGAATGAACCATTTGTTTTAAATACAGAAGGAAGTGAAAATCTCACTCCGGAAGAAAAACAAGACGCATTGAATCAGATGTGGAGGAACGGTTGTATCAATGATACCTATGAACCGGGATCAACTTTTAAGATCATCACCTCTTCCGCCTGTCTGGAGGAAGGAGTGGTGAAGCTTGATGACCGCTTTCACTGTCCCGGATATAAAATGGTAGAAGACCGGAAGATCCGGTGTCACAAAGTGGGAGGACATGGCTCGGAAACCTTTGTGCAGGGCATACAGAATTCCTGTAATCCTGTATTTATCGAGATTGGACTTCGTCTGGGCACCGATGATTTCTATAAGTATTTTGAGCAGTTTGGATTAATGGGTGAAACAGGGGTAGATCTTCCGGGGGAAGCTTCTACGATTATGCATAAAAAGGAAAATGTAGGACAGGTGGAGCTTGCTACTATGAGTTTCGGACAGTCTTTTCAAGTGACGCCTGTACAGATGGCTGCAACCGTCAGCTCTCTGATCAATGGCGGGTATCGTGTGACCCCTCATTTCGGCGTACAGGTGCTGGATGCAAAAGGAAAGAAGATCGAGACCCTTCATGAGGGGCGCGGAAAGAGGATTGTCTCGGAAGAAACTTCAAAGACGATGCAGAAGCTATTGGAAAGCGTAGTGTCTGAGGGCTCCGGTAAGAATGCATATGTGGAGGGATATTCCATCGGCGGGAAGACCGCGACCTCCCAGACACTGCCAAGAAGTGCAAATAAATACATTTCTTCTTTTATCGGCTTTGCGCCGGCACAAGATCCGCAGATTCTTGGCATGTGCGTGATCTATGATCCGCAGGGAATCTATTACGGCGGAACCATTGCAGCGCCTGTCATCGGCGATATTTTTGAGAACATATTTCCTTATCTTGGCATTGAAAAAGAATAGGAAATGAAGTATACTAGGTTAGGTTAAATGTATGAACGAACGAGAAAGATAAAGAGGTGGATTATGAATTATACAATATTTCTTCCGGTATTGATTGCTTTTGGACTTAGTGTAATGATGGGGCCTGTGATCATTCCGATCCTTCGCAAATTAAAAATGGGGCAGACGGAACGAGTAGACGGTGTACAGTCGCATCTTAAGAAGGCAGGGACACCGACAATGGGCGGCGTGATCATCCTTCTGAGTGTGGTGATCACTTCCGTGTTTTATATCAAAGACTATCCGAAGATCATTCCAATCTTATTTGTAACGCTGGGCTTCGGTCTGATCGGATTTTTGGATGACTATTTAAAGGTTGTGATGAAACGTTCAGATGGTTTGTTCCCAAAACAGAAAATGGCGCTTCAGATCGTAGTGACCGCAGTGTTTGCTTTTTATCTTGTGAAATTTACAGACGTTTCGCTGACGATGCTGATTCCGTTTTCCGGCGGCTATTATCTTGATATTGGCTGGTTTGCGATTCCGCTTATGTTCTTCGCTGTGATCGGAACTGTCAACGGCGTGAATTTTACAGACGGTCTGGATGGTCTTGCGTCCAGTGTCACGGTACTTGTAGCAACCTTCTTTACCGTGGTTGCAATCGGAACAAAGAGCGGCATAGAACCGATTACCTGTGCAGTAGTGGGAGCGCTTCTTGGCTTCCTTCTGTTTAATGTCTATCCTGCCAGTGTGTTTATGGGAGATACGGGTTCTCTGGCTCTTGGCGGATTTGTAGCATCTACTGCATACATGCTGCAGATGCCGGTATTTATCGTGATTGTTGGATTGATTTATCTGATAGAAGTGTTGTCTGTTATGATCCAGGTAACCTATTTTAAGAAAACCGGTGGAAAACGTATTTTTAAGATGGCGCCGATTCATCACCATTTTGAATTGTGCGGATGGTCAGAGACAAGAGTAGTGGCAGTATTTTCCATTGCTACAGCGCTTCTCTGCCTGATCGCTCTTATGGGCATGTAGGAGGAAGAAAATGTTAGTTACAGGAAAAAAAGTATTGGTTTTCGGTTCTGGTATCAGTGGGATCGGAGCTGTAAAATTATTGGAAGATCATGGGGCAGAGGTTGTGCTCTATGATGGAAATGAATCCCTTGATCAGGCAAGTCTTCGGGAACAACTTGGTGAGAAGACCACGATCGTGCTTGGAGAGTTCCCGGAGCATCTTCTTGAAGAACTGGAGCTTGTCGTGTTAAGCCCGGGCGTTCCGACAGATCTTCCGGTTATTCTTGCTATGAAAGAGCATGGCATACAGGTGATTGGAGAAGTGGAGCTTGCATATGCGTTCGGAAAGGGAGATGTGCTTGCGATCACAGGAACGAATGGAAAGACAACGACAACATCCCTGCTTGGTGAGATTATGAAGTGTCATCAGGAAGAAGTGTTTGTTGTGGGAAATATTGGAAATCCATATACAGTAGCTGCCGGTCAGATGACAGAACATTCAGTGGCAGTGGCGGAGATGAGCAGCTTCCAGCTGGAAAGTATTGAGACTTTCCGTCCGAAGGTAAGTGCGATTTTAAATTTCACACCGGATCACTTGAACCGTCATCATACAATGGAAGCTTATGTGGAAGCAAAGAAACAGATCGCGAAGAATCAGACAGCAGAAGATTACTGTGTGCTTAACTATGAGGATGAAAGAACAAAGGCGTTCGGAGAAGAAGTGAAAGCACAGGTTCTATATTTTTCCAGCGCGCATAAGTTAGAGAGAGGCATCTATCTGGATGATGGAAAGATGATTTATAAGAATCCGGAAGAAGTGATCGTCTGTCATGTGGATGAACTTCAGATCCTTGGTATCCACAACTACGAAAATGTGATGGCTGCAGTAGCAATGGCAGCGGTTTACGGTGTCCCGATGGATACAATTCGAAAAGCAATTCTCGCATTCAAAGGTGTGGAGCACCGGATTGAATATGTGACAGAAAAAGATGGTGTTGTGTATTATAACGATTCCAAAGGTACAAATCCGGATGCGGCGATCAAAGGAATTCAGGCAATGAACCGCAAAACGGTACTCATCGGCGGCGGATATGATAAGAATTCGGAATATACAGAGTGGATACAGGCATTCGATGGGAAGGTAAAACAGCTGATCCTGATCGGAGCCACGCGTGAGAAGATTGCGCAGGATGCCGAAAAGTGCGGATTTCATGATTATGTATTCGCAGATACCTTTGAAGAGGCAGTTCTTCTTGCGGCAAAGACAGCAAAGAGCGGGGAAGCGGTGCTTCTGTCTCCGGCATGCGCAAGCTGGGGCATGTTCCCGAATTATGAAGTACGTGGAGAGAAATTCAAAGAAATTGTAAATTCCTTATAAGGAGTGCATGGATATTGATATCTTCAGAAACGTCTTCAAAGTCAACAAATAGAAAGTATGACTATACACTTCTTGTGGCATTGTGTCTGCTGCTTGTGACAGGACTTGTGATTCTGTACAGTACCAGTGCCTACAATGGGGAAGTGAAGTTCCACGATTCTTTTTACTATTTGAAAAAGCAGTTATTTGCTTCGGGACTTGGAATTGCGGGAATGTTTTTGATTGCAAACATTGATTACCATTTCTGGCAGCGTTTGGCAGTGCTTGGGTATATAACGGCAATTTTGTTGTCCGTGGCGGTAATCTTTGTAGGAGATGAGTATAATGGGTCCAAAAGATGGTTGTCTTTGGGCCCTTTTTCGTTTCAGCCGTCAGAATTTGCGAAGGTGGCGTTGATTCTTTTTCTGGCGTGGCTTGTAGAGCGCAATGTCAAAAAAATCGGGAGTATGCGAACGCTGTTAGCGATCGTGGTAACCATTCTGCCGATTGTTGCATTGGTGGGAGCAAGTAATTTAAGCACTGCAATCATCATTCTCGGAATCGCGGTAATCCTTATATTTGTCGCGAGTCCCAAATACGCTCAGTTTTTCGGAATGGCTTTTTTGGGAGCAGGATTTATGACTATTTTCCTTGCGCTGGAGAGCTATCGGTTAGAACGACTGAAAATCTGGCGTCATCCGGAAAATTACGAAAAGGGTTATCAGACGCTTCAAGGACTCTACGCCATCGGTTCCGGCGGTCTCTTTGGAAGAGGACTTGGAGAAAGTGTGCAAAAACTCGGGTTTGTGCCGGAAGCGCAAAACGATATGATCTTCTCTATCATCTGTGAAGAGTTGGGGTTGTTCGGCGCCGGGTTCGTGCTTCTTCTTTTTTTGATTCTGATCTGGCGCTTTTTCGTGATCGCTGTCCATGCCAAGGATCTCTTTGGAGCATTGATTGCATCCGGTGCCATGGCGCATATGATGATTCAGGTCATTTTAAATATTGCAGTGGTAACGAATACGATACCAAATACCGGAATTACGCTTCCGTTTATCAGCTACGGAGGAACATCCGTGGTGTTTCTCCTTGCGGAAATGGGGCTTGTGCTGAGTGTGTCAAGAGTGGTAAAATAGGAGAAAAAGATAAAAAGAACCCATACCGGGAGGAGGATACATGGCAAAAAACAGAAAGAAAAAATCACATAGAATCTATGCGTTTTTTGTGCTTACACTTGGAATTATGATCATTGTACTCTCTATGCTTCTTTTGTTTCACATACAGAAGATAGAAGTAAAAGGAAATAACTATTGCACAGATAAAGAAATTGTGGATCTTGCGAAAAATGACAGATTTTCGAATAATTCACTCTATGTACTTGGAAAATATAAGATGGGAAAAGGAAGTACGCTTCCCTGTTTTGAGAAGATCACTGTCCGCTTAAAAGCACCATGGAGTATTCAGATCACCGTGAAGGAAAAACAGCCCGTGGGATATATGATGGACGGACAGAACTATGTATATTTCGATGAGGAAGGTCTTGTGGTAGAAAAAGGAACCATTCCCATAGAAGGAATTCCTCTTGTAGAGGGCATCAATGTGAAAACGATGGAAGAATATAAGCCATTAAAAAGTGACGCATCCGGCATCTTTGGAGAAATTTTAAAAGCCTCTCAGGAATTGAAAAAGCAGAAGCTTGCCGCAGAGAAGATTGTATGCGAGAAAGAAAGGATTTATCTCTACGTCGGAAATGTATGCGTCAGTCTGGGGGCGCATGTGACTTCAGAGAAGATCGCACAGCTTCCTCCGATCCTTGAAAAGCTGCAAGGACAGGCGGGAACCCTTCATTTGGAAAACTATTCAGAAGATCAGGAAACGATTCCATTTGATGTGAAAGTAGAGGAACAAAAAAAATCAGAAGAAAATTAAGAAAAATTCTGCAATTCTATTGATATTTTATACAAAAGTCTATATTATATAGTATATATGGCAAGCTGTACTTTTGTATGCATTGCACTATGTATGGGATGTATAATATATAATAAGGATAACAAAGGAGGAGAAACCCTTGCTAGAAATTAAGACAAATGAATCAGAAGCGGCGGCAAAGATAATTGTTGTTGGAGTAGGCGGAGGCGGTAATAACGCTGTGAACCGCATGATTGATGAACAGATTGCCGGTGTGGAATTTATAGCTATTAATACAGATAAACAGGCACTTCAGTTGAGCAAAGCTCCCACACTTATGCAGATCGGAGATAAAATCACGAAAGGACTTGGTGCCGGAGCCAGACCGGAAGTAGGTGAAAAAGCAGCTGAAGAGAGTGCAGAAGAGATTTCAGCAGCTCTTAAGGGCGCAGATATGGTATTCGTTACGTGTGGAATGGGCGGCGGAACCGGAACAGGAGCAACTCCTGTTGTTGCTCGTATTGCAAAAGAGCAGGGAGCGCTTACAGTAGGTGTTGTAACGAAACCTTTCCGTTTCGAATCAAAAACACGTATGAGTAATGCGTTAAATGGAATTGAAAAGTTAAAAGAGAGCGTAGATACTCTGATCGTTATCCCAAATGATAAATTGTTAGAGATTGTAGATAGACGCACAACAATGCCGGAGGCTTTGAAAAAAGCGGACGAGGTATTGCAGCAGGGTATTCAGGGTATTACAGATTTGATCAATGTTCCATCTCTGATCAACCTTGACTTTGCGGACGTACAGACTGTTATGACTGACAAGGGTATTGCTCATATCGGTATCGGACAGGGACGCGGTGATGATAAGGCTCTTGAGGCTGTAAAACAGGCAGTTGCAAGTCCTCTTCTTGAGACAACAATTGCCGGAGCTTCTCATGTTATCATCAATGTATCCGGTGATATCACTTTGATGGATGCGTCTGATGCAGCAGAATATGTACAGGATCTTGCAGGTGAAGAGGCGAATATTATCTTCGGTGCAATGTATGATGATTCCCGAGCTGATGAAGCAACGATCACTGTCATTGCAACAGGTCTTCACAATGTAGGCGGAAGCGCTTCCAAGTTGAAATCAAGATTGGAAAACCAGAAGCCGGCTTCTACAGTGTCTCATGTAAATTATGAAAGACCGGTTCAGACACAGACACAGCAGCGTGCGGCAGCTTCAGCAGCACCACAGCTGGATATCGGTATGATTCGCTCCAAAGGAGCAGCAGGAACAGGATCAACAGTACCGAGAAGAAGTGTTGGCGGAACACAGGCTCCAACGCTTGATACACCGAGAACACCAACAAGTAAAGTAAAGGAACAGTCTATTAAGATTCCTGATTTCTTTAAGAAATAAAAGATATGATTCTATGACGTGGCAGCAGTTTGCTGTCACGTTTTTTCTTGTCCTTCGGGATATCTGTCGAATAAAAATCTAAAATAACTCCAGATTTTGACAAAATATGAAAGCATATCCATCTATAATAAGTCTTGCTCATGTACCAAATCGATTTAGTATCTGCAGAAAGAAGGTGGAAGGTGCAATATGAGTTATACATAGACGTATTTTTACTGGTGAACTTTATGATGGATTATATGATGCTGGCTGTGACCGGTAAGATCCTGCATTGTCACTCTTCAGGGAAAAGAAGGTGCCTTGGTGCACTCATCGGTGCAGTTCTTACTTGCACAGTTCTTTTGATCCCGGTTCCTTATGCGTTCGTTAAATTCATATTATTCCACGGATTTGTAAATATTGTGATGATAAAAACAGGGCTTAAGGTCGCATGGGGACGGTCCTTTTTTCAAGCGTATGTTGTACTCTATATCAGCGGCTTCCTTCTGGGAGGAGTATTTGAATTTTTTCAGCCGTATATCAGAACTGGAAGTCTGTTCTTTGCATTTGCCGTAGTCAGTTATTATATGGCGCTTGGCATATGGAAACTTTTAAGTTATCTAAACAGATTGCAGGAATTTCGATACCGTGCAGTTTTGGTCAAAGGGGAACAGAAGATTGAAGTGACGGCGATTCTTGACACCGGGAATCAGTTACATGATCCGGTGACGGGAGCAGCTGTTAATATCCTTTGCAAAACGGTGGCAAAAGAGCTGTGGGATCAAGAGGAGACGGAGGGTGTACGATGGATTCCTTATCATTCTGTGGGGAAAGAAGAAGGTGTGATGATGCTCCGCCGATTAGACATGATTATGCTTCTAAAGAAAGAAAATATAATCCTTGAACACCCATATGTTGCAATCAGTGAAGAAAAAGTAAGTGATGGCAAGTATGATTTGATCTTAAATCCTGATCTATTATAGGAGGAATGAAACATGATGTTGCATGCAGTTGTGCCGCAGAGGCTTAAGATAATACCGGATTTTCGCGCACTGCTTTTTCCGGAGAGAAAGGATATTCATTATATTGGCGGGTCAGAGGTACTTCCGGCGCCGCTTGAGGCAGAAGAGGAGGCCTGGGCTATCGAGAATCTGGGAACCGAAGAGGATGAGAAGGCAAGAAAGCTGTTGATAGAGCATAATTTAAGGCTTGTTGTATATATTGCGAAGAAATTCGATAATACCGGTGTGGGTGTGGAGGATTTGATCTCCATCGGAACAATCGGGCTGATCAAGGCAATCAATACGTTTAATCCTGAAAAAAAGATTAAGCTTGCCACATATGCCTCCCGCTGTATTGAAAATGAGATCTTGATGTATCTTCGAAGAAACAATAAGACGAAGCTGGAAGTTTCTATTGATGAGCCGTTGAATGTGGACTGGGATGGAAATGAACTGCTTCTTTCTGACATTTTGGGGACTGAAGAGGATACCATTTACAGAGATTTGGAGTATGAGGCTGAGAAGAAGGTTCTTCTTAAGGCGGTGAATGGCTTGTCCGGAAGAGAGCAGACGATTGTGAGGATGCGCTTTGGCCTTGGAACTTCGGACGGTGAAGAGAGGACGCAAAAAGAGGTGGCAGACAGCCTTGGAATCTCACAGTCCTATATTTCCAGACTGGAGAAAAAAATTATGATAAGACTTCGAAGAGAAATTGTAAAGTATTCGTAGTCAAAAATAAAGAAAAGTGTTACAATAAGACCAGATATAACAATAATACAGACTTGCGTGAAAAAGGGGTTGATTGTATGAAGCTTAGATTTATAGGAGCAGACCATGAAGTGACTGGAAGCTGTCATTTAATCGAAGCCTGCGGAAAGAATATTCTTGTGGATTGTGGAATGGAGCAGGGACCGGATCTCTATGAGAATCAGGAAATACCTGTATCGGCGGGAGAGATTGATTATGTGCTTCTGACGCATGCACACATTGACCATTCCGGAAAGATTCCGATGCTTTGCAAGGAGGGCTTTCACGGGGATATCGTTTCCACATATGCGACTGCGGATCTCTGTGATATTATGCTTCGAGACAGTGCGCACATTCAGGAATTTGAGGCAGAGTGGAGAAACAGGAAGGCACAGCGAAGCGGCGAACCTCTGTATGAGCCATTGTATACAATGGAACATGCAGAAGCAGCGATCAAGTTATTAAATCCCTGTGATTACAATCAGCGGATCACGCTTTGTGAAGGAATTGATGTACGATTTACGGATGTAGGACATCTTCTTGGTTCGGCGGCTATTGAGGTGTGGATCACAGAAGAAAATGAGACGAGAAAGGTCGTATTTTCCGGTGATGTAGGTAATCTTAACCAGCCGATCATCAAAGATCCGGCCTATGTGCAGGAAGCGGATTATGTAGTGATCGAATCTACTTACGGAGACCGAACTCATGGGGACGATGTGCCGGACTATGTAGGAGAGTTTACAAGAATCTTAAGAGAGACCTTCGCCAAAGGAGGAAATGTCGTCATTCCGTCTTTTGCGGTGGGCAGAACGCAGGAAATCCTCTATTTTATCAGAGAGATCAAAGAAAAAGGGCTCTTACCGGAATATCCGGGATTTGAAGTATATGTGGACAGTCCGCTTGCGATTGAAGCGACAAGTGTTTTTCAGAAAAATGTACAGTCCTGTTTTGATGAGGAAGCAATGGCGCTTGTGCGACAGGGGATCAACCCGCTTCTCTTCCCGGGACTTCGGACTACGATTACAAGTGATGAGTCAAAGATGATCAATTTCGATGACAAACCGAAGGTAATCCTGTCTGCTTCGGGAATGTGTGAAGCGGGACGTATTCGCCATCATTTAAAACATAATCTGTGGAGAAAAGAATGTACGGTCTGCTTTGTTGGATATCAGGCAGTCGGAACATTGGGACGCAAATTGATCGAAGGAGCGGAATGTGTGAAGCTGTTCGGGGAGACTGTGGAAGTCAATGCCAAGATTGAGACACTCAAAGGTATCAGCGGTCATGCAGACATGAATGGACTGCTTGCGTGGATGGAAGGTTTCCGTACACCGGTGAAGAATGTGTTTGTTGTCCATGGAGAAGATACGGTGACAGATGTGTTTGCCAATACCATTGAGGAACGGTTCGGATATCCTGCAATGGCGCCATATTCCGGAGGATGTGTGGATCTTCTGACCGGTGAGATTCTGTCGGCCGGTGTAAGAGAGCCTAAGAAGGCGGCGGAGAAACCTTCTAAGGCAAGAAAACAGAATGCCTTCGAACGTGTGGTGGCAGCGGCGAAACACCTTCTCCAGGTGGTTTATAAAAACGAAGGGCTTGCCAATAAAGAACTGGCAAAATTCGAGACACAGATTCAGAATCTGGCTGATAAGTGGGACAGATAGAACTGTCAAGGGCTAAAAGTTTATAAAATTTTCCGTGACGCAGAATAACAAAAGTGCAGGTGGAGACAATTTCTACTAGAAAGACAAGAGAAAGTCATCTAGCAGAGGAGGTCGTCATCATGGCACAGGGAAAAGTAGAAATATGCGGAGTGAATACAGCAAAGCTTCCTATCCTGAAAGAAGAGGAGAAGGAAGCTTTGTTTGTAAGGATAAAAGCGGGAGATGCGCAGGCGAAAGAGGAATATATCAAAGGAAACTTAAGACTGGTATTGAGCGTGATCAAGCGCTTCGGGGCAAGCGGTGAAAATCCGGATGATCTCTTTCAGATCGGCTGTATTGGTCTGATTAAAGCGATTAATAATTTTAATACAGAGCTGGATGTGAAATTCAGCACATATGCGGTACCTATGATCATCGGAGAGATCAGGAGATACATGAGAGACAACAATTCCATCAGAGTCAGCAGATCACTTCGAGATACTGCATATAAGGCGATTTATGCAAGAGAAAATTATATGAAACAGCATTTGAAAGAGCCGACTGTGCAGGAGATTGCTTCAGAAATCGGAATTTCCAAGGAAGATATCGTCTTTGCACTGGATGCGATCCAAGTGCCTATGAGCCTTCAGGAGCCGGTGTATAATGACGGAGGCGATGCGCTGTATGTGATGGATCAGATCAGTGATACCAAAAATAAAGAAGAAAGATGGGTAGAAAATCTGTCCCTGGAGGCGGCGATGGGGCATTTGAATCCAAGAGAGCGCCATATTATCAAGCTACGCTTTTTTGAAGGGAAGACGCAGATGGAGGTTGCAGGAGAAATTAAAATTTCGCAGGCACAGGTAAGCAGATTAGAAAAAAATGCACTCCGTATTATGAGACAATATTTAAGCTGATCAAAAATCATGGTTTCTCTACTTGAAATTTACTCTGGTTCATAATATGATTATGCAAGGAGGAAATGTGAAGATGAAAACTTGTATATTTGACTTGGATGGAACATTAACCGATACGCTGGAATCGATCACGTATTCTGTGCAGGAGACATTAAAAGAGATGGGACTTATGCCGATCACGAAGGAACAGTGCTGTGCCTTTGTGGGGAATGGCGCAAGAGTTTTGATAGAGAAATCCCTGGATGCGGGCGGAGATAAGAATGCTGCCCGTATCGAAGAGGGAATGGAAGTGTACGGACGTATATTTGATGAGAACTGTACATATCATGTAACACCTTATGATGGAATTGAAGAACTTCTGAAAACACTCAAAGCGCAGGGTGTGAAACTGGCAGTGCTTTCTAACAAGCCACACAGACAGACTGTTAAGGTGGTAAGAGAAATTTTTGGAGAAGATGTCTTTGACTGTGCATGGGGGCAGCAGGAAGGCATTCAGAGGAAGCCGGACCCGGAAGCGGTATTCAAGATTCTTGAGAAGCTTGGAGGAACAAAGGAGGAGTGTCTCTACATCGGTGATTCAGAAGTGGATGTAAAGACCGGTCATAATGCAGGAGTTCGGACGATCAGTGCCGCATGGGGATTTCGAACAGAAGAAGAATTAAAAGCTGCTGGGGCAGAGGTAATCATCAGAGAACCTTTGGAACTCTTGCAGTTTGTATAAAAGGATCAGAAGGGAGGATGGAATGATGTATGAGTACGATGAAGAGTGTCTAAAGACATTTCTTAAGAATCAGTCACAGCTTTTTGACGAACCGGTGGCAGAGTCCATTGAGGAAGCAGAAGCTTTTTTGGAAGACTGTATGGCAGCAGTGGTAGACAACATTGACGAAGTACGGGACTTCCTGGACGGAGAAGGCTTGGATGTAGACGGAATGTCATCAGAAGAGCTGGAGGAAGCCTCAGAAGTATTTGCACTTCCAGACGGAAGATATCTGATCGTGGAAGGATAAGCATGAAAAAAGAGGGAAAAATAAGAAGCCATAGCATTTAATCAGCTATGGCTTTTTCTAATGCTTCGCGGATTGCATTTACAATAATCTGCGAAGTATAAGGATTATCATTGGAATACTCAATGTTTTCCAATGATTGTTTCTCGTAGATCTGCTCGGCAATATTTTCGATTGCAGGCTGTACGAGTGGATACATGGCTGCCACGGATTCGTCCAGATTGGAGAAACGAATGGAATTAATATGGGATTCATCGACTGATACTTCTACTTCGAGCGCCGTATTATTCAGAGAAACGGTGGAAGTATAAGTTCCGGGGATATATTTTGATTCTGTAGCGGCAGCTTCTTTATTTTTCGGAAGAAACATAAATAGCAGCAATAAGATAAATACAATCGCCAGTATGGCAAATACTGCGGTATAAATGATTTCCTTCATATGCAGTACAACAATTTTTGTTTTGGAACTCATAATGACCTCCTGTAAATTTTTCGTGATAGATTCACTTTCTATAATGTATGAAGGAATGTATAAAAATATGCACAGGAGTTTCTTTTTTTCGTGACAAACGCAAGGACTTCCTGTAGAATGTATAAGAGAAAATGGAGAGTGATAGAGATGTATATAATTGCAGGACTGGGAAATCCGACATCCCAATATGAGGGAACGAGACATAATGCCGGGTTTGATGTCATAGATGTGATAGCAGAAAAATATAATATTTCTGTAGACGGTAAGAAGAACAGAGCTTATATCGGTAAGGGCATGATTGAAGGACAGAAAGTGATCCTTGCAAAACCGCAGACATATATGAATCTGAGCGGAGAAAGTATCCGCGGGCTCGTAGACTATTTTAAGGTAGATGAGGCACAGGAACTCTTGATTATTTATGATGATATCAGTCTTCCGCCGGGACAGATCCGCATCCGTAAGAAAGGAAGCGCAGGGGGACATAACGGGATGAAGAGTATCATTCAGCACCTTGGCACGGATGTATTTATGAGGATCAAAGTCGGGGTGGGAGAAAAACCGAAAAAATATGATCTGGCAGATTATGTACTCAGTCATTTCACAAAAGAAGAGAGAGAGGAAATGAAAGAGGGATATGAAAAATCGGCAGAAGCTGCCGCAATGATCTTACGCGGTGATGTGGAAGCTGCCATGAATGAATATAATCGCAAAGTAAAGCCAAAGGAGGCGTAAGAGATATGCAGGCCTTAAAGGGACCGCTGACAGAACTGGCTGAATTTGAAGAAATTAATAAAAACAGGATGGAACATCCCGGAATGCTGTGCATTTCGGGATGTGTAAATTCACAAAAAACACATATGATGTATGCACTTAGCGATGGCATTGCTCATAAGGTCATCGTTTGTTCCAGTGAATCAAAAGCAAGGCAGGTCTATGAAGAATACCGGATGCTGGATACAGATACGTACCTCTATCCTGCTAAGGATCTGCTTTTTTATCAGGCGGATATTCGCAGTAAAGAGCTTGTGAAAGCGCGGATGGAAGTGTTGGCGGCATTGATCGAGAAAAAGGCGGCAGTGGTTGTCACAAGCATTGATGCTTTTATGGACTGCCTGCTTCCGCGAGAGGTGATAAGAGAAAGAGTCATTTCCATCGGAGCTGAAGATACGGTAGATTTAGAGGAACTGATCCGGAAGCTTGTGTGGGTCGGGTATGAACGGGAGGCGGAAATATCCGGTCCCGGCCAATTTGCAGTGCGCGGAGGGATTCTGGATGTCTACCCTCTGACGGAGGAACTTCCGATTCGTATTGAATTGTGGGGGGATGAAGTGGATTCCATTCGTACCTTTGATGTGGATACACAGCGTTCTGTTGAAAATTTAAGTGAAGTATTCCTGTATCCTGCTTCGGAGTTCCCTACAGAGGAAGATCAAAGAGTTTCTTTTTTACAGTATTTTGATCCGAAAGACACACTTTTGTATCTTGATGAACCAGTTCGAATTCTGGAAAAGGGAGAAGGAGTCGAGAAGGAATTTATAGAAGCGGGCAAGAGACGTGTGGAGGCAGGGTACGAAGTTTCAAATGAAGAGATGAAACTTTATGGCGTGTCAGAAGTTGTAAAAGAAATGAATCGATATTGCGGTGTAGGCTTTTTTACACTGCCAATGAAAGCAAAAGGTTTCGAAGTGCGGGGCTCCTATGATTTGCAGACCAAGAGCGTCAATCCATATAACCGGAGCTTTGAATTGTTGACGCAGGATCTGAAGAGGCTTAAGAGAAATGGATATCGGGTGGTTCTTTTGTCCGGTTCCCGTACAAGGGCAAGACGTCTTGCGGAAGATTTAAGAGATTACAATTTGAGTAGTTATTACAGTGACGATATGGAGCGGGAGGTACAGCCCGGGGAAATTATGACTGCATACGGGCATATTACCGAAGGATATGAGTATCCCCTCCTTAAATTTACTGTGATTGCTGAGAGCGATATTTTTGGAAATGTAAAGAAAAAGAAAAAACGAAAAATATACGAGGGGCGGAAGATTCAGAGCTTTTCTGAACTTAAGCCCGGCGATTATGTGGTGCATGAAAATCACGGGCTGGGCATCTATCAGGGGATTGAAAAGATCGAAGTAGATCGGGTTGCCAAAGACTATATGAAGATTGCCTATGATAAAGGCGGGAATCTCTATATACCGGCAACGCAGCTTGATCTGATCCAGAAGTATGCAAGTGCAGATGCCAAAAAACCGAAACTGAACCGTCTGGGAAGCCAGGATTGGGTGAAGACGAAGACGAGAGTCCGCGGAGCTGTCAAAGAGATTGCCAAAGATCTGGTGGAACTATACGCGGCAAGACAGAATCAGGAGGGGTTTGTCTATGGGAAAGATACTGTCTGGCAAAAGGAATTTGAGGAAATGTTTCCTTTCGAAGAGACCGAAGATCAGCTTCTTGCAATCGAAGCAGTAAAGCGCGATATGGAAAGCTCGAAGATTATGGATCGTCTGATCTGCGGAGATGTGGGATACGGTAAGACTGAGATTGCAATTCGTGCAGCCTTTAAGGCGGTGCAGGAGAGTAAGCAGGTTGTATATCTTGTGCCGACAACGATTCTTGCACAGCAGCATTATCATACATTCCAGCAGCGTATGCGGGATTTTCCGGTGCGAGTGGATCTTATGTGCAGATTTCGAACTTCTGCACAGCAGAAGAAGACTATTGAAGATACGAAAAAAGGTCTGGTAGATATCGTGATCGGAACCCACAGGGTGTTGAGTGACGATCTGAAATTCAAAGATCTGGGACTTCTGATCATTGATGAGGAACAGCGTTTTGGTGTTCAGCATAAGGAGAAGATTAAAAAGTTAAAAGAAAATGTAGATGTGCTTACGTTGACTGCAACGCCGATTCCACGAACGCTGCACATGAGCCTGATCGGGATTCGTGATATGAGTGTGCTTGAGGAAGCTCCCCAGGATCGTATGCCGATTCAGACGTATGTCATGGAGTACAATGATGAGATGGTGCGGGAAGCGATTGAGAGAGAATGCGCAAGATCCGGACAGGTCTATTATGTATATAACCGTGTGGAAGATATTGCAGAGATAGCTGCGCATATCCAGAAACTGGTGCCGGATGTCAATGTGGCATTTGCCCACGGTCAGATGCGGGAACAGGAGTTGGAACGCATCATGTGCGATTTTATTGACGGAGAGATTGATGTGCTGGTCTCTACGACTATTATTGAGACAGGGCTCGATATTTCTAACGTAAATACAATGATCATCCATGACGCGGATCGTCTGGGACTTTCTCAGTTGTATCAGCTTCGTGGACGAGTGGGGAGATCTAACCGCATGGCATATGCGTTTCTTTTGTATCGAAGGGACAAGATGCTAAAAGAAATCGCGGAGAAACGTCTGGCAGCTATTCGTGAATTTACAGATCTTGGTTCCGGGTTTAAGATTGCGATGCGAGATCTGGAGATCCGCGGAGCCGGAAATCTTCTGGGAGCGCAACAGCATGGTCATATGGAAGCAGTGGGGTATGATCTCTACTGCAAAATGCTCAATGAAGCGGTCAAACATCTAAAAGGAGAGATGGAAGAGGAAGATTATACTACGACCATCGATCTGAATATCGATGCATACATTCCGGATACTTACATTTCCAATGAATATCAGAAGCTTGATATTTATAAGAGGATTGCGGCAATTGAGTCAGAAGAAGAGATGGAAGATATGGTCGAAGAGTTGATTGACCGTTTTGGAGATATCCCGAAGAAGGTGGAAATGCTTCTTACAGTGGCACAGCTAAAAGCGCTGGCGCATAAGGTCTATGTGACAGCCGTGGAACAAAAGGGGGACACATATACCTTTGCCATGTATGAACGGGCAAAAGTATGCCCGGAGAAAATACCGGCGCTTCTCAAAGAATTCCGGGATGACCTTGCTTTTAAGGCAGAGCCGCCGACGTTTATTTATCGGAAGAAGCGGATCAATAAGAGAGATAAGACGGAGAGTGCGCTGGAAGTTGTGAAAAATGTGTTAATTGGTATAAAAGGATTGCTTGGCAATTAAAAACAAGATATAATAAAAAAGTTAACGGTACTAAGGAGGGTATGGAGAGATGAAAAAGAAAGCATTGATATTATTTATGACAGGAATGCTTGCGACAACTTCTCTTACGGGCTGTGGTTCATGGAACGGAGATGATGTGGCTCTGACAGTTGGAAAGGAAGAGATTTCAGCAGATGTCGCAAACTTTTATGCAAGATATACGCAGGCAACATATGAAACTTATTATAGTGCATATCTGGGAGAGGATATGTGGAATTCCGAGGCGGAAAAAGGAAAGACTTATGAAGAGTCTGTAAAAGATTCTGTCGCAGGAGAATTAGAAGCAATGGCACTTTGTGATGCACATAAGAAAGACTATGATGTTGCACTTACGGACGAAGAAAAGGCTTCCATCAAGAAAGCAGCGAAAAGTTTCTCGGAGGATAACGGACTGGAGCAGAAGGAAAAGGTATCCGGACAAGAGAAAACTGTAGAGAAAGTATTTACTATGATGTTGGTAAGTTCCAAGGTAAGAACAGCCATTGAGGCAGGCGCAGATACAGAAGTGTCTGATGAAGAGGCAGCTCAGAAGAAGATGCAGTATGTGTTATTCTCTAATACCAAGACAACGGAAGAGGGAGAAACACAGGAACTTACAGAGGACGAGAAGAAAGAAGCAAAAGCAAATGCTGAGAAACTCGCAGAAGCTGCAAAAAACGGAGGCGATCTGACTGCACTTGCAGCAGAGTATTCATTAGAAACATCAGAAGCTTCTTTTGACAGTGAGTCAGAGACACCGGATGCGGATCTTGTAAAAGCTGCAGATCAGTTGGGTGAAAATGAAGTGACCGATGTGATTGAGACATCCGCAGGGTATTATGTAGGTAAAGTGGTAAGTCTTATGGATGCAGATGCTACTGCAAGTAAAAAAGAAGAGATCGTTAATGAGAGAAAGGCTGAACTTTACAATAAAACTGTAGAAGAATGGAAAGAAGATACCGAGATCAAAGTGCACAAAAATGTGTGGAAGAAAATTGATTTCAATGATCTGAGCGTGATAATGAAGCAGGAAGTAACGCAGCCATACAGCAACGAGCTTCAGACAGATGATCAGGCAGAAGCACAGGGACAATAAAAAAATAGACGAATCAAAGAAAAACTGTCGTGTGGAAGAAAATACTTCGTTAGATTCTTCGGTACGACAGTTTTTTTGATACGTAAGTGACAGGGGTCAGAGCCTGTTTGGCTATTGCATGAACGTCATAAGGATATCATTGACAAGCTTTCCGTCCGCTTTTCCTTTTACTTTTGGCATCAGAACCTTCATGATTTTTCCTTTGTCTTTGGCAGTAGGTGCTTCAACGCCGACTTCACTCAAAGTAGTAGTGATGACCTCACGGATCTCTGCTTCATCCATCATCTTTGGAGCATACTGTTCCAGAACGCTCAGACGGCGGTTACATTCTTCGATGATCTCTGTGCGGTCGGCAGGTGTCATGTCCAGAGTTTCTTTTGTCTGTTTCACTTCTTTTAAGATTACCTGAATTTCTTCTTCGGGTGTCAGCTCAGAACGCTTATCAATAGCTTTATTTTTAAGTGCTGCAAGCAGCATGGATAAAGTTTCTTTTGTGTCTTTGTCTCCGGCTTTCATAGCCTTCACCATGTCAGCTCTTACTTCATCGATTTTACTCATAGTTTTAATCCTCCATAATTGTTGCTTTGTTTAAAAGATACTGTTTAGAGTTTAACACAAAGAAAGACTTGTTATCAAGACTGTATAATTTCTTATTTCATTACAGATACTATTTCCAGAATTGGAAAGTACAGTAGATGGAGGATTTTTTATGAAGGCAACAGGTATTGTGAGAAGAATCGATGATCTGGGAAGAGTTGTGATTCCGAAGGAGATTCGGCGTACTTTAAGAATTCGGGAGGGCGATCCACTTGAAATTTTTACGGATCGGGAAGGTGAGGTTATTTTGAAAAAATATTCTCCTATTGGGGAATTGTCTGCGTTTGCGAGACAATATGCAGAGAGTCTTGCCCATGTATCGGGATGCCTTGCTTTTATCTGTGATATGGATCAGGTGATTGCTGCAGCCGGATCAGGGAAAAAAGAAGTGGAGGAGCAGTATATCAGTAAACCATTGGAAAAGGTGTTGGAGGCAAGAAGAGCACAATGCGCTTCTTCAGATGATAAAAAATATGTGAAAGTCTTAGCAGAGCAGGAAGAAAATTATTCCTGGGAGATTATTCAACCGATTCTTTGTGAGGGGGATGTGATTGGAGGAGTCGTTCTGCTTTTAAAAGAAGGGAAAAAGAAGTTTTCACAGACAGAAGAAAGACTTGCAACCTGTGCCGCAGATTTTTTGGGACGTCAAATGGAATCTTAATGGCATAAAAAAGGGGCAACTCTCATACCTTGTGATAGACAAGGAGGGAGTTTACATGGAGAGACAGGAAAAACGGGAAACAAAAATAGTATGGATGTTAAAGTCGCTGCTATTTTCTTATGTAGTAACAGGTATGTTGCTGGCGCTTCTTACGGTGCTGCTCTATAAGTTTGAACTGGATGAACAATTAGTGTCTGCAGCAATTGTCGCAATCTATGTATTGGCGACTATGGCGGGAGGACTGGTGATAGGAAAGCTTGTCAAAGTCCGAAGGTTCTTATGGGGGCTTGGTTTGGGTGCGGCATATTTTGCTTTGCTGATGCTGATTACACTTGGCGTCTACCATACGCTGAACGGGAATGCGGTAAATATGATAACTGCGTTCATTCTGTGCTCGGGCGGAGGGATGATCGGGGGAATGATTTCATAGGAAATGATGAAAAGAGCTGTAGAAAGGATGGCGATGATATGGAATATTTAGTGGAAACCGCACTCTTAACACATGGTCTTAAATCCATTTCCAACACAGATATTTTAGATAAATGGACGATACAAAAGAAAAATATTGTGTGGGTGTCCCAAGGGAAAATTAAGATTGGTGATATGGAAGAGTATCTGTTCTTTCGCGAGCATGCTGACAGAGTCATGCGATTGAATTGTGAAACTCTTGAAGATGCTATGGAAAATCGAATTAGCGGAGCCCTTACCGCATCAGGAACTATGGAAGTTTGTAGGAGAAACGGGATTCCGGTTGCAGTTACATGTGGCATGGGTGGTACCAGCAAGATAAAAGAAGAAAAATTATGTTCCGATCTTCCGGCACTGGTTAATCTTCCGGTGATTTTGATATCTACAGGTCCCAAGGATATGATGGACCGAGTGAAAACGGTTCAATGGCTCATTGATCATGGGGTAAAAGTTGTAGGTGCAAAGCGAGGGTTTTGTACCGGATATATTTTTGAGGGAGATAAAGTGCTGCTTCAAGGGGAAATGCAAAAACCTTATGTACCGCCTCTTTTAATTATTCAAGAGATTCCGGAACAAAAGCGTGTTAAGGATAGAGAAATTTTAGCAAAAGCTATTCGGGAAGGAAAGAAAGCAGAGTCGGCAGGACAATATTTTCACCCGGCAGTCAACGGGAAAATTGATGAACTTACAGAAGGTTATTCTTCTGTTATCCAATTGGAGTCGCTTCTGGAAAATGCAAAACTTGCCGAGTGGTTATAAAAAACGAGACGACCGAAGCCGTCTCGAAAAAAGTTTAACTTTTTGGGGTTACCTCACATTTTGATTGAGTAAGTCCTCTTCTTGTATGTGATGTCGTATGGTCCATAATCGTAATAACGTCTGTATATGTTCCGTACTTATAGTCAAGATTACAGTATCTGCAGGAAGCGTTGCAGTCATTCGAGATTATTTTGTTTGGTCGATCTGGTTCATATATTTGATCAGACGGAAAATCTGACAGGTGTAGCCCCATTCATTGTCATAGAAACAGATAAGTTTAAAGAAATGGGAATTTACCTGTATTCCCTCCCGTATATCAAAGATTGATGCGTGAGAATCGCCGATAAAGTCCGAAGATACGACTTCGTCATCTACGCAGTCCAGAATGCCGGACAAATATGTCATAGAGGCTTCCCGGACTTTCTGACAGATATCTTCGTAAGAAGTAGCTTTAGAAAGCGCTACATTTAAGTCGACGATGGATACATCAGAAGTTGGTACACGGTAAGAAATTCCATTCATCTTATCCTTCAAGGAAGGGATGACTAAAGAGATTGCCTTTGCAGCTCCGGTAGTGGATGGGATTAAGTTGCCAAACACTGCTCTGCCGGTGCGCCAATCTTTGAGAGATCGGCAGTCAACGACCTTTTGCTTTGCAGTCGCAGCATGAATGGTAGACATCAAACCATATTCAATCCCATAATTATCTTCAAGGACTTTACAAATTGGAGCCAGACAGTTTGTTGTACAAGATGCGTTTGAGACAACTTGCATGTTCGGTGTATATTTGTTCTGGTTGATACCCATGACAAAGGTTGGAGTCTCTTCGTCTTTTGCCGGAGCAGAGATGATAACTTTCTTAGCACCGGCATGAATGTGTGCCATTGCTTTTTGAGTAGTGCAAAATGCACCAGTGGCGTCGATGATATATTCTGCTCCGCATGCCTCCCATGGGATGGAAGCTGCATCACTTTCGGAAAATACAGGGATTTTCTGTCCGTTTACAAGGATTCCTCCATCGTAAACAGATAGTTCGCCCTGAAATCGTCCGAAGATCGAATCGTAGCGGATCATATATACCATATAGTTAAGATCTGCGTTGCGGACATTGATTCCGCACAGGTGAAAGGTTTCTGGCTGACTGATGGCGATACGGAAGGCGACTCTTCCAATGCGTCCAAATCCGTTAATGCCAATTTGAATTGCCATGATACAATTACCTCCTAGAATAAAATAATGGCAACGCGTGCAGTACCGAATCTTTCATACTGTAATCAATCTGCGCCCAGTGTAACACAGTCTGAAAGAAATATCTATATAAATGGCGGTAATTAAACATTTAACGGGTTTGTCAAATTAAAGTTTTAACAGTCAGATAAAAGGATTGCGAAAATACCGGCAAGATGGTATAATAGCATAAGTTAAGCAAAGTGAAGGAGGAATGTACACATGAAACATGTAAAAACATTAAATACACAGACACTGAACAACACTGTTAAAAAAGGTGGATGCGGAGAGTGCCAGACATCTTGTCAGTCTGCTTGTAAGACATCTTGTACAGTAGGAAATCAGACTTGCGAACAGAAGAAATAAGCTCGTAAGAAGAATAAGAAGAATTAAGAGACAGCGGTCTTTTTGGTCGCTGTTTCTTCAAGTTTAAAAACAATTTTAAGAAGACCGAAAGGGGTATAGTTTTGATTCATCAATACAAGAATAACGGATACAATATTGTTCTGGATGTGTACAGTGGCGCAGTTCATGTAGTAGACGAGCTCTGTTATGATGTGATCGCCTGTTTAAATGAAGAAAATGAAGCGCACACACCAGAGACACTTCAAGAGGAAAAAACCTTTGAGGGACTGAAAAATGCCCTTCAAGATACATATAGTGAAGAAGAATTAAAGGATGCGCTTGACGATGTGACAGAGCTTGCAAAAAATGGACAGCTTTTTGTAAAAGACGAGTATGAGTGTCTCATCGAAGACGTGAAAAAGAGAAAAACTGTCGTGAAAGCGCTGTGTCTTCATATTGCACATGATTGTAATCTGGCATGTAAATACTGCTTTGCAGAGGAAGGCGAATATCATGGAAGAAGAGCGCTTATGGATTTCGAGACGGGAAAGAAAGCGCTGGATTTCCTGATTGAGAATTCCGGTTCCAGAAGAAATCTTGAGGTAGATTTCTTTGGCGGAGAGCCGTTAATGAACTGGCAGGTAGTGAAGGACCTGGTTGCTTACGGAAGAGAGCAGGAGAAGCTTCATGATAAGCATTTCCGTTTTACAGTTACGACAAACGGAGTATTATTAAATGACGAAATCCAGGATTTTGTGAACAAAGAAATGGATAACGTTGTTTTAAGTCTGGATGGACGAAAAGAAGTCAATGACCGTATGCGTCCATTTAGAAACGGAAAAGGAAGTTATGATCTGATCGTTCCGAAATTCCAGAAGCTTGCAGACAGCCGGAATCAGGAACGGTATTATGTGCGGGGAACATTTACAAGAGATAATCTGGATTTTTCTAATGATGTGCTTCATTTTGCAGATCTTGGATTCAAACAGATGTCCATTGAACCGGTTGTCGGACCGGAGACAGATCCGTATGCAATTCGTGAAGAGGATCTTCCGGTGATCATGGAAGAATATGACAAGCTTGCGAAGATTATGATCGAGCGGGAAAAGGAAGGAAAAGGTTTTAATTTCTTCCACTTTATGATAGACTTAGAAGGCGGGCCATGCGTGGCAAAACGCTTGTCCGGCTGTGGTTCCGGTACAGAATATCTGGCGGTGACACCTTGGGGTGACCTCTATCCCTGCCATCAGTTTGTAGGTCAGGAAGAATTCCTGATGGGAAACGTAGATGAAGGGGTAAAACGTCCGGAGATTGCGGATGACTTCAGAAGCTGTAATGTATATTCCAAAGAAAAATGTAAAAATTGTTTTGCCAAGTTTTATTGCAGCGGCGGTTGTATGGCGAATGCTTATAATTTCTATGGAACGATTCATGATACTTATGAAATCGGATGTGAGATGCAAAGGAAGCGGGTAGAATGTGCCATCATGATGAAAGCCGCTCTGGCAGACCAATAAGTCTGGCGGTTTTATATAAAAGTTAGAAGAGACGAAAAAAGAGAGGAAGTTAACCATGAAGAAAAATAAAGGCATCTTAAGTCTTGTGGTGACGGTGATCCTGATCGGAGTATTAGGATTTACAGCTGCTGTCGGTTGGGGAAATGACCATACCGGTGCGGCAAAAAATATCAAGCTTGGTCTTGATCTGGCGGGTGGTGTCAGCATTACTTATCAGGTAAAGGACGAAAACCCATCAGAAAGTGAAATGAAAGATACAATTTATAAGCTTCAAAAGCGTGTGGAGCAGTACAGCACAGAATCCAGCGTGTATCAGGAAGGCGATGACCGAATCAACATTGAGATTCCGGGTGTGTCGAATGCAAATGAGATTCTGGATGAACTTGGACAGCCGGGTTCTCTGTACTTTATTGCACAGACAGGAAGTGACGGAACACCGAACTATCAGCAGGTGAATGCGACCGGTGATGCTGCCAAGGATTATCAGCTGACCAAGAGTCTGGAAGAGCTGGAAGCAGATGGCTCTTTGGTTCTTACAGGAAGCGATGTAAAGAGCGCAAAAGCAGAGACAATGGAGAACCAGACTACAAAGGCAAAAGAAAATATCGTTTCTCTTGTCTTTACAAAAGACGGAACGAAGAAATTTGCAGAAGCGACAACAAAAGCATATGAAGCACAGGAAAGTATCGGTATCTACTATGACGGAAGCTTTGTCAGTGTGCCGAATGTAAACAATGCGATTGAAAACGGAGAGGCACAGATTACCGGAAGCATGAGCTTTGAAGAGGCAGATGCACTTGCTTCTACCATCCGTATCGGTGGATTGAAACTTGAATTGGAAGAGCTTCGTTCGAATGTTGTTGGCGCACAGCTGGGTGAACAGGCAATCAGCACAAGCTTAAAAGCGGGAGTGATCGGACTTGCCATAGTATTTTTATTCATGATCTTCGTGTATTATCTGCCGGGATTGGCGTCAGGACTTGCTCTTCTTATCTATACAGAGCTTGTGATCGTGATTTTAAATGCGTTTAATGTGACGTTAACGCTGCCGGGTATCGCAGGTATTATTCTCGGTATCGGTATGGCAGTGGATGCCAATGTTATCATTTTTGCCCGTGTGAAAGAAGAGATGGATCGCGGCAAGAGTGTGAGAAATGCATTGAAGACCGGTTTCCAGAAAGCCATGTCTGCCATCGTGGATGGTAACGTGACAACACTGATCGCAGCAGCTGTTTTATGGATGAAGGGCTCCGGTACTGTAAAAGGTTTTGCACAGACACTTGCAATCGGTATTATTGTGTCAATGTTTACAGCGCTTGTGATCACCCGTATGATCATCTATGCTTTCTATGCAGTTGGTCTTCGCAGTGAGAAGTTATACTATCGCCCACGTAAGAAAGAGCGGACAACCATTCCGTTCCTTGCAAAAAGAAAACTATTTATCGGCATTTCTCTGGCAGTGATCATAGCCGGTGTTGCATTTATGGGAGTAAACGCATCCAGAGGAAAAGGAGCATTTGCTTATAGTCTAGAGTTCCAGGGGGGAACATCTACCAATGTAACCTTTAATAAGGATTATTCCATCGATGAGATTGACAAAGAGATCGTACCGATCTTAGAAGAGGTAACCGGAGATGCGAATGTTCAGACACAGAAGGTGGCAGGAACCAATCAGGTGATCATTAAGACTGTGACATTAGATCTTGCAAAGAGAGAAGCGTTAAATCAAGCGTTAGTGGATAATTTCGGTGTGGATGAATCTAAGATTACAGTTGAAAATATCAGTTCCACAGTCAGCAATGAGATGCGTCAGGATGCGATCATAGCTGTGATAGTAGCAACCATCTGTATGCTGTTATATATCCGGTTCCGTTTCAAAGATATTCGATTTGCAACCAGTGCGGTTACAGCGCTTCTTCATGACGTGTTAGTGGTACTTACGTTCTACGCAATTGCAAGAATTGCGGTAGGTAATACCTTTATCGCATGTATGCTCACCATTGTAGGTTATTCTATCAATGCGACGATTGTTATCTTTGACAGAATCCGTGAGGAACTCAGACTGAAAACAAAGACAACAGATCTGGAAGAGGTTGTAAATAAGAGTGTCACATGGACACTGACAAGAAGTATTTATACATCCCTTACTACATTTGTCATGGTAGCTGTCTTGTTCATTATGGGTGTAAGTTCCATCAAGGAATTTGCAGCGCCGTTGATGATAGGTATTATCTGTGGAGCATATTCTTCTGTATGCATCACAGGAGCTTTGTGGTATATTATGAAAACAAAGATTGGAAAGAAAACAGCGTAAAGCGAAGCAAGAATCCCGCAGGCGGAAATTCCGTGTGCGGGATTCTATATTTCTTATAGCTGGAGAGTGTGCAGAGTCTGTAAATGACTCCTGCACAGGAAAGGAAGAAGAAACATGGAACGATGGGTGATGCTTCGCAAAGGGGCGGATTTTGATAAGATTTCCCGGACTTTTGGAATCAGCAGGAGACTGGCGAGTCTGATACGGAACCGGAATATACAAGGTGAGGCGGAAATCGGGAAATATTTGAATGGGACATTGTCAGATCTATATGATGGAATGCTTCTGAAAGATATGGACAAAGCGATTGACATTCTAAGGGAAAAGATCGCAGAAGCTAAGAAGCTTCGAGTGATCGGAGACTATGATATCGATGGTGTAAATGCAGCGTATATTCTGATGGAGGGATTAAAAAGGCTGGGTGCGGAAGTGGACAGTGATATCCCTGATCGCATTGCCGATGGTTATGGATTGAGCGAAGAACTGATCCGAAGGGCATATGAAGATCACGTAGATACAATTCTTACTTGTGATAACGGGATTGCTGCCGGGGAAGAAATTGCATATGCGAAACACCTCGGAATGACAGTGATAGTCACTGATCATCACGAGATTCCGTATGAAGAAATTGACGGAGAACGAAGGGAAGTGCTTCCGGCGGCAGATGCGGTCATTGATCCGAAAAGAGCGGATTGTGATTATCCGTTTCAAGGTCTGTGCGGAGCGGCAGTTGCCTATAAATTGATCGAGTGTCTTCATGAGTCAGTGGGGCGGGATGCGGAAGATCTGGATGATCTGATTGAAAATGTTGCCATCGCTACGGTTGGAGATGTGATGGATCTGGTAGATGAAAATCGGATTTTTGTAAAAGAAGGTCTGGCAATGTTAAGGAGAACCTCCAATCCGGGACTTAAAGCGCTTATCGACTGTACCGGGATTCAAAAAGAGCAGTTGAATGCATATCATATCGGCTTTGTGCTGGGACCATGTCTGAACGCCAGTGGAAGATTGGATACCGCTAAGCGGGCACTGGAACTGTTGTGCGCAAAAGATGCCAAAGAGGCTGTGGTGCTGGCTGGTGATCTGAAGGGACTAAATGACAGCCGAAAGGATATGACGGCAAAGGCTGTGGAGACAGCGATTGCTCAGGTGGAAGAAGAGGGGATAGGCGAAGATAAAGTTCTGGTGCTGTATTTGCCGGATTGTCACGAGAGTCTTGCAGGTATTGTGGCAGGGCGAATCAGAGAACGTTATTATCGACCGGTGTTTGTAATTACTGATGGAAGAGAAGGGGTGAAAGGTTCCGGGCGTTCGATTGAAACTTATCATATGTACGAAGCACTGCACGAATGTGAGAAGCTGTTGCTCAGATATGGCGGACATAAGATGGCGGCAGGTTTGTCTTTGGAAAAGAAGAATCTGGAAGCTTTGCGGAGAACATTGAATGAAACATGCCGGCTGACCGAAGAAGATCTGATGGAAAAAGTAGTCATTGATATGGAGCTTCCTTTTTCTTATGTAACAGAAGAACTGGTAGAAGAACTGTCCCTTCTGGAACCATTTGGAAAAGGAAATACGAAGCCTGTGTTTGCCGGAAGAAATATTGAACTGTTAAACGGGAAAATTCTTGGGAAAAATAAAAATGTGTTAAAGCTTCGTGTGCGAGACGAACAAGAAGCGGTGATCGATGCAGTTTATTTTGGAAATCTGGAAACATTTTCGGAGACATTGTGCAGAAAATACGGAGCGTACGCTATGGATGCGCTTCTTAGCGGAGATGGAAAGGGAATGAAGCTTTCTCTTACTTATTACCCGGATATCAATGAATATAGGGGGAAGAAAAGTCCGCAAATTGTGATTACGCATTGTCAGTAGTGGTAAAATGTGTAGAATTGTTTGAAAAATAAGGCGACTAATGCTATACTTATTACGTGTTTTTAGCTTAATTGAATCTTAGACGAAGAGAAAGCTTTTTGAAGAGATTCAAGGCAGGAAGAATGTGAGATTATGAGAGAAAATAGGAAGGGGGAGGCAATGAGATGTCAACAAAAGCGACGACTTATGAATCTTTAGACAACAAGATCGCTGCCAGCACATTGACAGAGGATTTGGTAAAAGGGCTGGAAGTTGTAGATGGTCATGCAATCAAAGAGAAAAAAGATTACGAAAAACCAGATGAATTATATGACATGTTAATTGCCCGTATCCGACAGTATCATCCGTCTACGGATATCAGCATGATTGAAAAGGCTTACGAATTAGCCAAGAAAGCACATGGAAATCAATGCCGGAAGTCCGGAGAGCCATACATTGTACACCCACTTTGGGTGACCATTATTCTGGCAAATCTGGAGATGGATAAAGAAACGATCGTGGCAGGAATGCTCCATGACGTAGTAGAGGATACCGAGGTCACAGACGGAGAGATAGAAAAGGAATTTGGGAAAGAAGTAGCGCTTCTGGTAGACGGTGTTACAAAATTAGGACAGCTGTCTTATTCTTCAGATAAACTGGAAGTGCAGGCGGAAAATTTAAGAAAGATGTTTCTCGCAATGGCGAAAGATATCCGTGTCATTATCATTAAACTGGCAGACCGTCTTCACAACATGCGGACTTTGCAGTTTATGACGCCGGCAAAGCAGAAAGAAAAAGCAAAAGAAACAATGGATATCTATGCTCCGATTGCACAGAGACTTGGTATTTCCAAGATCAAGACGGAGCTTGATGACCTTGCGCTTAAATATTCCCAGCCGGAAGTATTTTTTGATCTCGTAGCTCAGATCAATGCGAGAAAAACAGAGCGTGAAGAATTTGTAGATCAGATTGTGGCAGAAGTTTCCAAACACATGGAAAATGCACATATTAAATGTGAGATCAGCGGACGTGTCAAACATTTCTTCAGCATTTACCGTAAGATGGTCAATCAGGACAAAACAGTAGACCAGATCTATGATCTGTTTGCGGTGCGCATCATTGTAGATTCTGTCAAAGACTGTTATGCTGCGCTTGGCGTGATCCATGAAATGTATACGCCGATTCCGGGGCGTTTCAAAGATTACATTGCCATGCCGAAGGCAAATATGTACCAGTCTCTTCACACAACGCTTATGAGTTCGGTAGGTCAGCCTTTTGAGATTCAGATCCGAACAGAAGAGATGCATAAGACTGCGGAATATGGTATTGCGGCTCATTGGAAATATAAGGAAACCGGAGGAAGCAGTCAGAAGAATATTGAGACTCAGGCGGAAGAAAAATTAAGCTGGCTCAGACAGATCTTAGAGTGGCAGAGAGATATGTCTGATAACCGTGAATTTTTAAATCTGATCAAGGGAGATTTGGATCTTTTCGCAGAAGATGTGTACTGCTTCACCCCGCAGGGAGATGTAAAGAATCTGCCCAATGGCTCTACACCGATCGACTTCGCGTATGCGATTCACAGTGCAGTTGGAAATAAGATGGTTGGTGCAAGGGTAAATGGTAAGCTTGTAAATATAGATTATAAAATTCAAAATGGAGACAGAATCGAGATTTTAACTTCTCAGAACTCCAGAGGACCAAGCAGAGACTGGTTGAATATTGTAAAGAGTACGCAGGCTAAGAACAAGATCAACCAGTGGTTTAAGAAAGAATTTAAAGAAAGCAATATTATTAAAGGTAAGGAAATGATCGCTGCTTACTGTAAAGCAAAATCCGTTACACTGAGCAACATCATGACAACGAAATATCAGGAGATCGTGCAGAAAAAGTACGGATTCAAAGATTGGGATGCTGTACTTGCAGCCATCGGACACGGAGGACTTAAGGAAGGTCAGGTCGTTAACCGTCTGGTAGAAGAATATGACAAAGAGCATAAGCAGGTGCTTACGGATGCAAGCGTGCTTGAGAAAGTGGCGGAAGCTTCCAAGAATAAAGTGCATATTGCCAAGTCTAAGAGTGGAATTGTAGTCAAAGGAATTGATGATGTGGCTGTGCGTTTCTCCCGATGCTGTAATCCGGTTCCGGGAGATGAGATCGTAGGATTTGTTACCCGCGGAAGAGGGTTGTCTATTCACCGTACGGACTGTGTCAATATGCTTCATCTTACAGAAGCAGAGCGCGCAAGGCTGATTGATGCAGAGTGGGAAGGAGACGTGGCTGAAAAGGCAGGCGGTCAGTATCTGGCAGAGATCAAGATTTATGCATACGACAGACAGGGCTTCCTTATGGAAATGTCGAAGATCTTCACAGAGATGGAAGTGGATGTGAAGTCAATGAATGTACGTACGAGCAAGCAGGGGACAGCGACCATTGAGATTGGATTTGTCGTACATGGAAGAGAAGAACTTGAAAAAGTCAGCAAGAAGATCCAGCAGCTGGACGGTGTGATCGATATTGAAAGGGCGACAGGTTAGAAATATGAAAGTAGAAAAATTTGTAACAGGAATTATCAGTACCAATTGTTATCTTGTCATCAATGAAGATACGAAACAGGCAGTGGTCATTGACCCGGCTGCCTGTCCGTCCTATCTGATGAGCCATATTAAGTCAGAAGGTCTAAAGATTGAAGCGATTCTTCTGACACATGGACATTTTGATCACATTATGGGAATTGATGGGTTCCTGTCAGAATTTGATGTGCCGGTGTATGTGCATGAAGAGGACGCGGATGCGATGGAAGATCCGGTGCTCAATCAGTCCTCTACCTATACATCCGGTTATACATTCGGCAAAGCCCGGTATCTGAGAGATCGTCAGACGCTGGAGTTGGCTGGATATACCTTTCAGGTGATCCATACTCCGGGACATACAAAGGGAGGATGCTGTTATTATGTGGCGTCGGAAGGCGTACTGTTTTCTGGAGATACATTATTCCAGAATTCTGTGGGACGTACGGACTTTGTCAACAGCAGCACATCCGATCTGGTGCATTCTATAAGAGAGAAATTGTTCCTCCTTCCGGATGATACAATGGTTTATCCGGGGCATATGGGAGAGACGAAGATCGGGCATGAGAAGAAATACAATCCATATGTATAGAAGAAATCGTAGATGGGAGTAAGTGATGATGATCAAGATCATATGCAGCGCTCAGGCGTATACTTATAATGCCTATCATATTGTAAAGGCTTTTTATCCAGCGGTTGAGATTACCAACCATGTGGAGGAAAAAGCCTCTAATTATGTAGAAATCAACTTTTCTGACGGGCAAGTGATCGCGGTAGAAAAAGAAGAGATCAAAGCCGGGACAGATGCAGAGAAGAAAGCACAGATTGACAAAAAGCTATATGAAAAACTGTCGGAAAAATCAGGAAAGACGTTGGCGTGGGGGATTCTTACCGGAGTTCGTCCGACAAAGCTTGCGATGAAAAAGCTGGAAGAAGGCATGGAATCGGAAGCGTTTGTTTCATGGTTCCGACAGACCTATCTGGTCAGCGAAGAAAAAGCAAGATTGGCATGGGAGATTGCCGGGCGAGAAAAGAAGCTTTTAGACCGGTTGGATTATGAGGATGGATACAGTCTGTATGTGGGAATCCCGTTTTGTCCTACGGTGTGCACATACTGTTCGTTTAGCTCCGGTGCATTAGAAGACTGGAAAGATTTCGTGGACGCCTATGTAGAGGCACTCTGCAAAGAACTGGCATTTATCGGTGAGGTATCAAAAGAAAAGAAATTAAACTCCATTTATATAGGAGGAGGAACACCGACCAGCTTAAATGCAAGGCAGCTGGAACGAATACTTTCCTGTATTGATACACATTTTTCAAGAGAATATTTATTAGAGTATACGGTGGAAGCCGGACGCCCGGACAGTATTACAGAAGAAAAGCTGCAAGTGATCAAAGC
>FR892668.1:88711-112883 GCA_000433535.1 Dorea sp. CAG:317
AGAAAGCATACGGTGGAAGACATTTGCAGGACTTATGAGATGGCTCGAAGCCTTGGGTTTGATAACATTAACATGGATCTTATCGCAGGACTTCCCGGAGAGACCGCTCTTGATATGAAAGATACTCTGGAAAAGATAGGAAGACTTCAACCGGACAGCCTGACGGTACACTCGCTTGCGATTAAGCGTGCGGCAAAGATGGGGCAGGAAGTAAAAGCCGGACAGGAAGAAGGAAGGGAGAGCACTCTATCACCGGAGATTGGCGAGATGATAAGAGAGGCGGAAAAAGCGGCTGACGACATGGGGCTGAAGCCTTATTATCTGTATCGTCAGAAAAATATTGCTGGAAATTTTGAAAATGTGGGCTATGCAAAGGTTGACAAAGCAGGAATATACAATATACTTATTATGGAAGAAAAGCAATCTATTATTGCCGCGGGGGCGGGAGCATCTACGAAAATTGTATTAAAGCAGCCGATGCTTCAACCGGGCAGTAAAAATCAGAAAAAGACGAATCTGATCCGGCTGGAAAATGTAAAAGCAATCGATGCTTATATCCGCCGTATCGATGAGATGATAGAGCGAAAAGGAGAATGGCTATGGCGTTAAAGAAGAAACCGGTTACAGGCATGAAAGATATGCTGCCGGCAGAGATGGAGATCAGAGACTATCTCATCGGATTAATTAAAGAAACATATAAAACCTTCGGATTTACCTCTATGGAAACACCTTGTGTCGAGCATATTGAAAATCTGTGCAGTAAGCAGGGCGGGGATAATGAGAAGTTGATCTTCAAGATTATGAAGCGTGGAGAAAAATTAAAGATCAGCGAGGCAAAAGAAGAAAACGATCTGGCTGACGGAGGACTGCGTTATGACCTTACGGTTCCTTTGGCGAGATATTATGCAAATCATGCCAATGAGCTGCCATCACCTTTTAAGGCGCTCCAGATCGGAAATGTATGGCGTGCAGATCGTCCGCAGAGAGGACGCTTCCGCCAGTTTATGCAGTGTGATATTGACATTTTGGGAGAAGGCTCTGTACTGGCAGAAATCGAATTGATTCTTGCAACGACAGCAATGCTTGGCAAGCTTAATTTTAAAAACTTCACAGTATGTATCAATGACCGTAATATTTTAAAGGCAATGGCGGCATACAGTGGATTTAAAGAGGAAGATTACGACGAAGTCTTTATCATTCTCGATAAAATGGACAAGATCGGCGCAGAAGGCGTGGCAGGCGAGCTGGAAGAGATGGGTTATACAAGAGAAAATGTAGATACTTATCTGAAGCTTTTCGATGAAGTGGAAACAGATCTGTCCGGTGTACGCCATTTGAAAGAGAGACTGGGAGATTTCCTGAGCAGCGAAACAGCGGAAGGCATGGAGATGATTATGTCCAGCGTAGAGGCTGCAAAAGAATGTGATTTTAAATTAAAATTTGATCCTACACTGGTCAGAGGACAGTCCTATTATACAGGAACGATCTTTGAGGTGACAATGGATGATTTCGGCGGTTCTGTAGCCGGCGGCGGACGTTATGATAAAATGATCGGGAAATTTACCGGTCAGGATACACCGGCGTGCGGATTTTCCATCGGCTTTGAGCGAATTGTAATGCTGCTTCTGGAAAATGGTTATGAAGTACCGGGGGTAAGACAGAAAAAAGCATATCTTCTGGAGAAGAAACTTCCTACAGAAGGAATGCTGAAAGTGTTAGAGCTTGCGAAAAAAGACAGAGAATCCGGAAAACAGGTGCTGATCGTTAATATGAAGAAAAATAAGAAATTCCAGAAGGAACAGCTGACGGAAGAAGGATACCAGGAGATTATCGACTGTTATGCGGATAAAGTAGAACAGTTATAAGAGAAAAGGAGAGAAGAAATATGGCAGAGTCAATGCAGGGGTTAAAGAGAACCCATAGATGTGCAGAATTATCTGTGGCAAATATCGGTGAAACTGTGACGATTATGGGATGGGTGCAGAAAAACCGTAATAAGGGAGGTCTTGTCTTTGTGGATGTAAGAGACCGTTCCGGTATTATTCAGGTGGTGTGCGAGGAAGGAAAAACAGATGCAGCGCTTATCGAAAAAGCAGCAAAGCTTCGTTCTGAGTATGTCATCGCAGTAGTCGGTAAAGTAGAGAAGCGTTCCGGCGCAGTAAATGAAAATCTTGCTACAGGTGAGATTGAGGTGGTTCCGGAAGAATTACGTGTATTGTCCGAGTCTGAGACACCGCCGTTCCCGATTGAGGAAAATTCCAAGACAAAAGAAGAGATTCGTTTGAAATACAGATATCTGGATCTTAGAAGACCGGATATGCAGAGGAATCTGATGATGAGAAGTAAAGTGGCAACACTGACACGTCAATTCTTGGCAGATGAAGGATTTATGGAGATTGAGACGCCGATCCTGATCGGAAGCACACCGGAAGGCGCAAGAGATTATCTTGTTCCAAGCCGTATCCATCACGGACATTTTTATGCGCTTCCGCAGTCTCCGCAGTTGTTTAAGCAGATTTTAATGTGTTCCGGATGTGATCGTTATTTCCAGATTGCAAAATGTTTCCGTGACGAAGATCTGCGTGCAGACCGTCAGCCGGAATTTACACAGATTGACATGGAACTTTCTTTTGTGGATGTAGATGATGTCATTGATGTGAACGAAAGACTGCTTGCAAAATTATTCAAGGAAGTCTTAGGAGAGGAAGTAACACTTCCGATTCCGAGAATGACATGGCAGGAAGCAATGGATCGTTATGGCTCTGATAAACCGGATACCCGTTTTGGCATGGAACTTCAGGATGTGACAGAAGTTGTAAAAGATTGTGAGTTTGTTGTGTTCAAAGGGGCAATCGAGCAAGGCGGAACTGTTCGTGGTATCAATGCCAAAGGTCAGGGAAGTATGCCGAGAAAGAAAATTGATAAACTGGTAAGCTTTGCGAAAGATTACGGCGCAAAGGGACTTGCATACATTGCGATCCAGGAAGATGGCACAGTAAAATCTTCTTTTGCAAAATTTATGAAGGAAGAAGAGATGAATGCGCTGATACAGACAATGGGTGGAGAGAATGGAGACCTTCTTCTCTTTGCGGCAGATAAGAACAAGGTTGTCTGGGCAGTGCTTGGCGCACTTCGTCTGGAACTGGCGCGTCAGATGGAACTTCTTGATAAGAGCGAGTATAAATTCCTCTGGGTAACAGAGTTCCCGCTTCTTGAGTGGAGTGACGAAGAAGAAAGATTTATGGCAATGCACCATCCATTTACGATGCCGATGGAGGAAGACCTTCAGTACATCGACAGCGATCCGGGAAGAGTGCGTGCGAAAGCATATGACATTGTACTGAACGGAAATGAGATCGGCGGAGGAAGCATCCGTATCTTCAACCCGGAGATTCAGAGCAAGATGTTTGAAGTGCTTGGATTTACACCGGAGCAGGCTCAGGAACAGTTTGGCTTCTTATTGACTGCATTCAAATATGGTGTGCCGCCTCACGCAGGACTTGCCTATGGTCTTGACCGTATGGTTATGCTGATGGCAAAAGAGGACAGTATCCGTGATGTTATTGCGTTCCCGAAAGTAAAGGATGCATCAGATCTTATGACAGAAGCACCGACAATGGTAGATGAAAAGCAGCTTGCAGAGCTTGGAATCTCTGTTGTAGAAGAGGAAGTTTAAGAAGATTCAAAAACAGAAAAATTATTTAAAAAAGTTGTTGACAAACATGAGTCGCTGTAGTATAGTAGTTATTGTTCTGAGGAACACAAAAACAGGTACGCGACAGTGGCTCAGTTGGTAGAGCACGACCTTGCCAAGGTCGGGGTCGCGGGTTCGAACCCCGTCTGTCGCTCTTGAAAGGAATTGCATGACGCAATTCCTTTTTTTGTGTTATAATATTTGATAGCAAAGCTATTAGTAAAGAGAAAAGGCGGGTGAGTTATTTGACACAGGTTATGGAAGAACAGAATCCTCTTGGAACAGAACGTATCGGAAAATTGATTCCGAAATTTGCAATTCCATCTATTATCAGTATGGTTGTGAGTTCTCTGTATAATATTGTAGACCAGATTTTTATCGGTCAGGGTGTGGGGATGCTCGGAAATGCGGCGACGAATATTGCATTTCCGGTGACTATTATCTGTACTGCAACAGCGCTTCTCCTTGGAATAGGAAGTGCATCGAATTATAATCTGGCATCAGGAGAAGGGGAGCAGGAAAAAGCATCTGCGATTGCAGGAACCGGTCTTTCTGTGATTGTTCTCAGTGGAATAGTGATTACCGTGATTGTGTTGCTTTTTTTAAACCCACTTCTTCAATTGTTTGGTGTAACGCCGGATATTCTTCCTTATGCACAGGATTATGTAGGAATCACGGCGTTTGGTCTGCCTTTTTATATTTTGATCAATGGAGGGACGCAGCTAATTCGTGCAGACAGAAGCCCGACCTACTCCATGATATGTATGCTGACCGGAACGATTCTTAACACCATCTTAGATCCGTTGTTTATCTTTGTGTTTGACTGGGGAATCCAAGGAGCAGCGGCGGCAACTGTTATTGGTCAATTTGTTTCCGGGATGCTTGTAATCGTTTATTTTATAAAATTTCAGAAAATGAAGATTACAAGGAAGCTTCTGATACCCAAGCTCTGTTATCTGAAATTAATTGCATCTCTTGGAATGGCGTCTTTTATCAATCAGATTGCACTGGCGGTAGTACAGATTGTTATGAACAACACGTTGCGTTATTACGGGGCGGCGTCTGTATACGGAACAGAAATCCCACTCGCTTGTGTAGGAGTGATCGCGAAGGTTAATATGATCTTCATTTCTATATGTATAGGTCTGTCTCAAGGATGCCAGCCGATCTGGGGATTTAATTATGGGGCGAAGGCATATGAGCGGGTAAAAGAAACTTATAAGCGTGCGTTTCAGATCAGCGCACTTGTAGGCGGCTGCTTTTTTATCTGTTTTCAGATATTCCCAAGACCGATCGTAAGCATTTTTGGAAGCGGAAGTGAATTGTATTTTGATTTTGCGGAAAAATATTTTCGGATTTTTATGTTTATGACATTTGCAAATGGCTTACAGCCAATAAGTTCCGGTTTCTTTACCTCAATTGGAAAAGCAAAGCTTGGAATCTTTACTTCCCTTACGAGACAGGTGATGTTTTTGATTCCGTTGATCTTGATTTTCCCACTGTTTTTTGGAATCAATGGCGTTATGTATGCGGGGCCGATCGCTGATCTTGCGGCAGCTGTTGTGGCAATTTCTTTTGCGGTGCGTGAACTGAAGAAAATGAAAAATGAGAATAAGAATTGTCTGTCGGTGTAAAGTGTGTTAGAATAGAGAAGCAAATCTAATAAAGAGAAGCAGAGTAGAAATGTGTGCGTTAAGTGCCGGCTGGACGGGGAGTTGCCAGCCAGATGAAGGAGAAGTGTCCGCGGTACATATTTCGCATCCCGCTGCTACACATAGACAGAAGAGAACTACCTGCTTATGCGTAGCTTTAAGGACTACTGCAAAGGAGGTATTTTTTATGAAGAGATTGAAACAATTATTTAAGGATTCTTTTCGAGAGCTGAAAGATACGCGGAAGATGGCGATGGCAGCTATGTTTGTGGCGATTGCTGTTGTTCTGGGATTTTATCGTTTGCAGCTTACAGAATTTATTCGGATCGGCTTTGATTTCCTGCCGAAAGAGATGGCGGCTATGCTTTTAGGACCGTCAGTAGGCTGCGTGGTGGCAGCTTTTACGGATATTATTTCTTATGCGCTTAAACCTATCGGGGCATTTTTCCCGGGACTGACATTCAGCGCTATGCTGGCAAGTGTTATTTATGGGACAATCCTCTACAAAAAGCCGGTTTGTTTAAAAAGAGTAATCTTAGCAAATGGTTTGGTGACGGTCTTTGTAAATTTATTGCTCAATACTTATTGGATGTCGATTTTGTATGGAAATGCGTATATGGTGCTCTTTCCGACGAGAGCGGTAAAGCAGTTGATTATGTTTCCAATAGAAGTGATATTATTTTATTCGGTGGCAAAAATGTTTGAGCGGGCAAATATTTTTGCGATCGTGAGAACAAAGAATATTTAAAAAGGAGAACGGTGTATGCGGGAGAGAACGACCATTGGATTTTATATCAAACAGATTAATAACGGTTATGAAAAAGAATTTAACAATCGCCTGCGTACACTTGGAATCACTTCCTCCCAGTGCGAGGTTCTGGACTATCTCTTTACAAGCAGGAAAGAGGAAGTGACACAGAGAGATATTGAGAAGGCGTTAAATCTAAGAAACCCTACGGTGACAGGCCTTCTGAAGCGTTTGGATGAGAAGGGATTTATCCTCTCTGTCCCAAGTACGAAGGATAAGAGATGTAAAAATATCTATCTGACAGAGAAGGCTTACGATATCCGCAAACGTATGGAGACGGATCGTAAAAAGCTGGATAAGATGCTGACCATCGGTATGAATAAAAAGGAGACGGCAGCATTAGAGAAAATGCTGGAAAAGGTACTGTATAATATTGCAGAACCTTAGGAGAGAAGGGAAAAGGAGAAAAGATGCTATGAGTTATGCGGATAAAGTATTTATAGATATGTGCAGAAATATTATTGACAACGGAACGGACACCAGAGGAGAAAAGGTACGTCCGGTGTGGGAAGATGGAACACCGGCTTATACAATTAAAAAATTCGGTGTGGTAAACAGATATGATCTTTCTAAGGAATTCCCGGCGTTGACGCTTCGAAGGACAGCAATTAAGAGCTGTACGGACGAGTTATTGTGGATCTGGCAGCAGAAGTCTAATAATATTAATGAACTGCACAGCCATATCTGGGACAGCTGGGCAGATGAAGACGGCTCCATCGGGAAGGCATACGGATATCAGATGGGAGTGAAGCATCAGTATAAGGAAGGAATGTTTGATCAGGTGGATCGGGTGATCTACGATCTGAAGCATAATCCGTACAGCAGGCGGATTATGACAAATATCTATGTACATCAGGATCTGCACGAAATGAATCTGTATCCTTGTGCATATAGTATGACTTTTAATGTTACGAAAGAGGCAGGAAGTGAGAAGCTGACGTTGAACGGAATTTTAAATCAGCGCTCCAATGATGTTCTGGCTGCAAATAACTGGAATGTGTGTCAGTATGCGGTACTTCTTCATATGCTGGCACAAGTGTGTGACATGAAGGTGGGAGAATTTGTGCATGTAATTGCGGATGCACATATTTACGATCGACACATTCCTATGATTGAAGAACTGCTTAAGAGAGAGCCGCTTCCGGCGCCAAAATTCTGGCTCAATCCGGAGGTGAAAGATTTTTATGATTTTACAAGGGATGATGTTAAACTCATTGATTATGAGACACACGAGCAGATTAAAAATATTCCGGTAGCAGTTTAGCACATCTATCTGAATAAAGGATATAAATGAATATAAAAGGAGAGAAAAGAATGCACTTAATCGTAGCGGTTGATAAAAACTGGGCAATTGGCAAGAATAACAAGTTAATGTGGAGTATTCCGGCAGATATGAAATATTTCCGAGAGACAACAAAAGGAAATATTGTGATCATGGGAAGAAAGACATTAGAGAGCTTTCCGCAGGGCCAGCCTCTTAAAAATCGAGTAAATATTGTGATCACAAATAATAAAGATTATAAGGTGAAGGATGCGGTTGTAGTACACAGCATTGAAGAAGCAATCGAGGAAGCGAAGAAATATGAAGGGACACCTTATGTGATCGGCGGTGAGAGCATTTACCGCGCAATGCTTCCGTACTGTGATACCGCTCTGATTACGAAGATTGACCATGCATTTGACGCAGACACCTACTTCCCGAATCTTGATGAAGACGAGGAGTGGGAGATGACAAAAATCAGTGAGGAGCAGACCTGCTTTGATCTGGAATATTATTTTACCGTTTATGAAAGGGTTTCAAAGAAATAATGAGAATTTTAAGTATTACGGCGCAGAAGCCAAATAGTACCGGAAGCGGCGTATATTTGACAGAGCTTGTGAAAGAATATGCATTGCTCGGTCACGAACAGGCAGTGGTAGCAGGTGTTTATAGAGAGGATAAAGTGGAATTACCGGACGGGGTGGATTTTTACCCCGTCTACTTCTGTGAAAAGGGACTTCCGTATCCGATCGTTGGAATGTCAGATGAGATGCCTTACATAAGTACCAAATACTGTGAGATGTCTCCTGAGATGGTTGAGCAGTTCCGGTCTTCTTTTATGAGCGTAATTGAAAGGGCTGTAGAGGAACTTCAACCGGAGCTCATTCTTTGTCACCACCTGTATTTGCTGACAGCATTGGTGAGGGAACATTTCCCGGAGCGAAAGGTTTACGGATTTTGCCATAACACAGATTTAAGACAAATGCAGAAAACAGATCTGGAGCGAGCGTTTATCCGCGCGCAAATCGGGCGGCTTGATCATATCTTTGTCCCGCAGAGAGCGCAGGAGGAAGGTGTTCTTGCCTTATATCCGGTGAGCAAGGAGAAAATTACCCGCGTGGGGATGGGATACAATGATCAGATTTTTCATTTGGCAGATGGAAGCTGTAACAAAGAAGGTGTTACAAGTCTGGTGTTCGCAGGAAAGATTGCTGAAAAGAAAGGCGTTATGAGTCTTCTTCGTGCGCTGGCGCTTCTGGAAAATGAGAAGGAGCTGGATATGGACCGTATCCGCCTTTTGCTGGCGGGAAGTACGGGGAATGAAGAAGAGTATCAAATGATCGAGGGGCTGGCAGAAAAATGTCCGTGCAAAGTAAAGTTTTTAGGTAGATTGTCTCAACCGGAGCTTGCGAAAGTATATCAGAGTAGTGATATCTTTGTTCTGCCTTCTTTCTTTGAGGGAATCCCGCTTACTGTGATCGAAGCCTTGGCGTGTGGAAACAGAGTGGTGATGACAGATCTTCCGGGAATTAAGGAATGGATCGCCTCCGTGTCTTCTGATGCGGATATCCGGTATGTGACGCTTCCCAGAATGCAAAATGCAGATGAACCGCTGGAAGAGGATTTGCCGGAATTTGAGCAGAGGCTGGCAGATGCTCTGAAGGCGAGTATTTTACAAAAAGAAACACATCTGGCTGATGTAAGTCGGATATCGTGGGAGGCAATCGGGAGACAGGTAATTCAATAAAAAGATAAAATACATCAATAAGAACAAGATATATTTAATCAATTGGAATCTCTTGACAGAAATTGTGAACGTCTACTATAATTAATAGCAACATGTAGATTCCCGTGTCGGGCAGAGTATAGAGAGAGATCTCTGAAAGGAAGCAGTAACAAGTATGAATATTCGCCCTAAGCGTTTGCTTAGGGCCTTTTTTTAAAAAAAACTCTTTTCACAGGAGGTAGAGATATGAAGAAGATCAGTGGTAACAAATTATTAGTAAAGGCATTGAAGGAAGAAGGAGTAGATACTATTTTCGGATATCCGGGTGCATGTACGATTGATATCAGTGACGAATTGTATAAGCAGGATTATACAAAGGTTATTCTTCCAAGGCAGGAGGTTGCCTTGGTACATGAAGCGGATGCTTATGCAAGATCTACCGGGAAGGTAGGCGTCTGCCTGGTGACCAGCGGTCCGGGTGCAACAAATCTTGTGACAGGGCTTGCAACTGCGTATTATGACAGTGTACCGCTTGTCTGCTTTACGGGGCAGGTGGCAAGACATCTCATAGGAAATGATGCATTTCAGGAGGTTGACATTGTAGGAATTACCAGAAGCATTACAAAATATGGAGTAACTGTAAGAAACAGGGAAGATCTTGGAAGAATTATTAAAGAAGCCTTCTACATTGCAAGAAGTGGAAGACCGGGACCGGTCCTGGTAGACCTTCCGAAGGATGTGATGGGAGAACTGGGCAGTAATGAATATCCGCAGGAAGTAAATATTCGTGGTTATAAACCGAATACACACGTTCATATCGGGCAGCTGAAGCGCGCGATCAAGATGCTTGGAAAGGCAAAGAAACCATTGTTCCTTGTGGGCGGAGGCGTGAATATCGCCCGTGCGGGAGAAGTATTTACAGAGATTGTAGATAGGACAAAAGTTCCGGTAGTGACAACGGTTATGGGAAGAGGCGCTATTCCGACGAACCATCCGTTATATATCGGTAATCTGGGAATGCACGGGGCATATGCTTCCAATATGGCAGTAAACGAGTGCGATCTTTTGTTTTCGATCGGAACAAGATTTAACGACCGCATTACCGGAAAACTACATTCTTTTGCTCCGAAAGCGCAGATTGTTCATATTGACATTGATACGGCAGCGATTTCTAAAAATGTGCAGGTAGATGTTCCGATTGTGGCGGATGCAAAAGAAGCTCTTGAGAAAATGGTGGAATATGTAACCGCATGCGATACGGAAGAGTGGATCGCGAAGGTGGAAAGCTGGAAAGAGGAACATCCGTTAGTGATGAAGAAAAAAACGATCATGACACCGGAAGATGTGATTGAAGCAATCAATCGTCTGTTTGATGAAGCAATTGTTATTACAGATGTAGGGCAGCACCAGATGTTTACTGCGCAGTTTATCGAGTTGAATGAGAAGAAGCATCTGTATATGTCGGGAGGTCTTGGAACGATGGGATATGGACTTCCGGGAGCGATTGGTGCAAAGATCGGCAATCCCGATACTCCGGTTATCTCCATTTCCGGTGACGGAGGAATGCAGATGAACAGTCAGGAGCTTGCAACGGCAGTGCTGGAGGAGCTTCCGATCATTTCCTGTATTTTTAATAATAATAATCTTGGTATGGTTCGTCAGTGGCAGAAACTGTTCTATGGAAAACGGTATTCTATGACTTGCCTGCGCTCCGGTGCAGCGTGCAGGGGAAAATGCGGCGAGGTGCCATGTCCGACTTATACACCGGATTTTATGAAGCTGGCAGAGAGCTACGGAGCAAAAGGAATTCGGGTTACGAAAAAAGAAGAGATAGAACCGGCATTCCGGGAAGCAATGAAGAGTAAGAAAACTCCGTATGTGATTGAATTTGAGATTGATCCGGAAGATCTGGTATATCCGATGATCCAGCCGGGCGGAACATTAAAAGATATGATTCTGGATTGTTAAGGAGGTTGGATATATGAATGGAAATGGAATGAAAAAACGCTGGATATCACTCTATGTGGAGAACCAGGTAGGTGTTTTGTCAAAAATCTCAGGTCTGTTTTCGGGAAAATCTTATAATCTGGATAGTCTGACTGTTGGGACGACGGAAGATCCTACAGTATCAAGAATGACGATTGCTACAGTTAGCGACAACGAGACCTTTGAACAGATTAAGAAGCAGCTGAATCGTATGGTAGAAGTGATTAAAGTCATTGATTTTACAGATGTGTTTGTTCGAATGAAAGAGATTCTGTACGTGAAAGTAAGAAAGTGTACGCCGGAAGATAAGGTGGAATGTTTTCAGATAGCAGAAACTTTCAAAGCAAAAGTGATCGATTACGGGAAAGACTCTGTTTTACTGGAATTTGTTCAGACAGCGACGAAAAATGACGCTGTGATCAAGCTGATGAAAGATGAATTTCAAAGTATTGAAGTGGTGCGGGGCGGAAGTGTTGGAATCGAATCCATCAGTATGATGGAGCGGTAGTGTGGGGCATGCGTGCTCTTTACTGTTGCATGACTTAATCTTTTTGCGAAAAAACCGAGCGCACTCTTGAATTTTGAAATATATGGTATTATAATAACCTCAGATTAAAAAATTAGTTGTAATAGAATGAAGGAGTGAACGTGATGGAGAAGAAAAATATCGACTGGTCCAATATCGGGTTTGGATATATGGAGACAGATAAGAGATTTGTTTCTAACTATAAAAACGGAGCATGGGATGACGGCGTTTTGACAGATGACGCGAATGTCGTAATTAATGAGTGCGCAGGTGTTCTTCAGTATGCACAGACTTGTTTTGAAGGCTTGAAGGCTTATACGACAGAAGAAGGTCACATCGTAATGTTTCGCCCGGATCTGAATGCCAGCAGAATGGCAGATTCCGCAAAGAGACTGATGATGCCGGTATTCCCGGAAGATAAGTTCGTAGAGGCTGTACATAAAGTAGTGGAAGCCAATGCGGCATATGTTCCACCGTATGGTTCCGGCGCTACCTTATATGTTCGTCCTTATATGTTTGGATCTAATCCTGTCATTGGCGTTAAGCCGGCAGACGAGTATCAGTTCCGTGTATTTACCACACCGGTAGGGCCATACTTCAAAGGCGGCGCAAAACCGATCACAATTCGTGTCTGTGATTATGACCGTGCAGCTCCGCATGGAACAGGACATGTAAAGGCAGGACTTAACTATGCCATGAGCTTATATGCCATCATGGATGCGCATGCTCAGGGATATGACGAAAATATGTATCTGGATGCAGCGACAAGAACGAAAGTCGAAGAGACAGGCGGCGCAAACTTTATCTTTGTAACAAAAGACGGAAAGCTTGTCACACCAAAATCTTCCACCATTCTTCCATCCATCACCAGACGTTCTTTGATGTATGTGGCAAAAGAGTATTTGGGCATGGAAGCAGAAGAAAGAGAAGTGTATTTAGACGAACTTGGTGATTTCGCAGAGTGTGGACTGTGTGGAACCGCAGCAGTTATCTCACCGGTTGGCAAGGTCGTGGATCATGGAAAAGAAATCTGCTTCCCAAGTGGAATGGACGATATGGGTCCTGTGACAAAGAAATTGTATGATACGCTGACTGGAATCCAGATGGGCAGAATCGAAGCGCCGGAAGGATGGATTCACAGAGTATGTTAGAGCTCCGGCATACGACGATTGTAAAAAACAGATAGAAATGGAAAAAGGCGCAATGACGTAAGTGTAAACGTTGTTGCGCTTTTTGTATTTCACGATATTTTTTGGGAAATGTGGATATACATTATAGTTATTTTAAAAGATCAAGAAGAAAACAGTATATAACAGTTGACAACGGTTGTGTACTGTTATATACTGTTTATAAGAAAAGGAGGAATAAAATGAAGCTGATCATTAATCATTCTTCCATGCAGCCAATCTATGAACAGATTGTAGAACAGATTAAAGGGAAAATCATGCAGGGAGAATTAAAAGAAGATACTGCACTTCCTTCCGTGAGAGCATTGGCGAAAGAGTTAAAAGTCAGTGCTCTGACAGTGAAAAAAGCCTACGATGCTCTGACGGAGGAAGGGTTTATTATTACAATTCATGGAAAAGGAAGTTTTGTTGCATTTGCCAATCAGAATGTCATGCTGGAAGAGAAAAGAAAAGAAGTGGAGACGGACCTTGAGATGGCTATTCGAAAAGGGAGAAGCTGTGGTATGAGCAAGGAAGAGTTAAAGCAATTGTTTGAGATTATAGTGGAGGAATAACGAAATGTTAAAGTTAGAAAATGTAAAAAAACAGTACAAAGATTTTACGTTGGATTGTTCTCTTCAAGTGAAGGAGGGATGCATTACCGGATTGATCGGAGCCAACGGAGCCGGAAAGAGTACAACGTTTAAAGTGATTCTGGGGCTGGTCCATATGGATGGAGGAAATGCTGAACTCTTCGGAAAGCCAGTGCAGAAGCTGACAGTAAAAGATAAAGAGCGTATAGGCGTGGTGCTGTCAGATTCGGGGTTTAGTGGTTATCTGACCGTCAGGGATGTGACAGCAGTGCTTCGAAATATGTATCCTTGCTTTGAACAGGCATATTTTGAAAAGCAGTGCGAAAAATTTAAGCTCCCCATGAACAAGAAGATTAAGGAGTTTTCTACCGGAATGAAGCGAAAACTACAAGTGCTTGCAGCAATTTCTCATGGAGCAGATTTTCTTATTCTGGACGAACCAACGGCCGGCTTAGATGTTCTTGCAAGAGATGAGATGCTGACCATGTTAAGGGAATATATGGAAACAGAAGGACGTTCTATTCTTATAAGTTCTCACATTTCCAGTGACCTTGAGGACTTTTGTGACGATATATATATGATCGATGACGGGAATATTGTCATGCACGAGGAGACAGACACTTTACTTAATGAATACGGGCTTTTGAAGGTTCGTGAAGAGCAGTATGAAAAATTAGACAAGAGTTATATTATACGAAGTAAAAAAGAAAATTTCGGGTATAGCTGTCTGACGAATGAGAAGCAATTTTATGAAGAAAATTATCCAGACGTGGTAATAGAAAAAGGAAGCATTGATGAATTAATTATGATGATGATTCGAGGTGAACGGTAATGAAAGGGTTATTGATCAAAGATATAAAACTGATGAAAAACCAGAAAACATTTTTTGTGGCTATGATATTCGTGGGAATCATGTTCTTGATTACGCAGGAAACTCCGTATTTTGTTATTGCCTATATTACAACGATGTTTTCTATGTTTACGATCACAACACTTACCTATGACGAGTTTGAAAACGGGGCAGCGTTTCTTTTCACTCTTCCATTTGGCAGAAGGGATTATGTAAAAGAAAAATATCTGTATGGAATGATAACCTGTGTCTTAGGAGTGGTTATTGTAACGCTGGCATCTGTGATTATTTATACAATAAGAGGAAGTCAGATGGATATGACTACAATTGGAGCAACAGGGTTAGCTTCGGTATCTGTCAGCATTATATTTTTAAGTCTGTCTATTCCGATCGAGATAAAATTCGGTGTGGAAAAGGGGCGGATCGGCTTCATTCTTGTCCTTGGATTTTTCTTCGCAGGCTTTTATCTGGCAATGAGGTTTGCCGGAAATGAAGGAAGACTCGGAGTTCAGAATGTCATTGTAAAAATCGAAAATCTTTCAACGGCAGCAGTGATCGGAGGTCTTGTCGGCATCTGGATCATAGTGGGAGCAATCTCAATGATGATTTCCATAAGGCTGATTGAGAGAAAGGAGTATTAATAGCATAAAACCCTTGCAAAGACAAGGGTTTTATGCTATTCTTAAAAGGTCGCAAAAAAACACGCATATATAGGTCTGAGATGGTGCCATACCGGTAAAGGAAATGGTTTCAAAGACAGGAAAGTATGTGCGGAAGTAAAAAACCAAATGGAGGAAAGAAACATGAGCGTTATTTCAATGAAACAGCTTTTAGAAGCAGGTGTTCACTTTGGACATCAGACAAGAAGATGGAACCCTAAGATGGCTCCATACATTTACACAGAGAGAAATGGTATCTACATCATCGACTTACAGAAATCTGTAGGTAAAGTAGATGAAGCTTACCAGGCAATTTCTGACATCGCAGCAGATGGCGGTACAATCCTGTTCGTAGGAACAAAGAAACAGGCTCAGGATGCTATCAAAACAGAAGCAGAGCGTTGTGGAATGTACTTTGTAAATGAGAGATGGCTTGGAGGAATGCTTACAAACTTCAAGACAATCAAGAGCAGAATCGCTCGTCTGAAAGATATCGAGAGAATGTCTGAAGATGGAACATTTGATGTATTACCGAAAAAAGAAGTTATCCAGATTAAAAAAGAGTGGGAAAAACTTGAGAAGAACCTTGGCGGAATCAAAGATATGAAGAAACTGCCAGACGCTATCTTCGTAGTTGATCCTAAGAAAGAAAGAATCTGTGTTCAGGAAGCTCATACACTGGGAATTCCGCTTATCGGAATCGCTGACACAAACTGTGATCCAGAAGAGTTAGATTATGTAATCCCAGGAAATGATGATGCTATCCGTGCAGTAAAATTAATCGTTTCTAAAATGGCAGACGCAGTCGTAGAGGCTAATCAGGGAATGACAGAGTCTGATGAAGTATACGAGGAAGTTGCTGAAGAAGTAGAAGAGTAAGTAGTGAATGGGGTTCTGGCTAATTTAGTGTGAACCCCGTCTGTCTACCTGATGAAAAACAGGGCGAGACAGGTGTGAGAGAAACGAAAATGGAGGATAAGAAAATGGCAGTTACAGCTAGTATGGTAAAAGAGTTAAGAGAAATGACAGGCGCAGGAATGATGGACTGTAAGAAAGCTCTTAACGAGACAAATGGTAATATGGATGAAGCAATCGAATTCCTTAGAAAGAACGGACAGGCTAAAGCTGAGAAGAAGGCTGGACGTATCGCAGCAGAAGGTATCGTTATGGCTGAAGTAAAAGACGACAAAGCAGCAGCTATCGTAGAGGTTAACTCTGAGACAGACTTCGTTGCTAAGAACGCTGACTTCCAGGCATATGTAAAAGCAGTTGTAAATCAGGCACTTACAACAAAAGCTGCTAACATGGACGAGTTCATGGCAGAGGCATGGAATGAAGATGCTGCTAAGACAGTGAAAGATGTACTTACAGAGAAAATCGCTGTAATCGGAGAAAACTTAAACATCAGAAGATTTGAAAAAGTTGAGACTGAGGGATGTGTAGTATCCTATATCCACGGTGGCGGACGTATCGGTGTTCTTGTTGAGGCTGATACAGATGTTGTTAACGATGAGATCAAAGCTTGCTTAAAGAACGTAGCAATGCAGGTAGCAGCTATGTCTCCAAAGTATGTATCACGTGATGAAGTAGATCAGGACTTCTTAGAGCATGAGAAAGAGATCCTTCTTGCTCAGGCTAAGAAAGAAAATCCAAACAAACCAGACAACATCATCGAGAAGATGATTATCGGACGTCTCAACAAAGAGATGAAAGAGATCTGTCTGTTAGATCAGGTATATGTACAGGACAGCGACCTTACAGTTGCTAAGTATGTAGAAAAAGTTGCAAAAGAGAACGGCGCTAACGTAGCAGTTAAGAAATTCGTTCGTTTTGAGACTGGTGAAGGACTTGAGAAGAAGAACGAGGACTTCGCAGCAGAAGTTGCAGCACAGATGGGAAACTAATTTCCTAGATAACAAGAATTTTAAAACCCTTGAAAAGCTCAGAAAATGGGCATTTTCAAGGGTTTTTTGCGTCTAAAATAAAATTTCTTCCGTCGTTGTGAGAAGTTCCGTTACGGAATTTTACTTTCCTTATAATTTCCTTATATTTCTCCTTTATCTTATATGATAGAGCAGGAAAGGAGAAATGATTATGAAGGAAAAAAACAGTACCGGATGTAGTGACAATCTGGTGGAAATGAATCACATAACGAAAGTATTTCACGGGCAAAGGGCATTAGATCAAGTGTCTCTTTGTATTCCGGGAAATTGTGTCTACGGTCTTCTTGGTCCCAATGGTGCGGGAAAATCGACATTGCTGAAATGTCTGACAGGAATGCTTAGACCTACAGAGGGAGAAATATTGTTTGACGGACATCCGTGGACAAGGGAAGATTTAGATCATATCGGAGCATTGGTTGAAATGCCCCCTATTTATGAAAACTTAAGTGCGTGGGAGAACTTGAAAGTACGTACGCTTCTTCTTGGACTTCCTGACAGCAGGATTGAGGAAGTGTTGGACATTGTTCGGCTTACGAACACAGGAAAGAAACGGGCAGGAGCTTTTTCGATGGGAATGAAGCAGCGTCTTGGAATTGCCATTGCTCTTTTGAATCACCCGAAGCTTCTTGTGCTGGACGAACCGGTCAATGGGCTTGACCCGGTCGGGATACAGGAACTTCGGGAACTCATTCGCAGATTTCCGGAAGAAGGGATTACGGTACTTGTATCCAGTCACATATTAAGTGAAATTGAGCAGACAGCCGATTACATTGCAATCATTGTAGATGGCGGCGTTCATTATGAGGGAAAGGTTGCCGACGGTGACAATCTGGAAGAGCTGTTTATGGATATTGTGAAAAAAGGGAAAAGGGGTGATGCGTAATGAGTAACAGACAATACTTTAAGGCAGAAGCCCTGAAACATCGGCACACAGTGTTGAGAAAGCTTTTGATTTTAATGCCGGTTATCTGTGTGGCGTTAGCAGCGTTTCTTACACATGTATTTTTTGCAGTGGACGGTTATAACTGGTGGTATATGGGGATGTATCCCGGCTTTGTGGCGCTGGTCTGCGGAACGATCTGCGAGAAAGAGAAGAAGATGAAAAACCGGGCAATTTTAGCGCTCCCCTGTGACATGGGAAGAGTATGGGATGCGAAGGTACTGTATGGAATCCTTATGTCGGGAGCGGCCATGCTTCTGTTGGTGCTCCTTGTGCTCGCGGTCGCATTTATATTAGAACATGTCCTGAATGTTACTTTCATAATTCGACCATCACTTTTTTCCCAACTGGAGGCAGGAGTGCTTCTTTGGCTGTCCTTTTGCTGGCAGATTCCGTGGTGTCTGTTATTATCGCAGATGCTCGGAAGGACAGTTATGCTTTTGGTTCATTTTGTTTTATATGATGTGATGGCAATTTTTTTGTCCTTATCTCTTTTTTATATGTTATTTCCGGGGGCGATCGGAGCCAGAATGATGTGCCCGGTGCTGGGAATCCTTCCCAATGGACTTCCGGCGCAGTCTGGGGAAATGACGTTTGCGCCGAGGCTTCTGGATGGCTCCAGTATTCCGATCGGAATGGCGGCGTCTGTGATCTGGTTCCTTCTTCTGTGGGGAATTGGAAGAATCTATTATGAAAGAAGGATGAAGAGGGTATGAGACGATTCATAAGACTATGTATGGGAGAGTGTTATAAGACGAAACACACGATCATTCCGGCGCTTCATATAGGGATTCCGCTGGCTGGCAGCATGGTGCTGCTTCTTTATTATCGTGCTTCCGGGGCGGAGACAATTATATCGCTATCGACGTTTACTCAGCTGACGGGACTTGCCTTTCCTTTTATTGTCAGTCTTATCTGTGCATGTCAGACAGCGTTGGAGGAAGGAAATCATTTCCAGACTTTTTTAGGAGGGAGTGCAGGCTGGCTTTGCTCCTTTTGGGCAAAGTGTCTGGTGCTTCAGATAGCAGGAGGAATGGCAGTTCTGATCGGCATCGGTTCCTTTGCTTTGGGAGCAACGTATCTTTTGGAAAATGCAGCCCTTCCCGGTAGATTCTATATGGAGATGGCAGCAGGGTTATGGCTTGGAAGCCTGATACAATACCCGATCCATCTGTTTTTGAATGTGCGGTTTTCTCAGTCTGTGTCTATGGGAATCGGTGTGATCCAGTCTGTATTAGCGGCGCTTCTTATGACAGGGCTTGGAGAAGGAATCTGGAAGTTTATTCCATGCTCATGGAGCATCCGGCTTTCAGCAGAGATTCTAAAAAGCTTTCTCGGTCTGGGCGCAGACTTCGGATGGGGAATCTATGGATTGATAAGTATCGGTGTTTGTGCCATAATTTCTCTATGGTTTCAATATCGAGGAGAACTGGCATCGGCTTCTTTGCAGGCAGAATAGGAGAGAATGTGTGAAATGGCAGAGAATACAAGGATTCATATATTAGTTGTGGATGACGACAGAGGCATCTTGGAATTAGTAAGAAGAAGTCTGGAACATGAAGGATATCAGGTGGACACAATCGAAAATTCAAAGGCAGTGCTTGAACAGAATCTAGAGTGGTATCAGATGATTATTTTAGATGTGATGATGCCCGGGATGGATGGTTTTTCACTTTGCAGAGAACTTCGGGAAAGAGTGGATTGTCCGATTTTATTTTTGACTGCTAAAAGTGAAGAAAGAGATCTTATGAAGGGACTGGGAGCAGGAGGGGACGATTATATTACGAAACCGTTCGGAATCGGTGAACTTCGGGCGAGAGTTGCGGCACATCTTCGGAGAGAAAAAAGAGAACGAAAATATTTCTTGGAAGCAGGTGGAGTCCGGTTTCAGATTCAGGCTAAGAAAATGTTTTATCAGGAAACAGAGATCCCCATGACAAAGAGTGAATATGCAATCTGCGAATATCTGGCAGTAAATTCAGGGCAGGTCTTTTCCAAGGAGCGGATCTATGAGGCTGTATACGGGTACGATGGAGAGAGTGATGTCTCCACCATTACCGAACATGTAAAAAATATCCGTGCAAAATGCAAGAAATACGGTTTGGAACCGATTGAAACGGTATGGGGGATTGGGTATCGATGGAAGGCAGAGTAAGAGAGAAAACGTTGACCGGTATGTTTTTAAAATACATCGTTATATTTTGCATCAATACCGGATTGATATTTATCGGCGCATATATCGTACTTGTACTCCTGTCAATGACAGGTCAGGTACTTCCGGCGAACTATGCGGAACAATGGCTTAACGATCATACGGAAGATATCCGCATGGCAGAGAATGTAAATGAGATTGAATTTCCGGGAGGATGTGAGTATGGTGTATACACAGAGGACGGAAATTGGCTGTATGGGACGATAGAACAAAAGAAGCAGTCACAGGTGTGGCAAGGATATCAGAAGAAGGATATGTCTTCGCAGGAAGGATATTACCGATTTATTTTGCGCCCCAATCAGGAAGTCTGTATTGTGAAATATCATTTGCGGATGCGTTATGTGTTGGAGCCTTTGAATCATATTTTACCTAATCTGGAGCTTTTGCTTCCGCTTGTTATGCTTTTTGCTTTCCTTTTGCAAGCAGTGCTTCTGGCAAGGCGATTTGCAAGAGGATTGCAGGCGCGTCTGGAACAGGTAAATGAAGTAACCCGGAAGATTTCAGAAAATGATCTGGAGTTTGAAGTAGGGACGTCGGATGTAAAAGAAATGAACGGTGTACTCTGCTCCCTTGGGCGTATGAAAGAAGCGCTTCAGGAGTCTTTGAAGAAGCAGTGGGATATGGAAAGCGAACAAAGAAGAAAGATGCAGGCTCTGGTACACGATATTAAGACACCGCTGACAATCATTAAGGGAAATGCTGAGCTGTCCGAAGAGGACTTAGAACGATTGAGAGAAGATACACGTCACATGGAAAAGGAACAAGTCGTGCAAAGCGTCGGGAAGAGCCAAAGGCAGATTGTGGAATACACAAAAGAGGTGGAAAGGTATCTGGATAAGATGAGGCTTCTGCTGTGCGATCAGGAAGTCGCGGAGCAGGATATCTGTATCAGCAGTGAGAAGCTTCAAGAGCAGTTGAAAATAGTAGCGGAGCAAATGGCTTCATCTAAAAATATGCCTTTCATGATCCGGTGCTGCAAATCTGATCTTGTCATGCAGGTGAACATAGAGCAGATGAGGCGTGCATGGAGCAATGTGCTTGCGAATGCATTAGAATACACGGAGCTTGAGCAGGGGATTGATATTAAGATGTCGGAAGGCATAAGAGAAGGTTGTTCGTATCTATGTGCAAAGGTATCTGATTATGGACAAGGATTTTTAAAAGAAGATATGGAATTTGCTACAGAAGAATTTTATCGTGGAGACAAGAGCCGGCATGACAGAAGTCATCAGGGACTGGGGCTTGCGATCGTAAAACGTTTTTTGGAGTCACAGGGAGGATTTCTGGAACTTGGAAATTCCGAAGAAACCGGAGGCGCAGAAGTGACCTTGTGGGTGAAAGGAGAAGAAAAATAAAAATCGTTGCTTTGAGGGCATTTCATACTGGAATTTATGAATGTAACGTGATAAAATGGTTAAGCATGCTTTGGAGAAGCAGGATGAAAAAGAAAGGTATAAGTTGGGGAAATGAAAAAGAATTTAACATTCAAAGAAACGATTTTTGTGGCAAGTATGCTGTTCGGCATGTTTTTTGGTGCAGGGAATCTGATTTTTCCGGCATCGATGGGGCAGATGGCAGGAAATCAGATGTGGCAGGCAGTCGCCGGATTCCTTATTACGGGAGTAGGGCTTCCGCTCCTTGGTGTTGTAGCTCTTGGTGTGAGCAGAAAAAATGGATTATTAGAAGTGAGCAGTCAGGTGGGCAGGCATTACGGTATTTTCTTTACATCGATGCTATATCTGACCATCGGACCATCTTTTGCAATTCCGAGATGTGCAACGGTTGCCTTCTCTGTAGGTCTTGAGCAGATGATACCGAAAGAAAATTATACAATGGCGTTGGCAGTGTTCTCGCTTTTGTTTTTTGCGGCAGTGTTATTTTTCTCGCTGCGTCCGGGAGAAATCCTTGTCTGGATCGGTAAAGTATTAAATCCATTATTCTTGTGTTTTCTGGCAATTCTTGTTGTGCGGGCGCTGATCTCACCGATGGGAGAAGTCCAGATGATGGAAGCAGAAGGAGCTTATGCATCCGGTGCGTTTTTTACCGGTGTTTTAGAAGGGTACAATACGATGGACGCACTTGCAAGCCTTGCTTTTGGGATTATTGTAGTAAATGTTATCCGCGGGCTTGGCGTGGAAGAGCCGGAGCATACAGCGAAAAATACAGTAAAAGCGGGAATCTTCAGTTCTCTTTTGATGGCGGCAATTTATCTTCTTGTAACGTTAGTCGGAGCGCAGAGCCGTGCGGTGATCGGAGTATCGGAAAATGGAGGCGTGGCGCTTGCGGGAATTGCAGAGCATTATTTTGGAGCGGCAGGGGCATTGATCCTTGCGGCAACCGTTACGCTTGCATGTTTAAAAACTGCCGTAGGTCTGATCACAAGCTGCGGAGAGACCTTTGAGGAAATGGTTCCGAAGGGCCCTTCTTATAAAGTATGGGCAGTGGGCTTTTGCGTCATTTCATTTGTGATTGCGAATCTGGGACTGAATTCCATTATTGCATATTCCGTTCCGGTGTTAATGTTCCTTTATCCACTTGCGATTACGTTGATTTTATTGACTATTTTTGGAAAATGCTTCGGAAATGATGCCGTAATGTATCGCTGGGTGACAGGGTTTACAGCGGTTGCTTCAGTGGTAGATTTTGTAAATGCGCTTCCAGAGGCGGCGCAGAAGTTCCTTCACTTAGGAACATTTGTGGAGACAGCAAAGTCAATTCTTCCGTTTGCGGATCTTGGATTTGGCTGGGTATGTCCGGCACTTCTCGGACTGGTGATTGGAACAGTCCATGTAATGATAAGGAAAAAAGAAGTCAGAGGGTAGTGACGGGAATCCGCAGAGGAATAAGTAGCTTTAAGAGCACATATAATAGAAAGCTTTCAGAAGACAGAAAAATCTTCTGGAAGCTTTTTTTTCTGGACATTTGAAGAGGAAAATGAGATAATGAAAAAGTTTTTATAAGGGAGGTATACAATGGAAAGAGACATGACAGCGGGAATTCCCGGCAAAATTATTTTGAATTTTACAATTCCGATCTTTATCGGAAATATGTTTCAGCAGATATATAATATGGCAGATACGATTATCGTCGGTAAATTCGTCGGAAATGCGGCGCTGGCTGCGGTCGGCTCCTGCGGAACATTAATGTTTCTGATTCTGGGGTTTCTGATGGGCTTGACTGCAGGGTTTACGGTTGTGACAGCCCAGCATTATGGTGCGGGAAATATGAAGGCTATGAGACAGTCGGTTGCTTCGGCGGCAATTTTATCTGCAACAATTTCTCTTTTGATGACGGTGGGTAGTATGGCAATGATGAGACATATCCTGCGCTGGATGAATACACCGGCAGATATGTATGATCAGGCATATGGATATATTATGGTAATCTGCGGAGGAATTGCGGCACAGGTGTTATATAACCTGCTTGCCAGTGTGTTGAGAGCGCTTGGCGACAGTAAAAGACCGCTATACTTTCTGATTCTTGCCGCACTTTTAAATATTGTTCTGGATCTGGTGTTTATTATTGTATTTCACATGGGAGCAGCAGGCGCTGCTTATGCAACTGTGATTTCTCAGGGAATCTCCGGTCTTTTATGCCTCTGGTATATTGCAAAAAAAGTCCCGGAACTGCATCTTCACAGAGAAGATTGGAGCATGAACCGGGATCTTGCAAAATGGCAGATGAAAATAGGAGTTCCAATGGCGTTCCAATATTCAATTACCGCAATCGGAACCATTGTCGTGCAGTCGGCGCTCAATATGCTGGGCTCTGTTGCAGTGGCAGGCTTTTCCGCTGCCAGTAAGATTGAACAGATCTTTAATCAGGCGTATGTGGCGCTGGGAACAACGATGGCTACTTATTGTGCGCAGAATATGGGAGCAGGGAAAGCGGACAGGATTCGTACCGGATTCCGAAGTGGAACATGGATTGGTGTGATCTATGCAGTGGTGACCGGAGCAATTGTGTTTTTTGCCGGAAAATATAAGACCGTTTTGTTTGTATCTGAAAATGTTGCCGCTATTACGAATTATGTAGATATATATCTGAAATGTGTGGGAGTCTCTTTTATTCCGCTTGTATTTGTCAATGTATATCGAAATGGAATTCAGGGAATGGGATATGGTCTCCTTCCTATGACAGCGGGAATTGCAGAGCT
>FR892668.1:112961-132121 GCA_000433535.1 Dorea sp. CAG:317
AGGAATCTGCATGGCAAGTCCCGTAGCGTGGGTGCTTGCAGGAGGATTGCTTCTTCTGATGTATCGTTGGATTATGAAGAGCAGGAATTTATTATAATCTGTACAGAAAGAATTTGTGATAATAGATAGAGATGCTTTTTTTTCGACAACAGTTATGCTATAATCATTATAAATATGTGAAAGCATAAAGAGAAGAGAAAACAAGGAGCAAAGAGAACACATGAAAAGAGTATTATTAAAACTCAGCGGGGAGGCTCTCGCAGGAGATAAAAAAACAGGATTTGACGAAGCTACTTGTATGGGAGTGGCACAGCAGGTGAAAAAACTGGTGGATGACGGTATTCAGGTTGCCATTGTAACAGGCGGCGGTAATTTCTGGAGAGGACGCACCAGCGAGACCATTGACCGGACAAAGGCAGATCAGATCGGAATGCTTGCTACCGTTATGAATTGTATTTATGTGTCTGATATTTTCCGCTATGCAGGAATGAAGACAGAAGTATTTACACCGTTCGTATGCGGTGCATTTACTACTTTATTTTCTAAAGATGCAGCAGTAGAAGCATTAGACGAAGGAAAAGTTGTATTTTTTGCCGGCGGTACAGGACATCCGTACTTCTCTACCGATACAGGAGCAGTTCTTCGCGCTATCGAGATTGAAGCAGATGCAATGTTGCTTGCTAAGGCAATCGACGGTATCTATGACAGCGATCCGAAGGTGAACAAAGAAGCGAAGAAATATGACGAGATTTCCATTCAGGAGATCATTGATAAGAAATTAATGGCAGTCGATCTTACAGCATCTATCATGTGTCTGGAGAATAAGATGCCGATGCTGGTGTTCGGATTGAATGAAGAGAACAGCATTGTAGAGACAATGACAGGAACATTTACAGGAACGAAAGTGACTGTGTAAATAAGGGAGGAAAACACAATGAACGAGAAATTAAACCATTACGAAGAAAAGATGAAAAAGACAATGGCGAATCTTGAGGGCGAGCTTGCTGCGATTCGTGCAGGTCGTGCAAACCCGAACGTTTTAAATAAGATCATGGTAGATTATTACGGAACTCCGACACCGATTCAGCAGGTAGGTAATGTATCAGTTCCGGAACCTCGTATGATTCAGATCCAGCCTTGGGAAAAAGCAATGGTAAAACAGATTGAAAAAGCAATTCAGACTTCTGATCTTGGAATCAATCCTACAAATGACGGTTCTGTGATCCGCTTAGTGTTCCCGGAGCTTACAGAGGAGCGAAGAAAAGAGCTTGTTAAGGACGTAAAGAAAAAGGGCGAGGCTGCTAAGGTTGCAGTTCGTAATATCCGTCGTGACGGAAATGACGCGTTCAAGAAATTAAAAGGAAGCGATGTGTCAGAGGATGAGATTAAGGATATGGAAGATGATCTTCAGAAACTGACAGATAAATTCATCAAAGAAATTGATAAAGCAGTAGAAGTAAAATCAAAAGAGGTTATGACAGTTTAGGAAAAAGCAGGGGACAGAAGCCAAAGGAATTTTGGAGGCTGTCCTCAGTTCATGGAAGGAGTAAATTTTATGAAAATTCCTGCACATATTGCGATTATACTGGACGGAAACGGAAGATGGGCAAAGGCAAAAGGAATGCCGAGAAATTACGGTCATGCTCAGGGGAGTAAGAATGTGGAGAGAATCTGTGAAGAAGCGTATCGTATGGGCGTAAAATATCTGACCGTGTATGCCTTTTCTACAGAGAACTGGAACCGTCCGAAAGATGAAGTTGACGCATTGATGAAGCTGTTGCGTAATTATATGAAAACCTGTCTTAAGACTGCGGCAAAAAATGATATGAAAGTCCGTGTGATCGGTGATAAGACAGGTCTGGATGAAGATATTAGAAATAGAATCGCAGAACTTGAAGAAGCGACAAAGGACAACGGCGGTTTGAATTTTCAGATTGCTTTAAATTACGGAAGCAGAGACGAGATTGTGCGTGCAGTAAGAAGGGTTTCGGAAGATGTAAAAGAAGGAAAGGTTAAGCCGGAAGACATTGATGAGAAGATGTTTGAGACATATTTGGACACGCACGGTATTCCGGACCCAGATCTGATGATCCGAACAAGCGGCGAGCTGCGTCTGTCTAATTATCTGCTGTGGCAGTTAGCTTATACAGAGTTCTATTTTACAGATATTCCGTGGCCGGATTTCACGAAAGAAGAATTAAGTAAGGCTATTGAGCAGTATAATAGAAGAGACAGAAGATACGGAGGCGTAAAGGAGGCACAGGAAGATGTTTAAAGAGAGATTGATCAGCGGGATTGTGATGGTGATCATACTGATTGCGACCGTGGGATACGGAGGAAATGTTCTGTTTGCGGTTGTCGGTATTGTCAGTCTGATCGGGATGTCTGAATTATATAAAGTATTTAAAGTAGAAAATAAGGCGCTTGGTGTGACGGGATATCTTGCTGCAATTGCCTATTATGCGATGCTTCTTTTGGAGAAGACAGAGTGGATGATTCCGCTGACACTGTTATTCCTGATTCTCGTAATGGCTGTGTATGTGTTTACTTACCCGATCTTTACAGCAGAGCAGGTGATGGCAGTCTTTTTCGGATTTTTCTATGTGTCCGTGATGCTGTCTTATGTCTATCAGACAAGAATGCTTGCAGAAGGTGCAGTTCTTGTATGGCTTATCTTCTTAAGCTCATGGGGCTGTGATACCTGTGCATATTGTGTGGGAGTCTTATTTGGAAAACATAAAATGGCGCCGAAATTAAGCCCGAAGAAATCAATCGAAGGAGGTGTGGGCGGCGTTTTAGGCGCAGCACTTCTGGGGGCGCTTTTTGCACTTGCAGTTAATCAGTGGGCAGGAGTTACCGTGAATCCTCTCCAGTATGCGCTGATCTGCGGTGTGGGCGGTATGATTTCCCAGATTGGTGATCTTGCGGCTTCCGGAATTAAGAGAAACCATGGCATCAAAGATTATGGAAAACTGATTCCCGGTCACGGCGGCATTCTGGATCGATTTGACAGCGTGATTATTACTGCACCGATTATCTATTATCTCAGCATGATATTGGGAGGTACACTATGAAACAGATAGCGATCTTAGGTTCGACCGGTTCTATCGGTACTCAGACACTGGAAGTTGTGAGAGAAAATGGAGATATTCAAGTCCTTGCTATGGCAGCCGGAAATAATATTGGGCTTCTGGAAGATCAGATTCGGGAGTTTCATCCAAAGCTTGTGGCTGTGTGGTCAGAAGAAAAGGCAAAAGAATTAAGAGACCGGATTAAGGATACCGATACAGAAGTAATGTGTGGCATGGATGGACTGATCGCTGTATCAGTTTATGAAGATGTGGAAATACTAGTGACAGCTATTGTGGGGATGATCGGAATACGTCCGACGATTGAAGCAATCAAGGCAGGAAAACACATAGCACTTGCAAATAAAGAGACTTTGGTGACAGCCGGACATATTATTATGCCGCTTGCAAAGGAATACGGAGTATCCATTCTTCCGGTAGACAGCGAGCACAGTGCAATCTTCCAGTCCCTTCAGGGGAATGAACACAAGAGCATTCATAAGATCCTTCTTACAGCATCCGGCGGGCCGTTCCGCGGAAAGAAGGAAGAGGATCTGTTGAATATTAAGGTGGAAGATGCCTTAAAGCATCCGAACTGGACAATGGGGCAGAAGATTACAATTGATTCTTCCACCATGATCAATAAAGGCTTGGAAGTGATCGAGGCAAAATGGCTGTTTGATGTGGATGTGGATCAAGTACAGGTTGTTGTGCAGCCGCAGAGTATCATTCATTCTATGGTAGAATATATAGACGGGGCAATCATGGCAGAGCTGGGAACACCGGATATGAAGCTTCCTATTCAATATGCGCTCTATTATCCGGAGAGAAGATATCTTCCGGGCGAGCGCCTGGATTTCTGGAGCCTTGGAAAAATTGATTTTGAAAAACCGGATATGAAGACATTTTATGGTCTGACACTTGCTTATGAGGCGGGCAGAAAAGGAGGAAGTCTGCCAACGGTATTCAATGCTGCCAATGAGCTTGCGGTGAGTAAATTCTTAAACCGGGAGATCAAATATCTTGAGATCATGGAGATCGTGGAAGATTGTATGAGAGCCCATCAAAATATCGAACATCCAACGCTTGAGCAGATACTGGATACAGAAAAGGCAACGTATGAGCGAATCGAAAGCAGGAGGTAATCTTTAGTTGGGTATTATATTAGCAATTTTAATGTTCAGCTTTATTGTATTTTTTCATGAACTTGGACATTTTACATTGGCAAAAAAGAACGGCATCGATGTGGAAGAATTCGCTATCGGTATGGGACCGAATCTTTTTGCCAAAGAATATAAGGGAACAAAATATTGTATTAAATTGCTGCCGATCGGCGGCTTGTGCATGATGGGTGAGGATGAAGAGGCAACCGATGCGCCGGGAAATTTTAATAATAAATCGGTGTGGGCACGAATCAGTGTGATCGCGGCTGGGCCGGTGTTTAACTTTATTCTTGCGTTTGTGGCAGCTGTGGTCTTAATTTTGATGATCGGTATTGACAAACCTGTGGTCGGGGCGGTGGAACAAGGATTCCCGGCGGCTGGAGCAGGATTAAAAGAGGGAGATGTGATTACCGGTATCGGTGGTGAGAAGGTACACATTTTCCGCGAGATTTCTTCCTATAATCAGTTCCATCAGGGAGAGACAACGGAAATTACATTTTTAAGGGACGGAGTGGAAAGAGGTGTTGTTCTGACGCCTCAGTTTGACGATTCCCTTGGTTACTATAAATTCGGTATCGGTGCAACACCGAATGAGAAAGCGACAGTTTTTGAAAGCCTTCAATACGGTCTCTATGAAGTAAAGTATTGGATTGAAGTGACGATTGACAGTTTGAAGATGCTTGTGACAGGTCAGATTGGGTTTGATCAGCTGTCCGGTCCGGTAGGAATCGTAGATGTAGTAGATGATTCCTATCAACAGAGCAAAGCATATGGAGCGAAGATTGTATTTGCACAGCTTCTCTATATCGGCATTTTGATATCCGCCAACCTGGGCGTTATGAACTTGCTTCCGCTTCCGGCGTTGGATGGAGGCAGACTGGTGTTCCTCTTCGTTGAGGCGGTGAGAAAGAAGAGGATTCCGCCGGAGAAAGAGGCATATGTTCACATGGTGGGTATCGCACTTCTCATGTTATTGATGGTAGTCGTTATGTTCAATGATATCCGCAGAGTATTCTTTTAATAAAAAGCAAAACGAAAGTTCAATGTGAACACTACATCATGAAAGACATCAAGAAAAGTATTTTTTCTACTTTCCTTGGTGTCTTTTTTGAGTAATAAAGAAATATAATCGAATAGTTGCAATCGGAGTTCTTCTGATTGTGTTGACATTTCTTATATGTAAAAGTATAATCCATATTATATAAACAACTTATATAAATAATTTATACAAAGAGATTATATAAATGGATTGCAAGGAGGTTACAAAATGCCAAAGCAACGAATAACAAAAAATATGGTCGTAGATGCTGCTTTTAAAATTGCCCGTCAAAGAGGTATGGAACAGGTCTTGGTCAAAAATATTGCAGACGAGCTGGGGTGTTCGGTACAGCCTATTTACAGTTACTGCAAAAATATGGACGGACTTCGCGAAGAGGTCGGTCATAAAGCAAGAGATTTTATTCAGGAGTACATTGTTTCTCATATTGATAAAAATGATCTGTTTCGCAGTACAGGAAGAGCATATATTCAGCTTGCGAAAGAAGAGGCTCACATTCTGAAAATCTTTATTTTGCAGAAACGCAGAAACATTTCCTCACTGAAAGACATATATGAAATGGAAACAAATCCGCAGATAGCACAAGCGATTGCAGAAGATTTGGATATTAATGTCGAGACCGCAAGACATCTTCATTTGAATATGTTAATCTACACGATTGGTCTTGGTACGATTTTTTCGGTATCCTCACCGGGAATACCGATTGAAGAGATTTTTTTACAGCAGGAACAGGCACATCAGGCATTTGTCAATGATGTTTTAAGAAGGAGGGATTAAAACGATGAAAACAGCAGTAATTTATCATTCCCAAACAGGTTTTACGAGGAAATATGCGGAATGGATATCTGAAGCGACAGGTGCAGATTGTTTTGAACTCAGAAACGTTAAAAAGCAAGAATTTGATAGATACGATGCTATTGTTTTTGGCGGTTGGGCGTGTGCAGGCAGGATCAGCAAAATATCGTGGTTCAAGTCTAATATAGATAAATGGTCGGATAAAATATTGATTGCTTTCTGTACGGGCGGAAGTCCTTTCGAGAGTCCGCAAATCACTCCTTTTTTGCTTGGCAATTTCAGCGAAGCGGAACGGGAAAAGGTTCATGTGTTTTATTGCCCTGGCGGTTTTAACTATGAAAAAATGTCAGCAGGCTCAAAGCTGATGATGAAAATGTTTCAAAAAATGGTTGGTGCAAAAAAGGATAAAACCGAAGACGATATTAAAATGCTGAAAATGATTTCACATTCATACGATATTTCTGATAAGAAATATATAGAGCCGATTATTAAACTGATATCTAAAGAAAAGTAATATACACAAGAAAACATAAATGATGTTACATCTCAACGAATCGTTTGTAACCCACTCAACGGTTCGTGTGTGTATTGTTAGAAGATCTATGTTATACTGAAATCAAGAATATTATCATCCAAAAGGATTACACTCTTGTAAGGCAAAATACAGTTTTTATACTTGCAGCATCATTATAAGGAGATCGTGAAATGACATTTGCAGAAAAATATCACAGGGCATTTGTTTAATCTTGTTTGCAATTATTGTCCGCTACGGTGTAGAATTGGAACAAAATGTAAGGAAAAATAAAATGCAGGCAGGGTAGCTTGATTGATACAAAGTGAATTTTTGGAAGAGCATCTGTCTTCGGAAGGAGTGATGGGATATGGAGGTTATGAAAACAACAAAGCTTACGAAATACTACGGTAAGGTAAGAGGTATCAAGGAGCTTGACCTGACAGTAACACATGGGGAATTCTTTGGCTTCATTGGCCCGAACGGCGCTGGAAAATCTACGACAATCCGAACAGTGCTTGGATTGATTGCACCTACGTCAGGTGACGCAATGATATTCGGGAAAGATGTAACAAAAGAAAGAGAAGCTATTTTACAAAATATCGGATATCTGCCCTCGGAAGCATTATTTTATCAGGGAATGAAAGTGAAAGATATACTGAGGCTGTCTGCTGATTTGCGGAAAGTGGATTGTTCGGCTGAATCGAAACGGCTCTGCGAGCGTCTGCAGCTTGATACAGCCCGAAAAATTGATGATCTGTCTTTCGGCAACAGAAAGAAGGTTGCCATTGTCTGCGCTTTACAGCATCGGCCGGAACTGCTTGTGTTGGACGAACCGACAGGTGGACTTGATCCGCTAATGCAAAAAGAGTTTTTTGATATTCTGCGGGAGAGGAACAGAGAAGGCACAACAATTTTTTTATCCAGTCATGTTCTTTCGGAAATTCAGCGTAATTGCACACGCGCAGTGATTATCCGTGACGGTCGGATCATTGCGCAGGGCAGTGTAGATGACCTCTCGAAAACAAGTGCAAAACGCATTACGGTTCACGGTAGTATTCATTTAGAGAACCTGAGCGGGGTTCGGGATAGGAAGGCTGGCGAAGACGGTATCAGTTTTCTTTACAGCGGAGATATGGGGAGCTTACTGCGTACACTGGCTTCAGGTCAGGTTGATGACCTTACGGTTACGGAGCCGGATCTTGAAGAAATATTCCTGCATTATTATGAAGAGGACGGTGAGACGGTATGACGCTTGTAAAACACGAACTAAGGCAAGGAAAAACTTCATTTATAGTATGGACGGTCTCTGTTGGATTTCTTCTTGCAATCTGTATTTTTCTGTTCCCGGAAATGAAAGGACAGATGGACAGCGTCAGCGATATGTTTGCTTCTATGGGCTCTTTTACTGAGGCGTTCGGTATGGATCGTTTGAATTTTGGAACGCTCATAGGATTTTATGCTGTTGAATGCGGTAACATTCTAGGTCTCGGCGGTGCGTTTTATGCGTCACTTTGTGCAGTAGGCATTCTCAGTAAAGAAGAAAAAGATAAAACTGCGGAATTTTTGCTGACGCATCCTGTCAGCCGCAAAAGGATTATTACGGAAAAGTTGATTGCTGTACTGATTCAAATCACAGCTATGAATCTTATTATCTATGCTGTTTCGATTGGATCCATAGCCGCTGTAGGTGAGGTGATTCCATGGAAAGAAATCAGTCTCTTACATCTTGCTTATTATCTGCTGCATCTTGAGCTTGCCGGAATTTGTTTTGGTATTTCGGCGTTTCTTCGCAAAGGCAGTGCGGGTGTAGGACTTGGTATTGCTGCAATGATGTATTTTTTAAACCTGATTGCAAACATTGCTGATGTGGCTGAGTTTTTGAAGTACATAACACCATTCGGATATTGTGAGGGTGCCGACATAGTGGCAAATGGCAGCTTGGACGGAGTATTGGTTGCCATCGGTGCAGTTATAGGAATTGGTGGAATCCTGATTGCTTATTTGAAATACACGAAGAAAGATATACATTAAAATAAAATGGAAATGGCAGAAAGGGAAATGATACCATTAGACTGTAAGTTTGGGGTACGGGGTCACCTATTTTACTGAGTGATACCGTACCCTTATATCAAAACTTTCTTATGGGCAACGGCAGTTAAGGCTGCCGTTTTTTTGTGTTTATTTTGTCAGTTAAGCTCTGCAATTCGCGAGACACCGACATAGATTTCAGAGATTTTATACCATGTGGGATAATCGATCACGCCGGTTGAAGGCAGTCCGAAGATGGACTGGAATTTCTTGACGGAAGCTTCTGTTGCCGGTCCGTAGATACCGTCGACGGCAATTTTAGGGAGGGCAGGATAGGCGCCTGCGATGACATTGAGTTGTTCCTGTACCTGCCGGACTTTGCTTCCGGTGGAGCCTATGGTCAGATCCTGACCGGGCCATGAAGAAGGAATGCCGGAGATGGCTTCCGCCGTGTTGATGTACATATCATCTCCGTAATAATAACGGAGAATCTCAATGGCAGAATAACCCTGTTCTGCGAGAGACTGGCTGCCCCACTGTGTTAACCAGTTCGGACACTGTACCCGCCTTCCGTCACAATATTGTGTGAGAATCGGCTGTCGCACATTTGGTCTTGACAGATAGTCGGCAAATAATTCGTCCACAATGGCAGAAATGGTGTCATAGACGTTCCGCTCCGGAATCCACTTGTGATCGAATGCCGTAGAAGAAGTGATGGTGAAATCATAACCCTGATTCCGGTACCACTCCGTGTAGACACGATTCAGTGTGAAGGACATGATCGCAAGCACATTTGCGCGTATGGCATTGGAATTCCATGTGGCATAGATTTCGCTGGACGCAACATTTTTAATATAGTCTTTATACTTGACATAATAATTTTGTGCAGTGCTGTCTCTGGGACTTCCATCATGGACAATAATATATTCCGGTACAACGACGCGGCTCAGTACGATTTCTCCTGTCTCAGTGGTTGATTTGATTTCAGCTTCCGGAATCTTTGGCGGATAGTCACCATAGAGTGTATGCGCAGGGATGACAAAGACATTTTCCGAAGGAGAGCTTTCGGCAAGCGGTTGAAGACGGATGTTCTGGATTGCGGTTACATCTGCCAGAATCTCAGTGCCTGCAATGCTCACCGGCTGAAAGCCTTTGGCAGTTACCTGTAAAGTATATTCCGAATAAGGCTGAGTCTCGTTATCAGGGTTGAGGCTGTAATCCAGAGGAGGAGCTGCAAGATCGATGGTATCTGTCTGACCGGAGCTGTCCGTTGTGATCTGCTCCAGTGTGTTGTCTGGGACACCGGTATAAGAGATGGAGACAGATGCATCTTCCACCGGTCTGGAAGTTGTCTTGGAGGTGATCTGGATCTTCAGACGTCCTTTGTCTGGGGTATCTTGTTGGTGATGAAAATGAACGGTATTCATAAAAGGGAGTACCTCGTTTGTTATGTTTGTTATTTGTATCATATGTGAAAAGAGACAAAAAGTTGCCTGTAACTTTATTGACAAATACGGTCTGCTTGTATACGATGAATAAAGAAGGCTTGAAAAGGAGATGACCGGAAGATGTATCGGATTTTAATTGTAGAGGATGATCTTACGATTGCAAGTGCTCTGGCAGCGCATCTTAGAAAGTGGGATTATGAGGCGGACTATGTGGAGGATTTTAAAAACGTAATGGAACGTTTTGGAGCAGTGGATCCTCAGCTCGTGATTTTAGATATCGGTCTGCCGTTTTTTAATGGATTTTATTGGTGCCAGCAGATTCGTCAGGTTTCACAGGTGCCGATTATCTTTTTGTCTTCTTTGGATGACAACATGAATATCGTTATGGCAATGAATATGGGCGGGGATGAGTTTATTGAGAAGCCCTTTGACTTAAATGTGGTAACTGCCAAAGTTCAGGCACTTTTGCGAAGGTCATATTCTTTCGGAACATCATCCAATCTTATAGAATATCACGGAGCAGTTTTGAATTTGAATGACGCAGTTTTAACATTTCAAAATCAAAAAGCAAATCTTACGAAAAATGAATTCCAGATTTTGAAGATACTTTTAGAAAATGCGGGAAAGATCGTAAGCAGAGACCGGATTATAGAACATCTGTGGGACAGCGATGCATTTATTGATGACAATACGCTCACGGTGAATGTGACAAGACTTCGAAAGAAGCTGGATGAACTTGGGATGAAAGATGTGATCCGCACGAAAAAAGGGATTGGATATATGGTGGAGCTATGAAACTTATAAAAGCATATTTAAAGGAGCATATCCGGGCCATCTGTATGTATATAGGGTTCCTTGGAATCTTTCAGGTGGTGTTCAGTCTTTATAATATTCGAAATGATGCAGTAAATTATGCCATGCTTTTGTCACTTCTGTGGCTGGTTGTGTATGCGGTTACGGGATTTCTCAGGTTCCGGAGACAGCATCAGTTTCTTGAGCAGGCGGACCAGACGCTGTCAGCGGGCACCTGTGTGCTTCCGGATGCAATGGGAATTATAGAAAATGATTATCAGCATCTGGTGAAGCATCTGCACGAACAGTGCGCGGAGCTTGAGACAAAGATGACGATGGATCATCAGGACATGGTTGATTATTACAGTATGTGGGTTCATCAGATCAAGACTCCGATTGCAGCCATGAATGTGCTTCTTCAGACCAGTGAAGACGGGGAGCCGGAGAGTAATCTCTATGTTCAGGACATGAAGCTTGAATTATTTAAGATTGAGCAGTATGTAGAAATGGTATTGACGTATCTGCGCATGGAGGATATGTCCGGGGATCTGTCCTTTGGGGAATATGAATTGGATGATCTGATCCGACAGGCGGTTCGAAAATATTCAAAGATGTTTATCGCAAGAAAGATAAGACTTGTATATGAACCGGTGCAAACCCGTGTTTTAACAGATGAGAAATGGCTGGTCTTTGTATTGGAACAGATTTTGTCCAATGCGCTGAAATATACCCGGGCAGGCAGTATTTCTATTTATATGGAAGAAGGAAAACTGGTGATCCAAGATACGGGAATCGGAATTTATGAAGAAGACCTTCCGCGTGTCTTTGAAAAAGGATTTACAGGCTATAACGGACGGACAGACAAGAAATCTACGGGAATCGGGCTTTATCTATGTAAGACGATCATGGATAAGCTGGGACATGGAATTGCTATCAAGTCAGAAGTAGAAAAAGGAACGAAGGTGTACTTGGCATTTCGGAGGAAATCTTTGCACACGGAAGATTGATTCCTTACAAAAATGTAAGAAACAGGAGGGAAAATGTAACCTGAATCTATGGCAGGGCATTTTCCCTTTTTCTATAATGAGAGTGTAAATGAAAGACAGAGAAAGAAAGGAAGAGACGATTATGACACTGTTAGAAGTAAAAAATGTAAGGAAAATATATACAACCAGATTCGGAGGGAATCAGGTGGAAGCTCTTCATAATGTGAACTTTTCTGTGGAGCAGGGAGAGTATGTCGCTATTATGGGAGAGTCCGGTTCCGGTAAGACAACGCTTCTTAATATACTGGCGGCGCTTGATACACCGACCGGAGGAAAAGTCTATTTGAAAGGAAGAGATCTAAGTGGAGTCAAAGAAAGAGAAATTGCGGCTTTCCGCCGTCAGAATCTGGGGTTCGTGTTTCAGGACTTTCATCTTCTGGATACGTTTTCTCTCAAAGATAATATCTTCCTTCCGCTGGTATTGTCCGGTAAGACATATGAGGAAATGGAGAGAAGATTAACGCCGGTGGCAGAGAGACTTGGAATCACGGAGATTTTAAATAAGTTTCCATATGAGGTGAGCGGCGGTCAAAAACAGCGTGCGGCAGTAGCAAGAGCGCTTGTGACAAAACCGCAGCTTATTCTTGCTGATGAGCCTACAGGGGCGTTAGATTCCAGAGCTTCGGATGAGCTTCTGAACCTGTTTGGCGCGATCAATCAGGACGGGCAGACGATTCTTATGGTTACTCATAGTGTGAAAGCCGCAAGCACTGCCAAGAGGGTATTGTTTATCAAGGACGGAGAAGTGTTCCATCAGCTCTATCGGGGAAATCTTACCAATGAACAGATGTACCAGAAGATCTCCGATACGCTGACAGCGCTTACTACAGGGGGTGAAAAGATTGGCTAGAGGGATTTTTGCAAAGCTTGCACTTACCAATTTGAAAAATAACCGGAAGACATACTTCCCTTATGTGCTGACTTCCATGCTTACCGTGATGATGTACTATATTATGGATGCCTTATATGAAAGCCCGGACATTTTAGGAGGAAGAGTACAGGAGATCTTGCAGTTTGCATCACCTGTTATTATTGTATTTGCCACCATTTTTCTTTTCTATACGAACAGCTTTCTCATCAAACGGAGAAAGAAGGAAATCGGTGTCTACCATGTGCTTGGGATGGGCAAGAGACATATTGCAAAGATGTTTTTTATGGAGACGTTGATCACAACTGTGGTATCCATTGCAGGAGGACTGGCAGCAGGTATTGTATTCAGTAAACTGTCCTATCTCGGACTTTTAAAGATTCTGCACTTTGAAGTGGGATTTAAGTTTTCAATATCTGTAAGCTCCATCGGAAAGACAGTAGTGTTATTTGCAGTAATCTTTTCCATGACTTTGATCTATAATTTGCTGCAGATTAAACTCTCCAATACAATGGAGCTGCTGCTTGGCGGAAAAAAAGGAGAGAAAGAGCCTAAGACGAAATGGCTGATGACCATTTTTGGTGTGGCGGCGCTTGCAGTTGCCTATTATATTGCACTGACAACAGAATCACCGATGGAGGCGCTGGCAAACTTCTTTGTAGCAGTTGTTCTGGTAATCTTAGGCACGTATGCGCTCTTTGTGGCAGGCAGTGTGGCGTTTTTGAAAATCTTAAGAAAAAACAAGAAGTTTTATTATAATTCCAAGCATTTTACCGCGGTGTCAGGCATGATCTACCGGATGAAGCAAAACGCGGTGGGGCTTGCCAATATCTGTATTTTAAGTACGATGGTGCTTGTGATGATTTCCACAACGGTATGCCTCTATATGGGAATGGAGGATATTTTAAATACCCGCTTTCCATTGGATTATGCTATTGAGAGTGTCGGAGGTACGGATGAGTGGGATGACATGCTTGATCAGATTGTAAATGAGGAGTGTGAGAAAGCGCAGGTTGCACGAAGCAAAGATTTCCGCTATCACTATGGTTCTGTTATAGGGAAAAAAGAAGGAACGAAGTTCGATTTAAGAGAATCGGGCAATTACTCGCCGGATGAAATCAGTTCTGTTTACAGCATTACAATAGCATCTGTGGGTGAATACAACCATGTTGAAAAGACCAATGAGACGTTGTCTGATGGGGAGGTGTTTGTATTTGGCGGCAAAGAGGTATATGACGAGGACGCTATTACGTTGGGAGAACGTACCTATCGAGTGAAAAAGGCAGAAAAGCAGTGTACGCTGGGAGAAGAGACGTTTCAAGGCTCCATGCCCTCCTACTGTATCATTTTCCCGGAATTGACGGATGTGTCAGAGGTTCTTTCCTATGTGCAGGAGGAAAGTTTAAAGACAAGTGGGATGAAACCGGAATGGATTCGGCGCATTACGAGTCTCAGATATCGGATCGGACTTGACATGGAGGGAAAGGAAGAAGACTGTAAGGAAGTAAGAAAAGTCATCAAAGAACGGATCGGCAGTGAGTTTGGAACATTTGATACGGAACATGATATTATCACAGAGTCGAAGGAAGACAGCAAGGCAAGCTTCTTTGAATTATACGGAGTATTGTTCTTTATCGGTATCTATCTGGGGGCATTGTTCCTTATGGCAACCGTATTGATCATCTATTACAAACAGATATCAGAAGGGTATGATGACAGAGAGCGTTATCAGATCATGCAGAATGTGGGAATAAGCAAGCGGGAAGTAAAGCGTTCCATAAGAAGTCAGGTATTGATGGTATTCTTTTTACCGCTGCTGATGGCAGGGCTTCATATTGCCATGGCATTTCCGATCATTACAAAACTTATGAAAGCATTTAACATGACAAATACACATCTTTTTGCCGGATGCACATTGGCGACGGTAGGTGTCTTCGCAGTTTTCTATGGGATTGTGTATGCAGTTACTGCGAGAGAATATTACCGCATTGTAAATTAAGGTTCCTCTTTGTATTTGATGAAGGTTATGCTATACTTTTAGCAAGAATGTATCATCGATAGAATAAAGGAGGAGCAAAGAGATGACCAGAGCAGGTGAAAGAGAAGTTGTGAAGGCAGAACATGTAAATGGCGGAGCCGGCTACATTTTGAAAGAGGCGCTGATCGCGGGAGATCAGCTTGGAGAACACTGTAAGATGTTCAGTCAGGTGACGATTCCGGCAGGATGTGAATTGGGACACCATGAGCATCACGGTGAGACGGAGACCTATTATGTGTTGTCCGGAAAAGGAATCTATGAGGACAATGGCACAGAGATCCCTGCAGAGGCAGGAGATGTATTCTTCTGTGAAGACGGAAGCGGTCACGGTATGAAAGCGATTGAAGATGTGACATTTGTGGCATTGATTTTAAAAAAATAATCTCCAATAAAGAAAGGCGTCGGAATTCGAAAGGGTTCCGACGCTTTTTCTTTAGAAAATCTTTCGATTTTCCGGCGGTGCCTCTTTAGAAATTAAGGGTATATTATTAGTAACGAAAGGAGGAAACCATATGAGTATCCAAGAGCTTACTTTATATTTTACACAATACGGCGCTTTCTTTGTATTTCTGATCGTGTTGTTGGAATACTTAAATCTTCCGGGATTTCCGGCAGGCGTGATCATGCCGCTGGCAGGAATCTGGGCGTCGAGAGGGCAGATACATTTCCTTGTAGTGTTGTTTCTGTCCGTCGCAGCAGGGCTTCTTGGCAGTTGGATCTTGTATTTTCTTGGAAGACTCGGAGGTGAACCGTTCTTTCGATTTTATGTAAAGAAATTTCCAAAACAAAAAGAACTGATTGAGAAAAATCTGGAATTCATCCGAAGCAAAGGCGGCTATGGAGTTTTTATCAGCAAGTTAATCCCCATGGTACGGACACTGATCTCAATTCCGGCAGGCATGGTGTCCCTGAATTTTGGGACTTATACCGTAAGCTCCTTACTGGGCGTGTTCACATGGAATCTGGTGTTTGTAGGTGCCGGTTATTTCTTCGGAGATGCAGTTTGGAATGTGCTTGCATAGGCAGACGAGAAGGAGTGAGACAGCATGAAAATCGCAATGATGACAAATAACTATAAACCTTTCATCGGAGGCGTACCGCTTTCGGTAGAGCGTCTCGCGAAAGGACTCCGGGCGTTGGGACATGAAGTATGTATCTTCGCGCCGGAATATGAAGGAGAAGAAGAACCGGAAGAGGAAGACGTAATTCGGTATCGCTCACACAAGCGAAGACTTTCCAATGGAATGGTCTTTCCCGGTATGTTTGATCCGTGCATCCGGCAGGAATTTGAAAGAAGGGAATTTGACCTGATCCATGTGCATCAGCCCATGCTTATGGGAAATGTAGCAAAGCGATACAGCAGACGTTATGGAATCCCCTTAGTGTTCACATGGCATACAAGATATGAAGAATACATTCATTATCTCCGGCCTTTCGCAAAGCTTAATGGAGATACAAAAGGGAAAAAGAAACTCTATCACACCTGTCAGCATATTGTGACATGGTATATGAAAGCGTATGCAGGAAGCTGTGATTTTGTCTTTGCACCGTCCCGTGATATGGAACGTTATATGAGAAGAGAAGAAGTAGACGTTCCGGTCATGACACTTCCTACCGGGCTTTCCGACCATTCATTCGAGAGGGATGAGAAAGAGTCCGAGAAGATTCGAACGCAGTATGGAGCGGGGAAGCAATCCATTTTCTGTACGGTATCCAGAATAGAAAAGGAGAAGAACCTCTATTTTCTTATGGATGCGGTTCGAAGATTTCAAGACCAATGCGGAAAGAACTTTCGCCTGCTGGTTGTAGGAGAAGGCGGAGAGCGGAAGAATCTGATGGATTATTGTGAGAAGATCGGATTGCAGGATACGGTAATTTTTGTCGGAGGCGTTCCCAACGAAGAAGTGAAAAATTATCTCTTTGCCAGTGATCTTTTCCTCTTTTCTTCCCGCTCAGAGACACAGGGAATCGTGCTTGCAGAGGCGATGGCAGCAGGACTTCCGGCAGCAGCGGTAGAGGCTTACGGAGTCAATGATATTGTGAGAGATAAATATAATGGACTGTTATGTGAAGAGTCTGTGGATGCATTTGCAGAGAATATGAAGAAACTAATAACAGACAGAAAGCTATATGAAAAATTACAGAAAGGGGCGGTGCAGACAGCACATTTTTACCGCGAAGAAAAAGTGGCAGAGGAAGCGGAAAAAGGATATCTGCTTGCACAAAAATATGTGATGGAAAGGGGGAAGGACTATGGATACCAAACCTGTGAGCCGGAAGATTTTAAGCCGTCTTTTCTACACGTATCTAAAATGTCTTGAGAAGACTGTGAGGATAAGGTGGGAAGGTATGGAATCCTTTGATGGGAATCAAGTGGTAGGATTCTGGCACGAAGACAGTTTTATCATGAACCTTCTTCTTCGGGAAGTGACAAAAGAGAATTGTAAAATGTCGGTGCTTGTCACCGGTGATCCAAGAGGGGACTATATTCAATATATGATTGAAAAATGCAAGGGAGATGCAGTCCGTATCGGTTATGGCTTCTGCGATACCGGAACACTTCGGGAACTCCTTACACAGTTGAAAGAAGAGAGAAGAAGTATTGCGATTGCAATGGACGGACCACTAGGTCCAAGACACATTCCGAAGAAGATGACTTATTTTCTGTCAGAAAAGGGAGAAGTTCCACTGTCGGTTGTCTCTGTAAAATATTCGAAGAAGCTTGCGTTAAGAGGGAGGTGGGATCATTATCGTATTCCTCTGCCATTTACGAAAGTGACGTTTCAGCTTTGTAACTATGGTACAGTATCCTGCAAGCGTCCACCTAAGATCAGGGGGTATGAGGAGTTGTCGAAATGTAGTATAATAGACAACAGTATGGGTGATCCGTGCTTGGAAAAGTAGTTTAAAATCAGAAAAAAAGACGGGAAAAGGAAGACAGGAGAAAAAGTGATGGAAATGAATCATGTACTGATCGTGGAAGATGACAAAGAGATTCGCGAAGGAGTGAAAATATATTTAAAAAGCAAAGGATATGTGGTGAGCGAGGCTGCCGACGGGGTAGAAGGTCTGGAAATTATTGAGAAGGAAGAGATTCATCTGGCAATTGTAGATGTAATGATGCCAAGAATGGACGGGATTACAATGACAATGAAGCTCAGGGAAAATCATGATTTCCCAGTTATTTTCTTATCTGCCAAATCAGAGGAAGTAGATAAGATTCTGGGGCTGGATATGGGAGCGGATGATTATGTGACCAAACCATTTACACCCATGGAATTGCTGGCAAGAGTCAATTCTCAGCTTCGCAGATATCGGAAATTTATGGAGAAATTGGAGAAAAAAGAAATTATGAAGAATATTTACGTAATCGGCGGCTTGGAGCTTAACGAGGACACAAAAGAAGTGTCGGTGGACGGAGAGCCGGTGAAGGTAACGCCGACAGAGTATAAGATTTTGTTGTTACTTATGAAGAATGCAGGAAGAGTTTTTTCGGCAGAGGAGATCTATGAGTGGGTATGGCAGGAGCGTGCAGTAAATACCGATACGATCATGGTGCATGTGCGCAATATCCGTGAAAAGATTGAAATCAATCCGAAAGAACCAAAATATTTGAAGGTGGTGTGGGGAGTTGGATACAAAATTGAAAAACAGGCATAAACTTGCCATTGTATTGATTTTATTAATTATAGCCATCCCGACGATGGCGGTACTTTCTGGATATTACGCATATTCCAGAGAAAGTGAAGAGCTTCAGAATGAATTGGATGAGGCGGCGCTTTGTTCATCCGATTTTTTGGAAGAATTTGTATGGGCAAGTTATATTCTCTATTCTACAGAATCGGATGCGGGAATGTCTAAGGTAGAGAAAGAGCAGGAGCTTGAGTATGATTTTCAGGAAGAGATGCTTGAGTTTGACACACTATACCCATATCTTGAGTATTCCGTAGAAGACGAGGCAGGAGAGCTGGTGACAGAAAGTGTTGTCGATTCCGGGAAGAAATCCATTTCTTCTTACGGGCTCGCAATGACTATCCGCTATGATGAAAATGGAATTCCGGAGGCGAAGATTCAGGCTGGTGAATATAGATCAGGACAGATTCGTGAGCTTCGTTCTGTACTGAATGAATTTTCCAGAAGGATTCAGGAAAGATATGAGTATTCGGACAGGGAAAGTTCGGATGTCTACATGAAAACACCGAAAAATCGCACCTTTACATTTGCAATGACGGAAAGCAACTTAAAAGCCTATATGGACAACTGGTATTATACAGGCTATACGGTGCCTGAAAGAACAAGCGGAACAATCCTTATACTTTTATGTGTTGTGGCAGCAGCCGCTC
>FR892668.1:132143-133279 GCA_000433535.1 Dorea sp. CAG:317
CCAGCCGCTCTTTTGCTTCCGGTATTTTCAACCTTGCATACGGGGGATGAGAGAATCTTCCGGTGTCCTGTGGAAATCGTTGTGGCGGCAGCATTCTTTGGCTATATCGTGCTCTTTGATAATCTCTGGTATCTGTTTTCCAGAAATCAGGGAAGGGTGGAGGCGCTTGATGTTCTTGTATGGGCAGGTGTATTTGCAGGCACTTACTGGGCAGCAGCGAATGTCAGACATCTCCTTACAATGGGGCTGAAAGGATATCTAAAAGAATCTTCCCTGATTGTGCGTTCCTCCGGCAAGATTTTAAAAGGCGGAAGATGGGTGATAGAGAAATGCAAGGCGGGAGTGGATAAAATTTATCACTCTTTTGATCATATTGATATAGATGATAAGAACAATAAGTTTATTTTAAAACTTGTGCTTGTGAACTTTGTAATTCTTGTCTGCATTTGTTCCATCTGGTTTTTCGGAATCATTGCACTGGTTATTTATTCCATAATTCTGTATTTGATCCTGCGGAAATATTTTAATGATCTGAAAGCCAAGTATGCGATTTTATTAAAAGCGACAAATCAGATGGCAGAAGGAAATCTGGATGTAGAAATCACGGAGGATCTGGGAATATTTACCCCGTTTAAGAAAGAGATGGAAAAGATACGTCAGGGCTTCAAATTGGCAGTGGATAAAGAAGTAAAGAGCCAACGCATGAAGACAGAGCTTATCACCAATGTGTCTCACGATTTAAAGACGCCGCTGACAGCAATCATTACTTATGTTAATTTATTGAAAGAAGAAAGAGACGAAGAGAAACAAAGAGAATATATAGATGTCTTAGAACGCAAATCTCTGCGGCTGAAAGTGTTGATTGAGGATCTCTTCGAAATCAGTAAGGCGAACAGCCAGAACGTTACATTGAATGTGGTGGATGTCGATATTGTCAATCTATTTAAACAGGTGAAACTGGAGATGGAAGATAAGATTACAGCGGCAGGACTTGAGTTCCGGTGTGAGTATCCGGAAGAAAAAATCGTGATACCACTGGACAGTCAGAAGACGTACCGCATTTTCGAAAATCTTCTTGTGAACATAACAAAATATGCGATGCCGCATACACGGGTATATGTACAGATCGGAAGAAA
>FR892668.1:133334-151034 GCA_000433535.1 Dorea sp. CAG:317
TGAAGAATATATCGGCAGCAGAATTGAACTTTAAGCCGGAAGAACTGACGGAGAGATTCGTAAGAGGCGACGTATCAAGAAATACGGAAGGTTCCGGGCTAGGTCTGGCAATCGTCAAAAGTTTTGTAGAATTACAGAAAGGTGAATTAAAGATAGAGACAGAAGCAGATTTATTTAAAGTAGAAATTCAATTTTAATGTTGTTGCATGGCAGTACAGAGTGTAAATCGTTAGATTAGATATCTCCCATAGAAAACAGTGATTTTGACATCTGAAAGGAGGCGGAGAATATGTGGGGACATATTTTCAACCTGAACGATCCGCTAATTGGCGCGGATAACACTTGGGTACTGTGGGCGATTTGTGCGTTAGGTGCTGCAACAGCTATTTATATGGACTGACATTACACATCACTATCTGAATCACGAACACGACATCTTCCGGGAATACCATTATGAACGGCTGAAAGAAGGTCAGATTGAGGGAGGCATCTTTGTAGTCTGGAATGACCCTCCATTTGACGCCGATCCGTTAAAGAAAACCCATCAGATGATGGCTGCTATTACCCAGGAAGAACCGGAATGCGCCGACATTCTGAAAATTTCCCGCTCTTATGAAGATATGATCAAGGCGCGGGAAGCAGGAAAAATGTATGCATTTATTGGTTTGGAGGGACTGAAAAGTATCGGTGAAGATATCGATATGATTGATGAATTTTATAAATTTGGTGCGAGACATGCAAGCCTTGCATGGAACGAAGAAAATCTGTTGGCAACAGGAACTCGCGGAACTCCGGAAAGAGGACTGACAGAGCTCGGAAAAAGAGCTGTCCATAAAATCGAAAATCTGGGAATGATCCTGGATGTCTCGCATCTTAATGATACGTCTTTCTGGGATCTTCTATCAACGGCTCATGGTCCGGTTGTTGCCACACATTCCAATAGCCGTGCTCTGTGCAATCAACCGCGGAATCTGACAGATGAGCAGCTGAAAGAATTGTCGCGAACCGGTGGTATGGCAGGACTGAACTCTTTTAATGAGTTTGTTCATGAAGAAGAGATTGAGAAGATTGCTTATAAAAACTGGCACAGAATTATTAAAGAGATCATAAAATAGAAAAGAATTCAGAAAAGATTAGTCTTTAATTGACAAATCAGAAAATATCTCATATTATATAACCTATACAGGAAAAGACGTTGAACGAAAAAAGTAACAGATATTGGAACTAACAGAGAGAAACTGTCACCGGCTGAAAGCAGTTTTGAGCGAAAAATCTGTGAAGTGCATTCGGGAGTTGATCTGGCGAAAGAGAGTGGATTTTCCAGTAGTCAGATACGTATTACACACGTTACGTGTATCGAGTGGAAGATGTTTGATATCTTCTATAAGAGTGGAACCGCGGAGTTAACTTCGTCTCTTGATATTGCAGGAGACGAAGTTTTTTAATTTTTCAGAAATGTCTCCAATGCACAAAGTAAAATCCATTCGTGAACAGGAAAAAGATTCTGTTAAGCAGGAGGAGAGAATTTATGGGAATGTTGTCTTACATCAAAGAAGAAATAAAAGTCATCAGAGAACGGGACCCGGCAATCAAATCGAATATGGAAGTATTGCTGTATCCCAGTTTTAAGGCGATTCTCTGTTACCGGGTAGCGCACAGGTTCTATGTGAAGAGACATTATTTCTTAGCCCGTTGGGTGTCCCAGAGAGCGGTGAGAAAGACTGGAATTGAGATTCATCCAGGTGCCAAGATAGGAAAAGGGTTGTTTATTGATCACGGAAGCGGAGTGATCATCGGAGAAACCGCAGAGCTGGGCGATAATGTAACACTGTATCAGGGAGTAACGCTTGGTGGTACCGGGAAGGAAAAAGGAAAGCGCCATCCGACACTGAAGGATAATGTCATGGTCAGTGCGGGCGCTAAAGTGCTTGGTTCCTTTACGATTGGTGAAAACTCCAAAATCGGAGCAGGCTCTGTCGTGCTAAAGGAAGTGCCGCCAAACTGTACGGTTGTCGGTGTACCGGGGCGAATCGTGAAAAGAGATAATGAGCGCATACCGCGCATGGATCTGGATCAGGTACATTTGCCGGATCCGATCACAACGGATATTCAGGAACTGCAGGCAGATAATATTCGTCTTCACCGTCAGGTAAAAGAATTGAAAAAATCCATTAAGGAACTGAAAAAAGGAGAAAAAGGTTCAGAAGTTTAAAAATACAAGATGTCATAGAGGAGGAACAAACAATGAAATTATATAATACGATGTCAAAACAAAAAGAAGAATTTGTACCGTTGGAAGAAGGGAAAGTAAGAATGTATGTGTGCGGTCCAACGGTTTATAACTTTATCCATATCGGAAATGCGAGACCGATGATCGTGTTTGATACTGTGCGCCGTTACTTTGAATACAAAGGATACGATGTAAATTACGTGTCTAACTTCACAGACGTGGATGATAAAATCATCAACAAAGCGATTGAAGAGGGAACATCAGCAGACGAGGTTTCCAAACGCTTTATTGCTGAATGTAAGAAAGATATGGCCGGAATGAATGTAAAACCGGCAACAAAGCATCCGCTGGCAACAGAGGAAATCTGCGGCATGGTAGATATGATCCAGACGTTGATCGACAAAGGCTACGCCTACGAGAAAAACGGAACCGTATATTATCGCACCAGACAATTTAAGGATTATGGTAAATTGTCTCACAAGAACTTAGACGATCTCCGTTCCGGTGAACGCTCCCTTCTGGTGACCGGAGAAGATGAAAAAGAAGATCCGCTGGATTTCGTTCTCTGGAAACCGAAGAAGGAAGGAGAACCATCATGGGTATCCCCATGGTCTGACGGTCGTCCGGGCTGGCATATCGAATGCTCAGAGATGTCCAAGAAATATCTTGGTGAACAGATTGATATTCACGCCGGTGGTGAAGACCTTGTGTTCCCGCATCATGAAAATGAGATCGCTCAGAGTGAGGCGGCAAATGGCAAAGAATTTGCAAAATACTGGATGCACAACGCATTTTTAAATATCGACAATAAGAAAATGAGTAAATCGCTCGGCAATTTCCGCACAGTTCGTGAGATCAGCGAGCAGTATGACCTTCAGGTGCTTCGTTTCTTCATGTTAAGCGCACACTACAGAAGTCCTCTGAATTTCAGCGCAGATTTGATGGAGGCTTCTAAGAACGGATTAGAGCGTATTGTAAATGCAGCAGACAATTTGAAATTCTTAATGAAAAATGCGAAAGCTGAGAATATGACGGAAGCCGAAAAGGAGTTGACTGCTAAGACCGACGCATTCGTTGCTGATTTTGAGCGTGCAATGGATGATGATTTTAATACTGCAGATGCAGTGGCAGCGATCTTTGACCTTGTAAAATTCATCAACAGCAATACAGATGCCGAGAGTTCTACAGAATATCTGAATGAATTATTTACACTTCTTGTGAAATTGACAGATGTACTGGGCTTGATCGTAGATAAGAAAGAAGAAATTCTTGCAGAAGATATTGAAAAATTGATTGAAGAACGTCAGGCTGCAAGAAAGGCGAAAGATTTCGCAAGAGCAGATGCGATTCGTGATGAGCTTTTAGCAAAGGGAATCATTTTAAAAGATACCAGAGAGGGCGTACAATGGAAGAAAGCGTAAATTGGCAGTTTGATGTCTATATGCAGGAAATGTTTCATATGAAAGAGGTGGATCTTCGGGAATACTCACCTCTGACACTGGCTTATATTGGTGACTGTATATATGATGTGATTATAAAATCACTGGTCGTAAATGAGGGGAATCAGTCAGTCAATGTACTTCACAAAAAAACGAGCGCATATGTGCAGGCGTCAACTCAGTCGAAAATGATGCGCACGATGCAGGAGCATCTGACAGAAGAAGAGCATGCAGTGTATAAGCGGGGGCGCAATGCGAAAAGCGTGTCTCCGGCAAAGAACCAGTCGATTACGGATTACCGGAGGGCTACGGGCTTCGAAGCACTTCTTGGATATCTGTATCTCAAGAAAGACTACAAAAGACTTTTAGATTTGGTAAAATTAGGACTTGAAAGTTTGGAAGAGAAATAGAGAATGAACCGAAAGAAGAGGCAATCTTGCCTCTTCTTTGTGCATTTACAAACCGAATTCTTTAAACAACTGTTGTTGATATTCTGTATCTGTAGCAGATTTAAGAATGTCATCGATTCGTCCCAGTTCAGATAATTTAAAGATTAGCGTATTGACTTTACGTTCACCATTTTGAGTACCGTTGGTGAAACTGGCTTGCTTTTCTTTCATGATCTCGTCCCCGTAATGTTCCCATATAAATTCTTTCATAGCCTCACACATATTATTCGCCTCCTCGTTTTAACAAACCCTAGCACATGGAATTTTTGAATGCAATGAAGACTTTATTTTCAGATAATACAGGATTTGTAAACCATGCCTTTTGCGGATGAAACTCTAAAAATTTTATGGTAGAATATAGGGAAAATGAAAGGAGAACATTCATGCGAAAAGTCACTCTGTTTATTGCTATGAGTCTCGACGGATATATTGCAGATTCCAAAGGGAAGGTCGATTGGCTGGAGGGGCAGGATGAAAACGTTGAGAGCCCGGACATTTATGGGGAATTTGTGAAAGATATCGATACAGTTATTATGGGAAGAAACACATACGATCAGATTGTGACAGAGCTTTCACCGGATGATTGGGTTTATCATGGAATGACAACGTATGTTGTTACACATCACAGAGAGGAATCATCGGAGGAAGTATATTTTACCGATCAAAATCCAACCGATCTGGTGAGAAAATTGAAAGAAGAGGACGGGAAAGGTATTTGGATTTGCGGAGGCGCTGAAGTTGTAAGACGGCTTGTTGAGGAAAATCTTATCGACTGTTATTATCTTACAGTGATTCCTGTGCTTCTGGGCTCCGGCATTCGTCTCTTTGGAAATAATTCAAATGAAATGAAGCTTCGACTGGTGAAAAGCCAGTCTTATAATGGGATGACAGATCTGGTTTATGTGAAACGGTAGTTTGAAGCTTGACTTTTCAAATCTCACTTGCTAAGATGGAAAAGAAAAGAAGGCAAGTCCTTCGCCGTAAGGCGGAGGACTTTTTACCATATGTATAAAGGAGTATTCTCATGGATAATAAAAAAGTAAATGAAAATATCATCGAAGGAAGAAATGCCGTGTTAGAAGCATTTCGTTCCGGCAAACCGGTAGATAAACTATATGTGTTGGATGGCTGCCAGGATGGTCCGGTCCGCACGATCGTAAGAGAAGCAAGAAAACACGACACAATCATTCAGTTTGTAGAGAAAGAGAGATTAGCACAGCTTTCTGAAACCGGAAGACATCAAGGTGTGATTGCATATGCCGCAGCATATGAATACTCGGAAGTTTCGGATATGTTGGAGCTGGCAAGGGAGAGAGGGGAAGATCCATTTATTATTCTCTTAGATAATATCGAAGACCCTCATAATCTGGGAGCGATTATCCGTACTGCAAATCTGGCGGGAGCCCACGGAGTGATCATTCCGAAACGACGGGCAGTAGGACTTACTGCCACTGTTGCCAAGACTTCTGCGGGAGCGTTGAATTACACGCCGGTAGCGAAGGTGACGAATCTTAAGAAGACAATGGAAGAGTTGAAAAAAGAAGGACTGTGGTTTGTGTGTGCGGATATGGGCGGTGAAGCCATGTATGATCTGAACCTGACAGGTCCTATCGGTCTTGTGATCGGAAATGAAGGGGAAGGAGTCAGTCGTCTGGTCAAAGAAACTTGTGATTTTGTGGCAAGTATTCCCATGAAAGGAGACATTGATTCTCTGAATGCCTCCGTGGCAACAGGGGTTCTTGCCTATGAGATTGTCAGACAGCGTTTGAAGAAATAAAAGGCATGAGAAAAGCAGATAAATACAGTGCTTAAAGGTAATGCCTGGAAAGTGAGAATAGAGAAATGTCCAAGTATGAACATATGACGGATGAGCAGTTGATCTGCAAATTTCGTCAAGGTGATAAAACAATCATGGATTATCTCATGGAAAAGTATAAAAATCTGGTGCGAAAAGAAGCAAATGCCATGTTTCTTCTCGGGGGAGAGAATGACGATCTTATCCAAGAGGGGATGATCGGGCTTTTCAAAGCAGTGCGGGATTACCAGACAGAGCAGGATACGTCTTTTTACAGTTTTGCGAAGCTTTGTATTACAAGACAGATGTATTCGGCTATTGAAGCGTCAAAGAGGAAGAAACACAGTCCGCTAAACAGTTATATTTCGTTTTACGAGCAGGGAGAGGATCAAAGTACATTGCTTGATAAGATGGAGGCAGGAGATCAGAGCAACCCGGAAGAATTGCTTGTGGGCAGAGAGCGGGCGCAGATATTAGAAGCGAAGCTGGAAGAAAATCTCAGTGATCTTGAGAATCGTGTTCTGTATCTGCATTTACTTGGGACAGATTATAAAACAATCGCAAGACTCCTTGATAAAAGCCCGAAAACCATTGATAATGCTCTTCAGAGAATTAAGAGTAAGACAGAGAAGATTTTGCAATCTGGTTGTTGACAAACTGATTGAAAATAGTGTATAGTATCAATGTTGCATATCATTTGAAATTGCAGAAGATGGAATGCACGTGCTGCCTTGGCTCAGTCGGTAGAGCGTCGCCTTGGTAAGGCGGAGGTCGGCGGTTCGATTCCGCTAGGCAGCTTAAAGAGAGAAGTAAGGCCCTTGAAAATGTAGATTTTTGAGGGCCTTTTCTTTGGTGTGTCTGTTGCAGAGGATGTTGGCAGAAGGAAGAAAATGCATTTTAGGGGGAAGGATTATGAAAAAATCAACAGTAATGACAGAAGGTTCTATATGGAAGAAAATATTATTTTTTTCCATTCCTTTGATTTTGGGAAATTTATTTCAACAACTTTATAATACCGTAGACTCCATTATTGTTGGAAACTATATCGGAAGTGAAGCGTTGGCAGCCGTGGGTTCCAGCGGCTCCCTTATTAACCTTTTGATCGGATTTTGTATCGGAGCTTCTGCGGGAGCCGGAGTTGTTATCGCTCAGTTTTACGGAGCGCAGGATAGAGAAGGTGTCCGTAAGGCAGTGCATACAACGATCGCTATTGCCATTGCAGCAGGGGCTGTCCTTACAGTAGTCGGAATTGTGGCAACACCAATTTTGCTGAAAGCAATGGGAACGCCGCAAGAAGTATTTGATCAGGCATCAATTTACTTGAAAGTCTATTTTGGAGGTATTCTATTTTCTGTTGTCTACAATATGTCAGCGGGAATCCTGAATGCGGTAGGTAATTCGAAACGTTCACTTGTCTATTTGATGATTGCGGCTACATCTAATATTTTTCTTGATCTTCTGTTTGTTGTCGTATTGAAAATGGGAATCGTAGGCGTAGCTATTGCGACAGATATCAGTCAGTTGTTGTCCTGTATTTTTATTATATTGTTTCTTGTAAGAAGTGAGGATGTGTACCGGGTAAAATTAAAAGATATTCGGTGTTACGATAACCTTCTTGGAAAGATTCTGAAAATCGGACTGCCAACCGGCGTGCAGAATATCGTAATTTCACTGTCTAATGTGATTGTCCAGTCCAGTGTAAATAGTTTTGGCGCAGTGGCTATGGCGGGATTCGCAGCGTATATTAAAGTCGATGGATTTAATATCCTTCCGGTATTAAGTTTCAGCATGGCTGCCACTACCTTTGTAGGCCAAAACGTGGGAGCCGGACGCCTTGACCGTGTGAAAAAAGGAATGTACGTATCGGTGGCAATGGGAATTATATATACCGTCTGTACAGGAATTCTGCTTCTTACATTTGCTCCGCAGGTCATCGGAGTATTTACACAAAATGGGAAAGTGGTAGAATACGGAGTATATATTATGAAGTTTTTCTGCCCATTTTATTGGATGCTTGGAATTCTTCATATTTTGGCAGGAACAATCCGGGGAACCGGAAAGACGATGCAGGCTATGGTCGTGTTCTTGTTTTCGCTTTGCATTTTCCGGGTTTTGTGGATTTGGGGAGCGATGTCCGTATCACATAAAATCGGCGGCGTTATGCTTGGTTATCCATTATCATGGCTGGTCGGTCTGGTGATGATCCTGATCTATGTTTGGAAGGGAAACTGGATGCCGTACGGAATGAAAAAAGACAGTACAAAGTAAGGCGCGTGCCTTGTTTCAAGGCGCTTTTTATGATAAGATAAGGAACAGAATGTATGCTAGGAGGAAGAAGATGGGAGAAGAAGCAGTAGTTTCCAAGAATTTTATTGAACAGGAGATAGAGAAAGATTTACGTGAAGGGGTTTATCAGGAAGTTTGCACCAGATTTCCACCGGAACCGAACGGATATCTTCATATTGGACATGCCAAGTCTATTTTGTTGAATTATGGACTGGCGCAGAAATATAATGGAACATTTCATTTGAGATTTGACGATACAAATCCGATGAAAGAAGACACAGAATTTGTAGAGTCTATTAAAAAAGATGTGGAATGGCTGGGGGCAGATTTTAAAGAGCACCTTTATTTTGCATCTGATTATTTTGATACCATGTATGAGTGTGCAGTAAAATTGATCAAGAAAGGCAAGGCTTATGTGTGTGACCTGAGTGCGGAAGAGATTCGTGAGTACAGAGGTACACTCAAAGAGCCGGGAAAAAACAGCCCATACCGCGACCGCTCCGTAGAGGAAAACCTTCAGCTGTTCGAAGAGATGCGTGAAGGAAAATATAAAGACGGAGAAAAGGTTCTGCGTGCAAAGATTGATATGGCATCTCCGAATATTAATATGCGTGATCCGGTTATTTACCGTGTGGCGCATATGTCTCACCATAACACAGGAGATAAATGGTGCATTTATCCAATGTACGATTTCGCTCACCCAATTGAGGATGCGGTCGAGAAGATCACTCACTCTATCTGTACGTTGGAATTTGAGGATCACAGACCGTTGTATGACTGGGTTGTTCGTGAATGTGAGTTTGACCCTGCACCGAGACAGATTGAATTTGCAAAGATGTATTTGACAAATGTGGTGACAGGTAAGAGATATATTAAGAAGCTGGTTCAGGACGGTGTAGTGGACGGATGGGATGATCCGCGTCTTGTATCTATCGCGGCTCTCAGAAGAAGAGGATTCACACCGGAATCTCTGAAGATGTTTGTAGAGCTGTGTGGTGTCTCTAAGGCGCAGGGCTCTGTAGATTATGCAATGCTTGAGTATTGCATCCGTGAAGATCTGAAATTGAAAAAGCCGCGTATGATGGCAATCTTAGATCCGATCAAATTAGTGATCGACAATTATCCGGAAGGCGAGATGGAGTGGCTGGATGCAGAGAATAATCTGGAAAATGAGTCTCTTGGCAAGAGAAAGATTCCATTCTGCAGAGAACTCTATATTGAAAGAGACGATTTTATGATTGAGCCTCCGAAGAAATATTTCCGCTTATTCCCGGACAATGAAGTGCGTCTTATGCAGGCATATTTTGTAAAATGTACAGGTTATGAGACAGATGAAAACGGAAATGTGACCGTTGTTCATGCGACATATGATCCGGAGACAAAGAGCGGAAGTGGTTTCACCGGACGTAAAGTAAAAGGAACCATTCACTGGGTGGCAGCTCCATATGCAAAGCAGGCAGAGGTTCGTCTCTATGAGAATCTGATCGATGAAGAGAAGGGTGTCTATAATGAGGAAGACGGCTCTATGAATCTGAATCCGAATTCACTGGAGATTCGCAAGAACTGTTTTGTTGAACCGAACTTTGAGGATGCGAAAGCATACGACAGTTTCCAGTTTGTGAGAAATGGATATTTCTGTATTGATGCGAAAGATTCTACACCGGAGAATCTGGTGTTTAACCGAATCGTGTCACTGAAGAGTTCTTTTAAGCTTCCGAAGAAATAAAACATACGAATAAAAGTGAAACTGGGGCGGGGTAGGAATACCCCGCTCTTTATTAAAAAGGAAAAGATAATGAATGAATTGACCATACCTTTAAAAAACAATTCCAAAACGCCGCTTTATGAGCAGATTTACCAATATATTAAGTTGAATATTCAAAGCGGACATCTCTCTTACGGAGAAAAACTTCCTTCTACAAGAGCACTGTCTAAGCATTTGACTGTGAGCAGAAGTACCGTAGAGCTTGCCTATGAACAGCTTTTGTCTGAAGGATATATCGAATCGGAACCGTGCAGGGGATTTTTTGTGGCGCAGATTGAAGAGTTGTATCATTTAAACAAAGAAAAAGAGGTTCCGCAAGCACCTTTAAAAGAAAAGGAAACATATGATTTTGATTTTACGCCCAACGGGGTAGATCTTAATAGTTTCCCGTACGAGGTGTGGAGAAAGCTGTCAAGAGAAGTATTGTTAGATGACCGGACAGAGTTGTTTAAAAGCGGAGATCCGAAAGGAGAATATGGTTTCCGCAGTGCGATTTGTCATTATCTGTATCAGGCAAGAGGGGTTCTGTGCAGTCCGGAGCAGATTGTTGTGGGGGCAGGAAGTGATTATATTCTTATGATTCTTGGCATGCTGCTTGGAAAGGAACATCGGATTGCGTTTGAAGATCCGGCGTACAAGCAGGCTTATCGTATGATGGAAAGTCTTGGATATGAAACAGTTCCGGTTTCTTTGGATCATTACGGCATGAAAGTAGATCGGCTTTTGGAGAGCGGAGCGGATATTGCTTACGTGACGCCCTCGCATCAGTATCCGACAGGAATCGTTATGCCATTGAAGAGACGGGTGGAGTTGCTTAAATGGGCGGCACTTGGAGAGGAACGATATATTATAGAAGACGATTATGACAGTGAGTTCCGATATAAAGGGAAGCCGATTCCGTCACTGCAAGGCTATGATAAGAATGAAAAAGTGATTTATCTTGGTACCTTTTCAAAATCCATTGCACCGGCAATCCGAATGAGTTACATGGTACTTCCGAACCCACTGCTTAAGCGTTATGAAGAACGACTTGGACATATCCATTCGACAGTGTCGAAGGTAGATCAACTGATCGTACAGAAATTTATTGAAGATGGTTATTTTGAAAGGCATCTCAACAAAACAAGAGCCATGTATAAAAGCCGCCATGACGTATTGATTGATGCATTGAGACCGCTTCTTAAAATCTGTCAAATCTCCGGGGAACATGCAGGAGTACACATTTTGCTCACCTTTTCGAAAGAATATTCCGAAGAACATTTGCTAAACAGTGCAAAGGCGGAAGGAATTAAAGTGTATGGATTGTCGGAATACCGGATTCAGACGACAAAAGAAGAAAGAGCGACAGTCTTACTTGGCTATGCAAATCTATCTGAAACGAAGATAAAAAAGGCGGTGGACAGGCTCATCAATTGTTGGATATAACCGCTGACGGTCGCAATCTATGATATTGTTGAGGATTTATCTTTATGGTATAGTATTAAATAAGAAAAATAAGAATCTCCGAAAGAAAATCTAATGTTTAAAACACAGATGTTCATTCGGAGATTCTTATTTCTTTGAAAATAGAAAGTTTAAAAATCATATTACCGGATAGCCATGTTTCGTTGGATGCCAGATCTTATACTTCGCTTTTTTCCTCAGAAGCTTCGTCTTTTTCTTCAGAAACTTCTTCCTTTTCTTCTTTCTCTGTAGTTTCTTCTACAGGTTCTGTTGCCTCTTCTTTTTCTTCTGCTTTTGGAGTCAGAGAAACATAACCACGATCTCCGGCAGGTTTTAAGTCTTCATCAAGGTCGAAATCTTCATCCTCAAAATCATCCTCGAAGATGTCCTCGTCTGATGAACGATTGTTCTTAAAGAAATAAATAACGCCTGCAACAGCGGCAACAACTGCTGTAACCTCTAATAATCTTTTAAAATATTTTTTCATAGTGAACAATTCTCCTTTCATACAGCGTTCCCTAATAGTGACATTGTAATACTTTTCATGGGAAAAGAAAAGGGTAAGAGAGGAAATAGTATAAAACTTTCACAAAGTTTTTAGAAAAATTTAAAAGAATCTGTCGAAGAACCACTGTTGAGAAGGGAAAGAAATTATGTTAAACTGTATCAGTAATGTTTTTGGCATTAGAGGTGAGTGAACATGAAGAAAACACAAGTAACACAAGTACCGGAAAAAGCGAAAAAAGGCTTATTCCGTATTATATTCAGCCGTACAGGAATCATCCTTCTGCTGATCCTGATGCAGATTGGGCTTGTAGTTGGCACAACATATTATCTGGAAGCGTATAAAGATTTTATCTATGGAATCTTTGTTTTGATGCGTGTCGTTGTTTTGATCTATATTATCAATGATTCGGGAATGCCGGAATTTAAGATGACGTGGCTTCTATTTGTTATTCTGACGCCATTGATCGGAACGATTTTCTTTATTTACGTCAAAATGCAGCCGGGAACGAAGTTCCTTCGCTCCAGACAGGCGGCTCTTAAGATTGAGACAGACGAGTATATGGTTCAGGACCCGGATGTAGTCGATGCTATCTGGGCAAGCAAATCAGCAAATGCAAATTTGTCGTATTATTTATCCCATCAGTTAGGTTTCCCGACTTATCGGAATACAGAGGTGAAATATTTCCCATTGGGTGAATATAAGTTCCGCTATTTAGTGGCAGAATTAAAAAAGGCGAAGCGATTTATCTTCATGGAATATTTTATCGTGGAAGAAAGCTACATGTGGGATGCAATTCGGGAAATACTGATCGAGAAAGTATCGGAAGGTGTAGAGGTAAGATTTATGTATGATGGCATGTGCGCCATTTCCATGCTTCCTTATAACTACCCGTCTCAACTTCGAAAGTACGGAATCCAGTGTAAGATGTCAAACCCAATGAAACCATTCCTGTCTACAACTCAGAATAACCGCGACCACAGAAAGATCTGTGTGATTGACGGTAAGGTGGGCTTTACCGGTGGAATCAATCTCGGTGACGAGTATATCAACAGAAAGGTACGCTTTGGACATTGGAAAGATACCGCTGTTATGCTAAGAGGCGATGCTGTGCAGAGTCTTACAATGATGTTCTTGCAGATGTGGAATGTCAGTGAAAGAAAACCGGAGAATTATGAGCGCTATCTGACTCCGAAGAGAAAAGGACTGAAAAGAGAGTTGGGTTATGTAATTCCGTATGCAGACAGTCCTTTTGACAATGAAAATGTGGGTGAGGAAGTTTATTTCCATATATTAAATCATGCGAAAAAATATGTGCATATTATGACCCCTTATCTGATCCTTGACAATGAAATGATCACGACGCTGACGCGAGTGGCAAAAAGTGGAATTGAAGTGATTATTATTATGCCTCATATTCCGGACAAGTGGTATGCCTTTGTAGTTGCGAAGACATATTATAAAGAATTGATCGAGGGAGGAGTACAGATCTACGAGTATACTCCGGGATTTGTACATGCGAAAGTATTCGTGTCGGATGATGATACGGCAACAGTAGGAACCATCAATCTGGATTATCGAAGTCTGTATCTGCATTTTGAATGTGGCGCATTTATTTATAACAATTCGGAGATTGACCGGATTGAACGGGATTTCCAACAGACACTGGCGAAGTGTCATAAAGTTACGTTGATCGAGGTGAAGAACCGGTCTCTTCTGACAAAAATTTCCGGTCAGATATTGAGACTGATTGCGCCTTTGATGTAAAATATAAAAAGAACTATGAAAGACCAACAACACAAAAGCAGGAGGAATTAAGATGGTAAAAGCAGTAGTAGGAGCCAACTGGGGTGACGAAGGAAAAGGAAAGATTACGGATATGATGGCAGAGAAAGCGGACATTATCGTTCGATTTCAGGGTGGTGCCAATGCCGGACATACCATTATCAATAATTACGGAAAATTTGCACTTCACACACTTCCGTCAGGAGTGTTCTATGATCACACAACAAGCATTATAGGAAATGGTGTCGCTTTGGATGTGGAGATACTTTTTAAGGAAGTGCAGTCGATCGTAGATCAAGGTGTGCCAATGCCGAAGATTCTTGTGTCTGACCGTGCGCAGATGGTGATGTCTTATCATAAGAATTTTGATGCATATGAAGAAGAACGCCTTGGCGGCAAGTCTTTTGGTTCCACCAAATCCGGAATTGCACCATTTTATTCTGATAAATATGCCAAGATCGGTTTTCAGGTGAGTGAGCTCTTTGATGAAGAACTGTTGAAAGAGAAAGTTGTGCGCGTGGCAGAACAGAAGAATATTTTGCTTGAGCATTTATATCATAAGCCACTGATTCAGCCGGAGGAATTGTTGGAAGAACTTCACACATACAAAGAAATGGTTGAGCCGTTCGTATGCGATACGTCTTTGTTCCTTCATAATGCGCTTAAAGAGGGAAAGACGGTGCTGCTGGAAGGTCAGCTTGGCTCCTTGAAAGATCCGGACCATGGCATTTATCCAATGGTAACATCTTCTTCTACATTGGCAGGATTTGGAGCTATCGGAGCGGGAATCCCTCCATATGAGATTAAGGAGATTGTTACAGTATGTAAAGCATATTCCAGTGCGGTAGGCGCAGGTGCTTTTGTAAGTGAGATCTTTGGTGAAGAAGCGGATGAACTCAGAAAACGAGGCGGTGACGGCGGAGAATTTGGTGCCACAACCGGAAGACCGCGCCGTATGGGATGGTTTGACTGTGTGGCTTCCAAGTATGGATGCCGGATGCAGGGAACGACAGACGTAGCATTTACAGTGTTGGATGTACTTGGCTATCTGGATGAGATCCCGGTATGTGTGGGCTATGAGATCGACGGAGAGGTGACAACAGAATTTCCACCGACACATTTACTTGAGAAGGCAAAACCGGTACTGAAAGTTCTTCCGGGATGGAAGAGTGATATTCGTGGAATTAAAACATATGAAGAGCTTCCTGAGAATTGCAGAAACTATATTGAATTCATAGAAAAAGAAATCGGATACCCGATCACAATGATCTCTAACGGACCGGGAAGAGAAGATATCATTCATAGAAATGTTTAAATTATCTTAAGAAAAACGTTCGTTTATTTTTAGAAAACTGCCACAGGCTGGACACAATTGTCCTCTATAGTAGATCATGTACAGAAAGTTGTCATAAAGACAATGCCTTGTGCATATATTGATAAGGCGGGAGTAAAATAAAAGAACGGAGGTATTTTAAGATGAAACAGAAGATTGAATACAGCAGCCCGGAAGTTATTTCTATGGAAGAATACCTTGCCAAAAGAAAAAGAATCAGAGAAGATGTTCGGGAAAAGCAGAAAAGAAACGTACTTACGGGAAGACAGGCACTTGTACTTGCTGAAATGTATATATAAGAGGAAAATAAAAAGGCGGACCTTTTACTTTGGCCCGTCTTTTATGATATCGTCCTCATCTTCTTTTGTAACTCGGAAGGCAAGTTGAATGCCATAGAGAAGCACAGGGAGAACAATGGTAGAAGCAATGGATGCCCAGAGAAGCTTGGTTGCATTTGGACTTCCAATCAGCGCAAAGATCAGTGTGCTTATATACATCAGGATCAAAAGGACAGCGCCGGCTCCTGCAAGAATGCGTTTGATTTTTTCTCGATTTGTATTTTTCATAGTAATCATCCTTTACATCTAAGTGAGACTTTAGTATATTATATAAAGAGCAGAGAAAAAATGCAAATGAATACAAAGGAGTATGACAAAAATGAGTAATACATTATTAGAACAGTGGAGAAATATCGCTTATGATGAGAGCGCTGACAGAGGGCAGCTTCAGAGATTTTGGGGAACTTATTTCCAGATTGAAAAAGAAATCTACGAGCAGCTCCTTACAAATCCGGACGAGGAAGTAAAAGGTACAGTGAAAGAGCTGGCTGAGAAATATGGACAGGAAGTTCTCACAATGGTTGGTTTCTTAGATGGTATCGATGAGAGTTTGAAAGAGCCAAACCCGATCGAGACAATGGATGAAAATACAGAAGTAAGTCTTGCTTTTGATAAAGAGAAACTGTATAAAAACATGGTTGCTGCAAAGGCTGACTGGTTATATGAGCTTCCACAGTGGAAAGAGATTTATTCTGAAGAAGAGTTAAAGAAGCTTTACAAGGAGCAGAAAGAATCTACAACGATCCGCAAGGAGAAGAAGATCGGACGTAACGATCCATGTCCGTGTGGTTCCGGTAAGAAGTATAAGAAATGTTGCGGCCGATAGTCTTATCGATTGCAGGAATCGTATGTCTGGGCTATTATGGATGCCTTTGTGTATATCTTAGAAAATGGGATTCTACATTTTCCAGATTCTGGCTGCTTAGTGGAATGGGATTTTTGATCTTGTGTTTTTTGGAACGGAAGGGATATGTGCCGGAAGCTTTCTGGCTGTTGTTTTATGTGGTTCTGGGGGCAGTTGTAGTGACACTGATCGTTGTGTCGAGTACAATGTTTCCAAGAAAGCAGGCATCCTGTGATTATTTGATCGTTCTAGGCGCTCAGGTGAGGGGACGGAAGATTACAGATTCCCTTCTTCGCAGACTGAAAAAGGCGCAGACTTATCTAAGTGTTCATAAAGAGACAAAAGTCATTGTGTCCGGCGGTCAGGGAAAAGGTGAAGTGATTACAGAGGCAGAAGCAATGGCAGACTATTTGCAGAATCAGGGAATAGAGAAAATGCGTATTTACCTGGAAGACCGTTCCAGAACAACGCAGCAAAATCTTGAATTTTCAGAGACATTTCTTGACAAAGAAAAGCATTGTGTGGGAATTGTATCTAATAATTTTCATCTGTATCGCGCATGCCAAATCGCGAAGAGACTTGGATATCAGCGGATAGAACCGGTGGCGGCATCCTGCCATCCACTGCTGTTTGTCAACTATATGATTCGTGAAGTGCTGGCAGTGTGGAAACTATGGATTTGTGGTTGACAAAGCCTCAGACAGTGCTATAATAAATGGCATATATGACAACACGTAGAAGAGACGAGTAGGTTGGGAAAGAATTAAAAGAGAGAGAAGCCGGCGGCTGAAAGCTTCTTATTTTGGAACCTTCTGAAGACTACCTCTGAGTGACTGCAAAACAGTCCGGTGATTCCGTTATCATCTTAATGAAGTGGTTCTGGTTGAAAAGATGCAACCGGTACAAGCAGGGTGGAACCGCGAGATTTTATAAGAGAACTCGTCCCTTACAGCTATATTAGCTGTAAGGGATTTTTTTTTGCAGTACAGAACAGTGTTTAAGTGTATGCCGCAGACTGCATGACCGGGGAAGTATCCGGACAGGGCAGGAGAAAGGGAGTAAATAAACGTGAAAAAAAGAGAAGGCTATCAGCGTAAAGTACATTATTATGAGACCGATCAGATGGGAATCGTCCATCACTCCAATTATATCCGGTGGTTTGAAGAGGCGAGGATTGATCTGTTGGAACAGATGGGATTGGGATATGAGAAGATGGAAGAGGCCGGAATTATAAGTCCGGTGCTGTCCGTACAGGCAGATTATCTTCGGATGATGCATTTTGGAGATACTTTTCAGATCCGCTGTTTTATCAAAGAATATAATGGAATCAAACTGACGGTGGGATATGAAGTGATTAACGAGGCAACAAAAATGGTACACAGCAGAGGTACGACGAAGCATTGTTTTATCAGCCGGGATGGACGACCACTATCTTTGAAGCAGGCGAATCCGGTATTTCACGAAGTGTTTATCAAAGGTTTGGAAGAG
>FR892668.1:151101-181206 GCA_000433535.1 Dorea sp. CAG:317
AAAAATAAGAGAAACCTGAAAATTTTAAAATATTATATACAAAGAAAGGAACGAAAGGTTATGAAAATCACATTGAAGGACGGTTCTGTTATGGAACTGGCAAATGGTATGGCGGTGATTGACATCGCAAAAGAAATCAGCGAAGGACTTGCAAGAGTAGCAACATCTGCAAAGGTAAATGGAGAACTTGTAGATCTGCGCACAGTTGTAGATTCCGATGCAGAGCTTGAAATTCTTACCTTCGACAGCGAGGATGGAAAAGGAGCGTTTAATCACACCGCTTCTCATATTATGGCACAGGCTGTAAAACGTCTCTATCCGGATACAAAGCTTGCAATCGGTCCATCAATTGCAAACGGATTCTATTATGATCTTGACAGAGAGACTCCTTTTGTAGCAGAAGATCTGGAGAAAATCGAAGCTGAGATGAAGAAGATTGTAAAAGAAGGTCTGGCTCTTGAAAGATCCATAAAATCCAGAGAAGACGCAATTGCATATTTTAAAGAAAAAGACGAACCATATAAAGTAGAACTGGTAGAAGATCTTCCGGAGGGAGAAGAAATCAGCTTCTATTCACAGGGAGAATTTACAGATCTCTGTGCAGGACCTCATCTGATGTCTACAAAGGCAGTGAAGGCATTTAAGCTTACAAGCCTTGCAGGTGCATACTGGAGAGGTGACGAGAAGAACAAGATGCTCACAAGAATTTACGGTGTCGCTTATCCAAAGAAAGCGCAGCTTGAAGAATATCTTCATATGATGGAAGAAGCAAAAAAACGCGATCACAGAAAACTGGGCAAAGAACTGGGATTATTTATGATGGCGGAAGAAGGACCTGGATTCCCATTCTTCCTTCCGAAAGGAATGGTTCTTAAGAACACACTTCTGGACTATTGGAGAGAGCTTCATAAGAAAAACGGCTATGTTGAAATTTCTACTCCAATCATTTTAAGCAGACATTTGTGGGAAAATTCCGGACACTGGGATCATTACAAGGACAACATGTATGCAACCGTGATCGATGGAGAAGACTATGCGGTAAAACCGATGAACTGTCCGGGTGGAATGCTTGTATACAAGGCAGAGCCACACTCTTACAAAGATCTTCCGCTTCGTGCAGCAGAGATCGGTCTGGTTCATCGTCATGAAAAATCCGGACAGCTCCATGGCTTGATGCGTGTAAGATGCTTTAATCAGGATGATGCACACATTTTCATGACACCGGAGCAGATTCGTGATGAGATCAAAGGTGTTGCGAAATTAATTGATGAAGTATACAGTCTCTTCGGATTCAAATATCATGTAGAATTGTCTACACGTCCGGAAGACAGTATGGGAAGTGATGAAGACTGGGAACTTGCAACAGAAGGTTTAAGAGGCGCATTGGATGATCTTGGCCTTGATTATATTGTAAATGAAGGTGATGGTGCATTCTATGGACCGAAGATTGACTTCCACTTAGAGGACTCCATCGGAAGAACATGGCAGTGCGGAACCATCCAGCTTGATATGCAGATGCCGCAGAGATTTGAATTAGAATATGTAGGCGCAGATGGAGAAAAACACCGTCCAATTATGATTCACCGTGTAGCATTTGGCTCTATTGAGCGTTTTATCGGAATTTTGATCGAGCATTTTGCAGGAGCATTCCCAACATGGCTTGCACCGGTACAGGTAAAAGTGCTTCCTATTTCCGATAAATATATGGAATATGGAAAGAAAGTTCTGGAAGAATTAAATGAAGCAGGCATTCGTGCAGAAATCGACCAAAGAGCAGAGAAGATCGGTTATAAGATCCGTGAGGCTCAGATGCAGAAGATTCCATACATGCTTGTAGTAGGCGCAAAAGAAGAAGAGAGCGGTGTGGTATCCGTAAGAAGCCGTTTTGCCGGTGATGAAGGACAGAAGAGCCTTGCAGATTTCATTGCGGCAGTAAAAGAAGAAATTGAGAAAAAAGAGATCCGTGAAGTAGAAAAAGCAGAGGAAGAATAGAAAAGTCAAAAGTATCAGGTGTAATGTGCGGAAGTTCCGGGCATACTAACTCCGATCAGCCGAAAGGTGCAGAAAAGGAGGGAAAGATATGCCAGAATTAAAATGTACTGTACAGACGTGTACACACAACAAAAATTTCTATTGTGATTTGGATCAGATCGTAGTAGGAGGAAATCATGCAAAGCGTGCAGGAGAGACTTGCTGCGACAGTTTCGAGGAGCGAAAAGGAGATTCTTACAGTGATGTAACAGGGACAGCTTCACCAAAAAGCGAGATTGATTGTAAAGCAGTGGATTGCATGTATAATGAGAATTGCAATTGTCAAGCAGGCAAGATCAGTGTAGAAGGAAGCAATGCCTGTCACTGTGAGCAGACAGAATGTGCAACATTTCAGTGCGGATGTAAATAACAGCTTATGATCAGAGAGAGCATTCATTTGGAAGAAATTTATTTTCTGAAAAAGGAATGCTCTTTTATTGACGGGAAAAAAGGAAAAGGGTATACTTACTTTATATGCAAAAAGGAAAGAGACGGTAAAATATGAAGGAAGAAAACAATAAAAAAGAAGAGAGGGAAAGTGAAAAAATACAATCCCACTACAATGTAAGACCGGAATTTGGGGGGAAAGGTCCATCCAAGCTGCGCCGGCAATTCAGTAAAGGAATGACATTTTTTCTCGTGATCGCAGCGTGTATTGTGTTTTATTTTGCGCTGCTTCGAATGACACATATTTCAGACACATTTCAAATTGTGTTTGATGTACTGAAGCCGGTAGTTTATGGAGCAGTCATTGCATATTTGCTCAATCCGATTGTAAATAAGATCGATAAATATTTGATTCCGGTATTAAAAAAGAAACTTTCCAAAGAAGGACAGGCGGAAAAACTGTCGCGCTCCGTTGGGATTTTTATGTCCATAGTTTTTTTAATTACCTTAATTGTAGCATTGTTTAATTTATTGATTCCGGAATTATACATAAGTATCAAAAACATGATCTCTACATTGCCGGGACAGCTCAACGATCTCGTTCGTAAGTTAAATGAGGTGCAGTTAAATGATACAACTACAAATAAGCTGATTCAGGCTGCTGTCGCTGAAGGGACAACGATGATACAGAACTGGCTTCGTCAGGATCTTCTTGGTCAGGTAAATGAATGGATGTCCAACCTCACCGTTGGAATTATCAGCTTCTTTAGTGAAATTTTTAATGTGCTGATCGGAATTATTGTATCCATTTATATTTTATTCAGCAAAGAGTTGTTTTTGCGCCAGTCTAAAAAAATTGTCTATGCGGTTATGAATCCAGATCATGCTAATATGCTTCTTCATTTGACCGTGAAGAGTAATGAAATCTTTGGCGGTTTTATTATTGGAAAGATCATTGATTCTGCGATTATAGGAATTCTTTGCTTTATCGGTGTGAGTCTTATGAAGATGCCGTATGTGATGCTGGTTAGTGTGATTATCGGAGTGACGAATGTAATTCCGTTTTTCGGTCCATATATCGGAGCGATTCCATGTACAATCTTAATTTTACTCAGTGATCCGATCAAAGGTATTTACTTTGTTTTATTCATTCTTGTGTTACAGCAGTTTGATGGAAACATTCTTGGACCAAAGATATTAGGGGATACAACGGGATTGTCTGCGTTCTGGGTAATTGTGGCAATCTTGCTTGGCGGAGGCCTGTTCGGATTCGTTGGAATGGTGATGGGAGTTCCGACTTTCGCAGTGCTCTATTACATAGGCGAGATGTTGATCAATAATCGTTTGGAACGGAAGCATTTGCCGAGTGGTTCGGATTATTATGACCCATTAAGCTACGTGGATGACAAAGGAAATTATGTGGGTTCACATACGCATAGTGGGCATTCAGAAGATTAGATGAAGGTTACAGGCAGATATTTAGAAAAGGGGAATGATAGATATGCCAATTCGTGTACAAAATGATCTTCCGGTAAAGGAGATTTTAGAAAAAGAAAATATATTTGTAATGGACGAACATCGGGCAATGCACCAGGATATTCGTCCGATCAAGATCGGTCTTTTGAATCTGATGCCTCTAAAAGAAGATACAGAGCTTCAGATTTTAAGATCGCTTTCAAATACTCCGCTTCAAGTAGATGTGAGTTTTGTGACAGTGTCAAGTCATCAGTCTAAGAACACACCGACCAGTCATTTGAATAAGTTTTATCAGAAGTTCAGTGAGATTAAAGATCAGAAATTTGACGGATTTATTATTACAGGTGCGCCTGTCGAGCAGATGCCTTTCGAAGAGGTGGATTATTGGGAAGAGCTGACAGAGATGATGGAGTGGACGAAAAGTCATGTGACATCAACGCTTCATTTATGTTGGGGTGCGCAGGCAGGAATTTATTATCATTATGGAATTGATAAGGTACAATTAGATCACAAAATGTTTGGGATTTTTGCGCATCGGGTGATGAATAGAAGAATTCCATTGGTGAGGGGATTTGATGATGTATTTATGGCTCCTCATTCCAGACATACGGAAGTTCCGATGGATAAGATCCGTGCAGAAGAACGTCTGACAGTGCTTGCAGAATCTGAAGAAGCGGGACTTTTCCTTGCTATGGCAGATGAGGGACGTAAGATTTTCGTGATGGGACATCCGGAATATGATCGTGTGACCTTAGATGCGGAGTATAAGCGGGATATCGGCAAAGGGCTTGAGATAGAGATCCCAAAGCATTATTATGAAAATAATGATCCGAATAAGAAACCGCTTCTTACTTGGCGTGCGACTGCGAATAATCTCTATACGAACTGGCTCAACTACTATGTGTATCAGGTGACACCGTATGATCTGGAAGGGACACCGTTTTAATATGGGATTTTAATTGTAGCAGGGTAGACATATCAAAAATATTTGATTTATACATTGACAAGAAAGTAAAAGTGTATTAATATAAACATATCAAAAATATTTGATGTGAGGAGCGATAACAATGACTGATTTTTCTAAAGACGCAAAAATTTTTAAGGCTCTTTGTGATACAAAAAGACTTACGATTTTAGATTACTTAAAGAGTGGGGAAAAATGTGCGTGTGTTCTGATTGAAAACATGAACATAGGACAATCGGCTTTATCATACCACATGAAAATACTTTGCGACTCTGGTATTGTTAATGCAAGACAAGAGGGAAAATGGACGCATTACAGCCTAAGTAAAAGCGGAAGTGAATATGCGTCAAAACGATTGTTAGAACTAACAACACCAAATACTGAAAATCAATCAAATTGTTGCAAATAAAGGTCATCGAAAGATGGCTTTTATAAAACCTTATCACATCAAAAAAAATTGATATGTTATGTAAAGGAGGAACTTTTTTGGAAGTGGTAAATTCAATATGGTTATTTTTCCAAGACCAAATATTAGGTATGAAATGGTTGAATGGCTTAATTGGTTATGGACTATCATTGTTAGGGTTAGACATTAACAGTCGTTTAGGTGGAAGTATTCAATTCTTTTTATACGATGTAATCAAAATCACAATCTTGTTATGTTTACTGATTTTCTTTATTTCGTATATTCAAAGTTATTTTCCACCCGAACGAAGTAAAAAAATTTTAGGGCGATTTCATGGTATCGGTGCAAATATCATATCCGCATTGTTAGGAACGGTTACACCATTTTGCTCATGTTCTTCTATCCCGTTGTTTATAGGCTTTACAAGTGCAGGATTACCGTTAGGGGTAACTTTTTCCTTTTTGATTTCTTCGCCTATGGTTGATTTAGGAAGTCTTGTATTGCTAATGAGTATTTTTGGGGCTAAAGTTGCCCTTGCTTATGTGATTGTAGGCTTGATAATCGCTGTAATTGGCGGTACTTTAATTGAAAAATTGCACATGGAAGAATATGTGGAAGATTTTGTAAAAAATGCAAGTAATGTTGATATTAGTTCTCCTGCTTTAACCAAAAAAGACAGAGTCCAATATGCAAAAGAACAAGTTATAGGAACATTCAAGAAAGTATTCCCATACATTTTGATCGGTGTAGGTATCGGAGCGATTATCCATAACTGGATACCTGAAACATGGATTGAAAGTATTTTAGGAAGTAATAACCCGTTTGGTGTTATTTTAGCCACGCTTGTCGGAGTTCCTATGTATGCTGATATTTTTGGAACAATTCTGGGCAGTAATAACCCGTTTGGTGTTATTTTAGCTACTCTTGTGGGAGTTCCTATGTATGCTGATATTTTTGGAACAATTCCAGTATTGGGAAGTAATAACCCGTTTGGTGTTATCTTAGCCACTCTTGTCGGAGTTCCTATGTATGCTGATATTTTTGGAACAATTCCAGTAGCAGAAGCATTACTTTCAAAGGGTGCACAATTAGGTACCATCTTATCATTTATGATGGCTGTAACAACATTGAGTTTACCGTCTTTAATCATGCTGAAAAAGGCAGTTAAGCCTAAATTATTGACCTTATTTATTGCCATTTGTACGTTTGGTATTATTATTGTAGGTTATCTCTTTAATATTTTTAGTACGATATTTATTTAAAAGGAGCGAATAAGAAATGAAATTATTTGGAAAGAAAAAAGAAACAAAATCATGCTGTTGTGGTGGAAATTGTACATCAGAAACAATGCAAAATGCAGAAAATAAAAAGAAAGAGAAAGGTATCAAAATACTGGGTTCTGGCTGTGCAAAATGTATGGAAGTAGAAAAAGCAACTAGAACAGCAATATTTGAACTTCAATTAGATTATGAGATTGACCACGTTACAGATTTTGCGGAAATCGCCAGTTATGGAGTAATGTCTACACCTGCATTGGTGTTGAATGGCGAAGTTATATCCTATGGAAAAGTATTGACCGTAGATGAAGTGAAAGCGCTATTGAGTAAGTGATAAAACGAAGAAAGGTCGGTAATTTATTTATGACAAAACCTAAAGCAGCCTTTGTCTGTGTTCATAATAAAAGTTTAATGCTTCATACGACAATGAATTATGTTGCACTCTGGAATGTCGTTCAAAAGATTTATACTTTATTACTGATGCCGATAGTTGGAATTACACAGGGGGGTACAGACAATCATTGCCTATTTTGACGGACATCAAAAGGAAAATAAGAAACAAGAAACACTTAGTATAACAGTCTGCTATACAGTCATATATGGACTTTTTATATTGGTTTTGATATTCTGCTGCGGCACAAATATTTGCTTTCTTTTTCTGAGGGAATATTTTAAAATAATATTTAAGTAAAGGAATATTCCATAAATCAAAAAAGAGAGGTAGACATATGGAAATTGGGAAAAATTATTTTGTTATTGATTTTAATTATGCCGCCAGTTCTTTTAATAAGTGTATTTTTTATCCGGTTGGCATATGCGCTTCAGGCAACACCATTTGATAAGAGAAATGTTACACAAGTAGATGCACATATGTATGTGAATCTGCCGGATCAAACACCAAGTGATGCAATTGTATATACATACGATAAAGAAGAATATGATATATTTTCAAAACAGAAAAAGGAGTGTATCTATGATAAAGTCAGCGGAAAAATAGAAGGAGACATACCTCCGCTTCGGATGGATAAAAGTGAGACAATTGTGCGTTTTGTTCTTCAGGACAGCAGCAGTCATAATCTTACTCCTGAAATATTGCCGATCATCCGTATATGCGTCTGTTTATATAGAAATAGAGTATAACTGTGAAGAAGAGACAAATCAAAAGGCGGTGTCGGTTACTGCATTGAATTTGATTGAAAATTGATTTGTGTACAGGAGTCAGAGGACAGAATTAAAAACATATAAAAATACATAGAAAAGAGGAGAGAGAAATGAATTTTCAAGAAGTAACAGAACAGGCAAGAGGAAATATCGGACCTTATTGTAAGGCGTGTAATGTGTGCAATGGGGCGGCATGTAAGAATCAGATGCCGGGACCGGGAGCAAAAGGACTGGGGAAAGTTGCTATGCGCAATTATGAAAAATGGCAGGAAATTTGTGTGAACATGGATACCATCTGTGAGCAGAAACCGGTAAATACGAAGGTAGAATTATTTGGAAGAACTTTCGATTATCCGGTATTTGCAGGTCCGGTAGGAGCAGTAAAGCTTCATTATGGAGAGCAGTTTGAAGAGAACGAGTATAATCAGATCTTAGTATCTGCCTGTGCCAAGAATGGGATTGTTGCTTTCACCGGAGATGGAACTAATCCAACAGTCATGGAAGAGGCGACGAAAGCAATCGGCAATGTAAATGGACAAGGAATACCAACTGTAAAGCCATGGGATATGGAGACGATTAAAGAGAAGATGGAACTGGTAAAAAAATCAGGAGCTTTTGCAGTTGCTATGGATATTGATGCAGCAGGGCTTCCGTTTCTGCAAAATTTAACACCGCCGGCAGGATCGAAAGCTGTAAAAGAGCTTCAGGAAATTGTAAAAATTGCAGAGATTCCATTTATTTTAAAAGGAGTTATGACAGTAAAAGGCGCCAGAAAGGCTCTGGAAGCAGGGGTGCAGGGAATTATTGTATCCAATCATGGCGGACGCGTGCTGGATCAATGCCCGGCAACCGCAGAAGTGCTTCCTTCTATCGTAGAAGCAGTGGGCGGCAGGATGAAAATATTCGTAGATGGAGGAATACGCAGTGGTATAGATGTATTTAAAGCTCTTGCTATGGGGGCGGACGCGGTATTAGCAGCCAGACCATTTGTAACTGCTGTTTATGGTGGCAGGGAAGAAGGCGTAAAGGCATTAGTTGATAAATTCGGTACAGAACTTGTAGATACGATGAAAATGTGTGGCGCATATTCACTGGAAGAAATTTCAAAAGATATGATCTGGAAACCTTAGAGAAAAGTATTTTCGATTTGTTGAAATTTACCACTTGAAAAAGAACAAATGTTTGCATATAATTAAAAACAAACATTTATTCTTTTTTTGGAGGGTATAATGAAAGATCGAAACCGAACGTATATTGCAATTGACCTGAAATCGTTCTATGCCTCTGTGGAATGTGTAGAAAGAGGCCTTGATCCTTTGACTGCGAATCTGGTAGTTGCAGATAACTCTCGCACGGAGAAAACAATCTGTCTCGCGGTATCTCCTTCGTTAAAATCTTATGGAATCTCCGGGAGAGCCAGATTGTTTGAAGTGGTGCAAAGAGTGCGGGAAATAAAGGCAGAGCGGGGAGAAGATATCGAGTACATTGTTGCGCCTCCGAGGATGGCGTTGTATATGGAATACAGTACGAAGATTTATAAAATCTATCTGAAGTATGCGGCACCGGAAGATATGCATGTTTATTCAATTGATGAAATCTTTATAGATGTAACGCAATATTTGAATACCTATAAGATGAATGCAAGAGAGCTTGCAAGAAAAATAATTATGGATGTATTTGATACAACCGGTATTACAGCGACGGCAGGAATCGGGGATAATCTTTATCTGTGTAAGGTTGCTATGGATATTGTGGCAAAGCACATTAAGCCGGATCAGTATGGCGTACGGATTGCGAAGCTTGATGAAAAGATGTACCGGAAGCTGTTGTGGAATCATAAGCCTATCACGGATTTTTGGAGAGTAGGCAGGGGATATGCGAAAAAGCTTAAAGAATATGGAATGTATACGATGGGTGATGTTGCCAGATGTTCGATAGGAAAACAAGAAGATTTCCATAATGAGGAACTATTGTATCGGCTCTTTGGCATCAATGCAGAGTTGTTAATTGATCACGCATGGGGATGGGAACCGTGCACAATGGCAGATATTAAGCAGTATAAGCCGACTAGTAACAGTATCGGTTCCGGTCAGGTGCTTCATTGTCCGTATGATTTTGAAAAGGGAAGACTGATCGTCCGGGAGATGACAGATCTTTTGGCGTTAGATTTGGTGGATAAAGGGCTTGTGACAGATCAGATTGTATTGACCATAGGGTATGATATAGAGAATCTTCAAAGCAATGTGAAGAGCAGATATACAGGAGAAATCACAACGGACCATTATGGAAGGCGTGTGCCGAAGCATGCACATGGAACAGTCAATTTAAGCGTGCAAACGTCTTCTGCCAGACGAATTATGGAAGCGGTTTTGAAGTTGTATGATCAGATTGTGAATCCACATCTGACCATTCGAAGAGTTTATTTAAGTGCCAATCATGTTGTGGATAAGACTGCGATTAAAGAAAAGGGGAGTTATGAACAACTTGATTTATTTACGGATTACGAGGCGATTCTTAAAGAAAGAGAAGAAGAGAAGCAAGAATATATAAAAGAAGAAAAAATGCAAAAGGCAGTTCTGACGATTAAAAGACGATATGGAAAGAACGCAATTCTAAAAGGAATGAATCTTGTAGAAGGTGCAATGACCAGAGAAAGGAATGAGCAGATTGGCGGGCATAGGGCTTAAATGTGATGGAAATCAGTATGATGATATGATTTGTATGGAACATCCGACATCCAGAACACATCCCAGAATGAAAGCAGTAGACAGGGCAGCACAGTTTGCACCTTTCGCGGCATTGAACGGGTTTGAAGAGGCAATCAGGCAGGCGCAAGAAAAGAATCAGGGAGGGCAAGACATGATTACAATGTTGAATAGAAAAAGTGTTTATATCGGACATGATATGAAACGATTTTCTGAGATCAGAAATCTACTTGCAGAGGAAGGTATTGACTATAAATATAAGGTAAAGAACCAGATGGGAGAGTGGTCGGGAGAACACGGAACCGTAAGAAGTAATATGGGAATGCTTGGGCAAGACAGCAGCCTCGACTATGAATATGAAATTTTTGTACATAAGGATGATTACGAGAAGGCAGGAAGACTTGTAGAAAACTTAAAATAGCCATATAAACACATAAAAAAGAAAGGCTTTGATTATCAAAAGCTTTCTTTTTTATATACAAAATGTTATAGTATGAAGTATACTTCTAACATAATTAAGAGATTCCGCTTCGCGGAAAATACAGACAAGCAAGGAGGGGGTATTATGAAAAGCCAGTTTGCTTCGGAGTTTACAATGAGAATATGGATAGATTTTAAAAGCCATTTTAAAAGTCAGACAACAGAAGCCTCTTATCAAAGTGATTTCGATGAAATCATGGAATATACAGGCAAAGATTTTTTAAAGCTTAGCTGTACAGACGTAGATGATTATTATCATTATATGAAAGAGAGAGTGGAAGAGGGGCAACTCAAAGGCTCTACCGCAGCAAAAAAGTTTCGGGAACTTCATTCCTTTGCACAGTACATTTGTGAAAGAAAAGAAGAGGATGGCCTGCGGCTGGAGTTTAGTGATTTGTACGAACCATATCTGCAGTTGATGGAAAAACAGGAAAAACTTGCAAAATCTGTACCGGTCAGAGATATAGATAAGCTCTTTGAAGCGGCAAAAGGAAATCGAATGGCGTATTGTATTTTTACTTTTTTATATCGGATGGGAATGAGCTCCACAGAGATTATTAATTTATCGCCCAAAGATTTTTATCGATATGAAAATGGAATGTATGTAGAAATACAAGGCAGAAAAGAACTTATCTATGTACCGGAAGATGCGGAAAAAATCCTTCTTTCCTATCTGGAAGAACGTAAGGAAAATCAATGGCTATTCTATAATAGGCGAGGCAATCAATTAAATATAATGTTTATCAGCAGATTAATGAAGAAATATACTTCCATTGCCGGGATTCCTTCTTATAGTGCAAGGAGCCTTAGAAATACTTGTGGATTTACATTGTCCTCTTACGGAGCATCAATGGAGCAGATGGCTGAACAGCTTGGAATTACAACAACTCAGATTCACAGATATGACGGGAAAGTGTATCGGAATCAATTACAAAAGGAAGTTCAGAATCTTGTGCATGTGAAAATCGTCCCTCCTGAGGTGTAAACACGTTTGTGCAAATTGTATAGAAAATTCTGAATAAAGAATATTAGGAAAAAATAATGTGCAATTTAAGCGGTCAAAATGGTGATTAAAAGGCTATAGTTACTCATTTAACAAAGTTAAAAATAAAGAATATTAATACAATGTTAGTTAAAATGACGAAATAAATGACAACAATATAACAATTGTTGCCAATTTTAACGAGATAAGTTAGAATATTCTTAAAGTAAAAATGTGAATAAATTCTTCAGGACGAAGAGAAAGAAAAGGGGGCATAATATGTTTGATTCAATTAATAACGTTGTAGGTAAAATCAATGGTGCTGTATGGGGCTGGCCGATGATTATTCTATTGTTTGGAACGCATGTTTTCCTTACAATAAGAACCGGGTTTATTCAACGAAAGACCATATCTAAAGGTATCAAATTATCAGTGGCAAAAGATCCAGATGCAGAAGGTGAAGTATCACAGTTTGGAGCATTGACAACAGCTCTTGCGGCTACCATCGGAACCGGTAATATTATCGGTGTAGGTACAGCAATTGCCCTCGGAGGTCCTGGAGCGGTTCTGTGGACTTGGCTTACAGGTGTATTTGGAATCGCAACGAAATATGCGGAGTCTCTGATCGCTGTTAAATACAGAGTGAAGACAGAAGACGGACGTATGCAGGGCGGTGCCATGTATGCTTTGGAGAGAGGCCTGAACATGAAATGGCTCGGAATGTTATTTGCTATTTTAGCAGGTTTTGCTTCCTTTGGTATTGGTTGTGCTACACAGGTAAATGCAATTGCAACGGTGTGCCGAGAGAACTTTGGTGTTCCGGCGTGGATCGTGGGTGTAGTAGTTGCAATTCTTACAGCAATCGTTATTTTTGGCGGTATTAGGGCAATTGCAAATGTATGTGAGAAGCTTGTTCCGTTTATGGCTATTTTCTACGTACTTGGATGTGTGATTATCCTTTGTATGAACTATGATTATATTATTCCGGCATTGGCAACAATCTGTAAACTGGCATTTACACCGGGTGCGGCTGCAGGTGGCCTTGTTGGTACAGGTATCCGTTATGCAATCCAGTACGGAGTTGCGAGAGGATTGTTCTCTAACGAATCCGGTCTTGGTTCTGCTCCGATCGCAGCAGCGGCAGCACAGACAAGAAATCCGGTTCGTCAGGCATTAGTATCTTCTACTGGTACATTCTGGGATACAGTAGTTGTATGTGCATTGACAGGTCTTGTTCTTGTAACAACAATTATGAAGAATCCTACAATTAATGCAAATGAAGTTTCTGACGGTGGTGTTTTAACTTCTCTTGCATTCGGACAGATTCCGTATCTTGGACCAATCATTTTGACACTTGGTATGATCTCCTTTGCTTATTCTACCATTCTCGGATGGGCATATTACGGAGAGCGTTGTGTAGAATATTTTGCAGGCAGAGCAGGGAAAGGCGTATTAATTGTTTATCGTATTCTCTATATCGCAGTTGCAGCAATTGCTCCTGTAGTTGCACTTGATCTTGTATGGTTGATTGCAGATACATTGAACGCATTGATGGCAATACCGAACTTGATTGCAGTATTACTCCTGTCTAATATGATCGTGAAAGAGACAAAGAAATATATCAACGATCTGGATGCTAAGGATGACACTCCGGTTCCGGTTGTTAAAAGCAGATAATAAATTGATGGGAACATAAATTGATGGAAACAGACGAAAATAGAACTCCTTTTTGGGGTTCTATTTTTTGACTTTTTTAAGGGATGGCATTGACTGTTAGATGGACCGGTGCTAAGATAGTTAGGGAATACAGAATATTGTGATAAAATCATAAAAATCTACTAAATATAGCTGATTATAAAGAGGAAAGAGTAGGAACTATATGGCAAAAAGAGTGGCAGAATTTTTAAAGGTAAGTTTTGAACAGTTTGCGGAAGGATATCGGGATTCATTCGGAGAATGTGATGAGAAGTTGATAAGAGAGGTTTATGATTCTTTGAAGCTTCCGCGAAGAGCGACAAGGGGATCGGCAGGATATGATTTCTTTGCCCCGATAGATCTTTCTCTGGAACCGGGGAAGACGGTAAAAATTCCGACAGGAATTCGTGTAAAAATTGCAACAGACTGGGTGCTGAAGTGTTATCCGAGAAGCGGACTCGGATTCAAATACCGCCTTCAGCTAAATAATACGGTTGGAATTATAGACAGTGATTATTATATGTCGGACAATGAAGGGCATATTTTTGCAAAGATCACGAATGACAGCAAAGAAGGAAAGAGCGTAAATATTCCGGCTGGAACGGGATTTATGCAGGGGATTTTCATAGAATATGGAATAACTGTTGATGACGAGGTGACAGAAGCCCGAAATGGCGGGTTTGGGAGTACTACAAATAGATAAGCCAAAAGATGGCGGGAGAAGGACAGAAGCAAAAGAGGCTTCTGTCTTTTTTCTTGAAAATGGATATTTTCCTTCATTTACGGAGAAGATAAAAATAAGTATAAGAGAATGTAAAATAAGCAGAGGTAATGGAGGAAAACTATGCGGGATATGAAAAAAGTCACAGCGTCCAGAGAGGCGAATGCGTCATATATGAATCAAATCCTTCCGGTGAGGGATAGTTTTGATATCATACAGAGAGATCTTATGATTGGAGGAAGAGTTGCTTCTTTCTATTTTATTGATGGCTTTACGAAGGATGAAGTTATGCTGAAGATTATGGATTCGATGATGAAAGTCAAAGAACAGGATCTTCCGGAGGATGCTACACAATTTGCAAGACAATGTATTCCCTATGTAGAAGTAGATATACTCGGAGATTTTGATCAAGTATTAAGAAATGTGTTGTCCGGGGTGACGTGTCTCTTTATAGACGGGTACGAAGCGGCAATTGCCATAGACTGTCGGACATATCCCGCGCGGAGCGTGGACGAGCCGGATAAAGATAAGTCTCTTAGGGGATCAAGAGACGGGTTTGTGGAAACTATCGTATTTAATACAGCGCTTATGAGGCGCAGAATCCGTGATCCGCATCTTGTGATGGAGATGACGGAAGTTGGGGACAGTTCTCGAACGGATGTTGCAATCTGCTATATGAATGACCGGGTAGACGCCAAGCTTCTGGAAAATGTCTCAAACAGGATCAAAAGTATAAAGATCGATGATCTTAGAATGAATCAACAAAGCCTTGCAGAATGTTTGTTTAAAAGAAAATGGTATAATCCATTTCCTAAATTCAAATTTACAGAGAGACCGGACACGGCTGCGGCGTGCTTGCTGGAAGGGAAAGTCGTTATTCTTGTAGATAATTCTCCATCGGCAATGATACTTCCTACTTCTGTATATGATATTATAGAAGAAGCAAATGACTATTATTTCCCGACACTGACAAGCATATACTTGAAAGCTTCCAGAGGTCTGATCAGTTTCCTGACTGTATTTTTAACACCGGTGTTTTTGTTGTTTATGCAGAATCTGGAATGGCTGCCAAAAATGTTTTATTTTGTAGTGGTGAAAGATACGGTGAATATACCGCTTATTTTTCAGCTTCTCATGCTGGAAGTTGCTATTGACGGACTCAGGCTTGCTGCTTTAAACACACCGAGTATGTTAAGTACGCCGCTGAGTGTGATCGCCGGTCTTGTCATGGGAGAATTTTCGGTAAAATCAGGCTGGTTTAATTCCGAGGTCATGTTGTATATGGCATTTGTTGCAGTTGCAAATTATACACAGCCTAATTTTGAACTTGGATATGCGTTGAAATTTATGAGACTTCAGCTTCTTTTGCTTACGGCGGTGTTCAATTGGATTGGCTTTTTGGCAGGGACAATCGTTGTGATTGTGAGCATTTGTTTTAATAAAACACTTTCCGGCAGAAGCTATCTCAATGTAAAATTAAACTAGAAAGCGGAATCAGAATCCAAGGATGTTATATTTTACAACCTTATTCGGATGTGGTAAAATAAAAAAGAATTTTATCTGGGAATAAGGAGGATAATAGATATGGGAAACTATGTAATCACAGTAAACAGTACCGTTGACCTTCCGAAAGAATGGCTGGAAGAGAGAAATATTCCGGTTATGGCGTTGAGATATACCATTGATGGTGAGACATACGAAGATATGTCGGGATTGTCTCACAAAGAATTTTTTCAAAAACTGCGTGAAGGGAAGATGGCTGTTACGACACAGATGAATCCAGAAGAGGCAAAAGAGAAGTTCGAACCAATTTTAAAGGCTGGAAACGATATCCTGCATCTGGGATTTTCCTCTGGGCTCAGTGGAACATATAACAGTATGAGGATTGCGGCGGAAGAGTTGGCAGAAGAATATCCTGATCGAAAAATAATTGTAATCGATACGTTGTGTGCCTGTCTTGGTGAAGGGCTTCTGTTATACTATGCATTGAAGCGAAAAGAAGAAGGAATGACGATCGATGAACTGGCACAATGGGTGGAAGAGAATAAGCTTCACGTTTGTCACAACGTGACGGTGGATGATCTTAATCATTTGCAGAGAGGCGGAAGAGTCTCTAAAACGGCTGCAATTCTCGGAACAATGGTGCAGATCAAACCAATCATCCATATGGATAATCAAGGATGCCTTCAGGTGATCGGCAAAGAGCGCGGGCGTAAGAAGTCGATTCATAAACTGGTAGATATGGCATTGAAGCAGTATGAGGGATATGAAAATGACCTTGTTATGATTACTCACGGAGACTGTCTGGAAGATGCAGAATACCTTGCCGGATTAGTGCGTGAAAAAATGGGAATTCAGGACATACTGATCAACAATATCGGAACTGTGATCGGAAGCCATACCGGTCCGGGCGTACTGGCGTTGTTCTGTATGGGAAATGAGAGATAAGTAGAAACTGCGTAAGTAAGGAGATGAGCCATTTGAAATATCTTGAGATAGATCAGAATATGAAGGAACTTTGGCCTGCTGTTCGAGTGGGATGTCTGCAATATAAGGTAAAAGTAGAGAAGAAAAATGAAGATATGTGGAAATATTTGAAAAAGGATATTTTCAAGAAAGCGAAGGATGCGATTTTTGATTATGGTGTCAATGAGATTCCGAATATTAAAGAATCACGTATGGCATACAAAGCATTTGGAAAAGATCCCAGTAGATATCGGGTGTCTTCTGAGGCTTTGATTCGGAGAATCGGGCAGGGGAAAGGACTCTACGAGGTGAATACGGTTGTAGATGTGAATAATCTGATCTCTATTGAATCCGGTTTTTCAGTCGGATCATATGATACGGCAAATATTGAAGAAGAACTGGTATTTCGTGTAGGCAGAGAAGGTGAGACTTACAAAGGAATCGGAAAAGAAGAGATCAATATTGAGTCTCTTCCGGTGTTAGCAGATAAAAAGGGTGCCATTGGAAGCTCCACCAGTGATTCTGAGCGTGCGATGATCACGGAAGCGGCGACAGAGGTTTTGACACTCATTTATTCTTTTTCAGACAACGATGATTTGGAGAAGGCATTGGAATTCGGACAAAAATACTTAGAGAAATATGCCGGAGCAGAAGAGATTGAAAGCTGGATCGTAAGTTAGAAAATGTATCATTTTATAATGAAAAATAAGACCAACACTTTAGCTGCTGGTCTTATTTTTATTATATTCTTTATTATATTTTTTAGATTACAAACCATCCCATAGCGCTTGCAACAGAACTTGCAAGAATTAATACTAAGAAGATCGGAGCAACCCATTTGATCATGACAGTGAAAAGTTTCTCACCTTTGAACTTGCCGTTTGTGATTTTAACTTCGTCTGCAATTGTCTTCGGCTTGATAATGTAACCAACGAAGATACAGGTGAAGATTGCAACGATCGGCATAAGTACGCTGTTACTGATGAAGTCCATAATGTCAAGGATTGACAGTCCCATCCAGCTGATGAAAGCAAGTGGTCCGAATCCGAGAGAAGACGGTACTCCAAGAAGAAGTGACAGTGCAGTTACGAATAAACAGGTAGTTTTTCTTGTCCAGTGGAACTTATCCTGGAAGATAGATACGATAGTCTCCATCAGGGAAATCGCAGATGTAAGTGCAGCAAAGAATACCATCACGAAGAACAGGCATCCGATAAAGCCGCCGAGCTTCATACTTTCAAATACCTTTGGCAGAGTCATAAACATAAGACCAGGGCCTGCATTTAAAGTAGAAGTATCTCCACCGGAGAATACAAATACTGCCGGAATGATCATAAGACCTGCTAAGAAAGCAATCGCTGTATCGAAGATTTCAATTTGTCTTACAGAGCTCTCAAGATTATTGTCTTTCTTCATATAAGAACCATATGTAACCATAATACCCATAGCAAGTGACATAGAATAGAAGAGTTGTCCCATTGCTGCGAGAATGGTTTTAACTGATACATCAGACATATGTGGTTTTACATAGTAGACCAAACCGTCCCTAGCGCCATCCAGAGTGAGTCCATATACTGCAATGAAAACAGTCAATATTACAAGGATCGGCATCATAACTTTGCTTACTTTCTCAATACCTTTTTCTACACCGCACAATACAATGATAGCAGTGATGGCGATGAACAGGAAAAACCAGCCAAGTGGTTCGAAAGTTCCGCCGATGAAGTTTGTGAAGTAGTCATCTTTTGCAGCCGCATGTACACCGCCTGTTAAAAATACGCTAAAGTATTTCATTACCCATCCACCGATTACAGAATAATATGGGAAAATGATGATTGGAACAAGGGAAGCCAGAACTCCCAGGAAGCCGAATCTCTTGTCGAGAGCTTTGAATGCTCCAATCGCACTAAGTCCGGTCTTTCTTCCGATTGCGATTTCAGCGATCATTAATGAAAAACCAAATGTAACTGCCAGAATCAAATAAATCAGAAGGAAAGTTCCCCCTCCGTACTGGGCAGCAAGGTATGGGAAGCGCCAGATATTTCCAAGTCCTACGGCAGAACCTGATGCAGCCAGCACAAATCCCAGTTTGCTAGAAAAATTACTTCTCTTTTGTTGCATAGAAAATCCTCCTCAATATAAATTCATTTACTCTATTACTCTAAACTCTTAATAGATTAAAGTTAGATTGTGACTATTATGCCATGAAAATGAAAAAAAGGCAAGAAAAAACAGAGCGGAATCTAAAAAAATATTTATTGACAGATGTTTTTATATATGTTAAATTATAACTTGTGAAAACGAAAACGAAGCAGAGTGTCCACTCTCACCATAGCACGATTGGGTGACTACTGGTTGATATTGCAAATAGAAATCTCTAGTATTATGTAGATTTTTGTATGAATGCGTAAGTGGATAGTCTGAAAACTATTCACTTATTTTTTTATGATGGGGGTGCAGGAACATTAGCGATTTAATGATTAACGGGCAGATCAGAGATAAAGAGGTTCGTGTGATTAGTGAAGATGGAGAACAGCTTGGTATTATGTCATCTAAGGATGCCATGAAGCTTGCAAGAGAAGCAGAGCTTGATCTTGTAAAGATTGCTCCAAAGGCTCAGCCGCCGGTGTGTAAAATCATCGATTACGGTAAATATAAGTATGAGCTGGCACGAAAAGAGAAAGAGGCAAAGAAAAAGCAGAAAACTGTTGAAGTAAAAGAAGTTCGTCTTTCTCCGAATATTGATACGAACGATCTTAATACAAAGATGAATAACGCAAAGAAATTCATCACAAAAGGAAATAAAGTAAAGGTTACTCTGCGTTTCCGAGGTCGTGAGATGGCACATATGCAGCAGAGCAAACACATTCTGGATGATTTTGCCGAGATGCTCGCAGATGTTGCTGTTATCGAGAAACCGGCGAAGCAGGAAGGCAGAAGCATGAGCATGGTTTTAACTGAAAAACGTTAAAAATACATTTTACAAATTTAAGGAGGAATATTATCATGCCAAAAATCAAAACAAATAGAGCGGCAGCAAAGCGCTTCAAAAAAACAGGTACAGGAAAATTAAAAAGAAACAAAGCTTACAAGAGCCATATCTTAACTAAGAAATCTACAAAGAGAAAAAGAAATCTTAGAAAATCAATCATTACTGATGCAACAAATGTAAAGAACATGAAGAAAGTATTACCATATCTGTAAGATATCGTAGAAGTATTGAAGGAGGAAAATAAGAATGGCAAGAATCAAAGGCGGAATGAACGCTAGAAAGAAACATAACAGAACTTTAAAGTTAGCAAAAGGATACAGAGGAGCACGCTCTAAACAGTACAGAGTAGCAAAACAGTCTGTAATGAGAGCTCTTACATCTTCTTACGCAGGAAGAAAAGAACGTAAACGTCAGATGCGTCAGCTCTGGATCGCACGTATCAACGCTGCTGCAAGAATGAATGGTCTTTCTTACAGCAAATTGATGCACGGTTTAAAATTAGCTGATATCGAGATCAACAGAAAGATGTTAGCTGAGATGGCAGTTAATGATGCAGAGGGATTTGCTGCACTTGCAGAAGCTGCAAAAGCAAAATTAGCTTAATTTTAAATAATAAGAATGTAATCCCAGGCGAATGTCTGGGATTTTTTTGATACAGGAAACTTTATTAGAAGCCACCTAGATTAGTAATATATGGCAAGGAGATAGAAAATGAAGGCACAAAGCAGAAAGTTTCGCATAACAGCAAGATTTTTTACCGGTGCAAAAAGATATTTTATCATGGCGGTATTTGCGTCACTGATTACAACGATATTAAATTCGCTAACCCCGCAGATCTTTCGATTTACGATTGATTCGGTGCTTGGAAGTAATGAATATCCATTGCTTTCCAGACATCTATGGGTCATGGCGCTTGTTGTGATCGGTGTTGCTGTATTGTCAGGAATATTTCTTTATATCGGAAGAGTAGGGACTGCGCTTGCCGGTGAAACATTTGCAAAAAACATGAGAGATGCGTTGTTTGTCCATGTACAGAAGCTCCCGATGAAATGGCATGATAAAAACCAGACTGGAGACATTATCCAGCGTTGTACTTCCGATGTGGAAGTGATTCGAAATTTTGTGGTGACACAGCTGCTGGAAGTATTTCGAACGATATTTCTTGTAGTTGTTTCCTTTGCAATGATGTTGTCTATGAATGTGAAATTATCATTGATCGTACTTATATTTGTTCCGCTTGTTGTAATCTATTCCGCAGTCTTTTATCGCTTAATTGCGAGAAGGTTTACAGATGCTGACGAGGCAGAAGGCGAATTGTCTACGGTTGTACAGGAAAATGCTACCGGAGTAAGAGTTGTGCGTGCTTTTGGGAGGGAGAAATTTGAAATGGATCGCTTCCGGGATAAAAATGACGCCTTTGCAAAACTCTGGATCAGGCTTGGTACATTGTCGGGGCTTTACTGGGGAGTGGGAGATTTGATTACCGGACTTCAGGTGGTGACCATCATTGTCTTAGGTGCGGCAGAGGCAGTGAATGGCTCTATTTCAGCCGGAGAATTTGTTGCATTTGCTTCTTATAACACAACGCTTGTATGGCCAATCCGTGGATTGGGACGTATTCTTTCTGATATGAGCAAGGCAGGAGTCTCTTTTGAACGTGTAGATTACATTATCAGGGGTGAAGAAGAAGCATATAGCGGACAAAAGAAAAGTGTCGATCCGCCGGCAGAAGATGTTCAGTTTTCGCATGTCTCTTTTTCGTATGAGGATGGACAGAAAGTATTATCCGATGTGTCATTTGAGATTCCGGCGGGGAGCACATTTGGCATTTTGGGCGGTACCGGAAGCGGGAAATCTACGATTGTACAATTGCTTACAAGATTATATGATTGCGGAGAAGAGGATGGCTCGATCAGGCTTGGTGGAAGGGAGATTCGGGAAATTCCGCTGGAAGAGCTGCGCAGTAAAGTAGGAATGGTGCTTCAGGAGCCATTTCTCTATTCGCGCACGATTAAAGAAAATATCTGCGCTTCCAGACCGGATGCCTCTATGGAGGAAATCAGAAAGGCGGCTCAGATCGCCTGCGTAGACGATGCAATTATGAGTTTTCCAGACGGATATGATACCTTGGTAGGAGAACGGGGAGTGACGCTGTCAGGAGGCCAGAGACAGCGTGTGGCAATTGCAAGAATGTTGCTTTCACGTTCTCCGGTGATGATTTTTGATGATTCATTGTCGGCAGTAGATGCAAAGACTGATTATCAGATACGTTCAGCGCTTCAGAAAGAGCGGGGAGAAAGTACGTTGATCTTGATTTCACATCGGATTACAACATTGATGGGGGCAGATCAGATTCTAGTGCTGAATCAAGGGAAGATGGAAGAGCTGGGAACGCATGAAGAGCTGATAGAAAAAGAAGGCATTTACCGAAAAATATATGAGATTCAAATGAGCCATGATGACAGAAGGCAGGTGAGAGAGTAATGGCAGCATATGAAGAACAGGAATATCATAAACCATTCAGGTTAAAGGTTTGGGCGAAAATGCTTCCCTTTTTTAATCCCTATAAGAAATATTTCGCAATTACGCTTGGACTTAATATCTTTCTTGCGGGTGTAGATGTGCTTACGCCGCTGTTTCAGAGCTATGCCATTGATCATTTTATCGTGCCGGATACACTGGATGGAATCTATACATTTGCCTTTGTGTATATTAGTATGATCGTGATGCAGACGATCTCCGTGTACTGGTCTGTGCATGCGGCAACTACAATAGAAATGTGTGTCGGTAAAGATTTGAAATGGGCACAATTTGAACATTTGCAGACTTTGTCCTTTTCTTACTATAATACAACACCGGTCGGTTATATTCATGCAAGAGTGATGAGCGATACTTTGAAAATTGCAGGAGTGGCGGCATGGGGACTGGTGGATATGTTTTGGGCATTTCTCTATGTGGTGAGTGTATTTGTGGTTATGTTTGTCTTAAATGCCCGCCTTGCGGCGATTCTTCTTGTCATCGTGCCGTGTATTGCAGTGATTACAGTAGTTTTTCAGAATAAGATCCTACATTGGAACCGAAGGGTTCGAAGGATCAATTCGCAGATTACAAGTGCATATAACGAGGGGATTACCGGAGTGAAGACCTCTAAGACAATGGGGATTGAAAGTGATAATGAAGAAGCCTTCTTTGAACGGACTTCTGATATGTATCGCTCAGCGGGGAAGGCTGCAAAATTAAATGCTGTCTACATTCCGACCATTTTGCTGTTCGGTTCTGCTGCTGCGGCATTCGTACTTTATCGGGGCGGTTATATGGTTCAGCAGGATTTGATCAAACTGGGAACACTGTCTGTTTTTATTTCCTATGCAGTTGTAATTTTTGAGCCTATTCAGCAGCTTGCTAGGCTTCTTGCGGATCTTATTTCCTGTCAGGCAAATATTGAGCGGGTGATGGATCTTCTGGAACAGACACCGGACGTGACAGACCGACCGGATATCATAGAAAAATACGGAGATAATTTTCATCCCAAGAAGGAAAATTGGGAGAAGATTCAAGGAGATATTGTCTTTGAGGATGTCTCTTTTATGTATCCTGATGGTAAGGAATATGTCTTAGAACATTTTAATCTCCATATCCCGGCAGGAATGAATGTGGCAATTGTAGGAGAAACAGGAGCCGGGAAATCTACGCTTGTGAATCTGGTCGGACGATTTTTTGAGCCGACAAAAGGACGGATATTGATTGACGGTGTGGATTATCGAGAGAGAAGCCAATTGTGGCTTCACAGTCAGATCGGCTATGTGCTTCAGAACCCACATTTATTTTCCGGAACGGTGAGAGAAAATATTCGATATGGGCGTCTGGACGCTTCAGATGAAGAAGTGGAGGCGGCAGCAAGAAGTGTTTCCGCAGATGAAGTAGTAATGAAATTAAAAGACGGCTACGACAGTGATGTCGGAGAGAGCGGCGGACGGTTATCCGTGGGAGAGAAGCAGCTGATTTCCTTTGCAAGAGCGATTCTTGCAGAACCGGCAATTTTTGTGCTGGATGAGGCTACTTCATCTATTGATACGGTGTCAGAACAGTTGATACAAGAAGCGACTGATAAGCTGCTAAGAGGACACACTTCCTTTGTGATTGCACACCGCCTGTCTACAATCAGAAAGGCAGACCTTATTCTTGTAGTAAAAGATGGAAAAATCATCGAGCAGGGAACACACAAGGAACTTCTTAGTGAAAAGGGCTATTATCACGACCTGTATAATAAGCAGTTTGAAGAAGAGTCGGCCCGGAAGGTATTCGCCGGAGATATGTAAAATAATAAAGTACAAGATTCATGAGCAGATGAATCTTGTACTTTGTTTTATAATGGGGGGATTTATTGTTTTATAATCTGAGGGATAAATATATTTTACTTATGCAGAGTGGATGCCTTCAACGGTAATCCGCTTTATGAATCTGGATAATCCGAGGGTTACAACATTATCAATGTACGCGGGGATTCTACGGATCAGTACTTCGCCCAGTTCATGGCTGACACTCTGAAAGTGGTCTGCTTTTAACAGAGCTGCTTCATTCTCATCAACAAATCTTGCTGATATCTCAAGACGAGAACCTCCTCAGGTATGGCAGATCATCGGGGTGATCAGAATGTTTTTATAGCCTTTTTCCTCCATGTATTCTTTTAATCGTTCGTCTAATTTTATATTCATAAGAACCTCTCCTTTTGTTTTGTTTTTCTTTATTATACGGAAAGGAAGTGAAGAGTTCTGTAATCCGGTCACAAAATACTTGTATGGGTATTTCCTTATGTATATAATGGTAAATAAGAATGATAACGAAAGGGAGAATAGATATGGAAGCGTTGATCGTTGTAGATATGCAGAATGATTTTATTGATGGTGCGCTGGGAACGAAGGAGGCGGAAGCAATCGTTCCGAATGTAGTGAAAAAGATTCAGGAGTTTCACGAAGATGGAGAACATCGTATTTTGTATACAAGAGATACACATGGAGAAAATTATCTGGAAACACAGGAAGGAGTGAATCTTCCGGTTGTGCATTGTGTCAAAGGGACAAAGGGATGGGAGATTTGTCCGGAAGTGGAAGCGCTTAGAAAGGAAAATCCTATTGATAAGCCGTCATTTGGAAGTCCCGTGCTTGGTCAAGTATTAAAAGCGCAGGATGAAGATTTGAGAAAGCAGGGAAAAGAAGGAATTACTTCGGTAACGCTGATTGGACTTTGTACAGATATCTGTGTGATTACAAATGCATTGCTTGTGAAAGCATATCTGCCGGAAGTTCCGGTGATCGTAGAGTCTGATTGTTGTGCCGGAGTTACGGTAGAAAGTCATAATAATGCATTGGAAGCTATGAAAATGTGTCAGATTCAGATTAGATAACAGGGGGAGTTATGAACGAAAAAAAGATTACTTTTCGGATGGCAGAGGAGAAAGATGCAGGACTTGTGATGTCATTTATCCATCACTTATCGGTTTATGAGGAAATGGAAGGTTCGGTGCAGGCGACAGAAGAACTCTTAAGGGAGAATCTATTCCGCAAAAAAGGCGCAGAGGTTTTATTTGCTCTTGTAGATGGAAAAGAAGTGGGAATGGCTCTGTATACTGCCGGGTTTGCCGGATATCTGGGAAAACAGAATCTGTTTCTTGATACGCTGTATGTGTTGGAGGAATATCGAAGAGACGGAGTGGGACAGGCTATTTTCGGAAGACTCGCTGAAATTGCAGAAGAGCGTGGCTGTGGAAGAATCGAATGGATCTGCCTGAAAGAAAATCAGCCCGGCATGAACTTCTACCGGAAACAAGGAGCCAATATGCTTGACTCCTGTGTGATGTTTCGATTGGAAGAAGCTGTGATGCGCGGACTGATAGAATAGTTGTGGAAAGTAATGAAAAAATGATCAATCAGCTGGATAGATTAGCCGATCATCTGTGATATCGGTTAAAACATCCTGAAGATATTTTTTTGCCAAATATTTTGCCATAGGAAGGTTCATATCTAAGTGATTTCCGCAGTCTTTTGCACTTGCACCCGGAACTTCACCTTCGAAATCTGCGATAAATGTAAACATTTCTCTCATTAAGGGAATTATATCGCGGGAACTGTATTCGCCGGAAAGAAGAAGGTAAAAGCCGGTGCGGCAGCCCATTGGACCAAAATAAATTGTTTTTGCGCCGAATTCAGAATGATTTCTTAAAAAGGTGGCAGCTAAATGTTCAATGGTGTGCATTTCTGCTGTATTCATGACCGGTTCATCGTTCGGGCTGGTCATGCGAAGATCAAATGTTGTGATGGGATGCCCTTCTACATAATCAATGCGTGAAACGTAGACTCCCGGAATTAATTTTAAATGGTCTATCGTGAAACTTGTTATTTTTTCCATATTGATAACCTCCTTTTTATGTCCGACCATATCATAACATTTTTTTCGTAGATTTGAAAGCTGAGATTTGAAAGATAGATTTTCTGTGGGAAAATGAGAAGAAATGTGTTATACTTAACCTCGGATGTGAGGAGGCAGAAGATGAAGATCTATTTTGTAAGACATGGAGAAACTGATTGGAACAAGGATAGAAAGATTCAAGGACAGGTAAATATTTCTTTGAATGAATTCGGCAGGCATCTGGCGAGAGAGACAGCAAAAGGACTGAAGGAGATTCCATTTGATGTGTGCTTCACCAGTCCGCTTGACAGAGCCAGAGAAACGGCAGAGATTATATTAGAAGGAAGAGAAGTCCCGGTGATTGAGGATGAACGAATCATAGAGATGGGATTCGGAAGTTATGAAGGTGGTTGTTGTTCCGGTGAGGGATGGAATGTACCGGACAGCTTTCAGAAGTTTTTTGATGATCCGGAACACTTTGTGCCGGGAGAAGGGGGAGAGACATTTTTACAGGTAAAAGAACGCACCGGTGATTTTTTGAACTGGCTGTATGATCAGGATGCTTACAAGGACAGCAATATTCTGATTACCACTCACGGCGCGGCGCTCGCAGGACTGCTTAACAATATTCGCAGGCAACCGTTAGAACAATATTGGGGAATCGGTGTGCATAAAAATTGTGCCGTGACAAAAGTAGATGTCACAGATAAAGAAGCTGTGATTGAGTTTGAAAATGAAGTCTATTATAAAGACGAAGTAAAACCGTGGTAGAGTGACACGGGGATATGGAAAAGTATAGAAGTATTATTTAATGATAGAATTGTGTAAAACAGGAGGAATGAAGAGATGATCGGAGATAAGAAAGTATTATTCAGCGGAATGCAGGCGACAGGAAATCTCACACTTGGAAATTATTTGGGAGCGCTGAAAAACTGGGTGACATTGAGTGATGAATATGAATGCTTTTACAGTGTGGTTGACATGCATTCTATTACAGTGAGACAGGATCCGGCAACCTTGAGAAAGAGAGCGAGAGCGCTTCTGACACTCTACATTGCGGCAGGATTAGATCCGAAGAAAAACTGTATTTACTATCAGTCTCATGTGTCCGGACATGCAGAACTTGCATGGATTTTGAATTGTTTTACTTACATGGGTGAATTGAACCGTATGACTCAATTTAAGGACAAAGCAGCAAAGCATGCAGATAATATCAATGCAGGACTTTTTACTTATCCGGTATTGATGGCGGCAGATATTCTGTTGTATCAGGCAGATGTGGTTCCGGTTGGCGTAGACCAGATGCAGCATTTGGAGCTTACCAGAGATATTGCAGAGCGTTTCAATAATATATACGGAGATGTATTTACAATCCCGGAACCATATATCGGCAAAGTCGGAGCGAAGATCATGAGCCTTCAGGACCCGACAAAGAAAATGTCAAAATCAGATGAGAATCCTAATGCCAGCATTTATCTTATGGATGATCCTGATGCAATTATGCGAAAATGTAAACGTGCAGTGACTGATTCAGAGGCACAGATTCTTTACCGGGACGAGCAGCCGGGAGTGAAGAACTTAATTGACATCTATAGTGCATGTACAGGTAAAAAGCCGGAAGAAGTCGTGGCAGAATTTGACGGAAAAGGATACGGTGACTTTAAGATGGCAGTTGGAGAATCTGTCGTGTCTGTATTAAAGCCATTGCAGGAGGAAGTGGAAAGACTCAGCAAAGATAAGGCATATATTGATGGTATCATCAAAGAAAATGCGGAAAAAGCAAATTATTATGCAATGAAGACACTCCGCAAAGTACAGAAAAAAGTAGGATTTCCAGAGAGAATCAGATAGATGCTTTTGAAGAAAGTAAAAGAAATTCTGGAATAGACAAGTCAAGAAAAATGGGACAGCACGTGGGCTGTCCCATTTCTTATATTAGGAAATATGTTTTTATTTAGTCGTCCTCTTCTGTTGAAACGGTATAAGTGGCACGTTTTCTTGCCATCTCATCACTCTCTAAATATTCGTCATAAGTTGTAATCTTATCAATGAGTTTTCCGCCCGGTACGATTTCCATGATTCGGTTCGCTGTTGTCTGCACGATCTGATGGTCGCGGCAGGAGAAGAGCAGTACGCCTGGAAATTTTGTCATACCGTTATTCAGTGCTGTGATGGATTCCATATCCAAATGGTTGGTAGGCTCATCAAGAATCAATACGTTAGATCCGGAAATCATCATTTTGGAAAGCATGCAACGTACTTTTTCTCCACCGGATAACACATTGACACGTTTTACACCGTCATCGCCGCCGAAGAGCATTCTTCCGAGGAAACCGCGGACATAAGTGGCATCTTTTTCTTCTGAATACTGTGTGAGCCATTCTACGATTGTGGAATCATTATCGAATTCGCTGCCGAAATCTAATGGGAAATAAGATTGAGATGTTGTAATTCCCCATTTATATACACCCTCATCCGGTTCCATTTCACCCATAAGAATCTGGAAAAGTGTTGTTTTTGCAAGTTCGTTTCCGCCGACAAATGCTACCTTATCGTCATGATTTAAGGTGAAGGAAATGTTATCTAACACTTTTTCACCGTCGATAGTCTTGCTTAATCCTTCTACGGACAGGACGTCGTTACCAATGGAACGATTTGGACGAAAATCAATATAAGGATATTTACGGCTGGATGGCTGAATATCATCGAGCTGAATTTTCTCCAACGCACGTTTTCTGGAGGTTGCCTGCTTTGATTTTGAAGCATTGGCGCTGAAACGAGAGATAAATTCCTGTAATTCTTTGATTTTCTCCTCTTTCTTCTTGTTTGCTTCTTTCATCTGACGAATCAAAAGCTGGCTGGATTCATACCAGAAGTCATAGTTTCCGGCGTAGAGTTTGATCTTACCGTAGTCGATATCTGCAATCTGTGTACAGACTTTATTTAAGAAATAACGGTCATGAGATACAACGATCACTGTGTTGTCAAAGTTGATCAAAAATTCTTCCAGCCATGCAATGGCATCGAGATCCAGATGGTTGGTAGGCTCGTCAAGGAGAAGAATATCAGGGTTACCAAACAATGCCTGAGCAAGGAGGACTTTTACCTTCTCGGGTCCATTTAAGTTTTTCATGATTTCATAGTGGTACTCTGTGGCGATACCAAGTCCGTTTAACAAGGTTGCAGCGTCAGATTCGGCTTCCCACCCGTTCATTGCAGCAAATTCACCTTCCAGTTCACTTGCTTTGATTCCATCTTCGTCTGTGAAATCTTCCTTGGCATAGATGGCTTCTTTTTCTTTCATAATCTCATAAAGTCTTGCATTTCCCATCATGACGGTGTCAAGAACAGGAAATTCGTCGTATTTGAAATGATCCTGCTGAAGGAAAGAAAGACGTTCACCGGGTGTGATGATTACTTCACCCTTCGTAGGTTCAAGCTGTCCGGATAAAATTTTAAGAAATGTGGATTTTCCGGCACCGTTTGCGCCGATCAGTCCGTAACAGTTTCCTTCCGTAAATTTAATATTTACATCTTCAAATAATGCTTTTTTCCCAACACGCAGTGTAATATTGCTTGTGCTTATCATAATCTACATGCTCCTTATCATCATTTTCTTGCCGCATGCTATCTGCGGTTCCTATTTATCTACATACATTCACCATCATAACAAATCTATATAGAAATAGCAATATAAAACGAGGAAGCTGTAAAGCATTACAAAGATTTTTAAGAAATGTTTTCGGATTTTATGGTTTCTCTTCGCAAAAAATGGGTATATAATAGTTGAAAGAAGGAGGGAACGCATATGATAACTGGAACGATTGTATTAGAAGGTGGAGCAACAAGAGGCGTCTTTACTTCAGGCATATTAGATTATTTAATGGAAGAAGATTTGTATTTTTATCATGTGATCGGCGTGTCTGCCGGTTCATGTAACGGTGTAGATTATGTATC
>FR892668.1:181280-186353 GCA_000433535.1 Dorea sp. CAG:317
AGAATACAGTTATTATTCTGGAGTGCGTAGTGCAATCAAAGAAAAGAGTATTCTGGATATGGACATGGTATTTGATACATTTCCAAAGAAAATATATCCGTTTGATTTTGAGACATATTTCCAGTCTGATATGGTCTGTGAAATTGTTACGACAAACTGTGAAACGGGAAAAGCAGAATATATGACAGAACAAAGTGATCCGGACCGGCTTATGAAGCTGTGCAGGGCATCCAGCAGTATGCCTTTGCTGTCGCCTATCGTCAATATAGACGGTGTCCCATATCTGGATGGGGGACTTGCAGATTCGGTCCCGATCCGAAGAGCATTGCAATCAGGGAATGAAAAAATCGTCCTTGTGCTTACAAGGAATCCCGGATATCGTAAAAAACCGATTTCAAAAGGAACTGTAAAACTGTATCGACGTGCATATAAGAAATATCCAAATCTTGTTCATGCTGCCATTTATCGCAATCATGTATATAATAAGACAATGGAACTCGTAGAACGGCTGGAAGAAGAGGAGAAAATCTTCGTGATACGTCCGCTTGTTCCGACTGTATCAAGACTGGAACGTGATGAGACGGCGCTGACAGCTTTTTATCAACATGGATACAATTTGATGAAGAGACAGCGGGAGGCGCTGCAAAGATATTTGGAAAAATAAGGCAGTAAAAAATACGGAGGGAAGTATGGATTATCAAGCATTGTTGGATTGGATGGATCTTGCGGAAAAGCTGAAATGTAATACAAGACATTCGTGGACCAGCAGCGGGAGATGCGAAAGTGTAGCCGAGCATAGTTTTGAACTTGGGATGTTAGCATGGCTTGTGAAAGACGAATTTCAGGAATGTGATGTAAATAAAGTCATGGAGATGTGTCTTCTTCACGATATAGGAGAAGCAGTTACCGGAGATATTCCGTCATTTGAGAAACATTCTTCGGACGAAGAGAAGGAAAAGAATGAAATACAGAAGCTTTCAGAATTACTGCCGGATAAAAAGAGGCATGAATTTATGAATCTTATGGAAGAACTGTGGAAGAATGAAACTGTCGAGGCAAAGCTGGTTCATGCACTTGATAAGATGGAGGCGGTGATTCAGCATAATCAGGCGCCTATTGACACGTGGCTTCCTTTGGAATATGAGCTGCAATTAACTTATGGGCAGGAGGAAGCTTCCTTCCATCCGTTTTTAAAGCACCTTCGTAAGATTGTGAAAGAAGCTTCGGAAGCAAAAATTGAGGAAGCGGCGGACGAAGCGCTGGAGGCGCAGATTTCAGGAGAGATAGAATATTCCGGTTACAAGGTGAGAAAAGGGCTGGAAGTGATGGATAAGGAGAGGGTGGTAGAACTTCTCCATAGTACGGATTGGGCGAAAGAGCGAAGCGCTGAAATGATAGAGCAATCAATGGCACAATCGATTTCTTATGGTGTATTTGATAAAAATGATTATCAAATAGGTTATGCAAGAATTATTTCCGATCTTACGACAACATTTTATCTTATGGATGTAGTGATAGATGAAGCGTATCGTGGACGTGGACTTGGAAAACTTTTAATGGACGGTATTATGGAAGATGTAGGGCATCTACATGGAATTCTTCATACAGAAAATGCTGCCGGACTGTATGAAAAATATGGTTTTCGAGAAGTAGAAGAGTGTGACGATAAGACGATGGAAAAGCCGAAAGTATAAATATAATGAAGAAAAAAAGGATGTGCATTGTGGAAACGCCCGATAAGGAAGTAATTTGAAAACACATCATAACACTAACCCTTAATTGCTTACAATATGCTCAAGGGGGACAACACAATGGCAAAGACAATTTTTGAAGAAATGGGCGGTACTTATGTACGGCAAGCTGAACAGCTATCTTTCTGACATTGACGAGCAGGCGCAAGAAATGTTTTCTCGGTTAGTAAAACATATGGCAGAGCGTGAGGGCGTGACAGAACAGTTAAAAGCAGAAAATGGCTTAGAGTGGACGAGGCGAATGAATAACATTCGAGCGTGTGCGATGGAGCTTGTCAATGAGGAAATCATCTACAATTAAAGAATTGTAACGCATATAACCGTAAAATTTTGGTGGGTAGGGATAAACTCCTTACCCGTCATTTTTTGTTCTCTTATCTGCTTAAACAAGGCGTTTTGACACCAAAAAGCGTTACATACTCCACTTGTTAGTCGCAATCTCTTGATTTTTTTGAACTGTGTTCAGTATAATATAATTGAACGACGTTCAACAGGAGGTATAGTGTGGATAATAAAGAAGCAATCATACAGGCAACGATTAAACTCATTGAGGAAAGAGGGGAGCATTTAGAAGAAGTTACAGTCCGTGAGATATGCAAAAGAGCAGGTGTTGGATTAGGACTTGTAAATTATCATTTTGGAAACAAGGATAAACTCATCGAGCAATGTATTGAGCGTATGATAAACGGAACAGTCGAGCATTTTCAGAATATACGAGAGAAAACAGACGGTTTTACTCCTTTTGAGAAGTTGGAGTATCTCGGCAATATGACGCTTGATTTTCTGTTTGAACATTATGCCATTTTCAAAATTTCTGTTCTTACCGATATGCAGTCACCGAAAGAAAATGACAACACTTACAGAACTTATGCGGCATATCTTCCGCTTGTTGCAGCCTGCCGTCCTGACCTTGATGAAGCGGCGATAAGGCGAAAAACGCTGTATTTGATTACCGTTATGCAGCAAATGTCTCTGCGATACGAAATTATATCGCAAACATTGGGGATTGACCTTAGAAAGAGAGAAAACCGCAAGAATTTTCATACACAAGTTTTACATGATATTTTGGAGGTATAAAGAGTGAATATAACAGTGATAAACGGAACAGAAAAACACGGTGTTACCTACCGTTTGAAAGAGATGTTTTTAGCAGAGTTTAAGGATAAAGCGAATATTACAGAATACTATCTTCCGAAGGACTGTCCGAGCTTCTGTACTGGTTGCTTGAGTTGTACATTAAAGGGTGAAAGCACTTGCAAGGACGCAGAATATATTGGGAAAATTGACAAATCACTTTTGGAAGCAGACTTGATTGTAATGACATCCCCTGCTTATGTGTTTCACGCTACGGGAGCAATGAAAGCATTTCTTGACCATTTCGCTTACCGCTGGATACCGCACCGCCCTGCTCCTGAAATGTTTGGAAAGCGTGCGGTAATTATAACGCAATGCTTAGGCAGTGGGACAAAATCTGCGGCGAAAGATATGAAGCATAGTTTATCTTGGGGGGAATTTCTAAAATCGGAATATTTATGGGTGCTTTGATGAGCGATATTGTTTGGGAAAAGCTTTCCCAAAAGAAACAAGCCGAGCTTACGGGAAAGATTCAAAAGCTATCCCGAAAGTTTGCTCATATAGATTATACAAAGCCCGCACACACAAATTTGATTACGAAATTCAAGTTTCTCGTCTGCCGTATGATGCAGCAATCCATACATCAATCAGACCCTGAATACCTTGACGGAAAGTATTGGGCGGAGCAAGGTTGGCTTGACAGCGGCAGACCGTGGAAATAATGTGGGGCAAAACGAAATCTCGGTTACTGGCAGATGTGAAAATGATAAATCAGTGAGTGATATATCAAATATTTTGCTCAAAATCAGAAAATGCCACGCAAAGTAGCAGGAAAATTCAGAATGTCATCTCTGCTTGCTTGTAATGCAAAGCACGGTTTTCTATACTTGGCGTATCAACATAAGGAGGTCACGAGAATGACATTTGCAGAAAAACTAAAATCTATCCGCAAGAAGGCGGGACTTTCGCAGGAACAGCTTGCGGAGAAGTTAGGCGTGTCAAGACAGGCGGTTACAAAATGGGAAACTGAAACAGGCATTCCCGACATTGAAAATATGATGGCTATCTCTGCCCTGTTTGACATTTCCATTGACGAGCTACTTTCCAATGAAAGAGGAATGAAAAAATCAGACGAGTATCTTTTTGAAAGCGTTACGGAATACGATATTGACGAGCCGAAACGCTATGATATGAAATTCGGTGGAGCAAAGCAATTCGTATTGTCTGGTTATGAGGGAGAGAAAATCCGTGTCCGTCTGGTATCTAATACCCTCTCCACGCTCCAGAACGATTTTAAGGTTAAAATTGACGACATCCGAAAACGGATTGATGTAGATGTAATCCGTAAAAACGGTATATCTGAAGCAACGGCAAAAGAAACTGTCAATATTTTCGTTCAAATTCCTATGCCCTATGTGGGAAAAATTGAGAGTGCTGTCAATGCGGAAACCGTAGAAATCCGCTCTTTAGATTGCGACAGTATTGAGCTTGATGTAAAGACGCCGAATATCATTATAAACGATGTCGGCGGCACAGTAGAAATTAACTGCAATCTGGATATGAGTGTGGTTTGCAATTCCTTAAAGGGATACCTTGCAATCAATCAGGTGTCGGCAACTTCCAAAATCCATATTCCAGAGGGTGAAGTATTTACTGCTGTTACGAAAGGTATTGGAACGAGCATTTCCTATGAAAAGGACGGCAGACAGACGGAACGCTTTGACACGCCCGATGCGGAAAATGTCATAGAACTGAATGGCATTAAAAGTGAGCTTGTTATTTGCAACGATTAAAAACGAAGGAGTGTAAAAAATGAATAATCTTGAAAAAATCCAAAAGACAATGAAGGTCTTTCAAACACTAACGAAGATTGTATTGGTATTTAGTTTTGTGGCGATTGCCTTTACATTAGTGGCTGGCAGCGTAAGTTTGATGGCAGATAAACTTCCATTTGGCGAGCTTCTGCAAAGGTTGCTTATAGAAGCTGACAGAACGATTGACAATCGTGAAATAGGAATAGCCCTGCTCTGTGAAAGCGTGGTTTTGATTTTCGGAGCGATTGAAGCTATTTGTGTTTGCAGATATTTTAAGTTGGAACTGAGCGAGGGAACACCTTTTACCGAAACAGGAGCAAAAAGCATAACGAAGCTCGGAATACTCTTTATTGTTGTAGATATTTTATCAGCAGCATTTTCCTCTGCGATGGAAAAGTTTGCGTTTTTTTCAGAAGGGATTGATAACGGCGGGG
>FR892668.1:186409-222048 GCA_000433535.1 Dorea sp. CAG:317
TACTTGCAATGGTTGTGCGTTATGGTGCAGAACTGGAGCAACGAGGCAGAGCAAAATAACGCAGGAGGATTTCCATGGAAAACAGCAAATGGGTACGCTGCCCTGTCTGCGGAAATAAAACAAGATTACAGATACGGGCGGATACAGGATTAAAGAACTTTCCCCTCTACTGCCAAAGTGCAAACAGGAAAGTTTGATTGACGCAAAGGATTTACAGGTATCGGTTATTAAAGGATTTGGAGCAAAAATACATAGCTGAATAGCAAAACGACAAATCCGGATTTTTAGGGCAGAATAACATATCATCAAAGAGCCAAACGCTAAGACGCAGAACCGATGAACGCAATGTTTGTCGGCTCTGTTTTGCCTGAACTAAATAGTATTCCCCACCTGCCAAAAAAGGGTGAAAAATATAAAAATATAAAGAAAAAATAAAATGCTTGCAAAATACCCTCACAGGGTATATAATTCACCTTGAAAGAGGTGGTTTATTTGAGCGAAACAAGAGAATGTTGTCATAAAACAAAAAAAAGAACAGAAAAAGAGTATAAGGATCTGCTCAATCGTCTGAATCGAATTGAAGGTCAGGTGAGAGGGATCAAACGGATGGTGGAAGAAGAGTATTATTGTACAGATATATTGATTCAAGTATCTGCAATAACAGCGGCGCTTAACAGCTTTAATAGAAAATTGTTATCCAATCATATCCACACCTGTGTGGCGGAGGATATCCGCAATGGCAAGGATGAGACCATTGACGAACTTGTTGCAACACTTCAAAAGTTGATGCGGTAAGGTTTGATGAAAGTACAGGAGGATTGGGGATGAAACAATATGAAGTAACGGGCATGAGCTGCGCGGCATGCAGTGCCCGCGTAGAAAAAGCAGTGTCCCAAGTGCCGGGAGTAACGTCCTGTTCTGTCAGCCTTCTTACGAATTCTATGGGAGTAGAAGGACAGGCAGATCCTACAGATATTGTTGCCGCAGTTGAAGCGGCTGGATATGGGGCGGAAGAAAAAAGTAGTGGGAATCAGACAAAGAGCAGCACCGTCTCAACTATGGAAGAGCAGTTAAAAGACAAAGAGACGCCTGTTTTAAAGAAACGACTGATAGCGTCTCTTTGTTTTTTGCTTCCGCTGATGTATGTCTCAATGGGACATATGATGTGGGGATGGCCGCTTCCGGAACTGTTTGCAGAAAATCATGTGGCAGTTGGTCTCTTTCAACTGTTAATGACAGTGATCATTATGGTCATTAATCAGAAATTCTTTATTAGCGGATTTAAAAGTCTGCTGCACCGGTCGCCAAACATGGATACACTTGTGGCGCTTGGTTCAGGAGCGTCTTTTGTGTACAGCACGTATGCATTATTCGCAATGACAAATGCACAGATGCTTGGTGATATGAAGCAAGTGATGGCTTATATGCATGAATTTTATTTTGAGTCTGCTGCAATGATTCTGACACTGATTACAGTGGGCAAGATGTTAGAGGCAAGATCAAAAGGAAAGACTACAGATGCGCTGAAAAGTTTGATGAAGCTGTCGCCGAAAAAAGCAACCCTTTTGCGAAATGGAACAGAAGTTGAAGTATCCATAGAAGAAGTCGTGACAGGAGATATTTTTGTCGTAAGACCAGGAGAAAACATTCCGGTAGACGGCGTTGTCATAGAAGGAATCAGTGCAGTAAATGAATCTGCGCTTACCGGGGAAAGTATTCCGGTAGACAAAGAAGAAGGCTCTACGGTGTCAGCAGCGACGGTAAATCATTCTGGATTTTTAAAGTGTCAGGCGACGAGAGTCGGCGAAGATACAACATTATCACAGATCATTCAGATGGTCAGTGATGCAGCGGCGACAAAAGCGCCGATCGCAAAAGTTGCGGATAAAGTGTCGGGTGTTTTTGTTCCGGCGGTGATAGGTATTGCAGTATTGACAACTATTGTGTGGCTGATTGCCGGACAGACGGTGGGATTTTCTTTAGCCAGAGGAATTGCAGTTCTTGTAATCAGCTGCCCGTGTGCGCTTGGGCTTGCAACCCCGGTTGCGATTATGGTTGGTAACGGAATGGGCGCAAAACACGGAATTATGTTTAAAACAGCAGTATCACTGGAAGAGACAGGGAAAATGGATATTGCAGTGCTGGATAAGACAGGAACGATTACAAGCGGAGAGCCGGAAGTGACAGATGTGATACCGGCAGATGGAATATCTCAAGAGCAGTTATTGGAACTTGCCTATATACTGGAAAAGAAAAGTGAACATCCATTGGCAAGGGCAATCATAGTCGAAGCAGAGAAAAAAGGATTTGCAAGCGAAGCACAGGTATCGGATTTCCAGGCGGTTGTCGGAAATGGATTATTTGGGAATTATGAGGGCAGTCCACTTGCGGGGGGCAATCTTAAGTTTATTCAGGAGAAGACTGAGATTGGCGCTGACATGCGTGGTCAGGCAGAAAAACTTGCCGAACAGGGAAAAACCCCGTTGTTTTTTGCAAGAGACGGTCAATTCCTGGGAATGATCGCGGTGGCTGATGTGATAAAAGAAGACAGCGCACAGGCTGTAAAAGAACTTCAAAACATGGGACTTCATGTAGTCATGCTGACCGGAGATAATGAGCGTACTGCTAAAGCGATCGGAGATCAGGCAGGTGTGGACGAAGTGATAGCAGGAGTTCTTCCGGATGGAAAGGAATCGGTGATCCGAAGATTAAAGCAAAAAGGTAAAGTTACTATGGTAGGTGACGGGATCAACGATGCGCCGGCTCTTACGAGAGCAGATATCGGAATTGCCATCGGAGCAGGAACGGATATTGCAATTGATGCCGCAGATGTTGTGCTTATGAAGAGCCGGTTAAGTGATGTTCCGGCTGCAATCAGACTTAGCAGGGCAACACTTCAAAATATTCATGAAAATTTATTCTGGGCGTTCATTTATAATATTATCGGTATTCCACTGGCGGCCGGAATCTGGTATCCATTATTTGGCTGGAAGTTAAATCCAATGTTTGGAGCGGCAGCAATGAGCTTATCAAGCTTTTGTGTAGTGACCAATGCACTTCGGCTTAATTTCTTTAAATTAAGAGATGCAAGTAAAGATAAAAAGAAAAGACAAAAACAGCATAGTCGTGAATCTAAGGAGGATAAGAGCATGACAAAAACTATGAAAATTGAAGGTATGATGTGTGGACATTGTGAGGCAAGAGTGAAGAAATGTCTGGAAGCGCTTGCTGAAGTAGAAGAAGCGATCGTAAGTCATGAAGCAGGAACGGCAGTAATGACATTAAGTGCAGAACTTTCCGATGAAGTGCTGAAAAAGACAGTAGAAGATCAGGATTATAAAGTACTGGAAATCAAGTAAGGCTGCCGGAGAAAGAACGACACAGGGGAATATCTCTAAAGAGCGCTTCATAAACTGCTAACAAAGGTTATGTGTGGGGTGCAGCATGAAGCGTTTTTTGGCAGGTTTATTATGTATGGTGCTGACATTGTCATATGTAGCAGTAGATAAAACCAGTATTGCATATGCGGAAGAAGCGCAAAAGGAATCTGAACAGATGAATAAAGAAGAAAAAGCAGATGGTGCAGTTTCTGTGTCCGCACCATCTGCAATTTTAATGGAAGCGTCAACCGGACAGGTGGTTTATGAAAAGAATTGTGATGAGAGAAGACCGCCTGCCAGTGTCACGAAAGTGATGACGCTTCTTTTAATTTTTGATGCTTTGAAGGATGAAAAAATTCATTTAACGGATGAAGTGACTGTGTCAGAATATGCAGCCTCTATGGGTGGATCGCAGGTCTTCTTAGAGCCGGGAGAAGTTCAGACTGTAGATACGCTGATAAAATGTATTTCAGTGGCAAGCGCTAACGACGCCTGTGTGGCTATGGCAGAATATGTATCCGGGGATGAAAATGCATTTGTAGAAGCGATGAATCAGCGGGCGAAAAATCTCGGAATGAAAAATACACACTTTGTAAATTGTAATGGACTCGATACGGATGGACATGAGACAACTGCAAGAGACATTGCTCTGATGTCCCGGGAGCTTATTACGAAATATCCGAAAATCTACGAATATTGTAATATCTGGATGGAGGATATAACGCATACAACCAAAAAGGGAACGACAACTTTCGGCTTATCTAATACCAATAAGCTGATTCGTCATTATGAATATGCAACCGGACTGAAAACCGGTTCCACAGGGAAGGCAAAGTTTTGTATTTCTGCCACGGCAAAAAAAGAAGATGTGGAGCTTATAGCAGTTATCATGGCTGCAGAGGACAGCAAAACAAGAAATAAAGATGCAGTGACATTACTCAATTATGGGTTTGGAAAATGTCAGAAATATGCAGAAAAAACATGTAAGACAGAAAAAGCAGTTCCCGTCAGAAGAGGTATAGAAAAACAAGTAAAAACAAAGCAGAAGAATCCGTATATTTATGTGGATACAACAGGTGCTGATCTAAGCGGCATGAAACGCAGGGTGCGGTTAAAAAAAGAACTGGATGCACCGGTTAAAAAAGGAGAAAAAGCAGGTACTGCGGAATATTATCTGGGTGATAAAAAGATTGGGAGTGTAGATATTGTCGCAGTACAAGATATTCGTGAAATCGATATGAAAAGTGTGTTCGAGGATTTAATTCAGCTGATACTTCTCTAAATGTATTGACACATATGAGGTTTCATTATATGGTACACATAAGAATGAGCTGTCATTTGAGGAGGGAAGAAATGTCAAAATATACAAAAACACGGATTATGGACGCGTTTCTTTATCTTTTGAATGAAAAAAGTATGGATCGATTAACGGTAAAAGATGTTATTGAAACGGCGGAAGTAAACAGAAATACATTTTATTATCATTTTGAGGATATTTACGATTTGCTGCATCAGGTTTTGAAAAGAAAACTGGATGATTTTAGCAATGACACTGAAAAATATGATACCTTCTATGAAGAATATGTTCGTTCTGCAAAGTTCTTAATGAATAATAAAAAGGCAATGGCGCATATTTACCATTCCAAAGACAGAGAATTACTGCAGATGTATATGGAAAGAATTACTTTTATTTTCGTAGAAAGATTTGTAAGAGAAGCGGCGGAATCTTATGATATTTCCGAGGAGGGAATTGATTATTTAACCGAATTTTACAGCTATACAATAGTCGGAAATACGATGCATTGGATTCAGGAGGGAATGCCGCCTTATCGAGAAAGATATTTATATCTTGTTTCAAAATCATTTGAAGATTCCATTGATGATATGATACGGTCATATTTACATAGTTAAATATTAGAATTCAAGTTTTACAGACAAAAAATGTAAAATGTATGAAATACAGACGAAACAATGTTTTTGTCTGTATTTTTTTTGAACAATAAACGATATGCTGTTTGCAATGAAGAAGAAAATTATGGAAGAAAAATGGAATTGTACAAAGGAGAAAAAGTTATGGAATTTTCAAATGAATTAAAGAAAGCAACGCTAAAGACCGCATTTCACTATTTGGAAAAGAATCCGGAAGAAAATATTCACAGGATAATGGCTGCAATTGACAAATTCGCGGGAGACGGACCGGACAGTTTTCCGACGCAAAGGGAGGCGTTTCGAAATGTATTGGAAAATCCCGATAACAATATGTATCAGTTGATAATGAGTGTGTTAAAGGACATTGACAAGGAGGTAGTAAAAGTATCTCTTGAAAATTTTTTCTTTAATGCCAATATTGTGGGATGGCCAATACAGGAAAAAAACAGGAAGAAATATGGTTGTAATATTCCGTGGGCTATTTTGCTAGATCCTACTTCGGCATGCAATCTCCATTGCACAGGGTGCTGGGCCTCTGAGTATGGAAATAAATTAAATCTGACGCTGGAGGAGATGGATTCTATTATTACACAGGGGAAAGAGCTTGGTATTTATATGTATATTTACACAGGTGGAGAGCCCCTCGTGAGGAAGAAAGATTTGCTTACGCTATGTGAGAAGCATCAAGATTGTCAATTTTTAAGTTTTACGAACGGTACATTGATCGACGAAAAATTTGCGGACGACATGCTTCGGGTAAAGAATTTTATTCCGGCGATCAGCGTAGAAGGATTTGAAACAGCGACGGATGCACGACGCGGAAATGGAACATACCGGAAGGTTGTAAAAGCAATGGAATTATTGAAAGAAAAAAGGCTTCCGTTTGGAATCTCATGCTGCTATACGAGCCAGAATCTGGATTCTATAAGCTCCCTCGACTTCGTAGATCAAATGGTGAAATGGGGAGCAAAGTTTGTTTGGTATTTTCATTACATGCCGGTGGGAAATGATGCAGTTCCGGAGCTGCTGCCGAGTCCGGAACAGAGAGAATTTATGTATCACAGAATTCGTGAAATAAGACGCACGAAGCCTATTTTTGCTATGGATTTCCAAAACGACGGAGAATATGTGGGCGGCTGCATTGCAGGCGGAAGAAGATATCTGCATATTAATGCAAATGGGAATGTAGATCCTTGTGTATTTGTCCATTATTCCAATGCAAATATTCGGGAAAACACATTATTGGAATGTTTGCAGTCGCCGATCTTCATGGCATATCATGATGGCCAGCCATTTAATAACAATCATCTTCGACCATGTCCGATGCTGGAAAATCCAGAATTATTGCGAGAGATTGTTCAAAGAACGAATGCAGACTCCACGGATCTTCAATCGCCGGAGAGTGTAGATCATCTCTGTGATAAATGTGTGGAATATGCCAGCGCATGGACGCCGGTTGCAGAAAAACTTTGGGAAGATCGTTCGTATGGAGGGATTCGGTGCAGAAAATAAATCATATTTTCTCTTTAAAACAATGGGAGCAAGTACAGGATTCGCTGTCAGATTTGACGGGGATGGCTGTGCTGATGGTTGATTATAGAGGAGTGCCTGTCACAAAACACAGTCACTGCTGTGAGTTTTGCCGCAAGGTAAGAGAATCTCCGGTGCTTAAAAAATATTGTGAAAAATGTGATTCACACGGTGGTGCAGAAGCTGTGCGGGAAAATCGTCCGTATATATACCGATGTTGTTTTGGGCTGATTGATATTGCGATCCCGATTCTGTCTCAGGATACTTATCTGGGAGCGTTGATGATTGGTCAGGTGAAAACAGAAGGAGAAAAATTGGAAAGTATTGTTACACTTCCTGATAACATGGAAATTCAAAAGCAGTTGAAAGGATTACAATCGGACTACGAGAGTATTCCTGTTTTAGACTTTTCTGAGATCAGAAGGAGTTCTGATATGTTGTATCAATTGTGTCATTACATTGTGGAGCGGGAAAAAAAGAACGATTTTAAAGTAAATGGAGGAATTGCAATGAGAAAAGCGTTTATTTGTCCGACCAAATATGTCCAGGGAGAAAATGAGATTTTAAATCTGGGATATTTTGTAAACACTTTTGGAAAATCGGCATTATTGATCGCACATCCGGATGATGTAGAGCGTGTGAAGGACATGCTGGAAGAGACCGCTAAGAGATTTCAAATTCGATTTGTTGAAAGCGGATTCCACGGGGAATGTTCAAGAAAAGAGGTATTGCGCTTACAGGAACTTGCAAGAAAAAACAAGTGTCAATGTACGATTGGACTGGGAGGCGGAAAAGCGATTGACACAGCAAAATGTGTAGCGGAGGGACACAATCTGATCGTGGTACCAACCATTGCAGCAACAGATGCTCCTACCAGTCATTCTGCGGTTTTGTACACAACAGAAGGCGCGTTTGATGATTATGCTTATTTTAAGAAAAGTCCGGATGTGGTACTTGTAGATACAAGAGTGATTGCCAACGCACCGGTAAGATTTCTTGTGTCGGGAATGGGTGATGCTTTATCTACTTATTTTGAGGCAAGAGCGAATGTTCAATCATACAGTGCTGTAAATGCAGGGCTTCCTTGTGGATATCGAGAGAAAATGTGCGAGAAAGCAAGAGGGACAACTGCCGCCTTTGCTCTTGCGCAGCTTTGCTATCAGACGCTTATGGAAGAGGGATGGAAGGCAAAGGTATCCTGTGAAAACCATGTAGTGACAGTGGCGCTGGAAAAGATAGTAGAGACAAACATCCTGTTATCCGGGCTTGGGTTTGAAAGCGGAGGACTTGCAGCAGCACATGCGATTCACGATGGACTGACCGTTTTGGAAGGGACTCATAAATATTTTCATGGGGAAAAGGTTGCATTCGGAACACTTGCGCAGTTGATGCTTGAAAATGCTCCTATGGATGAGGTAGAAAGTGTTTTGGACTTTTGCCTTTCCATCGGACTTCCGGTTTGCCTTGCAGATATCGGAGTTGAACAAATTAGCGATGAAGAATTGATGCAGGTGGCAGAGAAGGCTTGTATTCCGGAGGAATCTATTTATGCAATGCCATTTCCTATAACAGTGGAAGCTGTGATCGCAGCCATAAAAGCAGCAGATGCCGTCGGTCTTGCATACAAAAGGAAAGCTGTTCGTTAGAAGGGGAGGTTGTGAAGATGAAAAAGATTATGAACCGTTCCGAAACGATGGTGCCGGAGATGTGTGCAGGAATCGCACTGGCATACCCGGAACTGGAATTCGTGAAGCGATATAAAATTATTAAGAAAAGAGAACAAAATGCAGATAAGGTGAGCCTGATCAGTGGAGGGGGAAGCGGTCATGAACCTGCGCATGCGGGGTTTGTAGGAAAAGGAATGCTGGACGCAGCCGTATGCGGAGATATATTTGCATCGCCTTCGCAGATCCAGATTTATCAGGCAATTAAAGAAACTGCAGGAAATGCCGGAACATTGATGATTATTAAAAATTACAGCGGAGATATGATGAATTTTAAAAACGCAGCCAGATTGGCAGAGGAAGATGGTATTTCCGTAGAATATGTCAAAGTGGATGATGACATTGCAGTGCAGGATAGTTTGTACACGGTGGGGAGGCGTGGAGTTGCCGGGACTGTTCTTGTACATAAAGTTGCCGGAGCAGCGGCAGAGAAAGGTTATTCTTTAAAGCAGGTAAAAGCTTATGCAGAAAATGCTGTTCTAAATACAAGGAGCATCGGGTTTGCGTTCACATCCTGTACTGTGCCTGCCAAAGGGACTCCGACCTTTTCGATTGCAGAGAATGAAATAGAATATGGAGTGGGAATCCATGGTGAGCCCGGAGTTAGCCGGGAGGCAATGATGACAGCAGATGAATTGTCAAAAAGAATGACAGATTCTCTTGTGAAGGAACTTGGATTGTCAGAAAATGATGAGGTCACAGTTCTCGTAAATGGATTCGGGGGAACACCGCTTCAGGAATTATATTTGTTCTTGAATTCCACAGCGAAAATATTGGATGAATATAAAATAAAAATTTACCGGTCATTTGCCGGGAATTATATGACAAGTATTGATATGAGTGGTGCGTCCCTGACATTTATGAAAATGAACAGCGAATTAAAGAGCTTATTGGATGCGGAAAGCGATGCGCCGGCTTTCAAGGTGAACGGACCTGTACTTCCAAGAAATTATGAACCGTTTATACCGGCATATCATACCCAAAGTGAGAATACGGATCAGAAGAATCATACCAAAGGAAGTGCAAAGGTCAGACAAGAAATTTTGACAGTGGATAATATGATTTTCATTGTAGATACAATGAGTGAGTGTATTATTAAAAATGAAGTTCCGTTTTGTGAATTGGATGCCTATGCAGGAGATGGAGACTTCGGAATGAGTGTCTCGAAAGGATTTCGCCAGCTGAGAAGAGAGTGGAATGATATTCTGGAAGAAAAAGTGTGTGATATAGGTGAATTTTTAGATGCATGCTCGCTTATCATCATGGAATGTTGTGGCGGAGCGTCCGGACCGATCTGGGGCTCGGCATTTCGTGCGGCAGGGAAGGTGGCGAAAGGGAAACAGAAGCTGACGGCAGAAGAATTTGCTGTACTACTTCAAGAAGCTGTGACGGGAATTCAAAAGACCGGGGAATATTCTTTTGGAAGAGGTGCGGTTGTAGGAGATAAAACACTCATAGACGCGCTTGTGCCTTGTGCAGATGTATGGACAGAAAATGCAGGGAATAAAACTTTGAAAGAATTGTTCCAGCTCTCAGCAGATGCGGCGGTGAACGGAGCGAAAATGACAGAGAAGATTGTAGCGAGAATGGGGCGCGCCGGAACAGTAGGAAAAAGAAGCATTGGTTATCCGGATGCCGGGGCATTCGCATTGGGTGTGATCTTTTCTAAAATAGCTGATGCTTTGATCTTTGAAGAGACGGAATTACAAAAATAACGGGGGTTATATTTATAAAAGGGTGCCGCGCATCAATGGAGATGCTGCGACACCCTTATTCATCTCATTAAGGTCGGGTTAAGAGTGGTATGAGATTAGATTGCTCTTGTATATTCTTTTAACCATTCTCTTTCTTCGTTGTTTAATCTTGGACCAACAAGTTCATATACCTTTGCGTGATAAGCATTTAACTGCTCTTTGTCTTCCTGGGTAAGCTGTTCTGGAATAACAGCGTCAAGGTCGATTGGAGCGTAAGTGATTGGCTCAAAGTATAAGAACTGTCCATACTCTGTTTTCTGACCTTTTCTTACAAGAAGTTCATTTTCAGTACGGATACCATGAGAACCTTCAATGTATAAGCCCGGTTCATCTGTCAGGATCATACCGGCTTCGATCGGCTGTTTTTCTCTGTCGCGGATCGCACAGCGGAAACCGGTAGGAGCTTCGTGGATATTCATTAAGTATCCAACGCCATGTCCGGTACCGTGGTTGAAGTTAAGACCGCGTTCCCATGCAGGGATTCTTGCCAGAACATCAAGGTTGTATCCTGTAGTACCATAGAGGAATACGGCTCTTGCCAAGTGCAGGTTACATTTCAAAACAGTAGTAAAATCTTCCTTCATCTGGTCAGAAAGCTTACCAAATGCGAAAGTACGTGTAATATCCGTAGAACCTTCCATGTAACCGCCGCCTGTATCTGTGAGGAATAATCCGTCTGTAACAACCGGAACATTTGTCTCTTCGGTAGCTGCATAGTGTACGATTGCGCCGTGTTCACCAGAACCGCAGATTGGTTCAAAACTCTGCCACAGATATCCTTCCTGTTCCTTACGGAATTCTTCTAATTTTTCAGCAGCGCTGATTTCGGTGATTTCAATCTTTCCAATGTTTTTCTTAAGCCAGTACATGAAACGAGTGATTGCAACACCATCTTTAATGTGTGCGTTGATGATATTTTTGATCTCTACGTCATTTTTCATTGCCTTCATAAGAACGGTCGGGTTCATTGCTTCTACAACCTTCGCCTCTTTTGGAAGATTGTTGTAAAGAGCATAGTTAAGACGTGCCGGGTCTACGAGAATAATATCAGAGGAAGATAACTCCTTGACATCTTCATAGATGGCATTGTAAGGACGAAGAGAAATATGATCTTTTGCAAGGGCATCTTTCATCTCGTCTGTCAGTTTACGCTCATCAATGTATAACTTCATGTCATCCATTGTGATTACAGCATAGGAAAGAAGCAGTGGGAAATATTCAATATCGTCACCACGTAAATTTGTTGTCCAGCAGACATCGTCAAGAGCTGCGATAACATGTACGGTTGCGCCGTGTTCTTTCATTGCTTCGCGAATGCGGGCAAGTTTGCTTGCTGTGCTCTCTCCGGTGTATTCTTCGCCAAGTGCGAAAGCCGGTTTCTCAGATAAAGCCGGTCTGTCTTTCCAGATAAGATCGATCAGATCTTCAGAATAGTTGATTTTTGCGTGCTTCGGAGCGACTGCTTCAACAAGAGCCTGTCCTTCGCCCATAGCAACAACACGTCCGTCGAATCCGAGTGTTCCGTTTTCAGGGATTACGTTTGCAATATATTCTTCTACAGTAGGAACGCCTGGCTCACCCATTTTAAAGAGCTTTACACCACTTCCTTCTAACTGTTGTGCAGCCTGAACAAAGTAACGTCCGTCCGTCCAAAGTCCTGCTTCATCTTTTGTGATCACAGCTGTTCCGGCAGAACCGGTAAATCCTGTGATGAATGCTCTTGCTTTAAAGTGTTCGCCTACATATTCACTCTGATGGTTGTCATCGGTAGGAACCATGTAAACATCATATCCCCGATCAGCCATTAAAGCACGAAGAGCTGTAATTCTTTCTGCGATACTCATTTTGAAAACCTCCTTATGTATAAAATTGAGTAAGTTTAATCCATAAAAATTTTAACACATTTACAAGAAAATTGGTAGGTTGCTTTTGATGAAAAATAATTATATAATGGTCGAAATAAAAGGAGTCAAGAGAATGTGGATAGTTATTTTGTTTGTATTGGCAATTTTAGTGTTTCTGGAAGTGATTCGGGAACTGCATTGTTTTCAAGTGACGGAATATGTAGTTGAATCAGATAAACTGACACAAGTCGGAAGAGAACTTTGTGTCCTGTTTTTGAGTGATCTTCACAATCACGTATATGGAAAAGAAAATGAAAAGCTTCGAAAAGCAATTGTTGAGGCGCATCCCGACCTGATTCTTATAGGCGGAGATATGCTTGTGGGAAAAAACGGAAAAACATGGACACCGGCACTTGAATTTGTAAAGAGCTTTCCGAAGATATGTCCGGTTTATTACGCCAATGGAAATCATGAACAGCGCATGAAAGAAAAACCGGAAAATTATGATGCTTCTTATGAAGAATACAAAAAGCAGCTGCAGCTTGCAGGCGTACACTTTCTGGAAAATGAGACAGTTCATCTGGACAAGCTGAATCTTACCGGTCTGGAAATTCCGCTTACCGGTTATCAGCGGATGAAGAAAGGAAATGTAGAGTTTCAGGAAATTGTTCAAAGGATCGGAGAAAAAGAAGGGGAAGAATTTCAGATACTGTTGGCACATAATCCCTGCTATATGGATTTGTACAAAGCATGGGGAGCGGATCTTATTTTGTCGGGACATTTGCACGGTGGTGTGGCAAGAATTCCAGGGGTGCTGGGTGTGATTACTCCCGGGTTTCAATTATTCCCGAAGTATTCCGGAGATATTTATCGAGAGGGAGAGCAGACGATCGTGGTGAGCAAAGGCTTGGGTACACATACTGTAAATATCCGTTTTCTGAATCCGGCAGAACTGGTTGTTCTTCATTTGCAAGGAAAACCTTGTGCAAAAGAGGAAAATCCAGTATAATATATAAGTTATGATATGAAATGATATGGGGAAACGATATGGGAATTCCGGTAAAACTGCAGGTGTTCGAAGGTCCGCTGGATCTTCTGCTGCATTTGATTGATAAAAACAAAATAGATATTTATGACATTCCGATTGTAGAGATCACGAATCAATACATGGAGTATATCAAAGCCATGGAAAAAGAAGACTTAAATGTTATGAGCGAATTCCTTGTCATGGCTGCCACACTTCTGGACATCAAATGTAAGATGCTGCTTCCGAAAGAGGTAAACGAGGATGGGGAAGAAGAGGACCCGAGACAGGAATTGGTGGAGCAGCTGCTGGAATATAAAATGTATAAATATATGTCCTATGAATTGAAGGACAGAGAGCTTGAGTCAGAACGGGTGATGTATAAAACACCAACCATTCCACAGGAAGTTATGGAGTATGAACAACCGGTAAATTTGGATGAATTGTTAGAGGATCTCACCTTACAGAAGCTCAATCACATTTTTAAAGATGTGATGAAACGACAGGCGGACAAGATTGATCCTGTGCGAAGTAAGTTTGGAAAGATTGAGAAAGAAGAAGTTACCGTGTCGGATAAGCTTGTATTTGTCACGGATTATGCAAGAGAGCATAAGAAATTCAGCTTTCGGACACTGCTTACGAAGCAGAGCTCGAAGACACAGATCGTGGTGACATTTTTAGCGCTTTTACAACTTATGAAAGAAGGAGTGCTCTATATTGAACCACAGGAACAGCCATTTGATGATATTAGGATTACATCAAATATTTAGAAGAATTAAAAAGAGATAAGAAGATTTTTACAACAAATGCAATAATACATATGTGCGAAGAAAGGTATGAAACTGTGGAGATTAGTAAGTTAGAAGGGATTATAGAGGCGATTTTATTTACGATGGGGGAATCGGTTGAACTTCGTAAAATTGCCGCGGCTATTGAGCATGATGAGGCGACAACGAGAAAGATCATTCATCAGATGATGGATAAATATGCGGCGCAGGACCGGGGGATACGGATTGTAGAATTGGAAGACTCCTTTCAAATGTGTACGAAGACAGAGATGTATGAATATTTGATCAGAATTGCAAAGCAGCCCAAGCGTTATGCTCTGACGGATGTTCAATTGGAGACCTTATCCATCATTGCTTATAAGCAGCCGGTGACGAAGCTTGAGATTGAAAAGATCCGAGGTGTGAAATCGGACCATGCAGTCAATAAGCTGGTGGAATATAATCTGATCTGTGAAGTGGGACGTTTGGATGCGCCGGGAAGACCTCTTCTCTTTGGTACTACGGAGGAATTTCTGAGACGCTTCAGCATTCAGTCCGTGGAAGATCTTCCGAGTCTTAATCAGGAGCAGATGGAGAATTTTAAGACAGAAGCGGAGGAAGAGGCTCAGTTAAAATTGGACGTATAGTCTGATGAAAAGATACATACATTGCAATAAATAGTGATCAATTGCAAGGTGTGGTTATGAAAAAGAAAATGCTGGTTATATTTTGTTGTTTTTGTTTTTTGCTTTTGAAGTTGTCCGGGAATATCGTGCAGGCAGAAAAAGGAGAAGACGAGCCGACAAATCTTTACGCCCGGTCAGCTGTGTTGATGAATGCTGACAGCGGGCGTATTTTATTTGGGAAGGATGAAAGGCGTAAGCTTCCAATGGCAAGTACAACAAAGATCATGACCTGTATTCTTGTGTTGGAACAGATGCAGGAAGACCAGAAGGCGTCTGTGTCGGATTATGCGGTGTGCCAGCCCAAGGTGCGCTTGGGAGTGAAAAAGAAAGAACAGTTTTATGTGAACGATCTTCTCTATTCTCTTATGCTGGAATCCCACAATGACAGCGCTGTCGTGCTGGCAGAAGCTATAGCGGGAACGGTAGAAGAATTTGCGGATTTGATGAATGAAAAAGCAAAAAAGCTGGGATGTCAAAATACGCATTTTGTAACACCCAATGGATTGGATGGAGAAGATGAAGATGGAATCCATGAGACAACTGCGGAGGATCTGGCGCGGATTATGCGATATTGTATTATGGAATCGGAAGAACGGGAGAAATTTCTTGAAATTACACAGACCAAAGATTATTCATTTTCAAATGTAGCAGGAGATCGAACGTTTACATGTCACAACCATAATGCATTTCTGTCTATGATGGAAGGGGCATTGTCAGGGAAGACGGGCTTTACTTCGGAAGCGGGATATTGTTATGTCGGTGCGCTGCGCCGGGATGGACGTACATTTATCGTATCTTTGCTTGCTTGCGGGTGGCCAAATAACAAAGACTATAAATGGAAAGATACACGCAGACTTATGGAATATGGGCTGGAACATTACCATTATCAGAAGGTGGAGAAAAAAGTGGAGAAAATTCCGGTTCGTATATTGGAAGCAAGAGATGAGAGACAGCCATTTCTCCATAATTCTGTTCTTTTAGCAGAAGCGACAGAATCCAGAGATTTTAAAATCCTGCTTAAGCAAGGCGAAGAAGTAGAAGTTAAGATTGTAAAAGAAAAGAAGCTTCATGCACCTGTAAGACGGGGCCAGAAGGTGGGAACGGTGCGGTATCGGTTAAACGGGGAGACGATTCACAGCACGGATTTGATTGCTTCGGAGTCTATTCAAAAGAGAGATCTTGGATGGTGTTTTGAGATTTTGATGAAGAAGATCTGTTTTTGAATCGGAAGGATTGTGGTCTGATACTGAGCGGCATTACATAGGGAAATCAAATTGACGCTTTTGAAAATGTATGATAGAGTAAGAATATAGTTTAGGACAGTGATTATTCAATCGTATATCAAAGGGATTCGGACACTGGCATTTCGCCAAAAAATCCAGCTTATATAACAATTTCATATTGACAAATCAGAACAAGTGTACTAGTATATGAACAGGGCGAACGTTAGTTCGCATATTAGAAGGAGAAGACTTATGGCAAGTAATGAAAATAAGAAAAAAGCGTTAGACGCAGCGATTGCGAAATTAGAAAAAGATTATGGAAAGGGAACAGTAATGAAGCTTGGAGATCCGGCGGCGCAAGTAGCGGTGGAGACGGTTCCGACAGGTTCCTTAAGCCTTGACATTGCTCTGGGAATGGGCGGAGTGCCAAAGGGACGAATTGTGGAAATCTATGGACCGGAATCCAGTGGTAAGACAACGGTTGCACTGCACATGATCTCAGAGGTACAGAAAAGAGGCGGTATTGCAGGATTTATCGATGCAGAACATGCGCTTGATCCGGTATACGCTAAAAATATAGGTGTTGACATTGATGAACTGTATATCTCTCAGCCGGACAGTGGAGATCAGGCACTTGAGATTGCAGAGACTATGGTGCGTTCCGGTGCTATGGACATCATTGTTATTGACTCTGTTGCGGCACTGGTACCGCGTCAGGAGATAGAAGGTGATATGGGAGATTCTCATGTGGGATTGCAGGCGCGTCTGATGTCTCAGGCACTGCGTAAACTGACTCCGGTTATCAGCAAGTCTAATTGTGTTGTTATTTTCATTAATCAGCTCCGTGAAAAAGTGGGAGTGATGTTCGGTAATCCAGAGACCACAACGGGAGGACGTGCGCTGAAATTCTATGCCTCCATTCGTATGGATGTAAGAAGAATTGAGACCTTGAAACAGAGCGGAGAGATGATCGGTAACAGAACACGCGTAAAAATTGTGAAGAATAAGATTGCACCGCCGTTTAAAGAGGCAGAGTTTGATATCATGTTTGGAAAGGGAATTTCCAAAGAGGGAGACATTCTGGATCTGGCTGTAAATCTCGGACTGGTGAGCAAAAGCGGTTCATGGTTTGCATATAATGGCGATAAGATCGGACAGGGACGCGAGAATGCAAAAAATTATTTGACAGAGAATCCTGCGATCATGGAAGAACTGGATGCGAAGATTCGTAAACACTATGCTTTTGAAGGGGCAGAAGCATCAGAAGAAGAGGAAGAATAGATGGTTGTCACTAAGATAGAAGCGGTGGCAAAAAATAAATATAAAGTATATCTCGATGAACGGTTCGCTTTTGTATTATACAAAGGCGAACTGTCTCGTTATCGTGTTACAGTTAATGAAGAACTGTCTGTTGAGATGTATGAAAAGATTCGCCGGGAAGTCATCCTGAAAAGAGGGAAACTTCGCGCGCTGCATTTACTGAATGTTATGGGGCGGACAGAAGAACAGCTTCGGCAGAAGTTAAGGCATGGCAGCTATCCGGAAGATATTATAGATATGGTGATGGATTATGTGAAATCCTTCGGATATATCAACGATCAGGAATATGCCAGAAATTTTATAGAAAACCGCAAGGATAAGAAAAGCCGAAGGGAAATTTATGCGTCTCTTTGTCAGAAGGGAGTAAAGAGCGAGGATATTGATGCTGCCTTTCAGGAATGCTATGAAGAGCATGATGCAAGAGAAGCTATTTGTACACTTCTGCGTAAAAAAGGGTTTGATCCCGAGAATGCAGACCGGGCGGAAACTCAGAAAATATTAGGGTTTTTAGTAAGAAAAGGTTTCCGATATGAGGACATCCGTCAAGTAATACAAGTTTCTGATTGGAATGCTTGACATCTTTGTTAAAACAGTATAAAATTTAAGTGTTGTATTTGTACAATGAAAATTAAATAAGGAGGTGCTCCTGTGCCGATAGGAATAGTAATTGCTGTAGCAGCAGTGCTTGTAGTGGTGACGGCAGTGATCAGTCATTTTCTTACAGTGTCAAATCTGAAGAAAAATGCAGATTGTAAGATCGGAAATGCGGAAACAAAAGCGCGTGAGATCATTGATGATGCAGTAAAAACGGCTGAGGCAAAGAAGAAGGAGTCTCTCTTGGAAATTAAAGAAGAGTCGATCAAGAACAAGAATGAACTTGAAAAAGAGACAAAGGAACGCAGAGCAGAGTTACAAAGATACGAGAAACGTGTTCTTTCCAAGGAAGAGGCTTTGGACAAAAAGTCCGACGCTATTGAGAAGCGTGAAGCAGGATTTGCAGCAAAAGAAGAACAGCTTAAGCAGCGCGAAGCGAAAGTGGAAGAGTTGAGTAAGCAGCGAGTGCAGGAACTAGAAAGAATCTCAGGACTTACCTCCGAACAAGCAAAAGAATATTTGTTGAAAACTGTTGAAGAAGATGTAAAACATGATACTGCCAAAATGGTAAAAGAACTGGAAGCGCAGGCAAAGGAAGAAGCTGATAAAAAAGCGAAAGAATATGTTGTTACTGCAATTCAGCGTTGTGCCGCTGACCATGTTGCAGAGACTACAATTTCAGTTGTGCAGCTTCCAAGTGATGAAATGAAAGGCAGAATTATTGGTAGAGAAGGACGTAATATCCGTACATTGGAGACGATGACAGGTGTGGAACTTATTATTGACGACACACCGGAAGCGGTTGTATTGTCCGGCTTTGATCCGATAAGAAGAGAAGTCGCAAGAATTGCGCTTGAAAAACTGATTGTCGATGGTCGTATCCATCCGGCAAGAATCGAAGAGATGGTAGAAAAAGCGCAAAAAGAAGTAGAGACAATGATTCGTGAAGAAGGCGAGGCGGCAGCGTTAGAAGTTGGTGTTCATGGTATTCATCCAGAGCTTATCAAACTGCTCGGAAGAATGAAATTCAGAACCAGTTATGGGCAGAATGCATTAAAGCATTCCATGGAAGTTTCCCAGCTTGCCGGACTTCTTGCCGGTGAGATCGGTCTGGATGTGCGTGTGGCAAAAAGAGCCGGTCTTTTACACGATATTGGAAAATCTATTGATCATGATGTGGAAGGCTCCCACATTCAGATTGGTGTCGATCTTTGTAGAAAATATAAAGAGTCTGCTGTGGTTATCAATGCAGTGGAAGCGCATCATGGCGACGTAGAGCCAGAAACTCTTATTGCATGCGTTGTGCAGGCGGCAGATACGATCTCCGCTGCAAGACCGGGTGCGAGAAGAGAAACATTGGAAACATATACAAACAGGTTAAAACAATTAGAAGATATCACCAACCAATTTAAAGGTGTTGATAAATCTTTTGCAATTCAAGCAGGTAGAGAGATTCGTGTAATGGTAGTTCCGGAGCAGGTATCTGATGCAGATATGGTATTGATGGCTAGAGATATAGCGAAACAGATTGAGTTTGAGCTGGAATATCCTGGACAGATCAAAGTCAACGTGATTCGTGAATCGCGAGTGACCGATTATGCCAAGTAGAAGATAAATGTAGGGAGGTGTCGCGCTGATATAAAGTGTGGCACCTCCCTTTCTCAATTTCCGGAATTCTTTTGAAATCTCATAAGGTAAATAAAAAATGCAAAATATATAAATGAATAAAAAAGGAAGGTAAGACAATATGTGTGAGGAAATCAGGCGTGTAAAAAGAGAATTGATGTATAAAGGAACCGTTTTGGAGGTTTATAAAGATTCCATGGAATTTGCAAATGGAAATCACGAAGAGTGGGACTTTATTAAACATAATGGAGCAGCGGCAGTAGTTCCGGTGCTGGATGACGGACGTATTCTGATGGTATCCCAATTTCGAAATGCGCTGGACCGGAAGACATTGGAGATTCCGGCAGGCAAGCTCGACGATCCGGAGGAAAAAGGAATTCTTTGTGCGGCGCGAGAATTGGAAGAAGAAACCGGTTATAAGTCAGAACAGCTGGAATGGCTGATCAATATACGGACAACCGTTGCGCTCTGCAATGAGAAGATTGAAGTATATGTTGCGAGAAATCTGAAGGCGGGTACACAGAATCTGGACGAAAATGAATATGTAAATGTAAAAGCATATACGGTAGATGAATTGAAAGAGAAGATTTTTTCCGGAGAGATTGAAGATTCAAAAACCATTGCTTCTGTACTCGCTTATGAAGCTCGTTATTTAAAATAGTCATATATGAAGAGCCTATACATATAATAGAGTATCTGAATGCAAGGAGGAAGCGCATGAAGGTACAGGAAATCAAAAAATATTTTGTTCTGTTTTATATGTTTGGCTTTTTGGCGGGGATATTAAGCGCCAATTTTATCGCCGGTGAATATCTGGCAGATCTGGGAATCTTTCATGAATTTTTCATGGAACAATATATGCAGACGCCCATTGATAACAGTGAATATTTCTGGTATCTGCTGCGCCTTCGTATAACACCGCTTGTGATTTTGGGGCTGGCGGGATGTACAAAATTTCGCAAGGCGGCAGTTCTGTTATTTTTAATGTGGACGGGCCTGTTAAGCGGTCTGATTCTGACTGTGGCAGTCATGCAGAGGGGATTCGGAGGAATCCTTCTTTGCCTCGTTGGTGTTCTGCCGCAGCTTCCGCTCTATACGGCAGGGTATCTGATCTTATTGTGGTTTCTGTTCTGCTATCCAAAGAGAACGTGGAGTGCGGTAAAAACAATCTGCTTTTTCTTGTTTATGGCAGTGGGGCTTATTCTGGAGTGTACGGTGAATCCTGTTTTAATGAGAATGTTTTTATCATCTATTTAAGAAAAGAAGCTGCAACACTAGTAGTTGTACTAGGTTCGTGTGCAGCTTCTTTTTCTTGTGGAATTATCTTCGTAAATTGGAAGACTGAAGATAATAATGCAAATAAAAAAGGCAAAAGAAGAAAATACTAAGCTGGCTGATCAGAAGTCCCCATAAATATCCGTTGATGCCGATTTTTGGAATGAAGAGGAGAACGCCGGCAATTCGGATTACGAGACTGATGGCATTAATGAAAAAGGAAAGATTTGTCTTGCCGATTCCATTTAGAATGCTGAGTAACGTATTGTTCGTGTATAAAAAAGGACACATCCATGCCAGTGTGACAATAAAATCTCCGGCTGATGGACTGTGGAAAAGAAATTCACCGATCCACTGTCCGAAAAGTAAGAGTCCTGCACAGCATATGCTGCCAAGACTGATGCAGGAAAAAAAGACTTTGCGGATCAGAGAAGACAGTTGACTGCGCTCGTCCATGGCCTGAATTTCCGCAACTGTGGGAAGAAGCATAGTGGAGACGGAATTTGTAATAGCGGAAGGAAAGAGAATGCATGGGAGAGCCATTCCGGTCAAAACTCCGTATGTGCTTAAAGAAGCTTTGACGCTCATTCCGTAGAGTTGCAGCTTTATGGGAATCGAGACTGCTTCAATGCTCTGCAAAATATTCAGCATGACACGGCTTCCGGTCAGTGGAAGTGATAGACCGGTAAGACTTCCGGCGTGCTTTTTGAATGCGCTTGTGAAAGCGCGCGGCGTAAAGGTTAATTCATCTTCATGTGACAGGAGATTTAAACAGTAGAGAGAAGAGCATATTTCACCGGCAATCAGCCCGGAGACTGCGACAGCGATTCCAAAAGGGTGCCCTTGTGCGCAGCTGATCGTATATAAGAGCCAGACGGAACCAATTCGTGTAATCTGCTCGATCAGTTGTGAGACGGATGGGATCTTCGTCTTCTTCATTCCGAGATAGTAACCGCAGATGGAGCTGTGCAAGGCGGAAAAAGGAAACACATAGGACAGAATCATAAGAAGTTTTTCGCATCGGGGCTCGTGAAGAACAGATACAGCAAGAAAGCCGGCGTATCGTTGAATAAGAAGCATGGCAATGATAGAAAGAGCTTCTGTGATCAAAAGGGCAGTTAGAAGAAGTTCGGCTGCTTTGTGTTTCTCGTTCTTGGCGATATAATAAGCGGTACTTCTTGAAAGAGCCAATTCAATACCGGCAGATGTAAGAGAAAACCCCATGGCGTAGATTGGGAAAATCAATTGGTAAATGCCAACTCCCTCTTCTCCGAATGTATGGCTTAAGAAAATTCGATAAAAAAACCCCATAAACCGAGTGGCAAATCCGGTTAATGTTAAAATGATCGTGCCCTTAATGAGGACTTGTTTTCGTGACATAGAATCCTCCTTAGAGATATTATTTTAAATATATTCCGGTACAGTGCTTGACAGAACGAAAGATGGATGGTATTCTACAGAAGTAAAATCCTAGTAATTTACTGGGAATTATAAAGAGGGTGATAAGATGAAACTTTCCACAAAAGGAAGATACGGTCTTAGAGCAATCATTGATTTGGCGAGATACAGTGAAGAGGAACCGGTATCGATCAGCAGTATTGCCGCCAGACAAGATATTTCTGAGCGGTATCTGGAACAACTGGTAGCGCTTCTTAAGAAAGCAGGGCTTGTGAAAAGTATCCGCGGAGCTTCCGGTGGCTATGTGCTGAACAAGAAGGCGGAAGAAATCTCGGTAGGTGATGTTTTGAGGGCTCTGGAAGGAAGCTTAGAACCGGTGAAATGTGCAGCCTTTTATTCGGAAGACGGCTGTATTTCAGCGGACAGTTGTGTTACGAAATATGTATGGAAAAAAATCAATGAAAGTATTAATGAAACGGTAAATAAAATCATGCTGGATGAATTGGTGGGGGAAAGCAAGAAGCTGAATCCCGCAGGAGGATTTGATGCATCTGCATGTGGAAGCGTATAATAGAAGAAAATGGAGGAATTGTGATGGATAAATTTTTATATTTAGACAATGCGGCAACGACAAAGACCGCGCCGGAAGTGTTAGAAGCAATGCTCCCGTATTTTACAGAGAAGTTCGGGAACCCATCCAGCGTTTATACATTTGCAGCGGGAAATAAAGAAGTGGTTGATGTTCAGAGAGACCGGATCGCTGCGACATTGGGAGCGAAAAGTAATGAGATCTACTTCACGGCAGGCGGTTCAGAAGCAGATAACTGGGCGCTGAAGGCAACGGCAGACGCGTATCGTGATAAGGGAAACCACATTATTACAACGAAGATCGAGCATCATGCAATTTTGCACACCGCACAGTATCTGGAGAAGAACGGATATGAGGTGACTTATCTGGATGTTGATGAAGATGGAAAGGTGCGGCTTGAAGATTTGAAAAAGGCAATCCGACCGGAGACAATTTTAATCTCTGTTATGTTTGCCAATAATGAAATCGGAACGATTGAGCCGATCAAAGAGATTGGACAAATTGCGCATGAACATGGAATTTTATTCCACACAGATGCCGTTCAGGCATACGGGCAGCTCCCGATCAATGTGGATGAGTGTCATATCGACATGCTCAGCGCAAGCGGACACAAGTTAAATGGTCCAAAGGGAATCGGATTCCTGTATATTAGAAAAGGTGTCAAAATTCGTTCCTTTATTCACGGGGGAGCGCAGGAGAGAAAAAGAAGAGCAGGTACGGAGAATGTGCCGGGTATTGTAGGAATTGGAACCGCAGCAAAGAGAGCGGCAGATACAAGAGAAGAGAGAACGGCCAGCGAGGTGGAAGTAAGAGATTATCTGATTGACCGTGTTCTCAAGGAGATTCCGTACAGCAGACTGAACGGTCACCGTACGGACAGACTTCCTAATAATGCGAATTTCAGCTTCCAGTTTATTGAGGGAGAATCCCTTCTTATTATGCTGGATGGAAAGGGAATCTGTGCCTCCAGTGGATCAGCGTGCACATCGGGTTCTCTTGATCCGTCTCATGTACTGCTGGCAATCGGACTTCCGCATGAAATCGCGCATGGTTCTTTGCGGTTGACAATCAATGAAGAGATTACAAAAGAAGATATTGATTATGTGGTTGAGAATTTGAAAGCAATCATCGAGAGACTTCGTAACATGTCTCCGCTATATGAAGATTTTATAAAAAAACAAAAATAGAAAAACAGTAGAAAGAACAGGAGAGAGATTATGTATACAGAAAAGGTAATGGATCATTTTGAGCATCCGAGAAATGTAGGAGAAATTGAAAATGCCAGTGGTGTTGGAACTGTTGGAAATGCGAAATGTGGGGATATTATGAGAATTTATCTGGACATTGATGAAAACCAGATCATCCGTGATGTAAAGTTTAAAACATTTGGCTGTGGTGCGGCCGTTGCAACAAGCAGTATGGCAACAGAGCTTGTGAAAGGCAAAAATATTAAAGAGGCAATGCAGGTAACAAACAAAGCTGTTATGGAAGCACTTGACGGTCTTCCGCCGGTAAAGGTGCACTGTTCTCTGCTTGCGGAAGAAGCAATTCATGCAGCGCTTTGGGATTACGCAGAGAAAAATGGTATTCAGATCGAAGGACTGGAAAAGCCAAAGTCTGATATTCATGAGGATGAAGAAGAGGAAGAAGAATATTAAATAATGAAAGAAAAGAGATAGTCTGATGGAGAAGAAAAAGGTAGTAGTAGGAATGTCAGGCGGTGTTGATTCTTCGGTAGCAGCATGGCTTCTAAAAGAGGCGGGATATGATGTCATCGGAGTGACCATGCAGATCTGGCAGGAAGAAGAGGAATTGGTGCAGGAAGAAAATGGAGGATGCTGTGGCTTGAGTGCGGTAGAAGATGCCAGAAGAGTGGCGGCGTCTCTTGATATTCCTTATTATGTCATGAATTTTAAACAGGAATTTAAGACACAGGTTATCGATTATTTTATCAGAGAGTACCAGGAAGGAAGAACACCGAACCCATGTATCGCGTGTAATCGATATGTAAAATGGGAATCACTTCTGAAACGCAGTATGCAGATTGGCGCAGATTATATAGCAACAGGTCATTATGCCAGAATTGACCAGCTGCCCAATGGAAGATATTCCCTTCGAACCTCTGCTACAGGTGCAAAGGATCAGACGTATGCGCTTTATAATCTGACACAGGAACAACTGCGGCGGACGATCATGCCGGTGGGGGCTTATACAAAAGAAGAGATTCGGGCAATGGCAGAAAAGCTGGGACTTTTAGTGGCAGAAAAGCCGGACAGTCAGGATATCTGTTTTATTCCGGACGGCGATTATGCTTCCTATATAGAGGAAAATACGAATCAGCCGGTATTGCCGGGCAATTTTGTGACAACAGATGGAACGGTAGTTGGAAAACATAAAGGAATTGTCCATTATACAGTGGGACAAAGAAAAGGACTTGGACTTTCGCTTGGGCATCCGGTGTTCGTCCTTGAGATCCGGCCGGAGACCAATGAGGTAGTTGTAGGAAGCCATGAAGAATCGCTAAGTCGTTATGTGAGAGCGGATCATGTCAACTATATGGCAATTGAAGATCTTGACAAGCCAATGAGGGCGTGGGCAAAGATTCGCTATAATCACAAAGGAGCATGGTGTACAGTGGAGAAAACAGGAGAGGATGAGATTTTGTGCGTGTTTGATGAACCGCAAAGAGCGATCACTCCCGGACAGGCTGTAGTGCTGTATGAAGATGAATACGTACTTTTAGGTGGAACGATCAAAGGAGATAAATAATATGAGAGCAGATGTGCATATGCATTCTAACTTTTCCCATGATTCGGAATTTACGCCGGAACAGATGATCTTGGGCGCGTTAGAGAAAGGTCTTGAGATGATCTGTTTTACAGACCATTATGACAAGGATGATATGGAGTGGGGAGAAGAAAGCATTTTCGAACCGGAAAAATATTTTGAGACACTTAGACCATTACAGGAAAAGTATCAGGACAAAATTGATGTGCGGATTGGTGTGGAACTAGGGCTTCAACCGCATCTGGGAGGATATTACCGTGAATTTATAAAGAAATATCCCTTTGATTTTGTGATTGGATCCGTACATGTCATCGAATCCACAGACCCGGCTGCCGGTAAGCTGTTCATTGGAAGATCCGATGAAGAGGGATACCGCATTGCTATGGAAGAAACGTTGACCGATATACGGGAATTTGACGGCTTCGATGTACTTGGGCATTTGGATTATGTGGTGCGCTATGGAAAACATAGAGAGCAGGACTATAATTATAAGAAATATGCAGATATTATTGATGAGATCCTTCGGACACTGATCGAAAAAGGAAAGGGACTGGAACTTAATACAGCCGGATTGAAATACGGGCTTCCTTTTGCGCATCCCCATGCAGATGTATTAAAGCGTTACCGGGAACTGGGAGGAGAGATTATAACAATCGGAGCTGACGGCCACAGACCGGAGCATATTGCCTACGATTTTTCGAAGGTCAGAGACATTTTAGAGGACTGTGGTTTTAAGTATTATACAGAATTTAAAGAGAGAAAGCCGTATTTTTGTCAACTTCTATAAAAATAGGAAAAGGCACTTGAATTTTTGTATAAGATTTAGTACAATAATCCCAGTTGATGATTCTTTAACAATGTTAGAGAATTCACAATATAAGGACTGCGAAGTCAGTTAAAACAAACTTTAGGAGGAATTAATCATGGCAGTAAAAGTAGCGATTAATGGATTTGGACGTATTGGACGTCTTGCATTCAGACAGATGTTTGGAGCAGAGGGATATGAGGTAGTTGCAATTAACGACTTAACATCTCCAAAAATGCTTGCACACTTATTAAAGTATGACTCTTCTCAGGGAAGATATGCTCTGTGTGACAAAGTAGAAGCAACAGAGGATTCTATCATTGTTGATGGAAAAGAAATCAAGATTTATGCAAAGGCTAACGCTGAAGAGCTTCCATGGGGAGAAATCGGTGTTGACGTTGTTCTTGAGTGTACAGGTTTCTACACATCTAAAGAGAAAGCTTCTGCTCATATCAAAGCAGGTGCTAGAAAAGTTGTTATTTCTGCTCCGGCAGGAAACGATCTTCCAACAATCGTTTACAATGTTAACCATACAGAATTAAAGCCAGAAGATACAGTTATTTCTGCTGCTTCTTGTACAACAAACTGCTTAGCACCTATGGCTAAAGCACTGAACGATCTTGCAGCAATCAAATCTGGAATTATGTGCACAATCCACGCTTACACAGGAGATCAGATGACTCTTGACGGACCACAGAGAAAAGGTGACTTAAGAAGATCTCGTGCAGCAGCAGTAAATATCGTGCCAAACAGCACAGGTGCTGCAAAAGCAATCGGACTTGTTATTCCAGAACTGAACGGAAAATTAATCGGAGCCGCTCAGCGTGTTCCAACTCCAACAGGATCTACAACAATCTTAACAGCAGTTGTTGACGGAACTGTTACAGTTGATGAAGTAAATGCAGCTATGAAAGCAGCAGCTACAGAATCTTTCGGATACAATACAGATGAAATCGTATCTAGCGACATCGTTGGTATGAGATATGGTTCTTTATTCGATGCTACACAGACAATGGTTCTTCCATTAGACAACGGAACAACAGAGGTTCAGGTTGTATCTTGGTACGACAATGAGAACTCTTACACAAGCCAGATGGTAAGAACAATTAAATACTTCGCTGAGTTAGCATAGAACATTTAGTGTGGTAAGACTCACAAAGGGTCCGGTCTATTTGGACCGGACTCTTTTATATTTTAGGAGGATAACAATATGCTTAATAAGAAATCTGTTGACGATATCAATGTAAAGGGTAAAAAAGTTCTTGTAAGATGTGACTTCAACGTTCCGCTTATCGATGGAAAGATTACAGATGAAAATCGTCTCGTTGCAGCCCTTCCAACAATTAAGAAATTAATCGCTGATGGTGGAAAAGTGATTCTTTGCTCTCATCTTGGAAAGCCGAAGGGAGAACCAAAGCCGGAGTTGTCACTTGCACCAGTAGCTGTACGTCTGTCTGAGCTTCTTGGACAGGAAGTGAAATTTGCAGCAGACCCGGAAGTGGTTGGAGCAAATGCAAAAGCAGCAGTAGAAGCTATGAATGACGGAGATGTGATTCTTCTTGAAAATACACGTTACAGAGCAGAAGAGACAAAAAATGGAGAGGCTTTCAGCAAAGAGCTTGCTTCTCTTTGTGATGTATTTGTAAATGATGCATTTGGTACTGCTCACCGTGCACACTGCTCTAACGTAGGTGTTACAGAGTTTGTAGACACTGCAGTAGTTGGATACTTAATGCAGAAAGAGATTGATTTCCTTGGAAATGCGGTAAATAATCCAGAGAGACCATTTGTTGCAATCCTTGGCGGAGCGAAGGTTTCCAGTAAAATCTCTGTGATTGAGAATCTTCTCGACAAAGTAGATACACTTATTATCGGTGGCGGAATGTCCTATACATTCTCTAAAGCACTTGGCGGAACAATCGGAAAATCTCTTTGTGAAGACGATTATCTTCAGTACGCTCTTGATATGCTGAAAAAAGCAGAAGACAAAGGTGTGAAATTACTTCTTCCTGTAGATAATGTAATCGGAGATGATTTCTCCAATGATGCAAATACACAGGTTGTAAAGCGTGGAGAGATTCCGGACGGCTGGGAAGGTATGGATATCGGACCAGAGACTGAGAAGATTTTCTGTGAAGCAGTAGCAGATGCTAAAACTGTTGTATGGAACGGACCAATGGGATGTTTTGAGATGCCAACATTTGCTCACGGTACAGAAGCAGTAGCAAAAGCGCTGGCTGAGACAGATGCAACAACGATCATCGGCGGTGGTGATTCAGCTGCGGCAGTAAATCAGCTTGGTTATGGAGATAAAATGACTCATATTTCAACAGGCGGAGGAGCTTCTCTTGAATTCTTAGAGGGTAAAGAGCTTCCGGGTGTTGCGGCAGCAAACGATAAATAGAGAACTTGATGAGGCTTTATCGAGTTTAGTAAGGTGAAGTCACCATGAAAAGGAGAATAGATAACATGGCAAGAAGAAAAATTGTAGCAGGCAACTGGAAAATGAACAAAACTCCAAGTGAGGCAGTTGCTTTAGTTGAAGAATTAAAACCATTAGTGGCAAGTGAAGAAGTAGACGTTGTATTTTGTGTACCTGCAATCGATATTATTCCGGTTGTAGAAGCATGTAAAGGTACAAATATTCAGGTTGGCGCTGAGAATATGTATTTTGAAGAGAGCGGAGCTTACACAGGAGAGATTTCTCCGGCTATGCTGACAGATGCTGGCGTAAAATATGTAGTTCTTGGACATTCTGAGAGAAGAGAATATTTTGCAGAGACAAATGAGACAGTAAATAAGAAAATGCTGAAAGCTTTTGAACACGGTATTACACCGATCATGTGCTGTGGAGAGACTCTGGAGCAGAGAGAACAGGGCGTGACAATGGATTTCATTCGTCAGCAGGTAAAAGTAGGTTTCCTGAATGTGACAGCTGATCAGGCAAAAGAAGCAGTGATTGCTTATGAGCCAATCTGGGCAATCGGAACAGGTAAGACAGCTACCACAGAACAGGCTGAGGAAGTATGTGCAGGTATTCGTGCTTGCATCGCTGAGATTTATGATGAAGCTACAGCAGAAGCAATCCGTATTCAGTATGGCGGATCTGTCAATGCAGGAAATGCCGCAGAGTTATTTGCACAGGCAGATATCGACGGCGGACTTGTAGGCGGAGCTTCTTTGAAAGCAGACTTTGGTAAGATCGTAAACTACAAATAAAATAAATGCTCAGTCGTAGGGGGCAGCATATGCTCCCTACGATTTTTGGGTTGCAATGCAGAAAGGTTTCTTGATATGAAATACGAGGAAATTAAAATTCAGACAGAAGGTTCCGCTGAAGATTCCAGATTGGAAACTTATATTCTGGATACTCCTTCTGACAAAGATTTAAAAGTTCAGAAACGGCCAATGATCGTAATCTGTCCCGGAGGAGCTTATGAAAAGACAAGCTTTCGAGAAGGGGAACCATTGGCTTTGCATTTCTTAAATCAGGGATATCACGCATGTGTGCTTCGCTATTCGGTCGCTCCGCATCGATTTCCAACACAGTTGTTGGAACTGGGAACGGCGATTCGTACGATCCACGAGCATGCCGATGAATGGAAGGTTGACGAAGAGCTTATCTTTGTCCATGGCGCTTCGGCAGGAGGCCATCTGGCTGCAAGTTACGGAGCTTTCTGGAATCAGGAGTTTATGAGTTCCGGGTTACAGACAACCGCGGATGTATTAAAGGTGAAAGGATTGTTGTTAAGTTATCCGGTAATCACATCTGACCCAGAGTATGCCCATATGGGAAGCTTTAAAAATCTTCTCGGAGATGGATTTGCGAAGAACAGAGCACAGATGTCTTTGGAATATCAAGTTACAGAAGCAATGCCGCCTTGTTTTATCTGGCATACTGCTGCCGATGCGACAGTGCCGGTGGAAAATTCCCTTCTTATGGCGATGGCGCTTCAAAAAGCAAAAGTTCCGGTAGAGCTTCACATATTTCCGGAAGGAGAACATGGATTAAGCCGCGCAGATTCGCTGGTGGAGCGAATAGATGGAAGTGGGATACAAAAAGAATGTTCACAATGGCTCGACCTTGCAGATTCATGGGTTCGCAGACAATGCGATGTTCGAGAATAGAGGTTGAAGAGGTGTAAAAAGGAGAAGAGCAATATGAGTAAAAAACCAACAGTATTGATGATTTTAGATGGATATGGATTAAATGAGAATGCTACCGGTAATGCAGTTGCAGAAGGCAAAACACCGGTTATGGATAAATTGATGGCAGAATGTCCTTTTGTGAAAGGAAATGCAAGTGGAATGGCAGTAGGACTTCCGGATGGACAGATGGGAAACTCTGAGGTTGGTCATCTGAATATGGGCGCAGGCCGAATTGTATATCAGGATCTTACAAAGATCACAAAGTCAATTCAAGACGGTGATTTCTTCGAAAATAAAGCTCTGTTGGCAGCTTGTGCAAATGTGAAGGAACATAACAGCGCGCTTCATATGTTCGGTCTTGTGTCTGATGGAGGCGTTCACAGCCATAACACACACATTTACGGACTTCTGGAACTGGCTAAGAAACAGGGACTTGAGAAAGTATATGTACATTGCTTCTTAGATGGACGTGATACACCTCCGGCATCAGGAAAAGAATATGTAGAAGAACTGGAAGCTAAAATGCAGGAAATTGGTGTAGGTGAAGTTGCATCTGTGATGGGGCGTTATTATGCAATGGATCGTGACAACCGTTGGGATCGTGTTGAAAAGGCTTACCGGGCGCTCGTATTCGGAGAGGGAGAGAAAGCGGTAAGCGGACCTTCAGGCATTCAGGCTTCTTACGATCAGGATGTTACAGATGAATTTGTACTTCCGACTGTTGTTGAAAAAGATGGCGCACCGGTTGCGACAATCAAAGAAAATGATTCTGTAATCTTCTTTAATTTCCGCCCGGACCGTGCAAGAGAAATCACAAGAACTTTCTGTGATGACATGTTTGACGGATTTGACAGAGGAGAGAGAATCAAAACAACATTTGTATGTTTTACAGAATATGATGTGACAATTGAAAATAAGCAGGTTGCTTTTGTAAAAGAAGAGATTACAAACACATTTGGAGAATTTCTTGCAAAGAATGGCAAAAAACAGGCGCGTATTGCTGAGACAGAGAAATATGCACATGTAACATTTTTCTTCAATGGTGGAGTGGAAGAACCAAATGAAGGGGAAGACCGTATCCTTGTAAAATCTCCGAAAGTTGCAACTTATGACCTGAAACCGGAGATGAGCGCATATGAAGTGTGTGACAAACTGGTTGATGCGATTAAATCTGAAACTTATGATGTGATCATTATCAACTTTGCAAATCCAGATATGGTTGGTCATACCGGCGTTGAAAACGCAGCAATTAAAGCAATTGAAGCTGTAGACGAATGCGTTGGAAAAACGGTAGAGGCAATCAAAGAAGTCAATGGTCAGATGTTCATCTGTGCAGATCACGGCAATGCAGAACAGCTGATCGATGGCGAAACAGGAGAGCCATTTACAGCACATACAACCAATCCGGTACCATTTATCCTGGTAAACGCAGATCCGGCCTACAAATTAAGAGAAGGCGGATGTCTTGCCGACATCGCACCGACACTTATCGAATTGATGGGTATGAAGCAGCCAAAAGAAATGACAGGCAAGAGCTTGCTTGTTAAATAATAAACGGGGGACGTAGCAAAGTTTAACTTTGCTACGTCCCCTGTTAAAAAGGTGACAATATGACTAAGTATGACATTTTCTTTTTTGATTTGGATGGTACGATTACGGATTCTTCTGTTGGAATCACGAATTCTGTTATGTACGCCCTTAAGAAATTTGGGATTGTGGAAGAGGATCGTACAAAGCTGTATCAATTTATCGGACCTCCGCTTACGGATTCTTTTCAAAGATATTATGGTTTTTCAGAAGAGGAGTCATGGCAAGCTGTAGAATATTACAGAGAATATTACCGGGAAAAGGGAATCTATGAAAATCGGGTGTATGAGGGTCTGGAAGAGACTGTAAAGAAGCTAAAGGAAACAGGTAAACGGCTTGTGGTGGCGACTTCGAAGCCGGAGCCATTTGCCAGAATAATTATGGATTATTTTCATTTGACACCGTATTTCGATTATATTGCCGGTATGGAGCTTGACGGAGGGAGAAATACGAAGGCGGAAGTGATTGCCTATGCAATTGAATGTTGTGAAATAGAAGACCGGTCACGTGTTTTGATGATAGGAGACCGGAAGCATGATATAGAAGGCGCCAGAGCAGAAGGTATTTCGTCTCTTGGAGTGCTCTATGGGTTCGGAAACCGGGAGGAATTGGAGGCGGCGGGGGCGGACTACATTGTCGGACTGCCGGGAGAAATATTAAAATATGCGTAATGAATAAGCGTGAAAGAAAGCGTCCTGAAGACAAATGGTATTGTTTTCAGGACGCTTTTTTAAGAATACAAAATACTTTGATCTTTTATTATTTTGTGACTGCTTTTTCCAGATTTTTATTTGCAGTAGACAACATCAGCTTGATACGGTTTAGCTGATTTACTTCACTTGCACCCGGGTCAAAGTCGATAGCTACAATGTTGGATTGCGGATAACGTCTGCGAAGCTCTTTGATGACTCCTTTTCCAACGACGTGGTTTGGAAGGCAGGCAAATGGCTGTGTACATACGATGTTCGGAGCATCACTGTGTATAAGCTCCAGCATTTCTCCGGTCAGGAACCATCCCTCACCGGTCTGATTTCCAAGAGAAACGATCTCGGAAGCCATTTCTCCAAGCTTCTGGATACGAGCCGGAGGAGCAAAGTGTGAGCTTGCAGCAAAGGCATTTGTAGCAGGTTTGCGAAGCCATTCAAGAAAATGGATGCCCAGATTTGCAATTCGTGCTTTGGACTTCTTAAATCCCAGTTTTTCTACTTTGAAGTTCTGGTTGTAGAAGCAATAGAGCAGGAAGTCCAGAAGATCCGGAACAACTGCTTCAGCTCCTTCGGATTCCAGAAGCTCCACAAGGTAGTTGTTGGCGGCAGGAAGGAACTTTACAAGAATTTCTCCTACCACACCGACTCTTGGCTTTTTCACATCCAGCAATTCAATATGATTGTCAAAATCTTCAATAATTTCTCTGCACAGTCGGTTAAAACGACGTCTGGACGGATAACCGTGGGAAACGAAGTCCTGACAGACCTTTTTCCATTTCTCATGCATGGCGTTGACAGAACCCGGTACAGCCTCGTATGGCCGCAGACGATAGACACATTTCATGAAAATATCTCCGAATACAACGGCATACATAGCGCGTACAGCAAGTGGCGCGGTCAATTGAAAGCCCGGATGCTTTTCCAGTCCGCTTAAGTTCAAAGAGATGACCGGAATCTGTGAATATCCGGCTTTTTTCAATGCTCGTCGGATAAAACCGATATAGTTCGAAGCACGACATCCTCCGCCGGTCTGGGTGATGATAACGGCAAGCTTATCCGTATCGTATTTTCCGGAAAGGATAGCATCCATGATTTGTCCGACAACCATAAGAGACGGATAGCAGGCGTCATTATTTACATATTTCAGCCCCACATCTACGGCCTGTTTATTATCATTTGGCAGAATCTCCAGATGATATCCACAGGAACGGATTGCCGGCTGTAGGATGTCAAAATGAATAGGCGACATCTGCGGGCAGAGAATGGTATAATCTTTTCTCATCTCCGGTGTAAATAACACTTTTTCTATGGAAGCCGGACGGATCGTGCGCGCTTCTTTTCTCTGTTCTCTTACGCGGATTGCTGCGAGAAGAGAACGTACACGGATTCTGGCGGCGCCCAGGTTATTCACTTCGTCTATTTTCAGAGACGTGTAAATCTTATCAGAGTGGTTCAGAATCTCAGTCACCTGATCAGTTGTGACTGCATCCAGCCCGCAGCCAAAAGAATTGAGCTGGATGAGGTCAAGATTTTCGGTTGTTTTCACATAGTTTGCGGCAGCATAGAGACGAGAATGATACATCCACTGATCCATTACATTTAACGGACGCTCAACAGGGTGCAGATGGGAAATAGAGTCCTCCGTCAACACCGCAATATTGTACGAGTTAATAAGCTCCGGAATTCCGTGATTTACTTCCGGGTCGATGTGGTAAGGACGCCCAGCGAGAACAATTCCGCGGTTTCCTGTTTCATTTAAAAATTGAATCGTTTCTTCACCTTTTTGGCGAATATCATTTCGACAAGCGGCAAGTTCGATCCATGCAGTATGTACTGCGGATTTTATTTCCTCCGAAGAAATGGAAAATTTCTCGGATAATTCTTCGATCATCCGGTATGCGATGGTTTCCTCGCTTTTAAGTGAGAGAAACGGGTGCATGAAATCGACGTCACCATGTACGATTGCATCAATGTTGTTCTTGATATTTTCCGGGTAGGAAGTTACGATCGGACAATTGTAGTGGTTATTCGCGTCTGCAAATTCGTTTCGCTCAAAAGGAATACTCGGGTAAAAGATATGTTTTACTCCTTGGTTGATCAGCCATTGTACATGTCCGTGAGCAAGCTTTGCAGGGTAACACTCGGATTCGCTTGGAATGGATTCAATGCCCAGTTCGTATATCTTTCTGGTGGAGGCAGGAGATAAAAGCACGGAAAAATCAAGCGCGTCAAAAAAAGTAAACCAGAATGGATAGTTTTCATACATATTAAGGACGCGTGGAATACCGATAACTCCCCGTTTTGCCTCGTCTTCTTTTTTCGGTTGATAACCAAAGTAACGTTTTAATTTATAGTCAAATAAGTTTGGAAGCTTGTTTTCGGATTTTGCTTTTCCAAGTCCTTTTTCGCAGCGGTTGCCGGTAATAAACTTACGTCCTCCGCTGAAATGGTTGATCGTAAGTCTGCAATTATTTGTACAGCCACGACATTTTGTCATCGTTGTAGAATATTCTAATGCCTCAATATCTTCAATGGAGAGCATGGTAGTACCTTTGCAGCCGGCATAGCGTTCCCGGGCAATGAGAGCAGCGCCGAAGGCACCCATGATTCCGGCGATATCCGGGCGGATTGCCTCGCAGTCTGCAATTTTTTCAAAGCTTCGAAGGACGGCATTGTTGTAGAACGTACCGCCTTGAACAACGATGTGGTTGCCAAGTTCTGAGGCATCGGATACCTTAATCACCTTGAAGAGTGCGTTTTTAATGACAGAGTAAGCAAGACCGGCAGAAATGTCCGAGACTTCCGCCCCTTCTTTCTGTGCCTGTTTTACTTTGGAGTTCATAAATACCGTGCATCGTGTACCAAGATCAATTGGATTGTGGGCGAACAGCGCCTCGTGCGCAAAATCTTCCACAGAGTAATTCAGTGATTTGGCAAATGT
>FR892668.1:222145-261173 GCA_000433535.1 Dorea sp. CAG:317
CTTGATGCATTTCATATCCTGACCGCCGATATCTAAAATGCAGTCGACGTCAGGCTCGAAAAATGAAGCGGCGTAATAATGCGATACGGTTTCCACTTCTCCTTCATCCAGAAGAAGAGCTGCTTTGATAAGCGCTTCACCATAACCGGTAGAGCAGGAATGTACGATTTCTACCCCTTCCGGGAGCTGACGGTAAATGTCTTTGATCGCATGGATGGTTGTTCCGAGAGGATCGCCGTCATTGTTGTGATAGAACGAGTACAGAAGAGTACCGTCTTCGCCGACAAGAGCAGCCTTTGTTGTGGTACTTCCTGCATCAATGCCAAGGAATACCTTTCCGTGATAAGTTGACAGATCCTTGACAGGAACCTGATGCTTATCGTGACGTTCTTTGAACGTGTAGTATTCAGCCTCAGAAGCAAAAAGAGGTTCCATACGCTCAACTTCAAAATCCATTTTAATCTTATTTTCCAATCGGTTTTGCATTTCCTGAAGAGAAACGCGAAGATCCTTCTTAGAATTTAAGGCAGATCCGATGGCGGCAAATAAATGGGAGTGAGTTGGTGCAACCGTGTGCTCATCATCCAGTTTTAATGTTCGGATGAAAGCTTCTTTTAATTCCGAAAGAAAATGAAGTGGTCCACCTAAGAATGCGACATGTCCACGGATCGGTTTTCCGCAGGCAAGACCGCTGATCGTCTGGTTGACCACTGCTTGAAAAATGGATGCTGCCAAGTCTTCTTTGGAAGCACCTTCATTGATAAGAGGCTGTATATCGGATTTGGCAAATACACCGCATCTTGCTGCGATGGAATAAAGTGCGTGATAATTTTTGGCATATTCATTCAGACCGGAAGCATCTGTCTGGAGAAGAGAAGCCATCTGATCAATGAATGATCCGGTTCCGCCTGCGCAGACACCATTCATACGCTGTTCTACGTTTCCGCCTTCGAAATATATAATCTTGGCATCTTCACCGCCAAGCTCAATTGCAACATCTGTCTGAGGTGCATAGTCCTGAAGTGCTGTAGATACAGCAATGACTTCCTGTACAAACGGAACCTCCAAATGTTTTGCTAGTGTAAGACCGCCGGAACCAGTGATCACCGGTGAGGCATAAATCGGTCCAAGCTTATAGATTGCCCGTCCGATAAGGTCTGATAATGTTTCTTGAATATTGGCATAATGTCTCTCATAATCGGAGAAAACAAGGTCATTTGTATCGTCTAAAATAGCGATTTTTACAGTTGTGGAGCCAATATCAATTCCAAGGGTATATAGTTCTTTTTGAGTCATGTTGCGTACTCCTTATCTAAAAAAGATATGTGTTACTACCTATTAAAATGTATATGATTTCATAACCAGTAACATTATACGACAAAAATTTTATATGTCAATCAGAAAATGTTATAGAAATGTTAAAATGCTATGAAAATTTTCTGCCAGAATTGACAAATATAATGTGAAACGGTAGAATGATTACTATGCCAAATAATAATAAATATAAGGAGTGGACAGAAAAGCTTTATGAATTGGTTGAATAAATTAGAACGAAAATTTGGACGGTATGCGATACCGAATCTTATGATTTATATTGTTGCTCTCTATGTGACAGGATACGTGTTAAATATGATCAATCCGTCTTTTTATATGGAATATTTGAGCTTAAATGCACAGGCAATCCTGCACGGACAGGTGTGGCGAATCCTGACATTTATTATTCAGCCGCCATCCGGCAATTTGATCTGGCTGTTTTTTGCAGTGATGTTATACTATTTTATCGGAAAACAGTTAGAGATGGCATGGGGAACTTTTCGCTTTAATGTATACTTCTTTGCGGGGGTTATCTTCCACGTGATCGCGGCAATCGCAGCTTATCTGATTTTTGGAGTGAACCTTCCACTTGGCACAAACTATTTGAATTTGTCACTTTTTCTTGTGTATGCGGCGTTGTATCCGGATGCACAGTTTTATGTGTATTTCATTCTGCCGATCAAAGCAAAATGGTTGGCATGGCTTGATGGCATTTTGTTTCTGTATACAATTGTGCAGGCGTTCCTTCCAAGCTATGGCGGCAATCCTTATTACGGAGCTTATTACAGGGCGAATGCTCTGGCCGCAGCGGTGTCTCTGCTGAATTTCCTGATCTTTTTCTTAAGCTCCAGAAATGTGAAGCCGTATACACCTAAGCAGATGAAGCGTAAAATGGATTTCCAGAAAAATGTGAAACATGCTCAGAGAACTGAAAATCATTACGCCGGCGGCGCGAAACACCGCTGTGCAGTCTGTGGACGGACAGAACTCGATGATTCGAATCTGGAATTTCGGTATTGCTCGAAATGTAATGGTAACTATGAGTATTGTCAGGATCACTTATTTACACATATTCATGTGAAATAACGTGTCAAACTGAACGAAAATGAAATGAAATTATGGAAAGAAAAAAGAGAGGGTTAACAAAATATGAAAAAAACAAAAATTGTATGTACGATGGGACCAAGAACAAATGATCCAGATGTTATGAGATGTTTGATTCAAAATGGTATGGACATTGCAAGATTCAATTTTTCACACGGAGATCATGAAGAGCAGAAAATGCGTATGGATATGATCAAGCAGATCCGTGATGAGGAAAAAGTTCCGGTTGCAATTTTGTTAGATACAAAGGGACCGGAGATTCGTACCGGTGTCTTAGAGGGCGGAAAAAAGGTTACATTGGAAGAAGGGAACAGCTTTGTATTGTCTACTGCAGATGTGGTTGGAAATGCACAGAAGGTTTCTATTACATACCGTGGGCTTATTGATGATGTTCAGATCGGAAGTACGATTCTTATTGATGACGGATTGATTGAATTAAAGGTTACAGGAAAAAATGGAGAGGACATTGTATGTAAAGTTGTAAACGGCGGTGAGCTGGGAGAGAAGAAGGGCGTTAATGTACCGAATGTTCCGGTAAGACTTCCGGCGATCACAGAGAAAGACAGAGACGATATCCGTTTTGGAGTAGAGCAGGGTGTAGATTTTATTGCAGCTTCTTTCGTGCGTAACGCAGAATGTATTTTAGAGATCAAAGCGCTGTTAAGAGAACTGAAAGCGCCATATATTCCGATTATTGCCAAGATTGAAAATGCAGAAGGAATCCAGAATATTGATGAAATTATCCGCTGTGCAGATGGAATCATGATAGCGCGTGGAGATTTGGGTGTTGAGATTCCAGCAGAAGAGGTGCCATATCTTCAGAAAATGCTGATTCAGAAATGTAACGATAATTTCAAACCGGTTATTACGGCAACGCAGATGCTGGATTCTATGATCCGCAATCCACGTCCGACCAGAGCAGAAGTTACAGATGTTGCCAATGCGGTATATGACGGAACAGATGCTGTCATGTTGTCCGGAGAAACAGCAAATGGAAAATATCCGGTAGAAGCGCTTCAGATGATGGTACATATCGTAGAAAATACAGAGGAGCATCTGGATTATGAGATGATTTTGAGAAAATCCGAGGAATATCGCAAAAAGAGCACATCCAGTGCGCTTGGATTTGCGACAGTATCAACTGCAATGAGCCTGAATGCAAAATGCATCATTGCACCGTCTATGTCCGGAGCAACTGCGAGAGTGGTATCAAAGTTCAAGCCGAAAACAGAGATTATCGGAGTAAGCCCTAATGGCGCATCACTTAGAAGAATGCAGATTTACTGGGGAGTACGTCCTATGAAATCAATTGAAGTACATACGACAGAAGATATCTGCAGCAGTGCGATCGATCTTGTGACTGCAAAGCAGGTAGTAGAAACCGGAGATGTTGTGATCTTAACAGCCGGTATCCCTTCACCTACAGCGGTAGGAATGTCCAAGGGTGTAAGTAATATGATGAGAATCGCAGTAGTAGATTAAAGAAAATGGGTTGTGCATGAAAATGCATGACCCATTTTTGATAGGGATATCTTATAATTTTTATTGACAGATGAGAACACATGGATTAAAGTGTTCCTATAGAGAACTACTAAAGAAAGATGGTGAAGAAATGGAGAGCAGTGTTTTCGCAGAGCGATTAATGGAATTCGGTCTTACAAGGCAGGAAGCTGCTATTTATGAATGTCTGTTAAGAGAAGGAAAGACAACAGGCTATGAAGTAGCTAAATTGATTGGTATTTCCAGATCAAATGCTTACAATTCACTGGCAAGCATGACCGAAAAAGGGGCTTCCTATCTGGTGGAAGAAGGTACTACAAGAAAATACGTGCCGGTTTCGTTAGATGAATTTTGCAAAAACCGCGTAAGACGGATGGAAGAAAATAAAAAATGGTTGTGTGATCATATGCCTGCGGTGAAGGATCGTGTGGAAGGATATATTACGATTGAAGGCGCGGCAAATATATTAGATAAAATGCGCAATCTGATTGACGGAGCAAAAGAGAGGGTGTATGTTTCCTGTACAAGAAATTATCTGCTTCTTTTGATAAAAGAATTGGAAAGCCTGATTCAGAGAAGAAAGAAAGTTGTGATCATTACAGATCAGCCGGTCAATTTTGACGGCGCGAAAGTATATATAGGAAATCCACGCGGAACCGCAGTGGGCTTGATTGTTGATTCCAACCGTGTGCTTGCAGGAGAATATGGAGAAGGAAGTATGAATACCTGCCTGTATTCCGGACAAAAAAACTTTGTGAATCTGTATAAGACAGCTCTTTCCAATGAAATCAAATTACTTGCAATGAAAAAGGAGAATGAGGACGCATGAAAAAAGAGACATTTGTGACAAAAGACCAGCTGGACGAAATTATAAAGACATATCCGACCCCTTTCTATCTGTATGATGAAAGAGGAATCCGAAGAAATATGAAGGCGTTAAAAGATGCTTTTTCATGGAATGAAGGTTACAAAGAGTATTTTGCAGTAAAAGCAACACCGAATCCATTTCTTATTAACATCCTGAAAGAATATGGCTGTGGCTGTGACTGTTCTTCCTATACAGAGTTAATGTTGTCGGAAGCGGTTGATGTGACCGGACAGGATATTATGTTCTCCTCGAATGACACACCGCCGGAAGAGTTTGTCTACGCAGATAAACTGGGCGCGATCATCAATCTGGATGATATTACTCATATTGATGTATTGGAGCAGGCAATCGGTCATATCCCGGAAACAATCAGCTGTCGTTTTAATCCGGGAGGATTATTTAAGATCAGTAATGATATTATGGACAACCCGGGGGATTCCAAATACGGAATGACAAAGGATCAGCTCTTTGAAGCACTTAAAATATTAAAGAGCAAAGGCGCAAAAGAATTTGGCATTCACGCATTTCTTGCAAGTAATACGGTTACTAATGAGTATTATCCGATGCTTGCTAAAATCTTATTTGAGCTCGCTGTACAGCTTCAGAAAGAAACAGGAGCACATATTAAATTCATCAATCTGTCCGGCGGTATCGGCATCCCTTATACACCGGATCAGGAACCAAATGACATCCGTGTCATCGGTGAGGGCGTAAGAAGGGTGTATGAAGAGGTGCTGAAGCCTGCAAAAATGGATGACATTGCCATTTATACAGAGCTGGGACGTTTTATGATGGGCGCCTATGGATGTCTGGTGACAAAAGCGATTCATGAAAAGCACACGTACAAAGAGTATATTGGCGTAGATGCCTGTGCAGTTAATCTGATGCGTCCTGCCATGTACGGCGCGTACCATCATATTACCGTAATGGGCAAAGAAAAAAGAGCCTGTGACCACAAATACGATGTGGTAGGTTCTCTATGTGAAAATAACGATAAGTTTGCTATTGACCGTATGCTTCCGAAAATTGACAAAGGAGATCTTCTCGTCATCCATGATACGGGAGCACATGGATTCTCTATGGGATATAATTATAACGGCAAGTTAAAATCTGCAGAGCTTTTACTTAAAGAAGATGGAAGTGTACAGATGATTCGAAGAGCGGAGAAACCGGCAGATTATTTCGCAACATTTGACTGTTTTGATATTGGAAGTAAGTTAATAGATTAAAACGGAAAAGTGTTGTAAAATTTCCCTAAATAGGTTATTATACCAGTATAATGCATTGGTTAAAGTGACCAAAAGGAGGAAATGATATGAAAAGAATGAAAAAACGTATGCTGGCATTAGCGGCAGTATTGGTATTGGCGGTATCTATGCTGACAGGATGTGGCGGAATGACTGAGGAAGATGCCAAAGAATATGTAAAAGCGACATTAGATGCAAGTTACAAGGCAGATTTTGACGCATATATGAAAGTGACAGATTCCAGTAAAGAAGAAGTGCAGAAGCTTTATGATGATAATATTGAAAATATCGTTACAAGCAGCGGCTTGCAGGACATGGGAATTACCAGTGAGCTTGAAGAAAAATATCGTGAGCTTTACAAGAATATGCTTTCAAAAGCCAAATATACAGTTGGAGATGCAAAAGAGACAGACGGTGGATTTGAAGTTGTTGTCAAAGTTGAACCTTTTGCGTTTATGGAAGGTGTAGAGGGTGAGCTTACAGAAGCAATTCAGAATGAACTTCTGGCAGGTGACGGAAGTGTTCCGAGTGAGGACGAAATCAATCAGATGCTGCTTAATAAAATGTACGAATTGTTAGCAGCACGCGCAGAAGATCCACAGTATGGGGCAGAAGAAGAATTGAAGGTAACCGTTGAGGAAAAGGATAATGTATATAGTATTTCCGAGGAAGACCTTACAAAGATTGACAGCCGTTTATTTGCATTATAATCAAAGGGTTGTTTTAAATCTGGTTTAAAGATGTGTTTTTTGAAAAAAACTATTGTAATTTCAAAAAAAGTATGATAACATAAATTTCGGCTTGAGAAAGCCGAAATGAGCGGATGTGGCGGAATGGCAGACGCACAAGACTCAAAATCTTGCGGGGGCGACCTCGTGTGGGTTCAAGTCCCACCATCCGCAGTTAGAGCGAAGACACCAAATATCGCAATTTGCGATATTTGGTGTCTTTTTCTTTTTGAAAAAAGGTTTTATAAATTGTACTTAAAAAAATACATGACATTTTTTTAACAAATAGTTGTTAAAAGGTTAACAATATGATAATATATACAAAATACTTGTTAAAAATATAACAAAAAGGAGAGAAAACATATGAGCAGCAAGATTACGATCATTGGAGCCGGAAGTGTAGGATCAACGATCGCATACACATTATCCGGGCAGGATATCGCATCAGAACTGGTATTGATCGATATCAACAAAGAAAAAGTAAAAGGTGAGGTCATGGATATTGAACAGGGTACTTGTTTCAGAGATCCGATCTCTATCGTTGCAGGAGATTATAAGGATGCCAAAGATTCAGATATCGTTATTATTACTTCTGGAATCGCCCGCAAACCAGGACAGACTAGAATTGAATTGACACAGACAAATGTAAACATCCTGAAAGAGATCACACCGGAGATCGTAAAAGCTGCACCGAATGCGCTTTACATTATTGTGAGCAATCCGGTTGACATCATGACTTATGTATTTACGAAGATTTCAGGACTTCCGGAAAATCAGATCATTGGTTCCGGAACAATTCTGGATTCAGCAAGACTTCGCTGTGGACTGTCTGAGCATTTCCAGGTTGCACAGAGAAACATTCATGCATATGTATACGGAGAGCATGGAGATACTTCTTTCGTTCCATGGTCAGCAGCACGTATCGCAGGCGTCAATGTAGATGACTACTATGAGATTGCAGAGAAATTTGGAAAGAAGATTGAAAAGCTTGATAAAGATGCAATGCTTACTTATGTACAGAAGTCAGGCGGTCAGGTAATCGCCAACAAGGGAGCAACCTTCTATGCGGTAACACGTGGCGTATGTCGTCTGTGTGGATTCCTGTTATCTGCATCTGAATCCGTAACAACTGTTTCTTCTATGATGCACGGAGAATACGGAATTGAAGATGTGTGTCTGAGCACTCTTGCATTAGTGGGACCAAATGGAATTCAGGGCAAGCTTGAAATGAAGCTGACTGATGAAGAGGTTGAGAAATTGAAAGCAAGTGCTGATGCATTAAAAGCAGTGATTGCACAGATTGAGTTATAAAAAGAAAGGGACGAAAGGATTATGAAATACAGCTATTATCCGGGATGCACTTTGAAAACAAAGGCAGTTGAGCTGGATGTATGTGCCAGAGCCTCAGCGGAAGCATTGGGATTTGAACTGGAAGAAATTGAAAACTGGCAGTGCTGTGGCGGTGTGTATCCCCTTGGCACTGATGAGATCGCGACAAAACTTTCTTCGGTTCGTGCGTTAAATGCGGCAAAAGAAAAAGGACAGGAGCTGGTTACAATTTGTTCTGCATGTCATCACGTGATCAAAAGAGTCAATGATGATATGAAAAATGTAGAGGATATTCGTTTTAAGGCGAATAACTATATGAAAAATGAATTGAAGGAACCTTACGCAGGGGAAACAACCGTGCTTCACTATCTGGAAGTTTTAAGAGACAAGGTTGGATTTGATGAGCTTAAGAAGAAAGTAGTAAATCCATTTACCGGAAAGAAAATAGGCGCATATTACGGATGTCTTCTTCTTCGCCCAAGCAAAATGCTTCAGTTCGATGATCCTGAGAATCCAAAGATCATGGAAGATTTTATCCGTGCCATCGGAGGAGAACCGGTAATCTATCCATATCGAAATGAATGCTGCGGTGGATATATTTCCCTGAAAGAGAAAGAAATGTCCGAGAATATGTGTAAAAAGATTACAGACAGTGCAGAAGGATTCGGCGCAGATATGATGATCACCGCCTGTCCGCTGTGCATGTACAATTTGAATAAGAACAAAGAGAAAGAAATTCCGGTATATTATTTCACAGAACTTCTTGCAGAAGCTCTTGGAGTACATCCGGGATGTAAAGAAAAGGAGGTACAGGCGTAATGGGTTCTGAAAAGAAACAGGCAGAGATGATCAAAGAAATCAGTGGCGTGAATCCATTAAAATGTATGAAATGTGGAAAATGTTCAGCCACATGTCCTTCTTTTGATGAAATGGATATTAAGCCGCATCAGTTCGTATCTTATGTGATCAACGAAGATATTGAAAGTCTTGTGAAATCAAAATCACTGTGGAAATGTCTTTCTTGCTTCGCATGTGTAGAGAGATGTCCTCGTGATGTAAAACCGGGAAAACTCATTGATGCCGCAAGACAGATCGTTGTCCGTGAAAAGGGACAGGATTATTTAAAAGCAGACGAGATTCCGGAGCTTTTGGATCCGGAGCTCCCGCAACAGTTATTAGTCAGTGCATTCAGAAGATATAGGAGGTGATCTAAGTGCAAAGGATAGGAGTATTTGTCTGCCACTGCGGAAGTAATATCGCAGCGACAGTTGACGTAGCAAAAGTAGCCGAAATGGCTTTGAAAGAACCTGGAGTTGTCCATGCCGAAGATTACCAGTATATGTGTTCTGAGGCAGGTCAGGCAAAAATCGCAGAAGCGATCAAAGAGAAACAATTGACCGGTATTGTCGTATGTTCCTGTTCTCCACGTATGCATGAGACAACATTCAGACAGGCGGCAGAACGCGCCGGATTAAATCCATACATGGTAGAAATTGCCAATATCCGCGAGCATTGTTCCTGGATTCATAAGGATATGGAAGAGGCGACTGAGAAAGCAGTAATCCTGATGAGAGCTGCAGTTGCAAAAGTGAATTTAGACGCACCGTTGAAGCCGGGTGAAAGCCGTGTGACAAAGAGAGCGCTTGTGATCGGCGGAGGTATTGCCGGTATCCAGACAGCGCTTGATATCGCAGATGCAGGATATGAAGTTGACATTGTAGAGAAGACACCGAGTATCGGAGGAAGAATGTCACAGCTTGACAAAACCTTCCCGACATTGGACTGTTCTGCTTGTATTCTGACACCGAAGATGGTAGAAGCGGCAGCCCATGATAAAATTAATATTTATACATATAGTGAAGTTGAGAAAGTCAGTGGCTTCGTAGGAGATTTTACCGTTGAGATTCGCAAGAAAGCAAGACACGTGGATATGGATAAATGTACCGGATGTGGATTGTGTCAGGAAAAATGTCCTTCTAAGAAGACACCAAATGAATTCAACAGAGGATTAAATACAAGAAGCGCCATCTATACACCATTTGCTCAGGCAATTCCAAATGTACCGGTTATCGACTGTGATAACTGTATCAAGTTTAAAACAGGTAAATGTGGAATCTGCGCAAAAGTATGTCAGGCAGGCGCAATTGACTATGAACAGCAAGATGAGATCGTAACAGAAAAGTACGGAGCAATCGTTGTGGCAACTGGATTTGATACGATCAAGCTTGATAAATATGATGAGTACGCTTACAACCAGAGTCCTGACGTTATCACTTCTTTGGAGTTGGAGCGTGTGATGAATGCTGCAGGTCCTACACACGGACATCTGGAACGCTTATCAGACGGAAAAGCTCCGAAAGAGATTGTATTTGTTCAGTGCGTAGGCAGCCGTTGTTCAGATGATCGCGGAAAACCGTATTGCTCAAAAATCTGTTGTATGTATACTGCAAAACACGCAATGTTGATCCGTGATAAATATCCGGATGTAAATGTAACCGTATTTTATATTGATGTTCGTACACCGGGTAAAAACTTTGATGAATTTTACAGAAGAGCGGTAGAACAGTACGGCGTTGATTATATCAAGGGACAGGTTGGAAAAGTGATTCCACAGCCGGACGGAAAGCTCCTTGTTCAGGCATCAGACCTTCTTGATAACAAACAGATCTTAAAAGAAGCGGATATGGTTGTTCTCGCAACAGCAATCGAACCAAATCCGGACGTAAGAAAGATCGCAACGATGCTGACAGCAAGTATCGATACAAATAATTTCCTTACAGAGGCACATGCAAAGCTTCGCCCGGTAGAATCACCAACCGCCGGTATTTTCCTGTCCGGTGTATGTCAGGGACCAAAGGATATTCCGGAGACCGTTGCACAGGCCGGCGCAGCAGCAGTAAAAGCGATCGGACTTCTGGCAAAGGATAAATTAATGACGAACCCATGTACAGCACATTCAGACGAACTTCTCTGTAACGGATGTTCTACTTGTGAGAATGTCTGTCCATATGGTGCGATTACTTATGAAGATAAGGAAGTAAATGATCACGGAATTCGTGAAGTACGACGGATCGCCGTTGTAAATAATGCACTGTGTCAGGGCTGTGGAGCATGTACAGTTGCATGTCCGTCAGGAGCAATGGACTTACAGGGATTCTCCAATAGACAGATTATCGCGGAGGTGGATGCAATATGTCAGTAGAAAAGAATGAATTTAAGCCAAAGATTGTAGCGTTCTGCTGTAACTGGTGCAGTTACGCAGGTGCTGACCTTGCAGGAAGCAGCCGCCTGTCTTATCCGGCAGACGTAAAGATCATCCGTGTACCATGTTCCTGTCGTGTCAATCCAATGTTTATCTTAAGAGCATTTGAAAAAGGCGCGGACGGCGTGATCTTATGTGGATGTCATCCGGGAGACTGTCACTACAGCACCGGAAACTACTACGCAAGAAGACGTATGACCTTATTATTCTCCATGCTGGATTATATCGGTGTAGAGAATGGACGTACCAGAGTGGAATGGGTATCTGCCGCAGAGGGTGTGAAATTTTCAGATACAATGAACAGTTTTGTAGAAAAGATCTACTCCCTTGGCGAGAATGTAAGATTGGGGGATTTAAGATGCAAGCAATAATTGATCGCGCAAAAGAATTGTTGGCAGACGGAACAGTAGCCAGAGTTCTTGGCTGGAAGGCCGGAGACTTGCCTTATAATCCAGAACCGGCTTACTTCGAGACAGAAGAATCTTTGAAGGATTTCGTGTATAACGGTTTCTGTGGAGCAAACTTAAGTAAATATATGATTGAAGCTTCCAAGCTGGAAGGAAAGACAATGGTCTTTTTAAAGCCATGTGATACCTATAGTTTTAATCAGCTGATCAAAGAGCATCGTGTAGACAGAGACAAAGCATACATCGTAGGTGTCGGCTGTAAAGGAAAGCTGGATATTGAGAAGATCCGTAAGATGGGAATTAAAGGAATCGAGCATATTGAAGGCGCCGAGATCACGGATGAAGCAGAGACACTGAAGATTCAGACGATCTATGGAGAGAAGACTTGTGATTACAAGGATGCAATGTTAGAGAGATGTCACGTATGTAAAGGCAAAGAGCATATGGTATACGACGAATTGATCGGTGAATCAAAGGATACCAAGGATGCAGACCGCTTTGATGAGGTGGCAAGAATTGAAGCGATGAGTCCTGAGGAGAAATTTGCATTTTTCCAGAAAGAACTTAGCAAATGTATTCGTTGTAATGCGTGCAGAAATGTATGCCCAGCATGCAGCTGCCGTAAATGTGTGTTTGACAGTAATAAATTTGACAGCTCACAGAAGGCAAATGCAGATTCTTTCGAAGAAAAGATGTTCCATATTATCCGCGCCTTCCATGTAGCAGGAAGATGTACGGACTGTGGAGAATGCAGCCGTGTATGTCCACAGGGAATCCCGCTTCACTTATTTAACCGTAAGTTTATCAAGGATATTGATGAATTATACGGAGAGTTCCAGGCAGGAGCTGATACAGATTCAAAAGCACCGCTCACCAACTATACATTTGATGACGCGGAACCAAGTATTGTAGGAAAGAGGGGATAATGTATGTATAAGATAGCAAAAGACAATCTGGCCGCATTATTCCAATTGATCGCGGACAAACAGGAATTATACCTTCCGGTAAAGAATGCCGGACAGACCAACTATGCTGCATGGACAGAAGAAGCAGAAGTTGATCTTGACACATTGAAGACCGTGAAATCTGCAAAAGACGCATTTTTTCCACAGAGTGAGAATCTGTATACGGTAAAAAAAGAAAATAAGAAATTAAAAATAGAGCCGGAGAAATTAAAAGAACAGAATTTTGTTGTGTTCGGCATGAAAGCATGTGACGTTCAGGGAGTTGAAGTGCTTGACAAAGTATTTCTTGCTGATCCTGTGGACAGCTTCTATGCAGCAAGACGCGAGCATGGCACGATCGTTGCAATGGCATGTCACGAGCCGGAAGAGACTTGCTTCTGTAAAGTATTCGGAATTGACGCGGCAGCTCCGGCAGCGGATGTTGCAACGTGGATGATCGGAGAAGACCTCTACTGGAAAGCCTTGACAGAAAAAGGAGAAAAGCTGACAGAAGCTGTGAAAGAACTCCTTGCCGAGGCAGAGGAACAGCCGGTAGAAGAGGAAAAAGAAGCAATTCATAAGATTGTAGAAAAGCTTCCGTATATGAATCTTTCATTGGAAGGCTGGGGCGCAGATGCACTCTCTGAGAAATTTGATTCTCCAATCTGGGAAGAATTGTATAAGCCATGTCTGAAGTGCGGAACTTGTACGTTCGTATGTCCGACCTGTCAGTGCTACGACATTAAGGATTATGATACCGGACACGGGGTTTCCAGATACCGCTGCTGGGATTCCTGCATGTATTCTGATTTTACAATGATGGCGCACGGAAATAACCGTACGAGTCAGATGCAGAGATTCCGTCAGAGATTTATGCACAAGCTGGTTTATTATCCGGCAAATAATGACGGTATGTATTCTTGTGTAGGATGCGGACGCTGTGTAGAGAAATGTCCGTCGGCACTTAATATCGTTAAAGTAATAAAAGCGTTTGAAAAGCAGGGAGGAAATGACTAATGTGTGAATGTGATTGTCATAAAAATTATACATTGGATACTTTGATCCCACAGGTAGGTGTGATCACGGATATCCGCGAAGAGACACCGGATGTTAAGACTTTTCGCGTAAATGCTCCGGAGGGCGGAAAATTATTTGAACATATGCCGGGACAATGTGCAATGGTGTGCGCGCCTGGCGTCAGTGAAGGAATGTTTTCTATTACTTCTTCACCAACGAACAAAGAATATCAGGAATTCAGCATTAAAAAATGCGGAACATTGACGGATTATCTTCACAGTCTGGAAGTGGGAGACGAGATTACAGTTCGCGGTCCATACGGCAATTATTTCCCGGTAGAGACGGAATTAAAAGGAAAAAACCTCTTATTTATCGCCGGAGGAATCGGACTTGCGCCACTTCGTTCCGTTATCAATTATGTAATTGATAATCGTGAAAATTACGGAACAGTAGATATTGTATACGGTTCCCGTTCAGCGGATGATCTTGTTCAGTTAAAAGAAATACAGGAAGTATGGATGAAAACAGAAGGCATCAATGTACATCTTACAATAGACCGTGAACAGGAAGGATGGGACGGACATGTAGGATTTGTACCAAACTATGTGAAAGAGTTAGGGTTTGATACAGACCGTACCGCATTAGTATGTGGACCGCCGATCATGATCAAATTTGTGCTTGCAGGATTAAAAGAGCTTGGATTTACAACTCAGCAAGTGTATACAACGCTGGAACTTCGTATGAAGTGCGGAGTCGGAAAGTGCGGAAGATGTAACATCGGATCAAAATATGTATGTAAAGACGGTCCGGTATTCCGATTTGATGAAATCGACGAACTGCCAAATGAGTATTAGACAAGGAAAGGACAAAATAACATGGAAAAAATGGTAAATGTATATTTTAGCGGTAAAAGATACAGCGTTCCGGCAGACCTTACAATTATGACTGCAATGGAGTATGCCGGTTATACATGGAAGAGAGGATGTGGCTGCCGCCACGGATTCTGTGGAGCATGTGCAACCATTTACCGTATTAAAGGTGATAACGAACTGAAGACTTGTCTTGCCTGCCAGACACAAGTGCAGGAGGGAATGTATGTGGCAAGTATTCCATTCTTCCCGACAGATAAGAGAACTTACGATATTAACGAGATCAAACCGACCCAGCAGATTATGATGGAACTGTATCCGGAGATTTACAGCTGTATCGGATGTAATGCCTGTACAAATGCCTGTACACAGGACCTCAACGTTATGCAGTATATTGCATATGCACAGAGAGGCGAATTTGAAAAGTGTGCGGAAGAATCCTTTGACTGTATCGGATGTGGCTGCTGTTCTACAAGATGTCCTGCGGGAATCTCTCATCAGCATGTAGGCGTTCTTGCAAGACGTTTGACCGGAAAATATATTGCGGCAGAGACAGAACATTTGAAGAATCGTGTGGAAGAAGTCAATGCAGGCGCATATGACGATCTGATTGAACAGATTATGCAGAAACCGATCACGGAGATGCAGGAACTTTACAACAACAGAGAGATCGAGAAATAAGGAGGGCGAAAGTATGTACACACCATACCCGGAAAACATGATGGAATCTATCAAAAAGGTAGAGGCTACAAGAAAAGAGCGTATGTCTACAGAACCTAGACGTCTGACAGCGGATGAAAAAGATGCTCTCCTGAAAGAGTTCCATCCAGATTATAATCCGAATGCTTTTGCAGAGATTAAAGTTGGACCAAACAAAGGACAGAAGGCACCAATTGAACTGGCAGAAGTTCTTCATTCTACCAGTCGTCTTGTAAATGAAAATGTAGATATCAATAAGATTGATTATGACGTAGATGTGCTTGTAATCGGCGGAGGCGGCGCAGGTTCTTCCTGTGCGCTGGAAGCACATCATGCAGGTGCTAATGTTATGATCGTTACAAAGCTTCGTATCGGTGATGCCAACACGATGATGGCAGAGGGCGGTATTCAGGCTGCAGATAAGGAAAATGACTCACCGGTTCAGCATTATCTGGACTGCTTCGGAGGCGGACATTTTGCTGCAAAACCGGAACTTGTGAAGCGTCTTGTTATGGAAGCGCCAGATGCCATTAAATGGCTGAATGAACTTGGAGTTATGTTTGACAAAGATGCTGATGGCCGTATGGTTACTACCCATGGCGGTGGAACTTCCAGAAAGAGAATGCATGCATGTAAAGACTATTCAGGTGCTGAGATCATGCGTACATTGAGAGACGAAGTGATCAACCGCAAGATTCCTGTAGTAGAATTTACTTCAGCAGTAGAGCTTCTGAAAGATGAAAAAGGACAGGTAGCCGGAGCAGTGCTTCTTAATATGGAGACAGGTGATTATTCTGTTGCAAAGGCAAAAACAGTCGTCATTGCAACTGGTGGAGCCGGAAGAATGCATTATCAGGGCTTCCCGACATCCAACCATTACGGAGCAACAGCAGACGGACTGGTGCTTGGCTACAGAGCCGGAGCGCCGCTCCTTTATCAGGATTCCATTCAGTATCATCCGACAGGAGTTGCATATCCGGTGCAGATGTTAGGTGCTCTTGTAACAGAGAAAGTTCGTTCTGTGGGAGCACAGCTTGTCAATGCAGAAGGTAAGGCATATATCCATCCGTTGGAGACTCGTGATGTCAATGCTTCCGGTGTTATCCGTGAATGCGCAGAAGGACGCGGTATCGAGACACCGGATGGACAAAAAGGTGTATGGCTTGATACGCCGATGATTGAGATTCTTGGCGGTGAAGGCACGATTGAGAAGAGAATTCCTGCAATGTTCCGTATGTATATGAAATATGGCATTGATATGAGAAAGGTTCCGATTCTCATTTACCCAACTCTTCATTATCAGAACGGTGGTCTTGAGATTGATGGAGATGGATTTACAAAGACAATCCCGAATCTTCTTGCAGCCGGTGAAGCAGCCGGTGGAATCCACGGAAGAAACAGACTGATGGGTAACTCTCTTCTGGATGTGATCGTATTTGGACGAAATGCAGGAAAGAAAGCGGCAGCAAAAGCGAAAGAAGTAGAAATCGGAACTCCAAATCTTGATCATGTGAAAGCTTATGCAGAAGAATTGAAAGAAGGACACCTCGAAACAGGAGATGTTTCTCCACGTCTTCTTCCAAATTACGCACGTCACGAAAGATAGTCAACTGGACGGAAAGAAGGAATTGAGTCATGGGAATTGTTACATGGTTTCAGGAAAATATTTTATCCAATACACTGATGATCGTATTTTTAATTGCGGTCATCGGCTATCTGGTTGGAAGTATTAAAATATGCGGAATTGAGCTTGGTACGGCAGGAATTCTTCTTGTTGCGTTAGTATTTGGGCATTTTGGGTTCGAGATTCCAGATCTGGTTCGAGAACTGGGGCTCATCTGCTTTGTTACATCTGTCGGTTTTATTGCCGGACCTAAGTTTTTCCGTAACTTTAAGTTGAATGCGACATCGTACATCCTATTAGGTGTGATTATTATCGCAGCCGGCGCCCTTACATGTGTAGGAGTGATTACGCTGCTTGGCGTGCCGGATGATATCAGTGTCGGTATGATGGCAGGTGCCTTGACAAGTACACCGGGACTGGCGGCTGCTCTTGATGCCACAGGTTCTGAAGCGGCATCTGTAGGATATGGAATTGCGTATCCGTTTGGCGTAGTAGGAGTTGTGCTTTTTGTTCAGCTGATTCCAAAGCTTTTGAAGACAGATATGGCTGCAGAGCGCGCTAAATTTGAAGCAGCAAGTAATGTGGGAGAGGAAGAATTTAAAAAGACGAAAAAAGAAGAATTATTCTATGCAGACAGTATGGGCTTCTTCCCATTTTCCCTTGCTATCATCCTTGGGATTGTGTTGGCAAAGATTCAGATCCCGCTTCCGGGAGGCGCCGTATTTTCGCTTGGAACTTCCGGAGGACCATTGATAGCCGGTCTGATTCTCGGACATTTTGGCAAAATCGGAAAACTGAGTGTCAAAGTAGAAAAACATGTGTTAGAATGTCTTAGAGAGTTCGGTCTTGCGCTGTTCCTGATCGGGGCAGGTGTGCAGGCAGGAGCAGGCTTTGTGGAAATTCTGAAGGAACAGGGACTTCTGCTCTTCGTATACGGAGCACTTATGACATTGATTCCAATGCTTTTAGGTTATGTTTTTGCATCGAAAGTATTGAAGCTAAGTCTCTTTAACACACTCGGTTCTATTTGCGGCGGTATGACAAGTACACCGGCGCTTGGCACATTGATTCGTGTAACCGAGACAGATGACGTTGCCTCTGCTTATGCGGCAACTTATCCGGTGGCGCTTGTATTCGTTGTACTGGCGTGCCAGTTCATAGGAATTTTCTTATAACGAGTGGTGCAAGCCGGAATCGTTATAATTCTCGAATTATTTATATAAAAATACAGGAGGTGCTTTACATATGCGTGAAATTGATGTACAGCAGATCACAGATGTTGTAGAAAAATTATGTATTGAAGCAAACCAGTTTCTTCCGGAAGATGTACAGTGTGCGATCAAAAACTGTCGTGGCTGTGAAGACTGGGAGATTGCCCAAGGGGTTCTGGACAATATTATTACCAATTTTGAGATTGCCAAAGAAGAGCAGGTTCCGATCTGTCAGGATACCGGTATGGCATGTGTATTTCTTGAGATCGGTCAGGATGTACATCTGACAGGTGGTAATCTTGCTGAAGCGGTGGATGAAGGTGTGCGCCGTGGATATGACAAAGGATATCTCAGAAAATCAGTAGTAGGTGACCCTGTGCGTCGCGGCAATACCGGAGACAATACACCGGCTATGCTTTACACAGAGATTGTGCCTGGTGAGGAAATTAAGATCACAGTAGGTCCAAAAGGATTCGGAAGTGAAAATATGAGCCAGATTCGTATGTTCAAGCCATCCGCAGGACTTCAGGGAATTAAAGACTTCATTTTAGAGGTTGTTGAGACCGCAGGACCAAACCCATGCCCACCAATGGTTGTTGGCGTTGGTATCGGAGGAACCTTCGACAAAGCAGCGCTTCTTGCGAAGAAAGCTCTGATGCGTCCGGTAGATTCCGAGAACCCGGATCCATTCTATGCAGATCTTGAAAAAGAGATGCTTGAGAAGGTAAATAAACTTGGAATCGGTCCACAGGGATTCGGCGGAAAGACAACTGCAATCGGTCTGAATATTGAGACGTTGCCAACACACATTGCAGGTATGCCATGTGCAGTTAATATTAACTGTCATGTAACACGTCATAAAACGGAGGTGATCTAAGATGGCAGCAAGACAGATTACATTACCATTGACTGAGGAACTTGCAAAAACTTTGCATGCAGGAGACAGCGTACTGGTGACAGGAACGATCTATACTTCCAGAGATGCCGGACATAAGAGAATGTGTGAGGCTCTTGCAAGAGGAGAAGAACTTCCTTTTGATCCGACTGATGCAACTATTTACTATGTAGGACCTACGCCTGCAAAGCCGGGAAAAGTGATTGGTTCTGCAGGACCGACTACAAGCGGACGTATGGATGCTTATGCGCCAACGATGATGTCTGTAGGCGCAAGAGGAATGATCGGTAAAGGAGCACGTCTTCCGGAAGTTGTAGATGCTATGAAGAAGTATTCCGGTGTTTACTTTGGTGCGATTGGCGGAGCAGGAGCACTTCTTGCAAAATCAATCAAAGAAGCAGAGCTTATTGCATATGAAGACCTTGGCGCTGAGGCACTTCGCAAGCTTTATGTTGAAGATATGCCATTGGTTGTCATCATTGACAGTGAGGGGAATAACCTTTATGACCAGGGACGTGCGCAATATCTTGCAGAGCAGGAGAAATAAAAGGTTCCGCAATTAAGTGAAAATAAACATTAGACATGGAAACAGGGGATGGGATGACCAGCCCCTGTTTTACTTTGCCGCAGAGAAACGAAGAGCGGAATGTATCGAGCAAGATTGACATTTTGTTGACAATGAAATGAATACTCTGTATGATAGTAAAGAATAAAAAAGACTAAAATAAAGTGTGAAGAGGAAATTATGCAGATTACAAGAGAAGATATTTCATCTATTGATAAAAACCATATGCCAATTCCATGGCATTCTTTCGGAGAGAAAAATGATTCTACTCCGATCAAAGAAGCTTCTTTGAGTGAGAAATCTACAATTATAGGAAGAATTGGATTTATGCTGTTATCCTGCGGAACAGGAGCATGGCGTGTGAGAAGTTCTATGAATAAGATAGCAAGAGAGCTTGGTGTTACCTGTTCAGCGGATATCGGACTGGTGTCTATTGAATATACCTGTCTGGAAGGCGGAGAAAGCTATTCCCAGGTGCTGACACTGACAGGTACCGGTGTAAATACAGCAAAACTTGCAAGAATAGAACAGTTTGTTCTGGACTTTTCAGAAAAATACAGTCACTTATCTATTGAAGAGCTTCATAAGAAGCTGGATGAACAGGAGAAGATAAAATCAGGGTATAAACCTTTGACGTTAGGACTTGCTGCCGGATTCGCCTGCAGTGGATTTACTTTACTTTTGGGCGGCGGACCGATAGAGATGTTATGTGCTTTTTTGGGTGCGGGGATTGGTAATTATCTTCGTGTTCAATTGATTCACAGAAAGTATACACTTGCGTTACAGGTTGTAGCAGGTGTGGCGGCAGCCTGTCTTGGTTATACCGCATTACTTCGAATGTTGGAGCTTGTATTTGGTGTGTCTGCCAATCATGAAGCTGGATACATTTGTGCCATGCTGTTTATTATTCCGGGATTCCCATTTATTACAAGTGGAATCGACCTTGCCAAGCTGGATTTAAGGTCTGGAATCGAAAGATTTACATATGCGGCGTTAATCATATTGACATCTACGCTGACCGGATGGATTCTGGCAGTCGCTCTCCAATTAAAGCCGGGAGATTTTCAGCCGCTTGGGTTAAGTGTTGGCATATTGGCATGCTTTCGATTTTTGGCAAGCTTCTGCGGCGTGTTCGGATTTTCTATTATGTTCAGCAGTTCTGTAAAAATGGCGTCCATGGCAGGAGTGATTGGCGCGATTGCAAATACATTAAGACTGGAGCTTATTGATCTGATCGGGATACCTCCGGCGGCGGCAGCCTTTGCCTGTGCATTTTTAGCAGGAATTCTGGCATCACTGTTAAAGCCATCTTACGGCTATCCAAGAATTTCGATTACAGTCCCATCTATTGTAATCATGGTTCCGGGGATGTATTTGTATAAGGCGATTTACAATATGGGAACAGGCACTATTATGGATGCATCTCATTGGTTTACAGAGGCAGTGCTCATTATGGCAGCGCTTCCGCTGGGACTTATTTTTGCCAGAATATTTACGGATAAAGAATTCCGATATTCGATCTAGACAGAAAATATATATGAAATGATGGGAAGGCGTTGTTTGATACAATGCCTTCTTTTAATATTTTTTTACTTTTAAAACCTCTTGAATTGGTGTATAGTAATAAGATAGTAATAAAATGCATGGAGAAAAATCATGAGTGAAAAAATTGTATTGATAGATGGACATAGTATCTTGAACCGGGCGTTTTACGGGCTCCCTGATCTCACCAATGCAGAGGGGCTTCATACCAACGCAATCTATGGGTTCCTTACGATCATGTTCAAAATATTGGAAGAGGAAAAACCGGAATACCTGACAGTTGCCTTTGATGTACATGCTCCTACCTTTCGTCATGAAATGTATGATGCCTATAAGGGAACACGAAAACCTATGGCAGACGAGCTGCGTCAGCAGGTGCCTGTAATCAAGGAAGTTTTAGGCGCAATGGGAATTAAGACTATCGAACAGGCAGGACTGGAAGCGGACGATCTTCTTGGAACCATTTCCAGAAGAAGTGAAGAGCGGGGCATGGAAGTGTCTGTGATCTCCGGCGACCGGGATCTGTTGCAGCTTGCCACAGAACATGTGAAGATTCGTATTCCTAAGACGAGGCAGGGCAGAACGGAAGTAGAAGATTATTACAGCGAGGATGTAAAGAACCGTTATCAGGTGACACCTTTAGAGTTTATTGATTTAAAGGCGCTGATGGGGGATACTTCTGATAACATTCCGGGTGTGCCAAGTATCGGCGAAAAGACTGCTGCCAGGATCATTACAGAATATCATTCCATTGAAAATGCATATGCCCATGTAGAGGAATTGAAGCCGCCGCGGGCATCAAAGGCATTAAAAGAACACTGGGAGCTGGCGGTGATGAGTAAGACGCTGGCAACCATTGAAGTCCATGCTGACTTTGCTTATGATTTCGAAGAAGCGCGGCTTGGAAATATATATACCGAAGAAGCTTATGCTTATTTCCAGAGATTACAGTTTAAGAATCTGTTGTCAAAATTTGATGTAACAGCGCCGGCAAATTCCGTGGAGGATCATTTTCGAGTGATCGAAAGCAAAACGGAAGCGACGGAAATCTTCAGAAAGGCAGCGCAGGCTGACTGTGTCGGTGCGGCAATTTTTAAGGATCTGGAGAATGTGCTTCCACTTTTTGTACAGGAAGCCGGTGTGGGTGGAATCGCACTTTCTTTTTCGCAGGAAGACATTCTATGTATCCGGTGCAACGCGGAACTCAGTGGTGAATGGCTGCTAAAAGAGTTGGAAATGATTGCGGAGAAGACGAATAGATTCGTTGTGTTTGATCTGAAGGCTCAGATGGAGTTCTTAAAGATCCAGAGAAAAGACAATTGTTTTGATGCTACCGTTGCCGCTTATCTACTTAATCCGTTGAAAAGCGATTATACTTATGAAGATGTAGCCAGAGAACAGTTGGACCTTATTTTGGAAGATAAGACAGATCTTACAACGAAGGTATGTTATGAAGCGTACACCGCATATGCTTCTTCCGCCAAATTAGAAAAGAGACTGAAAGAAGACGGACTGTGGAGTCTGTTTGAAGAGATAGAGATGCCCCTTGTATTTACTCTTTATGACATGGAGAAAAACGGGGTGAAGGTAGAGGCAGAGGCGTTGAAGCTCTATGGCGATCAACTCGGAGATAAAATCGTAGAACTTGAAAAAGAGATTTATGAGGATGCCAATGAGACGTTTAATATCAACTCGCCAAAACAGCTTGGAGTAGTTCTGTTTGAGAATATGAAAATTCCGGGCGGAAGAAAGACGAAGACCGGTTACTCTACGGCTGCGGATGTGCTGGAAAAACTGGCACCGGAGTATCCGATCGTTGCGAAGATTCTGGAATACCGTCAGCTTACAAAATTAAAATCGACTTATGCGGACGGACTGGCAGGCTATATTCAGGAAGATGGAAGGATTCACGGGAAATTTAACCAGACCGTAACAGCTACCGGAAGAATCAGCAGTACCGAGCCGAATCTTCAGAATATTCCGGTTCGGGTAGAACTTGGAAGAATGATTCGTAAAGTCTTCGTTCCGGAAGAAGGGTATGTATTTGTGGATGCGGATTATTCACAGATCGAGCTTCGGGTACTGGCTCACTGTTCCGGTGATGAGCAGCTTATCAAGGCTTATCGGGAGGAGGCAGATATCCACAGGATTACAGCTTCTCAGGTTTTCCATGTGCCTTTTGATGAGGTGACTGATTTACAGAGAAGAAATGCAAAAGCAGTGAATTTTGGGATCGTCTATGGAATCAGTTCCTTCGGGCTTAGTCAGGACTTGAGTATAACGAGAAAAGAAGCGGCGAAATATATAGAAGATTATTTCCATACGTATCCGGGAATCAAAGCATTTCTCGATGACGCGGTAGCGCACGCCAAAGAGAACGGATATGTGAAGACCTTGTTTGGACGGAGACGTCCGGTGCCGGAGCTTGCTTCCAGCAATTTTGTGCAGCGCTCTTTTGGAGAAAGAGTTGCCATGAATGCTCCTATTCAGGGAACCGCGGCAGATATTATGAAAATCGCCATGATTGGTGTAAATAAACGGTTAAAGGAACAGAAGTTAAAATCAAGGCTTGTGCTTCAAGTTCATGATGAACTTTTAATCGAGGCATACCACGCTGAAATTGACACCGTAAAGGAGATTTTGCGTGAAGAGATGGAACAGGCGGCTTCGTTAGACGTACCGCTTGAGATAGATATGCACACTGGAAATAACTGGTATGAAGCAAAATAAGAGGTGAAAGATCATGAAAGTTATAGGATTAACCGGAGGCATTGGAGCCGGTAAGACACAGATTTTAAATTATTTAAATGATAAATACGGAGCTTCTATCTGTCAGGCAGACGAAGTGGCAAAAAAACTTCAGAAAAAAGGGGCTCCGGTATATGATGAGATCGTTGCACATTTTGGAGAAGAGATTCTGGATGAAAAGGGCGAGATCAACAGAAGTAAATTGGCAGATATCGTTTTTACGGATGAAAAAGAATTGAAGATATTAAACGGAATCGTTCATCCGGCGGTTAAAGAGGAAATCCGTAGAAAAATTGCCGCAGAAGAGCGTAAATGCACCAGTTTGTTCTTGATCGAGGCGGCGCTTCTCATAGAAGACAATTATGAAGAAATCTGTGATGAATTCTGGTATGTCTATGTGAAAAAAGATGTGCGCAAAAATCGTCTGACTTATGCGAGAGGGTATCAGCCGGAGAAAATTGATGAGATTATGGCAGCGCAGCTTCCGAAAGAAGAGTTTTTGAAAAATTGTGACCGAGTGATCGACAACAATGGAGTGTTTGTAGAAACGATGCTTCAGCTTGACAAGATCGTCCATGATCTGTAAGATATTTGAGGAAGAAAGATAGAGATACAAGGAGAACTACATGAGAATGTGCAGTATCGCCAGTGGAAGCAGCGGGAATTGTATTTACATAGGAAGTGACAATACCCATCTTCTCGTAGACACTGGAATCAGCAAAAAAAGAATTGAAGCAGGTCTTACACATCTGGATATTACCGGTGATGATCTGGACGGGATTTTGATCACCCATGAGCATATTGATCATATTCAGGGGCTTGGTGTATTCAGCAGAAAATATGAGGTTCCGGTTTATGCCACAAGCGGAACTATTCAGGGAATCAAATGTGCAAAATCATTAGGCAAGCTTCCTGAAGGGCTTCTTCACGAAGTGAAAGCAGATGAGACATTTCGACTGGGAGATTTGGATATCCATCCATTTCATATTTCCCACGACGCCAATGAACCTGCCGGATACCGGATTGAGCATGGGGAGAAAGCAGCGGCTGTGGCAACTGATCTTGGTACCTATGATGAATATATTGTTGAAAATCTGAAAAATTTAAATGGAATTGTATTGGAGGCTAACCATGACATCCATATGCTGGAAGTGGGACCTTACCCGTATCCATTGAAACGCAGGGTGATGGGAGACAGAGGGCATCTTTCCAATGAATTGTCAGGACGGCTTCTTTGTGATATACTACATGATGATCTGGGATGCGTAATGCTTGGCCATTTGAGTAAGGAAAATAATTATGCCCGTCTTGCATATGAAACAGTAAAGCTTGAGGTAACGATGGGAGATAATCCGTATTACGGGGAAGACCTGAAAATGATGGTGGCAGAAAGAGATCAAGTATCGGAGATTATCCGGTTATAAAAAGAAAGGATGACGGGGAACCATATGGGAAAAGTAGCAATTGTAACCGATAGTAATAGTGGAATCACCCAGAGTGAGGCGAAAGAGCTTGGTGTTTATGTGATACCAATGCCATTCTATATTAATGAAGAGCTGTTTTTTGAAGATATTACACTGACACAGGAAGAGTTTTATAAGAAGCTGGAAGAGGATGCCAATATTTCAACATCCATGCCTTCACCGGGGGATGTGATGGATCTTTGGGACAGACTGTTGGAAGAGTATGACGAAGTGGTACATATTCCTATGTCCAGCGGGCTGAGCAGTTTCTGCCACACATCCATGTCTCTTGCACAGGACTATGAAGGAAAAGTGTATGTGGTTGATAACCAGCGCATATCTGTCACACAGAGAAGATCTGTAGAGGTAGCTTTGAAAATGGCGGAAAAAGGCGTGTGTGCACAGGGGATTGTCAGTGCGCTTATGGATGATAAGATGGAATCCAGTATCTACATCACGGTAGATACTTTGAAATATTTGAAAAAAGGTGGACGAATCACACCTGCTGCGGCAGCACTCGGAACCGTATTGAACCTGAAGCCGGTTCTTCAGATTCAGGGTGAAAAACTGGATGCCTTTGCAAAAGTAAGAGGAATAAAAGCGGCAAAGAAGAAAATGCTGGAAGCAATTGATAAGGATCTGTCTTCTCGATTTGCCGGACAGAAAGTTAATATCGATATCGCTTATACATGCAGTGAAGAGGATGCGGCTGTGTGGGTCGATGAAGTGAAAGCAAAATTCCCGGAATATGTGGAAGATATGCATGTGGACAAGCTGTCTTTAAGTGTGTCCTGTCATATTGGAGCAGGTTCCGTTGCAATTACATGTACCAAGGTAACTGAAGCATAAGAGGAGAGATGTATTATGGATTATGCAAAAGAATCATTAAAACTTCATGAACAGTGGAAAGGTAAGATTGAGGTGGTAGAAACCGTTCCGGTGAAATCAAAAGAAGATTTAGCACTTGCGTATACACCGGGAGTGGCAGAACCTTGTCTTGCTATCCAGAAAGATGTAAATAAGAGTTATGAACTGACACGCCGTCACAACATGTGTCTCGTGGTGACAGACGGTTCTGCCGTATTGGGTCTTGGAAATATCGGACCGGAAGCGGGAATGCCTGTTATGGAAGGAAAATGTGTTCTCTTTAAAGCATTTGGCGGAGTAGATGCATTCCCGATGTGTATTAAGAGTCAGGATGTGGACACGATCGTTGAGACTATTTATCAGGTGTCAGGAAGCTTTGGCGGAGTAAACTTAGAAGATATTTCAGCGCCAAGATGCTTCGAGATTGAGAAACGTCTGAAGGAAAAATGTGATATTCCGATTTTCCATGATGACCAGCACGGAACTGCGATCATTACGTTAGCTGGACTTATGAATGCACTGAAAGTCACCGGGAAAGAATTGGATAAGGTTAAGATTGTTATGAACGGTGCAGGAGCAGCAGCGATTGCCATTGCGAAACTTCTGATTACAAGCGGCGCCAAAGATGTGACAATGTGTGACAGAGCCGGTGCTATCTATGAAGGAAGAGAAGCAGGAATGAACCCTGTGAAAGAAGAGATGGCGAAAATTACCAACTTGAGAAAAGAGCAGGGAAGCCTTGCGGATATTGTCAAAGGGGCAGATGTATTTATCGGCGTATCTGCACCGAAAGCGCTCACCGTTGACATGGTGAAGACAATGAACCAAGATGCCATTGTATTTGCCTGTGCCAACCCGACACCGGAGATATTCCCGGATGAGGCTAAAGCCGGCGGTGCGAAGGTAGTAGCAACCGGAAGAAGTGACTTCCCGAATCAGATCAATAATGTGTTGGCATTTCCGGGAATTTTCCGTGGAGCCTTTGATGTGCGTGCAAGAGATATCAATGATGAGATGAAGATTGCGGCGGCTAAGGCGCTTGCGGGACTGATCAGTGAAGAGGAGCTGAATGCAGATTATATCATTCCGGCAGCTTTTGATGAGAGAGTTGGCGGCACAGTTGCCAAGGCTGTAGCCGAGGCGGCAAGAAAGAGCGGAGTTGCAAGATTGTAATACAAAGACAATTGATTAGCGTTATAAAGCATAAAGAGAAGCAGGGCGAATGTCCTGCTTCTCTTATAGTATGAAATACGTGATTTTTATTTTGGCTGTTTCTTCTGGAAATTAGAAGAATATTTGATATTTCCATCATCGGTGACAAATACAGCGTTAACATTATCAAGCTGGCTGATCACATTCATGGATTCCTGATAGCCCATCAGACAACATACGGTACTCATGGCGTCTGCGGTGAGAGAGGAGTCTGTAATGATTGATACACTGTAAAGATCGGTGTCACAAGGCATTCCGGTTCTTGGATCAAGCACATGATGATAGAGTGTTCCGTCTTGCTCGAAATACCGCTGATAAATCCCGGTCGTAACAATGGATTTGTCTTTAATCTTCACTGATGTGATCGGTTCTCCTGTTTCATCGAATGGTTTTTGGATGCCAATGTTGTAATCGGAGCCGTCCGGTTTTGTTCCGATTGTCTGGATATTTCCGCCGAGGTTAATGGTTGCATGTTTTACGCCTTGTTCTTCCAGATAATCCTTGATTCGGTCGGCAATATAGCCTTTGGCAATGGCGCCAAGGTCGATTTGCGTATAGGGATCTGTCAATTGTACGGTATTGTTCTGGATGTGAATATTTTTATAGTTGATGTGGGTGAGCGCTTCCTGAATGGCGTCACTGGAAGGAACCACCTTCGCTTCCTTAAAATCCCACAGGCTTGAGACAGAACCAATGGTAATATCAAATGCTCCTCTTGAAAATTCGCTGTAGTAAATTCCTTTTTGAATCAATGTGACCATATCATCGGAGACTTCCACCGGAGCGCCCTGCGCATGATTGATTTTGTAGAGTTCTCCTTCTTCGTTTGTCATAGAAAAGTTCTTATCATAGTCTTTGCATAGTTTTTCCAAACCTTTTAGGACATCTTCGTCGGCAGAACCTAAGATCTGAACTTTAATGACAGTATCGAACAATGTGTCTGTATAAGATGGATTCTGTTTTTTCTCAAAACCTGCGCATCCGGCAAGGAGCAGACAGGCAGATACTAAAACTGCTGTTATTTGTTTATATTTCATAAAACACCTCATAAATATAATGAAATAGTTCAAATGTTCTTTTCATTTTAACATAAGAAATCTCTGCCTGCAATCGAACATGTGATTGCAGTAACAGTTTTCTTGTGTTAGAATAGAACGCAGAGAGGTATGGAATATGGATGAATTAACAAATATGAAGGAAAAGAAAAAAAGACGCATGTCGAAGAAGGACTGGGTATTGATCGTTGTAATTCTGTGTGTGGCAGGGCTTGCGTTTCTGCTCCATGAAGTGATCGGCGCAGACGGTGCAGGAAGCGTTACCGTTAAGGTGAACGGCAAGATCGAAGGGGTCTATTCGCTTGCGGAAGATAGAGAGATTAAAATCAATGGCGGTTCCAACGTTCTTGTAATCAAGAATCACGAGGCGGATATGGTGGATGCAAATTGCCCGGATAAGCTGTGTGTGAACCAGAAGCCGGTGTCGAAAAACCATGAGAGTATTATCTGCCTTCCGAATAAAGTAGTGGTGGAAGTAGACAGCAAAGAAAACAGTCAGTTAGACGGAATCACGAACTAGAGGTGTGAAAGGTGAAGAGTAAAGTTGCGTATTTTGGCGTATTTACGACATTGGCATTGATTTTTAGTTATGTTGAGACGCTGATTCCGATTCAGTTCGGAATTCCCGGTGTGAAGCTGGGACTGGCGAATTTGATCATTGTCATTGCTTTGTACCGTATGAAATTGTCGGAGGCCTATCTTCTGTCTATCGTCAGAGTACTGCTTGCAGGATTTATTTTTGGAAATTATTTCAGTATTATTTATAGTCTGGCAGGAGGGCTATTAAGCCTTACTGTTATGGCATTGCTTCGCAAAAAAGGTGGATTCAGTGTCATCGGGGTAAGTATTGCCGGAGGCGTATTTCATAATATCGGACAGCTGATCATCGCATCCGTGATCGTGGAGACTTTCAGCGTGATGTATTATGTTCCGGTGCTTCTGATTGCGGGGCTGGTGACCGGTCTTCTGATCGGTATCGCCTCAGACGGAATGTTGAAGCGACTTGCCAATTTGGAATTTTAGGAGGAAATTTATGATACAGTATATACGAGGAGAATTAGCTGCATTGGAGGAAGACCGGATCATCGTCGATGTGGGTGGTATCGGATATGGAATTTTTATGTCGGTACAGTCTATGAGCAGTCTTCCGCCGGTTGGTTCGGAAGTTCGAATCTATACATATCTCAATGTAAAGGAAGATGCCATGCAGTTGTTTGGATTCCTCACAAGAGATGATCTGTCTGTGTTTAAACTGCTGATCGGCGTAAACGGAATTGGCCCGAAAGGCGGACAGGCAGTTTTGTCTGTGTTATCACCGGACGATCTTCGCTTTGCAGTTTTATCTAATGATGTAAAAGCAATTTCGGCAGCACCTGGAATCGGCAAGAAAACTGCGGAAAAGGTTATTTTAGAACTGAAAGATAAGTTAAGTCTCGAGGATGCGTTGGATCACGCAGTTTCCGGACAGAGAGACAGTCATTCTGTGCAAAATGGCGGCGGAGAAGTGCAAAGTGAGGCAGTGCAGGCACTTGTTGCACTGGGCTATGGAAGTACGGAAGCTTTAAAAGCGGTAAAACAGGTTGAAATATCAGAAGATACAGACGTAGAGACAGTGCTTAAGAAAGCATTGAAAAATATGATGTTCTGATACAGGGTGGAAGAGAATGAGCAGACGAATTATTACAACAGAGAATCTGGAAGAAGATATTAAGATAGAGAACAACTTAAGGCCGCAGCTTCTGGATGATTATATTGGACAAGAGAAGATTAAGGAAATGCTGAAAGTCTATATTGCGGCTGCAAAAGACCGAGGCGATGCGCTGGATCATGTGCTTTTCTATGGACCACCCGGTCTTGGAAAAACGACGCTTGCCGGTATTATTGCCAACGAAATGCATGTGAATGTGAAGATTACCTCCGGTCCGGCAATTGAAAAGCCGGGGGAGATGGCGGCAATTTTGAATAACCTTCAAGAGAAGGATGTACTGTTTGTAGATGAGATCCATCGCCTGAATCGTCAGGTGGAAGAGGTGTTGTATCCCGCTATGGAGGATTATGCCATTGATATTATGATCGGCAAAGGAGCCACTGCGAGATCTATCCGTCTGGATCTTCCTAAATTCACATTGGTAGGGGCGACGACCAGAGCCGGTATGCTGACGGCACCGCTTCGTGACCGCTTCGGAGTTGTGAATCGAATGGAATATTATACAATTGAAGAATTGAAGACGATTATTTTACGTTCGGCAAAGGTTCTTAGCGTAGGAATTGATGAACGTGGAGCGGATGCGCTTGCAAGACGTTCCCGTGGGACACCAAGACTTGCAAACCGTCTATTGAAGCGTGTAAGAGACTTTGCACAGGTGAAATACGATGGATATATTACGGAAGAAGTATCCAATTATGCCCTGGATCTTCTTGATGTGGATAGAGAAGGCCTGGATCAGACAGACCGGGATCTTCTTCTTACGGTCATAGAGAAATTCGGAGGTGGTCCGGTAGGACTTGATACACTGTCGGCATCAATCGGCGAAGATGCGGGGACCATTGAAGATGTGTATGAGCCTTATCTACTTAAGAATGGTTTTATACAGCGGACACCGCGAGGCCGTATTGTGACAGAAAAAGCTTACGGACATTTGGGAATTTCCTATGAAAATAATGAAAAATAGTTGTTTTTTATAGGAACATTAGTTTATAATAGTTTACAGAAATTAGAAATTTGCAGGAGGCTGTTATGGCATCATCAAAAAATTTTACGGAAGTATTGATCGGCGGAAAGGTATTTACCTTGAGCGGATTTGAAAGTGAAGAGTATTTACAGAAAGTGTCAACTTATATTAATCACAAGTTAGACGAATGTACAAGCAGTGAAGGATATCGCAAACAGAGCGCAGAGACAAGAAGTGTGCTGCTTGCACTTAACATTGCTGATGATTATTTTAAGGCAAAGAAGCAGGGAAGCACTCTGGAAAATGATATCGAAGAAAAAGATAAAGACATGTATGATCTGAAGCATGAGTTAATATCTGTTCAGATCAAGCTTGAGAATGCAGAAAAAGCAATGGACAAGCTGAAGGAAGAAAATAAAGAGCTTCAAATGAAGATTGTTCAGTTAGAAACTGAAATGAAGAATAAAAAGAAGTAGGGCTGTCTTTGGACAGCCTTTTCTACTGATAGAGAGAAAATTGATAGATATAGAGATATAGATAGAAAGGGAAGACAGATGACAAAGAGGAAAGGTGTTCCACAAAAGAAGATAGAAATTCTGGCGCCGGCAGGTTCTCTTGAGAGCTTGAAAGCAGCCGTCTGTGCCGGGGCAGATGCAGTGTATGTGGGAGGAAGTCGTTTTGGAGCAAGAGCCTATGCCGACAATTTTGGGGAGCAAGAGCTTCTTGCTGCTATTGATTACGTGCATCTTCATGGCAGAAAAATCTATATGACAGTTAATACCTTACTCAAAGATCAAGAAGTGGAAGAACTTTATAAATACCTGCTGCCGTATTATTGTCAGGGGCTTGACGCTGTGATCGTACAGGATACAGGCGTTCTTTCTCTGATCCGGGAATGGTTTCCCGGTCTTGGAATCCATATCAGCACTCAGATGACAGTGACCGGGACAGAGGGAGCAGAATTTTTTAAAGCGCAAGGGGCAGAAAGAATTGTTCCGGCAAGAGAATTAAGTCTGGAAGAAATCCGTTCCATGAAGAAAGAAACCGGATTGGAGATTGAATGTTTCGTGCACGGAGCGATGTGTTACTGCTATTCCGGTCAGTGCCTGATGAGCAGTATGATCGGCGGAAGAAGCGGAAACCGCGGACAATGTGCGCAGCCATGCCGCCTTTCTTATAGTGTAGAAAGACAAAAGCCAAGAGAGCTCATGAGCTTGAAAGATTTATGTACGATTGATATGATCCCGGAACTTATTGAAGCGGGAATTGATTCCTTTAAGATTGAAGGGCGTATGAAACAGCCGGATTATGTATATACCGTTGTAAGTATGTACCGAAAGTATGCGGATCTCTATTTGTCAGAGGGTGCGGCGCACTATCAGGTGTCAGCGCAGGATCGTAAGGTTTTAGAAGGCGTATACCAGAGGCGCGGCTATTCTTCCGGCTATTATAAACAACACAATGGGAAAAATATGATTTCCACCGGTCGGGTGGAAGATGGAATTCAGGAAGTTTCGAATCTGGCAAATTATAAAATAAAAGAAAAAATTAATGGTAAATTAATACTTTCAGAAGGGAACCGTGCTAAACTGGATTTGAATTTAGATGAGATTCAGGTGTCTGTTCTGGGAGATGTAGTACAGACTGCCAAGAATCAGCCGCTTCAGGAAGAACGGATTCGAAAGCAGATGAACAAGACCGGCGAGACAGAAGTAGAGTTTGAGAAGCTGGAAGTGAGGATCACCGGAAATATTTTCCTTCCGATGCAGGCGCTCAATGAGTTGAGAAGACAGGGAATAGAAGCTTTGGAAGAGGCAGTCGTTCAGCCGTGGCATCGACAGGAACCGGTAAGACAGATTCAGAAAGAGAAGCTGGAAGACGTGAAAAAAGCTGACAGGGAAGGGCAGAACATCGAAGAAAGGCAGAGCATCAGCAAAGAGAACAAGCTGCGCCTTACGGCGTTCGTGTCCGACCATGCACAGTGCAAAACAGCCCTTGGTGACGAGCGATTGAATGCTGTCTATGTGGAAAGTAACCTTATTTTTGACAAAGGAATCCGGGAATTATGCAATGCGGCAGATAAGAAGGTCTATGCGGCGCTTCCGTATATCTGCCGGCATAATACGATGCAGTATATGGAACAAAATTATCCGGAACTTGTGACTTGCTATGACGGCGTGTTGGTTCGTAATTATGAAAGTCTTCAGTGGCTGGTAAGGCACGGATATGATAAAGAAATCATCGGAGATTATAACCTGTATGTCTTTAATACGGAGAGCAAAGAATTTCTTAAAAAACAAGGTGTAGATCAATACACGGCATCGGTGGAACTAAATGACAGAGAATTGCAGAGGCTTGATATAACAGATGGCGTTTTCATAGCATATGGGTACCAGCCTGTGATGATTACGGCAAATTGTGTGAAGAAGAATACAGAAGGGTGCAAAAAACAGGAAGCTGTTTTACATCTGACCGATCGGAGAGGGAAAAAATTTGCAGTTAAAAATTATTGTAAATACTGTTATAATGTAATTTATAATCCGATTCCGTTAATGCTGCTTCATCAGGCAGAAGAAATCCGAAGACTCTGTCCGGCAGAGATTCGGCTTGATTTTGTGACGGAGTCAGCAAAAGAGATGAAAAAAATCGCAGATCTGTATGCTCAGATATTTTTGGATGGGAAGCAAGTGGAAATTCCGGCTATAGAGTATACAAAAGGTCATTTTAAGCGAGGAGTAAAGTAGGTGAGACTTTGGTAAATATAATTGTAGAGCTGTCGAAATACAGTATTATATTGTTGATTACGATGTATACATTTCTATGCTTTAGTATCTTTGGATATCAAGATCCGGATAAAAAGCGGCAGCTTTTAAGACGGCAGAATGTGTTGATGTTTATGATCCATATCATAGCATTTTTGGTAATGTATCTGGAAACAGAAGATATAAAGATGCTTGTCTTCTATCTTGCGCAAGTGGTACTTCTTGGGGCTACTATTCTGCTGTATATCTTGATCTATCCGAAAGTATCAAGACTGGTCGTTAATAATATGTGTATGCTCTTGTGCATTGGTCTGATCATGTTGACAAGATTGGATTACGATATTGCCATGAAACAATTTTTGATTGCGGCAGGTGCTATCGGACTTAGCTTTATAGTTCCTGTCCTCATTCGAAAGTTTAAGTTTTTTTCAGAGTGGAGAACGCTCTATGCAGTTGTGGGTATTGTGTCTCTTGGTGCGGTCGTAGTGGTAGGAAGAGTTTCCTATGGAGCGAAGCTTGGATTCGATATTGCAGGAATCAGCGTTCAGCCATCGGAACTGGTTAAGATCGTTTTCGTATTCTTTGTAGCTTCCAGTTTCAAAAAATCACTGGAATTTAAAAACGTTGTGATTACAACAGCACTGGCAGCGTTTCAAGTATTGATCTTGGTTGCCTCGAAGGATCTGGGAGCTGCGCTTATCATTTTCATGGTATATCTGACGATGCTTTACGTGGCAACAAGACAGCCGCTCTATATCCTTGCCGGTTTAGGTGCGGGAAGTGCGGCGTCGGTAGTGGCATATCATTTGTTTAACCATGTACGTGTCCGTGTGCTTGCGTGGAAAGATCCGATTGCGACGTATGACAATGGAGGTTACCAGGTTGCGCAGTCTCTTTTTGCAATCGGTACCGGAGGATGGTTCGGTATGGGACTGTTTCAGGGAGAGCCAATGTCAATTCCGGTAAGAGAATCTGACTTTATCTTTGCGGCTATTGCAGAGGAACTTGGTATCATATTCGCCTTATGTATGACGCTGATCTGTGTGAGCGTATATGTAATGTTTTTAAATATTGCCATGCAGCTGCACAATATTTTTTATAAGCTGGTGGCACTCGGACTTGGAACCTGTTACATTTTCCAGACATTTCTTGCCATCGGAGGTGTGACGAAATTCATCCCTTCCACGGGAGTAACGATTCCGCTTGTCAGCTATGGCGGAAGCTCCTTATTAAGTACGATCATTATGTTCGCGATTATACAGGGACTTTATTTATTAAGAGAAGACGAGGAAGAGGACATTGAAAGAAAGAAAAAAGAAAGGCTACGAGCTAAGAGAAGCAGACAGAAAATTGAAGCAAAAAGAAGAGCGCCGGCAAATGTCAAAGAAGGAGCAAAAAGAAGCTCGCAGAGAAGACAAGCGCCGCAAACAGAAAAAGCGCGCAAGAAACAAAGAGTTCGCTAGAGTTACTTATGTGTTTGTCGGACTGTTCCTTGTGATGATGGGATATCTGTGTTATTTCAATGTTGTGAAAAGTCGTGATATGATCCGCAATTCACACAATGCAAGGCTTGACTCCCTGGCAGAACGTGTCGTGAGAGGGAAGATTCTTGATAAGAACGGCAAGGTGCTTGCACAGACAACAACATCAGAGGATGGAACAGAGACGAGGGAATATCCTTACGGAAATATGTTTGCTCATGTAGTAGGATATTCGGACAAAGGGAAATCCGGACTGGAATCAGAGATGAATTTTGAACTTCTTACATCCAATGCATTTTTTCTGGAAAAAATAGCGAAAGAATTCAAGGATGAGAAGAACATCGGAGATAACGTTGTGACAACATTGGATGTCAATCTTCAAGAAGCAGCTTACGATGCACTTGGAAGTTCCAAGGGAGCAGTTGTAGTGCTGGAGCCGGATACCGGTAAAATCCTTGCAATGGTATCTAAGCCGGACTTTGATCCGGGGAGTGTGGCAGAAAACTGGGAAAGTCTGAACACGAATGAAGAAGCGGTTCTTTTAAACCGTGTTACCCAGGGACATTATGTGCCGGGTTCAACATTTAAAATCGTGACAGCTCTGGAATATATGAGAGAGAACCCGGATGTATCCTCTTATTCTTACAATTGTACCGGAGAGATTGACAGCGGTTCGAATACCATTCACTGTTTCGGAGGAAAAGTACACGGAACAGTAGATTTCAGAGACAGTCTGGCTTATTCGTGTAATACTTCCTTTTCCAATATGGGACAGGAATTAGATGTAGAGAAATTCCGGCAGACAACACAAGAATTGTTGTTTAATTCCAAGCTTCCGAGTGTTCTTCCTTACAAGAAGAGTTCCTTTACGTTGTCTAAAGATGCCGGAACCGCAGAAAAAATGATGACTGCGATGGGACAGGGACAGACGCAGGTCAGCCCTTATCATATGGCGCTGATTACTTCTGCAATTGCGAATGGTGGAACTTTGATGGAGCCTTATCTTGTGAATTCGGTTACAAATTATAAAGGCGTGATCATTGATGAAAATAAACCGGAGAAATACAAAGACCTTATGACATCCAGCGAAGCCGCAGAGCTTAAGGATTATATGACAAGTGTAGTAGAGTACGGAACAGCTTCCGTGCTTTCCGGACAGAGTTATACAGCTGCCGGCAAAACGGGAACTGCGGAATATAGCTCCGATAAAGAAAGGGATCACTCCTGGTTTGTGGGAATGTCGAATGTAGATCATCCGGATCTGGCGATCAGTGTGATCATTGAAGGCTCTGACGGTACAGCAAAAGCCGTGAATGTGGCGAAAAAAGTATTTGACGCTTATTATTAAGTCATAGAAGAAGAGGTTTTCTGTATGAAATATTATAAACATCTGTATTTGTCAGAAGGACTTGAAAAGAAAAAAGATAAAATCATACAAAAGATAGAGGCAGGAAAAATTCTTCCGGGAATTTTTCTTGTGACGCTTGCTCCGGATGAAAAAAATCAATTGGAAATACATCGCTATATTCTGCTTTTACAGCCGGTTTTTCACAGAGAGGAGCTCTTTGTGGTGGGAATTTCCAAAGATTATGAAGGAGCGTTAGAATTGGTGGAAGAAATTACGCAGGAAGTGTATAATAAGACAAAGAGCGCAGATATCCGTTCATATATATTAGACAGAGAGCAGGAAAAATAGAATGCTACATATATTGTTGTTGGTCTTAAAAATCATAGGAATTATAATCGCAGCGATACTGGGAATACTCGTATTGTTGCTTTGTATTGTTCTTTTTGTCCCTTTTCGGTATGAAATCAAAGGCAGATCAGAAGGAGATGCCCCATCATTAAAGGGCAAGATAAAAGTTACATGGCTGTTACATCTATTTCGTGCAGATGTATATTATAAAGATCAGAAATTGATATGGCGTATCCGATTTGCGTTTTGGAAACGGATGGCAGGAAAAAAAGGAGGCATTCAGAATGAAAATGAAGAGGAGAAAGGGCACCCGATTTCTGAAAATGTGGGTGAAAAACCAGAAGAAGTTAAGAGCAGTGAAAGCATTCAAGAGGAATTCAAAGAAGCTGAAGAAGATCTGGAAGAAGCTGTTGAAGCGATATCCTCAGATGCTGAAGAACATGAAGAAAACTCAGAAAAAGTTAAGAAGAAACGGGATGGCTTATTACAAAAAATTCAAACCCTTATCAAAAAGATAAAATGTACAATTCAGGGATTGTGTGATAAAATAAAGCTATTGACAGAAAAGAAGGACAAGCTGACGCAGTTTGTTCAGGACGAATCTCACATACGAGCCTATGAAAGTGTAAAGAAAGAACTCTTCTGGTATCTTAAGAAATTAAGACCCAGGAAGATGGAAGCGGTTCTAAGATATGGCTTTGATGATCCATCCTATACCGGCAAGGTTCTGGCGGCTCTGGCAGTTCTTTATCCATTTATGAGTGAAGACACAGAGATTCTTCCCGATTTTGAACACAAAGTATTCCAAGGGAGATTTGCAGTCGGCGGAAAAGTTAAGGTAAGCCACATTTCCTGCGTGGCGTGGAGATTATTCTGGAATAAAGATGTGAGAAGCTCATACAAAGATATAAAAAATTTTGAATGGTAAACATGCCGGAAATAAGGAGGAAGCATTATGGCAGATATTAATTTTAAAGGAACTGTGGACGCTCTTTTTCAGGGAATGAACGGAATCGTCTCCTCTAAGACGGTTGTAGGTGATGCAATCCATATCGGAGACACGATTATTCTTCCGTTGATCGATGTATCATTCGGCGTGGGCGCCGGTGCTTTTAACGGTGATAAAAAAGAAAAAGGCGCCGGTGGTTTGGGCGGCAAGATGACTCCGTGTGCGGTTCTTGTTATCCAGAACGGTAAGACAAAGCTTGTAAATATTAAAAATCAGGATACAATGACGAAGATTCTGGATATGATCCCGGATGCGATTGATAAATTCAGCTCGGGGAAAGATGAGAAGATGACAGAACAGGACGTAGCCGATATTCTGGATGGAGAATCCAAGGAAGTATAGCGTTACTGTCATAGCAGACGGCATTCAGACATAGAATAGTAGAAAATGCACAGGGAATAAAGCGATGAAAAAAGTCATAGGATTTGCCCTGTTCTGGGTGGCGGTAGGACTTGTCCTTGCAATGATCTTACCAAATACATTCGTGGAAGTGCTAAGTATCATTCTCTGTCTGCTGGCAGGATATATCTTGTTTTGCTGTTAAATTAACTGCTAATTTTTAATGCTAATTGTGAAATAGTACTTGCATTTTTAAAAAGATTCTGCTACAATGTCAATGTTGCGAGTCTGTAGAAAGACTTATTATGATCGTTAGGAGGTGCAGTCATGGCAAAATGTGCTATTTGCGAAAAGGGTGCTCACTTTGGAAATAATGTAAGCCACTCTAATAGAAAAACACCAAAGATGTGGAAATCAAACGTAAAATCAGTTCGTGTTAAGACAGAAAACGGAGCTACAAAGAAAATGTATGTTTGTACTTCTTGTTTGAAATCAGGCAGAGTTGAGCGTGCTTAATTCGACATGTGACGTAAATCAAAAACTCAGATTTCATTTTTGGAATCTGAGTTTTTTGTGTTTGCGCGCCATGGGCGCGCTCT